>NZ_BAABKO010000015.1:0-507 GCF_039543865.1 Microbacterium gilvum | reverse complement strand
AGAAGCGCAACACAAGGCGTTTCGTTCCCGCATCGATCATCCGGCGTTCAGGGACTACGCACTTTCGTCGACAGGGTGTGGCGATTTGGCGCCACTGCGATAGACAGGCTCCATCGACGGGGACTCGGCACGAATGCGCGATTACGATCACGATAACGAAAAGAATGTCGCGCTGCTCATCGACGCCGATAATGCCAGCCCCGACCATCTCGACGAGCTTCTGCTCGTGCTGGGAGAGCTTGGGACGATCAACATCCGCCGCGCCTACGGCAATTGGGCGAAGACCAGCCTTAAGGGGTGGGGCCAGCTGACCGGCCTGCATTCGATCATCCCCATGCAGCAGTTCGATGTGGTCAAGGGCAAGAGCGCGACCGACATGCGCATGACCATCGACGCGATGGACCTGCTCTACCGCGGGAATGTCGACGGGTTTGGGATCATGTCGAGCGACAGCGACTTCCTTCCCCTTGCCCAGCGCATCCGCGAGGACGGGTTGCCGGTTTACGG
>NZ_BAABKO010000014.1:0-509 GCF_039543865.1 Microbacterium gilvum | reverse complement strand
CTAGCATGGTTGCACCCTTCACCGGTCTCAAGTCCGCTTCGGCTTTTCCGGTCACTAGAAAGTCCAACAATGACATCACTTCTCTCCTTAGCAATGGTGGAAGAGTGCATTGCATGAAGGTGTGGCCTCCACTTGGATTGAAGAAGTTCGAGACCTTGTCTTACCTTCCTCCACTCAGTCAAGCAGAATTGGGAAAAGAAGTTGATTACCTTATTCGCCTGGGATGGATTCCTTGCTTAGAATTCTCTGTTCAGGGAGGATTTGTGTACCGTGAACACAATAAATCGCCAGGGTACTACGATGGGCGATACTGGACAATGTGGAAGCTACCCATGTTTGGATGCACAGATTCATCCCAAGTGTTGAAGGAGGTTGAGGAGTGCAAGAAGGAATACCCACAATCATTCATCCGTATCATTGGATTCGACAACAAGCGCCAAGTGCAGTGCATCAGTTTCATCTGCTACAAGCCTCCTGGCTTCTAAATTTACATAATCACTTACTTTCCC
>NZ_BAABKO010000013.1:0-517 GCF_039543865.1 Microbacterium gilvum | reverse complement strand
CCAGAAGAATCGCTGCATGTCCGGATGGGCCTCGACGATCGGGTCGAAATCTTCGGCGCGCCCGATCATCACCTCGCTGCGGACGATCGCCTGGATGCCGTAGTCGGTTCGTCCGGCATGGGGCAAAATGCCTTCGCCGGGAAAGCGCAGCGCGACGATCTGGCGGCGCCCGGCGGGATCGGTCTTGAACTTGGACAAGATGCCCGAGCGGACGAACATGACTTCGTCGCGTGGTACGCCCGGTTCGCGGAAGGGGCGGCGGGGATCGACTTCGACCACCTTGTGCGGCATCGCCACAAGAGGCTCGGCCAATTCCGGTGCAAGTCCGGCCGCGACAAGTGTTTCGCCCAGCGGAACGCCCGGCGCGGGCGCTTTTGAACGCCGACTCGCCATCGTAGATCTCCCCAGGGCGAGGATGCGCCTGCACCCGGGGGCGCGCAAGCGAATTAATGCAGGTTCATGCCCGGGGTGATTTCGTCCGTCAGCGTTACGATCTGTTGCGGCGTCAATTTGACCG
>NZ_BAABKO010000012.1:0-665 GCF_039543865.1 Microbacterium gilvum | reverse complement strand
GTGGTGCCTTGGATGATGGGTGTATGTCAGGGCGGAAGCCGAGGTTCGCAGGAGGGCCGTCGTGGGAGGCGACCCCGGGCGAGGTGCGCACGATCGGGAACGTGCGCGACCTGATCCTGGAGCTGCGTGCCGATCGGGCCCGGTTGGACGGTCTGGAAGCGGGGGCGTTCGCCGCGGCCGCGCGGGTCGCGCAGGCGCAGACCGCGCGGTGCGAGGACGCGTCCGCATACGGGTTCCCGTGGCGGTCCATCGCCCTCGAACTCGCCACCGCACTGCATCTGTCGCCGGGGGAGGTCGAAGCCCGGCTGCGGCAGGATCTCGCCCTGACCGACCGGTTCCCGATCGTGGCGGATGCGTTGTGTCGTCAGGTGATCACGCGTCGTCAGGCGGACATCATCCGCGAACACGGGGAACGACTCCCCGACGAGGTGGTGGAGGAGTACTCGCGGCGTGCGGTGACGTATGCGGAGGATGCGACACCGGGGCAGGTGCGGGTGTTCGCGAAGAGCCTCGCCGGGGTCCTCGACCCGGCACCCCTCCCCGAACGGCACCGGCGCGCCCTGGACCGGAGAGGAACCCGGGTGCGGGCTCTCGACGACGGGCTGGCGGAGTTCATCCTGACCGATGAGGCCGCGAAGATCACCGCCATCCACGACCGCCTCACC
>NZ_BAABKO010000011.1:0-945 GCF_039543865.1 Microbacterium gilvum | reverse complement strand
TCGACCGTCCCGGTCGGCACCGCCGGCCGCCTCGCCGCCCTCGTCGCCCCCACCGGCGCGCACCTGGCGTGGAACCCCGAGTTCCTCCGGGAAGGGTTCGCCGTGAAAGACACCGTCGAACCCGACCGGCTCGTGTACGGCGTCCACCCCGACACCGCCGACACCGACACCGCGACCCTCGACGCCGTGTACGCCACCGCCCTGACCACCGGGACCCCGCGGATCGTGACCGACTACGCCACCGCCGAGCTCGTCAAGGTCGCCGCGAACAGCTTCCTCGCCACGAAGATCAGCTTCATCAACGCGATGGCCGAGATCGCCGAGACCGTCGGCGCCGACGTCACCCAGCTCGCCGACGCCATCGGACACGACAACCGCATCGGACGCCGCTTCCTCAACGCCGGCGTCGGCTTCGGCGGCGGCTGCCTCCCCAAAGACATCCGCGCGTTCACCGCCCGCGCCGAAGAACTCGGCAAAGGCGAATCCGTCGCGTTCCTCAAGCACGTCGACGAGATCAACCTCCGCCGCCGCCAGAGAGTCGTCGACCTCGCCGTGAACAGCTTCGACGACCACATCAACGGCCACCGCGTCGCCGTCCTCGGCCTCGCGTTCAAACCCGACAGCGACGACACCCGCGACTCCCCCGCCCTCGACGTCGCCGTCCGCCTCAAAGGCCTCGGAGCCGACGTCATCGCCTACGACCCCGAAGCCATCCCCAACGCCCGCAAAGCCCACCCCCAACTCCACTACGCCGACACCCTCGACCACGCCCTCCAAGACGCCGAAACCATCGTCATCGTCACCGAATGGCAGCAGTTCCGCGACCTCGACCCCACCCTCACCCGCACCAAAGTCGCCCGCCCCGTCATCATCGACGGCCGCAACACCCTCACCCCCACCACCTGGCAAAACGCCGGCTGGACCTACCACGGCATGGGACGCTGA
>NZ_BAABKO010000010.1:0-5455 GCF_039543865.1 Microbacterium gilvum | reverse complement strand
AAGTCCGGCGGTGTCCTACTCTCCCACAAGGTCCCCCTTGCAGTACCATCGGCGCTGAGAGGCTTAGCTTCCGGGTTCGGAATGTGACCGGGCGTTTCCCTCTCGCTATGACCGCCGAAACATCTTTTCGATGTGTTCGACATCAAGCTTCTCTATGAAACTGTTGCTGGTGCCCGTACATCGGGAACCACAAAGTGGACGCGAGCGCTCTACCAGGAGCGGTGTGTTATCAAGTCATCGGCTTATTAGTACCAGTCAGCTGCACCCATTGCTGGGCTTCCACGTCTGGCCTATCAACCCAGTAGTCTGCTGGGAGCCTCTCCACCCGAAGGTGATGGAAGTCTCATCTTGAGGCCGGCTTCCCGCTTAGATGCTTTCAGCGGTTATCCATCCCGAACGTAGCCAACCAGCGGTGCCCTTGGCAGGACAACTGGCACACCAGAGGTTCGTCCAACCCGGTCCTCTCGTACTAGGGTCAGATCCTCTCAAACTTCCTACGCGCGCAGCGGATAGGGACCGAACTGTCTCACGACGTTCTAAACCCAGCTCGCGTACCGCTTTAATGGGCGAACAGCCCAACCCTTGGGACCTACTCCAGCCCCAGGATGCGACGAGCCGACATCGAGGTGCCAAACCATGCCGTCGATATGGACTCTTGGGCAAGATCAGCCTGTTATCCCCGAGGTACCTTTTATCCGTTGAGCGACAGCGCTTCCACAAGCCACTGCCGGATCACTAGTCCCGACTTTCGTCCCTGCTCGACCTGTCAGTCTCACAGTCAAGCTCCCTTGTGCACTTACACTCGCCACCTGATTGCCAACCAGGTTGAGGGAACCTTTGGGCGCCTCCGTTACTCTTTGGGAGGCAACCGCCCCAGTTAAACTACCCACCAGGCACTGTCCCTGAACCGGATCACGGTCCGAAGTTAGATATCCAGAGTGACCAGAGTGGTATTTCAACAACGACTCCACGGTAACTGGCGTCACCGCTTCACAGTCTCCCACCTATCCTACACAAGCCACACCGAACACCAATACCAAGCTATAGTAAAGGTCACGGGGTCTTTCCGTCCTGCTGCGCGTAACGAGCATCTTTACTCGTAATGCAATTTCGCCGAGTTCGTGGTTGAGACAGTTGGGAAGTCGTTACGCCATTCGTGCAGGTCGGAACTTACCCGACAAGGAATTTCGCTACCTTAGGATGGTTATAGTTACCACCGCCGTTTACCGGGGCTTAAATTCTCAGCTTCGCCTTGCGGCTAACCGGTCCTCTTAACCTTCCGGCACCGGGCAGGCGTCAGTCCGTATACATCGTCTTGCGACTTCGCACGGACCTGTGTTTTTAATAAACAGTCGCTACCCACTGGTCTCTGCGGCCCACACACGCTCTCGGAGCAAGTCCTAACACGCGCTGGGCCCCCCTTCTCCCGAAGTTACGGGGGCATTTTGCCGAGTTCCTTAACCACGATTATCTCGATCTCCTTAGTATTCTCTACCTGACCACCTGAGTCGGTTTGGGGTACGGGCAGCTAGAACCTCGCGTCGATGCTTTTCTCGGCAGCATAGGATCACCCACTTTTCATCCCCATCACATCTCAGCCACATGAGTCACGGATTTGCCTATGACTCGGCCTACATGCTTGGACCAGGACAACCATCGCCTGGCTTGGGCTACCTTCCTGCGTCACACCTGTTAACACGCTAACCGCACCAGCATGGGGTCACGCGCTCCACCGACCGGTGCCACCCGAAGGTGACGATGATCGGCTTTGGGCGTTTAGCACCACTGGATTAGCTTGGGCGGTTCTTCACCGGTACGGGAATATCAACCCGTTGTCCATCGACTACGCCTGTCGGCCTCGCCTTAGGTCCCGACTTACCCAGGGAAGATTAGCTTGACCCTGGAACCCTTGGTCTTCCGGAGGACGTGTTTCTCACACGTCATTCGCTACTCATGCCTGCATTCTCACTCGTGTGCCATCCACGGCTGGATCACTCCGCCGCTTCACCCGGCACACGACGCTCTCCTACCCATCAACACGGCTGGACCACGAAGGCCTACCACTAATGTCAATGCCACAACTTCGGTGGCGTGCTTGAGCCCCGTTACATTGTCGGCGCGGAATCACTTGACCAGTGAGCTATTACGCACTCTTTCAAGGGTGGCTGCTTCTAAGCCAACCTCCTGGTTGTCAAAGCAACTCCACATCCTTTCCCACTTAGCACGCGCTTAGGGACCTTAGTTGGTGGTCTGGGTTGTTTCCCTCTCGACGATGAAGCTTATCCCCCACCGTCTCACTGCTGCGCTCTCACTTACCGGCATTCGGAGTTTGGCTGACGTCAGTAACCTTGTAGGGCCCATCGGCCATCCAGTAGCTCTACCTCCGGCAAGAAACACGCAACGCTGCACCTAAATGCATTTCGGAGAGAACCAGCTATCACGAAGTTTGATTGGCCTTTCACCCCTATCCACAGCTCATCCCCTCAGTTTTCAACCTAAGTGGGTTCGGCCCTCCACGACGTCTTACCGTCGCTTCAGCCTGGCCATGGATAGATCACTTCGCTTCGGGTCTAGGACACGCGACTGTATCGCCCTATTCAGACTCGCTTTCGCTACGGCTCCCCCACACGGGTTAACCTCGCCACGTATCACTAACTCGCAGGCTCATTCTTCAAAAGGCACGCCGTCACAGGAACAAGCCTGCTCCGACGGTTTGTAAGCAAACGGTTTCAGGTACTATTTCACTCCCCTCCCGGGGTACTTTTCACCTTTCCCTCACGGTACTTGTCCGCTATCGGTCATCTGGGAGTATTTAGGCTTACCAGGTGGTCCTGGCAGATTCACACGGGATTTCACGGGCCCCGTGCTACTTGGGATCCCACTCGCAGCAGAACACGCATGTCGACTACGGGACTCACACCCTCTCCGGCCGGCCTTTCAAGACCGTTCGTCTATACGCTTCTGTACTACTCCGACCACGGCAGTGATCGATGAATGGTCCCACAACCCCGAACGTGCAACGCCTGCCGGCTCTCACACACGCCCGGTTTAGCCTCATCCGCTTTCGCTCGCCACTACTCACGGAATCACTATTGTTTTCTCTTCCTGCGGGTACTGAGATGTTTCACTTCCCCGCGTTCCCTCTACCCGCCCTATATATTCAGACGGGAGTCACCAGGTCAGCACGCCGCCTGGCGGGGTTTCCCCATTCGGAAATCCTCGGATCAAAGCCCGCTTATCGGCTCCCCAAGGCTTATCGCAGATTGCTACGTCCTTCTTCGGCTCCAGATGCCAAGGCATCCACCGTTTGCTCTTAAAGACTTGAAATCACATGAGCCAACAAAGAATCAAAAAATCCATTTGTTGTTCGCTTCTTTAAGATGCTCGCGTCCACTGTGTAGTTCTCAAAGTACGGGCGGCACCCCACCCTCCCCAGCCACAAACAGCCAGATCAGACGAGGCCCGACGAAGACCAAACACCCTCACGGGGTGCCTGAGCCCTCAGGACCCAACAACGTGCACGCGCCCCGCAGACAACCACCCCCACGTTCCCACCCCACACCCGAAAGCATGAGACGTACTAGCAAGAAACAGCCACCACAAGACGCCCTGTCAAATGTTCCACCCATGAGCTAACCGGCACCACACATTCGGTGATGAACCGGCGCCTGGAAGGCTCACGCCCCCAGATGCTCCTTAGAAAGGAGGTGATCCAGCCGCACCTTCCGGTACGGCTACCTTGTTACGACTTAGTCCTAATTACCGATCCCACCTTCGACAGCTCCCTCCACAAGGGTTAGGCCACCGGCTTCAGGTGTTACCGACTTTCATGACTTGACGGGCGGTGTGTACAAGACCCGGGAACGTATTCACCGCAGCGTTGCTGATCTGCGATTACTAGCGACTCCGACTTCATGAGGTCGAGTTGCAGACCTCAATCCGAACTGGGACCGGCTTTTTGGGATTCGCTCCACCTCACGGTATCGCTGCCCTTTGTACCGGCCATTGTAGCATGCGTGAAGCCCAAGACATAAGGGGCATGATGATTTGACGTCATCCCCACCTTCCTCCGAGTTGACCCCGGCAGTATCCCATGAGTTCCCACCATAACGTGCTGGCAACATAGAACGAGGGTTGCGCTCGTTGCGGGACTTAACCCAACATCTCACGACACGAGCTGACGACAACCATGCACCACCTGTATACGAGTGTCCAAAGAGAACCACATTTCTGCGGCGTTCCCGTATATGTCAAGCCTTGGTAAGGTTCTTCGCGTTGCATCGAATTAATCCGCATGCTCCGCCGCTTGTGCGGGTCCCCGTCAATTCCTTTGAGTTTTAGCCTTGCGGCCGTACTCCCCAGGCGGGGAACTTAATGCGTTAGCTGCGTCACGGAGACCGTGGAAAGGCCCCCACAACTAGTTCCCAACGTTTACGGGGTGGACTACCAGGGTATCTAAGCCTGTTTGCTCCCCACCCTTTCGCTCCTCAGCGTCAGTTACGGCCCAGAGATCTGCCTTCGCCATCGGTGTTCCTCCTGATATCTGCGCATTCCACCGCTACACCAGGAATTCCAATCTCCCCTACCGCACTCTAGTCTGCCCGTACCCACTGCAGGCTGGAGGTTGAGCCTCCAGATTTCACAGCAGACGCGACAAACCGCCTACGAGCTCTTTACGCCCAATAATTCCGGATAACGCTTGCGCCCTACGTATTACCGCGGCTGCTGGCACGTAGTTAGCCGGCGCTTTTTCTGCAGGTACCGTCACTCACGCTTCTTCCCTGCTAAAAGAGGTTTACAACCCGAAGGCCGTCATCCCTCACGCGGCGTTGCTGCATCAGGCTTCCGCCCATTGTGCAATATTCCCCACTGCTGCCTCCCGTAGGAGTCTGGGCCGTGTCTCAGTCCCAGTGTGGCCGGTCACCCTCTCAGGCCGGCTACCCGTCGACGCCTTGGTGAGCCACTACCTCACCAACAAGCTGATAGGCCGCGAGCCCATCCCCAACCGAAAAATCTTTCCCACCACAAACCATGCGGCTATGATGCATATCCGGTATTAGCAACCGTTTCCGGCTGTTATCCCAGAGTCAGGGGCAGGTTGCTCACGTGTTACTCACCCGTTCGCCACTAATCCACCCCGCAAGCAGGGCTTCATCGTTCGACTTGCATGTGTTAAGCACGCCGCCAGCGTTCATCCTGAGCCAGGATCAAACTCTCCGTAAAAAACGAATGCAACCCAGCCACCGGGAAAACGATGACCAGACGCGAGTTCAATCATGACCAAAACGGATGTCAAAACTGACAACCAATAATTGATCCAAAGGAATTCTCAACCCGACCATAAAGGCCGAGACGAGGATAATTTGGCATTTGACAAGTGCACGCTGTTGAGTTCTCAAGGATCAGACGCACCCAGCCCTCGACCTCACGACCGAGCCCTCCGGGGCACCCACCC
>NZ_BAABKO010000009.1:0-17291 GCF_039543865.1 Microbacterium gilvum | reverse complement strand
CCGGGAACGGATCCCGGGGCCGGCTCGCGGCGTCTGCACTCCCGCTAGGCGATGAGCAGCAGCTGGTGGCCGGCGGACACGGTCGCGCCGGGAGCCGCGTCGATCGCGCCGATCGTGCCGTCCTTGTGGGCGTGGATGGGCTGCTCCATCTTCATGGCCTCGAGCACGAGGACGAGGTCTCCCTTGACGACCTGCTGGCCGTCCTCGACGGCGACCTTCACGACCGTGGCCTGCATGGGGGAGGTCACCGCGTCGCCGGACGCGCCGGCTGCGGCGGATCCGCCGCCGTGCGCGCGACGCGAGGCCGGGACGGCCGCCGGCCGGCCCGCCGTGCCGCCGGGCGCGGCGACGACGCGATCGGGCAGGCTGACCTCGAGGCGCTTGCCGTTGACCTCGACGACGACCGAGTGCCGGCCCTCCGCGGTACGGGGCGCGTCGAGCTCGCCGTCCCATGCGGGGATGTCGTTGACGAACTCCGTCTCGATCCAGCGCGTGAAGACGCCGAAGACGCCGTCCTCCGCCGTGAAGGCCGGGTCGCGGACGACCTTGCGGTGGAAGGGGAGCACGGTGGGCATCCCCGCCACCTCGAACTCGTCGAGGGCGCGACGGGAGCGCTCGAGCGCCTCCTCGCGCGTGCGGCCCGTCACGATGATCTTCGCGAGCAGGGAGTCGAACGCGCCCGAGACCTCGTCGCCGGCCGTCACACCGGAGTCGAGGCGGATGCCGGGCCCTCCGAACGTCTTGAAGACGTGGATGGGGCCGGGCTGCGGCAGGAACCCGCGGCCCGGGTCCTCGCCGTTGATGCGGAACTCGAAGGAGTGGCCCTGCGGGACCGGGTCGTCGTAGTCGATGACGCCGCCCGCCGCGATGCGGAACTGCTCGCGCACGAGGTCGATGCCCGTGACCTCCTCGGACACGGGGTGCTCGACCTGCAGGCGGGTGTTGACCTCGAGGAAGGAGATGGTGCCGTCGGCGCCGACGAGGAACTCGCACGTGCCGGCGCCCGTGTAGCCGACCTCGCGGAGGATGGCCTTCGACGCGGCATACAGGACGGCGTTCTGCTCGTCGCTGAGGAACGGCGCCGGCGCCTCCTCCACGAGCTTCTGGTGCCGGCGCTGCAGCGAGCAGTCGCGGGTCGAGACGACGACGACGTTGCCCTCGGCATCGGCGAGGCACTGGGTCTCGACGTGGCGGGGCTTGTCGAGGTACTTCTCGACGAAGCACTCTCCGCGCCCGAAGGCCGCGATGGCCTCGCGCGTGGCCGACTCGAACATCTCGGGCACCTCGTCGATCGTGCGGGCGACCTTGAGGCCGCGTCCGCCGCCGCCGTAGGCCGCCTTGATCGCGATGGGGAGCCCGGCCTGCTCGGCGAAGGCGACGACCTCCTCTGCCGTGTCGACGGGGCCCGGCGTGCCGGGAGCGAGCGGTGCGCCCACCTTCTCGGCGACGTGGCGTGCCGTGACCTTGTCGCCCAGAGCCTCGATGGCCTCGGGCGACGGGCCGATCCAGATGAGACCGGCCGCCTGGACGGCGCGAGCGAACTCGGCGTTCTCGGCGAGGAAGCCGTAGCCGGGGTGCACGGCGTCGGCACCCGAGCGGCGCGCGACCGAGAGGATCTTCTCGATCTGGAGGTAGGTGTCGGCGCTCGTGGATCCCTCGAGCGCGTACGCCTCGTCGGCGAGGCGCGCGTGGAGGGCGTCGCGATCCTGGTCGGCGTAGACGGCGACGGAGGAGATCCCCGAGTCGCGGGCTGCGCGGATGATGCGGACGGCGATCTCGCCGCGGTTCGCGATGAGCACCTTGGCGATAGCAGGCATGGGTTCCAGCGTAGTCAGGCCCTCACGGCGCCCGTTGATCGACCCTCACAAAGTGCACAGCTTTTCGTGTGCCGATGTCTACGAGGCTGTGCGGTTCCACAGGCTCGTCCACGACACCCCGAGCTCGCGCACGAGGCGCCGGATCGTTGACAGCGACATCCCGACGACGGTCGACGGGTCGCCTTCGACGCGCTCGATGAACGCGCCGCCCAGGCTGTCGACCGTGAAGGCGCCTGCGACGAGGAGCGGCTCGCCCGTCGCGACGTACGCCGCGATCTCGTCGTCGTCCACGTCGGCCGCGAACGACACCGACGCCTCCGCCACGCCGTGCGCCTCCACGGGCGCCGCTCCCGGCGCGACGCGGAAGACGCTGTGGCCCGAGTGCAGCACCCCTGTGCGCCCGCGCATGCCGTGCCAGCGCGCGGTCGCCGCATCCGGCGTGTAGGGCTTGCCGAGGATCTCTCCGTCGAGCTCGAACATGGAGTCGCCGCCGACGACGACGCCGTCGAAGCCGGGATGGAGCGCGCTCACGCGCGCCGCGACATCCGCGGCCTTTCGCCGGGCGAGCACGAGCACGTGCTCGTGAGGGGGGAGCGTGCGCTCCTCGGCGCGTTCGATGGCGGCGATCTCGGCCTCCTCGTCCACGTCGGGTGCGATGGCGATCGGCTCGATGCCGGCCTGACGCAGGAGCATGAGGCGGGCGGGGGACGTGGAGGCGAGGCAGACCTGCATGGCTCCCACGCTAGGCGATGCGCCAGGCGCGGGATGGGACGATGGGGGCATGCAGCCAGGAGACGTCGTCGACCTCGAGGTGACCGGAATCGCGCACGGGGGCGTCTTCGTCGCCCGCCGGGAGGGCATGGTCGTCTTCGTGCCCGACGCCGTCCCCGGCGAGACCCTGCGCGCCCGCGTGACGGAGCAGAAGAAGAGCTTCGCGCGTGCCGAGGCGCTCGAGGTGCTCGACGCCTCGCCTCATCGGCGCCCGCACGTGTGGGCGGAGGCCGACATCGCGCGGGACCCCCGCCGCCGGGTCGGCGGCGCGGATCTCGGCCACATCGACCTCGTCCACCAGCGCGCGCTGAAGGAGCGCGTGCTGCGGGAGGCGTTCGAGCGCTTCGCGGGCGGCGCGGCCCGGGTGTCGGTCTCCGCCGCCGCAGCGGAGGGCGCCGAGGAGACGCCGGACGGCACGCGCTGGCGCACGCGGATCGGCCTCCACGTCGACGCCGACGGGCGCATCGGCCCGTTCGCGGCGCGCAGCCACGAGGTCGTGGAGGTCGCGGGCCATCCGCTTGCGACCGAGGCCGTGGAGCGCGCGGCTCTCGCGCTGCGGGGCGAGAAGCCGGGGCGCGTCGATCTCGTGCACCCCTCGGACGGCGACGTGCGGATCGTGCGCCGCCCCGCGGAGCGGCCGGGCGGCGGGTCGCGCGGTGCGCGTGGCGGTGCGCGCGGGTCGCGCGGTCCGAGCCGCCCCGATGCCGTCGTGCAGCACGTCGCGGGCCGCCCGTTCCGCGTCGAGACGGGCGGGTTCTGGCAGGTGCACAGGCTCGCGGCCGGCATGCTGCACGACGCCGTCTCGGGATCCGTGCGCGAGCTCCTCGCCGAGGGCCTCGTCGCGCCGGACGGGCTGCACCTCGATCTGTACGGGGGCGTCGGGCTCCTCGCCGACGCCGTCGCCGCGGCCGTCGGCGACGGCACCCAGATCATCTCGGTGGAATCGGCCCCTCAGGCGACAGCCCACGCCGCCGAGAACCTCGCGCGGCTCGCCGGAGCGGACGCCGTGACGGCGCGCGTGGAGCGGTGGCTCGCCTCGGCCGTCGTCGACGCCGACGACGACGAGCGCGCGGCGATCGCGCGCGGCGCCGTCGTGCTCGACCCGCCGCGCGCGGGCGCCGGCCGCGATGTCGTGGACCGCGTCGCCGACCTCGGCCCCGCCGCCGTCGTCTACGTCGCGTGCGATCCCGTCGCGCTCGCCCGCGACGCGGGGCTGCTGCGCGCGCGGGGCTACGCGGTCGACGCCGTCTCGGGGCTCGACCTCTTCCCGAACTCGCACCATGTCGAGGCGGTCGCCGTGTTCCGACGCGGATGAGCCGCGCGGGGCCCCGATAGGCTTCTCGGCATGACCCGCGTGGCCCTCATCGACGATCACGAGTCCGTGCGGCTGGGGCTCGAGGCCGCTCTCGGCCGAGACGGGCACGATGTCGTCTTCACGGCGCCCACCGTGGCGGGCTACCTCGCGTGGCGCGCCGAGACGGGAGCGGCTCCCGTCGACGTCGTCCTCCTCGACCTCACGCTCGGCGACGGCACCACCGTCACCGAGAACGTCGTCCGGCTCGCCGACGAGTCGTCCGTCATCATCCACTCCGTCGCCGACCGCCCCGTCGCCGTGCGGGAGGCGCTCGCCGCCGGCGCCGCCGGCGTCGTGAGCAAGTCCTCGCCGCTCGAGGAGGTCCTCGGCGCCGTGCGCACGGTCGCGAACGGCGAGCCCCTCAACAACGTGGAGTGGGCGAGCGCCGTGGAGGGCGACACCGAGTTCGCCGACGCGAACCTCGCCGCGCGCGAACGGGAGGTGCTCCGCCTGTACGCGGCGGGGCTGCCGCTCAAGGCCGTCGCCGACCGCCTCGGGGTCGCCTACTCCACGGCGAAGGAGAACATCACGCGCATCCGCGTGAAGTACACGGAGGTCGGGCGCCCCGCGCCGACGAAGGTCGATCTGCTGCGACGGGCCATCGAGGACGGCATCGTCGAGTCCCCTGCGGAGGGGTAGTGGACGGCGGACGGCGCCAGGACGGGCACGACGCGATCACCGCGGCCTGGTCGCAGCTGCCGCTCCGACGGCACGCCGTCGCCGACATCGGGCGCGGCTTCACGTCGACGCGCATGGAGCGCATCCTCCAGATCGCGGTGGGGCTCGCCTGCGCCGTGCTGGGCGCGCAGGCGTTCGGCACGGCGACGAGCTCCGATCTCGAGCCGCCGCTGCGCACGATCGTGACCATGTCGGTGTTCGCCCTGCTCGCCGTCATGATCGTGCTGTGCGTCGTGGGGCGCGGAGCACGCCACGCGGCCGCCGCGTTCGCGGTCGCGTTCCCCGCGGCGCTCGTCGTCCTCTGGCCGCTCCCCGCTCCCGCTTTCGAGCCGGAGGGCGGCTCGTGGGTGTTCTTCCTGCTCAACGCGGCGCCCGCGGCTGCCGCCCTCGTGTTCCCCCTGCCGTGGCAGATCGCGTGGACGGCCGGCGTGCCTCTCCTCTTCGCCGCCATGCGGCTCACGCGTCGCGGCTTCACGGCGGAGAACTGGCTCTCGTCGATCTACGACGTCTCGCTGGCGCTCATCGTGGGGACGATCGTCCTCGCGATCGTGTGGATGTTCCGGAGCCTCGCCTCGGGCGTCGACGAGGCGCGGGCCGCGGCGATCGCGGAGTACTCCGCCGCCGCCGCCGCCGAGGCGACGGAGCGGGAGCGCGTCGAGGTGGCGGCGCTCATGCACGACAGCGTGCTCGCGGCACTCATCGCCGCAGGGCGGGCCGAGTCGCCGCGCGAGCGGCAGCTGGCCGTGTCGATGGCGCAGGAGGCGCTCACGCGCCTCGCGAACGCGGAGTCCGACGAGCCGGAGGGGAGCGACGAGCCCGTGACCTCCGGGTGGGTCCGCGGCGAGGTCCGCGCGCAGGCCCGTGCCCTCGGCGTCGAACTCGCCGTCGACGGGCCGGATCGCGTCATGCCGGGCATCCCGGGGCGCGTCGCGCGCGCCCTCGTCCTCGCCGCCACGCAGGCCGTGGCGAACGCCGTCGAGCACGCCGGCGGTGCCGGGCTGCGCGCGAGCATCCGCTCGTCGTCGGGGCGTCTGGAGATCGTCGTCGCGGACACGGGAGGCGGGGTCGATCTCGCGGCGATCGCCCCCGACCGGCTCGGCATCCGCGCCTCGATCGTCGCGCGCGTGGCCGCAGTCGGCGGGCGTGCGCGGATCGACTCCGGCCCATCCGGCACCGTCGTCACTCTCGTCTGGCCGGCGGACGGGGACCGCGCATGAAGGTCCGACAGCTGCTCACCGTGCTGGGGGCGGCGTTCTCCGGCTACCTCGCGCTGCGGGGGATCTTCCCGTCGGTGCCCGTCGAGCGCCCGGCGCTCCTCTGGGCGGGGATCGCGCTCTACGCCGGGGCGACCGCGCTCGTCCTCGCGGTGCCGCCGGCCCGCGTGGACGGCCGACGCGGCTCGCCGCTGCCGCATGCGGCAGCCGGAGCCGCCGTCGCCGTGGCCGCCGTGCTGCCGTGGATCGTCACGGCGAGCTCCGATGCGTCATCGCTGCTGCTCCCGCACGTCACCTGGTACGTGGGAGCGGTCGGGGCGCTCATGACCATCGTGATGGTCCGCCGCCGACCGCTGTGGGCGTGGGCGGGCATCGTCGTCCTCGCGGTCGCCGCGACGATCCTCCTCGGCATCGAGCGGGCGCTCGCGTTCGGCCTCGTGGGCTCGGTCATCTGGGTCGGCGTCGGCCAGCTCATGCAGTTCTTCACGGACCGCGCGTACGCCGACACCGTGAAGCTCGCCTCGCTGCAGCAGGCTTCCGCGGCATGGCAGTCGACGCAGAGCGTGCGGCGGCGCGAGCGCAGGGAGCGCGTGCAGTACGCGCTCGCCGTCGCAGCCCCTGTGCTCACCCGGGTCATCTCGACGGGAGGCGCGCTGACAGAGGCGGAGCGGGCATCCGCATGGATCGCGGAGGGGACGCTGCGCGACGAGCTGCGCGGGGCGCGCCTGCTCGACGACGAGGTGCGCGCGGCGATCGCCGTGCTCCGCGAGGCCGGGGCGGCCGTCACGCTGCTCGACGAGGGCGGCATCGACGACCTCGAGGACGACGCGCTCGCGGCGGTGCGCGCGGAGCTCGCCGCCGTCCTGCGCTCGGCCGCCGCGCCGCGTCTCATCGTGCGGTCGTCGCCTCACCCGGCGATCGCCGTGACGGTCGTCGGCCGCGGTTCGGCGGTGGCGGGCCCGGCCGACGACGACGACGTCGCGCTGTGGCACGAGATCTCCCGTCCCTGACCCGCTCATCCGCGCCGGGGACGGCGCCGTCGGGGCACGGGAAAGGCCGGGGGTGATCCTTCACCCCCGGCCGGTGCGGACGGTTACCCGAAAACCGTCCGCGGTGGGCCGGCACTCCATCCACCTACCCTGGAGCGGATGGGGCGGCCAACGCAGAAGCGTTTCCTCCTCCAGTATGGAAAACCCGCAACTCCCTGTCTGTAGGTATTATGGGGGACAAGCGCGGGACCGCGTCAGCCGCGGAAGCGGGCCCACCCGCCCCGGACGAGCGGACGGCGCAGCCGACGCGAGCGCGTCCAGGCGTCGTCCCCGGCCGGCTCGTCCGCGACCGCCGACGCGGCCTCCGCGGCGTACGCCTCGGACACCACCGCGACGAGCGCCGCGAGCTCTTCGTCGGTCGGCGTCCCGCGGACGACGTCGACACGGGGGATCTCGCTCTGCCCGGACATCAGAGCGGGATGTTCCCGTGCTTCTTGGGCGGCAGCTCGGCGCGCTTGCCGCGCAGCGAGCGGAGCGCCTTCGCAACCGCGACGCGCGTCGCCGCCGGCTCGATGATGCCGTCGAGCTCGCCGCGCTCGGCGGCGAGGAAGGGGCTCGCGACGTTGTAGGTGTACTCGTTCGCGAGGCGCGTGCGGACGGCCGCGACGTCCTCTCCGGCCTCCTCCGCCTTCTTCAGCTCGCCGCGGTAGAGGATGTTGACGGCGCCCTGGCCGCCCATCACCGCGATCTCGGCCGTCGGCCAGGCGAGGTTGATGTCGGCGCCGAGCTGCTTGGAGCCCATGACGATGTACGCGCCGCCGTAGGCCTTCCGGAGGATGACCGTGACGAGCGGCACGGTCGCCTCGGCGTAGGCGTACAGGAGCTTCGCTCCACGGCGGATGACGCCCGTCCACTCCTGGTCGGTGCCGGGCAGGTAGCCGGGCACGTCGACGAGCGTGACGATCGGGATGGAGAACGCGTCGCAGAAGCGCACGAAGCGGGAGGCCTTCTCTCCCGCCTCGATGTTGAGCGTTCCCGCCATCTGCGACGGCTGGTTCGCGATGATGCCGACCGTGCGGCCCTCGACGCGGCCGAAGCCGATGACGATGTTGGGGGCGAACAGCGGCTGCACCTCGAGGAAGTCGCCGTCGTCGACCGTGCGCGAGATGACCTCGTGGATGTCGTACGGCTGATTGGGCGAGTCGGGCACGAGCGTGTTCAGCTGACGATCCGCGTCGGTCGTCTCGAACTCGAACGCCGACTCGTAGGCAGGGGCGTCCGCCATGTTGTTGTCGGGCAGGAAGCCGAGGAGCGTGCGCGCGTAGTCGAGCGCGTCGTCCTCGTCCTGCGCGAGGTAGTGCGCGACACCCGAGCGGGTGTTGTGCGTGTAGGCGCCGCCGAGCTCCTCCATGCCCACGTCCTCGCCCGTCACCGTCTTGATGACGTCGGGGCCCGTGACGAACATCTGGCTCGTCTTGTCCACCATGATGACGAAGTCGGTGAGGGCCGGGGAGTAGACCGCGCCGCCGGCCGCCGGGCCCATGATGATCGAGATCTGCGGGATGACGCCCGACGCCGCCGTGTTGAGGCGGAAGATCTCGCCGTACTTCCCGAGGGCGACGACGCCCTCCTGGATGCGGGCGCCGCCCGAGTCGAGGATGCCGACGATCGGCATGCCGCCGCGCAGCGCGAACTCCATGATCTTGATGATCTTGTCGCCTGCGACCTCGCCGAGCGAGCCTCCGAAGGTCGAGAAGTCCTGTGCGTACACGGCCACGGTGCGGCCGTGGATCGTGCCGACGCCCGTGACGACGGAGTCGCCGTAGGGGCGCGAGCGCTCCATGCCGAACGCGGTCGTGCGGTGCCGCACGTACTCGTCGAACTCGACGAACGAGCCCTGGTCGACGAGCAGCTCGATGCGCTCGCGCGCCGTGAGCTTGTTCTTGGCGTGCTGCTTCTCCCTGGCCTTGGCCTCTGCCTGCACGACGGCCTCGTCGTAGCGCGCGCGCAGGTCGGCGATCTTGCCCTGGGTGGTGGACATGTCCGGTTCGGTCACCGTTCCACCCTAGCCGCGGCAGCGCGCTGCGACTTGGAGGGCGCACACAACGCCTGGCGCGGAGGTGTGTGCGCTTCCGCTCAGTCGAAGAAGGCGGCCGCGGCCCGTGCCTCGTAGACGGCGTCGTCGAGCTCGTCGGACACGACGTTGACGTGCCCGACCTTGCGTCCGGGGCGCGGCGCCTTGCCGTAGGTGTGGATCTTCGCGAGCGGGTGGGCGGCCATCGCCGCGGCGAACCGGTCGCTCAGCTCCGCGCCCTGCGGTCCGCCGAGGATGTTGACCATGACGGCCGCGCCGCCCGCGACATCCGGAGCGCCGAGCGGGAGGTCGAGCACGGCGCGCAGGTGCTGCTCGAACTGGCTCGTCACGGCGCCGTCCTGCGTCCAGTGGCCGCTGTTGTGGGGGCGCATCGCGAGCTCGTTGACGAGGATGCGCTCGTCCGTCGTCTCGAAGAGCTCCACCGCGAGCATGCCGGTCACGCCCAGGCCGTCGGCGATCGCGCGACCGAGGCGCGCCGCCACCTCGACGAGCTTCTCGCTCGCGTCGGGTGCGGGCGCGAGCACCTCGGCGCACACGCCGTCGCGCTGGATCGTCTCGACCACGGGGTACGCGACGACCTCGCCGCTCGGGCGGCGAGCGACCTGCTGCGCGAGTTCGCGCCGGAAGTCGACGAGCTCCTCGACGAGCAGCGCCTCGCCCGCGAACGCCGCGAACCAGTCGGCGACCTCGTCGGGCGAGGAGACGACCTTGACGCCCTTGCCGTCGTATCCTCCGCGCGGCGTCTTGACGACCGCCCGCCCGCCATGATCGTCGAGGAAGCGCGCCAGCTCGTCGGGTGCCGACACCGACGCCCAGTCGGGCTGGGGGGCGCCGAGCTCGGCGAGGCGCCGGCGCATGACGAGCTTGTCCTGCGCGAAGCGGAGGGACTCGGGGCCGGGGTGCACGGGGACGCCGGCGTCGACGAGGGCGCGCAGGACGTCCTGCGGGACGTGCTCGTGATCGAAGGTGACGACGTCGACGTCGGCCGCGAACGCCTGCACCGTCGCGGCGTCCGTGTAGTCGCCGACCGCCGTCGCGGCGAGAGCGGCCGACATGCCCTCCGCCTCGGCGAGCACGCGGATCTCGACGCCCAGCTCGATCGCCGGGGCGATCATCATCCGGGCCAGCTGGCCGCCGCCGATCACACCCACGCGCAACGTCATGGGACCATTCTGGCGCATCGGCGACCGGAGCCGGTCACGTCGGCGGGGCCGGCAGGCGGTGGCCGAAGGAGAACCCCTGCGAGTCGCGGTGCGCCTGGATCTGGCTCATCTCCACCTGGTCGGCGAGCACCTCGTGCACGAGGCCCGCGTCGGGCACGTCGCGCAGCACGAGGGGCGCCGAGACGCCGTCGGACAGCGTGATCGTGCCGGCCCCCCACATCCTCTGCCCGAGCCCGCGGCGCAGGCGGATGGCGTAGCCGCGGGCATGTGAGAGCTCGCGGCGGTCACGGGCCAGGAGTCCGTGCGTGACGATGACCCGGCGCGTCGTGATCGTGTACGTGCGCGTCAGCCAGACGACGAGAGGGACGACGGCTCCGAGCAGCACGAGCGCACCGCCCGCGGCGAGGAGCATCCAGTCCTGGAACGGAGCGGGCAGGTTCCCGAGCAGGTAGCCCACGGCTCCCGCCACGACGACGAGGAGGAGCGCCGACCAGACCAGTCGACGCGCGTGCCCGCGCATGCGCGCGACGAGCAGCTCGGCCGCGGGCGCGACGGGCGGCGTCGCGGGGCGGCCGGCGGGTCCAGGCGTGCTCATCCCCCTATTGTGCGCGCCCGGGAGGATCGCACGGGGAGCGGCGCGCGTCAGCGCACGTGCACGACGTCGCCCGCCGAGACGGCCACGGCGCCCTCCGCGGCGTCGACGACGAGGCGGCCGTCCGGCGCGATCGCGGTCGCGGTCCCTCGCAGGGCCCCGCCGTCCGGGAGGGACACCGTCACCTCCCGCCCGAGGGTGACGCACGCGTCGGCGACCTCGTCGCGCACCCCCGACGCGACCGCGTCGCCCTCGGCACGGGAGAGACGGCCGAGCAGGTCGTCGAGCCGTGTCACGTACGCGGCGACGAGGGCGTCGTCGTCGGCCGTGAGGCCGAGTGCCGCGAACGAGGTCGCGGTCGGCACCGGCAGCTCGTCGGCGGCGAGGCGCGTGTTGACGCCCGCGCCCACGACGACCGCATCCTGCGCGGCCTCGGCGAGGATGCCGCAGATCTTGCGGAGGGCGCCGTCGCCGTCCGCGACGAGCACGTCGTTCGGCCACTTCACCCCGACGGCGTGCGCGGGAGCCTGCGCGGCGACGGCATCGCGCATGGCGAGACCGGCCGCCAGCGGTATCCAGCTCCGGGCCGAGAGCGGCAGGCCCGGAACGCGCAGGACGACCGAGATCGCGAGCGCCGCGCCGGGAGGGGCGATCCAGGTGCGATCCAGGCGCCCGCGCCCCGCGCGCTGATCCCGTGTGACGAGGATGCCCAGATGAGGCCATCCGCCGACCCCTCGCACGAGGTCGGCGTTCGTCGATCCCGTCCTCTCGACCTCGACCATCCTGCCCGCGACGGCGCGCGTCCTCTCCCACTCCACGCCCCGACCCTAGCTGTGGGCGGGCCCGCTCGATGTCGCTCCCGGCGATTTCCAGGCGCGCCCCCTAGCCTGGTCGGGTGCTGAACTCGTCTGAAGCGCCGCTCGTCGGCGTCGTCATGGGCTCCGACTCCGACTGGCGTGTCATGGTCGACGCCTCGACCGCGCTCACCGAGCTCGGCATCCCGCACGAGGTCGAGGTGGTCTCGGCGCACCGCACCGTCGACAAGCTCGTCCGCTACGGACGGGAGGCGAGGGGGCGCGGGCTCCGCGCCATCATCGCCGGAGCGGGCGGCGCCGCGCACCTCCCCGGCATGCTCGCCTCCGTCACGGCACTCCCCGTCATCGGCGTGCCCGTGCAGCTCACGACGCTCGACGGACTCGACTCGCTCCTCTCCATCGTGCAGATGCCGGCCGGCATCCCCGTCGCGACGGTGTCGATCAACGGCGCGAAGAACGCCGGCCTCCTCGCGGCCCGCATCCTCGGCGTCGCCGACCCCGCCGTGGCGGATGCGATCGAGGAGTACGCGCGCGACCTCGAACGGCAGGTCGAGGAGAAGAACGCGCGGCTCAAGGGGTCTCTGTGACGGCAGCCGCCACCGTCCGCCCCCGGACCGGGCCGGAATCGCGCGCGCTCGTCGAGACGCGCCCGATGCGGAACCCGGATGCCGCGAACGCGTCGATCATGACGCGGCGCGGCTGGTGGCTCGTGGTGCTGGGATGGCTCATCCCCGGCTCCGCGCAGGTGCTGGCGGGCAGCCGTCGGCTCGGCAGGTTCGGCCTCGGCGCGACGCTCGCCTCCTGGGCCCTCGTCGTCGTGGCCGCGCTCGCGTTCGCGCTGTGGCGGGACGCCGCGCTCACGATCGCGCTCAACCCGTTCGTGCTGCTCGGCATCGCCCTCGTCCTCATCGGCTACGGGGTGCTGTGGGTGCTCCTCGGCATCGACACGCTCCGGCTCGTGCGGCTCGTGCGCACGCGCACGCCGGCTCGCTACGGCATCGCCGTGCTGGCCGTGCTCCTCATGGTGCTCTCCGGCGGCACGGTGGCCTACGCCGCGCCGCGGCTCATCTCCGCGTCGAGCGCCCTCGGCTCGATCTTCGCCGCCAGTGCGCCCGTCGTCCCCCCGAGCGACGGCTACTACAACATCCTCCTCCTGGGTGCGGACTCCGGAGACGGGCGCGACTCCATGCGGTTCGACAGCATCTCCGTCGTGTCGATCGAGGCGGAGACGGGCGCCGTCACGATCACCGGCATCCCGCGCGAGCTGGGCGGCGCGCCGTTCCCCGAGGACAGCCCCATGCACGCGCTGTACCCGGACGGCTTCGAAGGCCATGCCGACGCGACGTGCGGCTGGGACGACTGGATGAACCACGTGCGCCAGGCGGCGGAGGTCTGCCGGGACGACCAGGGGGCCGCGCTCTACCCCGACGCTGCGTCGCAGGGGTCCGCCCCCGGCGTCGAGGCCACGAAGGACGCCGCGGAGGGCGTGACGGGCCTCGAGATCCCGTACTACGCGTTCATCGACATGAACGGCTTCGCCGAGTTGGTCGACGCGCTCGGCGGCGTCACGATCACGGTGGACGAGCGGCTGCCCGAGGGCGGCGGGCCCGCCTACGAGGGACAGCCCGCGGAGGACTGGGCGACCGGCTGGATCGAGGTCGGCGAGCAGGTCATGGACGGCGAGACGGCGCAGTGGTACGCGCGCTCCCGCTACACGACGAGCGACTGGGACCGCATGCAGCGCCAGCGGGAGCTGCAGGAGGCCATCCTGGCGCAGTTCACGCCGGAGAACGTCGTGCAGCGCTTCCAGGACGTCGCCCAGGCGGGCACCGCGATCGTCGAGACGGACATCCCGCAGTCGCTGCTGCCGACGTTCCTCGATCTCGCGGCGAAGGCGAAGGGCCAGGAGGTGACCTCGCTCGAGCTCACCCCGGAGGGGCCGCTCGCGGTCGACCAGGACGCGCCCGACTTCGACGCCATCCACGCGTACATCCAGGAGCTTCTGCACCCCGAGGAGACGACGGGATGACCGTCGCGCTGCGGGTGGTCCTCGACCAGCTCGCGGCACCGGACGACGACGACCTCGCCGAGGCCTCGCGGGGGCTCGCGCGCATGCTCGTGGACGCCGCGCCGTCCGGGTGCGTCGTCGAGGCGATCGCCCCCGCGGGGGCGCCGCTCGGGGTGGAGGGGCTGCGCGCCGAGCACCGCGTGGCACGAGGCCGCCGCGAGCTGCAGATCGCGTGGCGGATGGGCAGGCCGCGCGGAGCAGAGGCCGGGCTCGTGCACTCGCCGACGCTGCTCGCCCCGCTCGCGAAGCACGCGCGGCCTGCGCAGACGGCGGTGACGCTGTGGGGCGGAGAGGCGGGCGGGCTCCACGAGGCGCTGCGTGCGCGCGCGGAGCGGTTCGCCGACGCCGTGATCGTGCCTTCCCATGCGCTCGCGGCGCTCCTGTCGGCGCGCTTCGGTGACCGCGTGCGCGTGATCGCGGGCGCGCCCCCCGAGGGCTTCGGCGTGCCGAGCGACGCGCACGCCCGACGTCGCGACCTCGGGCTGCCGGGGGAGTACCTCGCCGCCGCGTGGGACGACGGCGTCGACGACACGCTGCGGGCCGCGGCCGCGCTCCGACGCGACGTCGTTCTGCTCGGCGCGCCCGACGCGGCACATGCGCACGCCAGGGCGGCGGACGCAGGTCTCGACGCCACGCGGCTGCACGTGCACGGGGCGCTCGACCGAGGCGATCGTGCCGCGGTGCTCGACCACGCGGCGGCCTTCATCGCCGGCGCCGACACGGCGGCGTGGCCGTGGCGCGTCCTCGAGGCGCTCGCGGTCGGGACGCCCGTCGTGGCGCGCGACTCCGCCGTGCATCGCGAGGTCGTCGCGGACGGAGGGCACGTCGTCGCCGTCGACGACCTCGCCGACGCGGTTCGCGCGGTCGACGGCGAGCGCGAGCGGATGGGCGTGCGCGCGCACGATCGCGGGCGTGCGTTCTCGTGGCGCGGCGCGGCGCAGCAGGTGTGGCAGCTGCATGCCGAGCTCTGAGCCCTCGCGGCGGGCTTCCAGGTGCCGGATGCCCGCGGCGATAGGATCGCGTGTGGCTTTTTCCCGGAAGACGAGGCAGGGCGCGCAGCAGTGACGACGATCGATCTGTCGGAGTACGACATCCCGGGCCGCGGCCGCGGCATCCTCGACGTCTTCCGCTGGCGCTACCTCCTGCGCCTCCTCGTGCGCAAGGGCACGGCGACGCGCTACCGCAACTCGGTGCTGGGCTGGACGTGGTCGTACGTCAAGCCGGGCATCCAGTACCTCGTGTACTTCCTCGTCATGGGAATCATCCTGGGCATGGGCGGGCGGACGGAGAACTTCCCGCTCTACCTGTTCGCCGGCATCGTCATCGTGAACTTCTTCAACGAGGGCTTCGGCAACGCGACCAACGCTATCGTCGACAACCGCTCTCTCGTACAGAAGATCTACCTCCCGCGAGAGCTCTTCCCGATCGCCGCCGTCATCGTGGGGTTCATCCACTTCCTGCCCCAGGTGGTCATCCTGCTGGTCGTGTGCCTCTTCTTCGGGTGGGTCCCCTCGTTCGCGGGAATCGGCGCCGCGCTGCTCGGCATCCTCATCGTCGCGAGCATGGCGCTCGGCCTCGGGCTCTTCTTCGCCGGCATCAACGTGCGCTACCGCGACGCGCAGAACTTCGTCGAGGTCATCCGGATGGTCTCGACGTGGGCCTCGCCCGTGCTCTACACGTGGACGCTCGTCGCCGAGCACGTCCGCGGCTGGGCGCTCCACCTCTACATGGTGAACCCGCTCACGGTGGCCGTGGAGCTCTTCCACTACGCGTTCTGGGAGTCGACGGTGTCGGACGCAGGGCACGTCGGCTTCCCCGCCCGCTTCGACCTGTACCTCGTCGCCTCCCTCGTCATCTGCGCCGTGACGCTCGTCGTCGGCCAGTTCGTCTTCCGCCGCTTCGAGCGCACCTTCGCCCAGGATCTGTGATGCCCGACTCCCTCACCGTCACATCGGCCACGAAGCCGTCGATCGTCGTCGACCATGTGTCGAAGCTCTTCCTCAAGCGCAACTCGCACTCCTTCAAGGAGGCGTTCATCGGATGGATCCAGAGGAAGAAGGTGCGCAGCGACGTCTTCACGGCGCTCGACGACATCAGCTTCCAGGTCGGAGAGGGCGAGTCGGTCGCCGTGCTCGGCATGAACGGCTCGGGCAAGTCGACGACGCTCAAGCTCGTCTCCGGCGTGCTCGAGCCCGACGAGGGGCGCGTCTTCACACGCGGCCGCGTCGCGGGACTCATCGAGGTCGGGGCGGGCTTCCACCCCGACCTGTCGGGGCGCGAGAACGTCTACCTCAACGCCGCCATCCTCGGCATGGGCAAGGAGCAGACCGACGAGCGGTTCGACGACATCGTCGCGTTCAGCGAGATCGGCGACTTCATCGACCAGGAGGTCAAGCACTACTCCTCGGGCATGTTCATGCGCCTCGCCTTCGCCGTGGCCATCCACGTCGATCTCGACGTGCTGCTCGTGGACGAGGTCCTCTCGGTCGGCGACGCGCCGTTCCGGCAGAAGTGCTACAGCAAGATCGAGGAGCTGACGGCGAAGGGCGTCACGATGCTCGTCGTGAGCCATGACACGGGCACCGTGCGGCGCCTGTGCAAGCGCGGCATCGTCATCCAGAAGGGCAAGAAGATCTTCGACGGCCCGATCGACGAGGCCGTCGCGATCATCAAGGGCTGAGGGGCGTCAGCCCTTCAGCCGCCGTCGGACCTTCTCGTAGCCGCGCGCCACGAGGTTGAACCTGCCGATCTCGCGGCGGGCCTCCGCCACTTCGGCGCGGATGCCGTTCTCGACCTCGACGAAGCGGCGGTCGATGAACTTCGTGAGGTACAGCACGAGGCCGAGGCCGTGCTCGTCCACGTGCTCGCGCAGCGCCTGGTCGCGGATGAGGGCGTCGTACTTCTCGTGATCGCCGCGCGAGGAGATGACGCTGTTGCCGGCGGCGCCATCGGCTCCCGTGCGCTGGTGCCAGTACGCGTAGGGCGCGTCGCCGAGGTACTCGAGCGGGCCGCGTGCGAGCACCCTGAGGTTGAAGTTCCAGTCGCCCACGACGGGCAGGCTCTCGTCGTAGAGCCCGAGCTCCTCGTGGAGGCTGCGGCGGTAGACGAAACCGATCGGCACGTAGCGGTTGAAGAGCAGCGTGTCGGCGAGCGTGGGGACGGGAAGATGCTCCTGGAAGACCTCGCGGCGCACGGGGACGAGGCGCCCGCCCTGCTCCTCCTCCCAGACGATCTCGATCCGCGAGACCACCCCGCCGCGGTCCGGATGGCCGTCGAGGTAGGTCACGGCGCGCTCGAGGAACTCCGGATGCCACGTGTCGTCGTCGTCATGCAGGACGAGGAGCGGCGCCGTCGTCGCGAGGACACCGGCGTTCGCGCTCACCCAGCGGCCGCGCGGCGCCTCGCTGTGGATGGCCCGCACGCGCGCGCGGTGCTCCTCGGGGAGCGCCGCGATGAGCTCGTCGACGGCGCCGGGAGCGCCGCCGTCGTTCACGACGACCGCCTCCCACTCCGCGAACGTCTGTCCGGTGATGCTGCGGAGCGCCCGCCGCAGGAAGTCAGGGCGGTCCTTCGTGCGGACGACGATGCCGACGACGGGCGCGTCCACGTCAGCGTCCCATGCCGTGGTAGGTCCAGCCGGCGTTTTGCCAGGTGGTGGGGGTGAGGGTGTTGCGGCCGTCGATGATGACGGGGCGGGCGACTTTGGTGCGGGTGAGGGTGGGGTCGAGGTCGCGG
>NZ_BAABKO010000008.1:0-79681 GCF_039543865.1 Microbacterium gilvum | reverse complement strand
AAAGATGTTTCGGCGGTCATAGCGAGAGGGAAACGCCCGGTCACATTCCGAACCCGGAAGCTAAGCCTCTCAGCGCCGATGGTACTGCAAGGGGGACCTTGTGGGAGAGTAGGACACCGCCGGACTTCACGTAACCGAAAGGGCCATCCGACGACGGATGGCCCTTTCGTGCTTTCACCGGGCATCATCGAGGAGTGGACATGCCGAACGACAGCGACCGCGGCGACCGCGAAGGCCGCCCTCCCCGCGACGGGAAGCCTCGCTACAGCGAGAATTCCGGCGACCGCCGGTCCTTCTCTCGTGATGGTGACCGTCGCCCGTACAACCGCGATGGTCAGTCGGGGGAGCGTCGCTCCTATGACCGTGACGGTGAGCGTCGCCCGTACAACCGTGACGGCGGTTCGGGTGAGCGTCGCCCGTACAACCGTGACGGTCAGTCTGGGGAGCGTCGTCCCTATAACCGTGACGGTCAGTCTGGGGAGCGCCGTCCCTATAACCGTGACGGTCAGTCTGGGGAGCGTCGTCCCTATAACCGTGACGGTCAGTCTGGGGAGCGTCGTCCCTATAACCGTGACGGTCAGTCTGGGGAGCGTCGTCCCTATAACCGTGACGGTCAGTCTGGGGAGCGTCGTCCCTATAACCGCGATGGCCAGTCTGGGGAGCGTCGCCCGTATAGCCGCGATGGCCAGTCGGGTGAGCGTCGACCGTACAACCGTGACGGCGGTTCGGGTGAGCGTCGCCCGTACAACCGTGACGGCGGTTCGGGCGAGCGTCGTCCCTATAACCGTGACGGTCAGTCGGGGGAGCGTCGCTCCTACAGCCGTGACGGTCAGTCGGGTGAGCGTCGCCCCTATGACCGCGATGGCCAGCCGGGGGAGCGTCGGCCGTACAACCGTGACGGCGGTTCGGGTGAGCGTCGCTCGTACAACCGTGACGGTCAGTCGGGGGAGCGTCGCTCGTACAACCGTGACGGCCAGTCGGGTGAGCGTCGCCCGTACAGCCGTGACGGCCAGTCGGGTGAGCGTCGCCCGTACAGCCGTGACGGCCAGTCGGGTGAGCGTCGCTCGTACAACCGTGACGGCGGTTCAGGCGAGCGCCGTCCGTACAACCGTGACGGCCAGTCCGGTGAGCGTCGTCCCTTCAACCGTGATGGCGGTTCGGGGGAGCGCCGGCCGTACGACCGTGACAGTCGCCCGGATCGGCGCCCGCAGAGCCGCGACGGCTTCTCGGGGCCCCGTCGTCCGTACGACGGCGACTCCCGTCCGCCGCGCGACGACCGCAACTCCCGTCCGCCTCAGACCGACCGTGTGCGTGATCCCGAGCTTCCCGAGGACATCGACGCGCGCGACCTCGCGTCGGCCGCGCGCAACGAGCTGAAGACCCTCAGCAAGGAGAACGCCGACCGTGTCGCCCTGCACCTCGCAGCAGCCGCTCGGTTCATCGAGACGGACCCCGAACGGGCGCATGAGCACGCACAGGCCGCCGTCCGCCACGCGGGACGGATCGGTGTCGCGCGGGAGACGCTCGCCGTGACGGCGTATGCCATCGGGGACTTCTCGCTCGCGCTTCGCGAGCTGCGCACGCACCGCCGCATCACCGGGCGCGAGGACAACATCGCGTTGATCGTCGACAGCGAGCGCGGCGTCGGCAGGCCGGAGAAGGCTCTCGAAGAGGGCCACGCCGTGGATCGGATGACCCTCGATGTCGCGACCCGCGTCGAGCTCGCGATCGCGATGTCGGGTGCGCGCCTCGACCTCGATCAGACCGAACTCGCGCTGAGCGAGCTCGACATCCCCGAGCTGGACCCGGATCGTGCGTTCTCCTGGAGCCCGGGGCTGTTCGCTGCGCGCGCCAACGTGCTCGAGGACCTCGGGCGCGAGGAGGAAGCCGCGCAGTGGCGCCGTCGCGCCGAGATCGCCGAAGACGCACTCGGCCTCAACGACGTGCCTGACGCCGACGACTTCATGTTCGTCGACGAGATCGAGGAGCTCGACCTCGACCCCGCCGAGTCGGATGAGCCCGACCCGCTCGATCAGGACGGAACCGCAGACTCGTCGGACGAGGACGGTCTCGCCGAGGTCGTCGACGAGACTGCGGCCGCACAGACGGAAGAGGAGGTGACCGCCGCCGTCGTCGTCGAGGATGCTCCCGCCGAGCCTGCCGAGGACGTTCTGGTCGTGGAGGAGAAGCCGAAGCGCTCGCGTGCGAAGAAGGCTGCCCCTGTCGAGGATGCTCCCGCCGAGCCTGCCGAGGACGTTCTGGTCGTGGAGGAGAAGCCGAAGCGCTCGCGTGCGAAGAAGGCCTCCGTGGTCGAGGAGGCCCCGGTCGAGGACGCCAAGGTCCAGGAGGCTTCGGTCGAGGAGAAGCCGAAGCGCTCGCGTGCGAAGAAGGCTGCCCCTGTCGAGGACGCTCCCGCCGAGCCCGCCGATGAGGCCCCCGCCGAGGAGAAGCCGAAGCGCTCGCGTGCGAAGAAGGCCGCTCCGGCCGACGCCTCTGCCGCCGAGCCCGCCGACGAGGCCCCGGCCGTGGAGGAGAAGCCGAAGCGCGCCCGCGCGAAGAAAGCCGCCCCCGTCGAGGATGCCCCCGCCGAGCCTGCCGCGGACACCCCGGCCGTGGAGGAGAAGCCCAAGCGCACCCGTGCGAAGAAGGCCGCCCCCGCGAAGGACGCTCCCGCGGCCGAGCCGACGATCGAGGACGAGGTCACCCAGATCCTCATCGAGGCGGGCATCGACGACCCCGACGAGGCGAAGTAACCCGATGGCGCTGTTCTCCAAGAAGTCCGCGACGCCCCTCGACGGGGTCGACGTGCTCCTGGCCGACCTCGACGGCGTCGTGTACGCGGGGCCGGGGGCCATCCCGCACGCGGTCGAGAGCCTCAACCGGGCGACGGCCGAGGGCCGCCGCCTCGGGTTCATCACGAACAACGCCTCGCGCACCGATGCGTCCGTCGCCGCGCACCTGAGCGATCTCGGCATCCCGACCGCGGCGACCGACATCGTCACGAGCCCGCAGGCGGCCATGCGGCTGCTCGCGGACAGGATCCCGGCCGGCTCGACCGTGCTCGTCGTGGGCGGCGAGGGGCTCGTCGTCGAGGTCGAGAAGGCGGGCTTCGTCGTCACGCGCAGCGCCGACGACGCCCCCGCCGCCGTCGTGCAGGGCTTCGCACCCGAGGTGGGATGGGCTCAGCTCGCGGAGGCCGCGTACGCGCTGGCCCTCCCAGAGGACGAGGGCGGGATCCCCTGGATCGCGACCAACACCGACTGGACCATCCCGCAGGCCCGTGGCATCGCGCCGGGCAACGGGACGCTCGTCTCGGCCGTGCACACCGCGGTCGGACGCCTCGCGACGGTCGCGGGCAAGCCGGAGGCGCCGATCTTCCATGCCGCCGTCGCACGCTTCGAGGCGCGCAAGCCGCTGTTCCTCGGCGACCGCCTCGACACCGACATCATGGGCGCGCAGGCGGCCGGCATCGACTCCGCCGTCGTGCTGACGGGCATCGACCGGCCGAAGCACATCCTCGCGGCGCCTGCGCACTCGCGGCCGACCTACATCCTCTCGGACCTGCGCGAGCTCTTCGAGCCCTATCCCGAGACCCGGGTGAAGGGCGACACCGTCTGGGTGCGCGAGGCGGGCGTGCGGATCGACGGCGCCGACATCCACATCGTGCGCGAGGGCGACAGCGACATCGACCTGCTCCGCGCCGCGGCGCGCGCCATCTGGGACACGGGCCGGCAGATCTTCGGCTTCCGCGTTCCCGAACGCCTCTACGAGGACCGCTTCTGACGTGCGCGGCTCCCCGCCCCGCGCGAGGAGCCGCGTTAGTCTGAACGGATGACGCACGCAGACGGGGACGCCGAGCTCGTGAGCCGCGTGCGCGTGATCGAGGAGCAGCCGCTTGAGACGCGTGCCGACGCCTTCGCCGCGCTGCACGACGAGCTCGCCGCGCGCCTCGAGTCCGCGCCGCGCGACGCCGGCCGATGACGCTCCGCCTCGACCAGGCGCTCGCCGATCGCGGTCTCGCACGCTCTCGCTCGCACGCCGCGGTGCTCATCGCCGACGGCCTCGTGACCGTCGACGGCCTCCCCGTCGCCAAGGCGTCGCTGCGGGTCGACGACGACGCGCTCGTCGAGGTGCACGGCGCCGACGGATACGTCAGCCGCGGCGCCCACAAGCTCGTCGCCGCGCTCGACGCGTTCCGCGTCGACGTCTCCGGCCGCGCCGCGCTCGACATGGGCGCCTCGACGGGCGGGTTCACGCAGGTGCTGCGCGAGCGCGGGGCCGTCCCCGTCATCGCCGTCGACGTGGGCCACGACCAGCTCTCCCCGCTCATCCGGGCGGATGGCGGTGTGCACGCCGTCGAGGGATACAACGTCCGGCACATGGACCGCGCCTCCCTCGCGCGCGAGAGCGGAGTGGACGCCCTCCCCTCGGTCGTGACGGGCGACCTCTCGTTCATCTCGCTCGCGCTCGTCCTCCCCGCCGTCGCGGCGGTCGCGGCGCCCGACGCCGACATCGTGCTCCTCGTCAAGCCCCAGTTCGAGGTCGGCCGCACCGGCATCCGGGGTGGCGTCGTCGTCGACCCGTCCCTCCGGGTCTCCGCGACGCGCGCGGTCCTCGACGCCGCCTGGCAGCACGGGCTCGGCACCCTCGGCGTGCGGCGCTCGCCCATCGCGGGCGCGCACGGCAACATCGAGCTGCTCGTCCACATCTCGCCGGGCCGGGGCGGGCATCCGACAGAATGGACGGACACGATCGCCCACGAGGCAGGAGGACGATGACCGACCGCAGGATCCTGATCGTCGCCCACGCGTACCGCGACGACACCGTCCGCGCCGCCGTCCGCGTCGTCGAGGCCATCCGCAAGGGCGGGGCGACCCCCGTGCTCGCGCGCGACGACCGTGCCGAGCTCTCCGCCATCGCCCCCGCCCTCGCCGACGTCGCCGTGCTGCACGACGACGTCCCGCTCGCCGACATCGAGATCGCCATCGTCCTCGGCGGCGACGGGACGATCCTCCGTGCCGCGGAGCTCGTGCGCGACGGCACGGCGCCCGTGCTCGGCATCAACATGGGCCACGTCGGGTTCCTCGCCGAGATCGAGCGCGACGACATGGACGAGGCCGTGCGCCGCGCCATCCTGGGCGACTACGCCGTCGAGGAGCGCCTCGCGCTCTCCGTCGTCGTCAAGGACGCCGCCGATCGCGTCGTGTACGAGACCTGGGCGCTCAACGAGGCCGCCATCGAGAAGGACCAGCGCGAGCGGATGGTCGAGGTCGTCATCGAGGTCGATCGCCGGCCCCTCACGGCCTACGGCGCCGACGGGGTCGTCGTCGCGACGCCGACGGGGTCGACCGCCTACAACTTCTCGGCCGGGGGCCCCGTCATCTGGCCGACCGTCCAGGCCATCGCCGTCGCCCCGCTGTCGGCGCACACCCTCTTCTCGAAGCCGCTCGTCGTGGGCCCCGAGCACGCCGTCGCCGTCGAGCTGAAGGCCGACTCCGCAGGATCTGCCGTGCTGTGGTGCGACGGCCGCCGCTCGCATCCGCTGCCGGCGGGCGCCCGCGTCGTCGTGCGCCGCTCGTCGAAGCCGGTGCGTCTCGCACGTCTGCATCCCGCGGCGTTCACCGACCGCCTCGTGCGCAAGTTCAAGCTGCCGACGGAGGGATGGCGCGGGCCGAGCGAGACGACGCCGACCGCCGCCATCGCCCTGCCGACCCTGGGGGCCGCGCCGAACTTGGGTGCCCCGCCGACCTCGGAGACCCTGCACACCCTGGAAGGACACGCGTGATCGAGGAGATGCGCCTGCGGGACCTCGGCGTCATCGCGGAGGCCACGCTGCCGATGGGCCCCGGGTTCACCGCCATCACGGGCGAGACGGGCGCCGGCAAGACCATGGTCGTGACGGGGCTCGGACTCCTGCTGGGCCAGCGCGCCGACTCCGGCGTGGTCCGCGCCGGCGCCGGGCAGGCCGCCGTGGAGGGGGTCTGGATCGTGCCGGAGGACGGCGCCGTCGCCGACCGCGTGCGAGACGCCGGGGGAGACCTCGAGCCCATCGGCGACGGCAGCGCCGAGCTGTACCTCTCGCGGACGCTCGCGGCCGAGGGCCGCAGCCGCGCGAGCGTGGGCGGCCGCTCGGCGCCCGCCGGCGTGCTCGCCGACCTGGCGGACGCCCTCGTCGTCGTGCACGGCCAGACCGACCAGCTGCGGCTGAAGTCGGCGGCCGCGCAGCGCGACGCCCTCGACCGCTTCGCGGGCGCCCCCGTGCGGGAGGCGCTCGCCGCCTACCGTTCCGCGTGGGAGGAGCACCGCCTCGTGGCGCGCGAGCTCGACGAGCTGCAGACCGCCGGCGCCGCACGTGCGGCAGAGGCGGAGGCACTGCGTGCGAGCCTCGCGGAGATCGAGCGGATCGCGCCGGAGCCGGGGGAGGACGTGCAGCTCGCCGGGCGCGCCGAGCGTCTGGCGAACGCGGAGGAGCTGCGCGCCGCGGCCGCTCTGGCCAGGGAGGCGCTCTCGAGCGAGGAGGGTGCCGCCGACGTCTCGACGCTCCTCAGCGAGGCGCGCCGTTCCGTCGAGCGCGCGGGAGACGCCGCGCTCTCGGCCGTCGGGGAGCAGCTCGCCGACCTCGGCTACCGTGTCGCCGACCTCGCCGTCGAGCTCTCGGGCTATCTCGCCGACCTCGACGAGTCGGGCCCCGCGGAGCTCGCGGCCGTCGAGGAGCGGCGTGCGGAGCTGGGCTCCCTCGTCCGCGCCCACGGCACGCTCGACGCCGCGATCGATCTCCTCGCATCGGGATCGGCCCGCCTCGCCGAGCTCGACGACGACGGCGACCGCATCGAGCGCCTCGCCGCGCAGCGCGACGCCCTCCGCGGCACGCTCGACGAGACCGCGGCCGCGCTCACTGCCGCGCGCTCGCAGGCCGCCGAGCGCCTGGGGGCGGCGGTCACCGAGGAGCTGCATGCGCTCGCGATGCCCGATGCGCGGCTGGTCGTCGCGGTGTCGGATGGCGCGGAGTCGGCGGCTGGGCGCGACGACGTCGCCTTCCTCCTCGCCCCGCACCCCGGGGCCGAGCCGCGCTCCGTCGCCAAGGGCGCATCGGGCGGCGAGCTCAGCCGCGTCATGCTCGCCATCGAGGTCGTCATCGCCGCGACCGACCCGGTGCCGACCTTCGTCTTCGACGAGGTCGACGCCGGCATCGGCGGCGCCGCGGCGATCGAGGTCGGCCGCCGTCTGGCTCAGCTCGCCCGGACATCCCAGGTCATCGCCGTCACCCACCTCGCCCAGGTCGCGGCCTTCGCGGGCAACCACCTCAGCGTCGTCAAGGGCAACGACGGGTCGGTCACGCGCTCGAGCGTGCAGCGCCTCGACGGCGCCGAGCGCGAGGCCGAGATGGCGCGCCTGCTCTCCGGCCTCGCCGACTCCGACGCCGCGCTCACGCACGCCAGGGAGCTCCTCGACCTCGCCCGTCCGGTCGCGTGACCGACCAGCCGCGACCGTCGGCCATCCCGCCCTCGCGACTCGACGGCGCGCCGTGGCACGATAGCCCGAAGACCTCCGCGACCGGCACGCCGGCCGGTCGGGCCCATGCACCCGCCGCTGGGAGCACCCTGCACGCGGCACCCCTCCACCGGCACCACGACTGTTAGGATTGAAGCCCGTGATGCAGACTTCTCCGGCACGGCGCGACGACACCACCAAGCACATCTTCGTGACGGGCGGTGTCGTCTCCTCGCTCGGCAAGGGGCTCACCGCCGCCAGCCTCGGCAACCTGCTCACGGCACGCGGACTGCACGTCGTCATGCAGAAGCTCGACCCCTACCTCAACGTCGACCCGGGCACGATGAACCCGTTCCAGCACGGCGAGGTGTTCGTCACGGACGACGGCGCGGAGACCGACCTCGACATCGGCCACTACGAGCGCTTCCTCGACATCAACCTGTCGCAGGCCGCCAACGTCACGACCGGCCAGATCTACTCGCAGGTGATCGCGCGCGAGCGCCGCGGCGAGTACCTCGGCGACACCGTGCAGGTCATCCCGCACATCACCGACGAGATCAAGCGCCGCATGCGCCTGCAGGCCGAGGACGACCCGCGCCCCGACGTCATCATCACGGAGGTCGGCGGCACGGTCGGCGACATCGAGTCGCAGCCCTTCCTCGAGGCCGCCCGGCAGCTGCGCCACGAGCTCGGCCGCGACAACGTCTTCTTCGTCCACGTCTCGCTCGTGCCGTTCATGGGCGCATCCGGCGAGCAGAAGACGAAGCCCACGCAGCACTCCGTCGCCGCGCTCCGTCAGGTCGGCATCCAGCCCGACGCGCTCGTGCTGCGCAGCGACCGCCCCGTGAGCGAGGGCAACCGCAACAAGATCGCGCTCATGTGCGACGTCGACGTCGAGGGCGTCGTCAACACGGTCGACCTGCCGAGCATCTACGACATCCCCTCCACGCTCAACGACCAGGGCCTCGACGCGTACATCACGCGCCGTCTGGGTCTCGAGGACAAGGTCGGCGAGGTCGACTGGACCCGCTGGGGGCGTGTGCTCCACGCCGTGCACAACCCCAAGCACGAGGTGACGATCGGCCTCGTCGGCAAGTACATCGACCTGCCGGATGCCTACCTCTCGGTGACCGAGGCGCTCAAGGCGGGCGGGTTCGCGCAGGAGACGAAGGTCACCATCCGCTGGATCCCCTCCGACACGTGCGAGACGCCCGAGGGCGCGAAGGAGCAGCTGGCGTCGCTCGACGGCATCTGCGTGCCCGGGGGCTTCGGCATCCGCGGCATCGAGGGCAAGCTCGGCGCGCTGAAGTTCGCCCGCGAGCAGGGCATCCCGACGCTCGGCCTGTGCCTCGGCCTGCAGTGCATGGTGATCGAGTACGCACGCGATGTCGCCGGCATCGCCGACGCCTCGTCGAGCGAGTTCGACCCGGAGACGTCCGCGCCCGTCATCGCGACGATGGCCGAGCAGGTCGACATCCTCGAGAGCGGCGACCTCGGAGGCACGATGCGCCTGGGCCTCTACCCCGCTCGGCTCGCGGAGGGATCGATCGCGGCGGAGGTGTACGGCGCCTCCGAGGTGCAGGAGCGCCACCGCCACCGCTACGAGGTGAACAACGCCTACCGTGCGCAGCTCGCCGAGGCGGGCCTCCTCTTCTCCGGCATCAACCCCGATCTCGACCTCGTCGAGTTCGTGGAGCTGCCGCGCGACGTCCACCCGTACTACATCGCGACGCAGGCGCACCCCGAGCTGCGCTCGCGCCCGACCGATCCGCACCCCCTCTTCCGCGGGCTCGTCGGCGCGGCCGTCGAGCGCAGCCGGTCGAGCGAGCTGTTCGACGTCGAGAACGCCTGAGCGGATGGCCGTGCGCGACGACCTGCACGACGAGCCGTTCACGGCGGAGGTCGTCGCGCGCGGGCGCGTCTACGAGGGCGCCATCTGGGACGTCGTCTCGGAGCGGTTCGCGTACGGCGACGGCGAGCTGACACGCCAGTTCATCGCGCACCCGGGTGCCGTCGCCGTCGTCGCCCTCGACGACGAGGGACGGGTCCTGCTCATCCAGCAGTACCGCCATCCGATCGGGGAGCGCGACTGGGAGATCCCGGCCGGCCTGCTCGACGTCGCGGGCGAGGACCCCGTCGACGCGGCGCGCCGCGAGCTCGCCGAGGAAGCCGACATCCGCGCGGCGCAGTGGGACGACCTGGGCGCCGTCCACCTCTCGCCGGGGTCGAGCTCCGAGCTCATCCGGCTCTTCCTCGCGCGTGACCTCGCCCGCACCGCCGAGGCGTTCGCCCGCGACGGGGAGGAGGCCGACATCCGCGTCGAGTGGGTGCCGTTCGCCGACGCCGTCGATGCGGTCGTGGCCGGCCGCTTCCGCAACGCCACGACGGGGATGGCCCTCCTCCTCGCCGACGCGCGGCTGCGCGCCGGGTAGCCCGGGATGCGCATCGAGCGCGCCGTCGACGCGTACCTGCGCCACATCTCGATCGAGCGGGGCCTCTCGGATCACACCGTGGCCGCCTACCGACGCGATCTCGCGGGATACGCCGGCTGGCTCGCGGAGCAGGGCGTGGTCGACTCCGACGACGTCGACGCGGCGACGGTCGCCGCGTTCGCCGCTGCCCGCGCGTCGGACTACCCGGCTCCTGCCGCGTCGTCGCTCGCGCGGATGCAGTCGTCCGTCCGCGGTCTGCACCGCTTCCTCGCGCGGGAGGGGATCGCCGCAGACGACCCGTCGCGACGTCTGCGGCCCCCGAAGCAGGCGCAGCGGCTCCCCAAGGCCCTCGCGATCGACCAGGTGGAGCGCCTGCTGTCGGCTCCGCCCTCGGACGAGCCGCTCGGGATCCGCGACCGGGCCCTGCTGGAGCTGCTGTACGCGACGGGGGCCCGGGTGTCGGAGGCGATCTCGCTCGACGTCGACGACCTCGCAGCCGGCGAGGTCGTGCGCCTTCGCGGCAAGGGCGGCAAGGAGCGCGTCGTGCCGGTCGGGTCGTACGCCCGAGCGGCCGTCGAGGCGTACCTCGTGCGCGTTCGCCCCTCCCTCGCGGAGCGCGGCAGGGCGTCCGCCCGGCTGTTCCTCGGCGCGCGCGGGGCGCCGCTCTCCCGGCAGAGCGCATGGCTCGTCATCCAGGCGGCCGCCGAGCGCGCGCAGCTGGAGGCGCATGTCTCGCCGCACACCCTGCGGCACTCGTTCGCGACGCACCTGCTGCAGGGCGGCGCGGACGTGCGGGTGGTGCAGGAGCTGCTCGGCCACGCCTCCGTCGCGACGACGCAGATCTACACGCACGTCACGGTCGACACGCTCCGCGACGTGTACCTGACGAGCCATCCGCGCGCCCGCTGATCACGGCTGGATAACGAAGCACCCGGCGGTGTCAGGAACGGGCCGCCCGACGACACAACCCTGATGAGGGCTCCTCCGACGACATCATCCTCGCGATGGATGCGCGGACCATCCGGGACCCGACAGCATGGCAGGACACAGCTCCGCGCGCCCCGCGCGCCATCCAGACAGGGACACGATGCGCACCACACGCCCCCTCCTCCTCGCGGCCTCCGCGTCCGCCCTCGCCCTCGGGCTCACCGCCTGCTCCACGACGGGCGGCGGCGGCGCCAACGAGCTCGACTGGGAGGACTCGCCGCTCTACGAGTACACGAACGCGGGCTACGGCGGCGACCTCTCCGTCGAGGAGCAGCAGGCGCAGGCCGACGAGCAGAACCGGGAGATCGAGGAGAAGACCGCGGCCTGCATGCAGGAGCAGGGCTTCGAGTACATCCCCAACCTCGACAACGGCGGCGTCGTCTACAGCGAGGACGACGGAGTCTGGGACCCGGAGTCGCGCGAATGGGTCGAGCAGTACGGGTACGGCATCTTCAACGACCCCTACGCCGAGCAGAACGCCGAGATGTCGGAGCAGGGCGAGGAGTACGTCGATCCCAACGCCGACTACGTCGCGACGCTCTCGGAGTCGGAGCAGACGGCCTTCTACGAGGTGCTCTACGGCGAGTCGCCCTCCGAGGAGGAGTCGATGGACCCCGAGTTCGACTGGGACGCGTTCTACGAGACCGCCGACCAGGGCTGCTACAACACGGCGTCGAACGAGGTGTACGGCAGCGATCAGTGGGAGGACCTGTACGAGCAGTTCCAGCCGCTCATGGATGCGATGAACGAGCTCTACACGACGACGCAGGAGTCGGACGCGATGGTCGAGCTCGACGCCGAGTGGGCCGCGTGCATGGCCGACGCCGACTACGCGCAGTACACCAAGCAGACCCAGCCCACTGAGGAGCTGTACGAGCAGCAGAACGCCTTCTGGGAGGACCAGAACGCGGCCATGGAGGAGATCGACTGGGAGACCGCCACGGAGGAGGAGCTCGAGGCGATGTCGCAGTCGACCGACCCCTCGCAGACCGACGAGTGGAAGCAGGCCGCGGAGGACGAGATCCCGCTCGCCCTCGCCGACCTCGACTGCCGTGAGGCGACCGACTACCGCGACCGCGCGCTCGAGATCCAGTTCGAGCTGGAGGAGCAGTTCATCGCGGACAACAAGGCCGACCTCGAGGCGTACAAGGCCGCGGCCGAGCAGGCGAGCTGAGGGTGGCGGAGCAGGACGCACGCGGGGCCGCACAGGACAGCGGGGACGAGCAGGACCGAGAGAACGGGCTCGTCCCCGCAGGGGGCGTCGTCGAGGCGCTCATCGAGGAGGAGGAGGACGACGTCCCCGCCGCCTCCGAACGCCGAGGCGGATGGCGCAGGGCGCTCGGCCGCAACCGCGGCCTGTGGATCACGGCCGCGGTCGCCGTCGTCGCGCTCGCGGGAGGCCTCGTGCTCGGGCGCTTCGTCATCTCGCCGCTCGACGCGGCAGCGGGAGCCGGCGCACCGGAGCCGGGGCTCGTCACCGTGCCGGTGGAGTTCGGCGAGCTGAGCAACGACGTCACGCTGCGCGGCGACGTCGGCTACACCGACGCCGTCGAGCTGAAGCTCGACACGTCGTCGTTCGAGGGCGCGGCGATCGTCACGGGCCAGGTTCCCGAGGTCGGGGCGGAGCTCGACCGGCTGTCGATCGCGCTCGAGGTGGCAGGCCGGCCCGTCATCGTGCTGCCGGGCGACCTGCCCGCCTACCGGACGCTGCGGGTCGGCGTCTCGGGGCCCGACGTGCTGCAGCTCAAGCAGGCGCTCGCCGCCGCGGGCATCGGCGTGGGAGACGTCGAGTCCGACGTCTTCGACGAGGCGACGGCGCTCGCCGTGGGCGAGCTGTACAACCAGGCGGGGTACCCCGCCCCCGCGGCGGAGGAGGGCGTCACGGAGTCGGTCGTCGCGGCCGAGGACGGCGTGCGGATGGCCGAGCAGGCCGTCATCGACGCGCGCGCGGCGCTGACGGCCGCGGGCCAGGGACCGTCGGAGATCGAGGTGCGCGAGGCCGACAACCAGGTGGCGAGCATCCAGCGGCAGATCGCGGCGGCCGACGCGGCCGGCGAGGACACCGCCGACCTGTACGACCAGCTCGCCGTCGCCCAGCTGCAGCGGCAGGCGCTCGACGCCCCGCGCGACACGAGCGCCGAGCAGGCCGCCGTCGACAGCGCCGTGGCCGGCGTCGAGACCGCCAACGAGACCCTCGCCGCCGCGCGCGAGGCCGCCCTGCCCTACCTGCCCTCGAGCGAGGTGCTGTACCTGCAGGAGCTGCCGCGGCGCGTCGACTCCGTGGCCGTGTCGCGCGGCACGACGCTCGAAGGCGCGGCCATGACGGTGTCGGGCGCGACCGTCGAGCTCACGGGCACGGCGGCCGAGGCCGACGTCGCCCTGCTCGAGGTCGGTGCGGAGGCGACGTTCGAGCTGCCCGACGGCGGCGAGCACCGTGCCGTCATCGCGTCGCTCGAGGCCGCGGAGGACGGCGGGCGCACGACGATCTCGTTCGAGCCCGATCCGCTCACGCCCGAGCAGATGGCGCAGGTGCAGGGCACCAACGTGCGCATCACCGTGCCGGTCGGCGCGACCGAGGGCGAGGTGCTCTCGGTGCCCTACGCGGCGCTCACGGCGGGGCCAGGCGGCGAATCGCGCGTCGAGGTCGTCACGGGCGATCCGCGCGACGGCGAGAACGCCGAGACCGTGCTCGTCACGGTCGAGACCGGGCTCGCCGCGGGCGGCTACGTCGAGGTCACGCCCACCTCGGGCGACCTCGCCGAGGGCGACCTCGTGGTGGTCGGCTCGTGACCGCGCCCGTCGTCGAGCTGCGCGATGTCACGCGGTCGTTCCCCGGCCCGCCCGAGGTGCAGGCGCTCAAGGGCGTGTCGCTCGTGCTGGAGGACGGCGAGTACGTGTCGATCGTCGGCCCGAGCGGATCGGGCAAGTCGACCATGCTCAACATCCTCGGGCTCCTCGACCGGCCGACCGTGGGGGAGTACCGCATCTCGGGAGCGCTCACGGGCGACCTCACAGAGGACGAGCGCGCGGCCGTCAGGGCGCAGTTCATCGGATTCGTCTTCCAGGCGTTCCACCTCATGCCGCGCCGCACCGTGCTCGACAACGTGCTCATGCCCATGCTTTACAGCGGCGTGCCGCGCGCCGAGCGCGAGTCGCGCGCGAAGGAGGCGCTCGAGCGCGTCGGGCTCGGGCACCGGATGGCGTTCCTCCCCGGGACGCTGTCGGGCGGCGAACGGCAGCGGGTCGCCGTCGCCCGCGCCGTCGTGAGCGGGCCGAGGCTGCTGCTCGCCGACGAGCCGACGGGCAGCCTCGACCAGCGCACGTCGTCGGAGGTGATGGCGCTCTTCGAGGAGCTCAACGCCGACGGGCTCACGCTCGTCGTCATCACGCACGATCAGGGCGTGGCCGAGCGGGCGCGGCGGACCATCCGGATCTCCGACGGCCGGCTGAGCGAGGTCGCATGACGACCGACACGCTCGCGCTCGACGCCCCGGCCGACGAAGGCGCCGAGGCCCCGCGGAAGCGGCGGCGCCGATGGCGGCGCCGGAGGAAGGCAGCGCCGGAGGCGACGGCGGGGGCGGCGGAGCTCCTGCGCCCCGTCGCGCGTCGCGACCGCTTCACGGCCAGCGACCTCTTCGCGGAGGCGACCACCGACATCGGCTCGCGGCCAGGCCGCCTCATCATGACGATCCTCGGCACGGTGCTCGGCATCGGGTCGCTCGTCGCGACGTGGGGCTTCGCGCAGACGGCCGCCGCGCAGATCGCGAGCCAGTTCGACGCCGTCGCGGCGACGCAGGTCACGATCACGCCGGCCGAGACGAGCACGGGGCAGGATGGCCGCACGGGCGCCCTCGGGACGCTCCCGTGGGACGCGCCGGAGCGGCTCGAGCTGCTCGCGGGCGCGGAGGACGCCGCGCTGCTCTCGGAGGTGGCGCTCGGCGAGGCCGCCATCACGGCGGTGCCCCTCAACGATCCGTCGGCGCCCGCCGTCGCCTCGCCGCCGCTCCTCGCGGCGTCGTCGGGCATCCTCGACGTCGTGGGCGGCGAGCTCACCGCGGGGCGCATGTTCGACGAGGGCCACGACGCCCGCGGAGACCGCGTGGCCGTGCTCGGCTCGCGCGCCGCGGAGCGCCTCGGCATCGCGCGCGTGGAGTCGCAGCCGTCGATCTTCATCGACGGCCTCGCGTACGCCGTCGTGGGCATCGTGGGGGAGACGCAGACGCGGGGCGAGCTGCGCGACGCCGTGCTCATCCCGGATGGCGCCGCGCGCGCCGACTTCGGCCTGCGCGTCCCTGCGGAGGCCGTCATCCGCATCGCCGTGGGCGCGGGGCCGCAGCTCGCCGAGCAGGCCCCGCTCGCGCTCTCGCCCGACGCCCCCGAGAACATCGAGGTGCGCGCGCCGGCGGCCGGGTCCGACCTGGGCGACGCCGTGCAGTCCGACGTCAACCTCGTGTTCGTCATCGTCGGCGCAGTGTCGCTGCTCGCGGGCGGCCTCGGCATCGCGAACGTCACGCTGCTGTCCGTCATGGAGCGCGTGGGCGAGATCGGCCTGCGGCGCGCGCTCGGCGCGACGCGGCGGCAGATCGCCGCCCAGTTCACGGTCGAGTCGATCGTCATCGGGCTGCTCGGCGGTCTCATCGGCGCGGCCGCCGGCGTGCTCGCGGTCGTCGCGGTGGCGGCGCTCCAGCAGTGGACGGCCGTGGTCGATCCCGTCGTCGCGTGCGCGGGCGTCGTGCTCGGCGCCGTCGTCGGCTGGGTGTCGGGCTGGTACCCGGCACGGCGCGCCGCGCGCATCGAGCCCGTCAACGCGCTCCGCGGCGCGTAGCCGCCGACGACTTCCGGCCGCCTGGCCCGTCGCGCGGGCGGCCGGGGGCGTCGGCGACTAGACTCGGTCGAACCGCATGAACACGTTCGGCATCGCGAAGGCAGGAGTTTCGGTGACGCGCAAGACCCAGCAGGACGCCGTCCCGATCGGGCCCACGGGTCGTCCCTACCAGGGGTTCCCGACGCCGCCGAAGCTCGACAGCCACGGTCCGGCGCGCATCATCGCCCTGTGCAACCAGAAGGGCGGCGTCGGCAAGACGACGACGACCATCAACCTCGCCGCATCGCTCGCCGAGTACGGGCGCAAGGTGCTCGCCGTCGACTTCGACCCGCAGGGCGCGCTGTCGGCGGGCCTCGGCGTGCAGACGCACGACGTCACGACGATCTACGACCTCCTGCTCGAGCCCAAGCGCGACGCGCACGAGGCGATCGTCCACACGGCGGTCGACGGCCTCGACATCATCCCGGCGAACATCGACCTCTCGGCCGCCGAGGTGCACCTCGTCAACGAGGTGGCCCGCGAGATGATCCTCGCGCGCGTGCTGCGCGGCGTCGCGAACGAGTACGACGTCATCCTCGTCGACTGCCAGCCCTCGCTCGGCATCCTCACCGTCAACGCGCTCACGGCGGCGCACGGCGTGCTCATCCCGCTCGAGTGCGAGTTCTTCGCGCTCCGCGGCGTCGCGCTGCTCATCGAGACGATCGACAAGGTGCGCGACCGCCTCAACCCCTCGATCGAGCTCGACGGCCTGCTCGCGACCATGTACGACTCGCGCACGCTGCACTCGCGCGAGGTGCTCGACCGCATCGTGGAGGCGTTCGGCGACAAGGTGCTCGAGACCGTCATCGGCCGCACCGTGAAGTTCCCCGACGCCTCCGTGTCGGGCGTGCCCATCACGGAGTTCGCCCCCGAGCATCCCGCAGCGCAGGCGTACCTGCGGCTCGCGCGGGAGCTGGTCTCCCGTGGCGCCGTCGCCTGAGGCGGCGGAACCGGCGGAAGCTCCGGACGCGGGCTTCCGCGTCTCGCTCGCGAACTTCGACGGGCCCTTCGACCTGCTGCTGACGCTCATCTCGAAGCACGAGCTCGACATCACCGAGATCGCGCTCAGCAGGGTGACCGACGAGTTCATCGCGTACCTGCGCGACCTCGGGCCGGACGAGGAGCTCGACCAGGCCAGCGAGTTCCTCGTCGTGGCGGCCACCCTGCTCGACATGAAGGTGGCGGGCCTGCTCCCGCAGGGCGAGCTCGTCGACGCCGAGTCGGTGGCGCTGCTCGAGGCGCGGGATCTGCTGTTCGCGCGGCTGCTGCAGTACCGCGCGTTCAAGGAGGTGTCGGACTGGTTCCGCTCCCGGCTGCAGGCGGAGGACCGGCGGCACACCCGCTCCGTGCCGCTCGAGGAGAAGCACCGCGCGCGGACGCCCGAGCTCGTCTGGACGCTGTCGGCCGACGAGTTCGGGGCGCTCGCCCTGCTCGCCTTCGCGCCGAAGACCCTCCCGCAGGTCGGGCTCGACCACTTGCACGCGCCGCTCGTGTCCATCCGCGAGCAGGCGGCGGTCGTCGTCGCCCAGCTGCGCTCCCGCGGCACGATGAGCTTCCGCGAGCTCGTCGCCGGGGTCGAGCTCGCGGGGGTCGTGGTGGCGCGCTTCCTCTCCGTCCTCGAGCTGTACCGCCATGCCGCGCTCAGCTTCGAGCAGCTCGAGCCGCTCGGCGAGCTCACGCTGCGGTGGACGGCCGAGCGATGGTCCGACGACATGCTGGCGACCCTGGGGGCCGACTATGACCGATGACCCGACTCCGACCGATGAGACCGTGCCCGACGAGGCGCCCGTCGCCCAGCGGCTGGAGGCCATCCTCGTCGTCGCCGACGAGCCGCAGAGCCTCGTGAGCCTCGCGACGGCGGTGGGCGCCCCCGTGCCCGCCGTGCGGCAGGCGCTCGAGACGCTCGTCTCCGACTACGACGGCGCGGCGGGCGGGCCGCAGCGCGGCTTCGAGCTGCGCGAGGTGGGCGGCGGATGGCGGCTGTACGTGCGCGAGCGGTTCGACGGCCTCGTCGCCGACTACGTCGGCGCGCAGGCGCCGGCCCGGCTCTCGCAGGCCGCGCTCGAGACGCTCGCGGTCATCGCCTACAAGCAGCCCGTGACGCGCTCGCAGGTCGCGTCGATCCGCGCCGTCAACGTCGACTCGGTCGTGCGCACGCTCGTGGCGCGCGGCCTCATCACGGAGCTCTACGCCGACCCGGAGACGGGGGCGATCAACTACGGCACCACCGACATGCTGCTGCAGCAGCTCGGCATCAACTCGCTCGACGAGCTGCCGCCGATCTCGCCGCTGCTCGACGACGGCGCCGACGGATTCGAGGAGATGACGGCATGACGGAGCAAGAGGGCGTGCGCCTGCAGAAGGTGCTCGCGAACGCGGGGGTGGCCTCGCGGCGCGTGTCGGAGCAGTACATCGTCGAGGGGCGCGTGCGCGTCAACGGCGTGGTCGTGTCGGAGCTCGGCGCGCGCATCGACCCCGGGCGCGACCTCGTCGACGTCGACGGCACGGCCGTGCAGCTCGACACGACGAAGCGCTACGTCGTGCTCAACAAGCCCACGGGCGTCGTGAGCACGATGAAGGACGAGCACGGCCGCCCCGACCTGCGCCGCTTCACGAAGGAGTGGCCGGAGCGCCTCTACAACGTGGGCCGGCTCGACGCCGAGACGAGCGGGCTGCTCGTGCTCACGAACGACGGCGAGCTCGCGCACGTGCTCGCCCATCCGAGCTTCGGCGTCACGAAGGTGTACATCGCGAAGGTCGACGGGCGCGTGTCGCCCGCGACGATCGCGAAGCTCACGCGCGGGATCGAGCTCGACGACGGCCCCATCGCGGCCGACAAAGCGCGCCTGCTCGACGCCTCGTCGGGGTCGAGCCTCGTCGAGCTGACGCTCCACTCGGGGCGCAACCGCATCGTCCGCCGCATGATGGCGGCCGTCGGCCATCCCGTCGTCGAGCTCGTGCGCCGGCAGTTCGGCCCACTGCACCTGGGAACGCTCCCTGCCGGGCGCGCGCGCGAACTGACTAAGGTGGAACTCGGCGCGCTGCTGACGCTGTCGCGCCGGGGAACGGATGCTCCGCCGGAGGGCGGCGTCGAGCTTCCGCCTTCGGAGGACCAGGAGACCTCGTGAGCGATACACGCGTGCCGAGCGGCGTCGTGCCCGACGCCTCGTCGTCGACCGTGCCCGGCCGTGCCGCGCGCGTCGTCGGCACGGTGCGCGTCGTCGGCTCGGGCCTCCTGGGCGCGAGCATCGGCCACGCCCTCACGCAGCTGGGCGTCGACGTCGCGCTCGCCGACGCGTCGCCCGCGCAGCTGCGGCTCGCCGTCGACTACGGCGCCGGGCGCGCAGCCGCCGAGGGCGACGACCCGGCGATCGTCGTCGTGTGCGTCCCGCCCGACGTCGTGGCGGATGTCGTCGCCGACGAGCTGGCGCGGTTCCCGCGTGCCGTCGTCACCGACGTCGCGTCGGTGAAACTCGAGCCGCTGCGCGAGCTGCGCGCCCGCGGGCTCGACCTCACGCACTACATCGGCTCGCACCCCATGGCGGGACGCGAGCGGGGCGGCGCCATCTCGGCGCGCGCCGACATCTTCACGGGCCGGCCCTGGGTCGTGTGCCGCGACGGCGAGACGCCCGTCGCCGACCTCGCGCTCGTCGAGGACCTCGCCCTCGACCTCGGCGCCGTGCCGATCGAGATGACGCCGGAGGAGCACGACCGCTCCGTCGCGCTCGTCTCGCACGTCCCGCAGGTCGTCGCGTCGCTGCTCGCCGCGCGGTTCGCCGACGCCCCGGAGCTGTCGCTGTCGCTCGCCGGCCAGGGCGTGCGCGATACGACGCGCATCGCGCACTCCGCACCGGAGCTGTGGGTGCAGATCCTCGGCGCCAACGCGTCGCCCGTCGTCGAGGTGCTCGACGCGCTCGCCGCCGATCTGCGGGAGGCGGCCGACGCGCTGCGGCACCCCGACGCGCCGGGCGCGCGCAGGGCCGTGGCCGAGGCCATCCGGCGGGGTAACACGGGCGTGGAGCGCCTGCCCGGCAAGCACGGCCAGCGCCGCCGGTTCGAGACGGCCGTCGTCATGATCGACGACCGCCCCGGCCAGCTCGCGCAGCTGTTCGCCGACGTCGGCGACATGGACATCAACATCGAGGAGGTGCGCCTCGAGCACTCGCCCGGCGCGCCCATCGGCCTCGTCGAGCTGTCGCTCGACCCGGCCGTCCTCACGAGCGCCGTGGAGGGCCTGGAGTCCCGCGGCTGGCGGATTGCGAGCACGAGTGACTGAGCCCTTCTTCATCGGCATCGACGGCCCCGCGGGTGCCGGCAAGTCGAGCGTCTCAAAGGAGAGCGCGCGCCGGCTCGGCTACGGGTACCTCGACACGGGGTCGGTGTACCGCGCGCTCGCGTGGCACGTCGTCGACTCCGGCGCGTCGACGGACGACGAGGCGGCGGTGATCGCCGCGTCCGAGACGTTCGCGCCGGAGGTGTCGCTCGATCCCGACGTGCGCACGGTGCGGGTGGGCGGTGTCGACGTGACCGAGGCCATCCGCACGCCCGAGACGTCGGCCGCCGTGAGCGGCGTGGCGCGCGTGCTGCCCGTGCGCGAGAAGGTCAACACGCTCTTCCGCGCGCTCGTCGCCGACTCCGGGCTGCCGGGCGTCGTCGTGGAGGGGCGCGACATCACGACCGTCGTCGCCCCGGATGCGCCCGTGCGCATCCTGCTGACGGCGCACCCCGACGTGCGGGCCGCGCGCCGGGCCGCCGAGCTCGGCGACGCCGACACGGCCGCCGTGGCCGACGCGATGCGCCGGCGCGACGCGTCGGACAGCGAGGTCGTGAACTTCCTCGACGCAGCTCCTGGGGTGGACGTCGTCGACACGACCGACTTGGATTTCGAACAGAGCGTCGCCGCCGTGCTCGCGGTGATCGACGAGAGGACAGGAGGCCGGGATGGCCGCTGAGAACGAGTACGAGGGGTCGCCCGACCGCCTCGTCGAACGACTGGCCGAGCTCGACGAGGAGCTCATCGAGCGCCGCGCCGAGTCGCTGCGCGCGAGCCTCGCCGACTACGAGCTCGACGAGGAGGACGCCGACCTGCTGGCGGGCCTCGCGTCGGGCGAGGACGGCGTGGAGTACCTGCCGGCGCTGCCCGTCATCGCGATCGTGGGGCGCCCGAACGTGGGCAAGTCCGCGCTCGTGAACCGCATCCTGGGGCGCCGCGAGGCGGTCGTCGAGGACACCCCCGGCGTCACGCGCGACCGCGTGACGTACAAGGCGGAGTGGCTCGGACGCCGGTTCTCGCTCGTCGACACGGGCGGATGGGAGCCCGACGCGAAGGGCATCGACCGCTCGGTCGCGCTGCAGTCGGAGGTCGCGATCGAGCTGGCCGACGTCATCCTCTTCGTCGTCGACGCGTCGGTGGGCGCGACGTCGACCGACGAGCACGTCGTGCGGCTGCTGCGCAAGACCTCGAAGCCCGTGTTCCTCGTGGCGAACAAGGTCGACGACGCGCGGCACGAGCCGGAGGCCGCGGCTCTCTGGAACCTCGGCCTCGGCGAGCCGCACCCCGTCTCGGCCATCCACGGCCGCGGCGTGGCCGACCTGCTCGACGCCGTGCTCGAGAAGACGCCCGACGTGTCGGCGGTCGCGAAGCACGAGATCGGCGGCCCGCGTCGCGTGGCCATCCTCGGGCGGCCGAACGTCGGCAAGTCGTCGCTGCTGAACAAGGCGGCGGGCGAGGAGCGCGTGGTCGTCAACGACCTCGCCGGGACGACGCGCGACCCCGTGGACGAGGTCGTCGAGCTCGGCGGCAAGCTGTGGCGCCTCGTCGACACGGCCGGCATCCGCCGTCGCGTGCACATGGCGCAGGGCGCCGACTTCTATGCGTCGCTGCGCACCTCGGCGGCGCTCGAGAAGGCGGAGGTGGCCGTCGTCGTGATCGACGTGACGCAGCCGATCAGCGAGCAGGACGTGCGCATCATCGACCTCGTGCTCGAGTCGGGGCGCGCGCTCGTGCTCGCGTTCAACAAGTGGGATCTGCTCGACAGCCCCGAGATGGTCAACGCCGAGCGCCGCCGCTACCTCGAGCGCGAGATCGAGCAGGACCTCGCGCACGTCGCCTGGGCGCCGCGCGTCAACATCTCGGCGAAGACGGGGCGCCGGCTCGACAAGCTCGTGCCCGCGCTCGAGCAGGCGCTCGACTCGTGGGACACGCGCATCCCGACGGGCAAGTTCAACGCGTTCATCACCGAGCTCGTCGCCGAGCACCCGCACCCGCTGCGGGGAGGCAAGCAGCCGCGCATCCTGTTCGGCACGCAGGCGGGCACGCGCCCGCCGACCTTCGTGCTGTTCACGACGGGATTCCTCGACCAGGGCTACCGCCGGTTCGTGCAGCGGCGCCTGCGCGAGCTCTACGGCTTCGAGGGCACGCCCATCGTCATCAACATGCGCGTGCGCGAGAAGCGCCAGCGGAAGTAGAGCTGCGTCGGCCGTCGCCCCGTGTGGGCGGCGGCCGTTCCCGTGTGCCGCGGGTCGGGTGCCGGCGCGTGCCGCCTTTCGGACGGCTGGGGCTGGTGTGCGCGTGTCGGCCACGGCAGGTGTCACCGGCCCCGCCGGTCCGAATCGCGGCCCGGGTTTGGGCGATAGCCGCGTGCCGCCTTTCGGATGGCTGGGGCTGGTGTGCGCGTGTCTGCCGCAGCGGATGTCACCGGCCCCGCCGGTCCGAATCGCGGCCCGGCTTCGCTGCCGTGTCGTTGTTGCTCGCCTGACCGGCTGAGCCTCGGTGCGCGTGCCGCCTTTCGGATGGCTGGGGTTCCTGTGCGCGTGTCGGCCACGGCAGGCGTCACCTGCACCGCCGGTCCGAATCGCGGCTCGACGCGGCTGGCGCGCCGCGTGCCGCCGTTCGGATGGCTGGGGCTGGTGTGCGCGTGTCGGCCACGGCAGGCGTCACCGGCCCCGCCGGTCCGAATTGCGGCCCGGCGGCTCCGCCCGTTGCGCGGCATGACCCCCGCGTCATCCGCTCGACACGCGCGTGTGCGAGGGTGGAGGGGTGACGATCGAGCGCCCTGCCCCCGGTGAGCCGCGACGGCCGGATGGCCCGCGCGACCCGGGCGACGCATGGGTCGTGGCCGACGACGGCACCCGGTACTGGGGTCGGTTCGGGGCGGCGGGACTGCTCGCCGTCGACGCGGCGCGCGGCGTGCTGCTGCAGCATCGTGTCGGTTGGAGCCACTTCGGCGGCACGTGGGCGCTGCCCGGCGGCGCGCTGCATCAGGGCGAGAGCCCTCTGCACGGCGCCGTGCGCGAGGCGCAGGAGGAGGCGGGCGTCCCCGACGGCGCGGTCGTGCCGCGGTTCACGTCGGTGTACGACGTCGGCATCTGGCGCTATACGACGGTCGTGGCGGATGTCGCCGACCCGTTCGAGCCCGTCATCAGCGATCCCGAGAGCCTCGAGCTGGCTTGGGTGCCGGTCGACGACGTGGATGCGCTGCCGCTGCATCCCGGGTTCGCGGAGGCGTGGCCGATGCTGCGGGCGCAGCTGGCCATCCGCCCTGTCGTGCTGGTCGACGCGGCGAACGTCGTGGGGTCGGTGCCGGATGGCTGGTGGCGCGACCGTGCCGGGGCCGCACGTCGTCTGCGCGACCGGGTCGAGGCGCTCGCCGTCGCGGGACTGCCGGCGGATGCGCTGGGGCTCGAGGGAAGCCGGTGGTTCCCGCGGTTCGCGCTCGTCGTGGAGGGCGCGGCGCGCGGCATCGAGCATGCCGACGACGTCAGCGTCTACACGGCGGACGGGTCGGGCGACGACGAGATCGTGCGCCGGGCCGAGGCGGGCGTCGGTGCGGGCCTTCGGCTCACGGCCGTGACGAGCGATCGCGAGCTGCGCAGCCGGCTCGAGGCGGTCGGCGCGTCGGTCGTCGGCACGCGGTGGCTGCTCGACCGGCTGGACTGAATCGCGGAGCCCGGGTCAGTACGCGTCGTCGCGGCCGAGCAGGCGGTCGATCTCTCGGCGTTCGCGCTTCGTGGGGCGTCCGGCTCCGCGGTCGCGGGTGACGATGGGGGCGACGAACTCGCGGGGCGGCGGGGGAGGGGTGCGGTCTTCGAAGGCCTCGGCGGCGAGGGGCGCGCTGACGCGCTTGTGGAGGATGCCCCGGACGCCGAGGATGCGGTCGAAGCCGTTGATGCGCACGCGCACCTCGTCGCCGATCTTGACGCTGTAGGCGGCTTTGATGGGATCGCCGTTGACGCGGACGTGTCCGCCGCGGATAGCCGTGGTGGCGGCGGAGCGGGTCTTGTAGACGCGGACGGCCCACAGCCAGACGTCGATGCGGACGGAGTCGCTCATGATCCGTCCATCGTAGGCAGAGTCAGAGGGTGAGCGAGACGACGGCGCGGGTCTCGGTGGGGTGGGCGATGAGGTCGAAGCCGGCTTCCTGGAAGGTGGAGAGGGAGCCGACGAAGAGGGCGTTCGAGCTGGTCTTTCCGGCCGCGACGTCGATGGGGTAGGCCTCGAGCACGCGCGCGCCTCGTTCGCGGGCGTAGCGGATGGCGCCCTGGAGGAGTTCGCCGACGAGCCCCTGGCGGCGGTGTTCACGGCGGACGGAGAAGCACGAGACGGCCCAGACGCTGTCGTCGTCGAGGGGTTCGGCGGTGCCGGTCTTCACGATGCGCGAGCGGCCCAGGCGCTGTTGCGTCGGGCGGGGGCCGACGCGGACCCATCCGGCTGGGGCGCCGTCGACGTAGGCGACGAGGCCCGGGGGCGGGCCGGCGTCGATCTCGTCGCGGAGCATCCGTTCGCGTTCGTCGACCGTGGTGGTGCGCCAGTCGGCGTTGGAGAGAACGGGCCACATGCACTGGCAGCTGCGCCCGTCTCCGCCGCCCGTGAGGGCGCTCTGCACGTCGTTCCACTGCGCCGTGGTCGCCGGCGTCATCGTGATCTCGGCCATGCCCCGACGGTACTCCGCGGCGCCGACACTCGCGGGGTGCACCCCGGTTCGCGGCACCGTTCGCGACAGGCTAGACTGTTCGAGTTGTCCGGGTTCGCCCGGCAGCGGGCTGTGGCGCAGCTTGGTAGCGCACTTGACTGGGGGTCAAGGGGTCGCAGGTTCAAATCCTGTCAGCCCGACCAAGAAGTCCCGGAAACTCAAGGGTTTCCGGGACTTTTTCTGTAGGTGGATGTGATCTGGTCATCGAAAACCCGTCACTTTGACGTCCTCGCGGCCTGTTCGGCCGCCGCGTTCCGGCGGGGGAGCCTCCTTGCCGGTTGAGTCGCCCCGGCGTGTCCGGAGACAGGATTCCTTGGAAGGATCTGTCTTATGGGACGTCCCAGTAAGTACCCGCGCGAGCTTCGTGAGCGCTCTGTCCGGATGGTCGCCGAGGTGCGATCCGACTACGCGAGCGAGTATCAGGCGATCACCGCGGTCGCGCAGATGCTCGGCATCGGCTCCCCGGAAACGATCCGGACGTGGATCCGCCGGCAGCAGGTCGACGCGGGCGACCGGCCCGGCGTGACCACGGACGCGGCGGAGGAGATCAAGCGGCTCAAGCGGGAGAACGCGGAGCTGCGTCGGGCGAACGAGATTCTGAAGGCAGCCTCGGCTTTCTTCGCGGCCGAACTCGACCGGCCACTGAAGCGATAGTCGGGTTCATCGCCGACCACAAGGACCGCCGTGAGGGTGGGCTGCGATGGGGTGTCGAGTCGATCTGCGCCGTGCTCACCCAGCACGGCTGCAAGATCGCCCCATCGACCTACTACGACGCCCGGGCCCGGCGCCCGACCCGGCAAGAGATCGCCGACGAACAGTGGAAGCCGATCGTGCTGGACACCTGGCGGAAGCATCGGCGGGTGCTCGGCGCCTGCAAGCTGTGGCTGCGGTTACGTCGCGACGGGCATGACATCGCGAGGTGCACGGTCGAACGGCTCATGCGTGAGCTCGGAATCGCCGGGGTGCGGCGCGGGAAGCGCAAGCAGCCCGTCGACGGCGCGCTGCGGGAGACGAGGCTGGCCGATCTCGTCGACCGGCACTTCTCCCGGTTCCGCACGAACCAGCTCTGGGTGGCGGACTTCACGTACGTGTGGACGTGGTCCGGCTGGGTGTACGTCGCGTTCGTGTTCGACGCGCACTCCCGCCGTATCATCGGCTGGCGCGCAGCCACGAGCATGACCACCCCGCTCGTGCTCGACTGCCTCGAGATGGCACTGTGGACCCGCCGCCGCGAAGGCGTCACCGGGCTGTCCGGGCTCACCCACCACACCGACGCGGGCAGCGTCTACACATCGATCGCGTTCACCGACCGGCTCGTCGACGAGGGCATCGACCCGTCCGTCGGGTCCGTCGGCGACGCGTACGACAACGCCCTCGCCGAATCGCAGATCGGGCTCTACAAGTCCGAACTCATCCACCATGAGGGCCCGTGGCGGGACGTCGATCAGGTCGAAGCAGCCACCGCGTCATGGGTGCTGTGGTTCAACAGCGACCGGCCGCACGGCTCGATCGACGACCTCACGCCGCTCGAAGTCGAACAGCTCGACTACGCTCGCATCGAACCGGTCGAACAAGCCGGCTGACACCAGCAAAACGCTCTCCGGACACGCCGGGGCGACTCAGGTCGCTCCCGATTCGTGGGTAGGAGTACGACGCACCTGTTCGGTATGGACACGGAACACAGCTCGACCGGCGACCCCTGGCGTCCGGAGCCGCTGCTCGTCGTCGGCGAGCTCGCTGCTTATCTGGCGTTCCCGTCTCCATGGTCTCTGACTGGCGCACCCGTGGCCTCGGTCCGCGCGCGTATCGCTTCGGGAATCACTTGGAGCTCGCGCTCTCGGACGCGCGGATAGCGCGCTCCGTGCATCGCGGTGTACCGTTCTGTCGTCCGGAGCAGACGAAGTAGTCATAGACGCGCCCGCTCTTCGACCGAGCGTCGGGACCAGCAGCCGGCGTTGACAGTTGAAGCAGCAGACTGTGCTCTTGAGGTAGCGCGTATGAATGCGGCTGCGCGCGCTTTGACGGCGCGAGGAGAGGAGACGTTGGGCTGTCTCCCAGGTCGCCGTCGGGACCAGCGGTTTGTGGCTTCCTGCATGCTGCGCGCCGTTCCGCGTGACGATGCCCTTGCAATAGGGGCTCGTCAGCACACGACGAAGGCTCGCAGCTGTCAGCGCCGCGGGGGAGCGGGAAGCAGTCGCCCGAGTCCGAGGTCCTCTGTTATGAGTGCCGTGTCGAGCTGAGCGACGCTCCACTCGCCGGGCGCATAGGTGGCGAATGCCCAGGCGATGTGCGGCGCCCGTTCGCGGTCGAGTTGAATCGCTCGATAGTCGCGTACGTCCTCGGTCTGTCGGCGGACGTTGAGGTAGCCGATCGGCGCCCGCCCCGACGTTCCGCCCTGGATGGCCTTCTGCCGCATGCCCTTCATGACTTCTTGTGCGAGGATGCGCGAGTAGAAGTCCGCGATCGACGCCATGGTCCCGTGCAGGAACGTGCGGTTCGGAGTCGTATCGATGCCCGCGGTGCTTGATACGAGACGGCACCCGTAGGCTGAACGGCCTGGGTGATCGCGATGTCGTCGGCTCGAGACCGAGCGAGGCGATCGAGCTTGTGAACGATGACGTCGTCGGGGGAGGGCTCTCGGGTGTAGGTGAGCCTTCGTTGGAGTTCTGGGAGATCGATGCTCCGTCCTGAGTGTCCGCGGTCGACGAACTCGGCTACAACGCTCGCCACCCTTGTCTGCTTGACGAGTAGTCGAGACGCGGACGTACGAGACGGCCGATAGCGGCGAGAACGACACAGAGGCAGGGGAGCGGTGTGGGGATGGTTGAAGCGCGTGATCCGCTTCAGCAAGGATGACGACTGTGAGGCCTTATAACGCATCGGTCAAGAGCCGACCGAACCAGGATGGACCCAACGTGTGGGCTGAGGAGACGGTCCAGGACTTTCTCGACAGACGTTCGCACGTCTCCGCCGCGAGTTGCCCCTGAAGACATTCACGGAGCCCAACAGCGGTGTTCGCTTACGTCTATCGGGGTGAGCGCGCGCAGTTCCGTATCAGGCCACCTGGCGAGAATGACGACCGTCGGCGCGCGGCGCCTCGACCAGAACACGCCTCGCCACCGGTCGCAGCTTGGCTGGCCATGCTGCGGCCTCAAGCAGCCTGTGCTCGGATCCCTATCCGAGCACAGGCCGCTTGAGGGACCTGCCCGCGCAGCTGTCCGTCGGCCATGCGACGAGCCGGCCTCGCACGACAGCTCTATCTGAGGGGCGGGCGATTCGATCGCGGCGACCTTCGAACCCACATGGCATGCTCAACCCATGGCTCACGTGACGGATTCCTTCGACGATGCGGTAGCGTCCGCGCACCACGAGTGGACCGGAGGGAGCGCGGACAGATTCAGCTGCAGCATCGATGGCATTGTCCTCAAGAGTGGTGACGTGATCTATCCACAGCGCGCGGGGGTGACCGTTTTCGTCGGTGCGAACAACTCGGGAAAGTCGACCATCCTGCGAGAGGTGGTGGAGACGCTGAAGAAACACCGCAACCGAATCACGACGCCGACTCTGTCGGTGGATCGACTTGCGCTCAGCACGACGGGAACGATAGCCGATCAGTTCGCGTGGCTTAGGGATAACGCCTCGTTCTCATTCGTAAATGGTCGTCCGATTTTTCGTCGGCATGGCGTAGAAGCAACCCCAGGCGTCCTCGCGCAGCAGTTTGCGCTTCGCAACGAGGCGTCGCCCGGCGTAGGCGAGTTGGCCGGCTTCATCTGCTTCTACGGGAACGCAGAGGGTCGCTTTTCGATCGGCGGATCGGCGGAGATGCGCGAGTCCGTCGACGACGCACCGAGTCACCCAGTACACCATCTTCAGGACTCTGCCGAAGTCGCATCGACCGTCAGCCATATATCCGAGCAAGTCTTTCGCAAGCCCTTGACTGTGGACGCGCTTGCCCGGACTGTCCGCTTACGAGTTGGGAAAGTCGAGGGAGAGGTTCCGCGTGTGAACGACGTTCCCCGTTCGTATCGCGACGAAATGGCGGCCCTTCCGCCTCTCGACCGCCAAGGCGACGGGATGCGCGGATTCTTTGGACAAGTGCTTCCCGTCGTCACCGCGACCTACCCGATCATCGTTCTCGACGAGCCAGAGGCCTTCCTCCATCCTCCGCAAGCTCATGCGCTCGGCCAAGAGTTGGGCCGCCTTGCGGTGAGCCGTGGAATTCAGATCCTCGTCGCTACGCACGACAGGAGTCTGCTGACCGGCCTTCTCGATTCAGGTGTGGACGTGTCCGTAGTCCGAACCAGCAGAGACTCCGATGACGCCAGGGTGTTCCAGCTCGATTCTTCAGAGCTCCGTGAACTCTGGAACGACCCGGTTCTCAAGTATTCAAACGTCTTGGACGGACTATTCCATCGGCTGGTCGTTATTACGGAAGCCGAGAACGACTGTGCATTCTTGGCGGCAGCGCTGGACTGCCCAGACCGAAGCGCTAGCGGTATGCCAGCGAACGAGATCCTGTTCGTGCCAAGCGGCGGCAAAGCGGGGATGTGGAAGATCGCTAGCGCGCTGAAGGGCGCGAAAGTACCGGTGGTTGCTGCTCCCGACCTCGACATCATCGCCGAGGAAGCAGACATTGCTCGACTTGTGCAGAGCCTCCACGGTGAATGGGGCACTGACATGCGCCGTACATGGCTAAGCGCAACGTCGGCGCAACGTGCTCCGCGAGACCCTGTCCGCATCGGCGATGTGCTGTCAGCAATCAATGCCGCCCTTTCAGGCCGATCGGACGAAGTCTATGATGCCGATGTGCGACGTGAACTGATGGCTCAGGCGCGGTCTCGCGAGTCTCCGTGGACGGAGGTAAAGATGCATGGAGTAGACGCGTTCACCGGCCAAGCTCGTGTCGATCTGGGGGAATTGCTCGGAATGCTTGAGGACGTTGGCGTCGTGCCAGTCCATCACGGCGAACTGGAACGCCTCGCGCCAGCAGTCGTCTCGCGGAAAGGGCCGGGTTGGCTCCAAGAAGCGTTGGGAACGTCCCAGCAATGTAATGAACGGACGCAATCTCATGTCGAGCGAATTCTGGTCGCGGGCGAGCGCATCACATCTTTGCAGAACACTCGTGAAGCGCCGCTCGTCCCCTGACGCGCCGAACGAGGGTTTTGAAGGAGCCGGCGACCTTGACAGTTGGCCTGCGGACATTGCGGTCGCACCGGAGCGGTGCATCACGGAGATGTCGCACTTCTCCACCTCGAGCCATAGTGCGCGGAACATGATGGATCCTCATACGGGCAGTGCGCACAACGCGACGGTCGGCGCGCTGTCCTCGCTGCAGCGTCCGCTGCTCCAGGGCGGAGCTGAATCTGGCCTGAGTAGCGCTTCGCGGGTACAGTCACTGAGATGCGACTCAGATCACCACGACGCCGCTCGAAATGCTGGTCTGGGCGGGACATGAACCGTCGCTGATGAGCTGCGGCGCCCCGCTCGCCGGTGCTGGCAAAGTCGTCCTCGACGCCGATGACTGGGAACTAGCCTTCTTCAACGCGATTCCAGACACAAAGCGGCACGAGTTCGATCCGGCACGCGTCCTGGACGTAAAGATCGTGGTGAACGCCGGCGAGTTTCTCGAGATGCTCGTCGGCGCTGGTCAGGAACTGAGCTGGCACCGCTGGGAACGGGATCCGGCTCCGCGACGCGTGTGGGGTGTGTCGATCCCTCAGCTATCGGCTGAGGCGTTCGACCGGAACCCAGCACCGATCCACTAACGTGCGTCGCACGGGAGCGGTCCGGTTCGTGCCACAGCTCCGTCAGCGGAGAGCGGTGAGCAACCTCAGTACCACGTGGCTCCGGGCCGCCCATGTCCACGATGATGTCACGGGAGGCCGCCGAAGACCGTCCCGCTAGCCGTGGTGCACGCGACTACAGCATGCCGGTCTTCTGGCCCTCCTCGATCAGGTAGGAAACGAACGCCGAGCACGTCACCAGGGCGTACTTCGCGAGGGCTTGATCGACATCCGCAGCCTCGATTCCCGCGTGGCGGATGCCGTCCTCATCCGATGTCCACCCGTACATCTTTGACCATGCGCCCTTAAGCGCAGGGTGGATCTTCAAGCCCGCAGCTTCCAACTTGTTTAGTCCCGCGCCGAGCGTTCCCTCGCCCGCGATTTTCATGACCACGGCTTCGACGGCAGAGATCGACTCTTTGATGGAGTTGGGGTAGTCCGGATTCTGGCGGTCGGCAAGGAGTTCGACAGCGCGCTCCAGGCTGTGACGCGCGCCCTTGACGGTCGCCGCATCGTCGATCGCGGATGCCACCGCATCGGCCTCGCCCGTGGATCCGACCTGCGTGATCTCGCCGCTAATAAAGCGGAAGTCGACCAGGAAGTACTCAAATCTATTGTTGAAGGCGTCGGTGATCGCCTTAGTGACGTTGGAGGTGTGCGCGTCCCTGTACCGGGTCACGTAACCCACGAGGTTCTCGATCAGGTCGAGAACCTGCCACCACTCACCGGTCAGAATGGTCTGCTTGATCATCTGCCAGATGGCCTGCGAGGAAGGCTCTTCGTCGGCGGGCTTCTTGAACTCCCACATCCAGACCGCGGTCTTGACGTTCTTGTGGGTCTTGCTCCGGGTCTCAGCCTCCTTATCGCGGAGGATGGTCCGGAGGGTGTTCGTGACGTTCCACAGCTCGGTCCTGGTTTCTTCGTCCAGGGATTCCGACTGAACCAGCGTGCGCGCCGCACGATGACCCATGCGTTCGGCGAACCCAGGCACCGTCACTCCTCGTAGGTGGACAGCTTGAAGTCGTTGAACGCTTTGAGCAGCTTCATAGTCGCCTCGTAGTCGAGCTTGTCGCCCTCGTAGCGGACCTCGTACAGCCCCTGGAGGTTGGACGGCAGGGTGACACCCCGCTCGACCAGCAGGATGAAGTTGCGACGGTAGAGGGCGAGCGCCGCGCCGATCTCGATAAGCACGTTCTCGTTGAGCATCACGCGCTCGGTGCCTTCGGGCGTCATGAGCCGCTGCTCGCCGCCGACGTGGACGATGCCAGCACCGCAAGACCTCATGTCGTCCATCACCTTGTCGGGAACGGGCTTGGAGACCGACTCATTCTCAACCGACACGACCGGCTCGAACTCGCCAAAGGTGAGAACCTCCTTGAGCTGGTCCACGATTGCGCTGTTCTTGCCGTGGCTGATGAACACGCGCTTGTTGCGGCGCAGATCGGGCTGCACGACCGCACCAGGGGCAGCCGCTCCGGAGGGAGCCGCAGCAGCGGGAGCGGCGGAGTTGCCTGCGCCCGGACCGAAGATCTCCGGTTCCTGGAACGCCGGGGTGTCGTCGGCCGGGGGCGTGTCAGGGGCGACGACCTTCGGGGTCTGGGACAGGTCCACGTAGTCGTCACCCTTATGGTCCGCGCGGAGGAAACCGACGAAACGCGCGTTGTCCACGATCATGTCGAAGGCGCGCTCGGTCGCGTCGTTGGGAACGCCCATGTCGGCGAGCACGTTGAGCGCGATCGTGCGGGACGGCACACGGCTGCCGTCGTACTTCTCCAAGAACTCGCGGACCACGCGTGGGCGGAGGACGGCTTCGGCGAGGGCCCGCACGTCATCACCTTCGACAGTGGGCGCGACGACGCGCTTGCCAAGCTCGGTGAGGGACACGAGTTCGCTCTGGGCGGCGCCGTCGGTGAGGCCGTAGGCGACTGATGCACCCGTGATCGCGCGGAAGGTGCCACCGGTCGGGGTCATCTTGAGAGCCATCGCCACGCCGAGGGGGCGCGTCGGCTCCTTGCCATACTCGTCGCGGATCGCCTGGGGCACTCGCACGGCCTCGCGCACCGGGTGGCCGGGAACATCCGACTGGCTCAGGCGTGCACGGCGCTTCTTCGGTTCTTCCGCGGTCGGCTCGATCTTCCTACTCTTTGACGCTTTGGCGTGTGTTTTTTCAGTCATTGGCTGGAACTTTCTGTGTTGAGAAACAGACCCACGGGGTGGGCCCACGAGAAGTGTAAGCCAATATTGACCGGAATCATTCCGGAAGAGTGAGTAATCTTTCTGACCGGCCTGACTAGCCTCGTAAATACGCGGGTGCGCTTGACGGTCAGTGTGATGGCGTTTGTCAATCGCTTTCATAGCTGTTTCCCCACTCGCGGGCGTGGAGGAGCATCGAGGGTGGACACAGCGAGGCTCCCGCAGAAGCAGGGGCCAAGCCGTGCTCGACACAGAAGCGGGAACCACCCAGGTGCCACCGAATGTTTGCTTCTGGCCGCCGACAGACCGCTCGCAAGACGGGGGCTGAGCGTGCGTGGGATCGCGTCGTGAGCCTTGGGCTGTTTCGCGGACAGGACGAGTCGTGCGTGCCGCCTAGTGCTCGTATCCACCCTTCGATGCTTCGCGCGATAGTGGCTCCCTATGCGCACGACCACCGACGCCTAGCGGGGGTCGAGGCTTCCGAACGCGCTGAGCTGTCCGTCAACCTCCAGAGTCCGAACGGCTCCCCGCAGCTTGACATGGTGGGTGCTGGCCACCGAGCAGGGCCACGCCACTCCATCCGGATCCCGCGCGAGATCGTCAGCTGTTTTTGAGGTGAGTCCGAAGCCCGGCCCATCAGAAACCCACCTGAATCAGCCGCCAAGAACCACCACCGACCGGCTACACTCCTACCAAGCGAATCGCCCGGTTCCCCGTAAACACAAGGGGATCCGCGAGTTCCCGAGACGATCGTCGGAGACCGGAAATCGACCGGATCCTCCAAGGGGTCGCAGGTTCAAAATCCCAGCCCGTCGCCTCAACAGAGTGAGCGCCATGGATCACACCGAGTACCAGAGCGCCGTCCTCACAGTCCTCGACGGCGCAACCACAGCATCCTCCGCGTGCGTCGCCGCGATCCATCGCGCAACAGTCAACGCTGGCGCCGACGTCCTCATCGAGGTATTCGTTGACCAGGACGTCGAAGGCCCGTTCAGCGTCTGGGTTCGGTTCGAAGGCGATCACGCCGTCGCGCTCGACCGCGAACTCGGCGACGAGCGAGAGCTCTTCAGCGTGATCTGGGGCGAGGAGGGCTGGGAGCCTCCGGTTCCGCCGCGACCGGCCGGATGGTCGCGGCAGCGGCTGACGGAGGCGATCGTCGCCGCCGTCGCCGCATGGGTCGGCCCGCTCATCCCCGCAGGAACACCCGCAGTGCACTGGGAGGTCGCACCGCACGACGGCATCGTCGACGGCATCGCCGTCGGACCCGTCACCGCCTGACAGCCTCGCCGCCGGAGAAGCACACACTCCCGGCTAAGGTATCCACGTGCCAGACGCCGCGCCCGCCCCCGTTCCCCGCCCCGGCGCCGTCTACTTCGTCGGCCGCGTCATCCTGCGCCCGCTGTTCTGGCTGCTCTACCGCCCCCGCATCGTCGGCCGCGACAACGTGCCGGCCAGCGGCCCCGTGCTGCTCGCGAGCAACCATCTCGCGTCGCTCGACACTGTCATCATCCCGACCGCGGCCATCCGCCCGGTGCAGTTCCTCATCAAGTCGGCGTACTTCACCGGCTCGGGCCTGCTCGGCCGCGCGAAGCGCTGGTTCTTCACCTCGATCGGCGGCGTGCCCGTCTACCGCGCGACGGGCCGTGACGCCCGCGCCGCGCTCGACGCGGGCAGCAGCATCCTCCGCGCCGGGAGCGTCTTCGCCGTCTTCCCCGAGGGCACCCGCTCGCGGGACGGCAAGCTGCACGACGGCCACGGCGGCGCCGCCTGGATGGCCCGCGACACCGGCGCCGCCGTCGTTCCGGTCGGCCTCATCGGCACCGGCAGCGTCACGCCCTTCAGCCACCTGCTCCCCGGGCGCCCGCGCCTCGAGGTGCGCTTCGGCGAGCCGCTCGACCTCACCGACCTCGACGGCATCCCCGACGGCAAGGCCCGCCGCGAGATCACCGAGCGCATGATGGCCGCCATCGCCCGCCTCAGCGGCCAGGAGCGCTCCGGCAGCGTCAACGCCTCCTCACGAGACTGACGTCATCCGCCCGATCACCCCTGGGAACCGCCCCGCCAGCTCCCCGGCGAGGTAGCCGACGCCATCCCGCCGCCCGGCGAGCTCGTCGCCCGCGGCCGCATGCACGTACGTGCCCCACACCGCCGCCCGCGCGGGGGAGAGGCCCCGCGCGGCGAACCCCGCCACGGCCCCCGCGAGCACATCGCCCGAACCCGACGTCCCGAGCCCCGGCCCGCCCGCGCGGATGCGCCACGCCGAGCCATCGGCATCCGTCACGAGCGACTGCGTCGCGACCGCCGCGCCGTACCGCTCCGCCACGGCACGCGCGGCCCGCGCGAACGCCCGGCCCTCCGACGGAACCTCCGCGCCGAGCAGCACCCCGACCTCGGTCGGGCTCGGCGTGAGCACGAGCCGCCCGCGCAGCGCATCCGCGAGCGACGGCCGCCTCGCCAGCGCCGCGAGCGCGAACGCATCCACGACGAACGCGACCGACGGCGGCGCATCCGCGATGAGCCCCGCGAGCAGCCCGCCCGCCGCGTCGACGTCGTCGAGCCCCGACCCGACCAGCACGCACTGCACGTCGTCGAGGTCGGCCGCGAGCGACACGTCGCCGCGCACCGATCCGTCTTCGTCCGCGAGCGGCACGATCCCGGCCTCCGGAACCGCCGCGCCGACCGCCGCCGCGACCGATCGCGCGACCGCGAGCGTGATCCGCCCCGCACCCACCCTCAGTGCCGCCGTGCCCGCGAGCATCGCCGCACCGGGGCTCCGCAGCGCTCCGCCGACGACGAGCACGGTGCCGCGGTCGTACTTCGACGACCCCGGATCGGGCAGCCCCCATCGCCGCAGCGTGCGCTGAGTCACCCGCTCACTCCGCCGTGACACGGCTCTCCTCCTCGGCGTCGTCGGGCTCGCCCGGATCGATGTCGCCGCCCTCGGCCGCCGCATCGCGGCGCCCCGCGTGCAGCGTCGGCGCGATGCCCGCCGCGACGAGATGCGCGACGTCGCCGACGCGCTCGGCGCGCCATGCGCCATCCGACCGCTCGAGCACCGTGACCGAGGCGTTCGCGACCGGCTCGGCGATTGCGGCCGCGAGCGCCCGCCGCTCGTCCCACCCCTCGACGACGTACCGCGTCAGATGCACGAGCGCCTCATGCGCGAACACGACCACCGTCTCGCGCGGGGCATCCAGCGCGTCGCGCAGGAACGACCGCAGCCGCAGCGCGACGTCGGCCCACGACTCGCCGCCGGGCGGACGGTAGTAGAACTTGCCGAGATGCGCGCGCCGCTCGTCCTCCGACGGGAACCGCTCGCGCACGCCGTGCGACGTGAGATGGTCGAGCACGCCGAGCTCGCGATCCCGCAGCCGCTCGTCGACGGATGGCCGCGCCCCCGCCAGCAGGCCCGTGCGGTGGGCACGCACATACGGCGACGACCACACCTCCGCGTCGCCCACCTCCCGCAGCACCGCCGCCACCGCCTCGGCCTGCCTCTCGCCGAGCGGCGACAGCGGGGTGTCGACATCGCGGAACGGGAGGTCGATCACCTCGTCGCCCGCGGCCTCCGCGGCGCTCGCCGCCTCGTTGCCGACGCTCTCGCCATGACGGATGAGGATGAGCCGTTGCACGCGCATCGCACGAGGCTAGCGACGACGACGTCGCGGCGGGAGGGGGTTGCGCGCCGTCCGCCGGCGAGCAGAGTGGACGCATGGCCATCCCCGTCATCGAGCAGTCGTCGCTGGGCGAAGACTTCGTCGGCGCCGCGCACGGCTCCGAGGTCTCGTTCTTCCTCGAGCGGATCGAGCGCGAAGGCGCGGGGCCGCGGCTCCACCGGCATCCGTACAGCGAGACGTTCGTCATCCGCTCGGGTGCGGCGCGCTTCACGGTGAGCGACGAGCAGATCGTCGCGTGCGGAGGGCAGATCCTCGTCGTGCCGGCCCTCGTCGCCCACCGATTCGCCGTCGTGGGATCGGAGACCTACGAGGCGATCCACATCCACGCGAGCGACCGCTTCATCACCGAGTGGCTCGAGTGAGAGCCGGTCAGTGCCGCGCGTGATCCTCGGTATCGGGCTCGGCGCGCAGAACGTCGGCGATCTCCTCCTCGGGGCGGGGAGCGACGTTCTCGTCCTCTTCGAGCTCGGGAACCGTCGGCTCGTCGGGCAGCGGCACGTGATGCTCATCCGGTCGGCTCATGACAGCTCCTTCGCATGCGGGGTTCCAGCGTAGACCGGCCGACGGCGGCCAGCGGGCAGCCGACACCACCCCGTGACATCCGCCGCGTGGCGGAGTAGACCGGAGCCATGACGTACCGCATCGGATACCTCGTCGGCAGTCTCTCGGGCGACTCGATCAACCGCGTGCTCGCGAAGGCCCTCGTCCACCTCGCCCCGCCGAGCCTGCAGCTCGAGGAGATCCCCATCCGCGACCTGCCGCTGTACAACCGCGACGACGAGCTCAGCCCCGTCGACGCCGTGCCGACGTTCAAGAAGGCGATCGAGGCATCCGACGGGCTGCTCTTCGTCTCGCCCGAGTACAACCGGTCCATCCCCGCGCCGCTCAAGAACGCCATCGACTGGGGCTCGCGTCCGTGGGGCCAGAACTCGTTCGCCCGCAAGCCGACCGGCATCATCGGCGCCTCGCCCGGCGCCATCGGCACGGCCGTCATGCAGGCGTCGATGCGCAGCGTGCTGAGCTTCCTCGACGCCCCGCAGCTCAACGCCCCCGAGGCCTACGTCACCTTCCACGCCGACGCGTACGCCGACGACGGCTCGGTGACGGATCCGCACACGGAGACGTTCCTGCGCCACTACATGGAGGAGTACGCGGCGTTCGTCGAACGCGTGCTGTCGGCGACGCTGCCGGGCCACGAGGGCGACGCCGATCTGGATGTCATGCACTGACCCCCTGTCGTTCCGAGCGATCACGACATATCGTTGAGTATCGTTCGAACCCGATGGAGGTCATCATGAGCACCAACTCGTTCCCGTTCGGCGGCGCCAACCCCGTCGACGGCGTCTGGCAGATGATGGAGCAGCTGCGCTCGTCGTTCGACAAGCGCGCCGCCTCCCCGCGGATGGCTCGCGGCGACGTGCGCGCGGCCGTGCTCGTGCTCCTCGCCGAGCAGCCCATGCACGGCTACCAGATCATCCGCGAGATCGAGGAGCGCAGCGGCGGCAGCTGGAAGCCGAGCGCGGGCTCCGTCTACCCGACGCTGCAGCTGCTCGCCGACGAGGGCCTCGTCACGGCCGAGGAGTCGAACGGCCGCAAGACCTACGTCATGACGGAAGCCGGCCGCGCCGTCGCCGCCGAGGCCGAGGTCCCGTGGAGCACGGGCGCCGGCTCTGGCTCGTCCACCGCGTCGGACGGCCCCTCGTTCGGCGCCCTGCCCAAGGCGGGCGTCGACCTCGCCCAGGCCGCCGCGCAGATCGGCCGCACGGGCACGCCGGAGCAGGTGCAGCAGGCCGTCGACATCCTCGACGACGCCCGCCGCCGCATCTACGCCATCCTGGCGCAGGGCTGAGCGCGGTGGCGGCGGGCGCCGACGGGGCCGCGACTCCCGAGACGCGGGCGCGCTACCGGCGCATCCTGCGCTTCGCGAGCAGGCACCTCGTCGTCGCCTGGTGGTACGAGGTCGTCCTCCCCCAGATCGGTCTGCAGGCGGTCGCCGATCGCACCCGCGAACGCCGGATGACGCGCTTCGCGCGGCGCTTCCACGGCCTCGCCGTCGAGCTCGGCGGGCTCATGATCAAGGTCGGGCAGTTCATGTCGTCGCGCCTCGACGTGCTGCCGCCCGAGATCACGGCCGAGCTCGAGGGCCTGCAGGACGAGGTGCCGCCCGTGCCCTTCGACGCGCTCCGAGCCGCCGCCGAGGCCGAGCTGGGTGCGCCGCTCGAGCGCGTCTTCGCCTGGTTCGACGAGACGCCCATCGCCGCCGCCTCCCTCGGCCAGGCGCACCGCGCGCGCCTGTCCGCGGCCGACGCGGAGGACACCGGGCTGACGGACGTCGTGGTGAAGGTGCAGCGCCCCGGCATCGACGCCGTCGTCGACGTCGACCTCGCGGCGCTCCGCAAGGTCGGCCGGTGGCTCAGCCGTGTGCGCGTGGTCTCGAACCGCGTCGACATGCCGGCGCTCGTGGAGGAGTTCGCCGCGACGAGCCGCGAGGAGATCGACTACCTGCACGAGGCGGCCTCGTCCGTGCGCTTCGCGGACGACTTCGCGGGCGACGCGCGCGTCGCCGTGCCATCCGTCGTCTGGGAGCGCACGACCCGCCGCGTGCTCACCCTCGAAGACGTCACGGCCATTAAGATCACCGACCAAGAGGCCCTGCGCGCGGCGGGGATCGACCCCGCCGACGTCGCTCCCGTGTTCGCCGCCGTCATGTTCGACCAGCTCTTCGCGCACGGCTCCTTCCACGCCGACCCCCATCCCGGCAACGTCTTCGTGACGCCCCGCCCCGACGGCGGCTTCGTGCTGACGTTCATCGACTTCGGGATGATGGGCGCCGTCCCCGACTCCACGCGCGCGGGCCTCCGGAAGCTGCTCATCGCCGCCGCCGGGCGCGACGGGCACGGCCTCCTCGCCGCGGTCCGCGACATCGGCATGCTGCTCCCGTCGGCCGACACCGCCGAGCTCGAGCGCGCGCTCGCGCAGCTCTTCGCGCGCTTCGGCGGGATGGGCTTCGCCGAGCTGCGCGAGGTCGACCCGCGCGAGTTCCGCGCCTTCGCCGACGAGTTCGGCGACGTCGTGCGCTCGCTGCCGTTCCAGCTCCCCGAGAACTTCCTCCTCGTCATCCGCGCCATGTCGCTCACCTCCGGCGTGTGCAGCGCCCTCGACCCCGCCTTCAACCTGTGGGACTCGGTCGAGCCCTACGCCGCCCGCCTCCTCCGCGAGGAGAGCGGAAATGTCGTCCGCGACGTCATGACGGAGGCGGGCGAGGTCGCCGCCGTCGCGTGGCGGCTGCCGAAGCGCGTCGACGGGCTCATCTCGCGGTTCGAGGACGGCGCCGTGCAGGTCGCGACGCCGAAGCTCGACCGCCAGCTCGCGCGGCTCGAGAACCTCGTGCGCCGCGCCGTCTCCGGCGTGCTGTTCGCGGGGCTCCTCATCGGGGGAGCCGTGCTGCAGACCGCCGAGGTCGGCTTCGGCGCCGTGCTCATGTGGGCGTCGGCGCTTCCGCTGCTGCACGCGCTGTTCGCGCGCCGATGACGGATGGCCGCACCCGCGCCCCCGCTTCCTAGACTGGGCGGGTGCCGATCACGTCCGCGATCCTCGATGCCGCCGCGCGGCATCCCGACTGCGTCGCGATCGCGGGCGACGACGGACGCCTCACCTACGCCGAGCTCGTCGCCGACTCCCGACGCGTCGCCGCCGCGGTCGACGCGCTGCACCGCGCCCATCCGGTCGATGCCGCGCCCGAGACCCGCGGCATCCCGATCACGGCCGTGAGCGTCGGCTCCGCCTTCCACACCGCGCGCATCGTCGCGGGCCTCGCCGGCTACCGGGCCGTGTCGGCCGCGATCGACCCCCGCTGGCCGCTCGCGCACCGCGTCGGCGTCGTGCTCCAGACCGGCATCGGCGTCGTCGTGGGGGAGGACCCCGCCTTCGCCGCGGCCCTCCGAGAGCGAGGATGGCACGGCGCGTTCGTCGGGCTCGACGCGCTCGACCGGCACGGCACGGCCGCGCCCCCGACCGTGCGCGACGCCGACGAGGCGTTCCTCCTCCTCTTCTCCTCGGGCACGACGAGCGATCCCAAGGCGTTCCTCAAGACCCGCGGGCAGTACCGCGCCAACGTCGCCGTCTCGAGCGCGCACCTCGAGCCGCTGCCCGGCGTGCAGACCCTCGCGCCCGGACCCGTCTCGTACAGCCTCACGCTCTACGCCGTCATCGAGTGCCTCGCGACCGCAGGCGGCGTGCACCTCGCCGACGCCTTCCATCCACTCGACGCCGCGCGCACCATCCGCGACGAGGGCATCACGCGCGTCGTGGCCGTGCCCGCCGTCGTGCAGGGCCTCGTCGACGCGGCCCGGCGCGACGCCGCCGCGCTCGCTGGCCTCGACCTCGTCGTCACCGGGGGCGCGCACCTGCCGGCGAGCCTGCGCGACGGGCTCGCCGGCGTCCTGCCGCGCACGCGCCTCGTCAACTACTACGGCGCCGCCGAGATCGGCTTCATCGGCGACAGCCGCGGCGGCGCGCACCTCGACGTGTACGACGGCATCGAGGTGCGCATCCGCGACGACGCGGGGCGCGACCTCCCGGACGGCGATCTCGGCACCCTGTGGGTGCGCGCCGCCGCGTGCTCCGACGGCTACCTCGCCGGCACCTCCGACGCCGTGCTGCGCGGACCCGACGGCTGGGCCACCGTGCACGACCAGGCGCGCATCGTCGACGGACGCCTCGCGCTCGCGGGCCGCGCGGGCGACATCGTCGCGACGGGAGGCCACAAGGTCTCGCTCGCCGACGTCGAGCGCGCCTTCGACGGGATGGCGGGCGCCGTCTGCGCGATCGCCCTCCCGCATGAGACCCTCGGCTCGGTCGTCGCGCTCGTCGTGGAGGGCGACGCGGCATCCAAGGAGGCCCTCGCCGGCCGCGCTCGCACGGCCCTCGCCCCGCAGTTCGCGCCGCGCCGCTGGTACCGGGTTCCCCGCCTTCCGCGCACCGTGGGCGGCAAGGTCCGCCGCGGCGAGACGGCCGCGCTCGTCGCGCGCGGCGAGGCGGAGCGGCTGTGAGCGCGCGCCGCGTCGTCGCGACAGGGTTCGGCGCCGTCACGCCGAGCGGCATCGGCGCCGACGCCCTGTGGGACGCGGTCTCCCATGGCCGCAGCGCCATCCGCCGCCTCGAGGGGGTGGACGTCGACGGCCTCCCCGTGCGCATCGGCGGGCAGGTGCGCGGCTTCGCGACGACCCTCGGCCCCGCGCTGGCCCGGCGGCTCAGCCCCGTGCTGCAATGGGCCGTCGCGGCGGCCGACGAGGCGCTCGGGCAGGCAGGCGGCCTTCCCGCGGCGCCGCACCGGGTGCACGTCATCGCCGCGACGGGCTCGGGCCCCGTCGACGCCATGCAGGCGGCGACCCGCGCGCTCGACGCCCGCGGTCCGCGTGCCGTGCCGCTGACCCTCGCCATCCACGGCGCCCCCGACGCGGCCGCCGCGCTCATCAGCCAGCGCCACGGCATCACGGGCGCCGCCTCGGCCGTGTCGGCGACCTGCGCGAGCGGCGCCGTCGCGCTGGGGGAGGGGCTGCGCCGCATCCGCCACGGCTACGTCGACGCCGTGGTCGTCGTCGGCCTGGAGGACTGCCTCGGCCCCGTCAACCTCTCCTCGAACGCCAACCTGCGCGCGCTCGCGACGGGGCACGACGACGCGCCCGAGACGGCGTCGCGCCCCTTCGACCGCGCCCGCCGCGGCTTCGTCATGGCGCAGGGTGCGGCGGCGATCGTGCTCGAGTCGGCGGACGGCGCACGGTCGCGCGGCGCGACCGCCCTCGCGGAGATCGCGGGGTTCGGCGCCTCGAGCGACGCGCACCATCCCACGGCGCCGCTCCCCGACGGAGCGGGTGCGGCGGCGGCCATCCGCGATGCGCTCGCCGACGCCCACGTCGACTCCGGCGCGGTCGACCACGTCAACGCGCACGGCACCGGCACGCCCGCGGGCGACGCGGCCGAGCTCGCGGCGCTCGCCGCAGCCCTCGGCGACCGCGCCCGTGCCATCCCGGTCACCGCGACGAAGTCGTCGACGGGGCATTTGCTGGGGGCCGCGGGAGTCGTCGAAGCGATCATCGCCGCGCGGACCATCCGCGACGGCGTGCTGCCGCCCACGCTCAACCTCGACGACCCCGAACCCGGATGGCGCTTGGTCGGCTCGCGCACGCCGTCGCGGCTCGACACCGTGCTGTCGACGTCGTTCGGGTTCGGCGGGCACAACGGCGCGCTGCTCATCGCGCGCGCAGACGGATAGGAGACCGACATGGACCGAGAGCAGCGCCATCGCGCGCTCGCCGAGCGCTTCCTCCCCGACGACCTGCTGGAGCGCTTCCGCGCCCGCGCCGCCGTCGCCGATCGCGACAACGCGTTCTTCGACGACGACCTCGTCGAGCTGCGCGCCCAGGGGTACCTCACCCTCCTCGTGCCCGAGGAGCTCGGCGGCGCGGGGCTGTCCCTCCACGAGGTCTCGCGTCTCCAGCAGCGTCTCGCGGCGGCCGCCCCCGCGACCGCGCTCGGCATCAACATGCACCTGCTCTGCACGGCCGTCGTGCGCGCCATGATCGCGCGCGGCGACGACTCGCTCGCATGGGTGCTCGACGACGCCGCGGCGGGCGAGGTGTTCGCCTTCGGCATCAGCGAGCCGGCGAACGACTGGGTGCTGCAGGGGTCCACGACGCGCGCGGAGGCGCAGGACGACGGCGGATGGCTGCTCACCGGCACGAAGGTCTTCACGTCTCTGTCGCCCGTGTGGACGCGGCTCATCGCGCACGGCCTCGACGACTCCGACCCGGACGCGCCCCGGCTCGTCTACGGCTTCGTCGCGCGCGACTCCGACGGCATCACGGTCTCCGACCACTGGGACGTGCTCGGCATGCGCGCCTCGCAGAGCCGTACGACGCGCCTCGACCGCGCGCGCATCCGCCCCGAGCACGTCGCGCGGCGCATCCCCGCCGGCCGCCATCCCGACCTGCTCGTGTTCGCCATCACGAGCGCCTTCCAGCTGCTCGTCGCCTCGGTCTACGCCGGCGTCGCCGAGCGCGCGCTCGCGCTCGCCGCGGAGGGGCTGCGGCGCCGCACGTCGGCGAAGAGCGGCACGACGCTCGCCGAGGTGCCGGAGCACCGCGCGCGCCTCGCCGACGCCTACCGCGCGCACCTCGCGGTGCCCGCCCAGCTCGACGCGTACACGCGCGACTTCGACGACCTCGTCGACCACGGGGCCGGATGGCCCGTGCGGCTCGTGAGCGCGCGCCTGGCGGCCTCCGACGACGCGCGGGCGGCCGTCGAGACGGCGCTCGTCTGCGCCGGGGGCGCCGCCTTCGACAACGGCCATGAGCTCGCCCGCCTGCATCGCGACGTCACGGCCAGCCTCTTCCACCCGCCGAGCGCCGACGCGGCGCGGCCGCTCTTCGCCGCGGCGCTGCTCGACGGCTGAGCGCGCCCATAGGATCGGATTCGATTGGATCGGGCCCGACGGGGCCGTCCTCGACGGAAGGGGGAGCGCCATGCGCCGCAGGACCGCGTTCGAGAAGGAGCCGCCGCCGCCGAACGAGGTGCGCGTCATCGGCACGCGCATCCGCCCCTTCACGTTCGGTCTGTTCGGGGCGCTCGGCGTGCTCGTCGCGCTCCTCATCGGCTCGATCGTCGGCCAGCTCGCGACCGTGCTCGTCTACGTCGGCATCGCGCTGTTCCTGTCGCTCGGCCTCGACCCCGTCGTGTCGTTCCTGGAGCGACGGCTGCCGCGCCCCGCCGCCGTCACGATCGTCGTCGTCGGCGTGCTGCTGGCGTTCGCGGGCATCATCACGGCCATCGTCCCCGTCATCGTCGAGCAGGTGACGAACCTCATCGACGACGGACCGCAGATGGTGGACGACGTCCTCGCGAGCGACTGGTACCAGACGCTCGCAGCGCAGTTCGGCGACTCCTTCGAAGACGCCGCGGCCGGCGTCCTCAGCTTCGTGCAGGACCCCGCCAACCTCACGTCGATCGGCGGCGGCATCGTGGCGGTCGGCGCGGGCATCGCGGGCGGCGTCACGGGCGTGACGATCGTGCTCATCCTCACGCTGTACTTCATGGCGTCGCTGCGCGGCATGAAGCGCCTCGCGGCGCGGTTCGTGCCGGCCTACCAGCGCGATCGGTTCAGCGAGCTGCTCGAGGACATCTCGGGAGCCGTCGGACGCTACGTCATCGGACAGGCGAGCCTCGCGCTCATCAACGGCGTGCTCACGCTCATCGTCATGTCGATCATCGGCGCCCCGCTGCCGGCGCTCCTCGCGCTCATCGCGTTCGTCGGCTCGCTCATCCCGCTCGTGGGAACGCTCAGCGCGTCGATCATCAACGCGCTCGTCTGCCTCTTCGTGTCGCCCGTGACGGCGCTCATCGCCTTCGGCTACTACCTCGTGTACATGCAGATCGAGGCGTACGTGCTGAGCCCGCGCATCATGAGCAAGGCGGTCGCGGTGCCAGGAGCCATCGTCGTCATCGCCGCGGTCGCGGGCGGAGCGCTCGGCGGGGTGCTCGGCGCGCTCGTGGCGATCCCCGTCGCGGCGAGCATCATCATCATCGTGCAGAAGGTGCTGTTCCCCGCGCAGGACGCCAAGACCCAGCCGCCCGCCGGCGCCTAACGCGCGCCCCGGCCGCACGCAACCCCCTGCGGCGGGCACGGCGCGCGGGGGAGGCTGGCGGCATGCACACGACAGACGATCCCGACGCCATCCGCCCCGTCCGCGACGCGGAGTCGACCGCGTACGCCGATCCCTCGGATGATCCCGCGCAGGCGGAATGGGAGGGGCGCGCCCCCGAGCCCGGTACTGCCACGGGCGCCGACCCGGCGGAGATCCCCGACGAGGCGGACGAGATCCCCGCCGCAGACCTGCCGCGCGGCGAGGAGCAGCCCGAGACGCAGGAGGCCGACCCGATCGTCGCCGACCTCGGCGAGGACGGCGAGGGCGACCTCGCCCCCGAGGACCTGTGACGACCGACGACCTCTGACGACCGGAGACCCCCCGACCACCGGACCTCAGACGGCGAGGAGCCCGGCGCGATCCGCGCCGGGCTCGTCGCCGTCAGGGCCTCAGACCGTGCGGTGCGCGCGGTAGTACGCGAGGAGCGCCTTAGTGGAGGCGTCCTGCGCGTCGAGGGCGGCGGCATCCCCCTCGATCGCGGGCGCGATCTGCAGGGCGAGCTGCTTGCCGAGCTCGACGCCCCACTGGTCGAACGAGTTGATGCCCCACACGACGCCCTGCGTGAAGACGATGTGCTCGTACAGGGCGATGAGCTGGCCGAGCACGGCCGGCGTGAGTGCAGGCGCGAAGATCGACGTGGTCGGGCGGTTCCCCGCGAAGGTGCGCGCGGCCACGAGCGCGCCGGTCGTCCCCTCCGCCTCGACCTCCGCGGCGGTCTTGCCGAAGGCGAGCGCCTTCGTCTGCGCGAGGAAGTTGGCGAGGAACAGGCCGTGCACGTCGCGGCCGCCGTCGTGCAGCGAGTAGGCGGGGTTCGCGAACGCGATGAAGTCGGCGGGGATGAGGCGCGTTCCCTGGTGGATGAGCTGGTAGAACGCGTGCTGGCCGTTCGTGCCTGGCTCGCCCCAGAACACCTCGCCCGTGTCGGTCGTGACGGGCGAGCCGTCCCATCGCACCGACTTGCCGTTCGACTCCATCGTGAGCTGCTGCAGGTACGCCGCGAAGCGGTGCAGCTGCTGCGCGTACGGCAGCACGGCGTGCGACTGCGCACCGAGGAAGTTCGTGTACCAGACGTTGAGGAGGCCCATGAGGACGGGCACGTTCTGCGCGAGCGGCGTCGTGCGCACGTGCTCGTCGACGGCGTGGAAGCCCGCGAGCAGGTCGCGGAAGGCGGCAGGGCCGAGCACGATGGCGAGCGAGGTGCCGATCGCGGAGTCGACCGAGTAGCGGCCGCCCACCCAGTCCCAGAAGCCGAACGCGTTCTCGGGGTCGATGCCGAACTCGGCGACCTTGTCGAGCGCGGTCGACACGGCGATGAAGTGCCGTGCGACGGCCCCCGTGCGCGCGGCGTCGTCGGCCTCGATCGCGCCGCGCTTCTCGAGCTCGGTCCACAGCCAGTCGCGCGCGAGGCGCGCGTTCGTGAGGGTCTCGAGGGTCGTGAAGGTCTTCGACGCGACGATGAAGAGCGTCGTCTCCGGGTCGAGCCCCTGCACCTTCTGCGCGAGATCGGTGGGGTCGATGTTGGAGATGAACCGCGCCTCGATGCCGGCGTCGGCATAGGGCTGGAGCGCCTCGTAGACCATGACGGGCCCGAGGTCGGAGCCGCCGATGCCGATGTTCACGACGTGCGTGACGCGCTTGCCCGTGACACCGGTCCAGTCGCCGGAGCGCACCCGCTCGGCGAACGCGTCGATGCGGCCCAGCACGGCGTGCACGTCGGCGTCGACGTCCTGGCCGTCGACGATGAAGGCCGGCTGGATGCCGGCGGGGCGGCGCAGTGCCGTGTGGAGGACCGCGCGGTCCTCCGTCGTGTTGATGTGCGCGCCCTCGAGCATGGCCGCGAAGCGCTCGGCGACGCCGGTCTCCTCGGCGAGCCGCACGAGCGAGGCGAGGATGTCGTCGGTCACGAGGTTCTTCGAGAGATCGACGTGCAGGTCGGCGAGCTCGAGGGTCAGCCGCTCGGCACGCGCCGGGTCGTCGGCGAACCAGGAGCGGAGATCGGGGGCGAAGCTCGCGCGGTGCGCCTCGAGCTCCGACCAGGCCGACGTGGACGTGGGATCGACGGGAGCGGTCATGCCTGCAACGCTACCGAGTGCCGGCATCACACGCGCGCCGGCGGTCATGTGAGGTCGCCCGGAGTCGCCCCGGACGACGGCAGCAGATCGGCGAACGCGACCGTCGCGGGGGAGGGCTGCTGCCGCGTGACGGCGTTCAGCTCCCACACGACGCCGTCCGAGAGCGGCAGGACCGCCGTGCCTGTGCGGGGTGCGAAGCTGATCTCGGGGAGCACCGCGATGCCGAGGCCCGCCGCGACGTAGTCGGGGAGCGAGCCGATGTCGGCCACCTCGACCGACACGACCCTGGCGAGGCCCCGCGTCGCGAAGGCCGCGTCGAGCGTGGAGCGGTTGCCGAAGCCCGCCGGCGTGTCGACGAACCGCTCGGCCGCGAGCTCCGCGAGCGCGACGGCCGGGCGGTCGGCGAGCGGATGGCCCTCCGGCAGCACCGCCGCGAACGGCGAGGTCGTGAGGCGGCGCACGATGAGCCCCGAGACGGAGGTCGCGGGCAGGCCGAACAGCGCGATGTCGAGCCGCCCGCGCAGCACGTCCTCCGCGAGGCCCGTCGATCCGGTCGGGGAGGGGCGCACCTCGACCTCGACGAGCGGGTGCCGCTCGTGGAACGCGCCGACGAGGGCGGGCAGGTCGAGCCATCCGAGGTTCGAGAAGACGCCCACGCGCACGCGGCCACGGAGGCCGCCTTCGGGATCGGCGGCGATGCGGGCGCGGTCGACCGCATCGAGCGCCGCGCGCAGCTCGGGGAGCACCGCCTCGCCCGCCATCGTGAGCCGCACGCCGCGGGCGTCCCTGTCGAACAGCACGGCGCCGAGCTCGCGTTCGAGCGCCGCGACGCCCGCCGAGACGCTCGACTGCACGGCGAAGACGCGGCGTGCCGCGCGGGTGAAGCTGCGCTCGTCGGCGACCGCGACGGCGTAGGCGAGGTGGCGCATGTCCATGCGGCGATCGTAATATCCGATCGGGATGATCGAGAGCGTTCGTTGGACACGATGCCGGTTCGAGCGCACGATCGAGACGTGGACCTCCGCTCTCGACTCCGTCACGACACCGGCTTCTGGATCGTCGCCCTCGCCTTCCTCTCGGCGATGGCTTTCTCGACCCTGCCCTCGCCCCTCTACGCGATCTACCAGGAGCGCGATCACTTCGCCGCGCCCGTCGTCACGGTCGTGTTCGCCGCGTACGCCCTCGGCGTCATGGCGAGCCTGTACCTCGCCGGCCATGTGAGCGACTGGCTCGGACGCCGTCGGGTGACCCTCGTGGCGCTCGTCGTGAGCGGGCTCTCCGCTGTGCTGTTCGTGCTGTGGAACGACGTCGCTGGCCTCCTCGTGGCGCGGTTCGTCAACGGGATCGCGATCGGCGCGCTCACGGCGACCGCGACGGCGCACCTTTCCGAGCTCTCCGCGGCGACGGGACGCCGCGGGCCGCGCGCGGCGCTCGTCGCGACCGTGGCGAACCTCGGCGGGCTCGGGCTCGGACCGCTCGTCGGCGGGCTCTTCGCCGAGCGCGCCGCCGAGCCGCTCGTCACGCCCTACGTCGTCTTCGCCGCCGTCTTCGCGGCGCTCGCCGTGCTGCTCCTGCTCGTGCCGGAGACCGTCGAGCGTCGGGAGGAGCGCCCCGCCTACCGGCCGCAGCGCGTCTCTCTCCCCGGCGATGCGCGCGCCGCCTTCTGGGCCGCGGGGATGGCCGCCTTCGGCGCGTTCGCGGTGCTCGGGATGTTCACGTCGCTCACACCCACGTTCCTCACGGGCACGATGCACGAGAGCTCGCACCTCCTGGCCGGCGCCATCCCGTTCGGCGTGTACGCGTCGGCCGCCACCGCGCAGGCGCTCACGATGCGCCTCGCCACGCGCACGCAGGTGCTCCTCGCCGTGTCGCTCGTCGTGGCGGGCCTCATCGCCGTCGCAGCGGCCGCGCTCACGGCCTCGCTCGCCGTGTTCGCGCTCGCGGGCGTCGTCGCGGGAGCGGGGGTGGGGGTGCTGTTCCGCTCCGCGATCGCGTCGGCCGCCGCCGTCGCGGCCCCCGGGCGCGCGGGCGAGACGCTCGCCGGCGTCTTCCTCATCGCCTACGCGGGTCTCACGGTGCCCGTGCTCGCGGTGGGGGCCGCGCTCGCCGCGCTGCCGCAGGCGACCGTGCTCGTGGGCTTCTCCGGCGCCGTCATCGTCCTCGTCGGGGTGACGGGCGGGCGGATGGCCGCGCAGGCGCCGGCGCGCGCGGCCTGACCGAAACACGCAGGTAACACCCCGTCCTCACGGGGGTGACGCGGCGCTCCTACGCTCGGCGTGCGGCCATCCGACCGCAGGAGAGCGAGGAGACCGCCATGAAGAAGGCACTGCGCAACCCGGCGCTGCAGATCGGGGCGGGAGCCGTCCTCGGCATCGTGTTCGGCCTCGTCGCGGGAGAGTGGGCGGGCAACCTGAAGTTCGTGGGCGACATCTTCATCCGCCTCATCCAGATGTCGATCGTCCCGCTCGTGATGTCGTCGGTCGTCGTCGCGACCGGATCGATGTCGGGGTCGGGGGCAGGGCGGCTCGCCGCGCGCACGTTCGCGTGGATGATCGGCTTCTCGATCGTGGCGGCCGCGCTCGCCTGGGGCCTCAGCGCCCTGTTCCAGCCGGGAGCGGGCATGCGGTTCGACGGCGAGCTCGACCCCGCGCTGCAGGAGTCGGCGACGTCGGCGACGGGGTGGCAGGAGACTCTGCTCGGCTTCGTGTCGACCAACGTGTTCGACGCCATGTCGACGGGGTCGATGGTGCCGATCATCGTCTTCTCGCTGCTGTTCGGCGCCGCTCTCAACGCCTACATCGCGAAGACCGGCAACCGCCTCGTGCTGGAGATGGCCGACCAGGTGCAGCAGGTCGTGCTGACGATGATCCGCTTCGTCATGCGGCTCGCTCCGATCGGCGTGTTCTGCCTGCTCGCGGCGCTCGCGGGCGACGTGGGCTTCGCCGTCGTGACGACCGCGCTGTCGTACCTCGGCACGACGCTCCTCGGCGTCGTCATCCTGCTCGTCGTGTTCGTCGCGGTGGTCGCCGCGCGCACGCGTCTCAGTCCCTGGCGGCTTCCCCGCAAGCTCGCCGAGCAGACGGCCATCGCGGTGACGACGACGAGCTCGGCCGTGACCTTCCCCACCGTGCTGCGCAACACGGTGGAGAAGGTCGGGGTGAGCCCGCGCGTCGCGAACTTCACGCTCTCGGTCGGGCTGACGATGGGCTCGTACGGCGCCGTCCTCAACTACATGATCGTCGTCATGTTCCTCGCGCAGGCGGGCGACATCGAGCTCTCGATCGGACAGATCGCGCTCGGGATGGCCCTCGCCATCCTGCTGAACATGGGCACGATCACGGTCCCCGGCGGGTTCCCCGTCGTCGCGATGTTCCTCGCGACCTCGCTCGGTCTCCCGTTCGAGGCCGTGGGCCTGCTCATCGCCGTGGACTGGTTCGCGGGCATCTTCCGCACCTTCCTCAACGTCAACGGCGACACGCTCGTGGCCATGCTCGTCGCCGACGCGGAGGGCGAGATCGACCGCGACGTCTACGAGGAGCGTGCGACCGCGTCGGCACCCGAGGTCGACGAGGCGGGGATGGCCGAGGCCTTCGAGCGCGCGGACAGGGCGGACTGAGCTCTCAGTACGACCCCCGGGTCGTCTCGTCCTCGCCGATGAACTCGCGGGCGAGCGCCTCCGAGGCGCGGGCGACGAGCGCGACGTCGGCGCCCACGAGCACGAACCGCGCGCCGGCACCCGCGTAGGCCCGGGCGACGTCGGGGTCGAACGCGTTGACGCCCACGGCCGATCCGGCCGCCGTGACGGCCTCGAACGCGCGGCGCACGGCGGCGACGACGTCGGGATGGGTCTGCTGGCCGATGAGCCCCATCGAGGCCGCGAGATCGCTGGGGCCGACGAAGACGCCGTCGATGCCCGGCGCCTCGGCGATGGCGCGGGCGTTCGCGACGCCCTCCTCGGTCTCGACCTGCACGAACACGGCCACGTGCGCGGCCGCCGTGCGCAGGTAGTCGTCGACGCGGTTCCAGCGGGCCGATCGGGCCAGCGCGCTGCCGACGCCGCGCCGCCCGGCCGGCGGGTACTGCGCGGCCTCGGCGACGGCCCGCGCGTCGGCGGCCGTCGAGACCATCGGCACGAGGATGGTCTGCGCCCCGAGGTCGAGCACCTGCTTGATGACGACGGGGTCGGCGCTCGGCACCCGCACCACGGCCGTGGCGTCGTAGCCCGACACGGCGTGCAGCTGCGCGAGCACCGACTCGAGTCCGTTGGGGGCGTGCTCCATGTCGATGAGCACCCAGTCGAGACCCGATCCCGCCATGATCTCGGCGGTCACGGGCGAGCCGGCGCACGCCCATCCGCCGTAGAGGGGGCGGGGCGAGTCGGCGAGGCGCTCGCGGAGCGTCGGGCTCAGACGAAGCGGCATGAGATCGTCCCCAGGGGTCCGTAGTCGGCGTGCACGGTGTCGCCGCGCTCGATCCAGACGGGGCGCGTGAACGAGCCGGCGAGCACGATCTCCCCGGCTTCGAGGCGCGCGCCGTGCTGGTGCAGCTTGTCGGCGAGCCACGCGACCCCGTGGCCCGGGTGGCCGAGCACGCCGGCGGCGACCCCCGTCTCCTCGATCGACTCGTTGCGATGGAGCAGCGCGCTCACCCAGCGGAGGTCGACGTCGTGGGGGCGCGTCGGCGTGCCGCCGAGCACGAGCCCGCCGTAGGCGGCGTTGTCGCTGATGGTGTCGACGATCGTGCGGCCCTCCAGCTCGATGTGCGAGTTGAGGATCTCGAGCGCGGGAGTGACGTACTCCGTCGCGCGGAGCACGTCGAAGAGCGTGCAGTGCGGCCCCTCCAGCGGCTCGGCGAGCACGAACGCGAGCTCGACCTCGATGCGCACGTTCGAGAACGCGCCGTAGGGGATGACGGCGCCGCTCTCCCAGACCGTGTCGTCGAACATCACGCCGTAGTCGGGCTCCGCGATCCCCGTGGCCTCCTGCATGGCGCGCGAGGTGAGTCCGATCTTCCGCCCGACGAGGCGTCGCCCGGCCGCGACCCGGCCATCCCGCCAGATGCCCTGGATGGCGTAGGCGTCGTCCACGGTCGCCTCCGGATGGCGCGCCGTGATGCGGCGGATGGGGGTGCGCGTGCGCTCTGCCTCCGCGAGCTCCGCGGCGAGCGCCGCGATCGTCTCGGCGGGGAGCGTCACAGCTGGTTCCCCAGCTTGTACTCGCCCTGCTTCCACTCGGGCATCGGCGCGTCGTCGCCCTGCCGCGTGTACGAGAAGCCGTCCGCGCCGATCGTGACGGCCATCTCGCTCGAGTCGGTGCGGGCGACCACGGGCTGCGGGGCGCCGTCGAGGTCGAGGACGAGCGACCCGTCGGTGTACCACGACGGCACGACGGGGTTGCCCCACCAGTCGCGGCGCTGGTTGTCGTGCACGTCCCACGTGACGACGGGGTTGTCGGGGTCGCCCGTGTAGTAGTCCTGCGTGTAGACCTCGACGCGGTGCCCGTCGGGGTCGCGCAGGTAGAGGTAGAACGCGTTCGAGACGCCGTGGCGCCCCGGCCCGCGCTCGATCGCGTCGGAGCGGCGGAGGGCGCCGAGCTTGTCGCAGATGGCGAGGATGTTGTGCTTCTCGTGCGTCGCGAAGCAGACGTGATGCATGCGTGGCCCGTCGCCGCCCGTCATCGCCGTGTCGTGCACGGTGGGCTTCCGGCGCATCCACGCGGCGTACACCGTGCCATCCTCGTCCTGGATGTCCTCCGTGACGCGGAACCCGAGGTCCTGCATGAACTTCACCGCCCGCGGCACGTCGGGGGTGAGCTGGTTGAAGTGGTCGAGCCGCACGAGCTCGCCCGGGATGTGCAGGTCGTACCGCCACGACATCCGCTCGACGTGCTCGGAGTGGTGGAAGAACTCGATCGGGAACCCGAGCGGATCGACGACGCGGACGGAGTCGCCGACGCCCTTCACGAACCCCTCCGGCGCGCGCCGGACGTCGCAGCCGAGCTCGGCGTAGAAGGCGGCGGCGCGGTCGAGGTCCTCCGGCGTCCGCACGCGGTAGGAGAACGCGGCGACGGCGGCGACCGGGCCTGTGCGGAGCACGAGGTTGTGGTGGATGAACTCCTCCGTCGACCGCAGGTAGATCGCCTCGTCGTCCTCCTCCGTGACGTAGAGCCCGAGGATGTCGACGTAGAACTGCCGCGAGGCGGCGAGATCCGTGACGACGAGCTCCATGTAGGCGCAGCGGAGGATGTCGGGCGGGGTCGCCGCCGGCGTCGCGATCGGGTCGTCGGCGTGGATGGGGGCCTCCTGCGAGACCCAGTAGCCGGAGGAGGTGAGCGTCATGTCGTCGCGTCGAGTCATGTCATGCGTCCTTGCGTGAGCGGATGGCCGGCGTCAGTTCTTGCCGAACGTGGGGTTGTGCACCTCGCCGAGCGTGATGTGCACGGCCTGCTGGTCGGTGTAGAAGTCGATCGAGCGGTAGCCGCCCTCGTGCCCGAGGCCCGAGGCCTTGACGCCGCCGAACGGCGTGCGCAGGTCGCGCACGTTGTTGCTGTTGAGCCACACCATGCCCGCCTCGACGGCCTGCGAGAAGTTGTGCGCGCGCTTCAGGTCGTTCGTCCAGACGTAGGCGGCGAGGCCGTACTTCGTGTCGTTCGCGAGCGCGAGCGCCTCCTCGTCGGTGTCGAACGGCGTGATCGCGACGACGGGGCCGAAGATCTCCTCCTGGAAGATGCGCGCGTCGGGGGAGACGTCGGCGAACACGGTGGGGGCGACGAAGTTGCCCTCGTCGAAGCCCTCGGGACGCCCCCCGCCGGCGACGAGGCGGCCCTCCGTCTTGCCGATCTCGACATACGACATGACCTTGTCGTAGTGCTCGGGGTGCACGAGCGCGCCCACCTCGGTGGCGGGGTCGTGCGGGTAGCCGACGCGGATGCGCTTCGCCTGCGCGGCGTAGCGCTCGACGAACTCGTCGTAGACGTCGCGCTGGACGAGGATGCGGCTGCCTGCCGTGCAGCGCTCGCCGTTGAGCGAGAAGACGCCGAAGATCGTCGCGTCGACGGCGGCGTCGAGGTCGGCGTCGGCGAACACGACGGCGGGGCTCTTGCCGCCGAGCTCCATGGACAGCCCCTTGAGGTACGGCGCGGCGTTGCCGAAGATGATCTGCCCCGTGCGGCTCTCTCCCGTGAAGGAGATGAGCGGCACGTCGGGGTGCTTCACGAGCGCGTCGCCCGCTTCCTCGCCCAGGCCGTTCACGAGGTTGAACACGCCCCGGGGGAGCCCGGCCTCCTCGAAGATGCCCGCCCAGAGCGAGGCGGACAGCGGCGTGAACTCCGCGGGCTTCAGCACGACCGTGTTGCCCGTCGCGAGGGCGGGGGCGAGCTTCCACGACTCCAGCATGAACGGCGTGTTCCAGGGCGTGATGAGCCCTGCCACGCCGATCGGCTTGCGGTTGACGTAGTTGATCTGGCGGCCGGGCACCTTGAAGGTGTCGTCGGCCTGCGCGACGACGAGGTCGGCGAAGAACCGGAAGTTCTCGGCCGCGCGGCGGGCCTGGCCGAGCGCCTGCGTGAGCGGCAGGCCCGAGTCGAACGACTCCAGCTCGGCGAGGCGGGCGTCGCGCGACTCGACGATGTCGGCGATGCGGTGCAGCACGCGGGAGCGCTCGCGGGGGAGCAGGCGCGGCCACGGGCCGTCGGCGAAGGCGCGGCGGGCCGCGTGAACGGCGGCCTCGATGTCGGCCTTCTTCCCGGCCGCCGCCTGCACGTACACCTCGTTCGAGACGGGGTCGAGCACGTCGAAGGTGCCGCCGTCCAGCGAGTCGACGAAGGCGCCGTCGATGTAGTGGCAGATGCGGTCGGGCAGGTCGGCTGGCACGTGGCGCTGCGCCGTGGCGGTGTCGGTCATGTCTCCTCCTCGGTGAGGGTCGGGTCGGTCTCGCCCGCGTGGCGGCGCGCGAGGAAGGCGTTCATGGTGGCCCAGCGGTGGTCGCGGGCGGCGAGCTCGATCTCGAGCGGATCGGCACCCGCGCGGATGAGGGCGAGGATGCGGTCGTGCTCGGCGACCGACTCCTGGGCGCGGCCGGGGACGAAGGCGAAGCTGGAGTCGCGCAGGCCCGCCATCCGGGTCCATCCGCGCTGCACGAGATCGAGGATGTGCGGGTTCGGGCAGTGAGCGAAGAGGACGGCGTGGAACTCCTGGTTGATCACCGTGAAGAGGTGCGCGTCGAAGTCGTCGAGCAGACGACGCAGGCGCTCGTTGACGGCGGCGGCGCGGTCAAGGTCGTCGGCCGTGAGCAGCGGCGAGGCGAGCGACGTGGCGATGCCCTCGACGACGCCCAGCGTCTGCATCGAGTGGAGGTACTCGGTCTCGTCGACGAGGGTGACGCGGGCGCCCACGTTGCGCTCGAACTCGACGATCCCCTCGGCCTCCAGGCGGCGGACCGCCTCGCGCACGGGCACGACGCTCATGTCGAGCGATGCGGCGATGGTGCCGAGCACGAGCCGGTAGCCCGGCCCGAACTCGTGGCGGGCGATGCGCTCGCGGATCCACTCGTAGGCGCGCTGGGACTTGCTGAGGGTGACGGACATGCTGCTCATCCTCCCGCCCTCCGTGCCGCATCGAAGCGGGCGCGCCACTCGGCGTCCATCGGGAAGAGGCCGTCGACGGGATGCCCCGCCGCCACCTGCTCGGCGATCCAGGCGTCCTCCACCTCCTGGGCGAGCGCCGCGTCGGCGACCTCCTCGGCGAGCGCGGGCGGGATGACGATGACCCCGTCGTCGTCGCCCACGACGATGTCGCCCGGCTGCACGGTCGCCCCGCCGCACGAGATCGTCACGTCGACGTCCCACGGAACATGCCGGCGCCCGAGGACGGATGGATGGGGGCCCTGCGAGAACACGGGCAGACCGATGGCGGCGACGGCGGCCGCGTCGCGCACGCCGCCGTCGGTGACGACCCCGGCGGCGCCGCGGGTGCGCGCGCGCAGCGCGAGGATGTCGCCGAGCGTCCCGGACGTCGCGTCGCCCCGGGCCTCGATGACGACGACCTCGCCGTCGCCGACCGTGTCGAAGACGCGCTTCTGCGCGTTGTAGCCGCCGCCGTGGCGGGCGAACAGATCCTCGCGGAACGGCACGAAGCGCAGCGTGCGCGCCGTTCCGACGAGCTTCGCGCCGGGGATGCCGGTGCGCACGCCGTCGACGAAGCACGAGTGGTGCCCGCGCCGGCGCAGCTGCGCGGAGAGGCCCGCCACGGGGGCGTCGCGCAGCTTGGCGCGGAGCGAGGGGGAGAGTCCGGCGGGCGGGAGACCCGCCGCGTCGCGCGACCCCCAGGCCTCCTCGCGCTGGCGGTCGTCGACGGCGGGCAGCGAGCCCAGCGCGGCGTCGAACGGCGCGGTGCCGGCGACGACGCGGCTGACGAGGCGGCCGCTCGTCGGCGCGCCGGGCGCGCCGGGCGCGTCCACCTCGACCTCGACGACGTCGCCCGGGAGCGCGACCGACGAGCCGGCGGGCGTGCCGGTGAGGATGACGTCGCCCGGTTCGAGCGTGACGTGCTGCGAGAGGTCGGCGACCAGCTGCGCGAAGGGGAACAGCAGATCGGACGCCGTGCCCTCCTGCACGAGCTCGCCGTTGCGCCAGGTGCGCACGCGCAGCGCGGCGGGGTCGACGGCGCGGGCGTCGACGAGCGCGGGCCCGACGGGCGTGTAGCCGTCTCGGCCCTTGTTGCGCAGGTTCGATCCCTTGTCGTTCGCCCGCAGGTCGTACACGCCCCAGTCGTTCGCGGCTGTGACGGCCGCGACGGCGTCCCACGCCCGCTCGAGGGGAACGCGGTGCGCCCGAGCGCCGATGACGAGCGCGATCTCGCCTTCGAAGGCGAGGAGCTCGGTGCCAGCCGGTCGCTCGACGTCGGCGCCGGAGGAGGCGAGGGAGCTCGTGGGCTTGAGGAAGTACGACGGCGCGGAGGGCGTGCGTCCGCGCTGCGCGGCGCGGGAGCCGTAGGCGAGGTGCACCGCGATGATCTTCCCCGGGGCGACGGGGATCCGGTCGTCGTGCGGCATGCGAGCTCCTTCGCTCCGGGGGCGGGTCTTGGCTTCAGATCATATACGATCCGACAGCCTCGGCAAGGGGTCTTGTCAAAAGATATCTGAAATCGTATATTCTCATCCACGACGGTGCGCAGGCGCGCCGTCTCGACCTCGTCACATTGGAGTGCCAGATGTCCGCGCAGCACCCGAACGCCGGGCCCCTCACGCCCACGGGAACCATCGCGTCCACGTCGGATCGACGCCGAGTCGCCTTCGCCACCGTCGTCGGGACGACGGTGGAGTGGTACGACTACTTCATCTACGCCTCGGCCGCCGGCCTCGTCTTCGGCCAGCTGTTCTTCGAACCCGCCGGCGAGGGGGTGGCGACCATCCTGTCGTTCCTCACCGTCGGCATCAGCTTCCTCTTCCGCCCCCTCGGCGCGTTCCTCGCCGGCCACTTCGGCGACCGCTACGGGCGCCGCATCGTGCTCGTCGTGACGCTCATCCTCATGGGTGCGGCGACGGTGCTCATCGGCCTCCTGCCGACGTACGCGCAGATCGGCGTCGCGGCGCCCGTCCTCCTCATCGTCCTGCGCGTGCTGCAGGGCGTCTCTGCGGGCGGGGAGTGGGGCGGCGCCGTGCTCATGGCCGTCGAGCACGCGCCGCGTGCGCGGCGCGGCCTCTTCGGCGCCATGCCGCAGATCGGCGTGCCGATCGGCCTGCTCCTCGCGAGCGCCATGCTCGCCCTCATGAACGCGCTGTTCCCCGGGGACGCCTTCATCCAGTGGGGCTGGCGCATCCCGTTCCTGTTCTCCGTCGTCCTCATCCTCGTCGGGTACTGGGTGCGGCGCCGCGTCGAGGAGAGCCCCGTCTTCGCCGAGATCGCGGAGCGGAAGGAGCGCACGAGCGCACCGGCGATCACCCTGTTCCGCCGGTTCACGCCGCTCGTGCTGCTCGCCGCGCTCGTGTTCGCCGGCAACAACGCCGCGGGGTACATGACGACGGGCGGCTACATCCAGAACTACGCCACGACGGCCATCGGCCTCGATCGCGGCGCCGTGCTCACGGCCGTGACGATCTCGTCGGTGAGCTGGCTGCTGTCGACGTTCGCGGCGGGGTGGCTGTGCGACCGCATCGGGCGCCGCACGACCTACATCATCGGCTGGATCGCGCAGGGGGCCGCGCTCATCGCGCTGTTCCCGCTCGTGAACTCGGGCGAGGTGGTGCTGCTGGGAACGGGGCTCGTCCTCCTCACCATCGGGCTCGGGTTCACGTACGGCCCGCAGTCGGCCTGGTACTCCGAGCTGTTCCCCGCGTCGGTGCGCTTCTCCGGCGTCTCGATCTCGTACGCGATCGGCGCCATCCTCGGCGGCGCGTTCGCGCCCACGATCGCGGCATGGCTGCAGCAGTCGACGGGGTCTTCCGACGCCGTCACGTGGTACCTCGTCGGGATGGCCGTGCTCGGCCTCGTCGCGACCCTGCTGCTGCGCGACCGCCGCGGCATCGACCTGCGGCCGTCGGCGGAGGAGGCGCAGTCGACGGGCCTGTACGCCTGGCAGCGCTGACGGCGCCCGACGAAGGGGCCCCGCGGCGATGCCGCGGGGCCCCTTTCCGTGACCTCAGTGGCGGACGACGTTGGTGTTCACCCAGTCGCGGAGGTGGGCCAACGGGGCGGCAGCGGATGCGCCGAGTCCCGTGAGCGCGTACTCGACACGCAGGGGAACCTCCGGGTAGACGGTGCGAGTGAGCAGGTCTGCGTCCTCGAGGCGCTTGAGCGTCGAGGAGAGCACTTTCGGGCTGATGCCGGCGAGCTGTCGCTTCAGCTCACCGAACCGCAGCGGGCCGTCCTCGAGAAGGCCGATGGCGAGGGCGGACCACTTGTTGGCGAGGAGGTCGAGCATCTCGCGGCACGGACAGGCCGCGGCGTACACGTCGTTCCGGTCGCACGCGTCCACGAGGTGCGGATCAGTCATGCCGTCACTATACGCAGGGAACCATGGCGCAGATCCGAAAGCTGGTACCTCCTGGGTATCTTGCGTCCCGTATGGGATCCGCGGTTACTCGAAGGTAACTCGGTGGCCTTGCGGGTAACCACAGGGGCCGTTCCACACTGTGGTCATGACATCCGAAGCGCACATTCACGCCGTGGGGTACACGGCCGCCGGTCCGGTCTCCGACGCCCGGAGCTTCGTCTCCGCCGCCATCCCCGCACCATCGCCAGGACCCCGTGACCTCCTCGTCGCTGTGCGAGCGACATCGGTCAATCCGGTGGACGTCAAGGTCCGTGCTCGTACGCCCCCGTCGCACGGATTCCGGGTGCTCGGATTCGATGCTGCCGGTGTCGTGATCGGTGTCGGCAGCGCGGTCGCCGGCTTCGCCGTCGGAGACGAGGTGTACTACGCCGGCGCCCTCGACCGCCCCGGAAGCAACGCGGACCTCCAGGTCGTCGACGAGCGCATCGTCGCTCGGAAGCCTTCGGCGTTCAGCTTCGCGGATGCGGCCGCGCTCCCGCTGACCGCGCTCACCGCCTATGAGGGGCTCGCCGACAAGCTCCAGCTGACAGAGAGCAGCGAGGGGACGCTGCTGATGGTCGGAGGGGCGGGCGGCGTGGGCTCCATGGTGATCCAGCTCGTGCGCTCGCTGTACCCGGGCGTTCACGTGATCGCCACCGCGTCGCGGCGCGAGAGCGCGACGTGGGTGCGCGACCTCGGTGCTCATGACGTCGTGGATCACCACGGCGATGTCGTCGCGCAGCTCGCGCAGGCCGCACCGGAGGGCGTCGACTGGATCTTCACCACCAACTCGCACGGGCAGCTCCCGACCTACGTGTCGGTGCTGAAGCCGTTCGGGCAGATCGTCGCCATCGACGACCCATCTCACGTGGACGTCGTCTCGTTGAAGCCGAAGGCGCTGACCTGGCACTGGGAGTTCATGTTCGCCCGTTCCCTGCACCAGGCCGCTGACCTCGACCGACAGGGCGCGATGCTCGCCCGTGTCGCCGAGCTCGCCGAATCCGGTCGCATCCGCACCACCGCGACCACCGTCCTCGTCGGCCGCACCGCGGACAACCTGCGCGAAGCGCACCGTCTCGTCGAGAGCGGCAGCGTCATCGGCAAGGTCGTCCTCGCCGACCCCGCCGGACCCGCCCCCACCCTTTGAGCCCACCCCCACAAGACACGACTCACCGTTCTCCGCAGCTGAGCTGGACCGGTGCACCCGAGACGGCGCGCAGCTACGTCGTCTCGGTCCACGATCCCGATACACCCACGCCGTCCGGGTTCTGGCACGGAGCCGCCTGCCGGGGTGGACCAGCCGGAGGCGCCCGCATCGACGGTGAAGAACGACGCACGCGCGGCGCGGTTCATCGGCTTTCCGTGCTCTCAGCTGTTCACGCGGATGATCTCGTGCTGGTACGGCGCGATGACCGACCGGCTCACGCGCAGATCGAGGAGGAGGAAAGGGCGCTCGTCGGAGGGGCGGGCGGACCACCGCGCGAGGTGGTCGAGGTCGGAGAGGTCGCGCACGACGACCCCCTCCGCCCCGACCGCGGCGCCGAGCGCCGCGAAGTCGACCTCGGGGATGAGCATGGGCGACTCGGCGAGGCCCTTGAGGCCGTAGAGGTTGACCTCCGCTCCGTACGCGCCGTCGTTCCAGACGACGCAGACGCCGCGCCCGCCCGTCGTCCGCACCGCCGTCTCGAGATCGGCGAGCGCCATGAGCCCGCCGCCGTCTCCCGTCGTGAGGACGATCGTGGACGCCGGAGCCGCCTGCGCCGCCCCCGCGACGCTCGGGAACCCGAGCCCGATGGACTGGTACGCCGTGCCGACCATGATCATCCGCTCGGGAGACGCGACTGGCCAGTACATGTTGGCCCATCCGATGAAGTGGCCGCCGTCGCTCACGACGACGCGGTCGTCGGGGAGCAGCTCGCCGATGCGCTGGGCGGCGCTGCGGGGGTCGAGCCGGCCGTCGGGTGCGAGCCGGTCGCCGGACTCCTGCGCGCGGAGCGGGGCGAGGTCGACGCTCTCGCGCCATCCCGACGGCTCCGCATCCGCGAGGGCGGCGACGAGGAGCTCCGCCACGACGCGCACGTCGCCCTGCAGGTAGTCGCCGACGCGGGGGTGCGTCGCGGTCGGCGCCACATCGACCTGCACGACCCTCGTGCCCGGCGAGAAGAGGTCGCCGAAGCGCATCGTGAAGGGGGTGAGCGAGGCGCCGAGCACGACGGCCACGTCGGCATCCCGCACGAGCTCCATGGCGCCCGGCGCACCGAACCCGCCCGTCACGCCGAGGTCGTAGCGGGCGTCGGGGAAGACGCCGCGGCCGAGTGCCGTGGACGCCGTCACGGCACCCGTCGCGTCGGCGAGGGCCCCCAGCACCTCGCGCGCGCCCGCGAGGTGCGCGCCGCGGCCCGCGAGCAGGAACGGCCGTTCGGCGCCAGCGAGCGCCGCGGCGACCCGCTCGACCGCGGCGCGCGTGTGCGGCGCCGGCGGCGTCGGGGCCGGCAGGCGGAGCACTGGTGTCGGCGGCACCTCGCCCGCCTCGAGCGTCGGCACGTCGTACGGGATGGCGAGCACGACCGGCACGCGGTAGGCGAGCGCGTGCTCGATCGCGATGACGGTGCTGGCGGCGGCGTCGAGGCGTCCTGCCGTGTACGTGCGCACGCCCACGGCCGACGCGAGCGCGATCTGGTCGACGTCCCACGGGCGAGGGCCCGATGTCGGCTCGTCGCCGACGATGAGGACGAGGGGGATGCGGGCCTGCGCCGACTCGGCGAGCGCCGTGAGGGTGTTCGTGAACCCCGCGCCGTAGGTCGTCGTGGCGGCCGCGATGCGGCCGGAGGCGCGGAAGTGGGCGTCGGCGGCGACGACGGCTCCCGCCTCGTGGCGCACGGCGGTGAACCGGGCGGGCGTGCGGCGCAGGAGGGCGTCGAGGAAGTGGGCGTTGCCGTTGCCCATGAGCCCGAAGACCTCGTCGATGTGACGGGACAGGGCGACGGCGACGTGCTGGGAGACGGTGGGCATGGAGACCTCTCGAGACGGGACGGACGGGACTGCTCCGTATATGTCTCGCCGCCGCGTCGTCGCGCCGCTTCGTGCCCCTTTTTCGAGCACCGGGCCCTGAGCCCGGACGACTCGATCGTATACGTTCCCTTGCCCGTCGCGCGAGAGGGCGCTACCATCGTGTCATTCGATAAGGGAACGCCGTGTTCGCATATCGATTACGACGTCGTCGTCCCGCCCCACCCACACCGATGTGAGGAGAGCTCCGTGCAGTTCCACCACCATGGCTACGTCTCCGGCGACCCGCGGGTCCAGCCCACAGCCGGCACAGGCGTCGACCGGCCGGACGAGCTCCCCGACGTCGTCGACGTGCTCGTCGTCGGCACCGGCCCCGCGGGCATCACGCTCGCGGCGCAGCTGGCGCAGTTCCCGGGTGTCGTCACGCGCGTCGTCGAGAAGCGCGCGGGCCGTCTGGAGGTGGGGCAGGCCGACGGCATCCAGGCGCGCAGCGTCGAGACGTTCCAGGCCTTCGGCTTCGCGAACCGCATCATCGAGGAGGCGTACCGGATCACCGAGATGGCGTTCTGGAAGCCGGACGCCGACGATCCCACCCGCATCGTGCGGACCGCCGTCGCGCCGGACGACCCCTCCCACGTGAGCGAGTTCCCCCACCTCATCGTCAACCAGGCGCGGGTGCAGGACTACTTCCTCGAGGTCATGGCCGGCTCGCCGACGCGCAGCCGGCCCGACTACGGATGGGAGTTCGCCGGGCTCGAGATCGGCGACGGCGACCATCCCGTCTCCGTCACGCTGCGCCGCAGCACCGGTCCGGACGAGGGCGCCGAGCGCATCGTCCGCGCGAAGTACGTCGTGGGAGGCGACGGCGCGCGCAGTCGCGTGCGCGAGGCGATCGGCGCGCGCCATCAGGGCTCCCAGGCGTTCCACGCCTGGGGCGTCATGGACGTGCTCGCCGACACCGACTTCCCCGACATCCGGCGCAAGTGCGCCATCCAGTCGCATGACGGCGGCAGCATCCTGCACATCCCGCGCGAGGGCAACCACCTCTTCCGGATGTACGTGGACCTCGGCGAGGTCGGGCACGACGACGCGGGCGGCGTGCGGATGACCACGCAGGAGGAGGTCGAGGCGCGCGCGAACCAGATCCTGCACCCCTACACGCTCACCGTGAAGCACGTCGCCTGGCGCAGCGTCTACGAGGTCGGGCACCGCGTCACGGATCGCTTCGACGACGTCGAGGTGCCCGGCACCCGCACGCCGCGCGTGTTCATCATGGGCGACGCATGCCACACCCACAGCGCGAAGGCCGGGCAGGGGATGAACGTCTCGATCCAGGACGGCTTCAACCTCGGCTGGAAGCTCGGGCACGTGCTGGAGGGGCGCGCCCCCGAGGAGCTGCTCGCGACGTACTCGGCCGAGCGCCAGGTCGTCGCGCAGGACCTCATCGACTTCGACCGGCAGTGGTCGTCGCTCATGGCGGCGAAGCCCGACGAGATGGACGACCCCGCGGAGCTCGAGCGCTTCTACGTGCGGACCGCGGAGTTCCCCGCCGGCTTCATGACGGAGTACGCGCCGTCGATCATCGTGGACGGAGACGCGCACCAGTCGCTCGCCGCGGGCTTCCCGATCGGCAAGCGGTTCCGCTCGCATCCCGTCGTGCGGGTCTGCGACGGCAACCCCGTGCACCTCGGTCACCATGCCAGGGCCGACGGCCGCTGGCGGGTCTACGTCTTCGCCGACGCCGAGGGCGATGCCGCGGAGGCGCTCGCCGCCTGGCTCGCCGACTCGCCGCTCACGGCGGTGCCGGAAGGCGACGACCTCGACGCGCGCTTCGACCTCAAGGTCGTCTACCCTCGCCCGCACCTGCAGGTCGACCTCGGTCGCGTGCCGGCCGTGTTCCTCCCGCGGACGGGGCCGTTCCAGGTGGTCGACTACGAGAAGGTGTACGCCTCCGACCCGGCCGACGACGTGTTCGCGGCGCGCGGGATCGGCGCGGGCGGCGCGGTCGTCGTCGTGCGGCCCGACCAGTACGTCGCGGCCGTGCTGCCGCTGGAGGCGCGAGACGAGCTCGGCCGCTTCGTGGAGCGCTTCACGCTCCCGCCGCGGCGGACGGCGACGGCGGGCTGAGGTCAGCCGCCGTACGCGCGCGCGATCGCGCCTGCCGCCCGTTCCAGGTGCGCGGCCACGGCCGCGCGGTCGTCGGGCATCGCGACGTGGACGACCGCGATCGCGGCGGGGGGCTGACGGGGGAGGCGCAGGGGGACGGCGACGGAGCGCAGCGACGGCACGACCTCGTCCTGGCTCTCGGCGTAGCCGCGCTCGCGGGATGCGGCGAGCTCCTCGCGGAGCGCATCGGGCCACGCATCCTCGCCCGTCGCTAGGAGGATCGCCTTGCCAGGCCCTCCACGGGTGAGGGGATGGCGGTGCCCCGGCCGGTACGACACGACCGCGACGCTGCGGCGCGGTGACGCGCTCACGAGGGTCACCGCCTCGTCGCGGTCGAGCTGGACGGCGAGCAGGCACGTCATGCCGAGCTCGTCGGCGACCTCGGCGAGCGCGGGGAGCGCCGCCTGCTGCAGATCGCGCGAGACGCCGGCGGCGAGCGCCGCGAGCCCCGCCGCGAGGGCGGGGCGGCCGTCGTCGCCGCGGGCGACGAGCCCGTGGTCCTCGAGCGTGCGCAGGAGCCGGTAGGCGACGGAGCGGTGCACGCCGAGTGCCGCGGCGAGCTCGTCGATCGTGGGCGGGCGCTCCGCGGCGGCGATCACCTCGAGCAGGCGGATGCCGCGGCTGAGCGTCTGCGACCCGGTCGCGCTCTTCTCCGTCACGCGTTCGATCGTAGGGCGCCCAGCGCGGTCATCCCCGCAGCGCGCGGACGAGCGTCCAGCGGTTCCCGACGGCGTGCGGCTCGTGCTCGAGGGCGTCGAGCGCCCGGAGCGCCAGGGCGAGCCCGCGGCCCGACTCTGCGTCGTCGTCCGGCATGCCCACGGCGTCCCAGTCGATGGCCGCAGGCGGAGCGGTGTCGTCGAGCACGGCGCGCACCTCCCCGCCGTCGACGGAGAGGTCGGCTTCGACCTCGACCGGACGGGGGGAGTGTCGCGCGATGTTGGTGGCGATCTCCGACAGCGCGAGCGACATCATCATGCGGTCCTCCGCCGTGACGTGCGGGGCGCGCTCCCAGAGGCGCTCGGCCGCGTCGAGCAGGGCGTCGACGAGGGCGTCGTCGGCGGGGCCGGCGACGTGCGCGGTGACCGCGTCAGTCCCCATCGAACGCCGTCTCCGGCGTCGGGTGGGCGCGCAGCACGCGGTCGAGGTTCGTGAGGCGGAGCACGGCGGCGACCGGCTCGGGGACGGCGGCGATGCGCAGGTCGCCGCCCGCGTTCCGCGCCGTCTTGAGGCCGCCGATGATGGCGCCCAGGCCCGAGGAGTCGACGAACGCCGTCGCGGCGAGGTCGAGCACGATGCGCGCGCTGCCAGCATCGACGAGCTCCTGGACGGCGGCCCGGAGCGCGGGCGCGCCCGCCGCCGTCAGACGACCGGTCACGGAGATGACGGCGTGGCTCTCATGCGTCGTGGTGGACAGGTTCATCCTTCTCCTTCTGCTGCGGGCCGCGGTAGAGCGCGGCCTGGACGATGACGCTCAGCACGACGAGGTCGTAGACGACCCACGCCGTGTTGACGAGGGTTCCGGTGCCGTCTCCCGTCCCGACCGCGACGCGGATCGCGCCGATCGCGAGGGCGACGACGAGCGCAGCGATGGCCGTCAGCTGGGGCCAGATGGCGCGCCACGGCACCCCGTCGGGGTCGCGCCCGTCCTTGCGGGTGACGGCGAAGCCGAGCGGGCGCTTCAGCACCACGTTCGCGAAGGCCGTCCAGCACGCGCGGATCCACACGGGGAAGAGCGCGAGCGAGTACTGCTGCCCGCGCCACGTGCGCATGCCCTTCGCGACGACGAGGAAGAGCGCCTGGTTGACGAGGAAGGCGAGGAGGAAGCGCGCGAAGAAGTCGACCGACCACGCCGTGACGGGCAGCACCCCGAAGACGAGGTAGACGACCGGCGCCGCGATGTACACGACGGCCGTGAAGCCGGAGAGATAGCTCCACATCGTCGCGAAGTACATGAGCCGCTGCCCGGCGGAGAGCCCGCGCTTGACGAGCGGATTGTCGCGCAGCATGACCTGGAGCGTGCCCTGCGCCCAGCGCAGGCGCTGCGTGAGCATCGTGCGCAGGTCCTCGGGGGCGAGCCCGCGCGCGAGGATCTCGTGGTGGTAGACGCTGCGCCATCCGAGCGCGTGCAGCTGCATGGCGGTGGCCATGTCCTCCGTGACGGAGATGGTCGCGAGCGGCTGCACGGGCTGCGCCTCGTCCGGCCGGTCGACGCGGAGTGCGGCGAGCAGGGCGGAGACCGCCTCGACGGCGCCGAGCGGCGAGAGGTCGCGCGCCGCGAGAGCGTCGAGCGCGGCATCGTCGACGACGACGCCGTCGAGCTCGGCGTCGCGCGACACCGGCAGCTCGCCGAGCTCGGCGAGGTCGGCGCGGATGGCCGCCAGATCGCCCGTCACGAGCCGTACGCCCGCGTCGTCGACCGCCGTCTTCACGCGGTAGGTCACGTCGGCGACGGGCCCGCCCGCGGCGATCTCCGCACGGGCCTCGGCGACCGTCCGCCGCAGTGCGGCGAGCTCGTCGCGGAGCGGGCCGTCGGCACGCCGCGTCTCCCGGGCGAGGAGGCTCTCGGAGGCGCGCAGCGCGCGCTGCGCCCCGTCCGCGACGCTCCGGACGTAGCCGATGATGCCGAGCTGCATGAGGGCGTCGCGCCGCAGCACGGCGTTCGACCCGCAGAAGAAGGCGGCGTTCCAGCCGTCCTTGCCCTGCTGGATGGGGCCGTAGAAGAGCGGCGCCTGGCTGCCCAGCGGATCGGCCTCGTCGACGTTGGAGAACCACTGCGGCGTCTGCACGAGGGCGACCCGCTCGTCGTCGGCGAAGTAGCCGAGCGTGCGGTGGAGGATGAGCGGATCGGGGACCTGGTCGGCGTCGAGGATGAGGAGGAACTCGCCCTCCGTCTGGAAGAGCGCGTTGTTGAGGTTGCCGGCCTTCGCATGGCGGGGCTTGCCCGTCCAGTCGTCCGAGCGGTTGAGGTATCCCACGCCCTCCCGCTCCGCCGCCGCGCGCAGCTCGTCGCGGTTGCCGTCGTCGAGGATCCACGTCTCGTGCGGGTAGGCGATGCGCTTCGCGGCACGGGCCGTGGTCAGGACGAGCTCGAGGGGCTCGTTGTACGTCGTGATGAGCACGTCGACCGTGCCCTGCGGCTCGGACACGGGGGCGGGGCGCTCCCTCGCGCGCCACATCGTGAGGCAGAACAGGATCGTGTCGACGACGCTGTACGTCTCCGCGAGCACGAGGGGGACCGCGATCCACCACGCCTCCCAGTTGACGGAGGCGAGCCACCGCCACGCGACGTAGTTGACGCCGAGCAGGACGGAGAGCAGCGCGAGCACGCGGATGGCGGCGAAGCGGGCGGTCATGCGTCCCTCCGGACGACGACGACCGTGATGTCGTCGGTCGCGGCCTCGCCGCGCGCGAGGCGGAGCGCCTCGGCGACGGCGCCGTCGGGTCCCCGGTCGCGCAGCACCTGCGCCACCTGGCCGAACGGGTCGTCGAGGTCGAGCACGTCGAGGAGCCCGTCGCTGCAGCACACGAGCGCGTCGCCGGGTGCGAGGACGGCCGAAGTCGCCGTGCGCTCGTCGTCGCCGGCCATCCCCATCCCGAGCGGCAGCCCCAGCGAGCGCAGATGCTCCCAGCTCCCGTCGGCGCGCAGGATGAACGCGAGCGAGTGCCCGGCGTCGACGAGCTCCAGGCGGCCCGTGCGGGTGTCGACATCGGCATGCACGGCGGTGACGAACATCGTCGTGTCGCCGAGGTCTGCCTGCAGCAGGCGGTCGGCCTCAGCGACGGCGGCGGCGAGCGCCCGCTCCGGCGCGGTGCGCAGCGAGGCCCGCACTCCGGAGGCGATGATGGCGGGCCCCGTGCCCTTGCCCATGACGTCGGCGAGCGTGACGCGCACGACGCCCTCGCGGAGCGAGACGTCGTGGAAGTCGCCCGACAGGCGGTCGCGCGCGGCCGCTCCCGCGGCGATCGTCCATCCCGGCACACGGGGGAGCGATCGCGGCGCCAGCGTGCGCTGTACGAGGAGGGCGTGGTCGAGGTCCTGATCGCGCGCCAGCTCGGTCTGCACCCACACGGCGAGCTGCTGAAGGGCGATGCGCTCGTCGTCGCCGAAGGCGCGCGGCGTCGTGTCGAGGATGCAGAGCGTGCCGACGGGCTCCCCGCCCGGCGCATGGAGCGGATGGCCCGCATAGAACCGCAGGTGGGGATCGCCGACGACGAAGGGGTTGTCGGCGAAGCCCGCCGTCGCCGACGCGTCCTCGATGACGACGGTCGCGTCCTGACGCACGGTGAAGTCGCAGAACGAGTCCTCACGGGGCGCCTCGCGGCCGCCCAGCCCGATCTCGGACTTCCGCCACTGCCGGTCGCGGTCGAGCAGCGACACGCTCACCATGGGGACGTCGAAGATCTCCTGCGCGAGGCGCGTGACCCGGTCGACGCGTTCGTCGGAGGGCGTGTCGAGGATCTGCAGGGCGTCGAGGGCCCGCTGCCGTCGCTGCTCGTCGATCATCCCCGCCATCCTACGAGCTGGGATATCGGTCGGGGCGGATCACCAGGAGGCGCCGTCGGCGATCTCGCTCCAGACCGTGCGCATGTGCGAGCGCGAGTGGCGCTCCGCCGCGTCCGCGTCGCCGTCCGCGATGGCGCGCGCGGTCCGCATGTGATCCTCGAGCGTCCCCTCCGCTGGCACCCCGGGAGTGAGCCCCAGATGCGCGCGTCCGCTCAGGACCTCGTGGACGGGCGTCTCGAGCGCCGTGAGGAGGGGGTTGCCGGACGCGGCGAGGAGCGTGCCGTGGAAGGCGAGGTCGGCGGCGAGGTACTCGTCGGAGTCTCCGAGACCGCGCGCGCCGAGCGCATTGAGCCGCTCGGCGAGCCGCATGATCTCGGCGCGCTGGGCAGGGGAGGCGCGGACGGCGGCGAGCCGCGCCGCCATCGGCTCGACCGAGACGCGCAGCTCCATGAGCGCCTCCAGCTGCTGCTGGCGGAACGGGCCGTGCAGGTTCCACTGGATGAGCTGCGGATCGAACGCGTCCCACCGCTCGCGGGGGAGCACCGTGATGCCGACCTTCCGCCGCGAGGAGACCATCCGGATGCTCTCGAGCACGCGCACGGCTTCGCGGACGACCGTGCGGGAGGCGTTGTAGTCGGCCTCGAGCTGCGCCAGGGTGAAGACGGAGCCGGGCCGCGGATCGCCGGAGGCGATGCGCCGGCCCAGGTCGTCGAGCACATCGCCGTGCATGCCGATCGCCATGGTGCTCCTTCGCGAGATGATTCGTAGTATCTTATCTCCTCGTTAAGTAGTACTTTTGGATCCATCCGGCCGCGCAGCATCGCGTGGTCGTCGAGTTCAACGGAGAATCCCATGGACGATTGGACGCAGACGCTGGGCACAGCGCCCCTTCTGCTCATCGCCGCGGCCGCGGTCGCGCTCATCCTCTTCCTCGTCATCAAGGTCAAGCTGCACGCGTTCTTCGTGCTCGTCGTGGTCTCGCTGCTCACGGCGATCGCGACGGGGCTGCCGATGGGGGCGCTCGTCAACGAGGTGCTCGTGTCGAGCTTCGGCAGCACACTCGGCTCGGTGGCGCTGCTCATCGGGCTCGGAGCCGTGCTCGGCCGCCTCATCGAGTCGTCGGGCGGAGCAAAGGTCGTCGCCGACATGATGGTGCGGATCTTCGGCGAGAAGCGGGCCGCCTTCGCGCTCGGCCTCACGTCGCTCCTCCTCGGGTTCCCGATCTTCTTCGACGCCGGGCTCGTCGTCATGCTGCCGATCATCTTCGCCGTGGCGCGCCGCATCGGCGGGAAGAACCTCCTGCTCTACGGCTTCAGCGGCGCCGCGGCGTTCTCCGTCATGCACGTCTTCCTGCCGCCGCACCCCGGCCCCGTCTCGGCGACGGAGTTCTTCGGCGCCAACCTCGGCGTCGTCATGCTCATCGGCCTCGTGATCGCGTTCCCGACCTGGTACGTCTCTGGCTACCTGTGGGGGACCTTCGTCAACAAGCGCTACCCGATGATCGTCCCCGCGCTGTTCGGCACCGCCGACGAGGATCAGCCCGCGAACCCGCCCAAGGCGTCCACGGTCATCCTCATCCTGCTCCTGCCGCTCGCGCTCATCTTCCTCAACACGGGGCTCACGGCGCTCGGCTCGGTCGGCGCCGTCGACACGACCGAGACCTGGGCGCAGGCGCTCATCCTCATCGGCACGTCGCCCGTCGCGCTGCTCATCACCTCGCTCATCGCCATGCTCGTGCTCGGCAAGTTCCGCGGCGAGACGGGCTCTGCCCTCGAGAAGCTCGTCGACGGCACGCTCGGCACGGTCTCCTCCGTCATCCTCATCACGGGTGCCGGCGGGATGTTCGGCGGCGTGCTGCGCGCCTCCGGCATCGGCGACGCGCTCGCGACGACGCTCGGCGACCTCGGCCTGCCGATCATCTTCGCGGCGTACCTCATCGCCGTGGCGTTGCGCGTCGCGCAGGGTTCGGCGACCGTCGCGCTCGTCACGACGGCGGGCCTCCTCGCTCCCGCCGTGCTCGACGGCGGCTTCGGGGTCGTCGACACGGCCGCCATCACCCTCGCCGCGGCGGCGGGATCGGTGTTCGCGAGCCACGTCAACGACTCCGGATTCTGGCTCGTCGGCCGTCTCATGGGCATGGACGTCAAGACCACGCTGAAGACCTGGACCGTGCAGCAGGCGATCGAGTCGGTCGTCGGATTCGCGCTCGTCCTCGTCGTCTACACCATCTTCTGAACGGGGCGTCCATGACAGGCATCTTCGACATCACCGGCCGCCTCGCCCTCGTGACGGGCTCGTCGCGCGGGCTCGGGGCATCCCTCGCCCTCGCGCTCGCCGAGGCGGGAGCGCGCGTCGTGCTCCACGGGCGCGACGAGACCGCGCTCGCCGCCTCGCGCGATGCGATCGCGGAGCAGACCGGCACGGCCCCCGCCACCGCCGCCTTCGACGTCACCGACGCCGCCGCCGTCGAGCGCGGCGTGGGCGAGCTCATGTCGGCGCACGGCGTGCCCGACATCCTCGTCAACAACGCGGGCGTGCAGCGCCGTGCCCCCTTCACCGAGTTCGCCGTCGCCGACTGGGACGCCGTCGTCACGGCGAACCTGTCGAGCGTCTTCTACGTGTCGCGCTTCGTGACGCCGGGGATGGCCGAGCGGGGGTCGGGCAAGGTCGTCAACATCGGGTCGGTGCAGTCGCAGCTCGCGCGCCAGACGATCGCGCCGTACTCGGCGTCGAAGGGCGGCGTGGCGATGCTGACGAAGGGGATGGCCGCCGACCTCGCGCGCTTCAACGTGCAGGTGAACGCCATCTCGCCCGGGTACTTCGCGACCGAGATGAACAGGGCGCTCGTCGAGGACGAGCAGTTCAACGACTGGCTCGTGAACCGCACGCCCGCCCGCCGATGGGGCGACTTCCGCGAGCTGCAGGGCACGCTGCTCTACCTCGCGTCGGATGCGTCGAGCTTCGTCTCGGGGCAGAACATCTTCGTCGACGGCGGCATGACCGCGGTCGTGTGAGCGAGAGAGGACAGGACATGCGTGCAGCGTTCATCGACGGCAAGGAGCTCATCGAGGTGCGGGAGGCCCCCGCGCCCGAGGCGGCCGAGGGAGAGGTGCTTGTCCGCGTCGACTACGTCGGCATCTGCGGTTCCGACCTGCACTACTACTTCGAGGGCGCGAACGGCGAGTACGTCGTCCGCGAGCCCCTCGTGCCGGGCCACGAGCTCTCCGGCCGTGTCGCGCACGACCCCTCGGGTGTGCTCGCCGCGGGCACGCCCGTCACCGTGCATCCGGCGCGGTTCGGGTCGCCCGAGCACGGCATCGAGGAGGAGCCCCACCTCTGGCCGGGCGGGTCGTACCTCGGCAGCGCGTCGACGTGGCCGCACACGCAGGGCGGCCTGAGCGAGCTGCTGCTCGTGCGCGCCGACATGGTGCGCGTGCTGCCCGGCGCGCTGCCCGTGCGCCGCGCCGTGCTGGCCGAGCCGCTGGGAGTCGCGCTGCACGCGGCGACCCGTGCGGGCGACCTCGCGGGGGCGCGTGTGCTCGTGTCGGGCGCGGGGCCCATCGGCCTCCTCGGGGTCGCCGCGGCTCGCGCGCGCGGAGCCGCGCACATCACCGTCAGCGACGTGCTCGCCGAGCCGCTCGCACGGGCCCAGGCGCTCGGCGCCGACGCCGTCGTGCGGATCGGCGAGGACGAGCTTCCGGCGAACGCGTTCGACGTCGTGTTCGAGTGCTCGGGCGCTCCCGTCGCGATCTCGGCGGCCGGTGTCGCCGTGCGGCGGAGGGGGACCGTCGTGCAGGTCGGGATGGTGCCGAACGAGGCGCGGCCCGTGAACCTCGCGCCCTTCATCTCGAAGGAGGTCGCGCTCGTCGGCACGTTCCGCTTCAAGGACGAGATCGACGAGGCGGTCGCGCTCCTCGCCGACCGCCCGGAGATCGAGCAGGTCGTCACGCACGTCATCGGACTCGACGACGTCGCGGAGGCGTTCGCCGTCGCGCGCGACTCGCGGCGGTCGGGCAAGGTGGTCGTGGCGCTCCCGGGCGCCGACGACTGACGAGGCGGCGGGGATGAGCGCAGCGAAGGACGTCGTGATCGGCGTCGACATGGGCACGACGGCGACGAAGGCCGTCGCGTTCGGCGTCGACGGGGCGATGCTCGCGTCGGCGTCGCAGGGGTACCCGCTCGAGGAGCCCCATCCGGGGCACGCCGTGCAGGACCCGGATCTCATCCTCGGCGCCGTCTACCAGACGGTGCGCGAGGTCGTCGCGGAGGTGGGGGCCGACCGGGTGGCCGGGCTGTCCTTCTCCTCCGCGATGCACTCGCTGATGGCGCTCGACGCGCAGCTCGATCCGCTCACGCCGGTCGTGACGTGGGCCGACACGCGCGCGGCGGTGCAGGCGGAGCGTCTTCGCGCGTCCGCGAGCGGCCTGGCGCTGCACCGGCGCACGGGCACGCCCATCCATCCGATGTCGCCGCTCGTGAAGCTGATGTGGTTCCGCGAGCAGGAGCCGCGCATCCGCCAGCAGGCCGCGATCTGGGCGGGCGTGAAGGACTGGGTGCTGCTGCGGATGTGCGGGGCGCTCGTCATGGACCATTCCCTGGCGTCGTGCTCGGGGCTCATGGACATCCACCGGCTGAGATGGGACGACGAGGCCCTCTCCCTCGCGGGCATCCGGGCGGAGCAGCTGCCCGAGCTCGTGCCGACGACGACGGTGCTCGACGCGCTGACCGAGGAGGCGGCGTCCGCGACGGGGCTGCCGCTCGCGACCCCCGTCGTGGTCGGCGCGGGCGACGGCCCGCTCGCGAACGTCGGGGTCGGCGCCGTGCAGCCCGGTGTCGCGGCGTGCTCGATCGGGACGAGCGGCGCCCTGCGGGTGGCGGTCGACCGGCCGGCGGTCGATCCCCGCGGCGGCGTGTTCTGCTACGCCATCACGGAGGACCGCTGGGTGATCGGCGGCGCCATCAACAACGGCGGCGTGACGCTCGACTGGGTGCGGTCGGAGATCGCGGGCGGGCACGACGTCTCGACCGTCGAGCTGCTCGATGCGGCATCGACGGTTCCGGCGGGGTCGGGCGGGCTGCTCATGCTGCCGTACCTGCTCAGCGAGCGGGCGCCGCACTGGAGCAGCATCTCGCGCGGCTCGTACATCGGGCTCACCCGTGCGCACCGCACCGAGCACCTCGTGCGCGCGGCCGTGGAGGGCGTCGCGATGCAGCTCGCGCTCGTGCTGCAGTCGATGCGGGCGGCCGACCTCGAGGTATCGGAGATCCGCGCGACGGGCGGCGTCATGAAGCACCCGCTGTGGCAGCAGACGCTGGCCGACGCATTCGGCGCGCCGATCGGCCTCCTCGAAGGGCAGGAGGGATCGAGCTACGGAGCGGCGATCCTCGGGATGGCCGCACTCGGGCTGATCGAGTCGATCGACGTCGCGGCGCAGCAGCTGCCCGTCGACACCGTGGTTCGGCCCCATCCCGGGGATGCGGCCGTGTACGCGTCGCTGCTGCCCATCTTCGACGAGCTGTACGACGCGCTGCTGCCCACCCACACGCGTCTGCGGCGCCTCGCTCCGTCGCTGCCGATCTCGTTCTGACGGTCTCCGGGGCACTTCCGGCGGCGCCCGGGGAGCGTCCCCGGGTGCTTCCCGGCGTTCACCGCCGCGTCGTCCGCCGCTCTCCCTGGTGACACCGCGTCGCCCCGTCGCGGCGGTTGCGTGGGCGGCATGACTCCCACCCCCTCTCGGCGCGCGGTGCGCGCCGCTGCTCTCGCGGCTGCCGCTGCGGTCGCGGTCTCCCTCCTCCCCGCCCACGCGGCGACCGCCGCGCCTTCGCACGGTTCTGGGCACGGCTCTGCGCACGGATCGGTGCGCGCGAGCGAGCCGACGCTCGTGGCCCGCGCGACGCTGTCGGCTGACTTCCTCGCCGAGGGCCCGGCTTCGGGTGCGCTCGCCACGCCGGCCAACGGCCGCACCGGACCCTGGGATGGACAGGTCGTCCCGGGCTTCTCGGCCGTCCTCGACAACGGCGACGGAACCTTCTGGGCGCAGCCGGACAACGGCTTCGGCACGAAGGCGAACTCGGCCGACTTCCTGCTGCGGAACTACCTCGTGCGGCCGGACTGGAAGACGGCCGACGGCGGCTCGGGCGAGATCGCGGTGGAGGGGTTCATCTCCTACAACGATCGGAACGACGTGCTCGACTTCCCGATCGTGAACGAGGGCACCGAGGAGCGCCTGCTGACGGGCGCCGACTTCGACATCGAGTCGGTGGTGCGGGCGAAGGACGGGACGTTCTGGGTGGGGGAGGAATTCGGGCCGTTCCTGCTCCACTTCGACGCGGAGGGCACGCTGCTCGAGGCGCCCTTCGTGCTCGAGGGAGCGCAGTCGCCGCAGAACCCCTACCTCGACGAGGGGTCGTCGCCGCGCGTGAAGGCGAGCAGCGGCTTCGAGGCGCTCGCGATCTCGACGAACGGGCGGTACCTCTACCCCGTGATCGAGGGGGCGTACGCGGATGAGACCGACGAGCGCCGGCGCGAGATCCACGAGTTCGACATCCGCCGCGGGGCGTATACGGGGCGGACGTGGAGCTATCAGGCGGACCAGGCGGGCAACGTCATCGGCGACGCGTTCGCCGTGGACGGCGGAGACCTGCTGCTCGTCGAGCGCGACAACTTCGAGGGCGACCAGGCGGTGACGAAGCGCATCTACCGGGTCGACCTCGACGCCGACGACGGCGGCTACGTCGAGAAGACGCGAGTGCTCGACGCGCTCGACATCGCCGATCCCGACGGCATCAGCGAGGGCAGCGGCTACGGCACGGGGGAGCGGTTCTCGTTCCCCGTGCAGTCGTTCGAGACGGTCGTCCAGCTCCAGGGCGGCGACCTGCTGATCGCCAACGACAACAACTACCCCGGCAACGACGCGCGCACCCCCGGTACGCCCGACGACACCGAGTTCGCGATCGTGTCGTTCGAGAAGTCGCGCGTCCAGGCGGCCGATGTCGACGTGATCGCGCACCGCGGGGCGAGCGGCTACCGGCCGGAGCACACGCTCGCCGCGTACGAGCAGGCGATCCTGCAGTGCGCAGACGTCATCGAGCCGGACGTCGTCGCGACGAAGGACGGCGTGCTCGTGGCGCGGCACGAGAACGAGATCGGCGGCACGACGGATGTCGCGAACCGGCCCGGGTTCGCCGACCGGCGGACGACGAAGGTCATCGACGGCGTGAGCGTCACGGGGTGGTTCACGGAGGACTTCACGCTCGCGGAGCTGCGCACGCTGCGGGCCACCGAGCGGCTTCCGCTCGTGCGGCCGGCGAACTCCGTGTTCGACGGCCTGTACCCGATCCCGACGCTCGACGAGGTGATCGACCTCGCGCGCCATTCGACGACGTGCGACGGGGAGCCCGTGGGCGTCGCGCCGGAGACGAAGCACCCGACGTACTTCGACGGCATCGGGCTCTCGCTCGAGGAGCCGCTCGCGGCCGCCCTGCAGGCCGACGGGCTCGACGGCGCCGACGCGCCCGTCGTCATCCAGAGCTTCGAGACGGGCAACCTGCGGGAGCTGGACGCGCTCGTCGACGTGCCCCTCGCCCAGCTCGTGAACTCTTCGGGGGCTCCGTACGATCTCGTCGCGGCGGGCGACCCGCGCACGTACGAGGACCTCGTGACGCTCGACGGGCTGCGCGAGATCGCGGAGTATGCGGATGTGGTCGGGGCCGAGAAGTCGCGGATCATCCCGCGGACGGCCGACGGCTCGCTCGGGAGGCCGACCTCGCTGGTGCGCGACGCGCACGGGCAGGGACTCGAGGTGCATGCGTGGACCCTCCGCCTCGAGAACCAGTTCCTGCCGGCGGACTTCCGGTCGAGCGCCGATCCCGTAGCGGCGGGCGATCTCGCGGGCGAGGTGCGCGCGTTCGCGGCGACGGGTGTCGACGCGGTGTTCAGCGACCATCCCGACATCGCCGTGGCGGCGCTGATCGGCTGACGTCGCGACGCGGTCCGCGCTCCCGGCTCCCTCGCATCGCGGGGGAGCCGGGAGCGCTTACGATGACGGGGTGTCGTCCGGGAAGAAGAGCAAGGCGCTCAAGCCGAAGAAGAAGTGCTGCGCCGACAAGCCGCGGTGCAAGCGGTGTCCCATCCGCCTGTTGGCGGAGGGGAAGCTCGACCCGGCGACGGCGAAGGAGATCTTCGCGAAGGACCGCAATCGCAAGCAGGCGAAGAAGGCGAAGCTCGAGATCCCGAGCTGCTGACGAGCCGGAGACGGACGGGGGAGAGATGGCCGACGAGAGCATCGCGATCGTGTGGAATCCGTCGAAGACGTCGAGGGACGTCCTCGAGAAGGGGCTCGAGGCGGCGGGCGGGGCGGATGCATCCTGGTACGAGACGACGCCGGAGGATGCCGGTCAGAGGCCCGCGTCGGAGGCGCTCGCCGCGGGAGCTCAGGTCGTCGTGGCGGCGGGTGGCGACGGCACGGTGCGTGCCGTCGCGGAGCGGCTGGCGGGGACGTCAGCGGAGCTCGGCATCGTGCCGCTCGGGACGGGCAACCTGCTCGCGCGCAATCTCGGGGTGCCTCTGACGGGGCCGAAGGCGGCGTTCGCGCGGATCCTCGCGGCGGAGTCGCGGGAGATCGACCTCGGATGGATCGAGGGCACCGGGATCGAGCGCCAGGCGTTCGCGGTGATGGCGGGGTTCGGGATCGATGCGCACATGATCGTCGAGACCGATGAGACGCTGAAGAGCCGGGTCGGCTGGCTCGCGTATGTCGAGTCGCTGGGTCGTGCGGTGACGGCGAGCGAGACGCTGGCTCTGCAGGTGTCGGTTGATGGGAGCGCGGTCGAGGAGGTCGCGGGGCACACGCTGCTCGTCGGCAACTGCGGGATGCTGCAGGGTGGCATCACGCTCATGCCAGATGCCGATCCGTCGGACGGCGAGCTCGATCTGCTGCTGCTCAGCGCGGAGGGCGTGGCGGGCTGGCTCGACACGTTCCGGTCCTTCGTGTGGGACAACGGCATCCGCCGGCTCGTCGGGGCGTCGGAGACGGCCGTGAGCGCGGACACCACGACGCATGCCCGTGCCCGGTCGATCACGGTCGAGCTGCCCGAGCCACGCGTGCTGGAGATCGACGGCGAAGACCTCGGCGAGGTGACGCGTTTCGCGATCGAGGTGCAGCCGGGCGCGGTGCGCGTACGCTGAGACGCGGGGCGCGGGGCGCGGTGTGCGGGGCGCGGTGCGGCCCAGTGCAGCGCGGTGCGGGCCTTCGCGGTACATGTGGCATGGGACCGCGCGCCACGCGGCGCCGGATGTCACGCCGGTTGCCCCTTGGCGGCGACGTTGCGTTGCAAGGCCGACTGCGGGGCTGACGCTGTCCAGGTCGTGCAGGACGCGAACCGGCAACGGCATGCCGACGGCTCGGTTCCGAGCGCTGGTCTGAGGATTCGTCCCGCGCGCGTCCGAGCGCAGGCTCGCTCCGCACGCTCAGCGCGCGGAGGCGGGCTCGTCAGAGTCCGCGGCGTCGCGGTCGTTCCCTGGGTCGGGGTGCCATCCGGGTGGGGCCTGGTCGGTGAGGCCGTTCTCGTACTCCCATCTCCACTGGTCGTCGAGGTCGGCCTGGGTGACGGGAGCGTATTCCCACTCGGGTATGCAGGGGCTGGGTGGGTTCGGTGCATGCATTGCCGTGTGCGCGGTTTGCGGGGGCGGTTGCGTGGGGTAGTCGTGTCCGAGGGGGCTGGTCCAGACGATGACGCCGGGTTGGGGTTGTCGGATGCGCCAGGGGGTGTGGTGTCGGAGTTGGTGGTGTGCCGTGCAGAGGGCGGAGAGGTTGCCGGCGCAGGTGGGGCCACCTCGTTCCCACTCCCGGGTGTGGTCTTTCTCGCACCGTGACGCAGGCTGCGGGCAGCCGGGGACACGGCAGGTCCCGTCGCGCAGCTCGATCAGCCGCCGGATCGCCGCGGTCGGGGTGTAGTGGTCGACCGTGTGGAGAGCACCGGTGTCGGGATCCTGGAACAGGCGTTCCCATCCGGGGGCGTCTTGCGCGAAACGGCGGGCGACATCCGGGGGGAGGGGTCCGTATCCGGCGAGGAGGGCGGGGTGGTCGTCGAGGCCGGCGAGGGTGGTCGCGGCGATCGTGACCGCCACGGTGCCGCGGATCGCGGCGGCCTTCTCCGTCGACCCGTCGATCGTGTGGGTCGTGGGTGCCCCGGTGAGGAGGAGGTCGGTGGCGAGGTCCGCGCGGATGTGGTCCCGCGTGCGGGCATCCCGCCCCCGCTCCACCGCCGCGGTGACCTGCTCCTCGGTGGGGCGGAGGGGCAGGGCGGGGTCGTACGGGTACCAGGTGCCGTCATGGAACACCTCGACGTGCTCCCGCATCATCGAGCATCCCGGAAGGGCCGACCGGACGGTCCGCCGGTCACCGTTGCGCGGGCCACCGGCGGGGCCGTGGATGTGGGCACTGTCGGGGCTGTGGGTGCCGGGGCCGTGGATGTGGGCGCTGTCGGGGTGGGTGGCGTCCCCGTTCGCGTCGACCGCGACACCGTCACCGTTGATCCGCATCCCGAACGCGTTGCGCGTCACACGACCCGCCGCATCCCCGTCCGTCCCCGCGCCCGCGCCCGCGGCATCGCGTCGCTTCTGCTCTTCGGCCGCGAGTCGCTTCTCTTCGGCCGCGATAGGTTTCGCGATGGTGGTGAGGCGGTCGTGGATGGCGGTGATCTTCGCGGCCTCATCGGTCAGGATGAACTCCGCCAGCCCGTCGTCGAGAGCCCGCACCCGGGTTCCTCTCCGGTCCAGGGCGCGCCGGTGCCGTTCGGGG
>NZ_BAABKO010000007.1:0-208856 GCF_039543865.1 Microbacterium gilvum | reverse complement strand
GCGAGCCGGCCCCGGGATCCGGGGCCGGCTCGCGGCGTCTGCGCCCGCCTCAGCCGAAGGCGCGCGCGAAGCCGAGGCTGCGCGCGATGACCCCCAGCTGCACCTCCGTCGACCCCTCGCCGAGGGTGAGCACGCGCGCGTCGCGGTAGTGCCGGGCGACCGGGTTCTCGTTCATGAACCCGTACCCGCCCCAGATCTGCGTCGCATCGCCCGCGTTCGCGACGGCGGCCTCCGAGGCGACGAGCTTCGCGAGCGACGCCTCGGTCGTGAACGGCATCCCGAGGTCGAGGCGGCGCGCCGCCTCGTGCATGACGGCCCGAGCCGATGCGACGCGCGCCTGCATGCGGGCGATCGTGAACGCGATGTGCTGGTTGTCCCCGATCGGGCGGCCGAACACGACCCGCCGCCGTGCGTGGAGCACCGCCTGCTCGAGGCAGCCCTGCGCGACGCCGACGCAGAGAGCGGCGAACGCGACACGGCCCTCGTCGAGCACGCTGAGGAAGTTCGCGAAGCCGCGTCCGCGCTCGCCGAGCAGGTTGCCCTCGGGAACGCGCACCCCCTCGAAGACGAGCGGGTGCGTGTCGGACGTGTGCCATCCGACCTTGTCGTAGGCGGGCAGCGCCGTGAACCCCGGCGTCGGGACGGGCACGATGATCGTCGACAGCTCGGGGCGCCGGGCGCCGTCGTCGTCGATGCGCTCGCCCGTCACGGCGGTGACGGTCACGATGCGGGTGAGCGGAGACCCCGAGTTCGTGATGAACTGCTTCGTCCCGTCGATCGTCCACCAGCCGTCCGAGAGCACGGCGGTCGTCCTCGTGCCCCCGGCGTCCGACCCCGCCTCCGCCTCGGTGAGGCCGAAGGCCGCGAGCCCCTCCCCGCGCGCGAGGGCGGGCAGGTGCGCGCGGCGCTGCTCGTCGGTGCCGAAGCGGTGGATCGGCATCGCGCCGAGGCCGACGCCCGCTTCGAGGGTCACGGCGATCGACTGGTCGACGCGCGCGAGCTGCTCGACGGCGACGCACAGGTGGAGGTACGACAGCCCCTGCCCTCCGTACTCCTCCGGCAGCGGGAGGCCGAAGAGTCCCATCCGGCCCATCTCGCGGATGATCTCGACGGGCAGGCGCCGCTCGGTGTCGTAGGCGTAGGCGGCGGGGGCGACGACCTCGTCGGCGAAGTCGCGGACACGGCGCGCGAGCTCCTGCAGATCGGGGGCGAGCATGTCCGTGCCGGGAACGGGCGTGCGGGTGGGCGTGATGATCGACATCGTCGTCTCCTTTCACGGTGCGGCGCTCGTGGCGCCGCTGCGGGCGCGCGCGAGGATGCCGCGCGCGTGTCTCAGGACCGGCTCGTCGACCATCCGGCCGTCGAGGCGGAAGGCGCCGCGCCCCTGCGCCGCGGCGAGCACGGCGCGCGCCCAGGCGACGTCGTCGGGCGGCGGGGCGAAGGCCGAGCGGATGGCCGCGGCGTGCGCGGGATGGATGGCGGCCTTCGCCGCGAAGCCGCTCGCGGCCGCGTCCTCCGCCTCCGTCCGGCAGCCCTCGATGTCGTCGATGTCGATCCGGACGGCGTCGATCGCGGCCTTGCGGGCGGCTCCCGCGGCGAGGAGGACCGCGGACCGGGCGTGCGCCGCGACGGCGCGGTAGGCGCCGCCGGGCGTGCGGCTCGAGGTGCCGCCGAGCGACGCGACGAGGTCCTCCGCGCCCCACATCAGCGCGACGACCCGGGGGTGGTCGGCGATCGCGGCGGCGTGCACGACGCCGGCGGCGGTCTCGCACAGGGCGACGACGTCGAGATCGCCGTCGACGGCGTCGACGTCGGCGGGGCTCTCCGTCTTCGCGAGCATGACGGTGCGGTACGGCGAGCGTCGCACGGCGGCGAGGTCGGCAGCCAGGCGCCCGGACCGCGCGTCGCACACCCGGACGATCGTGCGGTCGGGGTCGAGCGCGGAGGCGGCGACGGCCGCGCGCGCGGTGTCCTTCGCCTCCGGGGCGACGGCGTCCTCCAGGTCGAGGACGACGGCGTCGGCACGCTCGGCGGCCTTCTCGAAGCGGTCGGCGCGGTCGCCGGGGCAGAACAGCAGCGCGGGACCGAGGACGGTGCTCATGCGGGCCTCCCCTGCATGAGGACGGCGCGGACGGCCCTCGCCACGACGACGCCGTCCTGGTTCCGGCCCGTGTGCTCGAGGGTCACGACGCCCTGGCCGGGGCGGGATCGCGACGGTCGGATGTCGACGACGCGCGTCTCGCCGTACAGCGTGTCGCCGTGCCGCATGGGCGCGGGGAACTCGACGGACGAGAACCCGAGGTTCGCGACGATCGTGCCGTTCGTGAGCTGGCCCGTCGACATCCCGACGATCGTGGCGAGCGTGAGCATGGAGTTCACGAGCCGCTCGCCGAACTCCGTCTGCGCGGCCCAGTGCGCGTCGAGATGCAGCGCCTGCGTGTTCATCGTGAGCGTCGTGAACAGCACGTCGTCGCCCTCCGTGATCGTGCGCCCAGGGCGGTGCTCGTAGACGACGCCGATCTCGAACTCGTCGAGCCACAGTCCGCGCTGCGTGATCCTCCGCTCGCCGGTCATGGCCGTCGCTCGTCCGTCGGGGGCTCGACGACGGCGAGCCGCTGTCCTCGGACCACGGCCGCGCCGACGACCGCCAGGAGGCGCACCACGCCCGCGACGGGCGCGCGCAGCACGTGCTCCATCTTCATCGCCTCGACGCTCGCGACGGCGTCGCCCAGGGCGACCTCGTCCCCGTCGGCGACGTGCACGGCGACGACGGAGCCCGGCATGGGCGAGACGAGCTCGGGAGACGAGGCCCGGAGCGCCCGGCGGACGAGGGCGGGGCGCGAGATCGCGCGGTCGCCGGCCGCACCCGACACCCAGAGCGTCGCGCCGTCCTCGGCGGCACGCACCTCGAGGTCGGCGAGCTCTGCGCGCGGCACGACGGCGCGCGACCCCGCCCGCTCCACGACGACGTCGCGCTCCCGCACCGTCACGACAGCCTCGCCATCGCCGTCCGCGTAGCGGAGCACCGCTCCCCGTGCGCCCGCGAGGCGCCATCCGTCGGCGCGCCACGCGCCGTGGCCGGAGGGGACCTCGTGCACGGCGCACGCGGCGAAGTCGGCGTCGGGGACGGGATCGGCCGAGAGCGCCGGCACCTCGCGGTCGACGAGACCCGTGTCGAGATCGCCTGCCACGACGGCGGGCAGGTCGAGCAGCCGGCCGAGGAAGCGGATGTTCGTCGTCACGCCGGGGAGCCGCGTCGCAGAGAGCGCCTGCTGCAGGGACGCGAGCGCGTCCGCGCGCGTCGCGCCGTGGGCGACGACCTTGGCGATCATCGGGTCGTAGTGCGCGCCGACGAGCGACCCCGCCGCCACCCCCGCGTCGACGCGCACATCAGCGGGCCACCGCACATCGAGCAGGCGCCCGCCCGTGGGCAGGAATCCGTTCGAGGGGTCCTCCGCGTAGACGCGCGCCTCGATGGCGTGACCCGCGAGCCGGATGCCGTCCTGCGTGAGGGCGAGCGGCTCCCCCGCCGCGACACGCAGCTGCTGCTCCACGAGGTCGATGCCCGTGACGAGCTCGGTGACGGCGTGCTCGACCTGCAGGCGCGTGTTCATCTCCATGAAGAATGGCTCGTCGGGGCGCCGGGCCGACACGATGAACTCGACCGTCCCGACGCCCGCGTAGCCCACGGCGCGAGCCGTCTCGCAGGCGGCGCGCCCGATGGCCGCCCGCTGCGCCGGGTCGAGCAGGGGGCTCGGAGCCTCCTCCACGATCTTCTGGTGCCGGCGCTGCAGCGAGCATTCGCGTTCGCCGAGGTGGATGACGGCGCCGTGCGCATCGGCGAGCACCTGCACCTCGATGTGCCGGGGCTCGGCGACGAACCGCTCCACGAACAGCGCGTCGTCGCCGAACGCCGCCGCCGCCTCGCGGCGCGCCTGCGCGAGCGCCGCGGGCAGGTCGTCCGCGCGGTCGACCCTGTGCATCCCCTTGCCGCCCCCGCCCGCCGACGGCTTCACGAGCACGGGGTAGCCGACCTCGGCGGCCCCCTCGACGAGGTCGGCGTCGGAGAGCCCCGGCCGCGCGATGCCGGGCACGGTGGCGACGCCGCGCGCCTCCACCGCCGCGCGTGCGCGGATCTTGTCGCCCATCGTCTCGATGGCGGGAGCCGGCGGGCCGACGAACACGAGCCCCGCCTCGGCGCACGCCCGGGCGAAGGCGGCGTTCTCGGAGAGGAAGCCGTAGCCGGGGTGCACCGCCTGCGCGCCGGCGGCGAGCGCGGCGCCGATGACGGCCGCACCGTCGAGGTACGACCGGCGCGCGTCGGCCGGCCCGATGCGGACGGCCGTGGTCGCCGCGCGGACGTGCGGCGCATCGGCGTCGGCGTCGGAGAACACGGCGACCGATTCCACGCCCAGTCGATCGAGCGTGCGGATGATGCGCACCGCGATCTCGCCGCGGTTGGCGATCAGGACCCTGTCGAACACGGCGATCACATCCGGAAGACGCCGTGCCGGATGCCCGGGAGCGGCGCCTGCCCCACGACGTCGAGGGCGAGCGCGAGCACGCGGCGCGTGTCCGCGGGGTCGATCACGCCGTCGTCCCACAGCCGCGCGGTGGAGTAGTACGGCGACCCCTGCCGCTCGTACCGCTCCCGGATGGGGGCTTCGAACGCCGCCTGCTCCTCGTCCGACCACGTTCCGCCATCCGTCTCGATCTGCTCGCGCTTGACGGTGGAGAGGACGCTCGCGGCCTGGGGGCCGCCCATGACGGAGACGCGTGCTGTGGGCCACAGCCACAGGAAGCGCGGATCGAACGCCCGCCCGCACATGGAGTAGGTTCCTGCGCCGAACGAGCCGCCCACCACCACGGTGAGCTTCGGCACGCGCGCGCACGAGACGGCCGTCACCATCTTCGCGCCGTGCTTGGCGATGCCCCCGCGCTCGTACTCGGACCCCACCATGAAGCCGGTGATGTTCTGCAGGAAGACCAGGGGGACGCCCCGCTGATCGCAGAGCTCGACGAAGTGGGCTCCCTTCTGCGCGCTCTCGGAGAACAGCACGCCGTTGTTCGCGACGATCCCGACGGGATGGCCGTGCAGCCGCGCGAAGCCCGTGACGAGCGTCGCGCCGAACCCCGTCTTGAACTCGTGGAACGCGCTGCCGTCGACGAGCCGCGCGATGATCTCCCGCACGTCGTACGGCGTCTGGAGATCGACGGGGAGCGCGGCGCCCAGCGTGGCTGGGTCGACCAGCGGCTCCTCGGCGGCGACGGTCTCCCATGGCGGCGCAGGGCTCGGCGGCAGGGTGGACACGATGTCGCGCACGATGCCGAGCGCGTGGTCGTCGGAGTCCGCGAGGTGGTCGGCGACGCCCGACACGGTCGTGTGCATCTCGCCGCCGCCGAGGTCCTCCGCCGTGACGACCTCGCCCGTCGCCGCGCGCACGAGGGGCGGCCCTCCGAGGAAGATGGTGCCCTGTGCCGCGACGATGACGGTCTCGTCGCTCATGGCGGGGACGTAGGCCCCTCCCGCCGTCGACGATCCCATCACGCACGCGATCTGCGGGATGCCCTCGGCGCTCATCACGGCCTGGTGGTAGAAGATGCGCCCGAAGTGCTCGCGGTCGGGGAACACCTCGTCCTGCAGGGGGAGGAAGGCGCCGCCCGAGTCGACGAGGCTGATGCACGGCAGGCGGTTCTCGCGCGCGATCTCCTGGGCGCGCAGGTGCTTCTTCACGGTGAGCGGGAAGTACGTCCCGCCCTTGACCGTCGCGTCGTTGGCGATGATCATGCAGCGCCGCCCGCAGACGAGCCCGATGCCCGTGAGGATGCCGGCGGCGGGCGCCTCGTCGTCGTAGACGCCGCCGGCGGCGAGGGGAGACAGCTCGAGGAACGGGCTGCCCGCGTCGAGCAGGCGGTCGATCCGCTCCCGCGGCAGCAGCTTGCCGCGCTCGACGTGCCGCTGCCGGGCACGGTCCGGGCCTCCCCGCGCCGCCGCGTGGAGGCGCGAGCGCAGATCCTCGACGAGGGCGGCGAGCGCGGCCGCGCGCCGCGCACCCTCCTCGCCTGTCGCGTCGACCGTCGTCGTGAGCCGGTCCATGGCGCCCTCCTGCCGTCACCCGCGCGCGAGCGCGAGCCCCGGTCGCTCCAGCATCCGGCCGACGTCCCGGAGGAACCCGCTCGCCTCGCGGCCGTCGACGACGCGGTGGTCGAACGTCACGGTGACGGTGAGCACGTCGCGCAGCGCGACCCCGCCCTCGTGCTCCCACGGCATGCGGCGGACGGCGCCGAGCGCGATGATCGCCGACTGCCCGGGGGCGAGGAGGGGGATGCCGCCGTCGACGCCGAACACGCCCACGTTCGAGAGCGTGAGCGTCGCGGACGTCAGCGCGGCCATCCCGATGGTGCCGGCACGGGCCTCGGCGGCGCACCGGGCGATCGCGGCGGCGAGCGACCCCGCATCGAGGCGGCCGGCGTCGTCGACGCTCGCGACGAGGAGCCCGCGATCGGCGGCGACAGCGATCCCGAGGTTCACCGTCGGTCGGAACTCGATCTCGTCCGTCTCGGGCAGGTAGGCGGCGTTGACGCCCGGCGTGCGCGGCACGGCCAGCACGACCGCGCGCGCCACGAGGGAGAGCAGGGTCGGCGCTCCCTGCTCGTCGGCGAGATCGTGCACGAGGCGCAGCGTCTCGGTGACGTCGACCTGCAGGAAGCACGCCGCCTGCGGCACGGTGAGCGCCGCCGTCATGGTCTTCGCGGTCTGGCGGCGCAGGCCCGTCGCCTTCTCACGACGGGGGCCGGGGGCTGCCGCGGGCGCACGCACCGCGCGGTCGAGGTCGGAGCGCGTGACGACCCCGCCCTCCCCCGTCGCGACGACGGCCGCGAGGTCGATGCCGCGCTCCTTCGCGAGACGCCGCACGGGAGGGTAGGCGCGGGCGGCGGCGCGCTCCTCGCGCACGAACGGCGTCTGCGCGAACGTGCGGGGTGCACGAGCGGCGCGCGTCGCGCCCCCGACCGCGACGGAGCCGACGAGCACGGGCACGCGCTCGGGCTCCGGCTGCGGCTCGGGCTGGTGCGCGGTGTCGGGCTCGTCCTCGTGCTCACGGGTCTCGGACGCGGGCGCCGCCGCCGGCGCGGCCGGATCGGGGCCTGGCGGCGCCAGCTCGTACTCGACGAGCGGGGCGCCCACCTCGACGGTGTCGCCCTCCGCCGCGTGCAGACGGCGGATGGTCCCGGCGTAGGGGCTCGGGAGGTCGACGACCGCCTTCGCGGTCTCGACCTCCGCGATGACCTGGTTGAGCGCGACCTGGTCGCCTTCCGCGACCTTCCAGCTCACGATCTCGCTCTCTGTGAGGCCCTCTCCGAGGTCGGGCAGGCGGAACACGATGCTCATCGCGCGCCTCCTGCGAGCAGCGATCGCGACGAGCGGCGGCCGAGCGCGCGGTCGACCGCGTCAAGGATGCGGTCGAGGCCGGGGAGGTAGTGCTGCTCGAGCGCAGACGGCGGGTAGGGCGTGTCGTATCCCGTGACGCGCTCGGGCGGAGCCTCCAGCGCGGCGAACGCGCGCTCGACGACGCACGCGACGAGCTCGCTCGAGACGGACGCCTCGGCGGGCGCCTCATGGGCGACGACGAGGCGGCCCGTGCGCTCCACGCTCGCGACCACGGCGTCGACGTCGAGCGGGGAGATCGACCGGAGGTCGATCACCTCGATCTCGATGCCCTCCTCTCGGGCGGCGGCCGCCGCGTCGAGCGCGGTCTGGACGAGCGGACCGTACACGGCGAGCGTTGCGTCGCGCCCGGGGACCAGCACGCGGGCGGTCTCGAGGTCGGCGGTCGCGTCGACGTCGACCTCTCCCTTGGCCCAGTAGCGCGCCTTCGGCTCGAGGAAGAGCACGGGGTCGTCGCTCGCGATCGCGGCGCGCAGCGTCGAGTACGCCTCCTGGGCGCTCGAGGCCGTCACGACCCGGATGCCCGGCGTGTGGGCGAAGTAGGCCTCGGGCGACTCCGCGTGGTGCTCGACGGAGCCGATGCCGCCGCCGTAGGGCATCCGGATGGTGAGCGGCATCCGAACGCGTCCGCGCGTGCGGTAGTGCAGTCGCGCCACCTGGGCGACGACCTGGTCGAGCGCGGGGAACACGAATCCGTCGAACTGGATTTCGACGACGGGGCGCGCACCGCGGTAGGCCATGCCCACCGCGGTGCCGACGATCGCCGCCTCGGCGAGCGGCGTGTCGATGACGCGGTCGGCGCCGAAGCGCGCCTGCAGTCCGTCGGTGACGCGGAACACGCCGCCGAGCCGTCCGATGTCCTCGCCGAGGAGGACGACGTCCGGGTCGGCGTCGAGGGCGTCGCCGAGCGCGCGTCCGACCGCCGCGCCCAGCGTCAGGGTCTCGGGCGTCAGGGTCTCGGGCGTCAGGGTCTCCTCGGTCATCGCGCGCCGCCCTCCACGCTCGCCGCGAAGGCGAGGTGCTCGGCGCGCTGGCGCTCGAGTCGTCGTGTCGGCGCGGTCAGCACGTGATCGAACAGCGTCTCGGGGGCAGGAGCCTCGGCGCGGACGACGGCGTCGCGCAGACGCGCGGCGAGCGCATCGCATCGGATGCCCGCCTCCTCGCGGATCCGGTCGACGGGTGCGCCGATGCGCGCCAGGTGCCGCTCGAGGCGATCGAGCGGGTCTTTGGCGCGCCACGCCGCCACCTCGGCGTCGTCGCGGTAGCGGGCGGGATCGTCGGTCGTCGTGTGCGGGCCCATCCGGTAGGTGACGGCCTCGACGAACGACGGCCCCTTGCCGGAGCGGGCGTGCTCGGCGGCCAGGCGGACGGCGGCGCGAACGGCGAGGACGTCGTTCCCGTCGACGCGGAGGGCGGGGATGCCGAACCCTGTCGCACGCAGCGCGAGCGGGGTCGCGGACTGCACGCGCACGGGTTCGGAGATGGCGTACTGGTTGTTCTGGCAGAGGAAGACGACGGGCGCGCGGAACGAGCTCGCGAAGACCATCGCCTCGTTGACGTCGCCCTCGCTCGTGGCTCCGTCGCCGAAGCAGGCGAGCGCGATGTCGTCGCCTCCCGCGCGGCGGGCGGCCATGGCGTAGCCGGTGGCGTGGAGCGTCTGGGCGCCGATGATGATCTGCGAGGGGGCGAGCCGGTGGACGAGGGGATCCCATCCCGACAGCGCCGCGCCGCGCCAGACCGACAGCATCTCGCCGAGGTCGACGCCGCGCAGCAGCGCGAAGGCGTGCTCGCGGTACGAGCCGAAGACGAAGTCGTCGTCGCGGATGGCGCGAGCGGCCCCCACCTGCGCGGCCTCCTGCCCGCGCGACGGCGGCCAGAGCACGAGCTCGCCCTGACGGGTGAGGGCGAACGCCTCCTCGTCGAGGCGGCGGACGACGGCCATGTCGACGTAGAGGTCGGTGAGCACCGTCTCGTCGACGTCGCCCAGGTGCGGATCGAGGACCGGCTCGTGTCGGCGGGAGCCGTCGGGGGAGATCAGGGAGAGGGGGGCGTCGATCCCCTCGACGAGCTCGCTCCGGGGAGCGGGGATGGCGATCGACATACGCGGAACCTCCTCGTTCGCGCGGCGCTTCGTGGGCGCCCGGTCGTCCCGGGTGGGGACTGTGCCGTCCTGGCGTGGACAGGCCACACGCTACGCTCCCCGAGCAGACCGAGCAACGGGATCATCCGCCACAGCGCAGATTGCTCAACCCGCCCTCTCCCGCACACCCCTGTTCTCCGTGTTCGCCTCCTCCAACGGATATCCGTTTGGCGAGAAGCCACCTGATTCCGCTGAATCCCGTGGGGTCTCGGCAAGCGGATATCCGTTGGAGTCAGGTGACAGCGGCGGAGCCGGCGACTCACCCGCGCGGGCGCTACCCGCGCAGGTCGACGTGGTGCAGGGCGCGGGCGGCGTCGGTGATGGATCCGGCGAGCGACGGGTACGCGGCGAACACGCGTGCGACCTGATCGACCGTCAGGCGGCGCTCGACGGCGATCGAGATCGGGTAGATGAGCTCGGAGGCCCGGGGCGCGACGATGACGCCGCCGACGATCGTGCCTGAGCCCTGACGGGCGTAGAGCTTCACGAAGCCGTCCTTGACGCCCATCATCTTCGCGCGCGCGTTGGAGGCGAGCGGGAGCTTGTGGACCTCGGCGCTCACGGCGCCCTCGTCGACGGCCGGCTGCGTCCATCCGACCGTCGCGATCTCCGGGCTCGTGAAGATGTTCGCCGCGATCTTGTGGGTGTCGAACGGGATGGCGACATCGCCCATGGCGTGGAAGACGGCCGTCCGTCCGAGCATCGACGCGACCGACGCGAGCGGCATCATCGTCGTGCAGTCGCCGACCGCGTACACGTTGGGGACCGACGTGCGGCCGACCTTGTTGATCCGGATGCGCCCGCCCTCGTCGGTCTGCACGCCCGCGCCCTCGAGCCCGATGTCGCGCGTGTTCGCGACGGAGCCGACCGCCATGAGGCAGTGCGAGCCCTCGACCGTGCGGCCGTCCGACAGGGTGACGACGACGCCGTCGCCCGTGTTCTCGACCGACTCGGCGCGCGACTTGGCGAGGAGCGTCATCCCGCCGCGCGTGAAGACCTTCTCGAGCACCTTCGCGGCGTCCTGGTCCTCGCCGGGGAGCACCTGGTCGCGGCTCGAGACGAGCGTCACCTTCGCGCCGAGGTTCATGTACGCCGAGGCGAACTCGGCGCCCGTGACGCCCGATCCGACGACGATGAGGTGCTCGGGCACAGCGGGGATGTCGTACAGCTGCTTCCACGTGAGGATGCGCGTGCCGTCGGGCTTCGCGGACGGCAGCTCGCGCGGCGACGCGCCGACCGAGACGATGATGGTGTCGGCCTCGACGCGGTCGAAGTCGGTGCCGCCGGGCCCCGTCGACACGACGATGGCCTCGTCGCCCTCGAGCCGCCCGTGGCCCGAGATGATCTTCACGCCCGCCTCGATGAGCTGGGCGCGCATGTCCTCGGACTGTTGCCCGGCCAGCGCCAGGAGCCGCTTGTTGATCGCGAGCAGGTTGATGGCGACCTCGGGCTTGAGGGGCTTGCCATCGCCCCCCTTCGCGTAGAACTGCACGCCCAGCTCCCCCGCGTCGGCGATCGACTGGGCGGCGTCCGCCGTCGCGATGAGCGTCTTGGAGGGGACGACGTCGGTGAGCACGGCGGAGCCGCCCACGCCCGTCGACTCCACGAGGGTGACGTCGGCGCCGAGCTGGGCGCCCGCGAGCGCCGCCTCGTAGCCGCCGGGGCCGCCTCCCAGAATCGCGATCCGCTGCGTCCGCTCGAAATCAAAGGCCATGCCCCCATTGTCCTCCTTCCCTGGGGAGGGCACGACCGGCGCGGAGGCGCCGTCGTTATGCTCGTGCCATGACAGAGCACGGCGCCCATCCCCTCGACCCGCCCGCCGATCCGTTCGAGGTCGCCAGGGCCGCGGCGTCCGACATCGCGCGCCTCACCGGGGTGGAGCACCACGACGTCGCCGTCACGCTCGGAAGCGGATGGGGCAAGGCGGCCGAGCTCATCGGCGAGACGATCGCGACCATCCCGGCCACGGACGTCACGGGCTTCTCGAAGCCCGCGCTGGAGGGCCACGTCGGCACCCTCCGGAGCGTCCGGACGCCGGCGGGGCGCAACGTCCTCGTCATCGGCGCCCGCACGCACTACTACGAGGGCCACGGCGTGCGCCGTGTCGTGCACAGCGTCCGCACGGCGGCCGCGGCCGGGGCGACGACCATGGTCCTCACGAACGGCGCCGGCGGCATCAAGGACACCTGGACGGCGGGGCAGCCCGTCCTCCTCAGCGACCACATCAACCTCACGGCCGACTCGCCGCTCGAAGGGGCGACGTTCATCGATCTCACCGACCTCTACTCGCGCCGCCTGCGCGACATCGCCCGGTCGGTCGACCCGTCGCTCGACGAGGGCGTGTACTGCCAGTTCCGGGGGCCGCACTACGAGACGCCGGCCGAGGTGCAGATGGCCAAGGCGATCGGCGGCCACATCGTCGGCATGTCGACGGCTCTCGAGGCCATCGCTGCACGTCAGGCCGGCATGGAGGTGCTCGGCTTCTCGCTCATCACCAACCTCGCGGCGGGCATCTCGCCCGACCCGCTCAGCCATGCCGAGGTCATCGAGGCGGGTCGGATGGCCGAGGGCCGCATCTCCGCGCTCCTCGCCGAGGTGGTCGGGAAGCTGTGATGGACGCCGTCGCGCAGGCGCGCGCCTGGCTCGCGCAGGACCCCGATCCCGTCACGCGCCGCGAGCTGGAGGAGCTCGTGCGCGCGGCGGAGGCGGGCGAAGACACCGCGTCGGCCGAGCTCGCCGCCCGGTTCGGCGGGCGGCTCGCGTTCGGCACGGCCGGGCTGCGCGGCCGCCTCGGAGCGGGCCCCCTCCGGATGAACCGCGTGCTCGTCGCGCAGGCGGCTGCCGGCTTCGCGGCCTACCTCTCGGAGCACGTCGACGGCGTGCCGACGGTCGTCATCGGCTACGACGGCCGCCGGAACTCCGAGGTGTTCGCCCGCGACTCGGCCGAGCTGTTCGCGGGCGCGGGCCTCAAGGCCGTCCTCCTCCCCCGGCTCCTGCCCACGCCCGTGCTCGCGTTCGCCGTTCGGCACCTCGGCGCCAACGCGGGCGTGATGGTGACGGCGAGCCACAACCCGCCCGACGACAACGGGTACAAGGTCTACCTCGGCGGCGCCGACGAGGGGGCGCAGATCGTGTCGCCGGCCGACCGCGAGATCGCCGCGCACATCCAGCGCATCGCGGACGAGCGGCCCGTGCCCGGCCTCCCCCGTTCCGGGGCCTACGAGATCGCCGACGAGTCCATCGTCGCGGCGTACGAGATCGCGACGGCCGCCGTCGCGCCCGCTCCCGCCTCCGCCGACGGCATGCGCTGGGCGTACACGGCGATGCACGGCGTGGGATGGGAGACGCTCTCGGCCATCCTCGATCGCGCGGGGTACCCGGCGCCCGCGCTCGTCGAGGCGCAGATCGCCCCGGACGGCGCGTTCCCGACCGTGGCGTTCCCGAATCCGGAGGAGCCCGGCGCGATGGATCTCGCGTTCGAGACCGCGGCGGCCTCCGACGCGGAGTTCGTCCTCGCGAACGATCCGGATGCCGACCGCCTCGCCGTGGGCATCCCGACGGCGGACGGATGGCGGCGGCTGACGGGGAACGAGATCGGACTGCTCCTGGGGCTCCGCGCGGCGCGCGCGGCTGCCGGCGAGCCCGGCGCCTCGCTCGCGTGCTCGCTCGTCTCGTCGCCGGGGCTCGGCGCGATCGCCGAGCGCTACGGCCTCGGCTTCCATACGACCCTCACGGGCTTCAAGTGGATCTCGCGCGCGCCGGGCCTCGTGTACGGGTTCGAGGAGGCGCTCGGCTACCTCGTGAACCCCGGCACGGTGCGCGACAAGGACGGCATCTCCGCCGCGGTCGCGGTGCTCGGGCTCGCGGCCGAGGCTCGCGGGCGCGGCACGACGATCGCAGGGCTCCTCGACGAGCTGACGGCCGAGATCGGCCACGACGCGAGCGGGCAGGTGTCCCTGCGGGTCGACGACGTCGGCGTCATCGCCCGCATCATGGCCGGGCTGCGGGCGGAGCCGCCGCGCGCGTTCGGCGGCGTCGATGTCGCACGCACGGAGGACCTGCTGCACCCCGCAGACGGCGGGCCGGCCGGCGACATCCTGCGGTACGCGCTCGCCGACGGCTCGCGGGTGATCGTGCGCCCGAGCGGCACGGAGCCGAAGCTGAAGGCCTATCTCGACGTGCGCGGCGAGACGGCGGACGACGCGGCGTCCCGGCTCGTCGCCCTCGACGCGGCCGTGCGCGACGTGCTCGACCGGGCGGGGAGCTGACGCTCGCCACCCGGTCGAGCGCCCGGCGCTACGCCGTCTGCCGTCGGATCGCCCGGCCGAGGCGCGCCGCCGCCTCCTCCAGCACGGCGACGGGCTTGTCGCCGAAGGCGAAGCGCAGGTGCCGGTCTGCACCCGTGCCGGGGCCCGACGGGAAGAACGACCCGCGCTGGTACTCGACGCCCTCCGCGCTCGCATCGTCTGCGAGCCGGTCGGCGTCGATGGCGTCGTCGGCGAGACGCGGCCAGAGGAAGAGCCCGCCCTCGGGCGGTGTGATCTCGAACACGCCGGGCGCCTCCGCCTCGAGCGCCGCGGAGAACGCGTCCGACCGCTCGCGGTACAGCGCCCGCGCACGGTCGAGCGTCGCGTCGAAGATGCCGGGATCGCTCGTGAGAAGCTCGGCGATGACCGCCTGCACGAACGTCGAGCTGTGCGAGTCCTGTCGCGCGCGCAGGGCCGCGACGTCGCCGGCGAGGTCCTCCGGCAGCACGAGCCATCCGAGCCGGAGGCCGGGGCCGAGGGTCTTCGTGAACGTGTTGACGTGCACGACGTGGCTCGACGTGTTGAACGGCTCCGCGCTCACGCCCTCGCCGCGGAAGCGCAGCTCGCGGTAGGGGTTGTCGGCGAGCACGAGGAATCCGTAGTGCTCCGCCAGCCGGACGAGCTCGACGCGCTGCTCGGCCGGCAGGGTGCCCTGCGAGGGGTTGTGGAAGTCGGGGACGGTGTACAGCGCCGCGGGCCGCTCCCCCGCCTCCAGCAGGGCGGCGAGGTGCGCGACGTCGATCCCCTGGGCCGTGACGGGGACGGGGAGGATGCGCGCGTCCGACAGCTCGGCGCCGCGCAGGAACAGCGGGAAGATCGGGTTGTCGACGGCGATGAGGTCGCCGCGCTCGAGGAGCGCCTGGATGGCGAGCGCCAGCCCGTGGAACCCGCCGTTCGTGACGAGCACGCGCTCCTCCGCGACGCCTTCGCGCGCCGCGATCCAGGAGCGGAGGGCGGGGATGCCCGCTGTCCGCGAGTACTGCAGGGCGGGCACACCCGGCTCGGCGAGCACGCGCGCCGTCGCGGCCGCGATCTCGTCGGTCGGCAGCGCGCCGGCGTCGGGGATGCCACCGAGCAGCTCGATGGCGTCGGCCCGGCGATCGCGCAGGGTCTGGTCTCCGAAGCCCTTCGGCACGGTGAATGCGCGGACGAGCTCCGGGCGGCGGCGCTCGACGAGCGCGGAGGGGATGGTCATGGATGCTCCCTGCGGGTCAGACGGCGCCGGCGAGGGCGCCGCGATGGGCGGACGGGTCGGGGATGGCGTCGACGAGCGCACGCGTGTACGGCTCTGCCGGCGTGTCGAGCACATCGGCCGCGGCGCCCTGCTCGACGATGCGGCCCCGCTGCAGCACGGTGACGGTGTCGGCGATCTGGCGCACGAGCGCGAGGTCGTGCGAGACGAAGAGGTAGGTGAGCCCGCGCTCGGCCTGGAGGCGGACGAGCACGTCGAGGATCTCGGCCTGCACGCTGACGTCGAGGGCGGATGTGGGCTCGTCGAGGACGATGACGTCGGGGCGGAGCACGAGCGACCGGGCGATCGCGACACGCTGGCGCTGGCCGCCCGAGAGGTCGGAGGGCCGGCGCCGGGCGAGGTGCGCGCCGAGGCCCACCGAGGCCAGCGCGTCGGCGACGGCCGCGACCCGCTCGGCCCGGCTGCCGACCGCGTACCGGTCGAGCGGCTCCCGCACGATGCGGTCGATCCGCCACGTCGGGTCGAGCGATGTGAACGGGTTCTGGTAGACGAGCTGCAGCTGACGACGGGCCGTCCGCAGCTCTCCCGATGCGCGGCCGTCCACTCGCTCGCCCGCGACGACCACCTCTCCGGCGTCGGGCTGCTCGAGCCCGAGGAGCAGGCGGACCGCGGTCGTCTTCCCCGATCCCGACTCGCCCACGAGCGCGTGCGTCGTCCCGGCGGCGACCTCGAACGACACGTCGTCGACGGCCGTGAACGGCCTGCCGTCGACCACGAAGCGCTTCGTGACGCCGCGCACCGCGATCCGCGACCCGCCGCCCGTCGTCCGAGCCGCGCGCAGCGCGTCGTAGCGATGCGGGTGCAGGGCCGGCACGTCGGCCTGCAGATCGCGTGCGTACGCCGACGAAGGGGCGGCGAACACGGCTCGCGCGGGGCCGGCCTCCTGCACGGCGCCGTCCTTCAGGACGACGAGCTCGTCGGCCCGCTCGGCCGCGATGGCGAGGTCGTGCGTGATGAGGAGGAGGCCGACGCCGAGGGACGACCGGAGCTCGCCGAGCAGGTCGAGGATGCGCTTCTGGATGGTGACGTCGAGGGCGCTGGTCGGCTCGTCGGCCACGATGAGCGAGGGCTCGGGGAGGACGGCCAGGCCGATGAGCACGCGCTGCAGCATGCCGCCGGAGAGCTGGTGCGGGTAGGAGCGCAGGATCCGCTCCGGGGCGTCCAGTCCGACGCGCGCGAACGTCCGGAGGATGCGCTCCCGGCGGGCGTCGCCATCCGCTCCGTCGAGGAGCGCCGCGGCCTCGTGCGCCTGCGAGCCGATCGTGCGGACGGGGTTGAGCGCGTGCGCCGGATCCTGCGGCACGAAGCCCAGGGTGCGGCCGCGCAGCGGACGGAACCGCCGCTCGGGGAGCGCGAGGATCTCGCGACCGTCGAGGACGACGCTCCCCCGCACGCGCGCGGAGTCGGCGGGGAGGAGCCTCAGCACCGACCGGGCGATGGTCGACTTGCCGGATCCCGATTCGCCGATGAGCGCCAGGGTCTGGCCGGCGGCGAGGTCGAAGGAGACGTCGTGGACGACCTCGGTGCGTCCGTACGACACCGACAGCGAGTCGACGCTGAGGAGCGGCGCGGTCATGGGGTGCTCCGTTCGCGGGGCGGGTGGGCGGCGGTCATGCGGTCCTCCTCAGCCAGCGGCTGATGCGGTTGACCGACAGCACGGTCACGACGATGACGGCGCCGGGGGCGGCGACGAGCCATGGGGCGGTCGCGTAGTCCTTGCCTGCGGAGACGAGGAGACCCCAGTCGGACGCCGGGGGCGGGTCGCCGTACCCGAGGAAGGCGAGTCCGGCGATCACGAGGATCGACAGGCCGAACTGCAGGACGGCGAGGGTGAGCACCGAGCGCGACGCGTTGGGCAGCACGTGTCCCACGAGCACCTGCAGCGGCGTGCCGCCCTGCAGCGCCGACGCCTCGACGAACACGGACTCCTTCGTGCGGATGACCTCCGCGCGCATGACGCGGGCGAACACCGCGACCGCCGAGACGCCCGTGGCGATCGCGGCGTTGATCGTCTGGAAGCCGAGCGAGCTCACGATGACGACCGCGAGGAGGAAGCTCGGGATCGCCAGGAGCACGTCGACGATGCGGCCGAGGACGACGTCGACCCAGCGGCCCGCGAAACCGGCGACGAGGCCGATGGCGCCGCCGACGACGACGCCGATGACCACGGCGACGAGGGCGCTCGACACCGATGACGCGGTGCCGTGCACGACGCGGGAGAACACGTCGCGTCCGAGGTGGTCGGTGCCGAACCAGTGCGCAGCGCTCGGGGCGAGCAGCTTGTCGGCTGGCACGCCGTTGACGGGATCCTGCGGGGCGAACAGCGCGGGGGCGAGCGACCACGCGAGCACGACGGCGATGACGGCGAACGACAGCACCACGGTCACGGGCACGCGCGTCGCCAGCGCGCGCACGTCGAGCGCGGGGCGGGTGAGGCTGATGGCGGTCATGGGACGAGCGCCTCCTGACGAGGAGCGGGCTCGGCGGCGCGGTCGTCGGCCGTCGTCGCGCGGCGGGCCGCCGGGCCGACGAGCTTCACGCGCGGGTCGAGCAGGGGGTAGACGAGGTCGGCGAGCAGGTTGACGACGACGAACACGACGGCGGCGAGCGACACGATCGCCTGCAGCGCGGGCAGGTCCTGTGTCGACACCGAGCGCTGCACGAGGCTCCCGATCCCCGTGCGCCCGAAGATCGTCTCGGTGATGAGCGCCCCGCCGAGCAGCTCGCCCACGGTCAGCGCGAGCACGGTGACGACGGGGAGCGACGACGGGCGGAGCAGGTGCTTCAGGAACAGCGGCGCCTGCGCGAGCCCGCGCGCCCTCGCCACCGTGGCGTACTCCTGCCGGGCCTCGTGGTCGAGGCCCGCGATGAGCACCTCGGCGATCTGCGCCGACACGGGGATGCCGAGCGCGACCGCCGCGAAGAACGTCGCCCACGCCCCCTCGGGGTCGATGATGCGGAAGACCCCGAGCTGGAAGGCGAAGACCTGGATGAGCAGGAGGCCGATGACGAAGTTCGGGATCGAGAGGAACAGCGAGGGGAACGCGCGCAGCACACCCTGCCCGTAGCGGCGGGGCAGCCGCTGCGTGCCGTAGGCGATGGCGAGGGCGAGCACCACGGCGACGAGCAGGGCCGTGCCGGCCAGCACGAGGGTGGAGGGGAGGACCTCGGCGATGAGCCGCGACACGGGCAGGTTCGACCGCATCGAGATGCCGAGGTCCCCCACGAGGAACCGCGAGAGCGACTGCCACAGCTGCACCCATACGGGCTGGTCGAGTCCGTAGTAGGCCGTGATCCGCGCGATCTCCTCCTCGCTGAACCCGTTCTCGGGGTTGCGGAGGGTGTTGGTGACGGGGTCGCCCGGCAGCACGCTGATCACGATGAACGTGAACACGTATGCGAGGACGACCACGGCGGCGGCCTGGGCGAGGCGGCGCCCCGCATAGGCCAGGTACGCGCGGTTCACGGCCGTCACCCCTCGAGCCAGGCGGTGAAGAAGTTCGCGTAGGCGACGCCGTTGTACGTCACGCCCTGGAGCGCGGGGTTCTGCACGTAGATGCGCTGCACGATCTGCGTGAGGGGCGCGAAGTACGCCTGCTCGAGGACGTACTGCTGCAGCTCGTCGACGAGCACCGCGCGGGTGTCGAGGTCGGTCGCCTGGGCGATGCCGTCGCGGAGGTCGTTGAGGGTCGCATCGCTCTCTCCGACGCCGAACCAGTTCTCGCCGTTCTCGGCGTCGGTCAGGATGGACGCGACCGTGCCGACGTCGATGAAGCTGCGCGTGACCTCGTAGTTCGACAGGCTCGTGTTGCCCGACACCTTCTCGCCGAACGTCACGACGTCGTACGCCTCGATCGAGACGTCGAAGCCGATCGCCGCGAGCTGCTGCGCGACGAGCTCGTCGATCGCCTCGCTCGTGACGAGGTACGGATTCGGGTAGAGCGTGAGCGACAGGCGCTCGCCGTCCTTCTCGCGGACGCCGTCGGCGCCCTCGGTCCATCCCGCGTCGTCGAGCAGCTGCGCGGCGAGCTCGGGGTCGTACGCGAACGCGTCGGAGTGGTCGGTCGCCTCCGGCACGTTGCTCTGGATGAACGACTCCGCAGCCTCCCAGTCCTCGGTGTACACGGTGGAGAGGATCTCGTCGCGGTCGATGCCGTGCTGGAACGCCTGGCGCACGAGCGTGTCGTCGAAGGGGGCGACCGACGCGTTCAGCCGGTATCCGTTGACGAAGCCGAGGTAGCGCGGGGTCGAGACGACGAAGCCCTGGTCGGCGAGGCCGCCGAGCTCCTGCGGCGGGATGTTGTAGGCGACGTCGGCCTGGTTCGACGCGATGGCGCCCGAGCGCGTGGACGACTCGGAGACGAGCTTGTACGTCACCGAGTCGAGGTAGGCGGGGCCGTCGTGCGCGAGCGCCTCGGGACCCCAGTCGTAGTCGTCGCGCTTGACGAGGACGACGCTGTCGCCCTCCTTCCACGACTCCACCGTGAAGGGCCCGCTGCCGACGTCGTTCGACAGGTCGGCCTGCTCCTCCGCGGGCAGGGCGAGCGTCTCGGGCGAGAGCAGGATCGAGCCGTGGTAGCCGAGCGTCGGGATGAACCCGAGCGTGGGTGCGTCGAACGACACCGCGATGGTCGTGTCGTCCACGGCCTCCGCGCTCTCGTACGTCTTGGGGAAGAGCCCGATCGGGTTGATCCCGTTCTCGGGATCGCCGAACGCCCAGCTGTCGAGGTTCGCCACGACCGCCTCCGCGTCGAGCGGCGTGCCGTCGGAGAACGTCACGTCGTCGCGCAGGTGGAGGGTGAACTCGGTCGCGTCGTCGTTCTGCTCCCAGCTCTCGGCGACCCACGGGCTGACCTCGCCCGCCTCGTCGACGTACACGAGCTTGTCCGTCACGTGCCCCCAGATGTGGCCCTGGAAGCTCGAGATCGAGCTGTTGTTGGGGATCCAGCTGTCGCCGAGCGAGTCGATGAGGAAGACGATGTCGCCGCCCTCCTTCGAGTCGGCGCCGGCGGAGGCGGACTGGTCTGCGGCACCGGCGCAGCCGGCGAGGAGCGAGGCGGCTGCGGCGAGGCCGATGCCTGCGGCGAGCGCGCGCGGGAGGCGGCGGGTCATGATCGTGCGGTTCCTTCGGGTGGGGTGGAGCCTGTGGGAGGGGTCAGAAGGCCGTGCCGGGGTTCAGCAGGGCGTGGGGGTCGAGGGCGTCCTTGAGGGCGCGGTGCAGGGCGACGACACGCGGCGGCAGCTCGAGGGCCGCGAGCTGCCGCTTCACGCGGCCGACGCCGTGCTCGCCTGTGACGGTGCCGCCGAGGGAGAGGGCGAGACGCGCGATGTCCTCGAGCGCGTCGTGCAGGGCGGCATCGGGATGGGCGGGGTCGCCGCCCGCGGGGATGGCGCGCGTCACGACGGGGTGCAGGTTGCCGTCGCCCGCGTGCGCCACGGCGGCGATGCGGACGCCGCGGGCGCGCTCGATCTCCGCGAACGCGGCGTAGACCTCGGGCAGTCGCGACTTCGGAACGGCGACGTCGCCTCCGACGAACCACTCCCCCTCGCGAAGCCCGCGACCGCTGCGGCGCAGCTCCCACAGCACGGCGGCGTCCTCCTCCGGCTCCGCCGTCACGGTTCCGCCTGCGGCATGGAGGGCCGCGCTCAGCTCGGCGGTCTGCTCGTCGATGCCGAAGCCGTCGAGCTCGACGAGGACGAGCGCCGCCCCGCGTGCGCGCAGCGAGGTGCCGCTGTGCCGGTCGATGGCGTCGAGGCTCGGCTCGTCGAGGAACTCGACGACCGCGGGGCGCACGCGAGACGCCGTGATGGCCCCGAGCGCGACGGCGCCCTCGGCCGTCGACGGGAAGAACGCGCTCAGCGTGCGACGGGCCACGGGAAGCGGCCGGGTGCGCACGGTCGCCGAGACGACGATGCCGAGCGTGCCCTCCGAGCCCGTGAGGAGCGACACGAGGTCGTAGCCCGTGACGCCCTTGAGCGAGCGGTGGCCGATGGAGACGAGCTCGCCGTCCGGCAGCACGACGTCGAGGGCGAGGATCGACTCGCGCGTGACGCCGTACTTCGCGCACCGCAGGCCGCCCGCGTTCGTGGCGATGTTCCCGCCGATCGACGAGATGGCGTAGCTGGCGGGATCGGGGGCGTAGAACAGGCCGTACGGGGCGAGCGCCGCGTTGAGGTCGGCGTTGATGACGCCGGGCTCGACGACCGCGATCTCGTCGGCCGGCGCGATCTCGACGATGCGCGTGAGCCGCTCGGTCGAGACGACGAGCTGATCGGGCGTCGCCACCGCGCCGCCCGAGAGACCCGATCCCGCCCCGCGGGGGATGATCGCGATCCGCGCGGACGCCGCCGCCCGGACGACGGCCTGCACCTCCGCCGCGCTCGCGGGGAAGGCGACGGCCGGCCCGGATCCGGGAGCGGACGCGCGCGTGCCCGCGTCATGCGCGTAGGGCGCCGTGCCGGCGCCGGGAGCCTCGACGCGGATGCCCTCGGTGCGCAGGGCGTCGAGGAGCGTTCCGATCGCGTCGGCGGTGAGGATGGTCATGGGGCGACTGTGGCAGGGCGCTCGGCGCACTCCAACGCGCGTGTCACGCGGTTGCCGTGTGTTTCGCCGCGTTTCAGGATGCGTCGCGGTGCGTCGGACGGTGTTGCCCCCGGCCGCTCCGAGAGGGCGCGCGGCGACCCGGACGTGCCGACGCGCTCCGCTCGCTCGACGACCGGAAGCAGCCCGCTGGACGCCGGTGACGCGGCTCAGCTGCCGATGATCGCGACGAGCTCGTCGAGGAAGCCGGCGAAGTCGGTGCCGCGGCGGATGATCCGCTGCACGTCGTCGCGCCCGCCGAACACCTCGACGAACTGCTCGAAGACGGTCTGGAACGCCTCGCGGTCGCTCTCGCTGAACGCCGCGAACGCGACCACCTGCACGCGCGAGTCGCCCCACGCGATGGGCGACTCCGCGATGCCGATCGCGATGGCGGTGCGGCTGGCCGTCATGCGCATGGCGTGGGGGACGGCGAGCGCGTCCGTGAAGGCGGTCGACGACATCCGCTCTCGCTCGATGGCGCCGTCGACGTAGCCGTCGTCGATGACGCCGCGCTCGACGAGGAGCGCGCCCAGTCGCCGGATGACGGACTGCTCGTCTCCCCCGATGCCGCGCACGAACATCTCCGCGTCGAAGTAGCGCTCCAGCTCCATGCGCAGCCGCGCGAGGCGGCGGGCGCGACGCAGCCGGGCGGCCGCCTGCTGCACGCGGTCGACGTCGGACTCCGTGAGGAAGGGCCGGATGCGCACGATGCGCTCCGACGGCGTCGGCGGCTCGATCGTCGTGAGCACGAGGTCGCTGTCGATCCCGCGCCAGTCGGGGTCGACGCGGGTCACGACCTCGACGACCTCGACGGCACCGCCGAGCGACCGGGCGATGCTCGAGCGCAGCAGCTCGTGCAGCTCGTAGTAGCCCGGGCAGACGATCGTCGCCGTGAGGCGCGTGCCGCCCGCGCGGGCGCGCTCGAGCTCGCCGCCGACGTGCATCGCGATGTAGGCGATCTCGTCGTCGCGGATGGCCATGCCGAGCCTCTCGGAGAGGTCCCCGGCGATCGATACCGCGACCTCGAAGATCATCGGGTAGGTCGCCTTGATCGACCGCGTCAGCGGATTGCGCGACCACGCCTGCTCCCTGGCGCGCAGCGCGAGGTTCTGCACGTGCAGCGCGAGCCGGAGCGCGAACTCCTCGCCGTCGAGCGCCACGAGGTACTCGCGGGAGACGCGGGAGACCGCGGCGCGCACGGCGGTCTCCACGGCGGGGTCGATCCCGCCGGCTCCCGCCCGGGCGGTCCCCGGCACCACGACGCGGGTGAGCAGCAGTGAGGCGAGGTGCAGGCGGTCGCCCGGGCCCAGCGCGATCCCGAAAGCCGCCTCCGCGAGACGGCCGACGACCTCGGCCAGGCGTTCGTGCTCGGCCTCCGGGTCGCCGCGGACGGCGTCGAGCGAGCGCCCCTGGAGGGCCCTGTCGACGGCGATGGAGGCGTGCAGCGCCGCGTCGGCGACGGCGAACTCGTTGACGAAGTAGCCGAGGGCGCCGAGCTCGGCCGCGAGTTCGCCCTTGAACCGGCCGAAGGCGTCGGCCGACACCGTCGTCGCGCCGACGACGCGCCGCAGCGCCTCGACGTCGAAGGCGCCGTCGTCCATCTCGTCGTGCGCGAGGGAGGACAGCAGGCGGCGGCGCGCCAGCTCGGTCCCCGCGAGGACGACGCGCGGCCCCGTGCGCTCCAAAGCGAGGTCGGTGCCCGTGCGCACGAGGGCGCGCACGCGTGAGAGGTCGCCTTCGAGCGTCGCCTCGCTGACGTGGAGCGCCGCGGCCGTGTCGTGCAGGTCGAGGCCGTCGTCCGCGTCGATGAGCGCGTGGATGAGCCGGTGCAGCCGGTCGCGCGGCGTCCCGGGAGCCGAGGCGCCCGCCTCCTTCAGGAGCGCCGCCCCCGTCGGATGCGCCCGGTAGCCCGCGGGACCCGAGGCGATCACGGGATGGCCGGGCACGCGCCCGTTGACGGCCGTCACATAGGAGCGGATGCTGCGGGGCGTCACGCCGAGCACGTCCGAGAGCGCGGCCGCGGTCATCCATCCGCCATCGCGGAGGAGGATCGCGACGAGACGATCCTGACGCTGCCGCGACATCCGCACCTCCTCCGCACGCGTCAGACAAGTCAACCACGCGCTCCGGCCGCGCCGGCTTTCCGCCCGGGCGGAAGAAAGACCAGTTGTCGCGCACCCGGTCGCTCGCGAGGATGAAGAGTCAGAAGGAGTCGGTCGATGAGGATCTTGGTGGTCTGCGGCGCAGGGGCGTCCAGCACGTTCGTCGCGCATCGCGTCAACCGCGCCGCGCGGGCCGCCGGGCTCCCCTATTCGGCCTTCGCGGGCGCGCAGGCGTCTCTGCCCGTCGACATCGACGCGGCAGACGTCGTCCTCGTCGGCCCGCATCTCGTCGCCTCGCTCGACGCGATCCGCTCCGCCGCCGTGCCGCGCGGCGTCGCGGTCGTGCCGCTGCCCGACGACGTCTTCTCCGACACCGACGGCACGCGCGTGCTCGCGCTCGTGCGCGCCGTCGCCGAACCGGACGCGCCGGTCGCGTCCAGCTGATCCGCAAGGGAGTCACCATGTCCGCTGTCAGCCGTACCGTGAAGATCGCCTCGTCGCACGGTCTGCACGCCCGCCCCGCGAAGCTGTTCGCCGAGGCCGCCAAGAACTCCGGCCTGGCCGTGACGATCGCGAAGGGCGACGGCAAGCCCGTCAACGCCGCGAGCATCCTCGGCGTCATCTCCCTCGGCGCCAACACGGGCGACGAGGTGACCCTCACGGTCGATGGCGACGGCGCGGAGGCCGTGCTCGACGCGCTCACGACGCAGCTCGAGACCGACACGGACGCGGCCTGATGGCCGAGCTCCGCGGCGTCGGCATCGGACAGGGCGTCGCCCAGGGGCCCATCGCCCGCATGGCGGCGCGTCTCGATCCGCCGCGCGAGGAGAAGAGCACGCGCGGCGCCGACGAGGAGAAGGCCGCCGTCGCGGCGGCCGTCGCGGCGGTCGCCGCGGAGCTCAACGCCCGCGGCGAGCGCGCGGGCGGCACGGCCCAGGACGTGCTCGAAGCGCAGGCCATGATGGCCGAGGACCCGACGCTCGAGGAGGGCGTGCACGCGCGCATCGACGCGGGCAGCACAGGAGAGTGGGCGGTCCATGCCGCCTTCGCCGAGTTCGCCGAGACGCTGCAGGCCATGGGCGGGTACCTCGGAGAGCGGGCGGCCGACCTCGCCGACGTCGCGCAGCGCGTCATCGCGCATCTGCGCGGCGTGGCGGCGCCCGGCGTGCCCGATCCCGGCCATCCGTTCGTGCTCGTCGCGCCCGACCTGGCGCCCGCCGACACGGCGCTCCTCGATCTCGACAAGGTGCTCGCCGTCGTCACGACCGAGGGCGGCCCGACCTCGCACACGGCCATCCTCGCCGGCGACAAGGGCATCGTCGCCGTCGTCGGCACGGGTGAGAGCGATCTCCTCGTCGACGGCGCCTACGTCGTCGTCGACGCGGCCGCCGGCCTCGTCGTCGTCGACCCCGACGACACGCAGCGCGCGGAGGCGTCCGCACGCGCCGACGCGCGCAGGGCGGCCGCCGAGGCACCCGTCACGCCCGGGGCCCTCGCCGACGGCACGGCCGTGCCGCTGCTCGCCAACCTCGGCGACCCAGACGGAGCCGCCGAGGCCGTCGCGCTGGGAGCGGAGGGGGTGGGGCTCTTCCGCACGGAGTTCCTCTTCCTCAGCTCCGAGGCGGCGCCCACGGTCGAGGACCAGACCGCGTCGTACACGCGCCTGCTCCAGGCGTTCCCCGGCCGGAAGGTCGTCGTGCGCGCGCTCGACGCCGGAGCCGACAAGCCGCTCAAGTTCCTCACGGACGAGGGCGAGGAGAACCCCGCGCTCGGACGCCGGGGCCTTCGCGCGCTGCGCCACCACGAGGAGGTCCTCCGCGACCAGCTCACGGCGCTCGCCGCGGCCGACGCGGCGACCGAGGCCGACCTGTGGGTCATGGCGCCCATGGTCGCGACGGTCGAGGAGGCCGAGTACTTCACGCGCATCGCACGCGAGCACGGCATCCGCACGGCCGGCGTCATGGTCGAGGTGCCCTCCGTCGCGCTCCTCGCCGACAGGGTGTTCGAGGTGACCGACTTCGGCTCGGTCGGGACGAACGACCTCGTGCAGTACACGATGGCGGCCGACCGCATGCTCGGCACGGTCGCGTCGTATCAGGACCCCTGGCATCCCGCCGTGCTGCGCCTCGTCGCCGAGATCGGCCGCGCGGGAGCCGCGCACGGCAAGCCCGTCGGCATCTGCGGGCAGGCGGCGGCCGACCCGCTCCTCGCCGTCGTGCTCGTGGGACTCGGCGCGACGACCCTGTCGATGTCGCCGCGCGCCCTCGTCGACGTGCGCGCCGAGCTGCTGAAGCACACGCTCGACGACGCCCGCCGCCTCGCGGAGGCGGCCCTTGCCGCCTCCGACGCGGCATCCGCCCGCGACGCGGCGCGCGCCGCGTCGAACGCCTGATCCCCACCCGAACAAGAGAGAACACATCCATGTCTGACACGGCAACCGCGGCGAAGACGCCCGGATCGCTCCGCGTCGGAGTGCAGAAGGTCGGCACCTTCCTCTCCGGCATGATCATGCCCAACATCCCCGCGCTCATCGCGTGGGGGATCTTCACCGCGTTCTTCATCGACGTGGGATGGACGCCGAATCCGGCGCTCAACTCCGTCGTCGGGCCGATGATCCACTACCTGCTGCCCATCGTCATCGCCTACCAGGGCGGCCGGATGATCTACGAGACGCGCGGCGCGGTCGTCGGCGCCATCGCCACCTTCGGCGCGATCGCGGGCTCGGACTGGCTCATCGGCCTGCAGAACGTCGAGCTCGAGGCGGCCGGCGAGAAGCCGATCAGCACCATCCACATGTTCATCGGCGCCATGATCATGGGCCCCCTCGCGGCGTGGGTCATAAAGAAGCTCGACGCGCTGTGGGAGGGCCGCATCAAGGCGGGCTTCGAGATGCTCGTCAACATGTTCTCGGCCGGCATCTTCGGCTTCATCGCCGCCGTGTTCGCGTTCTACGTCATCGCGCCGATCGTGAACTGGATCATGAACGTGCTCGGCGGCGCGGTCGGATGGCTCGTCGACAACGGCCTGCTTCCGCTCACGAGCATCCTCATCGAGCCCGCCAAGGTGTTCTTCCTCAACAACGCCATCAACCACGGCGTGCTCACGCCGCTCGGCACGGCCGAGTCGAGCGAGTCGGGCAAGTCGATCCTCTTCCTGCTGGAGGCGAACCCCGGCGTCGGCCTCGGTCTCCTCCTCGCGTTCACGTTCTTCGGCGTCGGAGCAGCACGCGCCTCGGCCCCCGGTGCCGCCATCATCCAGTTCTTCGGCGGCATCCACGAGGTGTACTTCCCCTACGTCCTCATGAAGCCGGCCCTGCTGCTCGCCGTCATCGCCGGCGGCGCGACGGGTGTCGCGACGAACGTGGTGTTCCGCTCCGGCCTCGTGGCCCCGGCGGCACCGGGATCGATCTTCGCGGTGCTCGCCCAGACGGCACGCGACAGCTACCTCGGCGTCATCCTCGCCGTCGTCCTCTCCGCCGCCGTGACCTTCGTCATCGCGGCGGTCATCCTCCGCGCGAGCCGCAAGCGCGACCTCGCCGCCGAGGCGGCGGGCGTCGACGGCTTCGGGGCCGCCGTGGCGCAGACGCAGGCGAACAAGGGCAAGGAGTCGAGCGTGCTCGGAGGCCTCGCAGGCGGTGCCACCGGCGTCGCGACACGGCCCATCGAGCGCGTCGTCTTCGCGTGCGATGCGGGCATGGGCTCGTCGGCGATGGGCGCGAGCGTCCTGCGCACCAAGATCAAGCAGGCGGGCATCCCGGGCGTCACCGTGACGAACAAGGCGATCGCCGCCCTCGACGGCACGGCCGACCTCGTCATCACGCAGGCCCAGCTCACCGACCGCGCGAAGCAGAAGGCCGCGGGCGCCGTGCACGTCTCGGTCGACAACTTCATGAACTCGCCGCGCTACGACGAGGTCGTGGAGCTGCTGCGCGCCCAGGCGGCAGGCGAGACCGCTCCCGCAGCCGAGGAGCCGGTCGTCGTCCCCACGACCACCGGCCCGATCGGCTCGGGGCGCACGCGCGCCGACGACGGCGTGCTCACGCGCGGCAGCGTGCGCATCCACCGCGGCTCCGCGACGCGGGACGAGGCGCTCCAGGAGGCCACGGACATCCTCGTGAGCGCGGGCGCCGTGACGCCGGCCTACGTCGACGCCATGCGCGCCCGCGAGGAGACGGTGTCCACGTACATGGGCAACGAGCTCGCCATCCCCCACGGGACGAACGAGGCCAAGGACGCCATCCTCGGCTCGGCGCTCTCGGTCGTCCGCTACGACGGAGGCGTCGACTGGGACGGCGACGAGGTGACCTTCGTCGTCGGCATCGCCGGGAAGGGCGGCGAGCACCTGACGATCCTCGCCAACGTCGCGGAGCTGTTCGGCGACGACGACCGGATCGCGCAGCTGAAGGCCGCGACGACGGCGGACGAGCTGTACGACCTGTTCCAGAGCGTGAACGGAGACTCCCGATGAAGGCCGTCCACTTCGGCGCCGGCAACATCGGCCGCGGGTTCGTGGGGCTGCTGCTCCACGAGGGCGGATACGAGGTCGTCTTCTCGGACGTCGCCGCGTCGCTCGTCGACGCGCTCTCGGCGGCGGAGTCGTACACGGTGCACGAGGCGGGCCCGGGCGGCGTCGACCGCGTCGTCACGGGCTTCCGCGCCGTGAACAGCTCGCAGGACGCGCAGGCCGTGGCCGACGAGGTCGCGACGGCCAACGTCGTCACCACGGCCGTCGGCCCGACCGTGCTGCGGCTCATCGCCCCGCACATCCTCGCGGGTCTGGCCCTGCGCGACCCCGACGCGCCGCCGCTGCAGGTGATGGCGTGCGAGAACGCGATCGGCGCCACCGATCAGCTGCGCGCGGAGATCACGGAGCTGGCCGGCCCCGGCTGGGACGCGCTGGAGGGGCGCGCCGTGTTCGCGAACACGGCCGTCGACCGCATCGTGCCGGGGCAGCCGGCGGGTGCGGGGATCGACGTGACCGTGGAGCCGTTCTTCGAGTGGGCGATCGAGCAGGGGCCGTTCGAGGGCGACCTGCCGAGCATCCCCGGTGCGCACTTCGTCGACGACCTCGCGCCGTACATCGAGCGGAAGCTCTACACCGTGAACACGGGGCACGCCGCCACGGCGTACCACGGCGCCGTCGCGGGCATCGAGCGGATCGCCGACGCCCTCGCGGTGCCCGAGGTCGCCGCGGCGGTCGAGGCGGCGCTCGCCGAGACCTCGGCGCTGCTCGCGGTGAAGCACGGCTTCGCCCCGGAGGATCTCGCGGCCTACCGTGAGACCATCCTGGGGCGGTTCCGGAACCCGGCGCTGCCCGACACGGTGCAGCGCGTCGGGCGCCAGCCGCTGCGCAAGCTGTCGCGGCACGAGCGCTTCGTCGGACCCGCGGCCGAGGCCGTCGAGCGCGGCCTCCGTGCGGACGCGCTCGTCGCGGCGATGGGCGCAGCGCTGCGGTTCGAGGACACCGAGGACGCCCAGGCGGTCGAGCTGCAGGGGCTGCTGGCCATGCTCGATGCCGACGCGTTCACCGCCGAGGTGACGGGGCTCGACGCGGGGCACCCGCTGTACCCGGCGGTCCGCGCCGAGGTCGCCTCCCGCCAGTCCGCCCTCGCGCGCTGAGGCGCCCCTTATCCCCCGCGCGCCTCTCGTCCCGCGCCTCTCGTCCAACGGATATCCGTTGGACGAGAGGCCATCCGATTCGGCGATATCGCGTGTGCTTTCGCCAGTCGGATGGCCTTTCGACGCGGCGGGTCGGTGCGCCTCGCGCGTAGGCTCGACCTGTGAGCAGCAGGCGCGGGCGACGGATCGCCGCATGGGTCGGAGGCGTCGTCGGCGGCCTGGTCGTCGTGGTGGTGGCGGGCATCCTCATCTGGAGCCAGGTGGGCGTCATGGGCGCGGAGGCCGAACCGCTCGCCTCCGTTCAGGACGACCCGGCGATCGTCGCGGAGGACACCTCCGGCGCGATCGTGCTCTCCCCCGCCGAGAGCGACTCCGGCGAGGCGGGCGATGTCGGCCTCGTCTTCGTGCCGGGAGCGAAGGTCGCCCCGTGGGCGTACGCCGCGAAGCTCTCCGATCTCGTCGCGGAAGAGGGGATGACGGTCGTCATCACCCGACCGTGGCTCAACCTCGCGTTCTTCGACCTGCGGCCGCTCTCGGACTTCACGTCCCTCGCACCCGAGGTCGGCACCTGGATGGTCGGAGGCCACTCCCTCGGCGGGGTGCGCTCGTGCCAGCTCGCCGCCGACGCCGACGCCCTCGTGCTGTTCGGGTCGTACTGCGCGAACGATCTCGCCGACTCGGGCCTCCCGGTCCTGTCGATCTCCGGGTCCGAGGACGGCCTCTCCACGCCGGACAAGATCGCCGATGCCCGCCCGCTCCTCCCGGCGGACGCCGAGCTCGTCGAGATCGCCGGCGCGAACCACGCCTCGTTCGGCGACTACGGGCCCCAGGCCGGCGACGGCACGGCGACCATCCCGGACGACGAGATGACGGCGCAGATCACAGAGCTCGTCGGGGCGCTCGCCGCCACGCTCGACTGACGGGTCCCCGGGCCCCGGCTCTCTCCCCCTCCCCCGGCAATCGGACATCCGTTCGCCGAATCCGCACCGCAGTGCGCGGTATGCCGTGCGGTCTCGGCACGCGCATGTGGTCTCGACGGGCACTGGACGGGACGGGCACCAGCGGCGCGACGGGGCGGGAGACGGCGCGGCCGCCCGCACCACTCGTCCACAGGCCGGTGCGCGGCGCGAGCTGTGCACATCCGCCCGCTGCACCGCGCATGCCGCGCTCCCCGGCGGGCACGATCGGGGCATGCCCGCTCGATCGCCCCTGCTGTTCACCCGTGCCGCCGTCGTCGCCGACCTCGGCCGTGCCGGTCTCGAGGCCGCGCTTGCTCTCGGCTCCCTCCTCCGTGTGCGGCCGGGCCGCTACGCGAACGCCCGCGAGTGGCAGGCGACCTACGTCGAGGAGCGTCAACGTCAGCTGTTCACGGCGGCGCGGGAGGATGCCGAGGTGGAGCCGATCGCGGCGAACATCACGGCCGCGGCCGCTCACGCGCTGCCGTTGTTCCGTGTCCGCGATGAACGGATCCACACCGTCAACGTCGACGGACGTGCGGCGTCGTCGACCTCGCGTTGCTTCCGGCATGACGACGCGTGCGACCCGGCCGACATCGTCCGCCTCGACGGCCGCCTGACGACGAGTCTGTCGCGCACGGTCTTCGACGTCATCCGGACGCAGCCCGCCGAGACCGCGATCGCCGTCATCGATGCGGCGCTGCGCCAGGTCGCCGTCGACGGCAGCGGCCGCGTGCGCGACATCGAGGCCGCGGAGCGACTGCGGGAGGACATCCGGCGGCACGTCGATGCGGGAGCCGGCGCGCGTGGCATCGTGCAGGCACGACGGATGGTCGACCTCGGTCATCCGGGCGCGGACGGCCCGGGTGAGAGCGTGAGCCGGCTCTATCTGGCCGATCTCGGCTTCGCTCCGATCGAGGTCCAGGTACGCGTGGCCGGCCCCGATGGCGGCGAGTACTCCGTGGATCTCGGCTTCGCCGGGGTGCTCGCCGAGTTCGACGGCGAGACGAAGTACCGCGACCCGCTGTTGCTGCGCGGCCGGACGGCGGAGCAGGCGGTCATCGACGAGAAACGACGCGAGGACTGGATCCGGGCGACCATGCGGAGACCGTTCCTCCGCTGGGGGATGGCCGACATCGCGACACGGGGCGCACTCGCCGATCGCCTGCGCGCCTTCCACGTCTTCCCTCGGCGAACGCCCATCCGCTGACCGAGAGCACACCGGATGACGCGAAATGCGGTGGGCTCACGTCCAACGGATATCCGTTGGACGAGAAGGAGGACGAGAAGGAGGATGAGGGAGGGAAGGCCCCGCCGGGGGTCAGCGGCGCCGTGACCGCTTGGCGAAGCCGTCTGTGATGAGGTCGATGAGCTCCTCGCGCTGCTCGACGGGGAGGAACGCCGCGGCGGCCGCGTTGAGCTGGAACTGCTCGATGTCGTCGAGGTCGTAGTCGAACGCCGCGGCGAGGATGGCGAGCTCGCGCGTGAGCGACGTGCGGCTCATGAGGCGATTGTCGACGTTCACCGTGACGCAGAATCCGAGCTGGTACAGCAGGTCGAAGGGATGGTCCTCGATCTGCGTCCCCCAGTGCGCGATCGCCCCCGTCTGCAGGTTCGACGACGGCGACAGCTCGAGCGGGATCTCCCGATCGCGCACCCAGCGCGCGAGGTCGCCGAACTGGACGAGGACCTCCTCGCCCTCCCGCGAGACGACGTCGACGTCGCGGGCGATGGCGACGCCGTGTCCGAGCCGGAGCGCCCGCCCGTCGAGCAGGGCCGAGCGGATGGACGCGATGCCTGCGGCCTCGCCGGCGTGCACCGTGACGGGCAGGAACTCGCCCGCGAGGTAGTCGAACGCGGCGCGATGCCTCGACGCGGGGAACCCGTCCTCCGGCCCGGCGATGTCGAAGCCGACGACGCCCTCCTGCCGGAAGGCGACGGCGAGCTCGGCGATCTCCCGCACGCGGTCGCTCTGGCGCATCCCGCACAGGATCTGCCCGACGCGGATGGACATGCCGGCGTCCTCGGCGAGGTCCTCGCCCTGCTCGATGCCCTCCTGGACCGCCTCGACGGCCTCCTCCGGCGTGAGCCCGCCGTCGAGGTGCTGCTCGGGAGCCCAGCGCACCTCTCCGTACACGACGCCGTCGGCCGCGAGGTCCTCCACGAACTCGCGCGCGACGCGCGTGAGCCCCTCGCGCGTCTGCATGACGCCGATCGTGATCTCGAACGTCTTGAGGTACTCCACGAGCGAGCCGGAGTCGGCCTGCGCCGCGAACCACTCCCCGAGCGCCTCGGCGTCGGAGGCCGGCAGCGCGAGGTCGGTGCCCTCTGCGAGCTCGATGACGGTCTGCGGGCGCAGGCCGCCGTCGAGATGATCGTGCAGAGACACCTTGGGCAGGCTGCGCAGCGCGACGCCTCCGACACGGGGCTCTGCGGTCTTCTGGGTCGCCATGACGGCCTCCTGGGTCTGGGGTGCGGTGCGGATGGCCCGGTGCCGGGCGGGCGGTCAGGCGGAGATGCGCTCGCGCACGATGCCGGCGCGCTCGGGAGCAGTATCGCCGATCTCCCACGCTCCGTCGAGGGACTCGAGTGCGCGCGCGAACCGCGCGGGGTCGTCGGCCGAGAGCGTGAGGACGGCCTGCCCCGCCGTGACGACGTCGCCGGGCTTGACGTGGAGGTCGATCCCGGCGGCGTGCACCACGGGGTCCTCGGCGCGCGCGCGACCGGCGCCCAGGCGCCACGCCGCGACGCCGACGCCGAAGGCGTCCAGCCGCGTGACGACGCCGGCGCGATCGGCGGTGAGCGTGTGCGTCTCCCGCGGCATCGGCAGCGGGGCGTCGGGGTCGCCGTCCTGCGCCCGGATCATGCGCCGCCACGTGTCCATGGCGCGGCCGTCCGCGAGCGCCGCCGCCACGTCGACGTCCGGCCGTCCTGCCAGGGCGAGCATCTCGCGCGCGAGCGCCACCGTGAGCTCGACCACGTCGGACGGCCCGCCTCCCGCGAGCACCTCGACCGACTCCCGCACCTCGTTGGCGTTGCCGACCGCGAGGCCGAGCGGCGTCGTCATGTCGGTGAGGAGCGCCGTCGTGCGCACGCCGGAGTCGGCGCCGAGCGCCACCATCGTCTCGGCGAGCTCGCGCGCCCGGTCGATGTCCTTCATGAACGCGCCGGAGCCGAACTTCACGTCCAGGACGAGGGCGTCCGTGCCCTCCGCGATCTTCTTCGACATGATGCTGGAGGCGATGAGCGGGATGGCCTCGACCGTGCCCGTGACGTCGCGAAGCGCGTAGAGCCTCTTGTCGGCGGGGGCGAGCCCCGTGCCCGCCGCGCACACGACCGCGCCCACGTCCGAGAGCTGCGCCATGAGCTCGTCGTTCGACAGCGCTGCGCGCCATCCGGGGATGGACTCGAGCTTGTCGAGCGTCCCTCCCGTGTGCCCGAGCCCCCGCCCGGAGAGCTGGGGGACGGCGACCCCGAAGGTCGCGACGAGAGGCGCGAGGGGCAGGGTGATCTTGTCGCCCACCCCTCCCGTGGAGTGCTTGTCGGCGGTCGGCTTCCCGAGGGCGGCGAACGACATCCGCTCCCCCGACGCGATCATCGCCTCCGTGAGGACGCGGATCTCGTCGCGTTCCATGCCGTTGAGGAGCACGGCCATCGCGAACGCCGCCATCTGCGCGTCGGCGACATAGCCGCGCGTGTAGGCGTCGACCATCCATCGGAGCGCGTCCTCGGGGACCCGGCCGCCGTCGCGCTTGGCGCGGATGACGTCGACGGCGTCGAAGGGCTCCGCGGTCATCGCTCCTCCAGGTCGCGCGGCCCGAACGCATCGGGCAGCACCTCGTCGATCGTGCGGACGCCCGACACCGTCTCGAGCAGCATGCCGGGAGCGGCATGCTCGAACAGCAGCTGCCGGCAGCGTCCGCACGGCATGAGCGTGCGCTCCTCCCGGTCGACGCACACGAAGGCGACCAGGTGCCCGCCGCCCGTCATGGCGAGATCGGAGATGAGCCCGCATTCCGCGCACAGCCCGACGCCGTACGACGCGTTCTCGGTGTTGCAGCCCGCGACGACGCGCCCGTCGTCGACGAGCGCGGCCGCCCCCACCGGGAACCGCGAGTACGGCGCATACGCCTTCCGCATGGCGTCGGCGGCGACGACCCGGAGGGCGTCCCAGTCGATGTCGGCCATCGTCATCCCTTGATGTACGGCTTGCCCGCGGCGGCGGGGCCGCGCGACTGGCCCACGAAGCCGGCGACCGCGAGGATCGTCACGACGTACGGGAGCATGAGCATGAACTGGCTGGGGATGGGCGTCCCGAGCACGGAGAGCAGGTTCTGCAGGTTCGTGGCGAACCCGAACAGCAGCGCGGCGAGCGTCGCGCGGATGGGGTCCCACCGGCCGAAGATGACGGCGGCGAGGGCGATGAAGCCGAGTCCGCCCGTCATCTGCTCGTTGAACTGCGGCACCGACACGAGGGTGAAGTACGCGCCTCCCGCGCCCGCGATGGCGCCGGCGAGGGTGACGTTCCAGAAGCGCATCGGGTTGACGCGGATGCCGACCGTGTCGGCCGCCTGCGGGTGCTCGCCCACCGCGCGCACGCGCAGACCCCATGTCGTGCGGTAGAGGCCCCACGCGACGAGCGCCACGGCGACGTACATGAGGTAGACGAGGAAGGTCTGGTTGAACAGCACGGGGCCGATCACGGGGATCTCGACGAGGCCGGGGATCGGCAGCCGCTCGAAGGTGGCGGGCCGGTTGAGCTCGAGCTCGTTCGGGACCAGCAGGATGCCGAAGAGGAACCCCGTCAGGCCCGTGACGAGCACGTTGAGCACGACGCCGACGATGACCTGCTCGACGAGGTAGGTGATGGCGAACACGGCGAGCACGAGCGAGACCAGGACGCCGCCGAGCATGGCGCCGAGGAGCCCGACGAACGGATTCCCCGTGATGCTCGACAGGATGGCGGCCGAGAACGCCCCGAAGAGCAGCTGCCCCTCGATGGCGACGTTCACGACGCCGACGCGCTCGCCGATGACGCCGCCGAGCGCGCCGAAGACGATCGGCACGGAGATCGAGAGGGCTCCGGCGAAGAGGCTGATCACGGGGATGAGGCCATCCGCCCCCGCCCAGGTGAGGAAGGCGAACAGCGCGAACGCGCCGTAGGCGATCGGCACCCACGCGCGCGTCGTGCGGTAGGCGAGCGTGTCGGCCACGGCCCATCCGGTGAGCGCGACGAGAACCGCGAGCACGCCCCACAGGAACGGCGCGGTCGGGATGCTCACCTCTCCGATGGGGATGAGCGCGTCGGCGGCGCTCAGCCGGTACGTCGTCCACCCCGAGCGCGGCGCGAAGACGAACAGCGCCGCGAGCAGGACGGTGAGCAGTCCGAGCGTGATGGCGAGCTTGGGGCGCCGGACGCGCACGAGCGTGGGCACGACGACCTCCTCGGGGATCCCCGCTGCGACCTGCGACATCACGCCACCGCCTTCCGCGCCGCGCGGGCCCTGGCCCTGGCGCTCTTCTCCGACTCGTCCTTCGGCAGGAAGAAGATCGTCCGCACGAGCGGCGGTGCCGCGACGAAGAGGACGACGAGCGCCTGCACGACGAGCACGATGTCGACCGGGATGCCCTCTGACGCCTGCATGCTGTAGCTGCCCGCCTTGAGCGCACCGAAGAGGATGCCGGCGGCGAACGTCCCCCATGCACGGCTGCGTCCGAGCAGCGCCACCGTGATCGCGTCGAAGCCGAAGCCGGCGTCGATGTGGCTGTCGAAGCCCGTCGTCACGGCGCCCTGGATCTGGTTCATGGCGGCGAGGCCGGCGAGACCGCCCGCGAAGAGCATCGCGTACACGTAGATGCGCTTCACGGAGATGCCGGCCGCGCGCGCCGCGTGCGGGTTCTCGCCCACGGCGCGCATGCGCAGGCCGAGGCTCGAGCGCTCGAGCAGCCACCACACGAAGACGGTCGCCGCGATGACGATGAGGAAGCCGACGTCGAGGTTCGGGAAGGCCGCGCCGAACAGCGGCGCGAACTGCGCGCCCTCCGGCGTCGCGGCCGAGATGGGCTGGTTGGATCCGGCCTTCTGCAGCACGCCGGCCGTGCTGACCATCCAGTCGACGAGGTAGACCGCGATGTAGTTGAGCATGATCGTGAGGATCACCTCGTGCGCTCCCGTGCGCGCCTTGATGATCCCCGCGATGCCGGCCCAGATGGCGCCGCCGAGGATGCCGGCCGCGAGCGTGAGCGGCAGCTGGATGGCGAGGGGCAGGTCGAGGCGGAACGTCAGGAGTGCCGACAGCGCCGCGCCGAAGAGGATCTGGCCCTGCGCGCCGATGTTGAACATCCCCACGCGGAACGCGAGCGCCACGCCGAGCCCGGCAGCGATGAGGGGCGCCGCGTTCCCGAGCGTGTTCGTGAGGGGGCGGATGCCCGTGGCGACGTCCTCCGCGCGGGTGTTGTAGATCGCGCCCCGGAAGAGCGCCTCGTACCCTCCCGCGACCGACTGCCAGATGGCGGAGAACGTGTCGCCAGGGCGGGCGAAGAAGTACCCGGCCGCCTCGCGCACGTCCTCGCTCGTCAGGGCGATGAGCACGCCGCCGACGACGAGGGCCACGACGACCGCCAGGATCGAGGTGACGACGCTGCCCCGCAGGATCTCGCGGAGCACGCGGTTGGACTGCGGCACGGCGGTGCGCGGCGTGCTCGTGTGGGCGGGGAGCGGCTGCTGCTGGTCGGTCATGCCGATGCCTCCTGGGCGCCGGCCATGAGCAGGCCGAGCTCGTCGCGCGGGGTATCGCTCGGCACGATGCCGACGATCTTCCCGCGGTACATCACCGCGATCCGGTCGGCGAGGGCCACGACCTCGTCGAGCTCCGTGGAGACGACGACGACGGCGACGCCCTCGTCGCGCGCGGCGACGATGCGGGAGTGGATGAACTCGATCGAGCCGACGTCGACGCCGCGCGTGGGCTGCGCCGCGAGCAGCACCTTGAGGTCGCGGCTCATCTCGCGTGCGACGACGACCTTCTGCTGGTTGCCGCCGGACAGCGTGCCCGCTGCGGTGTCGGGGCCCTGGGCGCGGATATCGAACTCGGCGATGCGGTCGTGCGCGAAGGAGTCGAGGGCGCTGCGCTGGAGCGTGCCGAAGCGCACGAACTCCGCCGCGTCCGAGCGGTCGAGGACGAGGTTCTCGGCGATCGACATGCTCGCGACCAGCCCGTCGACGGTGCGGTCCTCCGGGACGAAGCCGACGCCCGCGTCGAGGATCGTGCGCACGGACGCGCCGACGAGCTCCTGCCCGTCGAGGGAGATGGAGCCGGTGACATGGTTCTCGAGGCCCACGAGCGCCTCGGTGAGCTCCGTCTGGCCGTTGCCCTGCACGCCGGCGATCGCGAGGATCTCACCCGGTCGCACCTCGAACGAGACGTCGTCGACGACGACGACGCCCTCGTCCGTGCGCACGCGCAGATCGCGGACGACGAGACCGCCGGCGCTCGGGCTGGCCGGCTTCTTCTGCACCGTGAGCTCGACGGCACGACCCACCATGAGCGAGGCGAGCTCGGCGTTGGTGGACGTGGGAGAGGCCTCGCCCACGACCTTCCCGCGGCGGACGACCGTGATGCGGTCGGCGACCTCGCGCACCTCGCGGAGCTTGTGGGTGATGAACACGATGCCGACGCCCTCGTCGCGCAGCTGGCGCATCATCGCCATGAGCTCGTCGGTCTCCTGCGGCGTGAGCACGGCGGTCGGCTCGTCGAAGACGAGCACCCTGGCGTCGCGCGCGAGGGCCTTGATGATCTCGACGCGCTGCTGCACGCCGACGGGCAGCTGCTCGACGACGGCGTCCGGATCGACGTGGAATCCGAAGCGGGCGGCGACCTCGCGCACCTGCGCACGCGCGGCTCCGAGGTCGAGCCCACCCGTGCGCGTCGTGCGCTCATGCCCGAGCGCGACGTTCTCGGCGACGGTGAAGACGGGGATGAGCATGAAGTGCTGGTGCACCATGCCGATGCCCGCCTCCATGGCGTCGCCGGGTCCGCGGAAGCGCTGCGGGACGTCGTCGAGGAGGATCTCGCCCTCGTCGGCCTGGTAGAGGCCGTAGAGCACGTTCATCAACGTCGACTTGCCGGCGCCGTTCTCGCCGAGGAGCGCGTGGATCTCGCCCGGACGGACCGTGAGATCGATGTGGTCGTTGGCGACGAGGCTGCCGAATCGCTTCGTGATTCCGCGGAGCTCGAGCTTCATGTGGGCACCCTACCGTGCAGGTGTGGACGGGGAGGAGACGCGCCGCGGGGCGGCCGGGCAGATGCCCGACCGCCCCGCGGCGCGGCTGCGGTTTACGGCGAGTTCTCCGACTCGACCACGATGTCGCCCGAGACGATCTGCTCCTGCAGCGTCGCCAGCTCGTCGACGAGGCCCTCCGGGAGCTGCGACTCGAAGTCGTGGAAGCTCGACAGCGCCACGCCCTCGTTCTCGAGCGTTCCGATGTAGGGCTCGACGTCGAAGTCGCCCGTGGAGGCGGTGACGGTCGCGTCGTAGACGGCCTGGTCGATGGCCTTCTCGATCGACACGAACACGATGTCGGCGAGGTCGGGCTCCTTCACCGCGAGGTCGCTGTCGACGCCCATGAGGAGCACGTCCTCACCGCTGTCGGCGATCGCGGCGGCGGCGCTCGTGTAGATCGGGCCGCCGACGGGCAGGATGACGTCGACGCCCTGGTCGAGCACTCCCTGCGCGGTCTGACGCGCGACGTCGTTCGCGTCGAAGGCGCCCGTGAACGAGCCGGACTGCGCCTCGGCGTCCCAGCCGACGACCTCGACGGCGGCGCCCTTGTCCTCGTTGTACTTCTCCACGCCGTACTGGAAGCCGTCCATGAAGACCGCGACCGACGGGATCTGCATGCCGCCGAACGTGCCGACCTTGTTCACACCCGACTGCGCCGACCACGCCGCGGCCGCGTAGCCGCCGAGGTAGGCCGCCTGGGCGGTGTCGAAGACGAGCGGCTTGATGTTGGGCGCGTCGACCTCGCCGTCGAAGTCGTTGTCTGCCCAGTCGTCGATGATCGCGTAGTCGATCTCGGGGTTCGCGAGCGCCGACTCGACCGTGGCGGCCGAGAGGTTGAAGCCCACGGAGATGATGAGCGAGCAGCCCTGCGCCACGAGCTCCTCGAGGTTCGGGGCGTAGTCATTCGCGCTCGTCGACTCCATCTCTGTGACGTCGATGCCGAGCTCCTCGGCCGCGCGGTCCATGCCCTCCTTGGCGGACTGATTGAACGAGCGGTCGTTCCAGCCGCCGGCGTCCGAGATGAGGCACGGGCTGAAGTCGCTGTCGACCTCTTCGCCGCCCGTCGTCTCCTCGGGTGCAGAGCCGCAGCCGGCGAGCAGCAGGGCCGACGCGGCGAGCGCGACGCCGCTGAACGCAGCCTTCTTCGTGGTCTTCACACTTTCCTCCAGAGTGTGCGGGCCCCGAACCGTCGCAGGGCCAATATGCTCACGATAGTCGTCTTCGATCACGCGAAACGGCCCATCCGCTCGTCCGCAACGTGATAGTTACAAAACGTCATGAGGGCCCGGGGCGGCGCCCCGGGCCCTCATGCACCGCTCGGTTCAGCGGCCGCCCTTGAGGACCGCCTGCTTCACCTCGGCGATGGCCTTCGTGACCTCGATGCCGCGCGGGCAGGCCTCGGTGCAGTTGAAGGTCGTGCGGCAGCGCCACACGCCCTCCTTGTCGTTGAGGATGTCGAGGCGCACCTGCGCCTCGTCGTCGCGCGAGTCGAAGATGAACCGGTGCGCGTTCACAATCGCGGCGGGGCCGAAGTACTGCCCATCGGTCCAGAACACGGGGCACGACGAGGTGCACGCGGCGCACAGGATGCACTTCGTGGTGTCGTCGAAGCGCGCGCGGTCGGCGATCGTCTGACGGCGCTCCTTGCCCGGCTCGGGGGCGCTCGACGCCTGCAGGAAGGGCTGCACCTCGCGGTAGGCCGCGAAGAATGGGTCCATGTCGACGACGAGGTCCTTCTCCAGCGGCAGGCCCTTGATGGCCTCCACGTAGATGGGCTTCGAGATGTCGAGGTCCTTGATGAGCGTCTTGCAGGCGAGGCGGTTGCGTCCGTTGATGCGCATGGCATCCGACCCGCAGATGCCGTGCGCGCACGAGCGGCGGAAGGTGAGCGACCCGTCCGTCTCCCACTTGATCTTGTGGAGCGCGTCGAGCACGCGGTCGGTGGGGTACATCTCGACGTCGTAGTCGACCCAGCGCGGCTCGCTGTCGGTCTCCGGGTCGAACCGGCGCACGATGAACGTGACGAGGTACGACTGGATGGCGGTCTCGGCCGCGGGGGCCTCGGCGACGATCGACATCAGTACTTCCTCTCCATCGGCGGGTAGGTGAGCTCGCCCTTGTCGTTCTTCGTGAACACGACCGGCTTCCAGTCGAGCCGGATGTGGTCCTCCGGGTCGGGCGAGTGCGGGTCGCCCGTGAGGTAGGCCATCGTGTGCTGCATGTACTTCTCGTCGTCGCGGTCGGGGTAGTCCTCGCGCATGTGGCCGCCGCGGCTCTCCTTGCGGTTGCGCGCGGCGTAGGCGACGATCTCGGCGAGGTCGAGCAGGAAGCCGAGCTCGACCGCCTCGAGCAGGTCGGTGTTGAAGCGCTTGCCCTTGTCGTCGACGTAGATGTTCTTGTACCGCTCGCGCAGGTCGTGGATGGTGCCCATGACGTTCGTCAGGGTCTCCTCCGTGCGGAAGACCTGGGCGTTGGCGTCCATCTCCTCCTGCAGCGTGCGGCGGATGTCGGCGATGCGCTCGGTGCCCTTGGCGTTCCGGACGCCCTCGATGAGCTCGCGCACGCCGGCGGCGGGGTCGTCGGGCAGCGGCACGAGCTCGCCGCCGTTCTTCACGTACTCGACGGCGCGGCGGCCGGCGCGCTTGCCGAACACGTTGATGTCGAGGAGCGAGTTCGTGCCCAGGCGGTTGGCGCCGTGCACGGACACGCACGCGCACTCCCCCGCCGCGTAGAGGCCGGGGACGACGGTGGTGTTGTCGGCGAGCACCTCGGCGTCGTTGTTCGTGGGGATGCCGCCCATGGCGTAGTGCGCGGTCGGCATGACGGGCACGGGCTCGACGACGGGGTCGACGCCGAGGTAGGTGCGCGCGAACTCGGTGATGTCGGGGAGCTTCGTCTCGAGCACCTCGGCGCCGAGGTGCGTGCAGTCGAGGTAGACGTAGTCCTTGTGCGGACCGGCGCCGCGCCCCTCGAGCACCTCCTTGACCATGCAGCGCGCCACGATGTCGCGCGGCGCGAGGTCCTTGATGGTCGGGGCGTACCGCTCCATGAACCGCTCGCCGGAGGCGTTGCGCAGGATCGCCCCCTCGCCTCGGGCGCCCTCCGTCAGGAGGATGCCGAGGCCGGCGAGACCGGTCGGGTGGAACTGGAAGAACTCGATGTCCTCGAGCGGGAGGCCCTTGCGCCAGATGATGCCGACGCCGTCGCCCGTCAGGGTGTGCGCGTTCGACGTCGTCTTGAAGACCTTGCCGAATCCGCCGGTGGCGAAGATGACGGCCTTGGAGTGGAAGACATGCAGGTCGCCCGTGGCGAGCTCGTAGGCGACGACGCCCGCGATCTTCGTCTCGCCGTCCTCGCCCTCCACCGTGATGAGGTCGAGCGCGTAGAACTCGTTGAAGAAGTTGATGCCGAGCTTGACGCAGTTCTGGAACAGCGTCTGCAGGATCATGTGCCCCGTGCGGTCGGCGGCGTAGCACGCACGGCGCACGGGCGTCTTGCCGTGCTCAGCGGTGTGGCCGCCGAACCGGCGCTGGTCGATCTTGCCGTCGGGCGTGCGGTTGAAGGGCAGGCCCATGTTCTCGAGGTCGATGACCGCGTCGATGGCCTCCTTGGCGAGGATCTCCGCCGCGTCCTGGTCGACGAGGTAGTCGCCGCCCTTGACGGTGTCGAAGGTGTGCCACTCCCAGGAGTCCTCCTCCACGTTCGCGAGAGCTGCGGCCATGCCGCCCTGCGCGGCGCCCGTGTGCGAGCGCGTGGGGTAGAGCTTCGTGATGACGGCGGTCTTCGCGCCGGGGCCCGCCTCGATGGCGGCGCGCATGCCGGCGCCGCCCGCACCGACGATGACGATGTCGAACTCGTGGTAGTAGACGCCGTCCTTGAGGACGGCATCGGGGTGCTGTGCAGTCACGTCTTCCATCAATCCTGTCGTCAGTTGGCCGCGGCGGCCTGGCAGACCTCGTACAGCACGCTGTCGGGGTTCTCGAACGCCCCGAACACGCCGGCGCACGGGTCGAAGGTGAACACGACGAGCGTGCCGAGCACGATCATGAGCGCCGCGACGACGATGATCACCCCGACGAGCGCCGTGCGCACGGTCTTGCCCTGCACGTAGTCGTTCACGATCGTGCGCATGCCGTTGGCGCCGTGGATGAAGGCGAGCCAGAGCATGAGCACGTCCCACCACTGCCAGAACGGCGAGGCGAACTTGCCGGCGACGAACGCGAAGTCGATCGCGTGCACGCCGCCCTCCGGCACCATGAGGTTGACGAAGAGGTGGCCGAAGATGAGCACCACGAGCAGCACGCCGGAGACGCGCATGTAGAGCCATCCCCACTTCTCGAGGTTGACGCCCCGACGAGCCGGGCGCTGCGGCGAGCGGGGTGCCGCGAGATCCGCTGCGGTCATCAGTGCCCCCCTCCGAAGTCGCCGAACACGTTCATGAGGTGACGCGGGGTGAAGCCGGCCATGACGACCGCCCACACGCCCAGCACGCCCCAGAAGAGCTGACGCTGGTACTTCGCGCCCTTCGACCAGAAGTCCACGAGGATGATGCGCAGGCCGTTGAAGGCGTGGAACGCGATCGCGCCGACGAGGGCGACCTCGCCGACGCCCATGATGGGGGTCTGGTAGGTGCCGATGACCGCGTCGTACGCCTCAGGGGAGACGCGGATGAGCGCGGTGTCGAGCACGTGCACCAGGAGGAAGAAGAAGATCGCGATCCCGGTGATGCGGTGCAGCACCCACGACCACATGCCCTCGCGGCCGCGGTACAGGGTGCCCCTCGGTGTTCTCGATGTCGTCTCCGACACCCGCGGTGTCGGACGCACGGTAGCGGACAAGATCGTCCTCCTGCTCTCAGCCTTGCGAGGCGGGCGCATGGCGGCGCCGCCGATCGCCCTTCAGGCTACTCCCAGCCGAGGACGTCGGCCATCGAGGAGGGCCTAACTGTCTCGACATCGAGAGGTCAGGGCAACCTTACCGGATGGCCGCTCGTCGCGACGCGAGACCGTAACGCCCGCCTTGTAGCCTGGGCGCATGCCTGAACCGATCAAGGACTTCTTCGCCGTCATCCCCGCGGGCGGCGTGGGCTCGCGACTGTGGCCCCTCTCCCGCGCCGAGACCCCGAAGTTCCTGCACGACCTGACCGGATCCGGGCGGTCGCTGCTGCAGGAGACCTGGGACCGGCTCCTCCCCCTCGCCGACCGCGAGCACATCGCCGTCGTGACGGGCCGCGCGCACGGCCCGAAGGTGGAGAACACGCTTCCCGACATGCCGGAGCACAACGTGTTCGTCGAGGCCGACCCTCGCGAGTCGGCCGCCGCCATCGGCCTGGCCGCGGCCATCCTGCACCGCCGCAATCCCGACGTCGTCATCGGCTCGTTCGCCGCAGACCACGTCATCAAGCGCCAGCGCGTGTTCGAGTTCACGGTGCGCCAGGCCGTCGCCGTCGCTCGCGCGGGCTACATCTGCACCATCGGCATCCAGCCGTCCGAGCCTGCCGTGGGGTTCGGCTACATCAAGACGGGCGACGAGCTCGTCGTCGACGACGCGCCGCTCGCGGCGATGGTCGACACCTTCGTCGAGAAGCCCGACCTCGAGACGGCGCGGCGCTACTACGCCGACCGCTCCTTCCTCTGGAACGCGGGCATGTTCATCTCGCGCGCCGACGTGCTGCTCGAGGAGCTGAAGGCGAACGAGCCCGAGCTGCACGCGGGCCTCGTCGAGCTCGCCGAGGCGTGGGACGACCCGTCCCGCAAGGAGGAGACCGTCGCCCGCGTGTGGCCGACGCTCAAGAAGATCGCGATCGACTACGCCGTCGCCGAGCCCGCGGCCGCGAAGGGGCGTCTCGCCGTCGTTCCCGGCCAGTTCGACTGGGACGACGTCGGCGACTTCGCGAGCCTGTCGAACCTCGTCGCCGACGGCGACAGCCAGCGGATGAGCGTGCTCGGCGACAACGAGAAGGTCATCGTCGACGAGTCGACGGGCCTCGTGGTGTCGCACTCCAACCGCGTCATCGCGGTCATCGGGGTCGAGAACCTCATCGTCGTCGACACGGAGGACGCGCTCCTGGTGACGACGAACGAGCACGCGCAGCGCGTCAAGGGCGTCGTGGGCAAGCTGCACGAGGGCGGCCGCGACAACGTGCTCTGAGGCCGCTGTCGGGGGCGCTCGGTAGGTTGGACGGCATGCCACGAAACCTCCGCGTCGCCACCGTCAACGTCAACGGCATCCGCGCCGCCGCCCGCAAGGGCATGGCCGGATGGCTCGACGCAGCCGACGTCGACATCCTCACGCTCCAGGAGGTGCGCGGCGAGCGCGAGCACCTCGACGCCGCCCTCCCGGGATGGACCATCCTCGAGGACGTCGCCCTGCAGAAGGGGCGCGCGGGCGTCGCCATCGCGAGCAGGCTCGAGCCGACAGCGTCGCGCACGACCCTCGGCGACGACGCGCTGGAGTCGAACGGGCGATGGCTCGAGGCCGACTTCGAGGTCGAGGGCGAGCGGGTGACGGTCGTGAGCGCGTACGTGTTCACGGGCGAGGTCGACACCCCGAAGCAGGAGCAGAAGTGGGCGTTCCTCGACGCCATGAGCACGCGACTGCCCGAGCTCGCGGCCGAGGGAGCCCATGCCGTCGTGACGGGCGACCTCAACGTCGGGCACCGCGAGCTCGACATCAAGAACTGGAAGGGCAACGTCAAGAAGGCCGGCTTCCTCCCGCGCGAGCGCGCCTACTTCGACCGCTGGCTCGGCGAGAAGGGCGCCGAGATCACGGGCGTCGACGGCACGACGGGCACGGGGCTCGGCTGGGTCGACGTCGGCCGCCGGTTCCACGGCGACGTCCCGGGCCCCTACACCTGGTGGTCGCAGCGCGGCCAGGCGTTCGACACCGACACGGGCTGGCGCATCGACTACCAGCTCGCGACGCCTCCGCTCGCGGAGCGCGTCCGCGCGTACCGCGTCGACCGGCACGCCTCGTACGCCGAGCGCTGGACCGACCACGCCCCCGTCGTCGTCGACTACGCGTTCTGACCCCGACGCCGGAGGCCCCGCGGGGCCTTCGGCGTTCGCCCGTCCTCGTTCACCGCGTGTTCACCTGCGCACCGCAGTCTGGTCATCCGGCACTCCTAGCGTCACCACGTGCCCTGCGACCCGGCGGGGCCATCCCTGACACTGAACCGAATGAGGATTCACCGTGAAGATCACTCGTCTTTCGAGCCTGGCCGCCGTGGGCGCCGTCGCAGCCCTGTCCCTCGCCGGCTGCGCCGCGAACGAGGGGACCACGTCGTCGACCGGTGGCACCGAGGACTCCGCCGCCAGCTCGATCAGCGGCACGATCGAGGCGACCGGCGCCTCCTCGCAGGAGGCCGCGCAGCAGGCGTGGGTCACCGCGTTCCAGACCGCGAACCCCGACGCGACCGTGCTCTACACCGCCACGGGCTCCGGCACCGGCCGTGAGAACTTCATCTCCGGCGCCTCCGACTTCATCGGCTCCGACCGCGCCTACACGGCCGACGAGATCGCCGCCGGCGGCTTCGGCGCGTGCACGAGCGACGACATCCTCGAGGTCCCCGCCTACATCTCCCCCGTCGCGATCGCCTTCAACCTCGAGGGCATCGACACGCTCAACCTCGACGCGGCGACGATCGCCGGCATCTTCGCGGGCGACATCGCCAACTGGAACGACGACGCGATCGCCGCGCTCAACGAGGGCGTCGAGCTCCCCGACCAGGCGATCGTGCCGGTGCACCGCGCCGACGCGTCGGGCACGCAGGAGACGTTCACCGCCTACCTCGAGGCGACCGCGCCCGAGGTGTGGACGAACGAGGCCTCCGACGAGTGGCCGCTGCAGTCGGGTGAGGGCGCCGACGGCACGTCGGGCGTCGTCGACGCCATCACGAACGGCGTGGGCTACATCGGCTTCGCCGACGCGTCCCGCACCGAGGGCCTCGGCCAGGTCGCGGTCCAGAACGGCGACGAGTTCGTCGCGTACTCGGCCGACGCGACCGCCGCGCTCGTCGAGGCCTCGCCGCTCGAGGAGGGCCGCTCCGCCCACGACCTCGCGTTCGCCGTCGACCCGGCCGCCGCTCCCGCCGGCGCCTACCCGATCGCGCTCGTGAGCTACCTCATCGCCTGCACCGAGTACGAGGACGCCGAGGTCGCGGCCCTCGTCAAGGAGTACATCTCCTACGTCACGAGCGAGGACGGCCAGCAGGTCGCGGCCGAGGCCGCCGGAAGCGCCCCGCTCTCCTCCGCTCTGCAGGAGCAGATCGCCACGGCTCTCGACGCCATCGTCGTCGAGTGACCCGCAAGGGCCTCGACAGCTCGACACGACCATGAAGGTGCCCCCGCGCTCCGCATCCGTCCGGGATCGCGGCGCGGGGGCATCTCCGTGCGAACCACGCACCCCATCACGATCCGACCACCCGAGGAGCGGGACCGCATGACCACGACCACCACGGAGAGCGAGGCGCCCTCCGGCGCTCCCTCCGGCCCGACGGCGCGGCCCAAGGCCGTCACGCGCCTCGGCGACCGGATCTTCTCGGGAACCGCGCTCGCGGCCGGGACGATCATCCTCATCACCCTCGCCGCGGTGGCGATCTTCCTCATCGTCCAGGCGATCCCGGCGTTCAAGGCGGACACCTCCGACAACCACATCCTCGAGGGGCAGCCGTTCCTCGCCTGGGTGTGGCCCTTCGTCTTCGGCACGCTGTGGGCGTCGGCGATCGCGCTCGTCATCGCCGCGCCGATCGCACTCGGCATCGCGCTCTTCATCTCGCACTACGCCCCGCGCCGGCTCGCCGCCGTGCTCGGCTACGTCATCGACCTGCTGGCGGCCGTCCCCTCCGTGGTGTTCGGCCTGTGGGGGGCCCTGACGTTCGCGCCGATGCTCGTCCCCTTCTACCAGTGGCTGAACAGCAACTTCGGGTGGATCCCGATCTTCGGCGGGACGCCGTCGGGCACCGGCAAGACCATCCTCACGGCGTCGCTCGTGCTCGCGGTCATGATCCTTCCGATCATGACCGCCATCTGCCGCGAGGTGTTCCTGCAGACGCCGAAGCTCCATGAGGAGGCTGCGCTCGCGCTCGGCGCGACGCGCTGGGAGATGGTGCGGATGGCCGTGCTCCCGTTCGCGCGCAGCGGCATGGTGTCGGGCGCCATGCTGGGGCTCGGACGCGCACTCGGCGAGACGATGGCCGTGACGCTCGTGCTCTCGCCCCTCGGCATCGTCACGTTCAACCTGCTCAACCCGGAGAACCCGACGACGATCCCCGCGATCATCGCCCTCCGGTTCCCCGAGGCGCACGACGAGGGCGTGTCGACGCTCATCGCGGCCGGCCTCATCCTGTTCATCGTCACCTTCGCCGTCAACGCGATCGCGCGCTGGATCGTGGCGCGTCGTGCCGAGTTCTCTGGAGCGAACTGATGTCCGCCGTCACCGCAGGCGCCGCACCCCGCGCGTCGCTCTCCGCAGGCCACCTCCCGCGCTGGGTGCCGTGGGCGCTCCTCGCGTTCTCGATGTTTGCCTCAGCCGTGCTCTTCACGGTGCTGAACACGAGCGGCGACATCGCGGAGTTCAACATCGCCGGCACCGTCTTCGTGGGGATGGTCGTCTACATCGGCCTCATCGCGCTCACGTCCTCCCTCGGGGAGACGCGTCGGCACGCGGTCGACCGCGTCATGACGACGCTCGTCGCGACGGCGTTCATCATCGCGCTGCTGCCGCTCATCTCGCTGCTGTACACGGTCGTCGTGAACGGCATCGCGCGCTTCGACGGGGAGTTCTTCAGCTTCTCGATGCGCAACATCGCCGGAGAGGGCGGCGGGGCCGTCCACGCCATCTGGGGCACGCTGCTCATCACCCTCGGCGCCACCGTCATCTCGGTTCCGATCGGGCTCATGACGGCGATCTACCTCGTCGAGTACGGGCGCGGCCGACTCGCGAAGGCCATCACGTTCCTCGTGGACGTCATGACCGGCATCCCGTCGATCGTCGCGGGCCTGTTCATCTACGCGGTGTTCGCCCTCCTCTTCGGGGCCGGAACCCGCATGGGCATCATGGGCTCGCTCGCCCTGTCGGTGCTCATGATCCCCGTCGTGGTGCGCGGCAGCGAGGAGCTGCTCCGGATCGTCCCGAACGAGCTCCGCGAGGCGTCGTACGCGCTCGGCGTGCCGAAGTGGCTGACGATCGTCAAGATCGTCATCCCGACGTCGATCGCCGGCATCACGACGAGCGTCATGCTCGCCATCTCGCGCGTCATCGGCGAGACGGCACCGCTCCTCCTCACCGTCGGCATCGTCCCGAACATGAACCTCAACATGTTCGACGGCCAGATGGCGACGCTCCCCGTGTTCGCCTACATGCAGGCGAAGTACCCCGGTCTTCCGGCCGATGCGTACTTCGAGCGCGCGTGGGCGGCCGCTCTCACCCTCATCCTCATCGTCATGGTGCTCAACCTCGCCGCGCGTCTGATCGCCAAGATCTTCGCCCCGAAGATGACCGGCCGCTGACGGCCCCTCGACCCGAACGACTCCACAGAAAGAGACCCAGGTGTCCAAGAGCATCGAAGTCAACGACCTCAACGTCTACTACGGCGACTTCCTCGCCGTCGAGGGCGTGTCCATCGACATCAAGCCCCGCACCGTCACGGCGTTCATCGGCCCGTCGGGATGCGGCAAGTCCACGTTCCTGCGCACGCTCAACCGCATGCACGAGGTCATCCCGGGCGCGCGCGTCGAGGGCGAGGTCCTCGTCGACGGCCAGAACCTCTACGGGCAGGGCGTGGACCCCGTGCTCGTGCGCCGGCAGGTCGGGATGGTCTTCCAGCGGCCGAACCCGTTCCCGACCATGTCCATCCGCGAGAACGTGCTCGCGGGCGTGAAGCTCAACAACAAGCGCATCTCGAAGGGCGACGCCGACGACCTCGTCGAGAAGTCGCTCACGGGCGCGAACCTCTGGAACGAGGTCAAGGACCGCCTCGACAAGCCGGGCTCGGGCCTGTCGGGCGGCCAGCAGCAGCGTCTCTGCATCGCGCGCGCGATCGCCGTGTCGCCCGACATCATCCTCATGGACGAGCCGTGCTCGGCGCTCGACCCGATCTCGACCTTCGCGATCGAGGAGCTCATCGGCGAGCTGAAGAACGACTACACGGTCGTGATCGTCACGCACAACATGCAGCAGGCCTCGCGCGTGAGCGACCGGACCGCGTTCTTCAACATCGCCGGCACAGGCAAGCCCGGCAAGCTCATCGAGTACGACGACACGACGAAGATCTTCACGACGCCGTCGGTGCAGGCGACCGAGGACTACGTCTCCGGCCGCTTCGGCTGAGCAGTCCGCGCGCCTCGGAGGCCGGTCCCGCTCGGCGGGATCGGCCTCCGGCGTCTCCGGGCAGCGGTCATCCCCCGACGCGCCCGGGCTGCACGGGCGGCTGGGCACCCGCCGGGAATGCCGTGCTCCCGGTGCCCGTTAGACTGTGATGGCCGGGCCGCAGTAACCCCGGGCTCCAATATTCGCCGCTGCGAGCGGCCTTCCGCCGTGAGGCGTTCTCTGCGGCCCGGCTTCGTCGTCTCCGGCGGTCAGTCGAGCGACTCCCGTCGCCACAGCCGCGCCGCCGCCGTGAGGTCGGCGGCGAACGCCGACAGCCGCAGCGCCCGCGTCGTGAGCTCCGACGCCCGCGCCGGCTCGGTCGGCTCGTAGTCGTCTGCGAGGTGCGTCGCCCCCGATGCCTGCACGCGGCAGAACGCCGCCGTGCGGTCGAGTGCGACGGCGTAGTCGCCGGTGAACGCGCCGCGCAGGATGGTGTCGATGAGCGCGACGAGCTCGTCCGGCCCGGCCGGCGCCGGCGCGCCGGCGACCACGGTATCGGCCGAGTGCAGCTCCGCGCTCCCCCGCTGGTAGAGCAGCGACGCCGTCCGGGGGTCGTCGTGGATGGCGAGCTGCACGAGGTAGAGGCGCCAGAGCGAACCGGGGAGCGACCGGGCGGGCGACTGCGACCACAGCTCCGCGATGTCGTCGATGCCGTGGCTCGCGGTGAAGGAGACGAGGCGCTCGACGACGCCGGCGTCCGGTTCGTGGCGCACGCGGGCGAGCAGCGCCGTCGCGGTGGCATGCGCGGCGCGCGAGATCTCCGCGGGATCGGCTCCCGCGAACAGCCGATCGAACGTCTCGGACGGCCGGCGCACCGGCTTGCTGAACTCCGCACTCATCCCCAGAAGGCTACGCGCCGCACCGCGTCGCGGGGCCGGGAGCGCCTCCAGGGGGCGCCGGTAGAATAGGAGGCGTTCAACGGCCGTGCCGGGCCCTTCAACGGCCGTGCCGGGAGAGGTGCGCGAAGAACGCGTCGCCGAGCCGCTCGACGTCGTCGAACGTCAGCGTGAGGTGCTCGCCCAGCGCGTTCCCGAGGACCGACTCCGCGCGGTCGTAGCGGATGCCGCGGCGGTCCGCGAGCACCCCGTCGGCGAGCACGGCCTCGACGACGAGTGCGAGCTCTCCCGACGGCCCGCGGAGGTCGCCGCGGTCGATGAACCAGCGGTCGAGTGCGAGCAGGATGCCCTCCGACGCCCGCCGCTCGCCGATCGTGTGCACGTCTCTCGCCGCCCGGAGCGTCTCGTCGAACCACTCGCGGCCGGCCCTCTCGGCGTCCGCTCCGACGCCGCGCCTGCCTCGCATGGCCCGAAGCTACCACCGCGGCCGACTAAAGTGGATGCGGGCCTATAGCTCAGTCGGTAGAGCATCGGACTTTTAATCCGCGGGTCGAGGGTTCGAGCCCCTCTGGGCCCACCATCACGAGACGTCTGCATCAGTCCTGGACCTGCCGGTGCGCAGTCCCCTACCCTGGGCGGGTGGAGATCGCCTACCTCGCCGGAATCGCGGTGCTCGTCATCGTGACGGCGTCGGCGCGCGGCATCCTCCGTTCGGCGCGGACGCGGCGAGAGCTGCGCGATCGGCACGAGGCCATGGTGCGCACCGGCGCTCTCGACGTCCTCGCGGCGCCGTCCGAACGCTCGGGTCGGGGATGACGTGGGTCCGGGCGCACCGGCCCGGAGTCCCTAGACGAGCTCCGCTCCGGCGTGCGCGAGCTCGGCGAGGGCGCGCTCGGACGACTCGGCCGCGACCCCGGCGACGAGCGACGTCAGCACGCGCACGTGCTGCCCGAGGGCGATCGCGTCGAGCGCCGAGGCCCGGACGCAGTAGTCGGTCGCGATGCCGACGACGTCGACTGCCTCGATGCCGTTCTGCGCGAGCAGCTCGGCGACCGTGCCGCCGGCGTCCGCGGTCCCCTCGAAGAGCGAGTACGCGGGCTTCCCCTGCCCCTTCCTCACGTGATGCGTCACGGCAGACGTGTCGAGGCCCGGGTCGTACTCCGCCCCTGCCGTCCCGGCCACGCAGTGCACCGGCCACGTGTCGACGAAGTCGGGCGCATCGGGCGCGAAGTGGCCGCCGTTGTCGCCGTCCGCGTCGTGCCAGTCCCGTGACGCGATCACGAGCGCGTAGTCCGCGCCGTGATCGGCGAGATGCCGCGTGATCCCGGCGGCGACCGCGTCGCCGCCGTCGACGCCGAGCGCGCCGCCTTCCGTGAAGTCGTTCTGCACGTCGACGATGAGGAGCGCCCTGGTCATGCTCAGAGGGTACGCCGCCTCACGCGTCGACGCTCCCCGCGAAGGGCGCGAGGGCGTCGCGGATGGCCGTCAGCCGTTCGACGTCGAGCCCCGTCCGCGCCATGATCTGCTCCGGCACCTCGAGCGCCAGCCGGCGCAGCGCGGCACCCTCCTCCGTCAGCCCGATCGCGAGGCGGCGCTCGTCGTCGGCACGCCGCTCCCTGCGGACGTATCCCTGGGCCTCCAGGCGCTTCACGAGCGGCGAGGCCGTCGCGGGCTCCAGCGCGAGAGCCGATGCGAGGTCGCCGAGCGTGCGGGGCGACTCCTCCCAGAGCGCGAGCATGACGAGGTACTGCGGGTGGGTCAGCCCGAGCGGCTCGAGCACCGGCCGGTAGATCGCGACGACGTTGCGCGCGGCGGTGACGATGGCGAAGCACAGCTGGTTGTCGAGCTTGAGCAGGTCATCGCGTTCCGTCACGCATCCACCCTATCGCGAGCGAATAGTTAGTACACTAATCACTATGACCCCTCGCAGAAGGAAGCCCCTCCGCACGCGGATCCGCGAGGCCGGCGGGTTCTACCAGTGGTTCAACGGCACGCTCATCCGTCTGGCGGGCCCCGCCCAGCTCGGCGAGGGCCGCGGCACGCCCTGTCACCGGTGCGGTGCGGACAAGGCGGACCATGTGCTCGTGGACGGCGAGCTGCGCTGCCCCTGATCCGATCAGGCCGCTGCGAGGACGAGCTGGACGGCCGTCGAGACGACGCCGAGGGCGCCGAACCCCAGCGCCGTCCACGCGAGCAGCCGCGGGAGCGGCGACCGCGCGTGCAGTCGCGCGCTGCCCGGATGGTCCACCCGCGTGAAGAGGTCGAGCTCGTCGGCATCGCCGGCCGCTCGGCGCAGCTCCTCGGTGAGGGGCGCCTCGCCGACGACGTGGCCTGTCCCGAACCATCGCACGATGCCGTCGTCGGGGAGCACGAACGCCCGCACGGGCGTCCAGGTGCCGTCCGCGAGCCGCGCGACGACAGCGGCCGCCCCCAGCACGGCGAACGCGCCGAAGCCGATCCACGAGAACAGCTCGGTGATCGCGCCGATCACGCTGCTCGGGTCCATGACGCTCCAGGGGGTACGGCAGAAGGCGCGCCACGCGGGACGCGCCTTCTGCGACAGGCAGATCGATTCTAGAGGAGCGGCTCCCCCGGCGATGGCGCGGCAGGGGGGGTGCCGTCCCCCGCCGCGCGCCGCTCCGGGTCTAGAGTCGGTACCGACCACGGCAGTCCGATGAGGAGCGTGACGCATGCTGATCGTGTCGATGAGCACTTCGGTCGACGGGTACATCCACGACCGCACGGGGGACTTCCAGTGGGGCGCGCCCGACGCCGAGCTGTTCGCCTTCCACCTCGCGTTCGTCCAGGAGGCGAAGGGTGTCGTCCTCGGCCGGCGTCTCTACGAGACGATGCGCGTATGGGAGACCGATCCCGCCATGCGCGGCACGGCGGACGAGGCCGCCTTCGCCGACGCGTGGACCGCCCTGCCGAAGCTCGTCTTCAGCCGCACCCTGTCCGAGGTGGATGGCCGCGCGCGACTCGCGACGGGAGAGATCGCGGAGGAGATCGCGGCGTTCACAGCCAAGGTCGGCGGCGACGTCGAGATCGGCGGGGCGGAGATCGCCGGGCAGGCGATCGCCCTGGGTCTCGTGGACGAGTTCCGCGTCTTCCGCTATCCCATCATCGTGGGAGGCGGAGCACCGCTCCTCCCCCACGTCGCCGATCCGATCGCCCTCGACCTCGTCGAATCTCGCGTGTTCGGCGGGCGCGTCGTCTACGAGCGGTGGCGGCGCGCGGACGGCTGATCCGTCCGTCGGGGTGCGGCCGTCAGGCGCGCGCCGCGCGCCCGAACCGCGCCTGGTCGACGAGCTCGCGGAACTCCCCCACCCGCGGGACGTCGAGGAACCGGACGCCGACCATCGGAGCGTCCTCGGTCGGCTCGTCGAGGGGGCCGTACTCCGCGGGCGGGACGACCGCGGCGTCGAAGAACACCACCGTGCCGCAGCCGAAGATCCTGTCGAGCAGTCCCTGCTGCACCTCGATCGACGTGATACGCGACAGCGGGATCTCCCGGGACCGCTTCCAGATGACGCCCCAGCGGCGCTCCACCCGCAGCGTCGTGAGGGTGAAGACCGTGCACCACCACCTGCTCACCGGCACGACGAAGTAGACGATCTCGACGATCGCGATGATCGCGTGCACGACTGGCTGCCCCCAGTCGTCGAACCATGCGGCGCCCGTCGGTGCTGGCCAGAAGACCGCGACGAGCACATGCGCGGCGATGAGGACGAGCTGGAGCACGACCGTCCAGAACAGGCGCTTGGGATGCGTGCGCACGCGGGCCAGGAGAACCTCTCCCGTGTCGTCGCTCATCGTCCGCTCCTCCCTGTCGGCTGGCTCGATCGGAGCCAGCGTATCGGCAGGGGACGCGCGGATGTGATTCCGCCCCGCACCTGCCCTCGGCACCCCGGAACACGCGAAAGGCCCGGTCGGACATGCGTCCGACCGGGCCTCATCTGGAGCCACCTGTCGGAATCGAACCGACGACCTATTCATTACGAGTGAATCGCTCTGCCGACTGAGCTAAGGTGGCGTTCCCGTGCCGCCTGAGCGGCACAAGAGACAAGCATAGCGGCTCGCGACGCGTGCGGCGAACCGGCGGAGACGGCCGGGCGTTTCGCGCCACGGCCGTCTCGATCACGAGCAGACGCGGCCGTCCTCCGGCACCGTGCCATCCAGGAAGAACGCCTCGACGGTCTCGTTGACGCAGTCGCTCACGCCGTTGTAGGCCGTGTGCCCTTCGCCCTCGTAGGTGAGCAGGACGCCCGACGCCAGCTGGTCGGCGAGCGAGACGGCCCACTCGTACGGCGTGGCGGGGTCGCCTGTCGTGCCGATGACGAGGATGGGCGCTGCGCCGTCCGCGGCGATCTCCCCGCGCGTGCCCGTGGGCTCGAACGGCCAGTACGCGCACACCGACGCTCCCGACCAGTACGGCGCGATGGTCGGCGCCTCCTCGGCGATGCGCTGCTCGACCGCGGCCGACGCCTCCTCCGACTCGGCGGGGTAGTCCATGCAATTGTAGGCGTTGAAGGCCTCGGTCGAGTTGTCGGCGTAGCCGCCGCCCGCGTCGCGGCCGTTGTAGAAGTCGGCGAGGAAGAGCGCCGTCGCCGGATCGCCCTCGAGCGCCTCGGCGAGCGCCTGCGTGAGGTACATCCAGTTGGCCTCGTTGTAGAGCGCCGCGATGATGCCGGTCATGACCGTGTCGGCGCCGACGACCCGGCCGTCCGCAGCCGCGAGCGGGTTGGCGTCGACCGCGGAGAGGAGCGCGGAGAGGTCGCCCATGGCGTCGTCGACGGTGCCCGTGAAGGGGCAGTCGGCGCCCGTCGTGCCGTCGACGCACGCCTGCATGTAGGTGCGCAGGGCCGATTCGAAGCCGATCGCCTGCGTGAGGCCGACGTCTTCCCCCGACGCCGACGGGTCGATGGCGCCGTCAAGCACGAGGCGGCCCGTGCGCTCCGGGAAGTTCTTCGCGTACGTGGCGCCGAGGAAGGTGCCGTAGGAGTAGCCGATGTAGTCGAGCTCGGTCTCGCCGAGCACCGCGCGGATGAGGTCGAGGTCGCGCGAGGACTGCTCCGTGGTGATGAACTCGAGGATGCCGTCGCTGTTCGCGTCGCACGCGTTCGCGAAGCCCTCCGCGCGCGCCTCGAGGTCGGCCTGCCACTCGTCGGAGCCGCGCGTGCCCGCCGGCACGTCGTAGAGATAGGCGTCCATCTCGTCGGCGTCGAAGCAGCGCACGGCCGTCGAGTCGCCCACGCCGCGCGGATCCCATCCGACGATGTCGAACTCCTCCTGCAGCGGCGTGCCGGCCGCGTACCCCTGCAGCACGGGATCGATTCCGCTCGCCCCCGGCCCGCCGGGATTCGTCACGATCGACCCCTGCGACGTGCCCGAGAGCGCAGGCTGGCGGATGATCGCGAGGTCGATCTCCCCCGCGTCGAGGTCGTCCCAGTCGAGGGGCGCCGTGACGGTGGAGCACTCGAATCCGCTTCCGCACGCCTCCCACTCCAGCCGCTGGTCGTAGATCGGCAGCAGCTCGTCGGGGACGCCGTCGAGGACGGGCTCGGTGCCCGTCGTCGTCGCACCGTCGGGGATGAGCGCGCTCACGCAGCCGGACAGCGCTGTCGCCGCCACGGCGACGCCGGCGACCGCCACGGCGAGACGGCGGACGAGGGGTGTGCGGGCGATCATGGCTTCCTTCCGCTGACGATGGTGACGAGCAGGCTCTCGAGCGCGAGCGTCGGCTGGACGTTCTGCTCGAGGGCGTCGCGTGTCTCGGCGATGTGGTCGAGGACACGCAGCGTGCGCTGCGGTCTCCAGGCCGCGGCCAGCGCGCGGAGGTCGTCGACCAGCTCGACGTTGATGAGCCCGCCGTCGCGGCCGAGCTGGAGGAGGACGAGGTCGCGGTACAGCGACTGCAGGTCGGTGAGCACGCGGTCGATGCCGTCGCGGAGGCTGCGCGTCGCGCGCTTGCGCTGCTCGTCCTCGAGCGCCGAGAGCTGCGACCGTACGGCCGGCGGGATCTTCGCGCCGTCGGCGAAGCCGATCGTGCGCAGGAGGGCGCTGCGCTCCGCCTCATCGCGTTCCGCCGTCAGCGCCTTCGCGTCGTCGGTCGCGGCCTGCACGATCTCGCCCGCGACCTCGACCACGTCGCCGATGCCGCGCACCCGCAGGACGGCGCGCAGCGTCTCGTCTCGGCGGCGGCGCGCTGCCTCGTCGGTCGCGAGCCGCTGGGCCATCCCGATGTGACGCTGCGCATGGCGCGCCGACTGCTCCGCGACGTCGACCGAGACGTCCGTGCGGGCCTGGATGAGCCGTGCGACGTCGTCGACCTCGGGTTCGCGCAGGCGCAGCAGCCGCACGCGCGATCGGATGGTCGGGAGGAGATCGGCGTCGCTCGGCGCGCACAGCACCCAGATGGTCTCGGGGGGCGGCTCCTCGAGCGCCTTCAGCAGCACGTTCGACGTGCGCTCGGTCATCCGGTCGGCGTCCTCCACGACGATGACGCGGTAGCGGCCCGTGGACGGCGAGAAGTACGACCGCTCGACGAGCGCACGCGCCTGGGCGATCGTGATGATGACGCCCTCGGTGCGCAGCGCCGTGAGGTCGGGATGGGAGCCCGCGAGCACCTGGCGCATGGTGTGGACGTCGTCCGGGCCCTGCGCGATGAGGGCCGCGGCGAACGCGTAGGCGAGGGTCGAGCGACCGGAGCCGGGGGGACCCGTGACGAGCCAGGCATGCGCGAGGCTGCCGCCGTCTGCCGCCTGGCGGAGGATCGACACCGCCTCGTCCTGCCCCCAGACATCGCCCCACGGGAGCGCAGGTGCGGCGACGGAGGTCATGCTGCCAGCCTAACGACCGCCGCCGACGTCTCCGCCCGGCGCGTCGAGAGCGGCGGCGACGCGCGCGCGGACAGCGCCCGCCAGCTCGGTCACGGGGCGCGAGGCGTCGAGCACGAGGAAGCGGGCGGGCTCGTCCGCGGCGAGCGCGAGGAAGGCGTCCCGCACGCGGGCGTGGAACTCCTCCTTCTCCGCCTCGAGGCGGTCGAAGGGCTTGTCGTCGGCGTCGAGGCGCCGTCGTGCGGCGGCGGGGTCGAGGTCGAGCAGCACCGTCACGTCGGGAAGGGCGCCTTCCGCCGCCCACAGCGACAGCGCGCGCACCTCGCCCGCGTCGAGGACGCGCCCCGCGCCCTGGTACGCGACGGACGAGTCGAGGTAGCGGTCCTGGATGACGACCTCGCCGCGCCCGATCGCGGGGCGCACGACGGTCGCGACGTGGTGCGCGCGGTCGGCCGCGTAGAGCAGCGCCTCCGCTCGGGGCGCGATGTCGCCCCTGTGGTGGAGGACGATGTCGCGGACGAGCCGCCCCACGTCGCTGCCTCCCGGCTCGCGCGTGCGGACGACCGTCCGCCCCTCGGCCTCGAGTGCCTCCTGGAGGAGGCGCGCCTGCGTCGTCTTGCCGACGCCGTCTCCGCCCTCGAACGTGACCCAGAGGCCGCGTGCGGTGCTCACTTTCCTTCCGCGGCCTTCTTCGCCCGGTTCGCGGCGCGCGTTGCCGCGGCCTTCTTGGCCGCCTCCGAGCGGGACGACGACACGGTCTTCGACGCCGCCGTCGCCGCGGAGGTCTTCGCGGACGCGGACTTCGACGACGCGGACTTCGACGACGAGCTCTTCGACGCGGCGGCGCGGCCGCGCTTCGGGGCGGGGCCCTTGGCGCGCTTGTCCGCGAGCAGCTGCTTCGCCCGCTCGAAGTCGACGTCGTCGACCGACTCGCCGCGCGGGATGGTCGCGTTCGTCTCGCCGTCGGTCACGTACGGCCCGAACCGGCCGTCGCGCACGCGGATGGGCTTGCCGCTGACGGGATCGGCGTCGAACTCCTTGAGGGCGCTCGACGCGCGCCGCGCGCCGTACTTCGGCTGCGCGTACAGCTCGAGCGCCTTCTCGAGCGTGACGTCGAAGATCTGGCTCTCGCTCTCGAGCGAGCGCGAGTCGGCGCCCTTCTTGAGGTAGGGCCCGAACCGGCCGTTCTGCGCGGTGATCTCGTCACCCGACTCGGGGTCGACGCCGACGACGCGCGGCAGCGACAGCAGCTGCAGCGCGGTGGCGAGGTCGACCGTCTCGGGCGACATGCTCTTGAACAGCGAGGCGGTGCGCGGCTTCGGGGCGGCGTCCTTCTTCGCGCCGCGCTTCTTCGGCGCCTCGACGACCTCGCCCGTCGCGGCGTCGGCGGCATCCGCCGACGGCGGATCCTGCTCCTGCACGTACGGGCCGAAGCGGCCGTCCTTGACGACGATGACCTTGCCGTTCTCGGGGTTCTCGCCGAGCACGCGGTCGCCCGCGACGGGCGCCTCGATGAGCTCGACGGCCTTCTCGGCCGTCAGCTCGTCGGGCGCGAGCTCCTCCGGGACGTTGACGATGCGCGGCTTGGCGTCGGGGTTCTCGGGATCGGAGACCTCGAGGTACGGGCCGTACTTGCCCACGCGGAGCGTCGCGGTGTCGGTGATCGGGATCGAGTTGATCGCGCGCGCGTCGATCTCGCCGAGGTTGTCGACGATGTTGCGGAGCCCGGGATGCCCCTCGCCGCCGAAGTAGAACGACTTCAGCCAGTCGACGCGCTTCTGCTCGCCGCGGGCGATGGCGTCGAGGTCGTCCTCGAGCTCGGCCGTGAAGTCGTAGTCGACGAGCTCGGTGAAGTGGTCCTCGAGCAGGCGGATGACGCTGAACGCGATCCATGTCGGCACGAGCGCCTGACCGCGCTTCACGACGTAGCCGCGGTCGAGGATGACGCCGATGATGCTCGCGAACGTCGAGGGGCGGCCGATGCCGCGCTCCTCGAGTGCCTTCACGAGGCTCGCCTCCGTGTACCGGGGCGGCGGCGACGTCTCGTGGCCCTTGGCGATCGCGTCGGCGAGCGAGAGCTCGTCGCCCTCGGCCACCTGCGGGAGCGACTGGTCCTTCGCGGCGTCGGCGTCGCCGCGCTTCTCGTCGCGGCCCTCCTCGTAGGCCTCGAGGAAGCCCTTGAAGGTGTACACGGTGCCCGAGGCGGTGAACTCGACCGCGCGCCCCTCGGCGTCGGCCTCGATCGTGACGGTGGTCGTCTCGAACTTGGCGTCGGCCATCTGGCTCGCGACCGTGCGCTTCCAGATGAGGTCGTACATCCGCTGCTCGTCGCGGCCGAGCTGGCCGGCGACCTCCTTCGGCGTGCGGAAGCGGTCGCCGGAGGGGCGGATGGCCTCGTGCGCCTCCTGCGCGTTCTTGCTCTTGGACGCGTAGGAGCGGGGCTTGAGCGGCACGGCGTCGGGGCCGTAGAGCGAGACCGCCTGCTCGCGCGCGGCGCTGATCGCCTGCGACGACAGGTTCGTCGAGTCGGTGCGCATATAGGTGATGTATCCGCGCTCGTACAGGCTCTGCGCGACCGACATCGTCACCTTGGCCGACATGCCGAGCTTGCGGCCCGCCTCCTGCTGCAGCGTCGACGTCGTGAACGGCGCGTAGGGCCGGCGGGTGCCGGGCTTCGCCTCGACCTTGGCGACGCGCCCTGCGCCCGCCTTCTCGATGGCGGCGGAGAGCTCGCGGGCGGCCGTCTCGTCGAGGACGACGACGGCGCGCTTGAGCGCTCCCTTGTCGTCGAAGTCGCGCCCGACGGCGAGCGGCGCGCCGTCGACCCGGACGAGGCGCACGGAGAAGCCCTCCGCGCCGCGCGCGGCGGTCGCCTCGATGCCCCAGTACGCGGCGGAGACGAACGCCATCCGCTCGCGCTCGCGCTCGACGACCATGCGCGTCGCGGCCGACTGCACACGGCCAGCGCTCAGCGCGCTGCCCGACGAGCCGGAGCCGATCTTGCGCCACAGCACCGGGGAGACGTCCCAGCCGTAGAGGCGGTCGAGGATGCGGCGGGTCTCCTGCGCGTCGACGAGGGCGAGGTCGAGCTCGCGGGTCTTGTCGACGGCGGCGCGGATGGCGTCGGGCGTGATCTCGTGGAAGACCATGCGCTTGACGGGGACCTTCGGCTTCAGCGTCTCGAGGAGGTGCCACGCGATGGCCTCGCCCTCGCGGTCCTCATCGGTGGCGAGCAGGAGCTGGTCGGCTTCCTTGAGCGCCCGCTTCAGCTCCGTGACGGTCTTCGTCTTCCGGTCGCTCACGACGTAGTACGGCTCGAAGCCGTGCTCGATGTCGATGGAGTACTTGCCGTACGCGGCGCGGTCCTTCTCGGGGATGTCGCGCTTGTCGGCGAGATCGCGGATGTGCCCGACCGAGCTCAGCACCTCGTAGCCGTCGCCGAGATACCCCTGGATCGAGCGCATCTTCGTCGGCGACTCGACGATGACGAGCGTCTTGCCTGCTGCCGTCTTGCCTCTTGCCAAGGGGCGTCCTTTCCTCGAAGCACACCATACACAGGGCGCACCGTCCGTCGGCTCGGAGCCCGGATCATCCGCGCGCATGCCGGAACGGCCGCCCTGCGGCGTCCGGAGCGCGGCCGCTTCGGGTGCGGCGGCGCGGTGCGCCCCTCCACGCTACCCGACGGCCGGAGCGCGACCGCCTCCGCGGAAGCCCGCCTGCCGCCGTCGCACTTCCGCGTCTGCGCCGTCGTCCGCCCCGTCACCCTGCCTCGGCCGGGGGCGGCCCCGCGCGCGCCGTCGCCGAGACGGGGAGGGCGCCGAAGGCGGCCGACACCGCCACCGTCGCGACGAGGCCGTCGAGGGCGCATGACGACACCGACGCGCCCCCGGCCGCCGCGACGTCGGCGGCGAGGGCGCAGGGATCTCCCGTCACGGCGCCGCTCACGCCGTCCGCGGCGGCGAGCGCCGCCGCATCCGCGATGCTCGCGACCCGCTGGCTCTCCGCAGCCGCTCCACCGGCCAGCACGAGGCCGGCGACAAGCGCTCCGGCTGCCGCGACGACGCCCGCGGCGAGCGCGGCCCCCGCCATCAGAGACCGCCCGCGAGGGCGCAGCTGGTGGCGGCGAGGGGCACCGCGAGCGATCCGATGCGCGCGTCGGCGCGGGCGGTCGCGCACACGAGGTCGCCCTGGTGCGCGATGGAGAGCGCTCCGCCCGCCGTCGCCACCACGCCCGCCGCGCGCCCCTCGTCCTCGCCGCGCGCGATGAGGCGCGCGGCGTCGGCGGCGGCATCCTGCAGGCGCACCTGCAGCGACGCCGCACCGAGGCCGGCGATGCCGAGGGCCGTGACGAGCACGACCGCCGGGAGCGCGACGGCGAGCTCGGCGGCCACCGACCCGCGTTCGTCGGCGGCGCGGCCGCCCGCCCGCCGTCGCACCCTCATCACGGAACCGTCAGGGCCTTGCGGACGAGGTCGGTGAGGATCTGCTGCACCTCGCCTGAGCGCATGATCGCGACGAGCAGGCCCGCGAACGCGACGGCCGCCATCGTCACGATCGCGTACTCGGCGGTCGACGCTCCGGACTCGTCGTGCAGCAGCTCGTCGAGCGGCGGAGGGACGGGGATGGATGGGGACATGGCGCTCCTTCTCTCTGTGTGGTGTCGTCCTGGGGTCGTGATCACCCGCCGAGGGCGGGCAGGGGCGTCGCGGCGAGGACGCCGAGCATCATGGGCGCGACGCCGAGGCAGAGGAACGCCGGCAGGGTGCAGACGCCGAGCGGCAGCAGGAGGCGGGACCCGAGCCGGGCCGCCCGTGTGCGCCCCGATGTGCGCGCGTCGTGGCGGTCGTGCGCCGCCGACGCACGCAGCAGCTCGACGGCGGGCACGCCGGCCGCCCGCGACAGCGCGAGCACTCCGTCGACCTCGTCGGCACCGCGCGGACCGCCCGGGGCGGTGTCGACGAGGTCGTGGGCGCGCTCGATCGACACGCCGCCCGCGAGGGCGATGGCGAGCAGCTCGGCCGCCATGCCCGGTGTGCCCGGCGGGGGCTGCGCGGAGCGCACGAGCCGGCCCGTCCACAGCCGCGCGCCGGCGAGGAGGACGAGCCCCGCGACGAGGCACCCGATGCCGGCAGGGTGGGTGAAGAGGATCACGAGGGTGTCGAAGCCGAGCGCCCCGCCGATGACGAGGCCGAAGAGCGGCAGCCACCCCATCAGCCGTGCCGTGCCCGCGGGCTCCGCGAGCGCGACCTGCACGTCGTCGGCGCTCTCCTGCGCGTCGCGCAAGGCAGACGCCATGCCCCGCAGGCTGTCGGCGAGCGGAGCGCCCACCGCGATCGACACCTCCCAGGCCGCGGCGACGTCGAGCCATGCCGCGGCGAGGCGTGCCGACGCGGGAGTGCGGCCCGCCGATGCGGCGGACTGCGCCTCGATCGCCTCGACGAGCGGCATCCCGCCGGCCACGCGCTCGACGATCGCGCCCGCCGCCGCGTCGCCCGCTTCGGCGAGATGCCGCCAGGCGGCCGCCGGCGCGGCACCCGCCTGCAGCAGCACGGCCAGCCGGAGGACCGTCTCCGCGACGGCAGCGGGACCGCCGCCCGTCCGGCGACGCCTTACTCCCACGGACGCACCTCCTCGATCGCGAGGCGGCCGCCGCCATCCGCGAACCGCCCCACGCGCGCGAGCGTGCGCCGCCCCGCGGAGTCGCGCTCGACGTGCAGCACGAAGCCGATCGCGCTCGTCACCTGGCGCGCGACGGCGTGGTCGTCCATCCCCGCGAGCGCGCCGAGCGCTTCGAGCCGGGCCGGCACGTCGTCGAGGCCCGACGCGTGCAGCGTTCCGGCCCCGCCGTCGTGGCCCGTGTTGAGCGCCGTCAGCAGCTCGCGCACCTCCTCGCCGCGGCACTCCCCCACGACGATGCGGTCGGGGCGCATCCGCAGCGACTCGCGCACGAGGCGCGCGAGGCCGATCGCGCCGGCGCCTTCGAGATTCGGCTGGCGCGCCTCGAGCGCGACGTGATGGGGATGCGCGATGCGCAGCTCGGCGACGTCCTCGATCGTGACGATGCGCTCGTTCGGCGGCGTGTGCGCGAGGAGGGCGGCGAGCAGCGTCGTCTTGCCCGTGCCGGCGGCACCCGTGACGAGCACGTTCTCGCGGTCGCGCACGATGCGCTCGAGCCATCCGCGGACGGGAGCGGCGAACGCGCCGCCCCGGTGGAGCTCGTCGAGGCCCGCCCGCGCGAGCCGCGGGACCCGGACCGACAGCGCCGTGCCCGTCGAGCTGACCGGCGGCAGCACGGCGTGGATGCGCACGCCGCCGGAGAGCCGCACGTCGACGCACGGCGTCGCATCGTCGATGTGCCGGCCGCCGCGGGCGATGAGAGCCGTGGCGAGATCGCGCACCTCGCGCTCGGACGCACGCCAGGTGGCGTCGTGCCGCGGGCCGTCTCCCCGGTCGACGAAGAGCCCCGCGGTGCCGTTGACGAAGAGGTCGGTGACGGCGGCGTCGGCGAGGTACGGCGCGAGCGGCCCCAGGTCCGCCCGCGCCGCCTGGTCGCCCTCGCGCGGTGCCCGCGCCTCATCCCCGGCCGCACGGCGGGGGATTCCGCGCGGCTGGACGATGAAGGGAGCGGCCATGCCCCGACGCTACGGACGCGCGCCGTCCCCGCGAGGGGCCGGCGGCCATCCGTGGAGAGACGCGCGGGACGGACGGGCCTGTGGACGAGGCGACCCCCTCCTTTCGGAGGTAGCCGCCCCCGCGACGGCGGGCGTAGCGTCGTCGTGACGGCGATGCCGCCGCAGGACCGCACGCGAAGGAGCGCCCCGAATGTCCAGCCAGATCGACAACCTGCTCACCGAGAACCGGCGGTTCGCGCCGTCGGCCGACTTCGCGGCCGCGGCCGTCGCCGGCCCCGACCTGTACGAGCGCGCACAGGAGGATCGCGAGGGCTTCTGGGCCGCGCAGTCGCGGGAGCTGCTGCACTGGCAGGAGCCCTTCACTCAGGTGCTCGACTGGTCGACGCCGCCGTTCGCGAAGTGGTTCGCCGACGGCGAGCTCAACATCGCCTACAACTGCCTCGACCGGCACGTCGAGGCTGGGAACGGCGACCGCGTCGCCCTGCTGTGGGAGGGCGAGCCCGGCGACGAGCGGCGCGTCACCTACGCCGAGCTGACCGAGGAGGTGAAGCGCCTCGCGAACGTGCTCACGGAGCTCGGCATCGGCGAGGGCGACCGCGTCGCGCTGTACCTGCCGATGATCCCGGAGGCGATCGCGTCGATGCTCGCCGTCGCGCGCATCGGTGCCATCCACTCGGTCGTGTTCGGCGGGTTCAGCGCCGACAGCCTGCGCTCCCGCATCGACGACGCGGGCGCCAAGCTCGTCATCACGGCCGACGGCGGATGGCGCAAGGGCAAGGTCTCGCCCCTCAAGCCCGCGGTCGACCAGGCGCTCTCCGACCGGGGCGACGGCGTGCAGTCGACCGTCGAGCACGTGCTCGTCGTGCGCCGCGGCGAGAACGACGTCGCATGGACGGAGGGCCGCGACCTGTGGTGGCACGATGTCGTCCCCGCCGCGTCGCCCGAGCACGAGGCGCGCGCCTTCCCCGCCGAGAACCCGCTGTTCATCCTCTACACGTCGGGCACGACGGGGAAGCCGAAGGGCATCCTCCACACCTCCGGCGGATACCTCACGCAGGCGGCGTACACGCATCGCAACGTCTTCGACCTCAAGCCCGAGACCGACGTCTACTGGTGCACAGCCGACATCGGATGGATCACGGGGCACTCGTACGTCGCCTACGGCCCGCTCGCCAACGGCGCGACGCAGGTGCTGTACGAGGGGACGCCGGAGCACCCCGAGCCGGGCCGCTGGTGGGACATCATCGAGAAGTACGGCGTGACGATCTTCTACACGGCACCCACGGCCATCCGCGGGTTCATGAAGCAGGGGCGGGTCATCCCGCAGGCGCGCGACCTGTCCAGCCTGCGCGTGCTCGGCTCGGTCGGCGAGCCGATCAATCCCGAGGCGTGGGTCTGGTACCGCGACGTCATCGGCGCGGGCACGACGCCCATCGTCGACACGTGGTGGCAGACCGAGACGGGCGCCATCATGATCTCGGCGCTCCCGGGCGTGACGGAGACGAAGCCCGGGTCGGCGCAGGTCGCGCTCCCGGGGATCTCCATCGACGTCGTCGACGAGCAGGGCTCGCACGTCGGGGCGGGCGGCGGCGGGCTGCTCGTCATCACGGAGCCGTGGCCGAGCATGCTCCGCGGCATCTGGGGCGACCCGGAGCGCTACAAGGAGACCTACTGGGACAAGTTCGGCTCGCAGGGCTGGTACTTCGCGGGGGATGGCGCGCGCCTCGACGAGGACGGCGACATCTGGCTGCTCGGCCGCGTCGACGACGTCATGAACGTGTCGGGCCACCGCCTGTCGACGGCCGAGATCGAATCGTCGCTCGTCGCGCACGAGGCGACGGCCGAGGCCGCGGTCGTGGGGGCGTCGGACGAGACGACCGGGCAGGCGGTCGTCGCGTTCGTCATCCTCAAGGAGAGCTACCTGAAGCAGCACGGCCCCGACGGCCTCGCCCAGCAGCTGCGCGGATGGGTCGGCGAGCAGATCGGGCCGATCGCCCGCCCGCGCGACGTCTACATCGTCGGCGAGCTGCCGAAGACCCGCTCCGGGAAGATCATGCGGCGCCTGCTGCGCGACGTGGCCGAGGGCCGCGAGGTCGGCGACACGACGACCCTCGCCGACACCGCGGTGATGAGCGTCATCTCGGCGCAGGTGCGGTAGGCGGGCGAGCCGGTGGCACCGGGCGTCGCGCCCGGTGCCGCTCGGCAGTCAGCCGACCGCGTCAGGCGAAGAGGAAGGCGACCTCGACCTCGACGGGCGAGTCGAGCGGCAGCACGGGCACGCCCACGGCCGACCGCGAGTGGCGTCCGGCCTCGCCGAAGATCTCGCCGAGCACCTCGCTCGCGCCGTTGATGACGCCGGGCTGACCCGTGAACGCCGGGTCGGACGCGACGAAGCCGGTGAGCTTCAGGACGCCAGTGATGCGGTCGACGCCGCCGACGGCATCCGCCGCCGCCGCGAGCGCGTTCAGGGCCGACGTGCGTGCGAGGTCCTTCGCGACGTCGGCGGGAACGAACGCGTCGCCCTCGCCGACCTTGCCGGTGCGGGGCAGCGCGCCCGCGATCATGGGCAGCTGCCCCGACGTCTGCACGACGTCGCCGTGCACCTTGGCGGGGATGTACGCCGCGACGGGCGGCACGACGGCGGGCAGCTCGATGCCGAGCTCGGCGAGACGGGCGGAGACGGTCACTGCGCGCCTCCCTCGAACTGCTTCGCCGCCTCGGCGGCGGCGCCGAGGCCCGCGTTCGCGGCGGCCCCGTCGCTCACAGGCCGCTTGAGGTAGGCGACGAGGCCGCCCTCCGGCCCCTGCACGACCTGCACGAGCTCCCACCCCTGCTTGCCCCAGTTGTTGAGGATGGCCGCGGTGTTGTGGATGAGCAGCGGCGTGGTGAGGTACTCCCACGTGGTCATGGAACTCCTGTCGTCATGGCCGGGACGGCACTGGGAATGCGGCGAGAGCGCGCCGCGATCGCCGGGACGTTCAGGGAACTCCCTTACGATCAAGCCTATGCCCGGAGGAAAAAGGACTGCGAGCGGTGTCGTCGGTGGGGTCTTGGGACTCGTCGGACTGAGCGCCGTCGCCGGTGTGCTGGTGACCGCCACCGTGACCCCCGCCATCGCCATCGCGGGGAACTCGGCGTCGACCGCGATCGAGCTGTTCGACAGCCTGCCGTCGTACCTCGAGGTCGACACCCCCATGCAGCCGACGACGATCTACGCGACCGACTACGACGGCAGCGACTTCGTCCTCACCTCGTTCTACGATCAGAACCGCATCCCGGTCGCGTACGACGAGGTCTCGCAGACCATGTACGACGCCCTCCTCTCCAGCGAGGACCCGCGCTACTACGAGCACGGCGGCATCGACCTCATCGGCACGACCCGCGCCCTGCTGAACAACTTCCAGGGCGGCGATACTCAGGGCGGGTCGTCGATCAGCCAGCAGTACGTCAAGAACGTGCTCATCCAGCGCTGCGAGCAGCAGGCCGAGTCGGGTTCGGAAGAGCAGCAGGCCTGCTACTACGAGGCCATCGAGGCCGAGGGCGCAGAGGGATACGAGCGCAAGCTGCAGGAGATGCGGTATGCGATCTCGATCGAGCAGGAGTACTCGAAGGACGAGATCCTCATCGGGTACCTCAACATCGCCAACTTCGGCGGTCAGACCTACGGCATCGAGGCCGCAGCCGAGTACTACTTCGACACACGTGCGTCGGATCTGACGCTCAGCCAGGCCGCGACGCTCGCCGGAATGGTGCAGAACCCGAACCGGTACCGCATCGATCTTCCCGAGGGTTCGTACACCGACAGCGAGGGCACCCCGCGCAACAGCGCCGATGACGGCTACGCGGCGACGAAGGACCGTCGCGACTACGTGCTCGGGCGCATGCTCGACGACGGCAAGATCACCCAGGAGCAGTACGACGCTGCACTCGCCGAGGCGATCGAACCGAGCATCAACCCGCGCGAGACCGGATGCGGCGCCGCAGGCGGCTCCGCGTACTTCTGCAAGTACGTCCAGCAGACCATCCTCAACGACACCACCGGCACGTTCGGCGACACGTGGGACGAGCGGTGGGAGCTCCTGCGCCGTGGCGGCCTCAGCATCTACACGACGCTCGACTTCAACGTGCAGATGCCCGCAGAGACGGCCATGAAGACGTATGCCGCGTCGACGATCGAGGGCATCGCGTTCGGCTCGACGGCCGTCACGGTCGAGGCGAGCACGGGACGCATCCTCGCGATGGCCCAGAACACGACGTTCTCCGAGGACGAGGCGATGGCGAACACGCCGGGTTACTCATCGCTCGTCTACGCGGGCGACTACGCGCACGGCTCGTCGATCGGCTTCAACGTGGGGTCGACATACAAGCTGTTCACGCTCATCGACTGGCTCGAGAACGGCCGATCGATCAACGAGGTGCTGAACGGCAACAACCGCGTCTTCAACTGGACGTGCAACGGCGTGCAGCAGTACAACTCCACGAAGATCGGCAACTTCGCGAACGGCAACGGATACACCGGCACCGTCACGAGCTTCACGCGGGACTCTCTGAACTCAGGATTCCTCGCGATGGCCGAGCAGCTCGATGTGTGTGAGATCAACGCCGTCGCGGAGCGCTTCGGGCTCACGTGGGGCGACGGCGATTCGATCACGGATCCGCAGGAGCTCCCGCAGCACGCTCAGGTGCTCTACGACATCCTCGGCTCCAAGAACATCGCTCCGGTCGACATGGCATCCGCGTACGCGACCATCGCGAACGACGGCGTGCGCTGCGAGCCCCACGCGATCGACCGCATCGTCGACGCGGAGGGGTCGGAGATCCCGGTTCCCGAGACCGGATGCGAGCGCGTCATCGACTCGAACATCGCCGCCACTGCCGCGGAGGCGCTCAAGTCCGTCATGAACAGCGGCGGAACCGGCTCGGGGGCGAACCCGTTCGATGGCACCGAGCTGATCGGCAAGACCGGCACGCACGAGAACATCTCGACGATGATGATCGAGTCGTCGACCGCGGCGACGACGGCCGTCTGGGTCGGCCAGTCGTCCGGATCCGTCGACCTCCGCACCATCTACAGCAACGGCGTTCTCGGCAACAACGTCCGGTACTCCCTCGCACGCGACATCCAGGCGGCGGCGAACGCCCACTACCCGGGTGGGGCCTTCCCCGACCCCGACCCGAACCTCACCCGCCAGATCAAGAAGGACGTCCCCGATGTGACGGGCATGTCGATCGATGAGGCCACGAGCACCCTGACCGGTGCCGGCTTCCAGGTGAGCGTCGGAGATTCCGTGACGGGAGACCAGGCCGAGGGCCTCATCCAGTCGTACGAGCCGGGCGGGCAGGCGGCCGTGGGATCGGTCATCACGATCCACCCGAGCGACGGCAAGGGCGCGGCGGTCCCCGATGTGTCCGGTCTGTCGGTGCAGGCGGCCTTCGCCGCGATCACAGGGGCCGGCTTCGACAACGTCGAACGCGGCAGCTGCACGCAGAAGGACAGCGCGGGCAGCGGCAAGGCCACGGCCACCGACCCCGCCGCGGGCACCGTGACCGACCCGAACACCACCGTGACGGTCGACTACGAGGCGAAGAACTGCAACAGCCAGCGCAGCGAGGGGGACGACGACTAGTGGCGTCGTCTCGCCCGGGCCTCGCGGCCCTCGGCGTCGTCGCGGGCGCCGGGGCCGCGGCCGCCGTCTGGGGCATCGGCATCGAGCGCTACCTCTTCACCGTGCGTCACCACACCGTGCGCGTGCTCGAGCCGGGTGCGACGCCTCTTCGCGTGCTGCACGTCTCCGACGCGCACATGGCGCCGTGGCAGCACCGTAAGCAGGAGTGGATGGCGCGGCTCGCGTCGCTCCGCCCCGACCTCGTCGTCAACACGGGCGACAACCTCGGTCACCGCGACGGACTCGACGGCATCAAGCGCGCGTTCGAACCGTTCGCGGGCATCCCCGGCGTCTTCGTCCACGGCTCGAACGACCTCTACGAGCCCTCGCCCCGCAACCCGCTCCGGTACATCCTCGGCCCGTCGAAGCGCGCGCAGTCCGCGCCGCGGCTCGACACCGACGCCCTCGACCGGTTCTTCGTCGTCGAGCTCGGATGGACGGGACTCGACAACCTCGCGGCGACACTCGACGTGCGCGGGACGTCCGTCAACCTCGTCGGAGTCAACGACGCGCATCACGGGCTCGACGACCTCGAGGCGCTCCCCCCGCTCGTCGAGGCGCTCCCCTCGGCATCCGTCACGCTGGGCGTCACCCATGCCCCGTACGTGAGGGTGCTCGACGCGTTCAGCGACCTCGGCGCCGACGTGCTCATCGCCGGCCACACGCACGGCGGTCAGGTGCGCGTGCCGTTCTACGGCGCCCTCGTGTCGAACTGCGACCTCCCGCCGAAGCAGGCGCGCGGGCTCTCGACCTGGACGCACGACGGGCGCACCGTGCCGCTCAACGTCAGCGCGGGCCTCGGCCACTCGATCTACTCCCCCGTGCGCTTCGCATGCCCGCCCGAGGTCTCGCTCCTGACGCTGGCGCCGCGGCTCGGCTGACGGCCGCGGCACCCGTCGCCTGGTTCCGGCTCGCTGTCGGCGGCGGGGCTCTCGGCGTGCTCGGATGGGCGTACGGCCTCCGCATCGCCGCCGGCGACGCGAGCCCGATCGACTTCTTCGGCTACTTCACGAACCTGACGACGCTCCTCGCCGCGACGCTCCTCCTCACGACGGGCGCGCTGTCGCTCGGCGGCTTCACGTCTCCGCGTGCGCTCATCACGGCCCGCGCGGTCGGCGTCACGTGCCTCTTGGCCGTCGGCGCCGTCTACAACGTGCTCGTGCCCGGCACCGGGTCGGCGCCGCCCTGGGTGAGCGCCGCGCTGCACGTCGTGGTCCCGCTGATCGTGCTTGCCGACTGGGTGTGCGTGGGCGACCGTCCGGCGCTGCCGTGGCGCATGCTGTGGGTGGTGCTCCCCCACCCCGTCGTGTGGCTTGCCATCGTGCTCGCGCGCGGGGTGGCGGATGGCTGGGTGCCGTACGGCTTCCTGCTTCCCTCTCGCGGCGCGGCGTCGCTCGCCCTGCACGTAGCAGGCCTGCTCGCCGCGCTCCTGGCCGCGGGGGCACTCGTCTGGGCGCTCAGCCGCGGACGCGGCGTCTTGCTGCGCCGCGGCGCGTGACGGACGCCGCTCCCGGGGACACGCCGATTCGTCGGATGGCGGGGTGTCGGGTAGACTGGACGGGTTGCCACGGGGTGTGGCGCAGCTTGGTAGCGCGCGTCGTTCGGGACGACGAGGCCGCAGGTTCAAATCCTGTCACCCCGACCAGCATGAGAAGAGGGACCCGCGAGCGCGGGTCCCTCTTCTGCTTCTCCCCCAGCACTCCCAGGCCGCGTCCAGAACCGGCATAGGCGGGCCACGTAGCCTCGCCGACGATGTCCGACGCCACACCCCCGCGCTCCACCCGTGCGGCAGCCCGACGCGCAGCGCGGCGACGCGCGCGACTGCGCAGAGCCGCCATCCTCGGAGGCGGCGCCCTGCTCATCGCAGGAGGCGCGGTCGCCCTCGGCGTCGCCGACGACGGGGCCGACACGGCGATCCGCTCGGCGCAGGCGGCCCCCGACACCGTCGACGTCCGCGTCTCCGGCTCGGCCGACGACGCCGACGAGAAGGCCGGCGACGGCGCATCCGACGGCCAGGCCGCGTCAGCCGACGCCGAGCCGCACGTCGACGCCCTGAGCGCCACGGAGGGCTCTCTCGTCGCCGGAGAGACCGTCACGATCTCGGGAGCCGGCCTGGAGGGGGTCACCCGCGTCGCGTTCGGCGATGTCGACGCGCAGATCACCCGCGTCGCCGACGATGCCGTCGACGTCGTCGTGCCGACCGCCGTGGACTACGTCGCCGGCGACGTCCCCGTGGCCGTCGAGGCCGACGGCGCGGCACTCGCCGAGACATCCGACCTCGTGTACACGTACGCCGTCCAGACGGGCGTGGACGCGCAGCTCGCCTACGCGCTCGCCCACTGGGACGACTACAACGTCGCCGAGTTCGGCAACCTCAACTCCATCGGCGGCGACTGCATGAACTTCGCCAGTCAGACGCTGCTCGCACGCGGCTGGACGCAGAACGACGAGTGGTACAACGACGGCACCACCTCGAGCGAGGCGTGGCGGTACGTCCCGACGTTCCAGACCTGGATGACCGAGAACGCGGCGACGATCGGCGCGACGGAGCTGTCGCTCGACGAACGCGACCAGGTCAAGATCGGCGACCTCGTCGTGTTCGACTGGGATGTCTCGGGCGTCCCCGACCACATCCAGGTCGTCTCCGACGTGGTCCGCAACGCCGACGGCAGCACGACCATCCTCATGGTCGGCCACAACGAGGACTCCGACTACCGCGACCTCGATGAGGCGCTCACCGTCGACCATCCCGGCGGGACGGCGGTCTTCTGGAGCCTCCCCGCCGCGTAGGCGTCGTCAGGCTCCGCGCCGCCGACGCCGAGGCACGGCCTCGCGACGGTGGGCGCGACCCGCGATGAGCGCGCTCACCGCGACGAGCACGCCGCCCGCGAGCGACGCCCCGAGCGCGACGGCTGTCGCGAGCTGCGCCATCTCCTCCGGTGCCATGTCGACCTCCGCAATCTCCCTCTGCCCATGAGACGCGCCGTGCGGCCGTTCGTTACGCGAGACGGTTCGGCGTCATCCGCACGACCCGCCCCGACACGGGCCGTTGACGCGGATCGCATAGGCTGGACCGGTTCGCGCCCCTCGGCCATCCGGAGAGACATGCCCGCCACGCCTCGCCTCGTCGCATTCGACCTCGACGACACCCTGGCTCCCTCGAAGTCGCCCATCGAATCGCCCATCGGCGACCTGCTCATCGCACTCGCCGAGCGCGTGGAGGTGGCGATCATCTCCGGCGGCCAGATCCAGCAGTTCCGCATGCAGGTCGTCGACCGCCTGCCCGAAGCACCCGAGGCGCTCTCGCACATCCACCTGCTGCCGACGTGCGGCACGCAGTACTTCCGCCACTCCGGCGACGACTTCGCGGCCGTGTACGCACGCGAGCTCACCGCCGATGAGAAGAGCCGAGCCCTCGCCGCCGTCGAGGAGGAGGCGAAGCGCCTGGGCTACTGGGAGGCCGAGACGTGGGGGCCGATCCTCGAGGACCGGGGCTCGCAGATCACCTTCTCGGCGCTCGGCCAGGAGGCCCCGGTCGACGCCAAGAAGGCCTGGGACCCGACGAGCGCGAAGAAGTCGGCGCTGCGCGACGCCGTCGCCGCGCGCGTGCCCGACCTCGAGGTGCGCTCGGGCGGCTCGACGTCGGTCGACATCACCCGCAAGGGCATCGACAAGGCATACGGCATGCGCCAGCTCGCCGAGGAGACCGGCATCGCCCTCGACGACATGCTCTTCTACGGCGACCGCCTCGACGCCGACGGCAACGACTACCCCGTGCTCGCGATCGGCGTGCCCTGCGTCGCCGTCGAGGGCTGGGAGGACACCGCCGAGAAGCTGCGCGCGCTCATCCCGACCCTCCCCGCGCGCGGCTGAGCCGCCGCTGACGCAGAACGGCCTCCGGATCGCTCCGGAGGCCGTTCTGCGTCAGGGCCGCGTCACTCGGCGTAGCCGCGCGGGTTCTTCGACTGCCAGTTCCAGACGCTCGCCGTCATGTCGTCGATGCCGTAGCGCGCCGACCATCCCAGCTCCTGCTCGGCCTTCGCGGGCGTGCAGTACGTCGCGGCCAGATCGCCCGCGCGGCGGGGGGCGATGACCTTCGGCAGCTCCTTGCCGACGGCCTTCTCGAACGACGCGATGAGCTCGAGCACGCTGACGGGGCGTCCCGTGCCGAGGTTGTAGGAGGCGAGCCCCGGCTGCGCCTTCTCCAGGGCGGCGACGTGGCCCTCCGCGAGGTCGACGACGTGGATGTAGTCGCGCAGGCCCGTGCCGTCCGGGGTGTCGTAGTCGTCGCCGAAGACGTTGATCTCGGGCAGCGAGCCGACGGCCACGCGCGCGACGAACGGCATGAGGTTGTTGGGGATGCCCTGCGGGTCCTCCCCGATGAGACCCGACTCATGCGCGCCGACCGGGTTGAAGTAGCGCAGCAGCGTCACGTTGAGCTCGGGGTTCACGCGCTGCACGTCGGCGAGGATGACCTCGTTCATGAGCTTCGTCTTGGAGTACGGGTTCGACAGCTCGACGAGGTCGCGCGTCCCGGTCTCGGGGAACGGCAGGTCGGCCGGGTTCGAGTAGACCGTGCCCGTGCTCGAGAAGACGAACGAGCGGATGCCGTGGGCGAGGCCCACGCGCAGGAGCGCGAACGTCGAGTCGAGGTTGTTGGCGTAGTAGTCGAGCGGCTTCTGGGTCGACTCGCCGACCGCCTTGTGCGCGGCGAAGTGGATGATCGCCTCGAACGGGCCGTGCTCCGCGAACGCGCCCTCCACGACCTCGTCGTCCGCCGCGTCGCCGACGACGAGCGCGACGGGCGTGCCCGTGATCTGCTCGATGCGCGCGGCGACCACGTCGCTCGTGTTGGCCAGGTTGTCGAGGAGGACGACCTCGTGACCCGCGTCGAGGAGCGCGACGGCCGTGTGCGCACCGATGTATCCGGCTCCGCCGGCAAGGAGTACTCGCATGCCCTCAGGCTACGCGGCGGGGCATGTTGACGTCAACATGCCCTCACGCGGGGGTGAGAAGGTCGCCCGACTCCTCCACGTAGCAGACACCGCACAGCGACTCGTAGGTCACGAAGTGCTCGTCGCGCACCGCCGCGCCCTCGGCGTCGATCGCGACCTGGTCGCCGTCGAACACGAACCGGCCGGAGATGCGCCTGCCGTTGAAGAGCGCCTTGCGGCCGCACCGGCAGATGGTCTTCAGCTCCTCGAGCGAGTGCGCGATCTCGAGCAGCCGCCGCGACCCCGGGAACGCCAGCGTGCGGAAGTCGGTGCGGATGCCGTACGCCATCACGGGGATGCCGTCGAGCACCGCGATGCGGAACACATCGTCGACCTGCTGCGGCGTGAGGAACTGCGCCTCGTCGATGAGCAGGCACGCGACGTCGGCCGGCCGGTCGCCCGGGATGAGGGCATCCGACGCCTCGCGGCGCACGCGCGCACGGTGCGCCTCGAAGAGGTCGCGGACATCGCCATCCGCCGGCACGAGGAAGTCGACCGTGCGCGTGACGCCGAGCCGCGACGCGATCTGGTCTGCGCCCTTCGTGTCGATCTCGGGCTTCGCGAGGAGCACCGCCTGCCCGCGCTCCTCGTAGTTGTACGCGGCCTGCAGCAGCGCCGTGGACTTGCCCGAGTTCATCGCGCCGTAGCGGAAGTACAGTTTGGCCACCGGTCGAGTGTAGTCCGCGCGCGGCGCCGGCCCCGTCGACCGGGGCCCGTCCGGGACGCTAGGACGCGTGCGGGGTCCGGGCGGCGAGCAGCGGGAAGACGTGCTCGCGGTTGAGAGGGGCCTGCGACGCGTCGTGGATGGCCGCGCCCGGTGCGACCCAGCGGGCCTCCTCGATCTCCGCCTGCACGGCGGGCTCGACGTCCGCCTCCGTCTCGAACACGGTCGCGTGCAGCACGTGCCCCGCCTCGTTCGCGGCGTGCGTCGCGAACGCGCCGACCAGGCGCAGGTCGGATGGCCGCAGCACGATCCCGAGCTCCTCGCGCACCTCGCGCAGCGCCGTGTCGACGGCGCTCTCCCCCGCCTCCGGCTTCCCGCCGGGCAGCATGAACGCCGATGTGCCGCGCTTCCGCACCGTCAGCACCGTGCCATCCGCGCGGTGGAACGCGATGGCCGCGACGACGATCGTCGGCGCCGACGTCACGCGAGGACGCCGAGGGCCTCGGCCGTGCGCGCCGTCGTGCTCTTCGCCTTGGCCGCGTCGTCGTTGAGCGTCTCCCCGTACGTGGGGATGAGCGCCTTCAGCTGCGGCTCCCAGCCGGCGATGCGATCGGGGAAGCACGAGGCCAGCACGTTCAGCATGATCGTCGCCGCCGTGGAGGCGCCGGGCGACGCTCCCAGGAGACCCGCGATCGAGCCGTCGGCAGCCGAGACCACCTCGGTGCCGAACTGCAGCTTTCCGCCCTTCATCACCTGGGCGCGCTGACCGGCCTGGATGAGCTCCCAGTCCTCGGCCTTCGCCGTCGGCATGAAGACGCGCAGGCTGTCGAGCTTCTTCGCGGGGCTCTTCAGCAGCTCGGTCACGAGGTACTTCACGAGGTCGAGGTTCGTCGCACCGACCTTCAGCATCGAGCCGATGTTGTGCAGCCGCACCTGCGACACGATGTCGAAGAGCGACCCCTTCTTGAGGAACTTGGGGCTGAAGGTCGCGAACGGGCCGAACATGAGCGACCCCTCGCCCTCGACCATGCGCGCGTCGAGGTGCGGCACCGACATCGGCGGCGCGCCGACGGCGGCCTGCGAGTAGACCTTGGCCTGGTGCTTCGCGACGAGCGCGGGGTTGCTCGTCTTGAGGAACTGCCCGCCGATCGGGAAGACCCCGTACCCCTTGATCTCGGGGATGCCCGATCCCTGCAGGAGCTTGATCGCCCATCCGCCCGCCCCGACGAAGACGAAGCGCGCGTTGAGCTGCAGGGGCGCCTTGCCGATGCGGTTGCGGAAGCGGACGAGCCACGTGCCGTCCTTCTGCTTCGAGAGCTTCTTCACCTCGTGGTTCAGCAGCACCTCGGCGCCGCTGTCCTTGAGGTGGTCGAAGAGCTGGCGCGTGAGCGCGCCGAAGTCGACGTCGGTTCCGGCCGGAACGCGCGTCGCGGCGAACGGCTCGTCGGTCTTCCTCCGCTTCTCCATGAGCAGGGGCGCCCACTGGTGGATGACCCGGGAGTCCTCGGAGTACTCGATGCCGGCGAACAGGGGCTGCGTCTTGAGCGTCTCGTAGCGCCCCCGGAGATACGCGACGTCGCTCTTCCCCGTCACGAACGTCATGTGCGGCGTCGCGTTGATGAACGTCGACGGCGCGTCGAGGATGCCCTTCTCGACGAGGGAGGTCCACAGCTGGCGGCTCTGCTGGAACTGCTCGTTGATGCCGACCGCCTTCGAGGGGTCCTCGGGGTCGGGCATGTAGTTCAGCTCGCACAGGGCGGCATGGCCCGTGCCGGCGTTGTTCCAGGCGTTGGAGCTCTCCTGCGCGACCTCGCCGTCGCGCTCGAGGGCGACGATCTTCCAGTCGGGCTGCAGTTCCTTGAGCAGGGTGCCGAGCGTGGCGGACATGATCCCGCCGCCGATCAGCACGACATCGACGGTTTCACTCACCCGTCAATCCTATTCCCGCCTTTCGGACGCCCCCGACCATCCCAGCCCGAAAGAACGCGAGAACTTGCCGTGCGCGCATCCCCCGGGCCGGGCGGCCGTGGCGTCAGACCGCGGCGCGCGCCGACAGCTTCGCGGCGACGAGCTCGGCGATCTGCACGGCGTTGAGCGCCGCGCCCTTGCGCAGGTTGTCGTTCGAGATGAAGAGCACGAGGCCTTTGCCCTCTGGCGCCGACTGGTCGGCGCGGATGCGGCCGACGTAGCTGGGGTCGGAGCCGGCGGCCTGGAGGGGCGTCGGCACCTCCTCGAGCGCGACGCCGGGGGCGTCGGCGAGGATGGCGCGGGCACGGTCAGGCGTGATGTCCGACGCGAACTCGGCGTGGATGGAGAGCGAGTGGCCCGTGAAGACGGGGACCCGCACGCACGTGCCCGCGACCCGCAGGTCGGGGAGCTCGAGGATCTTGCGGCTCTCGTTGCGGAGCTTCTTCTCCTCGTCGGTCTCGTTCAGGCCGTCGTCGACGATGCTGCCGGCGAGCGGGATGACGTCGAACGCGATGGGCGCGACGTACTTCTCGGGCTGCGGGAAGTCGACAGCGGCGCCGTCGTGGACGAGACGGAGGGTGTCGCCCTGAGCGAGGACGCCCTCGACCTGCCCGAGGAGCTCCTGCGCACCTGCGAGACCCGAGCCCGACACCGCCTGGTAGGTGGAGACGAGGAGGCGCTCGAGACCCGCCTCCGCGTGCAGAGGCTTGAGGACGGGCATGGCGGCCATGGTCGTGCAGTTCGGGTTCGCGATGATGCCCTTGACGGCCTCGTCGATCGCGTGCGGGTTCACCTCGCTGACGACGAGCGGCACCTCGGGGTCCATCCGCCACGCGCTGGAGTTGTCGATGACGACCGCGCCGGCCGCGGCGAAGCGCGGCGCGTGCGCGCGCGACGCCGTCGCACCCGCGGAGAACAGCGCGATGTCGATGCCCGCGAGGTCGTCGGTCTCGACGTCCTCGACGACGACGGTCTCGCCGCCGAACTCGATCGCCGTCCCAGCCGAGCGGGCGGAGGCGAACAGACGCAGCTCGCGGATCGGGAACGACCGCTCCCCGAGAATCTCGCGCATCACGGCGCCGACCTGGCCGGTGGCGCCGACGACGGCGACGGAGAGTCCTGAATCAGAGATGCGGGTCATGGTGTTCCTCGGAAGACGCGTGAAGGGTTGCTCGATTCTACCGGGGCCGCGACGCGCCAGGCGCCGACGGCGAAGGCCCCCGCTCCGGCACGGAGCGGGGGCCTTCGACGACGCGGATGTCAGCGGCCGGTTCCGGCGTAGACCGTCGCCTCGATCTCGCCGTCGAGCCCGTACGCCGTGTGCACGGCGCGCGCGGCCTCGTCGAGCTCGGTGTCGCGGAGGATGACGGAGATGCGGATCTCACTCGTGGAGATCATCTCGATGTTGATGCCGGCCGCGCTCAGCGCCTCGAACAGCGTGAGCGAGACGCCCGAGTGGGTGCGCATGCCCGCGCCCACGACGGAGAGCTTGCCGACCTGGTCGTCGTAGACGAGGCTCTCGAAGCCGCTCTCCCCCTGGGCGGCCGACAGCGCCTTCGCGACCTCCGCGGCGGACTGCTTGGGCAGGGTGAACGAGATGTCGGTGCGGCCGGGCTTCGCCGACTGCACGTTCTGCACGATCATGTCGATGTTCGCGCCCGTCTTCGCGACGAGGGTGAAGATCTCCGCGGCGGAGCCGGGGACGTCGGGGACCCCGAGCACCGAGATCTTCGCCTGGCTGCGGTCGATCGCGACGCCGGCGACGACCGGCTCTTCCTTGCCGATGGCCTCGTCGGACATGTTCTCTCCCTTTGCGACGCGAGGGGACGCCATCCCCTCGCCCAGAACGTAGGTGCCCTCGTTCGACGTGAACGTCGACCGGGCGTGGATGAGCACGCCGTGGCGACGGGCGTACTCGACGGCGCGGATGTAGAGGACCTTGGCGCCGTTGGCGGCGAGCTCGAGCATCTCCTCGGCCGTGACCGTGTCGAGCTTGCGGGCGAGCGGGATGACGCGCGGATCGGCGGTGAAGATGCCGTCGACGTCGCTGTAGATCTCGCACACGTCCGCGTCGAGTGCGGCCGCGAGGGCGACCGCCGTGGTGTCGGACCCGCCGCGGCCGAGCGTCGTGATGTCCTTGGTGTCGCGGTTGAAGCCCTGGAAGCCCGCGACGATGACGATCGCCCCGTCGTCGAGCGCCTCGCGCAGCCGCACGGGCGTGACGTCGACGATGCGGGCGGAGCCGTGGTCGGCCGTCGTGATCATGCCCGCCTGGCTGCCCGTGAACGAACGCGCCTCGAAGCCCATCGAATGGATGGCCATCGCCAGCAGGGCCATCGAGATGCGCTCGCCGCTGGAGAGCAGCATGTCGAGCTCGCGCGGCGCCGGCACGGGGGCGACCTGCCCGGCCAGGTCGAGCAGCTCATCCGTGGTGTCGCCCATGGCGCTCACGGCGACGACGACGTCGTTGCCGGCGCGTCGGGTGTCGACGATGCGCTTGGCGACGCGCTTGATGCTCTCGGCGTCGGCGACGGACGATCCGCCGAACTTCTGGACGATCAACGCCAAGGTGGGGCTCCTCGATGCGTACGGGATGCGGCAGGCGCAGAGCGCGCCTCCCCCGATCTTAGAGGGCGGACCGCCGATGCCTCGACGCGGGTCAGAGTCGCCGGCGCCCCTCGAAGGCGCGGCCGAGCGTGACCTCGTCGGCGTACTCGAGGTCGCCGCCGACGGGGAGCCCGGAGGCGAGCCGCGACACGGCGATCTCGAGCGTCGTCAGCAGCCGGCTGAGGTAGGCGGCGGTCGCCTCGCCCTCCAGGTTCGGGTTCGTCGCGAGGATGACCTCCTGCACGGTGCCGTCGGCGAGGCGCGACATGAGCTGGGCGATGCGCAGGTCGTCGGGGCCGACGCCGGCGATCGGGCTGATGGCGCCGCCGAGCACGTGGTAGCGGCCCCGGAACTCCCGCGTGCGCTCGATCGCGGCGACGTCCTTCGCGTCCTCCACGACGCAGATGACGGTGAGGTCGCGCCGGGGGTCGCGGCAGATGGCGCACGTCTCGCTCTCGGAGACGTTGCCGCAGATCTCGCAGAAGCGCACGCGCTCGCGGACCTCCCGCAGCAGCTCGGACAGCCGCGACACGTCGAACGCGGGGGTCTGCAGGATGTGGAAGGCGATGCGCTGCGCCGACTTGGGGCCGATTCCGGGGAGCCGGCCGAGCTCGTCGATCAGCTCCTGGACGATGCCGTCGTACATGGCTGGATGGTGTCCTCTGTCGGGGGTGTCACAGGAAGCGGGTCACGGGCTCGTACGGCTCCTCATGCAGGAAGGTCGCACCGAGCACCTGCCGGACGACGGCCTCGCCGTACCGCTGGATGCCGTCGCCGCCGACCTGCCGCCGCTGCACCGTGGGAGCGGGCGGCGGCTGCGGGGCGATGGCCTCCGCCGGTTCCGGCGGGATGTCGCCGGGGTCGATGTCGTCGTCCTCCGGTGCGGGCGTCGGCACGGGGTACGGCGCCGCTGCGGCCGCGGGCACCGCGGGGGCGACGCCGGAGGCGGGCGCGGCAGGCGCGGCCGACGTAGCCGGCGCCTGCCGAGGGATGGGCGCCGAGGCGGCCGGCGCCTGCGCGATCCGAGGCGTGTGCGGGTCGGGATCGGCGTCGCCGTCCGGAGAGGACGGTCCTTCCGCCTCGACGGCGACGGCCGCCGCGCCGGGGATCGGCGCGACGGCCCACTCCGTCACCGCGGCGTTCGACGCGGCCGTCGCGCCGCCCGGCTGACCGCCGGAGCCCGCGCGCGGCGCCTCGCTCGATGGACGGGCGGGCGAACCTGCCTGGTTGCCAGCGGGCTGCGGCGCGGAGGGTCGGCCGTCTCCCCCGCCGGGTCCGCCCTGGCCGCCGGGACCACCCTGGCCGCCGGGACCACCGGAGCCGGGGTCGAGCCGGGCGAGGTACTTCACGCGGATGCCGAGCTCCGCCGCGATGGCGCCGCGCAGATCCTCGCTCGGCCCGCCGCCCTGCGGTGTGCGCTGCTTGAAGGACGCCAGGTCGCTCGCGTTCGTGAACGCGAGCGTGAGGACGTCGCCCTCGGCCGCGACAGGGCGGGCGCTCTGGAGCACGAGCCAGGTCGAGCGGCTCCGCTGCTCGAGCGTCTGGAGGACCGACGACCACGCTCCGCTGACGGCGGGAAGCGTGAGCGCCGCGGTCGGCTCGGGTCGCCGCGGTGCAGGCTCCGGTTCGTAGGCGGGCTCGTACGGCGGTTCGTCCTCGTCGGCCGGAAGCGGAGCGTCGTCGATCGGAACGCCCCCCGCAGGAGCGCCGGCACGGGAGCCGGGCCGAGGAGGCTCCGCGCGTGCGGCCGGCTCCGCCGTGCGCACGGGCCCGTCGGCCCCGGGCGGGATGGTCGCCCATCCGGCGGCGGGGACCGTGCCGTCGTCGACGGCGTGGCTCCCCGATGCGGCACCGGAGGGCCGATCCGCGACCTCGGAGGGCCGATCTGCGATCTCGGAGGGGTCGCCCGCACCCGGCGCCGTGGTCCGCCCCGGCGCCGCCTCGCGTGCAGGCGCGGTCGCCGTCGTCGTCTCGGTCTCGTCGGCGCGCGGCGCGGCAGCGGGAGGAGCGGCCGGGGCGGCAGCGGGAGGAGCAGCAGGGGCCGGAGCCTCGACCGGCGCCGCAGCAGGCGCCGCCACCGGAGGAGCGGCAGGAGCGGCCACCGGCGCAGCGGGGGGCGCAGCGGCCGGGGGCGCAGCCGGAGCCGCAACAGGCGCCGCAACAGGCGCCGCCACCGGCGCAGCAGCAGGCGCCGCCACCGGAGGAGCGGCAGGAGCGGCCACCGGCGCAGCAGCCGACGCCGCCGCCGGGCCGCCCGCGACGGCGCGCGCCGTCGAGGCCGAGCTCGTCGCGACCGCGCTCGCCGACGCCGCGGGGGCGGCCTGCGCGCCCTGGGTGAGCACGCGGGCGATCATGAGCTCGAGCTGCAGACGGGGCGACGTGGCGCCCGACATGGCGTCGAGGGCGGCGCTCACGACGTCGGCCGTGCGCGAGAGCCTGTCGGCTCCGAAGCGCTGCGCCTGCTGACCCATGCGGTCGAGCTCGTCGGCGGGGATGCCGCGCAGCACGGCGGATGCACCGGCTCCCGTCGCCGCGATGACGATGAGGTCTCGCAGGCGCTCGAGCAGGTCGTCGACGAAGCGGCGCGGGTCCTGCCCCGTCTGCACGACGCGGTCGACGGCGCCGAACGCCGACCCCGCGTCGGCGAGCGCGAACGCGTCGACGACCTCGTCGAGGAGCTCGCCGTGCGTGTAGCCGAGCAGGGCGACGGCGCGCTCGTATCCGACGTTGCCGCCCTCCGACCCCGCGATGAGCTGGTCGAGGATCGACAGCGTGTCGCGCGGCGAGCCCCCGCCCGCACGCACGACGAGCGGCAGCACGCCGGGCGCGACCGCCACGCCCTCCTCGGCGCAGAGCTTCTCGACGTAGCCGAGCATGGCCGCGGGCGGCACGAGGCGGAACGGGTAGTGGTGCGTGCGCGAGCGGATCGTCCCGATGACCTTGTCGGGCTCGGTCGTCGCGAAGATGAACTTCACGTGGGCCGGAGGCTCCTCGACGAGCTTGAGCAGCGCGTTGAAGCCCTGCGGCGTCACCATGTGTGCCTCGTCGAGGATGAAGATCTTGAAGCGGTCGCGGGCGGGCGCGAAGATCGCGCGTTCGCGCAGGTCGCGCGCGTCGTCGACGCCGTTGTGGCTCGCGGCGTCGATCTCGACGACGTCGAGCGAGCCGCCGCCCGTGCGGGAGAGCTCGACGCAGCTGTCGCACGTCCCGCACGGGGTGTCCGTGGGCCCCTCCGCGCAGTTCAGGCAGCGCGCGAGGATGCGGGCGGAGGTGGTCTTGCCGCAGCCGCGCGGGCCCGAGAACAGGTAGGCGTGCCCGATGCGGTCGCCCCGCAGGGCGGTCATGAGCGGTTCCGTGACCTGCGCCTGGCCGATCATCTCCCCGAAGGTCTCCGGCCGGTAGCGGCGATACAGTGCGGTGGTCACGGATCCAGCCTACGGCTCGCCGCCGACATCGCGCCGCGCGGCGGGGGCGCTCCCCTCGCGCGGCGGCGGATGGTCACGCGGCCAGCGCCTCCGCCATCCGCGCGACGCCCTCGCCGCGTGCGAGGAGCTCGGCGACGAGGATGCGGGCCTGTCCCGCCCGCAGGGTCCGGGCCAGCACGGCGCCGGACGACACGAGATCGTGTCCTCCGCCTCCGCCTCCGTAGACGGCCGCGAGCGAGCCGCGCGGCACGCGGCTCGAGACGACGACGGCGACGCCCGCGTCGACGCACCGGCGCACCCCCGCGACGACGTCGGCCGACGCGTTGCCCGTTCCGAGGGCCAGGAGCACGATGCCGCGTGCGCCCGCGGCGAGGCTCGCGTCGAGGTGGACGTCATCGCCGCCCGGGACGACCGCGACCAGGTCGACGCGCACGGCGGCGACCCCGTCGTGCGCCCGTCGGGCCGTCGCGAGCGCGGGGGCGAGCGCGTCGTCGTTGCGCCGGAAGGCGTCGGGATGGTCGGTGCGGGCCTTGTACGCCCCCCAGGCGGGCAGCACGCGCCCTCCGAAGGCGATGACGGCGCCGCCCGTCGCGGGATGGCGCGGCGCGGGCTCGCTCCCCGATGCGATCGCGAGCGCATGCGCGAGGTTGGCCGGTCCATCCGCACGCGGGTCGTCCGGCAGGAACTGCGCGCCCGTGACGACGATGGGGCGCGGATCGGCGCCGCACTGCAGCCCGACGAGCAGAGCGGTCTCCTCCATCGAGTCGGTGCCGTGGGAGACGACGACACCGCGCACCGCGGGGTCGGCGAGCGCGTCGGCGACGGCATCGGCGATGGCCTGCATGTCGGCCAGCCGGAGGGCCGACGAGTCCAGCGCCATCAGCTCGACGACGCGCAGCGGCACGTCGGCGCCGGCGGCGAGCTCCTCGCCGGACAGCACGGGCACCGCGGCGCCGTGCGCGGACAGGCGACCGGCGATCGTCCCGCCCGTGGCGATCACGACGACGTGGGGCGTGCTCGACACGGTCTCCGCCTTCGGCTCGGGCGGTTCGTTCACCGCGCAGATCTGGCAAGCTGCCAGACAGGTCAGAGCAGAAGGATACGCCAGACCGGAGCCGAGCGCACTCAGCCCAGGGCGGCCGACCTCGTCAGCGGGATGACGACGCGCTCGACCTCGCCGAGGTGCTGCCTCATCGCCTCGCGGGCCTCGATGGGCGATCCCACCCCGATCGCCTGGGCGATGTGCCGGTGCTCCCGGCTCGAGGGCTCCCTGCGCGCCGCGACGCGGTTGACGAGCTCCGACTGCCGGGCCAGCGCATCGCGGATGTCGGCCACCGCCTTGGCGAAGACGGCGTTGCCCGAGGCCTGCGCGATGAGCGAGTGGAACCGCGAGTCGAGGAGAACCCACTCGTGGGGGTCGTCGCACGCGTCCATCTCGTCGCACAGCGCCGTGAGGGCGTCGCGCTGCTCGTCCGTGCGGCGCTCCGCCGCGAGCCCCGCGGCCGGCACCTCGATGTGCGGCCGCGCCTCCATGAGATCGCGCGCGGAGAACTCGCCGTAGGCGAGCTCCACCTCGGCGCGATCGGCGATGACGTACGTCCCGCTGCCCGTCCGCGTGCGGGTCAGGCCGAGCGTCTGCAGCGAGCGCAGCGCCTCCCGGATGATGGGTCGGCTGACGGCGTACCGCTCGGCGAGGAGCGCCTCGGACGGCAGGCGGGTGCCCACGGGGAGGGCTCCGCGCGCGATGGCGCCGCGGAGGTCCTCGATCACGGACTCGGCCACGCTGCGCCGGGAGACGGGCGCGACGCTCGCGGTCCATTCATCGGGCATGGAGTCAACTGTCGGCATCCGGGCCCGCGATGTCAAACCGCGGGCCCGGTCGCGTCACTCGCCCGCGCGGTCGACGAGGTCGTCCGCCACGATCGGGATGGCCGTCGTGACAGGCGGCAGCGTGGGCTCGAGCGGCGTGCCGTCCTCGCGACGCAGCGACGAGTGGCGTCGCATCGTGGGACGGCCGGGGATGACCGGCCCCTGGTCGGCGAGCGGGACGACGGCGTCGGCGGCCGCGCTCGCGACGTACTCGGCCCCGCGCACGCCGAACGCCACCGGCTCGCCCGCCGTGACGTGCACGCGAAGCTCCGAGCGGCGGATGGTGACCTCGAGCTGCGATCCCTGCCAGGTCAGCGCGAACTGCAGCTGCGGCCATCCCTCCGGCAGGCGCGGATCGAAGGTGAGCGCGCCGTCGTGGTCGCGCATCCCTCCGAAGCCCGAGACCAGCGCCGTCCACACGCCGCCCGCGGACGCGACGTGCACGCCGTCGGAGGTGTTGCGGTGCATGTTCGCGAGGTCGACGAAGAGCGCGTGCTCGAAGTACTCCAGGGCGAGGTCCTGGTAGCCGACCTCGGCCGCGAGGATCGACTGCACGACGGCCGACAGGGTCGAGTCGCCCGTCGTGAGCGGGTCGTAGTAGTCGAAGTCGGCCTTCTTCTCGGCCGCCGTGAACTGGTCGCCCTGCAGGAACAGCGCGAGCACGACGTCGGCCTGCTTGAGCACCTGGAACCGGTAGATGACGAGCGGATGGAAGTGGAGCAGGAGCGGCCGCTGCTCGTCGGGCGTGTGCTCCAGATCCCAGACCTCCCGCTCGAGGAACAGGGCGTCCTGCGGGTTGATGCCGAGGTTCTCGTTGTAGGGGATGTACATGGCGTCGGCCGCGCGCTCCCACACCTCCGGCTCCCCCGCGTCCAGCTGGACCCGGTCGACGAGGTCGCGGTAGGCGCGCCCCGACCGCTCGGCCAGCTGCCGGACGACCTCGGCCGCCGCCCGCAGGTTGAAGCGCGCCATGACGTTCGTGAAGAGGTTGTCGTTGACGACCGTCGTGTACTCGTCGGGGCCCGTGACGCCGTGGATGTGGAAGCTCTCCTCGCCGTCGGTCTGGCGCCAGAACCCGAGGGTCGTCCAGAGCCGCGCGGTCTCCACGAGCACGTCGGCGCCCTCGCGCGCCATGAACTCGACGTCGCCCGTCGCCCGCACGTACCGGACGAGGGCGAAGGCGATGTCGGCGTTGATGTGGTACTGCGCCGTGCCGGCGGCGTAGTACGCCGACGCCTCCTCGCCGTTGATCGTGCGCCACGGGAAGAGCGCTCCGGCCTCGCTCATCTGCGCCGCGCGGCGCCGCGCGGCGGGCAGCATCTTCGTCCGCATGCGCATGGCGTTGCGCGCCCACAGCGGCGTCGTGTACGCGAGGAACGGGAGGATGTAGATCTCGGTGTCCCAGAAGTAGTGCCCGGAGTACCCCGACCCCGTGACGCCCTTGGCCGGGACGCCCCAGCCGTCTGCGCGTGCCGAGGCCATCGCGAGCTGCAGGAGGCACCACCGGGTGGCCTGCTGCAGGTCGTCGTGGCCCGCGATGCGCACGTCGGATCGCGCCCAGAAGCCGTCCATCCAGGCCCGCTGCGCCGTGTGCAGGGCCGCGGCCCCCACGAGCATGGTGCGGTCGAGGGTGCGCCGGCAGCGGTCGACGAGCTCGGACGGCGGCACGCTGCGCGAGGTGTGGTACGACACGAACTTCGTGATGGTGACGGGCACGCCGGCGCGCGCGTCGATGCGGAAGACGTTCTTCGCGATGTCGGGGTCGATGAGGGCCCGGTGGGTGTAGGGGTTCGTCGTCTCCACCACATGGTCGGCCACGACCGCGAGCGTCATGCCCGACGACGCTGCGCGGTACGACAGCGCGGACCGGGTGCCGTCCTGCCAGTGCTCGTCGGGGACGAGGACGCGGTCGGCCTCGATGCGCTCGGCCCTGCGCGGATCGAACGATCCCGTCGCCGCGGCGGGCCGGCCCCCGTAGACGTCCTGCCCGTCCTGGCGGTTGATGAGCTGGCAGTTGACGACGACGGGCGCGTCGGCGTTGAGCACCGTGACGGTCATCCGCTCGACGGCGAGGTGGCGCTCCTCGAACGGCACGAGCCGGTCGGACTCGAGCAGCACCTCCTTGCCCGACGGCGTCACCCACAGCAGGCGGCGGCGCAGCACCCCGTCGCGGAAGTCGAGCACGCGCTCGTACTCCCGCACGTCGGCGAGGTCGAGCGAGAGCGGCTCGTCGTCGACGTACACGCGCATGACCTTCGGGTCGGGCACGTTGACGATGGTCTGGCCCACCTCGGCGAAGCCGTAGGCGCTCTCGGCGTGGCGGATGGGCCAGGTCTCGTGGAACCCGTTGATGAACGTGCCGTGCTCATGCGCGTGGCGTCCCTCGGGGTAGTTGCCGCGCAGGCCGAGGAAGCCGTTGCCGACGGCGAAGTTCGTCTCCGTCACGCCCGCATCGTCCTCGGAGTAGCGCGTCTCGACGAGACGCCAGGGGTCGACGGGAAAGCGGTCGCGGTCGATCATGCGGATGCTCCGGATGTCGGGGGCGGATGCCCGGGCGGGGGTGGGCGGACGGCCCGTGCAGCTCAGTGCCGCTGCTCCGTGCGGCTGCTCGGTGCTGCGGATCGGTGCTGCGGATCAATGGTGCGGATCGGGGCTGCGGACGAGCGCTGTTCAGCGCGATGCGGGTCCGACGAGCTCGGCGAGGTCGTCGACGACGATGTGCGCTCCTGCCGCGGCGAGGGTCGCCGCCCCGGCGCCGCGGTCGACGCCGACGACGAGGCCGAACCCGCCGGCCGCCGCCGAGGCGACGCCGCTCAGGGCGTCCTCCACGGCGGCCGAGCGGGCGGGCGAGACGCCGAGGAGCCGTGCGCCCGCGAGGAACACGTCGGGCGCGGGCTTCGACGGCAGGTGGTCGCGCTCGGCCAGGAGGCCGTCGACGATCACGGGGAACCGGCCGCGGATGCCGGCTGCATCGAGGACGTCCCCGGCGTTCTTCGAGCTCGACACGACCGCGACGGGCACGCCGGCCGCGTCGAGGGCGTCGAGGAGCGCGAGCGAACCGGGGTACGCCGCGATGCCCTCCGCCTCGAGCACCGCGGAGAAGACGGTGTTCTTGCGGTTGCCGATGCCGCAGACCGTGTCGACGGAGGGATCGTCCGCGGGGTCGCCCCACGGGATCTCGACGTCGCGGCTGCGCAGCAGCGCCGCGACGCCGTCGTAGCGCTTCTTGCCGTCGAGGTGGTCGAAGTAGTCCTGATCGGCGTAGGGCGGCTCGATCTCCCACTGCGCGAAGAGCTGCTCGAACATCGTGCGCCAGGCGTGCATGTGCAGGTCGGCGGTCGGCGTGAGGACGCCGTCGAGATCGAACAGCACGGCGTCGTACCGGGTGAGGTCGGGAAGTGTCGCGTCGGGCAGTGAGGTCACAGATCCTCCGTCACGCAGGATGTCCGGGTCGACCCCAGCGTAGTGCGTCAGGCGGCCGTCGCCGCCAGGGCTTGACGGGCGATCTCGAGCTCCTCGTCCGTCGGGACGACGAGCACGGCGACGCGCGCGCCCTCGGGCGAGATGACGCCGACCTCGCCGCGCCGCACCGACGCGTTGCGCTCGGCGTCGACCTCGACGCCCGCGAACGCGAGCGTCGCGAGCGCGCCGGCGCGGACATCCGCCACGTTCTCGCCGACCCCGGCCGTGAAGGAGACGACGTCGACGCCGCCGAGCTGCGCGATGTAGGCGCCCGCGTACGCGCGCAGGCGGTGGATGTACACGTCGAACGCGAGCTGCGCGGCGGCATCTCCCGCCGCCCGCCGTTCCTGGATGTCGCGCATGTCGGAGACGCCGGCGAGCCCGAGCAGGCCGCTGCGCTTGTTGAGGAGCGTGTCGAGGTCGCCCGTCGTCATGTCGGCGCGGCGGGCGAGCTGGAACAGCACGGCGGGATCCAGGTCGCCCGACCTCGTGCCCATGACGAGACCCTCGAGCGGGGTCATCCCCATCGACGTCTCGACCGACCGACCGCCGTCGACGGCCGTGACGGACGCGCCGTTGCCGAGGTGGAAGACGAGCTGGCGCAGCTCATCGAGGGGGCGCCCGAGGAATCGCGCGGCGGTCTCGGAGACGTACTTGTGGCTCGTGCCGTGGAACCCGTAGCGGCGCACGCGGTGGGCGGCGGCGACCTCGCGGTCGATCGCGTACGTGTAGGCCGCGGGAGGCAGCGTCTGGTGGAAGGCCGTGTCGAACACGGCCACGTGGGCGACGTCGGGGAACGCCGCCCGCGCCGCGCGGATGCCCTGCAGCGCGCCGGGGTTGTGCAGCGGCGCGAGCACCGACAGCTCGTCGATGTTGATCTCGACGAGGTCGGTCACCACGGTGGGCTCGAAGAACCGCGCGCCGCCGTGGACGACGCGGTGCCCGACCGCGGCGAGCGCCGCGGGATCGAGTACGGGCCCGTGCGCCGCGAAGGCCTCCAGCATGACGCGGAACCCGGCGGTGTGGTCGGGGATGGCCGTCTCGCGTCGGTGGGTGGCGTCGGCGATGGCGGGCGACGGCTCGCCCGCGCCGGCCGCGAAGCGCACGGTGTGGCTCGCGGAGCCGAGCTCCTCGCCGATCCGCTCGACGAGGCCCGAGGCGAGCACGCGCTCGTCCGCCATGTCGATCAGCTGGTACTTGAACGACGAGGAGCCGCTGTTGACGACGAGGACCTGCTGCGCGCTCATGCGCCCTCCCCCTGGGCCTGGATGGCGGTGATGGCGACGGTGTTGACGATGTCGTCGACGAGGGCGCCGCGCGAGAGGTCGTTGATGGGCTTGTTCAGCCCCTGCAGCACGGGGCCGATCGCGACGGCGCCGGCCGACCGCTGCACGGCCTTGTAGGTGTTGTTTCCCGTGTTGAGGTCGGGGAAGACGAACACCGTCGCGCGGCCGGCGACGGCGGAGCCGGGCAGCTTGGCCTTCGCGACGGCCGCGTCGGCGGCGGCGTCGTACTGGATCGGCCCCTCGATCGGCAGCTCGGGAGCGCGCTCACGCGCGATGCGGGTCGCCTCCCGCACCTTGTCGACGTCGGCGCCCGAGCCCGACTCGCCCGTGGAGTACGACAGCATCGCGACGCGCGGGTCCACGCCGAACTGCCGGGCCGTGGCGGCGGAGGAGACCGCGATGTCGGCGAGCTGCTCGCTCGTGGGGTCGGGGATGACGGCGCAGTCGCCGTACACGAGCACGCGGTCGGCGAGCGCCATGAGGAAGACGCTCGACACGACCGAGACGCCGGGCTTCGTCTTGATGATCTCGAACGCCGGGCGGATGGTGTGCGCCGTCGTGTGCGCGGCGCCCGAGACCATCCCGTCGGCGAGGCCCAGGTGCACCATCATCGTGCCGAAGTAGCTGACGTCGGTGACGGTGTCGGCGGCGCGCTCGTACGTCATGCCCTTGTGCGAGCGCAGCCGTGCGTACTCGGCGGCGAACTTGTCGACGTGCACGGGGTCGAAGGGGCTCAGCACGGTCGCCTGCGAGATGTCGACGCCCAGCTCGATCGCGCGGGCGCGCACCTCGAAGGGCTCGCCGAGGATCGTGAGGTCGGCGACCCCGCGCTGCAGCAGGATGCCCGCCGCCCGCAGCACGCGGTCGTCGTCGCCCTCGGGCAGGACGATGCGACGGCGGTCCGACCGGGCCCTCTCGAGGAGCGCGTACTCGAACATGAGCGGCGTCACGACGGTCGACTGGGCGACGCCCAGCACGAGGGTGAGGTCGGCGATGTCGACGTGCTTCTCGAACAGCGACAGCGCGAGGTTGTAGCGCTGCGGCGACGACGCGGCGAGCCGGCCGCGGGCGCCCATGACGCGCACGGCGGTGGCGTAGGTGTCGCCGTCGGCGCGGATGATCGGCAGGCGCGATCCGAGCCCGTCGAGGAGCCGCGACACCGACTCCGGCACCTCGAAGGGGCCGTTCAGGATGATGCCGGCGATCGAGGGGAAGGTGCCGGAGGCGTTGGCGAGGAGGGCCGCGAGCAGCACCTCGCTGCGATCGCCCGGGACGATGAGGCAGGCGCCCTCGGTGATGCGCGGCAGCACGTTCTCCATCGACATGGCCGCCACGACGACCCCGAGCGCCTCGCGCGTGAGGAGCGCCTCGTCGCCGCCCACGAGGCGGCCGTCGACAGCGCGCATGACGTCCCGCATCGACGGGGCCACGAGCATGCGGTCCTCCGGGATGGCCCAGACCGGGATCCCCGGGACGGCGCCGCGCACATCGTCGATGGTGTCGTCGAGGCGGTCGCCGTCCGCGCGGTTGACGACGACGGCGAGCAGCTCGGCTCGTTCTCGCACGACCTCGGGCACTGCGAGAGCGGCGATCTGCGCCATCTCGCCGGGAGTGCGCGCGGCGGTCGTGCCGAGCTGCTCGGAGTGCCCCTGGTGCGCGCGCCCGCCGAGCACGAGCAGGACGGGGATGCCGAGGTTCGCGGCGACCCGCGCGTTGTAGGCGAGCTCCGCGGGGCTGCCCACATCGGTGTAGTCGCTGCCGAGCACGACGACTGCGTCGCACGTCGCCTCGACGGCCTTGAACCGCGCGACGATCGTCGCGAGCGCCGCATCCGGATCGGCGCGCACGTCGTCGTAGGTCACCCCCACGCACTCGTCGTACGCGAGGTCGGTGCCGTCGTGGTCGATCAGCATCTCGAGGACGTAGTCGCGCTCGTCCGCCGAGCGCGCGATGGGGCGGAACACGCCGACGCGGGGCGTCGCCCTGCTGAGGGCGTCGAGCATCCCGAGCGCGATCGTCGACTTGCCGGAGTGACCCTCCGCTGACGTGATGTAGATGCTTCTCGCCACGATTTCTACCCTATGTCGAAGAAGGGCGATGCGACGGGCTCCACAGCGGATTCTCCGCGGGGAATGAAAAGACTCTCCGCGTACCCGGCAGAGCCCGGTTACCCTTGCTACGTTTCCGTCCTGGGGGAGTTGGCCTGGATGCCGCCACGCGGAGAGCTGACATCAGTCTAACCCGGATTGCGAGGTGCCCCGTGACAGAGACCATGTCGGCCGAGGTGTTCCAGGAGTCGGCGGGCGGCATCGCGCGCGCCGTGTCGAGTGTCATCGACGGGAAGCCTGCGGCCGTCGACAGCGCCGTCATCACGCTCCTCGCCGAGGGGCACCTGCTCATCGAGGACGTCCCCGGCGTCGGCAAGACCCAGCTCGCCCGCGCGCTCGGCGCGTCGATCGCCGCGAGCGTGCGCCGCATCCAGTTCACCCCCGATCTCCTCCCGAGCGACGTCACGGGCGTGTCGGTGTTCGATCCCGCCCGGCGGGAGTTCGAGTTCAAGCCGGGGGCCGTGTTCGCGAACGTGGTCATCGCCGACGAGATCAACCGCTCGTCGCCGAAGACCCAGTCCGCGCTCCTCGAGGCCATGGAGGAGGTGCAGGTGACGGTCGACGGCCGCACCCATCCGCTCCCCTCCCCGTTCCTCGTCGTCGCCACCCAGAACCCGCTCGAGATGGAGGGGACGTACGCGCTGCCCGAGGCGCAGCGCGACCGCTTCATGATGCGCATCTCGATGGGCTACCCCGACGCGGAGGCGGAGGAGCTCATGCTGCGCCAGCGCGACACCGCGAACCCCCTCGACGCCCTGCGACCCGTCGTCGACGTGGACAGGGTCGCCGCGCTCATCGCCTGGGCGCGTGCCGTGCACGTCGCGCCCGTGGTCGCGCAGTACGCCGTCGCGCTCGCTCAGGCCACACGGCGCCATCCCGATCTCCGGCTCGGGGCGAGCCCGCGCGCGACCATCCAGCTCGTCCGCGCCGCGAAGGTGCGTGCGGCGCTCGACGGACGCGACTACGTCATCCCCGACGACGTCTCGGCGCTCCTCGTCCCGGTGTTCGCGCACCGCCTCATCCCGACCAGGGCGGCGTCCGCGCACCGCGGAGAGCACGAGGCCGTGCCGACGGTCCTCGCCCGCATCGTGCAGTCGATCCGCGTGCCGCTCGCGACGGCGCGCTGAGCGCATGTCGCCGTGGCCGCTCACCGCCAGGGGCACGGGCGCCGTGCTGCTGGGCGCCGGCCTGTGCGTCGCCGCGCACCTGCTGGGCTCCGCGGAGGCGCTCGCGTTCGGCGTGCTCCTGCTCGCGCTCGTCGCCGCGTGCCTGCTGTCGCTGTACCTGCGCACGCGCCCCGAGCGCGTCGTCCGGACGCTGCGGCCGGAGTCGGTGTCGATTGGCGATGAGGCCCTCGTCGAGCTGCGCATCTCGGGCCGCTCGGCGCTGCCGACCCCCGGCGGCCGCTGGGCCGACGGGCTGCCCGCCGGGTTCTCGGGCGATCCGACCGGTGCGTTCCCCGCGATGCTCCTTCCCCGGCGCGGGGCGAACGACACGCTGAGGCTGGAGTATGCCGTCACGGGCATGCGCCGCGGCACGTGGGCCCTGGGGCCCCTGTCGGTCGTCGAGCACGACCCCTTCGGCATCGCCCGCCGCAGCCGCCGACTCGGCGAGCGCACGGCGGCGACCGTGACGCCGTGCATCGTGCCGCTCGCCCCGCTCCCGCGCACCGCCGGCGACTCGGGGCTCGCGCTCACGACCGCGGAGCGTCGCGGCCAGGGAAGCGACAACCTCATCCCCCGCCCCTACGCGCCCGGAGACTCGATGCGCCGCATCCACTGGCGCGCCTCCGCTCGGCTGGGCGACTTCATGGTGCGCGAGGAGGAGCAGGAGGCGTCGCCGCACGCCGTCGTCGTGCTCGACCGCGGCACGGCGCGCTGGTCGGACGAGGCGGCCTCCCCGGGAGCCGACGCCGCGTTCGAGACCGCCGTCGCGCTCGTCGTCTCGGCCGCGTGGCGGCTCGCCGGAGACGGCTATCTCGTGAGCGTGGTCGACGGCGACGGCGCGCTCCTCGCCGCACTCGGCGTGCAGGGCGCCTCGCACGTCGACGAGCGCGCCGACCTGCTGCGCGCGTTCGCCTCCGTCGCGACGCGCTCGTCCGACACGCTGCCGAAGCTGGCGGACACGCTGGCGGGCGCCGCGACGGGACCGCTCGTCGTCGTCGTCGGCCGGCTCGAGGCGGCCGACGTCCCCTCGCTCTCCCGGCTGTCGCGGTGGGGCGCCCTCCCCTTCCTCTTCGCGGCGGCGCCCGGCGTCGAGGCGCTCGACGCGGCCGGGCGCTCGGGATGGCGCGCGCACGCGCTCGGCGACGACCCGGCCGCCGCATGGGCGCTGGCGACGGCGACCGGGGGCTCGCGTGTCGGCGTCTGAGCCGGCCGGCATGCGCCGGCCGCGTCCCCGCAGGAGACGTGCCGACGCTGCGCTGGCCGTGTGGACCGGCATCGCCGTCATCGCCGCTGTGCTGCCGCTCGCGCGCATCGTGACGCCATCGTGGCTTCCCGGCACCGTGCTCGTGGTCGCGATCGTGCTCGCCGCCGGCTTCGCGGTGCGGCGCACCCGCCGCCCCGGATGGGCCGTGGTGGCGGAGATCGCCGCATGGGTCGTCTGCGCGACGGTCGCGCTCCCGGCGTCCGTGCCGCGCGCCGTCGTCGTGCCCGTGCCGGAGACGTTCCCCGCGTTCGACCGCCTCCTCATCCGCGTCGCGGAGGAGATCCTCCAGGGCGTCGCCCCGCTCGACGCGTCGAGCGGCCTGTCGTGGGTTCTCCTCGCCGCGATCGGCCTGTTCGCGATCGCGATGGCGCACGTCGTCCTCACCGCTCGCCTGCCTCTCCTCGCCGCGGTCGGATTCATCACGGTGTCGCTCATCCCGTCGTTCGTCGTGCCGCAGCGCGTCGAGCCGGTGTACTTCGTGCCCCTCGCGGTCGCGGTCCTCCTCCTGCTCCGCGCCGACACGCGGGCGCGCGATCCGCGTCGCGGGGTCGGCCACGCCGTGTCGGCGTCGGCCGTCGCCGCCGTCGTCGGGACCGTCGCCGTCGTCGCGGCCCTCGCCATCCCGCCGTTCCTGCCGCAGCCCGTCGCCAGGCCGGGATCGGGCCTCGGTCCCACGACGACGATCGATGCCGACCTCGACCTCGGAGCGAGCCTGCGCGAGCCCTCGCAGACCGAGGTGCTGCAGCTCACGACGGCCGTCGGCTCGGCGCCCTACCTCCGGGTCGCGACGCTGTCGTCGTTCGACGGCGACGTGTGGACGCCCGATACGGGGGCCCTCACGGGTGCGGGGGCCGCTCTCCCCGGCGTCCCCGGCATCGAGGTCGCGACCGTGCCCGGAACGGCGCGCATCGAGATCACGCGCCTCGCCGGCGAGTTCCTCCCCGTCCCCTACGCTCTGACGGGCCTCGACGCCGACGGCGCGTGGTCGATGCTGGAGGCCAACCGCACGATCGCATCGAGCTCGGAGACGTCGCTCGGCGCCGAGTACGGGGTGCAGTGGCAGCGCGCCACGCCGACGCGCGAGCAGGCGCAGGCGGCGGCGGTCGGAGCCGACGCCCCCGCGCAGGCGCTCGCCCTCCCAGCGCTCCCCGACATCGTCACCTCCCTCGCGCAGGAGGTCACGGCGGAGGCGTCATCACCGTACGACCGGCTCCGCGCGCTGCAGACGTGGTTCCGCGGAGGTGCGTTCGCCTACTCCCTCGACGCGCCCGTCGAGGAGGGCTTCGACGGCTCGGGGGTCGAGGCGATCGCCCGGTTCCTCGAGGTGCGCTCCGGCTACTGCGTGCACTTCGCGTCGGCGTTCGCGGTCATGGCCCGCTCGCTCGGGATCCCGACGAGGGTCGTCGTCGGGTACCTGCCCGGCACGTCGACGGGCACCGCCGACGACGAGGACGGCGCCTTCGTGTACTCGTACACGAGCGCGCAGCTGCACGCATGGCCGGAGGCCTACCTCGACGGCATCGGATGGACGCCGTTCGAGCCGACCGCATCGCTCGGCGTGCCGACGAACTTCCTCCCCGAGACGCCGGGCGAGGCCGGCTCCGAGGAGGAGGCGCCCCTGCTGCCGAGCAGCGCCCCGACGCCGACCGCGACGGCGGACGATGCGGGCCGGGCCCCCGAGGACGTCGGCGGCGGGGTCGCGCAGGGCGACGACGACGGCCTCGCGCGAGCGCTCGCCGCGACGGGCGCAGCCGTGCTGGCGCTCCTCGCGCTGCTGCTGCCCTTCCTCGTCCGGACGGCGAGGCGGATGCGCCGGTTCGGCGCGGGCGACGACGCGCGCCCCCGCGCCGTGTGGCGGGAGGTCGTCGATCTCGCGATCGACGCCGGCGTGCCGGTCGCCGCGAGCGACAGCCCGCGCGCGCTCGGAGCGCGCCTCGTCGCGGAGCACGGCGCGCCGTCCGCCGACGTGGATCGGCTCGTGGGCGCCGTGGAGCGCTCCGCCTACGGCCGCGAGGGCGGCGCCCTCACTCAGGAGGCCGCCGCGGCCTCCGTCGAGCGCATCCGCCTCGCCCTCCTTCCCACCCGCGGCTCGCGCGCTCGTGCGGCGCTCCTGCCGCGATCGCTCGCCGTCCGGCCGACCGTGGTCGACCCGGTCTGAGCGCCAGGGACGCGGTGGCTCACGCCACGGGGACGACGGCGTTCTTGCCGACGAGCGTGATCCCGCTCGGCGTCACGGCGAAGCCGCGCGCCATGTCCGCATCCCGTGAGATCCCGATCGACGCGCCCGCCTCGACGACGACGTTCTTGTCGAGGATGGCGCGGCGCACGGTCGCGCCCGGCTTGATGCGGGCGTTCTCGAAGATGATCGAGTCGCTCACGTGCGCGCCCGATTCCACGATGCCGCCCGTCCCGAGCACGCTGCGCTCGATGTGCGCGCCCGACACGACGGTGCCGCCCGCCACGAGCGAGTCGATGACGGTGCTCAGCGTGCCGCGCGCGTCGCGCGTGAACTTCGCCGGGGGCATGTTCACCTGCTGCGTGAAGATCGGCCACTCCTGGTTGTACAGGTTGAACACGGGCAGCACCGAGATGAGGTCCTGGTGCGCCTCGAAGTACGAGTCGATCGTCCCCACGTCGCGCCAGTAGTACCGATCACGCGGCGACGCGCCGGGCACGGTGTTGCGCTTCATGTCGTACACGCCCGCCGTGCCGCGCTCGACGAACGCCGGGATGATGTCGCCGCCCATGTCGTGGTTCGAGTCGGGCCGGTCGCCGTCGCGGAGCACCTCGTCGATGAGCGCCTGGGCCGTGAAGACGTAGTTGCCCATGGACGCGAGCACCTCGCCGGGCGAATCGGGCAGGCCCTCCGGATCCTGCGGCTTCTCGAGGAACTCCCTGATCCGCGTGGGCTCCTCCGGGTCGATGTCGATGACGCCGAACTGGTTGGCGAGCGAGATGGGCTGGCGGATGGCCGCGACCGTGGCGTCGGCACCGGACGCGATGTGCGCCTCGATCATCTGGTCGAAGTCCATGCGGTACACGTGGTCGGCGCCGACGACGACGATGTAGTCGGGATGCTCGTCGTACACGAGGTTGAGGCTCTGCAGGATGGCGTCGGCCGACCCCTGGAACCACCTCTTGCCGAGGCGCTGCTGAGCGGGCACGGACGCGATGTACGACCCGAGGAGGCCGTTCATGCGCCACAGCTGCGAGATGTGGCGGTCGAGGCTGTGCGACTTGTACTGCGTGAGCACGACGATCTGACGCAGACCGGAGTTGATGAGGTTCGACAGCGCGAAGTCGATGAGACGGTACTGACCCCCGAACGGCACCGCGGGTTTCGCCCGGTCCTCGGTGAGCGGCATGAGCCGCTTGCCTTCGCCGCCTGCGAGAACGATGCCGAAGATCTTGGCCATGGCCTCAACCTAGTGGGCGCCGCGCCCCAGCGACAGGCTCGAATCGCCGTTCGTCATCCGCAATTCAGGCGCCGATCGCTGAGGGCGTGCTCCGGGCGCTAGGTTGGGCGCATGCGAGTCGATCTCCTCTCCCGCGAGTACCCGCCGGAGGTCTACGGCGGCGCCGGCGTGCACGTCGCCGAGCTGGTCACGGCGCTCCGGCGCGACGTGGACGTCGTCGTGCGCGCGTTCGGCGCGCCCCGCGACGAGCCGGGCGTGATCTCGTACGCCGCGCCGGCCGATCTCGCCGGCGCGAACGGCGCGCTGCAGACCATGGGCACCGACCTCGCGATCGCGCGCGACGTCGCCGGTGCCGATCTCGTGCACTCTCACACCTGGTACGCGAACTTCGCGGGGCGCGTCGCACAGCTGCTGCACGGCATCCCCCACGTCGCGACGGCGCACAGCCTCGAGCCGCTGCGCCCGTGGAAGGCCGAGCAGCTGGGCGGCGGCTACCGGCTGTCGAGCTGGATCGAGAGGGAGGCGCTGACATCGGCCGACGCCGTCGTCGCCGTGAGCGAGGGCATGCGCCGCGACCTGCTGCGCGTGTACCCCGAGCTCGAACCCGACCGCGTCCAGGTCGTCTACAACGGCATCGATCTCGACGGATGGCACCGTGTCGACGACGGCCAGGCGGTGCGCGCCCTCGGCGTCGACCCCGATCGGCCGTCGATCGTCTTCGTCGGCCGCATCACGCGGCAGAAGGGCCTGCCGTATCTGCTGCGCGCGGCACGATCGCTGCCCGCCGGCGTGCAGCTCGTGCTGTGCGCCGGTGCTCCGGACACCCCCGAGATCATGGCCGAGGTCGAGGAGCTCGTCGCCGAGCTGCGCGCGGAGCGCGACGGCGTCGTCTGGATCGACCGGCACCTGCCGCGCCCCGAGCTGTGCGCCCTGCTCAGCGCCGCGACGACGTTCGTCTGCCCATCGGTGTACGAGCCGCTCGGCATCGTCAACCTCGAGGCGATGGCCTGCGGCGCCCCCGTCGTCGGGACCGGCACGGGCGGCATCCCCGAGGTCGTCGCCGACGGCGTGACGGGTGCGATCGTGCCGATCGAGCAGGTCGACGACGGCACGGGCACCCCCCTCGACCCCGACCGGTTCGTCGCCGACCTCGCGGCCGCCCTCACCGAGATGGTGTCGGACCCCGACCGTGCGCGGGCGCTGGGCGCCGCGGGCCGCGCGCGCGCGGAGCGCGAGTTCTCCTGGGGCGCGATCGCCGACCGCACGCGGGCGCTGTACGCCTCGCTGCTCGCCTGAGCCCGTTCCGGCCGCCGCCCGGAACGGGCGAAGCCCCGTCCGGATCGGACGGGGCTTCGAGAGCGGAAATCACGCAATGACTTTCGAACCCACCGTGGGAAACGAAGCGTTTGTTGGACTGGGCTCGCAAACTCACACGTGAGTAGTGGCTGGTCGGTTCCGAGCCAGGCATCGGCGTCCACCCGTCGTTGGAACCGAGCCGGTCCGATTTTGCGCGGACCTTCAGAACCGCTGCGTGCGCCGATTAGTGATCGCCGTTGGCGCGACCTGCCCACTCGATGAACTGATCCAGGAACGCCCGGTACCGGTAGTTCTCCAGGTCAGCGTCGACCATGGTTCGGATTGAGAAGCCTTCCAACTCGAAGAAGTAGACCCCGTCTTCCTTGGTTATGTAGCCCCTTTCGACTGAGAAGTCATGAGCTTTTCGACTCGCGCGTCCCTTAGCGAGAATCGTGTCCATGACATCCGCCGGGTAGTTCGGCGACCCCTTCACCATCGACTTCTTTATGTACCATCGAGCGTTCCCTTGAAACTCCATCGCAGCCTCCCATTGCATCGCACTGACGGACGCGCCAGAAGGTCGAACCGACCTGAATATCGACCATGGATATGCGGTTTCGGAGGTGATCAGCTTCAGCAGTTCGGGTAAGTTTGGTGTAACGCGCCGAGTCACTCCGCTGACGAGGCCAGTCTGGATGAAGGAGGGTCGCTCGTCGAGACCTCGGCGCAGCCGGAGTTCAGGAGACTCCGACGCGAACTCGGCGCAAGTAACGTCCGCAAGCGGGCCCAGAGAGAATTCCTGCGCACCCTCGCCCGCCACCACTCGATGGCTCGGCACGTCGAGCTCGGTGCGTGCGATTCCCTGGAGCAGGTAGATCGACTCGCCACTTATAATTCGAGTTCGCACACCGTGGATTTCCTGCCCACCTTCGATAAGGCGTGCTTTGACTTCGATAGCAGGATCGTCCGAAGGTTCCGCAACCTCCTCGATCTCTAGGAAGACATCCTCCCTGAACTCTGCCGCCTGCGAGGCGACCAAGAGAGTGAGGGCGGTGGAGTTCACCACGTCAAGGCCCATTTCGGCCGAAAGGGCGAGGCGCATCAAGATCGGAGAAGGCGCCACTCTCGGCGCGCACCAGTGGTCTCGGATCACACGCGCGCGCAGATCGTCAGCATCGCTGAGACTGGCAGCAACGACGTAGTCGCGAAAGGCCGAGTTTGTGAACCTGAGAAGCGGGTTGGTTTCGGCCTCCGATCGGCCCACCACGAAAGGATGAACACGGAACTGCTCATGCACTTGCGTCTCAAGTTCATCCCACCAAGTCTCGTCGGCGGGCTCAACCTCGGGCGTCACAGGCATATCCATCGGAGAGTCCGCTAACAGAAGAGCAAGCTGGAGACGTTCGGTGTAGCACTGTCGCCCATACTCGATCTTCGCCTCGTTGCCGCCACCAAAATTGGTGGCGAACTTTTCCGTCTCGCGCCCGAGCACCTCACGAATGATGCGGATTAGCAACCCCCAAACGTGCGCCGTAGTGCCGGAGCTTTCAATGTTTTTCAGGATCGCCATCATGTTGACCGCGGGATCGTAGAAGGTAGCCAAAGCATCCAGCACAGGGGCATAACCAACGAAAGAGTCGGCATCTGACCACTCCTGAGCACCCAACGCTTTCAGCACCACGGCAAAGAACTCTGTCAGAAAGTCATCCAGTTCGCGAGCGGGACCGTTTCCATTCATTTCGAAAGCTTTGAATCGAACGAATTTTCTCGCCTGGTCTTCGCCAAAGAAGGCGACCTCGATGCGAGTCGTACTCATGCCGCGTTGGTTGAGCACACGCGCCGTTTCATCGATTGTGTCCGGCCGCCCGAGTATGACGGCTGCGGGACCACCCTCGGTGCCTACGTCGATGAGGTCCGCGAGATCTTGTACCGCAACCCCGTAGTCCTGAGGACCGTTGCCAACGAGGGCCTCATCGGCGGCATCTATGATCAGGGTTGCCCGGTCTGCTTCGACTTCCCCGATGAGCCCCAGCGCCGCTTGACCGCCCAGCTGACGCGCGAGCCATCCCATGAAGAAGGCTTCTCCTACCCTCCGTCCAGCGAGATCTATTAGCGGATTGCCAGTGCGCCGCGCCAACTCCCGCGCGAGCACTGACTTTCCGACTGCGGCCGGTGCGGAGATGAGGAGAACACCGCCGACGCTGATGTCAGATACCGGCGCGTCCGACAGGAAACTTGGTTCGATGAAGTCCACACGCGCGTTCGTCTCCACCAAGCTCGCGGCCAGCGATGTGGCTCTCTTGCTGGCGGAGCCGACCAGTGCCAGCAGTTGATCGAACGAGATGCCGTAATCCGTCATGGCTTGCGCTCCTTCGAATCCAGATTTCCAGCGATCCGCCCAGCCACCATCCATCCTGTCAGGGCTAGCAGCAAGCCCACTGCGGCCACCACGAGCGCCGCCCACCATGTTTGCAGCGGGATCCCCCTGAAGACGTTAGGCAGCAGATTCATGCCTAGATACGAAAACCAAACTGAAGGCAGGAGTAGAGCCGCACCTATTCTCGCGATCAGGCGGTCGCGTTCTTGAGCACGCGCCGCCTCGGCGGATCGCGCGTCGTTTGAACGCTCAATCTGTTCTCTGAGCTGGACGCTCGCCACTGCTGCGAGCGCGGAAATTGTCGCGTCGGCGCCCGAGATTGCGGACTCCAGCTGAAGTGTGGCATCGTCGCGCACGCTCTCGTGACGAAGGAGAAACAGTGTCCGCTGAAGTCGCACGCGCGCGGCCACAGCATGCCGGAATTTCGCTCCCCGCTCCTCGCGCTGCGCCGCGGAATCTTCCGGATCGACACCCGCAAGAGAATGCACGATGGTGTCCGATGTGGCGTCGATCACGAGTGCGCTGGCGTGTGCCATCTCAGCAATCAGCGCTTCCACAACGCGGGACCAATCTGGGGCGCTGTCGATCAGACGCGCCTGACGTAAGACCATCGAACGAATCGACTCCGGAGCAAGTGTGGGCGCAGAAGGATCCCACGGGGTCGGCAGGCGTCCCACCTTGGACACCACGACGAAGAGAAGCTGGGGACGGTCTACTACATGGATGACGTGCAGGGCATCGCGGGCGGCACCCATAAGTCCGAGCATCGAAACCGTTGTACGGCGACTAGTCGCTGGGCTGAGGCCTAGACGGGACTCCAGAGCTTGCAGATGAGATTCAAGGTCCTGACTGCCCAACGCATTGTCGAAATGCCGCAGCACGATAGCCGACTCATCGGGCAACGGTGACCGCGCGCTGAGGGCATTCGCCGAGACCTCTCGGACGCCACCCTCGGATAGTAGGTAGGTGCTACCAGCAATCATGGCCTAAACCTAGCCGAACTCAGGTCAGCGCGTCGTTCAACGCGATGACTCCGTGAATGTCCGAAGAAGACCCCAAGTAGTCTTGGCCTTGGCCGACCTCCATTACCGGGACCACAGCCCTTCGTCGACCTGGTGTAGCAGCTGAGCCGCCAGGCCCCGCCCGCCGACACATTGCGATCCCGTCCGAAGGTGGGCGCTGCACTCCCTCCGCATCTCGTCGTACTCGTCGTCGGTGATCGAACGAAGCAGGGCAACAGCATCGCCCGACCAGACATGCGTGACGCTCGTACCATGCTTCCAGGCATACTTTGGATCGTCTCGCAGGCGTCGTTTCCAGCAGACAGGCTGATGGTCACGGCTCGTGAGAGTGCGGCCCTTGCGCTTCTTGTTCACCTCCACGAGCAGCTGCGTCATGTTATGCGGATGCGTCTAGTTTGCATCGATCTTCCGTTCGACGACTTTGCCGTCCGCATCGGCAGATGCGACCACGAGATCGGCGCCCGTCAGCTTCTTCACCGATTGCATGTTGACATCGTAGACCGTAGCTACTCGCGCCAGATCACTTCCTGCCGACTCGACCTCATCCATGAGGCCACGTAGACGACCGATGAAGTCGTACACTTCGGCAGCCATGCTCGACTGCGTGTCGACGCGCATGAACTGCACTGCGTCAGCAGGTGCAGTGGCGCCAAGGGGTAGAAGCTGCCAAGAGATCCTCTTCGCTAAGTCCTTCCGGAACATCGCCACCATATAGTCCCGATAGTTCAGAACGTTCTGTTGGAGGAATGGGTAGTTGACCGCACCAAGCCCGGGCGCGTTGTAGAGGTGGATAGCCCGGCCCCTGTATTCCGACAACGATTTGACGTTCGCTGTCACCGCAACGCCATCGATGCCGGCTGGCCAGAGCCCGTTCGCGGCGATACGGCCGATCGCGTCGTCGAGGGTGAGCGAGCGGTAGCGTTCACCCCGCTTCTTGGGATAGTAGATAGATCTGTTCTTTTGCCTCAGAGTGGCCTTTAGCGCCAGCTCCCAAGCGTTGACCACCAAGATCACCGTAACCTCATCGCGATAGGCCATTTGGGGCTTATTGTAGACCTCAATGGCCGGCAGCATTGCTGAGAGCGAGTTCTCGACCATTCTCCTGATCGAAACGTATGGTGCCCCACCCCGACCCCCTCGCTGCCAGCCTCAACAGCAGTATGCCGCCGGAAGGCCAGACTAGATCATGGCTCCGACAACACCGCGGCGAGAGCCCCACGTCGGCGTCAGCTTATGCCGGGCACGTGAGGCGCAAGTTCAAAGAGTCCTTCTGCCAACTTCATGAGCGGCTCGTCAGGAGCATCGTCCGGCGCGAAATCGACCATCCAGAGCTTCGATGTACCAACAAACCTTCGTGCCGAACGGAAACACACCCGCAACGTCACCCGGTGTTGAGAGCTTCGCAGATCGCCCGAACTCGGGTCTGCTGCGCGGGTAGGTGACATCTGGTCTGGCACGATTCGTCCCGCGCTGACCACGAGCTACTCGGTGGGGACTGCTCGCTGTGGTTGCTTCAAAGTGAGGGCTTGGAGCGCCTGCCCGTGGAGTTCTTGGCGAAGCGCAGAACTGCCCCCATTTTGGTATGCGGTCAACGTGCTCTGATCGAGCAGTACGATCTGTATCGCTGTGTTGGCGGCGGCTTGCCGAGCGTAGTCCAACACGGAACGCGCGAAACCGCCGGTACTCACGATGACAACGACCTGCGCCCGAAGGAGCGTCGCCATTCCGACCTCCTTGGCAAGGACTTCCAATCTCACAGGGGAGCCGGTGTTTTTGCACTGGAACAGCCATCGCGAGAAGTGAAGGTGCGCACCCTCGGCCACGAGATCCACTTCGGCCCCACCGGTCGCGATTCCGCGAGCGCGAAGTTCTACTGGGAAGAGACCGCACTCTGCCACGAGGCGCAGCGCAAGCAGTTCCAGCGCGATGCCTTTCGTATGAGTGTCGCTAGAAGGAAGGTCGCGGAAGATATTAGCGAGAGGTGTCGCAAGTTGTTCTCGAAGGTCTGCGGGCAACGGCCCGAACTGTAGGTTTTCGATCTTCTCGACATCGAGCGCAAGGGTCTTCTCTGTAGGGACTATCCGCGCAACGAGACGCGCACGGCCACCGCCGGTTCCCTCCAGGACAATCCATCCCGCGTTCGCGAGCGGGTCGTACACGTCTCTGCGTAGCTGGCCTTCGTCGAACGTCAAACCGCGGAGCCGGAACAGGGCCACTAAGTCACGTGCGGCGATGGGGGTCTGGTCTGACTCGGCGCGAACGCGGAGGGTCGTGAGCACCTGGCGCTGAAGTTGGCTGAGCGCACTCCACCCAGCTATTCCCTCGGCGCTCACACCAGCTAGTTCTTCGAACCGCGTTTCATCAATATTCCAGCTGGAGTCCACCACGCCAGCCGCCGCCAACCAGTCACGTAGACGGCTGTAGTTGACGTTGTTGTTCGCGATGTCAAAGCCGAAAGAACGAAGTTGCTCAACGACGGTGCGCTTCGAGACCACGCCGTCCCGACGACGCACGAACCGAGCAGCTTCTAGTAGTTCGATTCCATACCGCTCTCGTAGAAGATGTGCCGCGAAGGCCTTCAGCGCCGATTCCCGGCCCTCTTCTTCGTCGATGCGCGCAACCTCGTCACCCAGCGCTGATCGAGTCGGAGCACTCGTTGATGTAGTCACCAGCCCCGCCTGGCGCATTCCCGAGATGACGTTCCCAGCTAGCTTTTTCTGCATCGCGATTCGGTTCGACGGCTCAGACGCGAGCGACGAAGCCGCCTCATCAAACCAGCGTGCCCGGATTGACTCGATCAAGGAGGCTCGGTCGAGACCCGCGGCGAGCAGATTTAGCAACTCGAACAGCGAATCAGCACCACCCAACGTCTCCGGATTGAACTCGATTAGAGCCGGGAGCTTCGGAGCGTCTGTCAACTCTGACATTTCTAAGCGGCCATATCCTCTGAGACCGAAATCGCGTCAAGGTGCGATGCCACCGCTCTCCCGAGCGCTTCAGCAAGTACGGGCGGCACGGCGTTACCAATCTGACGCCACTGCTGTTCGACCTTCCCACCCAGGTACCAACCGTCAGGAAACGTCTGCAGCCGCTTGACCTCCTCGATACGCAGAATCCGGTTGCGCCAGTGAAGCGGCCCCATATTGTTCGATCGGCGGGCCTGAATTGTCCACGCGGGCATATCCGGCGACAGCTTCAGGAGAAATGACCAGTATCGACTGCGCCACTCGAACTGCGGGTTCGGATGCCCACGCTTGGCCGTAAAAAAGAGGTAATTATCTCCGGGAGGAATCTGCTCCAGAAGGCTCCGGTGCTTACCGCCCGCGACGTGCCCGGCATCGCTGGCATTCTCTTCTGTGTCCAAATCGCTGAGAACGGAACCGGCAGTTCTCCATGCGGGCAGTCCTCCCTCATCCGCCAACTTCGGATCAGCGTTGGTCGCCGTAGGCCATTCGAACTCGCTGCCGTCCAGCGTCCCAACTATGAAGAATCGCTGACGGATCTGTGGCACGCCATAGTCGGCCGCATTGAGAACGCGAGTAGCCGTCGTGTACCCAAGCGACTTTGCCGTGGCAAGGATGTGATCGAGCGTGTCCTTGTGCACCTTGAAGGCCATGCCTGCCACGTTCTCCAGAACGAAGCTGCGCGGGCGGAGCCAACTGAGCGTGTCGAGGTAGCCGGTTATCGTCACCTCTCCCACCGGGTCATCCATTGCACGCGGCTTATCCGTCAGGTAGAAACGACTCTTCGAGAATGGGGGGCATGGTGGACCGCCCACCAGGAGGTCTACGTCCTCTAGCGCCTCCGCGCCCACTAGGGCGACAGCCTTCTCCCGGGTGAAATCGGCGATGCTGCCGTGGAAGAACTTCGAGCGCGGAAAGTTGACTGCATGACTCTCGGCCGCAAACCGGTCGGTGTCCACGCCCACCAGGATCTCGAACCCGGCGTTCTGAAAACCCAAGTCAAGACCGCCGCATCCAGAAAAGAGACTCACAGCCGTGCGTCGCCCGCCAGTCATGCGGCGACGCTCACAGCACCAAGAGACGCCGTAACCGACTCCACCATGGCCTGACCCATTACAGAAGGCACCGCATTCCCGATCTGCCGAACCTGCTCTCGGCGCGGTCCCGCGAATACATAACCACGAGGAAAACTCTGCAGTGCGGCGAGTTCAGGGACGCGAAGACGGCGCCCCTCCCAGTGGAAAGGACCGGTCCACGGCCCGGGGCTGGCTGGGATCGTCCAGGACGGTCGATCCGGGCTGAGCTTTAGCAGGAAGTTCCAATAACGAGTTTCCGTCTCCCAGGTTGGAGTGGGGTGTCCTGCCCACGCGGTATGGAACTTGTAGTTCATGCCCGGCGGGATTGCGCGAAGGTGCTCAGCCCAACGACCAGATACATGCTCCGCGTCTTCCGGCAGAGACTCCACCCCCTCCAGCGCCTCCCCAGCGGTCACCCAGGGCAAGACCCCAGGGCTCGCAGCTTGGGCATGCGACCGCAACGGCTCCTGAGGCTGGCCGTTGAGCGAGCCAAGGAGGAACACCCTCTGCCGACTCTGCGGCGCACCGTAGTTCGTCGCGGTCGCCACAACCGTCGTGGTTTGGTAGCCCGCCGCCTCCGCGTCGGCTCTCAGCGCCTCGAACACGTGGCGATTGCGCGGATGCAAGATGCTCGGAACATTCTCGAAGACAAACCCCGATGCGTCGCTCTCCAGAACTAGCCGCCAATACTCGTGGACGAGCGTGCGGCGGCTATCTTCACGAGCCTCGATAGGCACGCCTGACCGCTTGGCTTCTTCACCACGCGCTCGCGCACGGCGATAAGAGGCCTCCTCACCAGGGTCGAGCCAGTATGCGGCCTTGCTAAACGGCTGGCAGGGCGCGCCGCCGATCACCACAACATCCTCGCCACGGTGCAGCCCCGCTTCGCGACGAAGATCAGCGCCAGTCAAGGTGGTTACGTCAGCCTCCACGACTCGTCCATCATGCAGTCCGGGATTTGTCCTCAAGGTCTGACAGGAGAAGGAGTCGCTGTCCACCGACAGCCGCAGCTCGCCTCCGGCCTGCATCGCACCGATCCCCAAACCACCAGCACCCGAGAACAAGTCGATGACTGCAAACGAAGACGACATCTGGAACTCCTCCACGATCAGAACGACCCGACGCTACAAGGGGCCTCTGACACCCGGTCTGGTACAGGTTAGGCGCGACCGTAAGCCACCGCGTGAGGCGCGCCCGAACTATCGCTCAAGCGCTCATGAGTCTTGCAGAACAGGCCTGGGCGTGCAGGCAGGCCAGTCGTCGCGGTGAGCCGGGTCTCCTGCACCGGTAGACCCCTGCGGGGCCCCGTACGAACCGTCTCGTTCATGCTTGGGACGTACGCCGGACGGGACTGCTGCACGGAGGGTGACAGGTTGTAGTCACGCCGCCAGTGCGACGGTCGTGTTCATGATGGTCTCGAACTCGATGGGCGTGAAACGGCCTAGGCGGGCCTGACGGCGTCGGCGGTGGTAGGTCCGCTCGATCCAGGTCACGATCGCGATCCGCAGCTGCCCGCGGGTGGTCCAGGAGCGGCGGTCGAGGACGTTCTGCTGCAGCAACGCGAAGAAGCTCTCCATCGCCAGCCGTTCGCGGAGGCGATCCGCCATGTCGTCCGGTCCGACATCGCCTCACCGTTGTCGCGGGCCTCGTCCGTGAGCAGCCGGTGCCCGAATTCGGGGTCGTCCTGGTGCGCGTCGAACAGCACGTTCGCGCGATACGCCTCCACCACCTCACTCGGGGTGATGGGGTTCGCCAGTCACCGGTAGTAGGGCTGGCGGGCGAGCTTGAGCACCCGGCACGTCACCGTCACAGGGATCCCTGCGGCGGCGAGCTCGGTCACGGGCGGGTAGAGCCTTTTCCCGGCAGATTCGCCTGCGACAGATACGCCGCCGCACGACGGAGGACCTCGTTCTCATGCTCGAGAAGCCGGTTCCGCTTCCGCAGCTCGCGGATCTCGGTCGCCTCGGTCCGCGACTGTCCGGGCTTGGCGCCCTCGTCGATATCGGCGCGACGCATCCACTTCTGCAGCGTCATCGGGTGAACACCGTCATCGGGTGAACACCGAAGTCTTTCGCGATCTGCTCGATCGTCACTCCAGGCTCGCGGTTCTGAGCGACGCGCACGACGTCGTCACGGAACTCGCTCGGGTAGGGCTTTGGGCACAGCAACATCCTTCCAGGCCCACCCCTCGGGCAAGCCAGATCAGATGTCACCCACTCATGCAGCAGTCCCGCTGTTCATCGGCGAAGACGGCTCGGTCGAGCACGCCGAGGTACAGGTACTGTTCGCCGGAATCCTGTCGAGAGACGCATCGATCACCACCGAGGTGCGAGAGGTCGCAATGCTCATGCCACCGAAGCAACACGAGGTGTTCGGCGCGCCGCTTGCCGCCACCGGCACCGATGGACACCTCGTTCCCGTCGAAGAGTGGGGCAACCATCCTGAGCGGCGCTGGAACCCTGAGGCCGCGCTGCCGAGCTTCCAGACGCGTCAGAACGGCACATATGTGAGAACCCCGCCCAAACTTTCATCTGGGCGGGGTTCGAATAACACACATGTGGCGGAAGCGACAGGATTTGAACCTGCGATGCGAGTTACCCCGCATACTTGGATTCCAGCCAAGCTCCTTAGGCCTCTCGGACACGCTTCCAGAGGAAGAGCCTAGCACGGGCATCGCGGTCGCCCCGAGCCACCGGGTCCCCTGCGGCTCCGGGATCCGCGCCCGTCGCCGGCATCCCGATACCCGGGGCCGTCCCCGCGGGTCAGGCCGCGCAGGTCGCGCAGATGCCCGTCGCCGGCAGCACCATGAAGCACGTCGGGCAGATCTCGGGCGCCTTCTCCGGGGCGGCGGCGCGGCGCGGCGCGGCGGACCCCGATGCCTTCGCCGTGGACGACCGGCGCGCGGCCGGCGCGGTGCGACGACCCGTCTCGGGGTGCGTGACGCCCCATGCGCCGTGGAAGCGGCGGCTCGGCCAGCGCTCGGCGCCACCCGCGAGCCGGGCGGCATCCGCCTCCGACCGGAATCCGTTCGTGAAGCCGGGGTGCACCTCGAGGGCAGCGCTGCCGCGCCGCTCGATGCGGAAGTACGTGCGGTACCCGACGAAGCCCGTCACGTCGAGCCCGTCGACGATCGCGCGCACGAGGGCCTGGTTGAGCGGCGGGGTGCCGTAGGCGAGGAACGCCTCCTCCAGCGAGTCGAACCGCCTGGCCCGCCCCTCCCTGCCCTGGTCGGCGGTGGTCTCCGGCGTTGCGCCCATGATCGCGTGCTCCTCCGCGCGGCGGATCGGGACGGCCGCGCGGTTCCATTGTCCCCCGGGAGCGCGGATCGCGCCCGCCACACCTTTTGAACTGATCAGTTAACACGATCGTTCGATTGGCGGGCCGATCCGCAACGCCCGGGTAACAGCGCGGGCGCAGAGTGGTCTGCGACAGGAGGAGAACCATGACGCACACCGCCAGCGCCCCATCCCCCATCGACGCGCGATGCTTCCGCGACGCCCTGGGCCACTACGCCTCGGGCATCACGATCGTGACGGGTCACGACGGGGCAGAGCCCATCGGGTTCACGTGCCAGTCGTTCTACAGCGTCTCGGTCGATCCGCCCCTCGTCTCCTTCAGCGTCATGAAGACGTCCACCACGTGGCCCCGCATCCGCGAGACCGGCCGCTTCGCGGTCAACGTCCTCGCCGGTGGGCAGAGCCACGTGTCAGGGCAGTTCGCACGCAAGGGCACGGACAAGTGGGCCGGCATCGACTGGAACGCCGCCGCATCGGGCGACCCCGTCATCGCCGGAACCCTCATGTGGGTCGACTGCGAGACCTGGGCCGAGTACGACGCGGGGGACCACTGGATCGTCGTCGGACACGTCGTCGAGCTCAGCCCGGAAGGGTGGCACACGGGCGAGCCGCTTCTCTTCTTCAAGGGCCGATATCGCGAGCTGCTCGCCATCGACGCCGCCTGATCCCTGCAGATCCGCCATCCCGCCATGGCGGATCTGCTGTACCACCGGGGGAAAGAAGAACGTAACAGGAGTCGCCCGACGGCGACATCCCGGCGAAACAGACCACGCCTAGCGTGGTGAACCAATCGATTCACTCCGAGACGGAGCCTCACGCGTCGCGGCCCCCTGACCAGGAACGCCCATCCAGAGACCGGAGCAGCCCGATGACCCCAGCGCTCACCCTCACCGCCCCCGTCGCCGTCTCCGGCGCGCAGCCTCCCGTCCGTCCCGCTGTCGCGATCGCGGGCGCCGACAAGGTGTTCCCCCTCGGCCGCGGCAAGAGCCTTCAGGCGCTCGCCGCCGTCGACATCGAGATCGCGGAGGGCGAGTTCACCGCCGTGATCGGCCCGTCCGGGTGCGGAAAGTCCACCGTCCTCCGTCTCGCCGCGGGGCTCGACACCCCGACCAACGGCACCGTCGAGGTCTTCGGCGACACCCCGCACGCGCTCGCGGCGCAGCATCGTCTCGGCGTCGCGTTCCAGGAGCACGCCCTGCTCCCCTGGGCCTCCGTCCGTCAGAACATCGCGCTGCCGTTCCGCGTCGCGGGCCGCCCCGTCGACGACGACCGCGTCGACGGGCTCATCGAGCTCGTCGGCCTCGCCGGTTTCGAGAAGGCGCGGCCGAAGCAGCTGTCCGGCGGGATGCGGCAGCGCGTGTCGATCGCCCGCGCACTCGCGCTCAGCCCCGACCTGCTCCTCCTCGACGAGCCGTTCGGAGCCCTCGACGCCGTCACCCGCCGGCGCATGAACGCCGAGCTCGCCCGCATCTGGGCGGAGGAGCGCATCACGACCATCCTCGTCACGCACGACGTCGACGAGGCGCTCATCCTCGCCGACCGCGTGGTCGTGATGACGGGCAGGCCGGGGCACGTCCGCGATGTCGTCGAGGTCGGCTTCCCCCGCCCGCGCGACGCCTCCGTGACCCGCAGCGCCGAGTTCCACGCGCTCGTCGACCGCCTCACCGCCATGCTCGACGGCGCGGACGCGACGTGAACGCCGTCGTCCGCCCCGGCACGCGGGTCGCCTACGCCGCCGCGGGCGCCGTGCTCCTCGTCGTCGCCGCGCAGCTGATCGGGCAGTTCGAGCTCGCGGGCAAGGCGTGGCCGCCGCTCTCGGATGTCGTCGCCTACGTGTCGACGCCCGCCGGGGCGAGCCTCCTCGGGCGGAACCTCGTCGTGACGCTCGCCGCCGCCGCGCAGGGTTTCGCCCTCGGCACGGCCGTCGCGGTGCTCGGCGCCGCGCTCGCCCTCGTCGTGCCCGTGCTGCGGCCCGGCTTCGACCGGTTCGCGGCCATCCTCCACGCCGTCCCGACCATCGCCCTCGCCCCGCTCCTCATCACGACCGTCGGCCGCGAGGGCACCCCGACCGTGATCGCGGCGCTCAGCGTCGGCTTCGTCATGTTCGTCGCCATGACCTCGGGCTTCGCGTCCACGGCCCCCGCGCACCACGACCTCTTCACGGTGCTCGGCTCCGGCCGCGTGCAGCGCCTCGCGCGTCTGGAACTGCCGCGCGCCATCCCCGCCTTCTTCGACGGGCTGACGCTCGCGGCGCCCGCGGCCGTGCTGGGCGCGACGATCGGCGAGTGGTTCGGCGCGCCCATGGGGCTCGGACTGCTCATCGTGAGCGCCATGCAGAACTACCAGATGGCGCTGCTGTGGGCGGCGGCGCTCGCCGCCACCCTCCTCTCGCTCGCGGCGTACGTCGTGCTCGTGCAGCTGCAGCGCCTCGCCGCGAGGCGGTTCGCATGAGCCGCCTGCGCGCCGCGGGCGCGGCCCTGCTCCACCTGTGGCCGGTCGCCGTCGTGCTCATCGCGTGGGATCTCTGGGTCGTCGTCAACGGCTACACGGCGACGGTCGCGCCGCGCCCGTGGGGCGTCATCGCGGACGTCGTGACGGGCTTCTCGTCCTATCTCCCGTCGATCGGCTACACGGTCGGGATGGCCGTGGGCGGGCTCGTCGGCGGCACGCTCATCGGGTTCGCGGGAGCGATCCTGGTGTGGTGGTCTGCGGCGCTCTCGGGAGTCGTCACTCCCGCCGCGCTCGTCATCCGCTCGGTGCCCATCACGGCGATGATCCCGATCATCGCGCGCATCGTCGGCTACGGAGACGCCGCCGTCCTGACGTCGACGGCGCTCATCTGCTTCTTCCCCGCCTTCGTGTTCACCCTCTCGGGCCTGCACGCCATCCCCGACGCCGGCCGCGATCTGTTCCGCGTCCTGGGCGCCGGGCGGCTGCAGGTGCTCGCCCGGCTCGGGATCCTCCACGCCGTGCCGAACCTCATGGTCTCCGTGCGGATCACGGCGCCGAGCGCCGTGCTGGCGGCCATGCTCGCCGAGTTCCTCATGGGCTCCCACGGGCTCGGCGCGCTGTTCTCCGAATCGCGCAGCTACATGGACATGGAACGCGCGTGGGGCACGGCGCTCGTCGCCACCGTCGTCTCCGTCCTCGTCTTCGTCGGCGCCCGCGCGCTCGAGCGCCGCGTCGGCGCCCGCGTCCTCTGACCCTCTCCCCTCCCCGTCCCCTCCCCTCCCCTCCCACCCGAAGGAGCACCATGCCCCGACCCTCCCGCGCCCGCTTCGCGGCCGCCGCCGCCCTCGCCTCCGCCTCCGCCCTCGTCCTCGCCGGGTGCTCCGCCGCCGAGGAGCCCGCCACGGGCGCCGACGGCGAGGAGCTCACGACCATCCGCGTGTCGCTCGGATGGATCTCCAACGTCGAGTGGGCCGGCTTCTGGATCGCCGACGCGAACGGCTACTACGCCGAGGAGGGCCTCGACATCGAATGGATCGGCGGCGGCCCCAACGCGCCGACCACGATGGCCACGGTCGCCGCCGGCGACGCCGATCTCGGCATCGTCCCCGGCACGCAGTCGTGGCTCCAGTCGTTCGCCGACGGCAACGACTGGACGGCCATCGGCGCGCTCTTCCAGGAGAGCCCCGGCGCCCTCGTCTCCCTCGCGAGCGACCCCGTCGAGACGGCGGAGGACCTCGTCGGGAAGACCGTGCTCGGCCAGGAGGGCACCCAGATCAACTACGACGCCATCTTCCAGCTCGCCGGTCTCGAGCCCGACTACGACTTCATCCCCGTCGGCTTCGACATCGCGCCGCTCGTCGAAGGGCAGGGGGTCGCGTACACGGCGTACTCGACGAACCAGCCGATCATGCTCGAGGAGCAGTACGACATGTCGCCCGACGACTACGTCGTGACCATGTACTCCGACCTCGGCATGCCGCTCTACGGCAACGTGGTGTACGGCGACTCCGCCTACGTCGAGGAGAACGGCGACGCCATGGAGGGGTTCCTCCGCGCCTCGATCCGCGGCTGGGAGGAGAACGGCGACGACCCCGCGGTCGGCGCGCAGCTCGCCGTCGAGGAGTACGGCGCCGACCTCGGGCTCGACCTCACCCAGCAGACGCGCGAGAACGAGCTGCAGCAGCCGCTCGTCGTCGGCTCGTACGGCGATCCGCTGTTCTGGATGGACGCCGAGCTCATGACCGACCTCATGTACCCGGGTCTCGAGGCGGCCGGCTACGGCGACGTCCCCGCCCCCGAGGAGTACATCGACATGTCGTACCTCGAGGCCGCGCACGCGAGCCTCGAGGGCTGACCCCCGGCGGGGTCGGCGCACGCCGACCCCGCCGGACCGCATCGACGCCCCGCACGACAGAGAGAAGAGCGACATGACCATCGTCGAGACCGAGCTCGCCGGCGCCGCCCCCGGGGCCCGCGACCTCCGCGCCCTACCCAAGGGCCATCTGCACCTGCACCTCGAGGCGGGCATGCGCCCCGCCACCCTCGCCGCGCTGTGCGGGGAGATCGGCATCGAGCCGCCCGCGACGAGCGGCTTCTCGGGTTTCACCGAGTTCGGACAGTGCTACCGCTCGCTGCTCGCGGTGCTGCGCGAGCCGGCGAATCTCGAGCGCCTGCTCGACGAGGTGCTCGAGGACCAGGCGGCCGACGGCGTCGTCTACGTCGAGCTCGGGGTGAGCCCGACGTTCTACGCCGAGGTCTACGGCGGGCTCGACGCGGCGCTCGCCCAGCTCGTCTCCTACGCCGAGAAGGCGTCGGAGCGGCACGGCGTCGCCGTCGGGCTCATGCCGACCGTCGACCGCACCGCGAGCGCCGAGGAGGCCGTCGCCGTCGCGCGGTCGGCGGCGGCGTTCGCCGGCCGCGGCGTCGTCTCGCTGGGGCTGGCCAACGATGAGCGCGGCTTCCCGTGCCGCGACTTCGCCGAGGCCTTCGCCATCGCCAAGAAGGCCGGGCTGCAGGCGACGCCGCACGCGGGCGAGCTCGTCGGGCCGGAGTCGGTGCGCGAGGCGATCGACGACCTCGCCGCCGACCGCGTGCTGCACGGCGTCCGCGCGATCGAGGACGACGCCCTCGTCGCCGAGCTCGCCGCGCGCGGCATCCCGCTCGACGTGTGCCCGACGTCGAACGTCCTGCTCGACGTCGTCGAGACCCTCGCCGACCATCCCCTGCCGCACCTGCTCGCGGCAGGCGTGCGCTGCTCGATCAACGCCGACGACCCCATCCTCTTCGGCCCGAACATCCTCGCCGAGTACGAGGTGTGCCGCACGGTGCTCGGCCTCGACGACACGCAGCTCGCGGCGTGCGCGTGGACGTCCATCGAGACCACGCTCGCGCCGTCCGCCGTCAAGGCGCGGGCGAAGGAGCGCATCGACGCCTGGCTGGCCTCGTGAAGACGCTGCACTTCGGCGTCTTCGAGGTGATGGGGCCGCAGGTCGGCGGCACGTTCAGCTGGACGCACCCGCTGAGCGCGGGCATCGACTACCTCGACCCCGCGCACTGGATCCGGATGGCGCGGATCGTCGAGGACGCGGGCTTCGACTTCCTCTTCTTCGCGGGCGGCTACGGCTACCCCATCATCGGCGACGACGTCTCGCGTGTGGCCGTGGAGAAGGGCATCAACTTCGCGGGAGCCGACCCCGACTACCTGATCCCGATCCTCGCCCAGCACACCTCGACCCTCGGGTTCGTCGTGACGCAGTCGACGGGCCTCGACCATCCGGCGCAGCTCGCGCGGCGCTTCGCGACGCTCGATCACCTCACGGGCGGCCGCATCGGGTGGAACATCGTCACGGGGGCGTCGCAGAACGCCGTCGCCGAGGTGTTCGGACACGAGCGGATGGTGCCGCACGACACCCGCTACGACATGGCGGCCGAGTACGTCGAGCTGGCATCGCGGCTGTGGGAGGAGGCCTGGGAGGACGACGCGTTCGTCGCCGACCGCGCGACGGGCGTGTTCGCGCGCCCCGATGGCGTGCACCGCGTGGTCTACGACGGCGAGCACTACCGCGCCCGCGGGTACTTCGGGACACCGCCGTCACCGCAGCGCACCCCCGTGCTGTTCCAGGCCGGCACGTCGCCGAAGGGACGCGCGTTCGCCGCGGGGCACGCCGAGTGCGTCTTCGTGCAGGGCACGACGCCCGCACGCACGGCCGCGGCCGTGGCGGACATCCGCCGGCTGGCCGCAGACCGCGGTCGGGACCCCGAGCTGCTGCGCCTCATGGCGGGGATGACCGTCTTCGTCGCCGAGACGGAGGAAGGCGCGCGGGCGCTCGAGTCGGAGTTCGACGCGCTGCAGACCGACGAGATCGTCGCGGCGCTCTACGCCGGCAACACCGGCATCGACCTGCTCGCGCTCGATCCCGATCGGACGCTGCACCAGGTGCTCGACGCGGGCGGGCCGGTGGGGCAGATGGGCACGAGCAACATCGAGCGCTTCCTGGGCGACGACGCGCCCACGGTGCGCGAGATCCTCGACCAGCTGCGGGGCCTCGGCACGCGCGGGTTCCGCGTCGTGGGCGACCCCGTGCAGGTCGCCGACCGCATCGAGCAGCTGGCCGCGGAGACCGGGCTCGACGGATTCCTCATCGAGCCGGCGTTCGAGCCGGCCGACCTGCAGGCCTTCGGCGACCTCGTCATGCCGATCCTGCGCGAGCGGGGCCGCATCGCGGCCGGCGTGCCGGGCGGGACCCTGCGCGCGCGGGTGACCGAGCGCGCCGGCGGCGACCGCCTGGGCGACGCGCACCCCGTGCTCAGGGCGAGCCGCGTCGCCGTCTGACACGGCGCGCCGTCGCCCCTGCGCGGGCGGCGGCGCGCCGTTCCGCGAGAATGGACGCGATCGGCGACCATCCGGGCGGCGGGATCGGGAGGCAGGAATGGGCGAGTCGGCCGCACAGCGGACGCGCGACCAGCGCGAGGCCGACGCCGCGAGCGTCAGCACGAGCCCCGAGCGCGAGCGGCTCCTCGGACTCGTCACCGACCTCATCCTCCGCGACGGCGTCATCGACCTCAGTCTCAGCGCGATCGGCCGCGGCATCGGCTCGAACAACCGCATGCTGCTCTACTACTTCGGCTCCAAGGAGAAGCTGCTCCACGAGGCGTCGCTCGTCGCGTTCGAGCGGTTCCCTCGGCTGGGCAGCATGTTCGCGCGGCTCGCCGCCCCCGGCGAGCTCGCCGACAGGCTCGACGCCGCCTGGGAGGACCTCGCCGCGGAGGAGAACCGCCCTTACATCGCGCTGTTCTTCCAGCGGTTCGGCATCGCCATGCGCGACCGCGAGCAGTGGCACGCCTACGTCGACAGGTCGACGCACTACTGGGCGGAGGACCTCGCCGACATCCTGCGCGACGAGGGCTCCTCCCCCGGCGACGCGCTGGCGCTGGCGACCCAGATCGTCGCGCTCTGGCGCGGGCTGCAGCTCGCGCTCCTCGCGGATGGCGACGAGGCGCTGCTGCGGACGGCCTACCGAGCCGGCGTGCGCGCCCTGCTCGCAGGAGATTTCTCCCGACGGTGACACCGCCGAAACACGGGGCCCGTAGCGTGTGAACCGTTCAGTTCACCACGCGGCACGGAGGTCGTCATGGCATCACCCTGGAAGATCGGCATGTTCCAGTGCATCGGGCTCATGGGGGCGTGGAAGCTCCCCGACAACACGTCGACCGACTTCCTCGACCTCGACCACTGGCTCACGATGGCGCGCCGGTGCGAGCAGGCCGGCGTCGACTTCCTCTTCTTCGCCGACGACTACGGCTACCCGGTCGTCGACGACGCCATCCCGGCCGGCGCCCTCCGCGGCGGCATCCAGTTCCCCAAGGGCGACCCGCTCGCCGTGCTCCCCGCGCTCGCCGCCGTCACCGAGCGGCTCGGGCTCGTGACGACCCTGTCGACGACGGTCGAGAAGCCGCCCATGGTCGCCCGCAAGATGGCCACGCTCGACCACATGACGAAGGGCCGCATCGGCTGGAACATCGTCACGGGGGCGGGGCAGAACGCGTCGGCGAGGCTCTTCGGCGTGCCCATGACGGAGCACGACAAGCGGTACGAGATCGCGGCCGACCACGTCGACCTCACCCTCACGCTGTGGGAGGGCTGCTGGGACGAGGGCGGGCTCGTCGAGGATCGGGAGACGGGCGTGTACGCCGATCCCGACCGGGTGCGCGAGATCGAGCACCACGGCCCCCACTTCGACGCCAAGGGCATCCTCACGGTGCCGCCGGGGCCCCAGCGCACGCCCGTTCTCTTCCAGGCCGGCGCGTCGGCTCCCGGGCGCGACCTCGCCGCGCGCTACGCCGAGGCGGTCTTCCTCGCCGCGGAGGTGCCGGCGCTCGCGGAGCAGATCGCCGACATCCGCCGCCGTGCCGCCGCCTACGGCCGCGACCCGCGGTCCATCAAGTGCCTCATCGCCGGCACGTTCTACGTCGCCGGGACCGAGGCGGAGGCCCATGCCATCCGCGAGCGCCAGCTCGCCACCCGTTCGTTCGAGGACGGCGCCGCCGCCTACGCCTTCTTCACGGGGCTCGACCTCTCGAGCATGGACCCCGACAAGCCGCTCGACCCGTCGGCGGGGCTCACGCAGACGGGCCGCACGAACGTCGAGCGGTTCCTCGGACCGGATGCGCCGACCGTGCGCGAGATCATCGAGGAGTTCCAGCGCAACAGCGTCATGGGCACGCCGATCATCGGCGACGTCGGGCAGGTCGCCGACGAGGCGGAGCGGGTCATCTCGGCCACCGACGCCGACGGCTTCCTCGTGCAGCCCGACCACACCGGCACGTTCGACAGCTTCCTCGACCTGCTCATGCCCGAGCTCGTCCGGCGCGGGCTCGTCGCCGCCGAGCCCGCGCCGATGACGCTGCGCGAACGACTCACGGAGTCGGGATCGCCGCACCTCCCCGAGACGCACCCGGGCGCCGCGCACCGTCGCGCGCGGGCGGCGGTCTGATGGGCGACGCGACGAAGAAGCTCGCCATCGGGATGTTCCAGACCGGAGGCGTGCGGCCGACCTGGCGGATGCCCGGCCGCGAGCACGAGCGGAACTCCACCGACCTCGGCTACTGGATCGACCTCGCCCGCGCGTGCGAGGACGCGGGTGCGGACTTCCTGTTCCTCGCCGACTCGTACGGGTACCCCACCCTCCACGACGAGGTGATCCCGACCGCCGTCGAGCGCAACGTGCAGTTCTCGACGGTCGACCCGCAGATGCTCGTGTCCGCGATCGCCGCGGCGACGGAGCGGCTGGGGATCGTCACGACCGTGTCGACGCAGGTCGAGCCGCCGCCCGTCGTGACCCGGCAGTACCGCTCCCTCGACCACTTCACGGGCGGCCGGATCGGCTGGAACATCGTGACGGGATCGGCGCAGGCGGCCTCGGCGCTGCTGTTCGGCGAGCCGCTCCTCGCCCACGACGAGCGCTACGAGAAGGCCGCTGAGCACGTCGACCTGTCGCTGCGGTTCTGGGAGGGGTGCTGGGAGGACGACGCGCTCGTGCGCGACGCGGCGACCGGCGTCTGGGCCGATCCCGCCAGGGTGCACGAGATCGTCCACGACGGCACGCACTTCCGGTCTCGGGGCGTGCTCGTGACCCCGCCCGGCCCCCAGGTGACGCCGACCCTGTTCCAGGCAGGTGCCTCGACCGCGGGACGCGACCTCGCCGCGCGCTACGCCGAGGCCGTCTTCCTCGCGGCGGAGGCGCCCGCTCTCGCCCGGCAGATCGCCGACATCCGCTCGCGTGCCGTCGGGTACGGTCGATCGCCTGACGCCGTGAAGTGCCTCGTCGCCGGCACCTTCCGCGTCGCGGACAGCAGGGCGCAGGCGGAGGACGAGCACGCGGCCGCCATCGCGCGCATCAGCCTCGCGCACGCCGCGACCCTGTACGCCTACTTCACGGGGATCGATCTGCTCTCGCTCGACCTCGACCGTCCGATCCCCGCCGACGCCGCCGGCGGCGACAACGGCCGCACGAACATCGAGCGGTTCCTCGGTGACGACGCGCCCACCGTGCGCGAGGTGCTCGAGGAGTTCCGCGCCAACGGCGTCATGGGCCGTCCCTTCCTCGGAACCCCCGCGGAGGTCGTGGATCAGGCCGAGGCGCTGGCCGACGAGACCGACGCCGACGGGTTCCTCGTCCAGCCCGACCCTGACGGCGGCCACGACCGGTTCATCCGCCTGGTCATGCCCGAACTGCGGCGGCGGGGCCGGCTGAAGGACGAGCTCCCCGGCACGACGCTGCGCGAGCACCTCTTCGGCGACGGCCGTCGACGGCTGCCGGACGACCATCCCGGCGCGACCCACCGGCGCACCCGGGCCACGGCCTGAGTGGCCCTCCGGCGCCTTCTCTCCCCCACCCGCCCCCGCCGCCGCCGCTTCGCCAGTGCGGATGTCGACCTCGCGCCGCTTCGCCAGTGCGGATGTACGTCAAGAGCGCCCCCGCGCCCGACATCCGCACTGGCGAAGCGCAGGATGGCACCGCCCGGCACCCGCACCCGCGGCGCGAAGCACCCGCCAACCGCCTCACGACACGCCCTTCCGCGATGTCCGACCCCTGTGGTTCGCTGAGCGCATGATCCACTCCGCCGACGGCACATCGCTCGCCTCCTCCGTCACGGGCGCCGGCCCCACGGTCGTCATCGTCGGAGGGGCGCTCTCGACCGCCGCCGACGCCGCCCCGCTCGCCGAGGCGCTCGTCGCGGCCGGTCTGCGCGTCGTGACCTGGGACCGGCGCGCCCGCGGCGAGAGCGGCGACGCGGCCGGCACGTCGCCCGACCGCGAGGCGGAGGACCTCGCCGCCGTCATCGACGGAGCAGGGGGCGCCCATTCCGTGCTCGGCCATTCGTCGGGTGCCGTGCTCGCACTCCACGCGGCATCGCTCGGCGTGCCGACGGGGCACCTGTTCCTCTCCGAGCCTCCTGTGCACGGCGGGGCGCCGACGGCGCCGTCGGATCTGCCCGAGCGCCTGCAGCGCCTCGTCGACGCCGGCGAGCGCGAGGAGGCCGTCGCGACGTTTCAGCTCGAGGGGGTCGGGCTGCCGCAGGAGATGGTCGACGGCTTTCGCGCCGCCGGCCAGCTCGCGGCGCTGGCCCCGCTCGCGCAGTCGACCGTCTACGACGCGCGGCTCGTCCGCGACGTGGGCGGTCCGACGGCCGCCATGCGCGCCGTCGGCGTGCCCGTGACCATCCTGCGCGGCGCCCGCACGTTCCCCGTGCTCGTCGCGGCCGCCGACCGGCTCGCCGCCGCGATGCCCGCAGCCGAGCTGGTCATCGTGCCGGAGTCGGTCATGCACCGCCCCGATCCCGCGGCCACGGCGCGCGAGGTCGCGCAGCGGATGGCCGGCGTCAGGCCGCCGGCATGACGCGCAGCGTCGCGGTGCGGGCCTCCTCCGTGAGGAGCGGCGCGACGTAGGACGGGAAGCGGGCGTACTTCTCCGCGAACGCGGCGTCGAGCGCGGCATGGCGCGCATCGTCGTCGGCGAGCCGCTCGAAGGCCACATCGGCGCCCGCGCCGTCCGCCTCGACGCGACCCGTCCCGGCCTGCGTCGCGCGTCGGAACCAGCCGTTGCCCGGTCCGTACGCCGAGCGCACGTACAGCGCGCCGTCGACGGCGACGTGCCAGATCGGGATGGCGGGCCGGAGGGAGCCGTCCACACGGTGCGAGGAGATGCGCAGCTCCTCCGCTGTGCCGATGCGGTCGAGGTCCGAGGGGTCCCAGTCGGTCATCCACCGAGGCTACGCCGCCGCCGCGCGACGAGCCAGGCACCGCCAGGGCACCCCTCCTGTGGGAGGCTGGCGGGATGGCCCAGGTGTTCCGCGACGCGCTCGGCGTGCCGCACATCCGCGCGCACGATGTGCACGACCTCGCCGACGCGCAGGGCGAGGTCACGGCGCGCGATCGGGGCTGGCAGATCGAGGTCGACCGGCTCCGCGCCGCTGGCCGGCTCTCCGAGCTCATCGGCCGCGCCGGCGTCGCGTGGGACGTGTTCGCCCGCCGCGCGCGGCTCGACGACACGGCGCGCCGTGCGTTCTCGGCCCTCGACGACGAGACGCGGACGTTCATCGCCGCCTACGCACGCGGGGTGCGGCGCGGGATGTCCGCAGCCGGCGCGCACGCGGAGGAGTTCGCCGCGCTCGACCGCGCCTTCGGCACCGATCGCCTGCTCGAGCCGTGGCACGACCACGATCCGCTCGGCGTGCTGCACGTCGCGCACGCCCTCTTCTCCCCCTTCCCCTCCCTGCTCTGGCGCGAGCACGTCGCCGCGACGCTCGGCGACGCCTGGGTCGACGTGCTCTCCGGCGACGAGGGCGACGAGACGGAGCCGACCTCCGGCAGCAACGCCTGGGCGCTCGCCGGCACGCGCACGGCGTCGGGGCGCCCGGTCGTCGCTGGCGACCCGCACCGCCTCTTCGAGCTGCCGGGCGTCTACCAGCAGGTGCGCCTCGCGTGCGACCACGACGGCATCGACGTCGTGGGCCTCGCGTTCCCCGGCGTGCCGGGAGCGCCCCACTTCGCCCACACGGGAGGTGCCGCGTGGGGCATCACGAACGCCGTCGCGCACAGCGTCGAGGTCTTCCGCGAGCAGCTGCGGCGGGCGGGCGACGGATACGAGGCGCTCGGGCCGGACGGATGGTCGCCCGCCGATGTGCGCCGTTCGACCGTGCACGTGCGCGGCGGCGACGACGTCGCGGTGACGGCGATCGAGACGCCGCGCGGCTGCATCGTCACCGATCTGCGGCCCGACGGCGATGCGCTCGTCGGGTGGAGCGTCCGCCATCCCGCCCGCACCCGCTCCGATCTCGGCGCCCGCGCGCTGCTGCCGCTCCTGCGGGCCCGCACGGCATCCGACGTCGTCTCGGCGTTCGAGAGCTGGGTCGACCCCGTGAACCGCGTGCTCGCGGCCGACCGCGACGGCGCCGTGCTGTCGGCCACGGCGGGGCTCGTGCCCGACCGCCCGCGCTCGGAGCGCCGTCGGGCGCTCGACGGCGCCTCGAACGCCCCAGCGCGCGACCGGCGCCCGCCCGCGGCGACGCGCGTGGCCGAGGTCGCGGTCGACGCGAACGAGCGGCCGGCGGAGCCCGCGGTCGACCTCGGCTGGGCATACGCGTCGCCGCACCGCGCCCGCCGCATCTCGCGCCTCCTCGCGGAGCTCCGTCCCGACGGCGTGGAAGGGTTCGCCGCCATCTGGGGCGACGTCGACAGCGGGCAGCGGCACGCGCTCCTCCCTCTCCTTCCCGACGGCCCCCTTTCCGGATCCGCCGCGAGGGCGCGCGAGGCCCTGCGGTCCTGGGACGGGCGGATGGACGCCGGCTCGCGCGCCGCCGGCGTGTTCGCGGCGTGGCGCGGGGCGCTCGTCCGGGCGCTCGTCGACCATCCCGCCCTCGCCGCTCTGAGCGCTCCCCACGGGTTCGGCGCCGTCTTCGATCCCTGGATGGCCGTGGCCGGGCGCGTCGCCGGCGCGCTCCCCCGGCTCCTGCGCCATCCTGCGATCGCCGACCGCGCGCTCGTCGTCGACGCGCTCGCAGCGGCTGCCGACGCGCCGCCGTGGGGCGACGTGCACACCATGCTGCCCCTCCACGTCCTCGACGACGTCGCCGAGCTCGCGGGAGGGGCCTCCCGCGGCGCGGCGTTCGCGACGCCGCTCTCCGGCGACGGCGACACGGTGCGCTGCACGGGGTCGACGCCGGGCGCCGTCGACCGCGCCTGGCGGGGATCGGTCGCGCGCTGGGCTTGGGACCTCGACGACCGCTCGCGGAGCCTCTGGAGCGTGCCCTTCGGCACCTCCGGCGACGCCTCATCCCCTCATGCGGGCGATCAGCACGCGGCGTGGGTCCATGTGCGACCCACGCGCATCACCACGGACTGGCGCTTCCTGCGCCCCGATCTTTCGACAGGAGACGCATGAGCGCCCACGACGACCCCCGCCTCGTGAGCGGCCCCGCCGGCGCCGTCGTCCACGCCGTCGACTCGCCCGCGCTCGGACGCGTGACGTTCCAGGTGCTCGACCCCGACGCGCACCTCGACCTCCTGCACGAGTGGGTGACGCGGCCGACCTCGGCCTTCTGGGGCATGGCGGGGCACTCGCGCGAGCAGGTGCGAGACGTCTACCGCTACGTCGACGGACTCCCGACGCACCACGCGTTCCTCGTCCGCCGCGACGGCCTCCCGATCGTGCTGCTGCAGACCTACGAGCCCGACGCCGATCCCGTCGGAGAGGTCTACGACGCCCTGCCGGGCGATGCGGGCCTCCATTTCCTCCTCGGCGACCGCGGGCCGCGCGTCGCGCGCTTCACGAGCCACGTGGGCGACGCCGTGTTCGCGTTCCTCTTCAGCCGTCCGTCGGTCGACCGCCTCGTCATCGAGCCGGATGCCGACAACGAGCGCGCCGTCGACCGGGCCCGCAAGTCGGGCTTCGAGCTCGGCCCGCACGTCGAGCTCCCGGGCAAGACGGGCCGGCTGGCGTTCCTCACGCGCGCACGGTGGGAGGCGTCGCGCGCCTGAGGGGACTCACTCGGCGACGACCTCCCCGCCCGTGATGCGCAGCTCGTCGAGATCGAGGCGCGCCTGGATGCGCAGCACGACGGCGTCGTCGACCGTGCCGTCGCGGCGCAGCCCGAACAGCACCTCGCGCTTGCGGGCGAGCAGGGAGAGCTTCAGCCGCGTGTACTCCTCGTGCCGCCCGATCGGGGAGAGCGTGAGCACCTCGATCGCGGCCGCCTCGGCGTCGCGCTCGCCGGCCGCGGCGGGGTCGGGCTCGGCGAGAGCGGCATCGAGCGCGCGCACCTCGCGGTCGACCGCCTCCTGCTCGCGTGCCTGCCGCTGGGCGTTCTGCAGCTCGAGCATCTCGTAGGCGTCGGCGCGGATGCGGTCCCTGACGTCGTCGCTCACGCCGTGCTCCGCCGCGAGGTCGTCGAGCGCCGACAGCGCGGCGCCCGTGATCGCCCGCTGGGCGAGCGCGAGCTCCTCCTCGCCGGAGGTGTCCTCGGGCAGTCGCGCCCACCTCACGACGAGCGGCAGCAGGGGCCCCTGCACCAGGAGGGTGAGGACGATGACGCCCGCCGTCACGAACACGATCTCGTCGCGGCCCCCGAGTGCCGACCCGTCGTCCATCGTGAGCGGCACGGACAGTGCGATGGCGAGCGATACGGCGCCGCGGAAGCCCGCGACGGTGCTCACGACGCGCGCCCGGTTGCTCATCCGCCGCGCCCGCTGCGAGGGGCGCCGGTCGAGCATCCGGATGGCCGACACGGTCGTCATCTGGAAGGCGAAGCGGACGACGAGCGTCGTGACCCACACCGCGACGGTCACGCCCAGGAGCCATCCGATCTGGCGCGCATCGATCTCGTGCGCGACGAGCTGCACCTCGAGCCCGATCAGGACGAAGAGCGATCCGTTCAGGAGGAAGGTGCCGAGCGGCCATGCCGCCTCGGTCTGCCGCCGCGATGCCGCCGTCGTCGTGCGCGGCGACGTCCAGGCCGTGATGAGGCCCGCCACGACCACCGCGAGCACACCCGAGGCGTGGATGGTCTCGGCGAGGAGGTACGCGGCGAACGGCACCAGGAGGAGCGCGATGTTGATCGTGAGCGCGTCGGCGAGACGGCGCAGGAGCAGCACGGCGAGCGCCGCGACGACGATGCCGACGACCGCTCCCCCTCCGTACGACAGCAGGACGAGCCCCGAGATCGACAGCGGCGTGTACTGGCCGCCCACGGCGAGGCCCACGGCCACGGAGTAGATGACGAGCGCCGTGCCGTCGTTCGTGAGGCTCTCCGCTTTGAGCGCCATGAAGTTGCGCCGCGGCAGCGTGCGGCCGAGCGCGGCGACCGCCGTCGCGTCGGGCGGGGCGACGGCCGCCCCGAGGATGAGCGCGACCTCCCACGGCAGCCCGAGGAGGTGGGCGACGCCCGCGACGGCGAACGCGGTCGCGACGACGAGCAGCGTGCTCATCAGCACGATGCCGCGGAGGTCGCGCCGGATGGCCCGCAGCGAGGTCGTGAGACTCTCCCAGAAGAGCATGACGGGCAGGAAGAGCAGCAGCACCGTCTCGGGCGGCAGCTGCACCTCGCGCAGCTCCGGCACGAAGCCGAGGAGCAGCCCGAAGACGAGCAGCAGCAGCGGCACCGCGATCCGCAGACGCGGGGCGAGCAGCGCGCCGACGAGCACGCTCGCTCCGAGCAGGACCGTGACCTCGAGACCGTCCATCGCGCACCCTCCGTGACCGCCGCCGACGAAGAGGCCAACCCTGCGCGCTCCGCGCGCATTCCGGCCGAGGGGTGCCGCGGGTGCCCCTCAGCGCCTGGTCACATCATCCCGCGGTCCCGGGATCGCGTCGAGCAGCGCACGCGTGTAGGCGTGCTGCGGCGCGTCGAAGATCTCCTGCGTGCGTCCCGCCTCGACCGCGCGCCCTCCCTGCACGACGAGGACCTCGTCGGACACCAGCCGCACGACGGCGAGATCGTGGGAGATGAACACCGAGGTGAGACCGAGCTCCTCCTGCACCGAGACGAGCAGCCGCAGCACTTGCTCCTGCACCGAGACGTCGAGCGCCGACACCGGCTCGTCGAGGATGAGCAGCCTCGGCTCGAGCGCGAGCGCCCGCGCGATCGCGACACGCTGCCGCTGCCCGCCGGAGAGCGCCACGGGCGTGCGGCGCGCGACGTCGGAGGGCAGCGCGACGAGATCGAGCAGCTCCGCGACGCGCCGCCGTCGGGTGGCGCGGTCGCCGACCCGGAAGGCCGTGAGGGGCTCTGCGATCACGCGCTCGACCGTGAAGCGCGGGTCGAGGGAGGCGAACGGGTTCTGGTAGACGTACTGCACCTGCCGACGCAGCTCGCGTCGCTCGCGGCGCCCGGCCCCCGCGACGTCGCGGCCGTCGAGCCGCACGGTCCCCTCCGTGGGCTCCGTGAGGCCGGCGAGGATGCGCGCGAGCGTCGACTTGCCCGATCCCGACTCGCCGACGATGCCGAGGGTGCGCCCGCGGCCGACGGCGAGCGAGATGTCGTCGACCGCGACCAGGTCGCGGGCCCCGCGTGCGCCGCTGAGCCGGAACGTCTTGCGGATCCCCTCCGCGCGCAGCACGGGCTCCGCTGGCGGGTCCTCCCGCGCGGGCGGGCGCAGCACGGGGTGGGCGAGCGTGGGCACGGCGGCGATGAGCCGCCGGGTGTACGGATGGGCGGGGCTCCGGAAGACGCCGGCTGCCGGCCCCTCCTCGACGATCCGCCCCTTCTGCATGACGACGATCCGCTGGGACCGGTCGTGGGCGACGCCGAGATCGTGCGTGACGAGGACGACGGCGACGCCCTCGTCGCGGGCGAGCGCGACGAGCTCGTCGAGCACCGTCTTCTGCACCGTCACGTCGAGCCCGGATGTCGGCTCGTCCGCCACGATGAGGCGCGGACGCCCCGCGAGCGCGATCCCGATGAGCACGCGCTGGCGCATGCCGCCCGAGAGCTCGTGCGGGTACTGGCCGTGACGCACCTCGGGACGGTCGATGCCGACGCGGCGGAGGATGGCGATGGAGGCGTCGCGGATCGCGGAGCGCGGCACCGACCCGTGCAGCCGGAAGACCTCGTCGATCTGCGACCCCACCGTCTGGACGGGGTCGAGGGAGATCGTGGGGTCCTGCGGGACGTAGCCGACGGTTCCGGCGAGGAGCCGCCGGAGCGCCTTCTCGTCGAGGCCGACGACGTCGACGCCGTCGACCTCGATGCTCCCTTCGTGCACGCGCGCGCCTTCGGGCAGCAGCCCGATGAGCGCCGCCACCGTCGTGGACTTCCCCGACCCGGACTCCCCGACGATCGACACGATCTCGCCGGGCGCGACCTCGAGGTCGACGCCGTCGACGGCGTGGTGCGCGCTCGTGCCGTACGCGACCCGGAGCCCGGACACCCGGACGATGGGCGCGGTCATCGGCGGGCCTCCCCGGCGAGACCCTGGCTGATGCGGTTGGCGGCGACGACGACGGCGACGATGACCGCGCCGGGCAGGATGGTCAGCCACCACGCCGTGCCGAGGTAGTTGCGCCCCTCGGCGACGAGGTTGCCCCACTCCGGAGCGGGCAGGGCGACGCCGAAGCCGAGGAAGCTGAGCGCCGCGATGGAGAGGATGGCCGACCCGAACTCGAGGGCGACGAGCGACAGGACGGGTCCCCTCGCATGCGGCAGCACGTGCTGGACGAGGATGGCGGGCCAGCGCACGCCGGAGGCGCGGGCCGCCTCGACGAAGGGCGATGTCGTCACCCTCAGGACCTCCGCCCGCATGACGCGGGAGAAGCTCGCGACGGAGGCGATGCCGACCGCAATGGCGATGTTGAGGGTGCCGAACCCGAGGGCCGTGATGAGGAGCAGCGAGATGAGCAGGTTTGGGATCGCGAGGAAGACGTCGATGACGCGCATGAGCACGGTGTCGACGACCCCGCCCAGGAACCCGGCGAGCAGCCCGATCGCGGCGCTGAGGACGAATGCGAGCGCGAGGGCGACGACCGTCGCCTGCAGCGACAGGGCGCTGCCGTGCACGACGCGGCTGAGGAGGTCGCGGCCGATGTAGTCGGTGCCGAACGGATGCTCCCACGACGGCGGCGACAGCTTCGCCCCCGTGCTCGGCGCGAGCGGGTCGAAGGGGCTGAACGCGCCCGGCGCGACGACGAACGCCGCGACGAGGAGCACCACGGCCCATGCCAGCGCGTAGCCCGGCTCCCTCAGCACGCGCCGTACGACGTTCCCCGCTCGGCGGCGCGGTGGAGCGGCGGCGGGGGCGGCTGCCTCCCGCGCGATCTCGACGTCGAGCTGGGTCATGGCGGTCCTCTCGGTTCGGGCGGCGGATCAGGCGGCCGCGACGCGGCGGATGCGAGGGTCGACGAGCGGGTAGACGAGGTCGACGACGAGGTTGACGATCGCGTACGCGACGGCGGACAGGATGACGAGCGCCTGCACGAGCGGGATGTCCTGCGTGTCGACGGCCCCCTGGAGCAGGCGCCCGACGCCGACGCGCGAGTACACCGTCTCGATGACGACGGCGCCGGAGAAGACGCCGCCGACGAGGAGCGCGAGCACGGTGAGCGACGGGATCGCGGCGTTCTTCAGCACATGGCCGATCTGGATCCCCCAGCGCGATACCCCCTTCGCGCGCAGCACATCGACGAACGGCTCGCGGAGCGTGTCGCGGATGCCCTTGGCGAGCAGCTGGCCGATCGTCGCGCTGATCGCGATGCCGAGCGTGAGTGCGGGCAGCACGAGCGCCGAGGCGTCGTCGTTGCCGCGAGACGGCAGCAGGCGCCAGTGGAAGGCGAACAGCTGCAGCATGAGCAGCGCGATGAGGAACGTCGGGACGGCCGCGACGAACGGCGGCGTCGAGAAGAGCAGGTTCGAGAGCACGCGGCTTCGGATGAGGTTGGCGGCGATCGCGATGACGGCCCCGATGAGCACGCCGAACAGGATGCCGAGCCCGGCGAGCTGAAGGGTGTGCGGCAGGGCCGCGGCGATGTCGGCCGCGACGGGCCGCTCGGTCTGCACCGAGACGCCGAGATCGCCCGTGAGCGCCCGTCCCAGCAGCGTGACGTACTGCACGGGGACGGGCTGGTCGAACCCGAAGCGCGCCTCGATCGCCGCGCGCTCCTCGGGGCTCGTCCGCGTCGCGTCGCCCGTCCCCGCCAGCATGATCGAGACGGGGTCGGCCGGGAGCACGTACAGCAGCACGAACGTGGCGGTGTACGCGGCCCACACGACGAGCAGGGCGTACCCTATGCGCCGGGCGATGTAGGCGATCATCCGCTGTCCTTTCTCAGGCGGGAGGGGAAGGAGGCCGGCGCCGCCCCACCGCGGCGCCGACCCCCTGGTTCATTCGGCGTCGAGCCAGGCCTCGTCGAACACCTGCCAGCCGGTGAGCTGGTTGCCGAGCCCGTGCACGTTGCCGAGCGCGACCGTCGGACGGCCCGACTGGCTGTACGGGAAGCCGTATCCGCGCTCGACGATCAGCCGCTGCGCCTCGGCGAACAGCTCCTGGCGGGCCGCAGGGTCGAGCTCGGTCGTCTGCGCGTCGAGCACCTCGACGAGATCGGGGATGTTCTCGTCCGTGAAACGCGCGTACGTCACGAAGTCGGGGTGGAAGGTGTTGAGGAGCACGTCGGGATCGGCGCGCGTGAAGTTGCCGGCGAGGAGGTCCCACTCGCCCGACTCCTGGAGGGCCGTGCTCTCCGCGAGGGTCACCTGGCGCAGCTGCAGGTCGAAGCCGATCTCGAGGAGCTGCGCCTGCACGAGCTGCCACAGCGGGCGCGAGTTCTCATCGGTGAAGGTGATCTCGGCCTCCAGCCGCTCGCCGTCCTTCTCGCGGATGCCGTCGTCCGCGATCTCCCAGCCGGCGTCTTCGAGGAGCGCGGCCGCGGCGTCCGGGTCGTAGGCGAGGGCGTCGGAGAGGTCGACGTGCCCCGGCACCGTATCGGAGATGACCGAGGTGGGCGCGGGGCTGTACTGGTCGTAGATCGTGTCCTGCAGCTCCTGCCGGTCGAAGCCGACCTGGAACGCCTGCCGCACCGCCTCGTCGTCGAACGGGGCGTGGTCGAGGTTGGGGTAGATCGTGTTGGCGATGCCCGCGGACACGGCGCTGACGACCTGTCCGCCCTCGCCCTCCACGCGCGCGATGTCGGTCGACGAGAGGCTGATCGCCGCGTCGACCTCGCCGCTCAGGAGGCTCTCGGTGAGCACGCCGCCCTCCGGGATCTCGACGAACCGGATGGCGTCGACATAGGCCTCGCCGGGGTTGTCGCTGTTCGGCGATGGCCAGGCGTAGCCGTCTCTGCGGACGACCGTGATGTGGTCGTCGGGCACGTTCTCCTCGATGACGAAGGGCCCCGTGCCGATCGGCCCGGTCTCGCAGCGCTGGTCGTAGTCGAGCGTGAGGCTCCCCGGCCAGATGATGCCGAGCGCCTTCTCCGTGAGGGCCTGGATGAAGCCGGCCTTGGGCTCCTCGAACGTCACGGTCACGGTGTGGTCGTCGACCGCCTCGGAGCCGGAGTAGCCGGAGATGTACGCGGCGGCGACGCCGCGCCCATCGGTCGCGCGGAACTCGATGGCGTTGTCGAGCGTGGCCGTGACGGCGTCCGCCGTGAACGGCTCGCCGTTCGAGAACGTCACGTCGTCGCGGAGCGAGATCGTGTAGGTCAGGCCGTCGTCGGACACCTCGTAGCCCGTCGCGAGCCAGGGCAGGATCTCGCCCGTCTCCTCGTCCTGGTCGAAGAGGTTGTCGACGACGGCGCGGCCCGCGAAGTTGTTGTAGGGCGTGATGGCGGCGTCCAGGCAGGGCGGGATGTCGGTCTGGCCGACGACGAGCTCGCCGCCGACGACGGGCGTCGCGTCGGCATCGGCGTCGGCCGCGTCGGCTCCCGGCGCGGCCGACGCGCACGCCGACAGGGCGACGGCCGTCGCGAGCAGGGCCGCGATGCCGGCGGCGGTGCGGATGGTGGTCACGGTGCTGTTCTCCTCAGGGTGGGCGCGACGGCGGCAGGCACGGGCGGCAGGCCGAAGTGGTCGCGCAGGGTGCTCCCCTCGTACTCCTCGCGGAAGCGCCCCCGCTCGCGCAGGATCGGGACGACCTGCTCGGCGAGGAGGCGGATGGTCTGCCATCCGCCGGAGGGGAAGATCACGAAGCCGTCGGCCGCGCCCGCGTCGGCCCACTGGACGATGCGGTCGGCGGCCTGCTCCGGCGTGCCGACGAAGCGTCCGTGCCCGAAGCCGGCGACGACGGCCTGCAGCACTCGGCGCAGCGTGTAGCCGTGCCGCACGGACAGGTCGATGAAGATCTGCGGGCGGCTCTGACGTCTGGCGAGGGCGGCGGTGTCGGGCCAGCGGTCGTCGGGGACGCGGTCGTCGAGCGCCACGTCGGAGAGGTCGACGCCGCCGAGCAGCTTCTCGAGGCGCTCACGCGCGGCGTCGTAGTCGATGACCTCGAGCTCGCGCTCGTAGAGCTCGAGCGCCTCGGTCTCTGTCTCGGCGAGATACAGGCCGAGCCCCGGCAGGATGCGGGTGGTCCCGGGGTCGCGGCCAGCAGCGGCGACCCGGTCGCGCAGGTCGGCCGCGAACGCGACGCCGTCGGCGAGCTCGCGCTGCGCCGTGAAGATCACCTCGGCGTGCTCCGCCGCGAAGCGGCGCCCCCGTTCCGAGCTGCCGGCCTGGATGAGCACGGGCCGGCCCTGCGGCGAGCGCGCGACGTTGAGCGGCCCCGCGACGCGGAAGTGCGCGCCGTCGTGGTCGATGGCCTGCACGCGGGCGGGGTCGACGAAGGTGCGCGTCGCCCGGTCGACGCGGACGGCGTCCGGCTGCCAGCTCGCCCAGAGCCGCTCGACGACCTCGAGGAACTCGTCGGCGCGCGCGTACCGCTCGTCCTGATCGGGGATGGTCTCGTAGCCGTAGTTGCGCTCCCCGTCCGACGAGGTGACGATGTTCCATCCCGCCCGACCGCCGCTGAGGTGGTCGATCGTCGCGAACTGGCGCGCGAGCGTGAACGGCTCGGAGAAGGTCGTCGACGCGGTGCCGATGAGCCCGATGCGCGACGTGCGCGCCGACAGGGCGGCGAGGAGAGTGAGCAGCTCGAGGGAGCCGGCGTAGGGGCCGTCCGCCTTCAGCACATGGCTCGCGACCCCGTCGCCGCGGATGACGGCGTCGAGCTTCGCGTCCTCGGCGAGGCGGGCGATCTCGGCGTACGGCTCGAGCCCGTTGACCTCCTCGGCGCGGCTGTCGGGGGCCGTCCATCCGGCGGCCGAGAGGTAGGTGAGCCAGAGCCCGAGGTGGATGTGCCGGCGGTCCGACACGGCGCTCACGCGATCGCGAGCGCCGTGCGGCGGCGCTCGGCCTCGATGAGGGGGCGGAACTGACGGTCGGCGGCCTCCGGGGGAAGCCGCCAGGCCTGGGACAGAGCGGCGTCGACGGGCTGCGCCCGCCCTGCGGCCTCGAGGAGGAGCTGCGTGTACGCGGCGCGTTCGACGGAGGCGAACCAGAACGCCGCCTCGGCGATCGTGGCGCCGAAGGCCACGGCGCCGTGGGCGCGCTGGATGAGGATGCGGGCGTCGGCGCCGAGCGCCTCGGCCGCCGGCTGGTCGAACGACGTCCGCACCGCCTGGATGCCCTGCAGCCACGACGAGTCGGTCGTGAGCGGAGCCAGCTCGCCGCCCGCGCTCGACCACGCGAAGATGTGCGTCGCATGCACGTGGAATCCGGCGCGCAGCTCCGGCCGCGCCCGGTGCACCTCGATCTGGCTCTGGAACCCATGCGCCTCGTGGCGTCCTTCCACGACAGAGCCGTCGGGCGCGACGAGCACGAGGTCGTCCTCCTCGACCTCGGAGAACGGGATGCCGGCAGGGTTGACCCAGTACCGTTCGACCTCGCCCGCGTCGCGGACGGTGGCGTGTCCTGCCAGCCCGTACTGGTAGCCGTTCCGCCCGAAGTGGCGCAGCGTCGCGGCGAGGTCCGCCTTCAGCTCGTCCCGGTCGCTTCCCCACGTCATGTCCGTCTCCGTCCCGTCGGGCCGGGCGGATGTCCCGGCGTCGGGGACAGCTTGGGGAGGGCCGGGGCGGGCCGTCCAATCACCGGATCGGATGACGGTCCATCGCAGAAGCCGATCGATCGTCGCGATGTCCCCGCCGCCGCGCGACGGCGGCGGCCGCCGAGACGAGAAGAGGACACGTCGCGATGCCGCGACGTGTCCTCTCGTTGCGCCCTGTGACGCCCGCGGGCGCCGGGTTACGGGGCGGGAGGAGCCTCCGGCGTGGGCCGCGCGGGCTCGGCGGGCGCAGCGGGAGCCGGCGCCTCGTCCTGCCGGCCCGCGGCCATCCCGCGACCGATCGCATGCCCCTGGATCACGGCGGCGAGGTCGACGCCCGTCGCCGCGCGGACGCTGTCGAACATGGAGCGCATGCCGGCGGCGGTCTCGCCCGCCAGGTGGCCGGAGGCGCCGTCTCCGCCGGTGCCGGAGAGCACGGTGACGCTGCCGACGTTTGCGTAGCCCTTGGCGAACTCCGTCATCATCGGCACGAGGGCGTCCAGCGCGCGCTGCGCGAGGAAGGCGTCCTGGTTCTTCGCGAGAGCGGCCGCCTCCGCCTCGATCGCGGACGCCTTCGCCTCGCCCTCGACCCGGATGGCCTCGGCGTCGGCCTCCGCCTTGATGCGGATGGCCCGCGCCTCCTGCTCGGCGATCTGCGCCTCGGCCTCGGCCTCCTTCACGCGCGCGTAGGCGTCGGCGTCCGCCCGCTTCTGGCGCTCGTACAGGGCGGCGTCGGCCACGCGCTTGACGTCGGCGTCGAGCTCGGCCTGCTTGTTCTCGGCCTCCTGCATGAGGACGCCCTGCTGAGCCTTCGCGCGCGCGAGCGCCTCGGCCTGCTCGGCCTCCGCGCGCGCCTGGCCGACGTCGGCCGCGGCCGCGGCCGAGTTGCGGTCGAACGCGGTCTGCTCGATGAGCGTCTCCTCGCTCGTCGCGATCTCGCGCGCCTTGATCTCGCGCTCCGCGTTGATGCGGGCGATCTCGGCCTGCCGCTTGACCTTCGAGACCTCCTCGGCACCGAGCGCCTCGATGTAGCCGTTCTGGTCGGTGATGCCCTGGATCTGGAAGCTGTCGAGCACGAGTCCCTGGTCCTCGAGGTCGCTCTTGATGAGCGCCGCGATCTGATCCGAGAGCTCCTGCCGGTCGCGCATGAGCTGCTCGACCGTGAGCGTCGCGACGACGCCGCGCAGCGCGCCCTCGAGCTGCTCGGTCGTGAACACCTCGATCGCGTCGTCCTGCGAGACGAACCGCTCGGCGGCGCTCGCGATGGCCTCGGGTGTGGAGCCGATCTTGACGAGCGCGACACCCGTGACGTCGACCGTCACGCCCTGGATCGACTGCGCTGTGGGCTTCACCATGATCTGGCGGGCCCGCAGCGAGAGCGTCTCGGAGCGCTGCGTGATCGGGTTGACGACGGCGCCGCCGCCGCGGATGACGGCCACGTTCGACGAGGTGCCGTCCTTGGCCTTCTGCTTCTTGCCGACGATGATGAGCGCCTCGTCCGCGCGCGCCACCTTGTACCAGGCCCGCAGCACGAGCGTGCCGACGAGCGCCGCGACGATGACGACGACGACCACGACGCCGATGACGACCGCGAGCCCCACTCCGCCCGCTGTGGCCAGGATGCCTTCCATGGACTACCCCCTTCGGCCGTCCGCGGCGCGCCGGGTTCCGGCGCGTCGGGCGCGGACGGTCTCCCGTCCACCCTATCGACGGGCTATGCGGACTCCTCCGCGAGATCCGCGGTCGCCGGCCCCTCCAGCACGGTGCCCTCCGGCGAGAACCGCGAAGCGTGCAGGGGGCAGTCCCAGCTGCGTTCCGCGCCGTTCCACCGCAGGACGCCGCCGAGGTGGGTGCACACGGCCGACACGGCGCAGACCCGGCCGTCGACACGAGAGACCCCGACGGGGCGCGCGCCCCGTCTCACGATCCTCCCCTCGCCCTCGGCGAGCTCGGCTCCGTCGTCTCCCGATACGAGGGCGTCGGCCCAGCCGGCCGCCATCGCCCCGGCGGCCTTGGCGTTGGCGCCCACCGCCGTCGCGACGTCGCGCACGCCGATCCTCGGGGCGCGGAGGGCCGCCGCCCACGACGGCTCGTCGCCGGCGATCGCCCCGGCGATCGCGAGCGCCGCCGCGACGGCGTTCGTCATGCCCCACTTGTCGTACCCCGTCGCGGCGTGCACCCGCTCGCCGGGCTCGGCCCCCGCGAACGGCACCCGCGTGACCGTGCGGTAGTCCTGCGCCGCCCACCACGTCACGCGCCGAGCTCCGGGGAAGTGCCGGCGCACCCATCCGTCGAGCTCGTCGAGCACGGGCCCCGACCCGTGCGGCGACCCCGTCCGATACCCGCCGCCGCCCGCGATGAGCAGCGTGCCGCCGCGTCCGTCCTCCGTCGTCCGGAGGGACCGTGCCTGCGGGTCGACCGAGAGGAACATCCCCTGCGGCGGGTCGATCCCCGCGTACGCCGCGGCGATCGACCGGGAGGGCTCGAGCCGTGCGAAGAACCCGGCGCGGTCGATGACGGGAGACCCCGTCGCGACGACGAGATGGGCGGCGTCGATCGCTCCGCGCGTCGTCGAGACCCGGACCCCGGAATCGAGATCGTCGACGCCCACGACGCGGCATCCCTCGACGATGCCGCCGCCCCGTCGGCGGAGCTCCGCGGCGAGCGCGGCGAGGAGACGGAGGGGATGCAGGGCAGCCTGGTCGTCCATCCTCAAGGCGCGCGCGACGGGGAACGGCAGGCCCGCGTCGACCACGGGCTGCCAGGGGGCCGTGACGCCCGCCGCGGCGAGCGCCTCCGCCTCGCGCTCGAGGGCGGCCTCCCCCTCCGGCGTCGTGGCATAGGAGAATGCCGCCTCCCGCCGGAGCGCGTCGGCGGGGGCGTTCTCCCGCACCCAGGCCGCGGCCTCGCGCTGCGCTGCGGCGTAGGCCCTGAGCGCGTCGTCCCCCGCATGCGCCCGGATCTGCCCGTAGACCGAGCCCTGCAGGAGGGAGAGCTTCGCCGTCGTGTTGCCCGTCGCCGCCGCGCCGACGCGGTGCGCCTCGCACACTGCGACGCGGTGCCCCGCCCGCGCGAGCAGCACGGCCGTCGCGAGCCCCGTGAGGCCCGCACCGGCGACGACGACGTCGGGACGGAGGATGTGCTCCTCGTCGACGACGAAGGCGGGCGCCGTCCGCCGCCAGATCGCCTCGGGTCGTTCCGCTGCCTCGCTCATCGTGCTCCTCTCGTCCTGCCCGACCCTGGTCCGGACGAGCCGCGGGCGACAGGCGGTTGACATGCCGCGAGCTCGCCCGTATCGGCCGTACGAGCCGCTCTGTCAACCCCTGGCACGGCACGATCCAGCGGCGCACGCTGGAGGCATCCGAACGCAGAGGAGGAGGACCTCATGGCGAACGTCGAGGGAGTCGATCCCGACATCCAGACCAGGCCCGCTCGCGTGCCGGAGCACAGGGACGTGCCAGACGACGCGACGATCGACGCGCTCGAGGACGAGGTGGATCCCGAGGAGCTGGCCGACGACAGGGGCCCGCTCCCCGACGGCGCGGCGCGTCGTCCCGCGCTGCCCGACGACGAGCGTGCGGCCGACGACGGCTACACGGGCGAAGAGGACGCCCTTCGGGGCGACGACGAGGACGCGCGCTGACGGCGCGCGGACGGGAGGAGAGACGATGACGGAGAGCGAAGCGGGCGGCCCGCCCCTCGAGGACGTGCCGGCGGGTCGCGGGGGCGCGGACAGCGGGTCCGCCGAAGTCGTCGGGGTCGAAGGCGAGGCGCCGGGGTCGCCCGACGAGGGCGAGCAGAACGACGTCGCGGGCGTCGGACCGGCAGAGCCCTCCCCCGGCCGTCAGACGGAGCCCCGCGAGGACGTCCACACGACGACGGACGACGAGCGCCTGCGCGGCATCGTGGCGCAGGTGCAGGGCGATATCGCGATCGGCAACCTGTCCCCCGACGACGCCGTGGGGATGGTCGCCGCACGACTGCGCGACGCGGGCATCGCGGCGGACGGCGACGACCTCGAGCGCATCGCTCGCGAGACGGTCGAGCGCGACGCGCCCACGCTCGTCGACGACGCCGAGCCGGGCGCCGGCGCCTGAGAGCGCGCGGTCGGCCGCCCCGGGTGGGCGGCCGACCGCGCGCCTAGACTGGAGGCCATGCCCGATCCCTCTGCCTCCGCGACCGCCGGCGTCACCCCACGCCGCATCACCGTGCTCGATCTGCTCCGCTTCGCGAGCGAGCTCGTGGCCGTGATCGCCCTGGCCGTGTGGGGGTTCCTCGCCTGGGCGTTCCCCTGGAACGTCGTCGTGGGGATCGGGGCGCCCGTCCTCGCGGCGATCGTGTGGGCGCTGTTCGTCTCTCCGAAGGCCGTCGTCGCCGTGCACCCCTTCGTCCGCGCGGTCGTGGAGCTGTGCATCTTCCTCGCGGCGACGATCGCGCTATGGGGGCTCGGGCAGCCGTGGGCCGGCCTCGTGTTCGCGCTGTTCGCGATCGTCGTGGGCCTCCTCCACAACCGCCGCTCCCTGTCATGACCGACCTGACATGACCGACGTGGTCGCGCGTCTGCGCGCCGCGGTGGGCGACCGCGTCGACACCGGAGCGGCCGCCCGCGAAGCCGCCCGCGCCGACAAGTCGGGCTTCCGCGCCGATGCCCGACCGCTCGCCGTCGTGCATGCCGCGTCGACGGCCGACGTGCAGGCGGTGCTCCGCATCGCGCACGAGACGCGCACTCCCGTCGTCGCACGCGGCGCGGGCACGGGGCTCGCGGGCGGGGCCAACGCGGGCGCGGGCGAGATCGCGCTCTCGCTGCGCGGCATGGACCGGATCCTGGAGGTCTCGCCCGACGACCTCGTCGCGGTCGTCGAGCCCGGTGTCGTCAACGCCGATCTGAACGCCGCGCTCGCGCCGCACGGACTGTGGTGGGCGCCCGACCCCGCCAGCCGTGCGATCTCGACGGTCGGCGGCAACATCGCCACGGGCGCGGGCGGACTCCTGTGCGCGAAGTACGGCGTCGTCCGCGACGCCGTCCTCGGCCTCGACGTCGTGCTCGCCGACGGACGCCTCATCCGCACCGGCCACCGCAGCGTGAAGGGCGTCACGGGGCTCGACCTCACGGCGCTCCTCATCGGCTCCGAGGGCACGCTCGGCATCGTCGTCGGGGCGACCCTCAAGCTGCGACGGCTCGTCCAGGGCGAGGTCTGCACGCTCACCGCGGTGTTCCCCGACGTGCGCGCCGCTGCCGCGGCGTCAGCCGCGGTCACGGCGACGGGTGCGCAGCCGGCCGTCATGGAGCTCCTCGACGCGGCAGCGGTCGCCGCGGTGAGCGCCCACCTCGGGCAGGTCGTCGGGGCGCCCGGATCCGCCCAGCTGACCGTGCAGACCGACGGCCCGGCGGCGGCGGCCGAGGCGGAGGCGATCGCGGCCGTGCTCGCGCGCGGGGGCGGCGACGTCTCCCTCACCCGCGACAGGGAGGAGGGCGAGCGCCTGCTCGCGTTCCGCCGCGCCATGCACCCCGCCATCGAGGCGCGGGGGACGGCGCTCATCGAGGACGTCTCCGTGCCGCGCAGCCGGCTGCCCGAGATGTTCGACGAGATCGCGCGCGTCGAACGGCAGCACGGCGTCGCCATCCCCACTGTCGCGCACGCGGGCGACGGCAACCTGCATCCCAACTTCGTCTTCGACGGCGCAGAGGTGCCGCAGCGCATCTGGGACGCCGCGGACGACCTCTTCCGCGCAGCGCTCCGGCTCGGCGGCACGCTCACGGGCGAGCACGGCGTCGGCGTCCTGAAGCGACGCTGGCTCGCCGACGAGCTCGGTGACGACCAGTGGCGCCTGCAGCGCGACATCGCGCGCGTGTTCGACCCCCACGGCATCCTCAATCCCGGCAAGGTGTTCGCGCCGGAGTCATGAGCCCTCCCCCGCACGAGGGAACCCCCGGTCACGCCGCGTCATATCGAAGGTTGTGCGTGCGCTGAACGTTGCCTATGATTCCCCGAGGACGCGACTCGCGCGTCCGAACGGCCGTCGCGCCATCGTTCCACCGGGGGATCACCGCATGAAGAAGACCGTCCTCGCCGCCGCATCCGCGGCGTCGATCGCCCTGCTCGCCGTCGGCGCCGCGCCGGCGTCTGCCTCCGAGGGCCAGACCGCAGAAGACCTCACGACGCTCACCGCCGAGCAGCTCGTCGCCGCTCTCGTGGGCGACGACACCCCCGTCAGCAACATCGTGTACACCGGCGCGCCTGAGGCCGCCGGCCGCGTGGACGGCCTCGGCCCGGCGCTCGAGGTCAACGCCGGCATCGCGCTCTCGACGGGTGCGCTCGTCGCGACGGACTACGACGACTCGTCGATCCTCGGCCCGAACAACACCGCCTCCGCATCGGCGTCGAACGGAGCAGAGGGCGACGCGGACCTCGACGCGATCGTCGCGCCGACCACGACGCAGGACGCCGCGGTGCTGGAGTTCGACTTCGTCCCGGCCTCCTCGAACGTCACCTTCACGTACGTGTTCGGCTCCGAGGAGTACCTCGACTACGTCGGCTCGGACTACAACGACGTCTTCGCCTTCTACGTGAACGGCGAGAACCACGCCCTCATCGACAGCGGGCAGCCCGAGCTGTTCCCGATCTCGGTGAACACGATCAACCCCGACATCAACTACCACCTCTTCCGCGACAACACGGTCGAGCCGGCGCCGTATGACACCCAGTTCAACGGCTTCACCGTGCCGCTGACGTTCGAGGCGCCCGTGAACGCGGGCCAGACGAACCACATCAAGCTCGCGATCGCCGACGCGGGCGACGGGATCTACGACTCGTCGGTCGTCATCGAGTCGGGCTCCTTCGCCTCCATCGCCGCACCCGTCGCCGAGGCGCAGACGGTCTCCACGACCGTGAACACGCCGCTCGACATCGTGCTGTCGGCCACCGACGCCGACACCGCGGCCGACGCGCTCTCGTACGAGATCGTCGACCAGGTCGCCGCCGAGCACGGAACCCTGTCGGAGCTCTCGGGCGCCGCGTTGCAGTTCACGCCCGCGGAGGGCTTCCTCGGGCAGACCAGCTTCACGTTCCGCGCCTTCGACGGTGCGCTGTGGTCGGAGCCGGCGACCGTGACGATCGACGTCGTCGAGCCCGCCGCCCCCGGCACACCGGAGCCCACCGAGCCCGCCCCGACGGAGCCGGCACCCACCGAGCCCGCGCCGACCGAGCCCGCCCCGAGCGAGCCCGCGCCGACGCCGACCGAGAGCGCTCCGGCGCCCGCCGAGACGCCCGCCCCCTCGTCGCCGGCCCCTGCGCCGTCGAACCCCGCGCCGTCGAACCCCGACAAGCCTTTGGCCCCCACGGGCGGCGAGACCACGACGGTGCTCGCGGTCTCCGCGCTCGGACTCGGGCTCGCCGGCACGTTCGCGCTGATGCTGCGCCGCCGCCGCGCCTGACGCGCGCATGACGGCGAGAGGGCCGGAGGCACACGCCTCCGGCCCTCTCGCCGTGTTCGGCCCTCTCGCCGTCGCTGCAGGGCCCTCGGCCCTGCAGCTCAGCTCGCGAGCGCAAGGCGGATGGCCAGGGCGGCATCCTCGTCGGCCGTCTCGTAGGCGACGCCGCCCGCGCCCGACGCGGAGCCCAGGCCGATCGGCACGTCGTCGACCACGACGCGCTTCGCCGACGCGTGCACCGCGTCGACGCCCGCGGCTGCGACGCGCCGCGCCGTGACGGCGTCCACTCCTCCGCCCGCCATGATCTGCACGCAACCGGCCGCGCGCTCGACGAGCGCGCGCAGCTCCGCCAGGGCGTCGACGGCGCGCGAGGCGCCGCCCGAGGTGAGCACCCTCGTGATGCCGAGCTCCGCGAGCGCGTCGAGTGCGGCCATCCGGTCGGAGACGGTGTCGAACGCGCGGTGGAAGGTCACCTCGCGCCCGTCCGCCGCGTCGATGCACGCGCGCACGAGGTCGGCGTCGGCCGTTCCGGCCGCCGTGCCTCCCACGACGACGCCCGCGGCGCCCTCCCGTACCGCCCACCGCACGTCGGCGACCATGAGCGCACGGTCGTCCGGATCGTAGGCGAACCCGCCTGCGCGAGGGCGCACGAGCACGTGCACGGGCGTGCCGGAGCCGACGGCCCGCTCGAGCACGGCGGGGGACGGCGTCAATCCGCCGAGGGCGAGCGCGGAGGCGAGCTCGACGCGGTCGGCGCCGACACGCGCGGCCACGGCGATGCCGGCCGCATCCTGGACGGCCAGCTCGAAGGCGGTCATCCTCAGATGCCCTGCCAGCCGGGCTTGTGCTCCCACGCGTACCGGTAGTAGTCGGCGTCTCGGAGGGCGGAGGCGGCCGCCTCGTCGACGACGACCGTGACGTGCGGATGGAGCTGGACCGCGGAGCCGGGGAGGGAGGCGGTGACCGGCCCCTCGACGGCGCCCGCGACGGCGTCGGCCTTGCCCGCCCCGAAGGCGAGCAGCACGAGGTGCCGCGCGGCGAGGATGGTCCCGAGCCCCTGCGTGATGCAGTGCATCGGCACGTCGTCGATCGTGTCGAAGAAGCGCGCGTTGTCCTCGCGCGTCTGCCGCGTGAGGGTCTTCACGCGCGTGCGCGAGGCGAAGGACGATCCCGGCTCGTTGAAGCCGATGTGCCCGTCCGTGCCGATGCCCAGGATCTGCAGGTCGACGCCGCCCGCCGCCGCGATGGCCGCCTCGTACTCCTCCCCTGCGTGCGCGATGCCGTCGAGCGAGCCGGAGGGCGTGCGGACGAGTGCGGGGTCGAGACCCAGCGGCTCGACGACCTCGCGCGTGATGACGGAGCGGTACGACTCGGGATGGGCGGGGTCGAGGCCGACGTACTCGTCGAGCGCGAAGCCCCGCACGCGCGACACGTTGACTCCGGCGAGGCGCGGCGGGAGCGCCTCGTAGACCGGCAGCGGCGTCGAGCCGGTGGCGAGCCCCAGCACGGCGTCTGGCCGCGTGCGGATGAGCCGCGCGATCTCGTCGGCGACGAGACCGCCGGCCGCTGCGGCGTCGGGGACGATGATGATCTCGGCCATGGGGCCAGCCTTTCAGACGAGGACGCGGGCGTCGAGGAGTGCGGCGCCGAGCGCCGCGGCGGGGGACGCGGAGGGAAGCATCTCGACGCGGGTGTCGAGATGCAGCGAACGGAGGAACGGCGACGTCGCGGACGATCGCCTGAGCTCGTCGGCGATCGCGGAGCGCAGCCGTTCGCCGAGGCCGGCGACCCCGCCCGTGACGACGAGGCGATCGGGGTCGACCGCGAGGGCGAGCAGGCGGATGGCGGCGGCGGCCCCGCGTGCGACATCGCCGCGCAGGCGGATGGCCGAGGGATCTCCGGCATCGGCCGCGTCGAAGATCTCGCGCACGGTGTCGCCGGGGCGCCCCCATCGGGCGGACACCGCCGCGCCGCCGGCGAGCGTCTCGATGCAGCCGGTCTGACCGCACCGGCACGACGGCCCCGCGGGGTCGACGGCGACGTGCCCGATCTCGCCCGCGGCGCCGTGACGACCGCACAGCAGCGCCCCGTCCGCGACGATGCCCGCCGCGACGCCCGTGCCCAGGTTGAGGAGCGCGAGCGAGCCAGTGCCGTCGCCAAGCGCGTGGGCGCCGAGCGCGGCCGCCTTGACGTCGTTCTCGACCGCGACCGGGACGTCGAACAGCGTCGAGACGGCGTCGGCGAGGGCGAGCTCCTCGACGCCGAGGTTGACGGCGTGGCGGACGACCCCGCCGTGCGCCTGTCCGGGCACGCCGATCCCGATGGCGGCGACCGCGGCGCCGCCGCGGTCGAGGCGGAGGATCGCGTCGCGGATCGAGTCGACGACGCCGTCTGCTCCGCCGCGCGTCGCGGAGCGGCGGCGCGCCACCACGGCACCCGCGTCGTCGAGGGCGACGGCGTCGATCTTCGTGCCGCCCACATCGAGCCCGATGCGGACGGCCGTCGGCGCGGCGGTCATCCCTTGACCGCCCCCGCGACCATGCCCTGGGCCATGCGGCCCTGCACGACGAGGAAGAAGATCACGACGGGGATCGCGCAGAGCGTCGAGCCCGCCATGATCGCCGCCCAGTCGGTCTCCTTCGTCGCCTGGACGAATGCGCGCAGCCACACCGGGAGGGTCCGCGCCTCCGGGCGCGTCATGAGGACGAGCGCGTAGATGAACTCGTTCCACGCCTGGATGAAGGCGAACACCCCGGTCGCGGCGAGACCGGGCCCGAGCAGCGGGAACGTGACGCGCCAGAAGGCGCCCATGCGAGTGCATCCGTCGACCATCGCGGCCTCCTCCAGCTCGGCCGGGACCCCGTTCACGAAGCCCCGCAGCGTCCAGATCGTGAACGGGAGCACCATGGCGACGTACACGAGGACGAGACCGACGGCCGAGTTCAGCAGCTGCCAGCCGTCGAGCACCCGGTAGGTGGAGATGATGAGCGCCTCGACGGGGATCATCTGGATCACGAGGACGCCGACGATGAGTCCGCGGCGGCTGCGGAAGCGGAAGCGGCTGAGCGCGAGCGCGGCGAGGAACGCGAACAGCAGCGCGAACGCGACGGCCGCGAGGGTGACGAGCACGCTCATCCCGAGCGCGGGCAGGAAAGCGATGCTGCCGGAGGGCTCCGTGACGACGCCGACGTAGTTCTCGATCGTGAAGAGGTCGGGCCACCAGTGCGGCGTCGACGAGCTCACCGCCGATGCGGGCAGGAGCGAGGAGTTGACCATCCAGTACACGGGGAAGACGCTCGCGGCGAACACGACGACCGCCGCCGCGTTGAGGGCGAGGCGCGCGACGGCGCGACGCGGCCGGGTCATGCGCGGGCCTCCTCGTCGCGGAGCGTCTGGACGACGTAGTACCCCGACACCGCCATCATGAGCACGACCAGGATGACCGAGATCGCGCCTGCCGCCCCCTGGTCGCCGCCCGCCGTGGCGGTGGCGTAGATGTAGACGCCGATCGTGTTGGTCTCCTCGCGGAGTCCGCCGATCGTCTGCAGCGCGTAGATCTGCGTGAAGACGCGCATGTCCCAGATGACCTGCAGGATGAGCAGGACGACGAGCACGCCGCGCACGTACGGCACCGTCACGAGCCGGAAGCGCTGCCATCCCGTCGCCCCGTCGAGCGCCGCCGCCTCGAGCACCTCGCCGGGCACCTGGGTGAGGGCGGCGAACGTCGTGAAGGCGACGAAGGGCACCGCCATCCACGTCACGATGATCGTGGCGACGAAGAAGAACCCGAGCGGATCGACGAGCCATGAGTGGCCCGTGAGGTCCCACGGGGTGAGCGCCGTGACGACGTGGTTCACGAGCCCCGCGCGGGTGTCGAAGATCCAGCCCCACACCGTCGTCGCCGAGATGGGCGGCATCGCCCACGCGAGGAGGAGGCCGATGGAGACGAGGCCCTTCATGCCGCGGCCGAGCCGCGTCATGAGCACCGCGACGCCCACGCCGAGCGCCATCGTGAGGGCGACGTTCACCAGGCAGAAGGCCACGCTGCGAGAGAGCACCGCCCAGAACTGTGGGTCGGCGAGCACCGCGACGTAGTTGTCGAGCCCGACGAACGCGGGCGGCGCGCCGAAGATCTGCGCGCGTCCGAACTCCTGGAAGGACATGACGACGAGCTGGACGAGCGGCCATCCGGTCAGCGCCGCGACGACGACGCCGGCGGGCAGGAGGAGGAGAGCGGGTCCGCGGAGGAACGGCGTACGCCGCGGACGACGCGGCGGGCGGACGGGAGAGGGGGCCGCGGAGGGCGCCGCCTCGGCGAGGAGCGACATGGAGTGCCTTTCGGGGGCCGTGCGCGGCGCGGCGAGCGCCGCGCACGGCCGAGGGGTCAGCCGTTGAGGATGGCCTCGATGTCGGCGTCGAGCTCGGCGGCGAGGGAGGGGATGTCGCCGCCCGACGCGATCTGGACGAAGAAGTCCTGCAGCAGCTGGGCGGCCTCCACGTCGGCCCACTTGGGCGAGGCGGGGGTGAGCTTCGCGTTCGCCGCCGCCTCCGCGACGACGGCCGCGAGCTCGGGCGTGGCCGCGGCGACCTCGCCGCCGAGCGACTGCAGCGCGGGCACGAGGCCCGCACCGGCGAGGATCGACTGGTACTCCTCGCTCAGCATGATCTCGACGGCGCTGCGGGCGAGCTCCTGGTTCTGCGAGGCGGCAGGGATGGCGATGTTCGAGCCGCCCGCGAACACCTGCGCCGCCCCGCCGTCCGCACCGGGGAGCGCGAAGGAGCCGAGCGACTCCGACAGTGCGGTCTCCGCCTGATCCTCGTCGGCGACGATCGACCAGTACGCCCAGCTCGGCGCCGACAGGGTCGCGGCCTGCTCCTCGCGGAACGGCACCCACGCCTCGGTCTCGTCGCCGTCCTTGGGCGCCTGCGACGACGCCATGAGCGTCGCCACCTGCTCGAGCCCGGCGATCGACTCCGGGCTCGACAGCTGCGCGTCCCACTCGTCGCCGTCGAGGACGGCGACCTCGCCGCCGTTCTCCCAGATGAACGGGAGCGCGTTGTACCAGTCCTTGCCGGGGTACCACACGCCGGAGACGCCCGTCGCCTCGGCGAGCGCCGTCGCGTTCGCGACGTACTCGTCGAGCGTTTTGGGGACCTCGACGCCCGCCTCGGCGTACATGCCCGTGTTGTAGAACACGACGCGGGAGCCCGAGTAGTACGGGGCCGCGTAGAAGGCGCCGTCGTAGCTGCCCGCCTCGACGAAGCCGGGCAGCAGGTCGTCCCCGCCGAGCGTCTCGTAGAGGTCGGAGAGGTCGGAGAACGCGCCGGCCGAGGTGAATGCGGCCGCCTGCGTGTTGCCCACCTCGACGACGTCGGGGCTCTCCGATCCCGACATCGCCGTCGTCAGGAGGTCGACGAGGCCCGTCCACTGCTGCTCCTCGATGACGAGGGCGGCACCCTCGTTCTCCGCTTCGAAGGTGTCGACGAGGTAGTCGCGCGCCTCCTGCGGGGTGTCGGTTCCGACGAGCCAGACGCGCAGCTCGGCGCCGTCGGCACCGGCGCCGTCGTCGCTCGAGGGGGTGCCGCCCGCGCATCCGGCGAGCGCGAGAGCCGAGGCGCCGAGGAGGGCGCCGATCAGCTTCCTGTTCTTCATGGGAGGGTTCCAATCTCGGGAGGGAGGGAGGGAGGGAGGGAGGGAGGGAGGGAGGGAGGGAGGGAGGCTCAGCGGATGCCGAGCCGTGCGTCGAGCACCATGGCGAACGCCCCGCGCAGCACGACGACGTCGTCGCCGTGCGCCGAGAGGCGGACGCGGACGGGGTCCGCGAACGGGGAGAGCGTGCGCGCGCGCAGCGTCGCGACGGCGGCGTCGAGGAACGTCCCGTCGAGGAGGTCGACGGGGCCCGAGAGCACGATGTCGTCGATGTCGAGGGTGCCGACGACGGGGGCGAGCGCGATGCCGAGCCGTTCGCCCGCGTCGCGCAGGACGGACTCGGAGTCATCGGCGGCGGCCATCCGCTCGCGCAGGGCGGGTACGGCGAGCCATGCCTCCAGACAGCCCTCTCGGCCGCAGGCGCACCGTGGTCCGCCATCCGTTCCGACCGTGACGTGTCCGATCTCGCCCGCGGCGTCCCGACCTCCGCGGGTGAGCTCGCCGCGCACCAGGAGGCCCGATCCGACGCCTCGCCCGATCTTCACGAGGACGAGGTCGCCGCTCGATCCGCCGAGGGTGTACTCGGCGAGCGCCGCCGCATTGGCGTCGTTCGCGACGACGACGGGGGCGGAGATCTGCTCCTCCAGCAGCGAGCGCAGCGGCACCCCGTGCCATCCGACGTTGGGAGCGGTGAGCACGACGCCGTCGCGCGAGATCACGCCGGGGGCGGCGACGCCCACGCCGAGCACGCGGGCCGTCGCGCGGGAGGCGGTGTCGGCCGCGAGCGCCAGCACCCCTTCGCGCGCCGCGTCGCTGTCGCCGTCGGCCGGGCGCGGGACGGCGACGCGGGCGCGCACGGCGCCCGTGAGGTCGAGGACGGCGCCGACATGCTCGGTCGCCCCCGAGAGGTCGAGGGCGACGACCTGCAGCCCCTCCCGGTCGATGTCGACGAGGATGGCGGGCTTGCCCGGCCCCGTCTGCGCGCGCACGCCCTGCTCGACGACGATCCCGTCGGCGAGGAGCTCGCCCACGAGGTCGGAGGTGGTCACGCGCGTGAGCCCAGTCTCCCTGGCGAGGTCGGCCCGGCTCATGGCGCCCTCGTGGAAGAGCGTCTGGAGCACGAGAGCGCGGTTGTGCGCGCGGGCGTGCTCGGGCAGCACCTTCGCTCGCGGGATGCGTCGCGGCGCCGTAGGGAGATCGGTCATGTTTGTAAGTTCTATTTACGAAATGGCGGGGGCACAAGACCCCCGCTCGGATTAGGAAGGGATGTTTACAAACTCGTTACACGACTGGTAGCTTCCCTCGCATGACCCTTCCGCTCGTGCCGTGGCCCGCGTCCGTCCGCCCGCGCGAAGGAGCCCCCCTGCACCTCGCGCCCGGCACGGCGGCGCGCGCGGAGGCGGAGGCCGCCGCCTCCGCCGTGACCTCGGAGCACCACGACGCCGCTCTCCCCGACGAGGGGTACCGGCTCGACGTCGACGCGGCGGGGATCGTCGTCGCGGCATCCGCGCCCGCCGGCGCACGCCATGCGCGCGCCACCCTCGCGCAGCTCGTCGAGCAGGGGCCGGAGGGATGGGTCATCCGCCCCGTCTCGATCGCCGACGCGCCCCGGTACCCCCATCGCGGGCTCATGCTCGACGTCGCGCGCCACTTCCATCCCGTGTCGACCGTCGCGTGGCTGCTCGACCGGATGGCCGAGCTCAAGCTCACGCACCTCCATCTGCACCTGACGGACGACCAGGGCTGGCGCCTCGACATGCGCTCGCGCCCCGCGCTCGCCGAACGCGCGTCTGGCACGTCCGTCGGCGGCGGCCCCGGCGGGTTCTACACGCGGGCCGACTGGGACGACCTCCTCTCCCACGCGGAGCGCCGAGGGGTGCAGCTCGTGCCCGAGATCGACCTCCCGGGCCATACGCACGCCGTGGGGCTCGCGCATCCCGAGCTCTGCGCGCCGCCCGTCGTGACGGACGAGGTGCGGCGCGTCGCCGCCGAGCACGGCGGCGGGCTGCCCCGCGCGGGCGTGCCGTACACGGGGCTCGCGGTGGGGTTCTCGTCGCTGCGGGTCGGCGAGCCCGCCGTCGAGGAGTTCCTGCACGATGTGCTGGGCGAGGTCTGCGCGCTCACGCCCGGCGATCTCGTCCACATCGGCGGCGACGAGGCGCTCGGCACCGACCCCGACGACTACGCCTCCCTCGTGGGGCTGGCGGCCGAGATCGTCGTCGCGCACGGGAAGACCCCCGTCGCCTGGCACGAGGCGGGGCGCGCCCCTCTCCCCCGCGGCGCGGTCGGGCAGTTCTGGGGCTTCCGGACGCCGTCGGCCGAGCACGCCGAGGCCGCGCGGGCATTCGTCGCGCGCGGCGGCACGCTCGTCATGTCGCCGTCGGACGCCGTCTACCTCGACATGAAGTACGACCCGTCCACGCCCCTCGGTCTCACCTGGGCCGACGGTCCGACGAGCGTGGAGCGATCATACGAGTGGGACCCCGACGACATCATCCCCGGGCTGCCCGACGGAGCCGTCCGCGGCGTCGAGGCGGCGCTGTGGACGGAGACGATCCGCGATCGCGCCGGCGTCGAGCGGATGGCCTTCCCCCGGCTCGCGTCGGCGGCCGAGATCGCCTGGTCGCCCCGGAGCGGACGGGAACGGGCATGGCCCGCGTTCCGCGCCCGCCTCGCGGAGCGCGTGCGGCGCTGGCGCGAGGACGGCGTCGACGCACAGGAGATCGTGCTCACATCGTGATTCCCTCGCGGCCTGCGGTAAGGTGCGCCGATCTACGATGATCTGTGGGACACGCCGACCGCTTCGGCGCGCATCTGGGGGTAGACGATGACCGATCTCGCGACCAAGCCCGCGCCCGGTTCGGACGGCGACTCGGCTGGACCGGCCGTGGAGTGGGCGCCCGCCGAGCCCGAACCCCGCAAGCGGCACCTGGGGCTGTGGCTCGGCATCCCGGGCGGCCTCATCGCGGCGGGCGCAGCGGCGTGCTCGCTCATCCTCATCGCCCCCGGCGTGGCCGCAGCGGGAGTCGACGTCGGCTGGCAGACGCAGGGCGCCGCCGCCGAGACGATCGCGGCCGGCATCGACGACGTCGACGTCACGATCGCGACGCCCTCGGGCGAGGTCGTCGTCTCGGGAGCCGATCTCGGCGCCTCCGTCGACGCAGCGGCCGCCGCCGAGCAGGCGTTCGCGGACAGCCCGCTCTGGAACGTCGGCACGTGGGGATCGGGCGCCATCCCCGTCGAGGTGACGCTCGACGCCGACACGGCCCTCGCCGCGCTCGAGGAGAGCGCACCCGAGCTCTTCACCGCCCCCGTCGACGCGCAGGTGTCCTACGACGCCGAGGCGGCCTCGTACACGGTCGCCGAGGCGCAGGAGGGCACCGGGATCGACCTCGACGCACTCGCCGCAGGCATCGCCGACGACCTCTCGGCCGGCGATCCCGTCTACGTCGAGACCACCGCGACGCCCGTCGCCGCCGCCGTGTCGACCGCCGACGCGCAGGCGGAGGCCGAGGCGCTGGACGCCCTCGTGGCGGGCGCCGGCTTCTACGTCGACGGCGAGAAGGTCGCGGGCATCGACGCCGCGCAGGCCGCGTCGTGGGTCGAGGTGACGACGGCGGACGGCGCCTTCCAGCTGCAGGTCGACGAGGCCGCCGTCGCCGCAGCGGTCGCCGACACCGTCGCGGGCCTGCCCGAGAAGGTCAACCGCGACGTCGTGGACGAGCAGATCGTCACGAACTCGGCCGGCGAGCACCTGCGGACCATCCAGGAGGGCCAGAACGGCTGGGGCCTGCAGTCGACCGACGGCATCGCAGAGGACTTCGCCGCGCAGCTCGCGTCCGGCGACGGCGCGTTCGAGCTCCCCGTCGACGAGATCGACTACGAGACCGACCTGCTGTACCGCCGCCTCGAGGTCGACAAGAGCGAGGGGACCACGACGCTGTTCGAGACCGTCAACGACGGAGACGAGCAGGTCGTCGACACGTACGCGATCGCTCTCGGCAAGCCCGGGTACGACACCCAGGAGGGCCACTTCACGGTCTACGGGCAGCTCACCATCCAGGACATGGGCTCGTGCGACGACGCCGGCAACTACGTGCCGGGCGGCTCGTTCGACTACTGCACGGCCGATGTGCCGTGGGTGACGTACTTCAACGGCGACCAGGGGTTCCACGGCACGTACTGGCACAGCAACTTCGGCGCCGGCGCGTACATGAGCCACGGCTGCGTCAATATGACCCAGGCGGCCGCGGAGCGCGTGTACTACTTCGCGCAGACGGGCACCGAGGTCTGGGTGCACGCCTGATCACCCGCTAGCCTGTCGATATGACGGAACTGCGCCTCGTCGAGCTGTCGGCGAACACCATCGTCCAGGTCAACACGCTGTCGCTGCGCCCTGGCCAGGAGCAGTTCCTGGCCCCCGTCTCCTACGGCATCGCCGCGTCCGTCCTGAACCCCAAGACGACCTGGCAGCGCGTCGTGCTCGACGGCGACGACGTCGTCGGCTTCGTCAGCGCGAACTTCGACCGCGAGGCCCGGCCCGACTACTTCCAGTCGGTGCTGTGGCGCATCAACGTCGACGCGGACGACCAGCGGCGCGGCGTCGGCCGGTTCGCGGTGGCCGGTCTCCTCGACGAGGCGCGCGAGCGCTCCTTCGACCACCTCAGCGTCATCTACGAGGCCGGAGAGGGAGGGCCCGAGGCCTTCTTCCACCGTGTCGGTTTCTCGCCGGTCAGCGAGACCGAGTACGGTGAGATCATCGCGGAGATCCGGCTCTGACGGACCTCCCGCGGCGCGAACCGCACATCCCCCGATTCCTCAGCCCGCGCGCACGTCGCGCGCGCTGACCCGCGACCGGCGGCGGGGCCTCGAATACCCCTCCCCCATCGAGACCCCGTCGCCCTCCTCGACGCCCCGGGCATCCGACGGATGCCCGGGGCGGTGCGCGTCACACGAGCGAGTCCCGCCAGGCGGCGTGCAGCTGGGCGAACCTGCCCGTTCCGGCCGTGAGCTCCGCGGGACTGCCGTCCTCGACGATGCGGCCGTGCTCCATGACGAGCACGCGATCCGCGATCGCCACCGTCGAGAGGCGGTGGGCGATGATGATCGCCGTGCGATCGGCGAGGAGGGTCTGCAGCGCCTCCTGGATCATCCGCTCTGAGGGGATGTCGAGCGACGCCGTCGCCTCGTCGAGGATGAGCACGGCGGGGTCCGCGAGGAACGCGCGTGCGAACGAGACGAGCTGCCGCTGGCCCGCGGACACGCGCCCGCCGCGCTTGTTCACGTCGGTGTCATAGCCGTCGGGGAGCGAGCGGATGAAGGCGTCCGCCCCGACCGCCTCCGCTGCGGCGCGGATCTCCTCGATCGTCGCGTCGGGCTTCCCGAGCGCGATGTTGTCGGCCACGGTGCCGCTGAAGAGGTAGGCCTCCTGCGTGACCATGACGATCGCCCGCCGGAGGTCGCGTCCGTCGAGGTCGCGCAGATCCACGCCGTCGAGCGTCACCCTGCCGTCGCTCGGATCATAGAACCGCGAGAGCAGCTTGGCGAGCGTCGACTTCCCGGCCCCCGTCGTGCCGACGAGCGCGACCGTCTGCCCGGCGGGGATGTCGAGATCGAACGAGGGCAGGATGGTCCTGCCCTCGCCGTACCCGAAGGTCACGTCGTCGAAGCGCAGCGCTCCGCGCGCGTGCGGCAGCGGCACGGGCCGGATCGGATCCGGGACGGTGAGGTCCTCCTCGAGCACGCCCGAGACCTTCTCGAGTGCGGCGGCGGCCGCCTGGAAGGAGTTCAGGAACATGGCCACCTCCTGCAGCGGGCTGAAGAAGTTGCGCACGTACAGCACGGCCGTGAGGAGGAGCCCCGCCGAGAACGCCCCCTCCGCGACGCGGATGCCGCCCCACAGCACGACGGCGCCGATGGCCGTGGCGGAGATCGCCATGAGGCCGGGCTCGAACGTGCCGAACAGTCGGATCGAGCGCATGTTCACGCGCCGGTACTCCGCGGCGAGCCCCCCGAACTCGACCTCGTTGCGCGGCTCGGTGCGGAACGCCTTGCCCGCTCGGATGCCCGTCATCGTCTCGACGAACTTGACGATGAGCTTCGCGCTGACGACGCGCGAGACGCGGTACGCCCGCTGCGAGTTGACGTAGAACCACCGCATCAGGATCGACAGCGGCACGAACGCCGCGACGAGGACGAGCGAGGAGCGCCAGTCGACGACGGCGAGCGCGACGAACGTGAAGACGCCGTAGAGCACTCCGTGGACGAGCTGGTTGAGGCCGCCGTTGAGGAGCTCGCGGATGGTGTCGAGGTCGCTCGTCTGCCGGGAGATGATGCGTCCGGACGTGTAGGTCTCGTGGAACTCGAGGCTCAGACGCTGCGTGTGGCGGAACACGCGCGTGCGCAGGTCGAGCAGCACGTTCTGCGTGACGCGGGCGGCCAGCACGTCGTACCACGCCAGGAGCGCCGCACCGCCGAGCGCGGTGGCGACGTAGGCCGCTCCGACGAACCACGCGGGACCCCAGTCGGCCCGCTCGACGACCCCGGGGAGCGCCTGGTCGATGCCGAGGCCGATGAGCGCGGGGCCGAGCACGCGCACGCCGGTCTGCGCGACGACGACGGCGGCGACGAGCGCCACCTGCCGCCGGATGGGAGCGAGCAGCGAGATGAGCAGGCGCCACGAGCGCCTGCGGATGGCGCGGTTCTCCTCGCGCGTGTAGTCCGACCGGTCCTCGCCGGCGGTTCCGTGCACGGTGCCGCTCATCGCGTGCCCTCCTCGTCCTCGTCGGCCAGGCCCCGCACGACGGGGATGGCCCCCGTCACGACGTCCATGCCGTGCTCCGGGTCCATGCGCCGGGCACTGTCGTCGGCGCCCTCCTTCTCGAAGCTCGAGATGACGCTGCGGTAGTGCGCCGACGTCGCCATCAGCTCGCTGTGGGTTCCGACGGCCGTGATGCGGCCGCCTTCGAGCAGCGCGACGCGGTCGGCGAGGGCGACGGTCGACGGCCGGTGCGCGACGACGAGCGCCGTCGTGCCCTCCAGCACCCGGCGGAGCCCCACCTGCACGCGCTCCTCCGTGTCGACGTCGAGCGCCGACAGCGGGTCGTCCATGACGATGACGGTCGGGCGCGCGGCGACGGCACGCGCGAGGGCGAGCCGCTGGCGCTGTCCGCCCGACAGGCTCATCCCCTCCTCGCCGATCAGGGTGTCGGCGCCGTCGGGGAGCGAGGCGACGAACTCCGCCTGCGCGACCTCGAGCGCCTCCTGGAGCACCCGCTCGGCCTCGGCCGACCCGGGTTCGAGGTCGTCGCGGCCGAGGAGCACGTTGTCGCGCACCGACGCGGAGAAGAGCGTCGCGTCCTCGAACGCTGTCGCGATGTGCGTCCGCAGCTCGACGAGCGAGAGCTCGCGGACGTCGACGCCGTCGAGCGCGACGCGGCCGGAGGTCACGTCGTAGAGACGCGTGGGGAGTGTCGTGAGCGTCGTCTTGCCCGAGCCGGTGAGGCCCACGAGCGCCATGGTCTCACCGGGCCGGAGGGCGAGGTCGATGCCGTCGAGGAGGTCGGGCTCGTGGTCGCCGGCATCCTGGTACCTGAAGTGCGCGCCTTCGAAGGCGAGGGCTCCGCGCGGGTGCGCGAGCACCACGGGCGCGTCGGGGTCGACGATCGTGTCGATCTCGTCGAAGACCTCGAACACGCGGTCGGTCGCGGTGCGCGCGTCGAGGAGGAACGAGAACAGGAAGCCGATCGACTCCATCGGCCAGCGCAGGATGGTCGCCATCGCGAAGTACGCGAACAGCTGCGGCACCGTGATCTCGCCCGCCGACGCGAGCCATATGCCGAGCAGCAGGCAGGCGGCGAAGGCGAGCTCGGGCATCGCCACGAGCCAGAAGTCGATGCGCGCGATGGCGCCCGCCTTGCGCATCTCGGTGTCGCGCAGGTTCTCGGCCTGCCGGGTGAACCGGCGCAGCGCGTGGGGCCCGCGGCCGAACGCCTTCAGGACGCGGATGCCGTGGACGCTCTCCTCCACGCTCGTCGCGAGGTCGCCCTGCTGGTCCTGGCTCTGGCGGGAGAGCGTGCCGTAGGTCTGCTCGAAGCGGAAGCCCTGGTACCAGATCGGCGCGCCCGCCGCAATGAACACGACGGCGAGCGCCCAGTGCCACTGGAAGAGCAGGACGGCGCCGATGATGATCGTGAGGATGTTGACGACGAGCATGATGAGCCCGAACGCCATCCAGCGGCGGATGAGACCGATGTCCTGCATCATCCGGCTGAGGAGCTGGCCGCCCTGCCAGCGGTCGTGGAACTCGACGGGGAGGCGCTGCAGCCTGTTGTAGAAGCGCGTGCGGATGTCGTACTCGACGGTGGTCGCCGGGCCGAGCACGAACCAGCGGCGCAGCCACACCATGGCCGCCTCGGCGAGGCCGAGGAGGAGGACGACGCACGCGCCCCACGCGATCGCGGCGACGGAGCCGGAGGCGATGGGGCCCCCGACGACCCACTCCAGGGCGATCGGGATGAGGAGCGCGAGCACGGCGGCGATGAGCGCGGTGATCCCGCCCAGCACGAGCCGCGGCAGCACGGGTCGGGCGAACGGCAGGAGGCGGACGAGGGATCGGAAGGTCGATGTGTTCTGGGGGGATGTGGAGCGCGGCATGATCCTCGGAGTCGGCACGGGGCCGGAAGGGAGAGTGTCTTCCCGGTCGTGGGAGAGACGACCGAGCCCTCCAGCCTATGCCCGAGGATGCACCTCAGGAAAGGGCTTCCGCGCTTTCGTCTCCGAATCGGCCCCCGCCGATGGCGACCGGACGGCCCGTGTTGCTCCACGCGCTCCAGGACCCGGCGAACAGCCGCGGCTCGTACCCTGCGAGGCGCGCGGCGACGAAGGCGTGGGACGCCGTGACCCCCGATCCGCAGTAGACGCCGACCGGCTGATCGGGCTGCGCGCCCGCGCCCGCGAACCGCTCGCGGAGGACATCGGCGGGGAGGAAGCGGCCGTCGGGATCGACGTTCCCGCCCGTGAACAGGCTGCGCGCCCCCGGCACGTGGCCCGCGCGCGGGTCGATCGGCTCGGCGTCTCCCCGGTAGCGCTCCTCCGCCCTCACGTCGAGCAGGACGCCGTCGCGGGCGAGGGCGGCCGCCGCGTCGATCGTGAGCTGCGGGAGACGGCCGGCCGAGAGCGTGACGTCGCCGGGCGCCGGCACGACGTCGCCCTGCTCGAGGGCGTGCCCCGCGGCCACCCAGCCGCGCAGCGCGCCGTCGAGGATGCGCACGTCGGCGACGCCCGCGTCGACGAGGAGCCACCACGCGCGTGCGGCCGAGAGCGACTTCAGGTCGTCGTACACGACGACGGTGTCGCCGTCGCGCAGTCCCCACCGGCGCGCGGCCGCCTGCAGCGCCGCGGTGTCGGGGAGGGGATGGCGACCGTCCTGCGGGGCCCCGTGCCCCGCGAGCTCCGTGTCGAGATCGACGTACACGGCGCCGGGGATGTGCCCCTCGAGGTACTCGGGTCGGCCATCGGGCCGGTCGAGCCGCCAGCGCACGTCGAGGATGCGGACGCTCTCGTCGCGCGCGGTCAGCTCGGCGAGCTCGTCGGGGGTGAGGAGGATGTCGCTCATACCGCAACGGTAGCGGGGGCGTCGGCGGCCGGCACGCGGATGGTCGCCGGCGGTCGCCGTGTGTCGCCGTATGCGCGGCGATGACGCCCCGTGTCGGCGGGCGGCGCGGGAGACGCGCGGCTCCCGCTAGCGTCCGAGCCATCGCGACGGATGGGAGGAACGGCATGGCGGGCGGACTCGACGTCGACCAGCTGCGGACGTTCGTGGCGATCGACGACCTGGGCGGTTTCGGCCGCGCAGCCGACGCGCTCGGGCTCAGCCAGCCCACGGTGAGCCAGCACGTGCGCCGTCTCGAGGGCGCGATCGGGCGTCCGCTCGTGCGGCGGGCGGGCCGGGGCTCCGCTCTCACGGCGGACGGGCGTCGCCTCCTCGTCGAGGCCCGGCGCATCCTCGCCGTGCACGACGACGCGCTCGAGCGGCTCGCGGTCGCCCGGCCGCGCACCCTCGTCGTGGGGACGGCGGAGGTGCTGCCGGCTGCGGCGCTGCGCGTGCTCGCGGAGGGACTGCGAGACGCCCATCCCGACATCGACCTCGTCGTGCGCGTCGAGCCGACGGCTCACCTGCTGGGACGCATCGGCCACGAGGTCGTCGACCTCGCGGTCCTGCTCGACGTCGACGACGCCGTCGCGGGGCGTGCGATCGGGCGGCTCCCGCTGCGCTGGGTGGGACACGTCGACGCGGCGCGCGCATCGGGCGTCCGCCTCGTGGGCTACGACGAGACGCCGGGCCTGCGGCAGAAGGCGCTGCGGCTCCTCGCCGACGCCGGGCGGCCCGTCGAGATGAGCGCGGAGGCGGCGAGCCTCGGCGGAGTGGTCGAGGCGCTGCGTGCGGGCCTGGGGGTCGCGCTCGTTCCCGACGCCGGCGGCGACGGCCTCCCCACGGCGCCGGGGCTGCCGGAACCGGGGGACGCCGTCGTGCGCCTGTCGGGCCGCCTCGCGCACGAGGGCGGCATCGCCGACACCGTCGCCGCCCTCCTGGGCGCCGTGCTCGTCCGGCTCAGTGCCGGTGGGCCTCCTCGCCCAGCTTGAACGCGAGTCGGCCGTGAGCGAAGCCGCCGCCGGCGCGCAGGGCCGTCGCCACCCACGCCGTCTCCGCGAGCTCCGCCTCGGTGGCGCCGGCGCGGACGGCCGCCTGCGAGTGCGCATCGATGCAGTACACGCACTGGGTCGTGATGGCGACCGCCACCGCGAGCAGCTCGCGCTGCTTCAGCTCGAGCGCGCGCCCCTCCTTCGCGAAGACGGCGGAGTTGAAGTCGTTCCAGGTGGCCAGGATGTCGGGGGTCTGCTCCTTGTAGACCCGCGTGTACGCCTTGTCGTGCTGACGGTCGAAGTAGTCGCTCATGCAGACGACGCTACGGGCGCGCCGACGCCGTCGGCACGTCGGATGACGCGATGTGACCGGCCTCGCGCGCGAGCAGCGCTCTCTTGACCTCGACCCCCCAGGCGAAGCCGCCCATGCTCCCGTCGCCGCGGAGGACGCGATGGCACGGCACGAACAGGGCGGGGGCGTTTCGGGCGCAGATGGACGCCGCCGCGCGGACCGCGGACGGAGAGCCGAGCGCGGCGGCGAATCCCGTGTACGTGAGCGGCGAGCCGGGTGCGATGCCGCGCAGTGCGGTCCATCCCGCCCGCTGCAGCGGGGTGCCGTGCTGACGCACCGGCACGCCCTCGATCGCGGCGAGGTCGCCCTCGTAGTACGCGCGGACGGCGTCGGCGGCGACGACGGGTCCCGTCTGGACGTGGGACGGACGGATCGCCGCGTGGACGCGCGCGACGACGGCGGCCGGGTCGCCGGTCCAGCCGGAGGCGAGCACGGCGCCCTCGGCGTCGGCCAGCACCGTGAAGGGCCCGTCGGGGGTGTCGAGGGTCTCGAGGACGGCGGTCATGCGGGGGTCTCCTTCGGACGGGGCGTGCGCGGCGCGTCGAGCGCGGCGCGCCAGAGGTGCATCGAGAGGTAGGAGCGCCAGGGGGCGGCGCGCTGCGCCCAGGCGACGAGGGCCCGCGGATCGGCGGGGAGCCCGACAGTCGCGGCGCCCGTGCGCAGGGCGACGTCGCCGGGGAGGATCACGTCGGGCGCGGCGAGCACGCGCATGCCGACGTAGTCGGCCGTCCACTCCCCCACACCGCGCAGCGCGAGGAGCGCGGCGCGCTGCTCGGCGGGATCGTCGGCGGCCGTGAGCGGGAGCGCTCCGGAGGCGAGCGCCTCGGCCGCCTCCACGATGGCGCGGATGCGCGCGGCGGGGCCGCGGAGCACCTCCGCGCCGCGCGAGGCGACGGCCGGCATGGTCGGGAACAGCCGTCCGCGCACGCCGCCGAGCTCGATCTCCTCGCCGAGGTCGGCGACGAGCCGTGTGAGATGGGTGCGGGCCGCGGCGACGGAGATCTGCTGTCCCACCATGGCGCGGATGAGCATCTCGTGCGGATCGGCGACGCCGGGCAGGCGCATGCCGGGCCGAGCGGCGACGAGGGGCGCGATCTCCGGGTGGACGGCGAGGGACGCGTCGATGCCGACGGGGTCGGCGTCGAGGTCGAACAGGCGGCGGACCCGTGCGACGAGCGTCGCGAGGTCGCCGAGGCTCTCGAGTCGCGCGTCGAGACGCAGGCGCCCGTCGAAGGCGATCCGGAACCACGCGGCCCCGCCGGGGAGGCGCACGGTGCGGGAGAAGGAGGCGTGATCGCCCTCCTCCACACCCGAGAGCGTGCGCGCGGCCATCCAGGAGAACAGGCCGGCGTGGTCGAAGGGCTCCCGCACGGGGAGCACGAGCGAGATGCCGGCCGGCGCGTCGGCGCCGCGCCGCGTCGAGCGGAGGGCGGTCGGGGTCATCCCGAACACCTCGCGCACCGTGTCGTTGAACTGGCGGACGCTCGCGAACCCGGCGGAGAACGCGACGTCGGCGGCGCGGAGGTCCGTGCCGACGAGGAGCATGCGGGCGGTGTGGGCGCGCTGAGCACGGGCGAGGCCGAGGGGTCCCGCGCCGAGCTCGGCCGCGAGCAGGCGGCCCAGGTGGCGCGAGGAGTAGCCGAGTCGTGCCGACAGGCCGGCGACGCCCTCGCGTTCGACGACGCCGTCGGCAATGAGGCGCATGGCCCGCCCGACCACGTCGGCGCGGAGGTTCCATTCCGGCGACCCCGGTGCGGCCTCGGGGAGGCAGCGCTTGCAGGCGCGGTAGCCGGCCTCGTGCGCCGCGGCGCTCGTCGGGTAGAAGGTGACGTTGGCCTCCTTCGGCGTGCGCGCGGGGCAGCTGGGGCGGCAGTAGATGCCCGTCGAGCGCACGGCCGTCACGAACCAGCCGTCGAAGCGGGCATCGCGCGACGAGATCGCACGGTACCGCTCGGCGAAGGTCATGTCGGGGCCCATGCCCTCAGCCTGACACGGCGGATGGTCCTCGGCTCGCGGTTTTCGGACATCGCGGTGCCGTCGACCGCACCCGGAGGCGCCGCGAGCCGGCCGGGGATCCCGGCCGGCTCGCGGTGTGTGCGTCTCAGTGGAAGAAGTGGCGCTCGCCCGTGAAGAACATCGTCACGCCGTTGGCGCGGGCGAGCTCGATGGTCTCCTCATCGCGAACGGATCCGCCGGGCTGGATGATCGCGCGCACGCCGGCGTTGATCAGCACCTCGGGGCCGTCGGAGAACGGGAAGAACGCGTCGGATGCCGCGATCGACCCGGCGGCGCGACCCCCGGCCCGCTCGACCGCGAGCTTGCAGGAGTCGACGCGGTTGACCTGGCCCATGCCGACTCCGACCGTGGCCGAGTCCTTCGCGAGGACGATGGCGTTCGACTTGACGGCGCGGCAGGTCTTCCACGCGAAGACGAAGTCATGCATCTCGTCGTCGGACGGGCGCTCGCCGGAGACGAGCTCCCAGCCCTTCGCGACCGACTCGATGTCGTCCGGGAACCGGTCGGCGTCCTGCAGCAGCAGGCCGCCCGACACGAGCCGCACGTCCATCTCCTCCTGCTTCCAGTCGGCGGGCAGCTTGAGCAGGCGCAGGTTCTTCTTGGCCTTCAGCACCTCGAGCGCCGCCGGCTCGAAGTCGGGCGCGACGACGACCTCGGTGAAGATGTCGCGCAGGTTCTCGGCCATCTTCAGCGTGACCGGCCGGTTCGCCGCGATGACGCCGCCGAACGCCGAGAGCGGGTCGCACTCGTGCGCGCGCAGGTGCGCACTCGCGATGGGGTCGAGCGCGTTCGGCGCGGTGACCGCGATGCCGCACGGGTTGGCGTGCTTGATGATCGCGACGGCGGGCTTGACGTAGTCGTACGCGGCGCGCAGGGCGGCATCGGCGTCGACGTAGTTGTTGTACGACATCTCCTTGCCCTGCAGCTGCGTCGCCTGGGCGATGCCGTGACCGCCCACGCGCGAGTAGAGCGCCGCGCGCTGGTGGGAGTTCTCGCCGTAGCGGAGGTCGCCGAGCTTCTCCGCCTTGATCGTCAGGTGCTCGGGCAGCTCGGTCTCGCTGCCGATCGTGCCCTCCGCGAACCACGCCGCGACGGCGGTGTCGTACGCGGCCGTGTGCGCGAACGCGCGCGCGGCGAGCTCGCGGCGCTGCGAGAGCGACGTCCCTCCGGCGGCGACCGCCTCGATGACGGCGCCGTACGACTCCGGCGACACGACGATCGCGACGTTGGCGTGGTTCTTCGCGGACGCGCGGACCATGGCGGGCCCGCCGATGTCGATCTGCTCGACGACGTCGTCGCCCTCGGCGCCCGAGCGCACGGTCTCGACGAACGGGTAGAGGTTGACCACGACGAGGTCGAACGGCGCGATGCCGAGCTCGCCGAGCTGGCGCTCGTGGTCCTCGAGGCGGAGGTCGGCGAGCAGACCCGCGTGCACGCTCGGGTGCAGCGTCTTCACGCGGCCGTCGAGCGACTCGGGGAAGCCCGTCACGCTCGAGACGTCGGTCACGGCGTGGCCGGCGTCTCGGATGGTCGCCGCCGTCGAGCCGGTCGACACGATCTCGACGCCCGCGGCCGCGAGGGCCTCGGCGAGCTGCAGCAGGTTGGTCTTGTCGCTCACCGAGACGAGCGCACGGCGGATGGGGACGATGTCGCGCTCGCGGTAGAGCGAGCTGTCGTGGCGAGGGCCGGCCATGGATGGCTCCTTCTCGGTGTGGCGGGGGATCTGGCGTCAGCGCGCCGGGGACTCGAGGTCGAGCGAGCCGTCCGCGACACGGCGGACGACGTCGATGAGGAGCCGCCGCTCGACGGGCTTGATGCGGTCGTGCAGCGTCTCCTCGTCGTCGCCGGGCAGCACGGGCACGCGCTCCTGCGCGAGGATCGGACCGGAGTCCACCCCGCTGTCGACGATGATCACGCTCGCACCCGTCTCGTCGACGCCGGCGGCGAGCGCATCGCGCACGCCGTGCGCGCCGGGGAACTCGGGCAGGAACGCCGGATGCGTGTTGATGAGGCGCGGCGCGAACTCGTCGACGAGCGGAGCGGGCAGCAGGCGCATGAGCCCGCTCAGGACGACGAGGTCCGCTCCCACCTCGCGCAGCCGACCGGCGAGGGCCTCGCCCCACTCCTCACGCGTGGCGAACGCACGGAAGGGGACGGTGAACGTCGGGATCCCGAAGTGCGTCGCGTGCGCGAGACCCTCCGCGTCCCGGTCGGCGCCGACGGCGACGATGCGGGCGGGGAATCCGGGTTCGGCGGCGGCGTCGAGGAGGGCGCGGAGGTTCGAACCGGTGCCAGAGATGAGGACGGCGACCGAGAGCACGCGCCTAGTCTAGCGGCGCGCCGCTCAGCCCCTGATCCGCCGCATCGCGCTCCGCCTCATCCCCCGCGGTCGCGCGCGAGCGAGGGGCGAGCAGGAGGATGGCCGCGCCCACGAGCACCTCGAGTCCCACGGCGAGCGCGACGGGGCCGGGGTCGGCCCCCACGGCGGCCAGGCGACCCGGGCCCATCGACCCGGCCGTGACGGCGGCGACGAGCGCGGCGGCCGCACCCGACAGCGCGGCGATCGCGACGGCGAGGACGAGCCGCGGCGAGACCGGCTCGCGCGGCGCCTCGTTCGCGTACTCGGGCTGCTCGGGAGGGTCGATCCGCCACTCCGCGACGAGGAGCGACCGTGCGAGCCATCCCGCCGCCGCACCCGCCGCGACGGGCGCGAGCAGCACGAGCAGGAGCCAGGGCGACCCCTGCTCGGGGAGCAGCCCCAGCGCGGGGATGCCGGGGACGACACCGAGCTGCGTGCCAGCGGGCGATACGGCCGTGCCAGCGCCGACCGCGAATCCGGGCCCCGCGACCCACGCGAGCGCCCACCCGATCAGCGTGGGCACGTACGCGAGCTGCGCGAGCGCGATGGCGGTCGCGCCCAGCGCGTCGGCCTGCGCACGTTCGAAGAGTGCGACGACCTCGTCGGCCCGGAGCGCCGCCGACACGACGACCGCGATCGCCGAGGCGCCGACCACCCCCGTCACCGCGACCGCCGACCCGCGCACGGCGAGCGACGGCACCTCCCGCCACTTCGACGACCACGCGTCCACACGCGCCCGCACGGCGTCGACGAGGCCGCCGTCGCCCTCCGCCCATCCCTCGACCCAGGCCCCGGCGACGGCTCCCGCCCCGTAGACGGCGACGGGCAGCACGACGGCCTGCCAGGTCTCGGCCGCGACGACGGCGGTCGCGGAGGTGAGCTGCACGATCGCGGCGATCGCGGCGGTCGCCGCGATCCCGGCGAGCACCCCCGTGGCGCCTGCGCCGCTCCGCACCGCGCGGCGTCCGGATCGTGCCGCGAAGAGGACGGAGAACACCGCGAACGCGAGGGGCGCGAGCGAGAGGCCGAACGCGCCGCCGTCGTCGGGCAGGCCGAGCGCGACGATCGCGTCGTCGTCGAGGGAGACGGACAGCGGGACGAGATTGCCCAGCTGCCAGATTCGGGCGGCGGCGGTCCACAGCGCCGCCCAGTCGGCGCCGGCCCCCAGCGTCAGCGCCCAGAGCAGGGTGAGGGGCGCCAGGGCGACCGCGAGACCGGCGAGCGCCGCCACGAGGGCATCGAACGCGGCGAGCAGGGCGATGAGGATCCGGTGCATGGCGCATCGACCCTACCCGCGCGCGGTGCGAGTTCCCCGGCCCCGCGCCGCTGTCAGGCGGTTACGCCTCGAACGGCTCCAGCACGAACACGGCGATGCGGCGCGACGTCTTCTCCTGGTACTCGGCGTACGGCGGGTAAGCGGCGACGGCGCGGTCCCACCAACGGGCGTACTCGTCGGAGTCGACGTCGAGCTCGCGGGCGAGGTAGTCGCGGCGGTCCGGCCCGTCCTGCAGCTCGACGTGCGGATTCGCGACGACGTTGTGGTACCAGACGGGAGGCTTCGGGGCGCCCCCCTTCGAGGCGACGACGGCGTAGCGGCCCTCGTGCTCGACGCGCATGAGCGCGGTCTTGTACAGCTTCCCGCTCTGCGCGCCCTTGTTCGTCAGGACGATGATGGGCCAGTCCGTCCCGGGGAGGACGGCGGCCTCCGTCCCGCCGGAGGCCTCGAAGGCCTCCGCCTGCTCGCGGGCCCACTGCGACGTGCTCGGTGCGTACTCTCCCTGAAGCGGCATGGCACGAGCCTACGATGCGGCGGAGGGCCGGGGGCGCACGCCGTGCACATCCGCCCGCGCCCCTTGACACTCCTGCGCGGGCCTGCCGATAGTGAGGCGTACGGGCGGGGCATCGATCGCAAGGGGGCACCCCATGAAGAAGCTCATCGGCGAGGTCGCGGCGGTCGTGCCCGACGCGCTCGCGGGGATGGCGGCGGCCCATCCGTCGCTGCGGATCGACACGGAGCATCGCGTGGTGCTCCGGGCGGCGAAGAAGGAGCCGGGGCGGGTGGCGCTCGTCTCGGGCGGAGGCTCCGGCCACGAGCCTCTCCATGGCGGATACGTCGGCTTCGGGATGCTCGACGCCGCGGTCGCCGGCGAGGTGTTCACCTCGCCCACGCCGGAGCCGATCCTCGCGGCGACGACGGCGGCCGACGCGGGCGGCGGGGTCCTCCACATCGTCAAGAACTACACGGGCGACGTCATGAACTTCGAGATGGCCGCCGAGCTCGCCGAGGCGTCGGGCACGCGCGTGGCGTCCGTCCTCGTCCACGACGACGTCGCGGTCGAGGACTCGACGTACACGGCCGGCCGTCGCGGCGTGGGGCTCACGGTTCTGGTGGAGAAGATCGCGGGCGCCGCGGCGGAGGAGGGCCGTCCGCTCGACGAGGTCGTCCGCATCGCCGAGAAGGTCTCGGCATCGGGGCGCTCGATGGGGATGGCCCTCACGAGCGGCACGGTGCCGGCGGCGGGCCGCCCCACGTTCGAGATCGGCGACGACGAGATGGAGATCGGCATCGGCATCCACGGCGAGCCGGGCCGGCACCGCGTTCCACTGGCCCCTGCGCGCGAGATCGCGCGGATGCTCGTCGATCCCGTGCTCGCCGACCGCGACTTCCGCTCGGGGCCGGTCATCGCGATGCTGAACGGCATGGGCGGCTCGCCGCTCCTCGAGCTGTACCTCATGTACGGCGAGGTCGCCGCTCTCCTCGACCGAGCGGGTGTGGTCGTCGCCCGGACGCTCGTGGGCGACTACATCACGTCCCTCGACATGGCGGGGTGCTCTCTGACGCTGCTCGCCGCCGACGACGAGCTGCTCTCGCTGTGGGATGCGCCCGTCGAGACGCCGGCGCTGCGGTGGGGGCGTTGAGGATGGCCGTGGACCTCGACGCTCTCATCCGCTGGCTGGAGCTGTTCCGCGATCGCGTCGTCGCCGACGAGGAGCGCCTGACGGCTCTCGACTCCGCCATCGGCGACGCCGATCACGGGGCGAACATGGCGCGCGGGGCGACCGCCGTGACGGAACGCCTGGCGGCGGCGCCGCCCGCCACGGCCGAGGCGTTCGGCACCACGACGGGGATGGCGCTGGTGTCGACCGTGGGCGGCGCGAGCGGCCCCCTCTACGGCACGTTCTTCCTGCGCTTCGGCGCCGCGGCGGGGCAGGTCGCGACGCTCGACGGCGCGGCGTTCGCGTCCGCGCTGCGGGCGGGCCTCGACGGCGTCGTCGCCCGCGGCAGGGCGGAGCGCGGGGACAAGACGATGGTCGACGCGCTCGCCCCGGCCGTCGCGGCGTTCGAGGCGGCATCCGACGACGTGCCGGCGGCGAGCGCCGCGGCCGCCGCCGCCGCGCGCGAGGCGAGCGCCGCGACCGCCCCGCTCATCGCTCGCAAGGGCCGCGCGAGCTACCTCGGCGAACGGAGCGCGGGCCACGTCGACCCGGGATCGGAGTCGACGGCGCTGCTGTTCGCCGCCCTCGAAGAGGCCGTCGGCCGGGGCGCCGAGGAGGCGTCGTGATCTCTTTCGTCGTCGTCTCCCACAGCGTCGCGCTCGCCGAGGCCGCCGTCGCGCTCGCGGCGGAGATGGCGCAGGGAGCCACGCTCGAGCTCCGCGTCGCCGCGGGGACGGCCGACGGCGCGACCGGCACCGACGCCACGCTCATCGCGGCCGCGATCGACGAGGTCTCCTCCCCCGACGGCACCCTCGTCTTCACCGACCTGGGCTCGGCCATCCTCTCGTCCGAGCTCGCTCTCGACCTCGCCGCGCCACGCGGAGAGGTGCGGCTCGCCGCCGCCCCGCTCGTCGAGGGGCTCGTCGCCGCCGTGGCCCGCGCGGCCGCTGGCGGCACGCTCCTCGAGGTCGAGCGGGAGGCGCGGCGGGCGCTCGACGCCAAGCTGCGGCACCTCGGCGCCGATGCGGACGCGCCCGAACCCGCCGCTTCGGCCGCCGGCCGCTCGGAGTCGTTCGCGCTGACGAACGAGATCGGCCTGCACGCGCGGCCGGCGGCGGCGCTCGCGAGCGCGCTCCGCGATGTCGACGCCGTCGTGCGCATCGGGACGGCGACGCGCCCCGCCGTGGACGGACGCAGCCTCGTCGGGCTCATGGCGCTCGGGGCGCGCAAGGGCGATGTCATCGACGTGACCGCGGAGGGCCCGGACGCGGACCGCGCCGTCGACGTCGTGCGCGCGCTCGTCGAGTCGGGCTTCGGGGAGGCGTGATGGCGTCGCCCCGCATCCCGCTCACGGTCCCCGGGCCGCACGGCCCGCGCGAGATCAGCCTGTCGAGCCCCGACCGCGTGCTGTGGCCCGAGGTCGGCGTGACGAAGCGCGAGCTCGCGGAGTACCTCATCGCCGTGTCGGGCCCGTTCCTCGCCCACAACGGGAACCGCCCCGTGTCGCTGGAGCGGTTCCCCGACTCCGTCGAGGGCGAGAGCTTCTTCTCCAAGAACCCGCCCAAGGGCGCTCCCGACTACGTGGAGGCGGTGACCGTGACGTACAACAGCGGGCGGCGCCATCCGCAGCTCGTCCTCACGGAGCCGGCCGCGATCGTCTGGGCCGCGCAGATGAACACCGTCGTGTTCCACCCGTGGGCGTCGCCCTCGTCCGATTCCGACCATCCCGTGGAGCTGCGGATCGACCTCGACCCGCAACCGGGGACGGGGTTCCCGGACGCGGCGCGCGCCGCGCACGGCATGCGCGCCGTGCTCGACGAGGCGGGGCTGACGTCGTGGATCAAGACGAGCGGCAACCGCGGCATCCACCTCTTCTGCCCCATCGAGCCGCAGTGGGAGTTCCTCGACGTGCGGCACGCCGTCATCGCCGCCGCACGCGAGCTGGAGCGCCGGATGCCGTCGGAGGTCACCACGAGCTGGTGGAAGGAGGAGCGCGGAGCGCGCATCTTCATCGACTTCAACCAGGCCAACCGCGACCGGACGATGGCCGGCGCCTACAGCCCCCGGCCCGTGGCGCAGGCGACGGTGTCGACGCCGATCACGTGGGACGAGCTCGACGGCGTCGACCCGCACGCGTTCACGGTGCGGTCGGTTCCGGAGCGCCTCGCCGCTGTCGGCGATCCCTGGGAGGGGTTCGCCGCCTCCCCGGCCCGGATCGACACGCTGCTGGAGTGGTGGGAGCGCGATCTCGGCGACGGGCTCGGCGAGCTGCCGTTCCCGCCCGACTTCCCGAAGATGCCGGGAGAGCCCCCGCGCGTGCAGCCTTCGCGCGCACGGAAGCCGGAGTAGGCGCCCCGCGCCCGTGCTCGTCGAGCAAGCGAAGCGAGACGAAACGGCGCGAGCCGTCCCCGGGAACGGATCCCGGGGACGGCTCGCGGCGTGTGGTCGCGGAAGCGACGCGCTGTGCGCGCTGAGTGCTACAGCTGCTCGATGATCTCGCGCATGAGGGCGGCCGTCTCGCTCGGCGTCTTGCCGACCTTGACGCCTGCGGCCTCGAGTGCCTCCTTCTTCGCCTGCGCCGTGCCGGCGGAGCCCGACACGATGGCGCCGGCGTGGCCCATGGTCTTGCCCTCGGGGGCCGTGAAGCCCGCGACGTAGCCGACGACCGGCTTCGTGACGTTGGCCTTGATGAAGTCGGCCGCGCGCTCCTCGGCGTCGCCGCCGATCTCGCCGATCATGACGATCGCCTTCGTCTCGGGGTCGGCCTCGAACGCGGCGAGCGCGTCGATGTGCGTCGTGCCGATGATGGGGTCGCCGCCGATGCCGATGGCGGTCGAGAAGCCGAGGTCGCGCAGCTCGAACATCATCTGGTACGTCAGCGTGCCCGACTTCGACACCAGGCCGATGGGGCCCTTGCCCGTGATGTTCGCGGGCGTGATGCCGACGAGCGACTCGCCCGGCGTGATGATGCCGGGGCAGTTCGGGCCGATGATGCGGGTCTTGTTGCCCTTCTCGATCGCGTACGCCCACGCCTCGGCGGTGTCTCCGACGGGCACGCCCTCGGTGATCACGACGAGCAGGCCGATGCCGGCGTCGATGGCCTCGATCATGGCGGCCTTCGTGAAGGCGGGCGGCACGAACGCGATCGACACGTCGGCGCCTGTCTTCTCGATGGCCTCGGCGACGGAGCCGAAGACCGGCAGCTCGACCTCGCCGGCGCCGGGCTTCTCGTGCGTGACGGTGGTGCCGGCCTTGCGCGCGTTCACACCGCCGACGATGTTCGTCCCGGCCTTGAGCATGAGGGCCGTGTGCTTCGTGCCCTCACCGCCCGTGATGCCCTGGACGATGACCTTGGAGTCCTTGTTGAGGTAGATCGACATTTCCCTGTGTCCTCTTCCGTCTCAGGCGTTCGCCAGCTCGGCGGCCTTGTCGGCGCCCTCGTCCATGCCGGCGGCGAGCGTGACGAGCGGGTGGTTCGCGGCCTGGAGGATGGCGCGGCCCTCCTCCACCTGGTTTCCGTCGAGACGCACGACGAGGGGCTTCGTGGCGTGGTCGCCGAGGATCTCGAGCGCCTTGACGATGCCCTCCGCGACGGCGACGCACGACGTGATGCCGCCGAAGACGTTGACGAAGACACTCTTGACCTGCTCGTCGCCGAGGATGACGTCGAGGCCGTTGGCCATCACCTGCGCGTTCGCGCCGCCTCCGATGTCGAGGAAGTTGGCGGGCTTCACGCCGCCGTGGTTCTCGCCCGCGTAGGCGACGACGTCGAGCGTCGACATGACGAGGCCCGCGCCGTTGCCGATGATGCCGACCTGGCCGTCGAGCTTGACGTAGTTGAGACCCGACTCCTTGGCCTTCGCCTCGAGCGGGTCGGCCGCGCCCTTGTCCTCGAGCTCCTCGTGCTCGGGGTGGCGCACCTCGCTGGCGTTGTCGTCGAGCGACACCTTGCCGTCGAGCGCGACGATGTCGCCGGCGCCCGTGAGGACGAGCGGGTTGACCTCGACGAGGGTCGCGCCCTCGCCCGTGTACACGCCGTAGAGCTTGACGAAGACGTCGGCGACCTTCTCGACGAGGTCCTCGTCCCATCCGCCGGCCCGGGCGATCTCGATCGCCTTGTCCTTGTCGATGCCGGTCAGCGGGTTCACCTCGACGCGCGCGAGAGCCTCGGGCTTCTCGACGGCGAGCTGCTCGATCTCCATGCCGCCCTCGACGCTCGCGAGCGACAGGTAGGAACGGTTGGAGCGGTCGAGGAGGACCGAGAAGTAGAACTCGCGGGCGATGTCGGCGCCTTGCGCGACCATGACGCGCTGGACCACGTGGCCCTTGATGTCGAGGCCGAGGATGGCCTTGGCCGCCTCGTACGCCTCGTCGGGGGTCTTGGCGACCTTGACGCCGCCGGCCTTGCCGCGGCCGCCGGTCTTGACCTGGGCCTTGACCACCACGACGCCGCCGATCTTCTCGGCTGCCGCCTTCACCTCCTCGGGGGTGTCCGCGACGATGCCGGCGAGCACCGGCACCTCGTACTTCTCGAAAAGGTCTCGTGCCTGGTACTCGTACAGATCCACGTTGCATTCCTTCGATGGGGCCACGGGACAAGACGCGTGGAAACGTCTCGACGTCGAGATATCTCGACCGAGCCTCAAGCCTACTACCGCGCGGAGGCGCTCCCCTGCGCGCCCTCCCGGTCACCGGGCCCCGCAGACGCGAAGAGCGGCCCCGGTCTCCCGGGGCCGCTCGTCGAGGAAGCGGGTGCTACTTGGTCTTGAGGTGCATCGGCAGCGCCATCGCGAGGCACACGCACAGGATGCCCGCGACGAAGACCAGCGCCTGGAAGGCGGGCACCATGAACGCCACGCCGAAGAGCGCGATCCCGGCGAGGAAGAGAACCAAAGCGACGATGAACATCCCTGCTCCTTTTGAAGACTTCCTCCAGCTTAGGGGATGGCCGCGGCGGCGCCTGCCTACGATCGAGGCCATGGCAACGGAGCACCTCCCCGGCGAGCGGGTCTCGTCATACGACATCGCGCAGGTCCTCGACACCGACTACTACGGGGTCTTCGCGGATGTGGAGGGAGCGGATCGCGACGCATGGCGGCGCGCGCGGGAGGTCGGAGAGCGGCTCGCGCCGCGGATGGCCGCCGCATGGGACCGCGCCGAGTACCCCGTCGAGGTGCTCGGCGATCTCGGCGCCGCCGGCCTCCTCGCCGACGGCGTCGACCATCCGGATGTGCCCGCGATGTCGCCGCTCGCGGCGGGCCTCGTCAACATGGAGACCTCGCGGCACGACGGCTCGCTCGGCACCGTCCTCGCGGTGCAGGGCGGTCTCGCGCTGCGCACCCTCGCGCTGTTCGGGAGCGCCGCCCAGCAGGAGCGCTGGCTCGGGCCGCTGCTGCGCGGCGAGGTGCTGGGCGCCTTCGCGCTCACCGAGCCCGATCACGGCTCCGACTCGACGTCGCTCGAGACGACGGCGCGACGCGACGGCGACGGGTGGGTCCTCGACGGCGCGAAGAAGTGGATCGGCAACGGGGCGTCGGGCGGGATCACCTTCGTGTGGGCGCGTGTGGACGACGCCGGCGACGCCGACCACGGGGCCGTGCGGTGCTTCCTCGTGGAGCAGGAGACGCCGGGCTACACGGGCACGGTCATCGAGGGCAAGATCGCGCTGCGCGCCATCCACCAGGCCCACATCCGCCTGGACGACGTGCGGCTCCCGCTCGACGCCGTCCTCCCGGGAGCGCACTCGTTCCGCGACACGTCGCGCGTGCTGTTCGCGACGCGGTCGGGGGTGGCGTGGTCGGCGCTCGGGCACGCGACGGCGTGCTTCGAGGCGGCGCTCGCGTACAGCGGGCAGCGCGAGCAGTTCGGCCGTCCGCTCGCCCGCGCGCAGATGGTGCAGGAGCGGCTCGCGCAGATGCTCGCGCAGCTCACGTCGATGCAGCTGTACCTGCGGCGTCTCGCCGACCTCGAGGGGTCAGGGGCGATGCGCCCGACGCAGGCGTCGCTCGCGAAGTACCACTGCACGCGCACGGCGCGCGACATCGCGCGGACCGCGAGGGACATGCTCGGCGGGAACGGCATCCTCCTCGAGTACCGCGTCATGCAACACCTCGCCGACATCGAGGCCATCCACACGTACGAGGGCACCGAGAGCGTGCAGGCGCTCCTCATCGGCCGCGACCTGACCGGGGTCGGCGCCTTCGTCTGACGGGTCCCGCGCGACGCCCGTCTGGCAGGATGGCCCTATGGCGAGGCGGCGCGCGACGGTCATCGGCAGCGGTCCCAACGGGCTCGCGGCGGCGGTCGCCCTCGCCCGCGCCGACTTCGACGTCGTCGTCGTCGAGGCACACGAGGGCATCGGCGGCGGCGCGCGCACGGCGGAGCTGACGCTCCCCGGCTTCCGTCACGACGTCTGCTCCGCCGTGCATCCCGCGGCGTTCACGTCGCCGTTCTTCGCGGCGTTCGGGATGCGCGAGAAGATCGGCTGGATCGTGCCGGACGCGTCGTACGCGCAACCGCTCGACGGAGGTCGCGCGGCTGTCGCGTGGCGCGACATCCGGCGCACGGCCGACGCCCTCGGCCCCGATGCGCGCGCGTGGAAGGCCGTGCTGCGCCCGCTCGCACGGCGGATCGCCGGGGTGTCCGACTTCACGGGCAACCAGATGCTGAGGATCCCGAGGGATCCGATCGTCGCCGCACGATTCGGGCTGCGCGCGCTCGAGCTCGGCTCGGCGCTCGGGCGCCGGACGTTCCGCACGGAGGAGGCGCAGGCGCTCCTCACGGGCGTCATGGCGCACCTGACCACGGTCATCCCGTCGGTCGGGGCCGCGGCGGGCGGTCTGCTGCTGGCGGCGCAGGCGCACGCCGACGGGTGGGGGTTCCCCGTGGGCGGGGCTCAGGCCGTGCCCGACGCGCTCGCGGACGACCTGCGGGCGCACGGCGGCGTCATCGAGACGGGGCGCCGCATCGACGACCTCCGCGATCTCGACTGGGGCGATCCGGCGCGCGGCGACGTGCTCCTGCTCGACGCGCCGCCGCGGCTCGCGCTCACCCTGCCGGGCGTTCCCGAACGCTGGGCGCGGGCCATCCGGTCGTTCCGATACGGGCCGGGTGCCGCGAAGGTCGACTTCGCCCTGGACGGCCCCGTGCCGTGGGAGAACGAGGATGTCCGACGGACGCCGACGGTGCACGTCGGGGGCACGCGCCCCGAGATGGAGGCGAGCGAGCGCGCCGTCGCGGAGGGCCGCGTCTCGGAGCGCCCGTACGTGCTCACGGTGCAGCCGAGCGTGCTCGACCCGACCCGCGCGCCGAAGGGCAAGCATGTGCTGTGGAGCTACATCCACGTGCCGAACGGGTCGACGTTCGACGCGACGGAGACGATCACACGCCAGATCGAGCGGTTCGCGCCCGGCTTCCGCGACCGGGTCCTCGCGTCGCACTCGGCGACGGCGACGGACCTCGAGACGTACAACCCCTCCGCCGTGGGGGGCGACTTCGCGGGCGGCTCCGTCGCCGTCGACCAGCTGCTCGCGCGACCCGTGCTGAGCCCCGCACCCTGGCGCACGCCGGTGCGCGGCGTGTACCTCGCCTCGCAGTCGACGCCTCCCGGCCCTGGGGTGCACGGGATGGCGGGATGGTTCGCCGCGCGCCTCGCGATCGCGGACGCGACGGGCGAGCGAGCCGAGCTCGAGGACCTGTTCTGAGGACGCCGGGTAGGCTTGTCGGGCTATGACGACGCGCCTCGAACCCGGTACCGCAGCCCCCGACTTCACCCTCGCCGACCAGGACGGACGGAGCGTCTCGCTCGCCGACCTGCGCGGACGCCGGGTCGTGGTCTACTTCTATCCCGAGGCGCTCACGGTCGGCTGCGCGAAGCAGGCGTGCGACTTCCGCGACAGCCTGGGTTCGCTCGAGGGCGCCGGCTACACCGTGATCGGCGTCTCGCGCGACGAGCCGGAGAAGCTGCGCCGGTTCCGCGAGCGCGACGGCCTGATGTTCACACTGCTGAGCGACCCCGACCACGCCGTGCACGAGCTCTACGGCACCTGGGGCGAGAAGAACAGCTACGGACGCATCGTCGAGGGCGTCATCCGGTCGACGTTCGTGCTCGACGAGCAGGGCGTGATCGACAAGGCCCTCTACAACGTCAAGGCGACGGGCCACGTGGCTCGACTGCGCCGCGAGCTCGGCATCGACTGACGCGCGGGCGGCGGGACTTCGCCGGCCGGCCTGTGGGATCCGGCGCGGCGTGCCGCGAACCGGACCCGTGGTGCACGTGTCGCCGCCTGCGCACGACACGCGCACATCCGCCCCACCGGTCCGACAGACGGCCCGCCGCCGGAAGCCGCCGCCGGCATCCGCCGCCATGGCCGCGCAACGCAAATCGGAGTCGTGGTGCAGGTGATGCCTGCCGTGGCCGACACGCGCACACCACCCCCACCCATCCGAAAACAGGCCCGGCCGCCGAGGACACCCCGCCCGGTCACACCACCCGGTAGCGGTGCTCGGGCCGGCCTGCCGTGCCGTACTGAAGCGACACCTCGACCGCGCCGCGGGCGGCGAGCTCGGCGAGATGCCGCTGCGCTGTGGCGCGCGACACCCCTGCCCGCGCCGCGAGCTCGACGCTGGAGGCCTCCCCCTCCGCGAGCGCGTCGAGGAGGAGCTGCTGCGTCCCGGCCCGCGCGGGCGCAGGCGCGGCGCCGCCGTGGAGGACCCCGACCGCCCGGTCGATCGTCTCCTGCGTGACGCTCCCCGACGCCAGCAGATTGCGGTAGCGCAGATAGCGGTCGAGCCGATCCTGCAGCGCCCGCGGATCGAACGGCTTCACGAGGTAGTGCAGCGCCCCGGATGCGAGCGCACGCCGCACGGTCGGCACGTCGTCGGCCGCGCTCAGCACGAACCTGTCGATGCCCGCCTCCCGGCCGATCTCGATGCCGTCGCCGTCGGGCAGGTACACGTCCAGCAGCAGCAGGTCCGGGCGGAGATCGCGGATGGCGATGCGCGCGGACGCCGCGTCGCGCACGGGCGGCAGCGCCGTGAAGCCCGGGCGGGCGTCCACGAGGTCGCGGTGGATGCCGCTCACGCGGAAGTCGTCGTCGACGATGAGCACGCGGATGCCGGTCATGTCTCCCTCTCCCTCATCACACTCTCCCTCATCACGCCGGGAAGCCGCGCCGCGAACACCGCGCCGTGCTGGTCCCCCCTCGCCTCCGCCAACCAGAGCTCTCCCCCGCGCCGACGCGTGAAGCGCCGCGCCAGCGGCAGGCCGATCCCACGTCCGTGCACGCGCTCGGTCGCATCATCCTCCGCCTGACGCGCCCTCTCGAACACCGACTCCGGCTCGTCGACCCCGGGCCCCGAGTCGGTCACGGTGAGCGCGAGCTCGTCTCCCGCGTCGAGGAGCGACACCTCGACCCACCGCGGCACCTCTCCGGCGGACGCCGCCGTGACGGCGTTGTCCACGAGGTTGCCGAGCACGGCGGCGACATCCTCGGGCTCGGCCACGATCCCCACGACGAAGGTGTCCTCCCCCATCCGCAGGTCGACGCCCCGCTCGCGCGCCTCGATGCGCTTCGCTGCGAGGAACGAGCGCAGGAACGGCTCGTCGACCTCGATGCCCGCCTCCTCGGGGATGGCGCCGCGTGCGGAGAACTCCGCGAGCAGATCCTGGGCCTCGTCGACCCTGCCCGCCGCGATCATGCCGCGCACGGCATGCATGCGGTTGGCGAACTCGTGCCGCTGGGCGCGGAGCGCGTTGGTCGCCGCCCGCACGGCGTCGAGCCGCTCCGCGAGGGCGACGACGTCGGTGCGGTCGCGGAGGACGGCGACGACTCCGAGCGAGCGCGGACCGTGGTGCACCCGGCGCACCTCGACGTAGACCACGCGGTCGGCGAGCACGAGCTCGGCGTGCACGAGCGGCTCCCCGCCGAGCGCCTGCTCGAGAGCCGCGCGGAGCCGCGGCGGCAGCTCGAGCTCGTCGAGCCGGCGGCCGACGACCTCCGGCAGGCCCGCAGCGTCGTTCACGGCGCGCACGATGCCGTCGTCCGAGACGGCCAGCACGCCGTCGTGCACGCCCTCGAGGACGGCCGCCCTGCTCTGCAGCAGTCCGCCCAGCTCCTCCGGCTGGACCCCGCGCGTGAGGGATTCGAGACGGCGGCGGATGAGGAACGACACGAGCGCGGCGATGCCGAGCGCGACGAGCGCGATGACGACGAAGAGCCCGACGAGCAGCGGCGCGTCGGCGAAGACGCGCGAGGGCGCGATCCCGACGCTCACCTCGCCGACGACGGCATCGCCATCCGGCGAGACCACGGGCACCTTGGCCCGGACCGACTCCCCGAGCGTGCCGCGCTCCCACGCGACGACCTCCTCGCCCGCGATGACGCGCGCGAAGTCGGTGCTCACGCGCTCGCCGAGGAGCTCGGGGTCGGGGTGCGCGAGGCGCAGGCCGAGGTCGTTCGCGATGACGACGAACAGGGTGTCCGTGCGCGCGACGATCCCCGCCGCATACGCCTGCAGCGGGCCGTCCGCCAGCGCCTCGGCGTCGAGCGGCGCCTCGCCCACGGAGGCGGCGACATCCGCCCTGACCTGCGGATCGCTCGCGACCGTGCGCGCCACGGCGAGCGCCGTCGACTCCGCCTCGTCGCGCAGCTGCCCGATGCCGAGCACGGCGAACGCCGAGATGCACACGGCGATCACGACCGCGGCCGCCGCGACCTGCATCGCGAACACCCTCGTCGTGAACCGCATACGTCGAGTATCCCCGCCGTCGGCGTCGAGCAGAATGCGCACAACCCGCTCAACGCGCAGATGCCCGCACAATGCGCGCATCATCGGCGGGAGCGCTGCCGCACCGTAGCGTCGCCCGGGTACGCTCTCCCGCCGATCGCGACGACGCGGACCGGCTCGACGACAAGGACGTCACATGCTCGTGATCCTCGGATTCACCATGATCCTCGCGTTCATGGTGCTCATCATGACCAAGCGCCTCACGCCCATGGTGGCGCTCATCCTCGTGCCGACGATCTTCGGACTCTTCGCAGGTGCCGGCCTCGGCATCGGCGACATGGTCATCTCGGCCATCGGCGACATGGCTCCGACCGCCGCGCTGCTCATGTTCGCGATCATGTACTTCGGCATCATGATCGACGTCGGACTGTTCGACCCGCTCATCCGCTTCATCACACGCGCGCTCGGCGACGATCCCGCCAAGGTTGTGCTCGGCACCGCGCTGCTCGCGGGTGCCGTGTCCCTCGACGGCGACGGCTCCACGACGTTCATCATCACGACGTCGGCCATGCTCCCGCTCTACCTGCGCCTCGGGATGAGCCCCGTCGTGCTCACATGCGTCGCGGGTCTCATGAACGGCACGCTGAACATCGTGCCGTGGGGAGGGCCGACCGTCCGCGCGGCGACGGCGCTGGGCCTCCAGCCGACCGACGTGTTCGTCCCGATGATCCCCTCGCTGGCCGTCGGCCTCGTCGTCGCGCTGGGGCTGTCGTGGATGCTCGGCCTGTCGGAGCGGAAGCGCCTGGGCCGACTGAGCCTGACGGGCGCCGACGAACTGTGGGAGCAGGACGGCACGACGCGCCCCGGCCGTTTCGGGATGCGCGTCCCGAAGCTCCGCTCGGGTGTCGGCAACCCGGGCGCGCGCGCCACGCTCGGCACGACGAACGTCCTCACGGTGAAGGGCTCGGGGCTGCGCGCTCCGGCGCTCCTCGGAGAGGACGAGCGCGACACCGCCATGGCCGACACGATGCTGAGCCCCGACCGAGCCACGCTCCGCCCGAAGCTCATCTGGGCGAACCTCGTGCTCACGCTCGCGGTCATGGTGCTGCTCGTGCTCGACGTCATGCCGCTCGCCTTCGTCTTCATGATCGGCACGGGCGTCGCACTCGTCCTGAACTTCCCCAAGCTGAAGGAGCAGAGCGCCGAGATCGTCGCGCACGCGCCGAGCATCGTCGGCGTCGTGTCGATGGTCCTCGCGGCGGGCGTCCTCGTCGGAGTGCTGGACGGCACGGGCATGGTCACGGCGATGGCCGACTGGGTCGTCGACATCGTGCCTCCCGCGCTCGGCCCGTTCTTCGCCGTCATCACCGGTCTGCTGTCGATCCCCATGACGTTCTTCATGTCGAACGACGCCTTCTACTACGGCATCCTGCCGATCCTCGCCGAGAGCGCGTCGACCTACGGCATCTCGGCCGCCGAGATGGCGCGCGCGTCGATCATCGGGCAGCCCGTGCACCTGCAGAGCCCGCTCGTCCCGGCCATCCTGCTGCTCGTCTCGCTCGCGAACGTCAACCTCGGCGACCACCACAAGAAGGTGCTGTGGCGCGCGACGGTCGTGTCTCTCGTCATGCTCGGCGTCGGCATCCTCGTCGGGTCCGTTCCACTCGGCTGAGCCCGCCGTGGCTGAGGCCCGCCCGCGTCATGCGGGCGGGCCTCACGCGTTCCCCGGGCAGTGCGCACCGCCCTCTTGCTTCTCGTCGCCAGCGTGCTACGGTCGTGAAACCGCTTTCTACTAAAACGTTCCATCCCCTCGACGACGAGGAGAGGCCCGTGCAGAGCAGCACGACGCACCACAGCACGACGCACAAGGCAGAGCGCCCGACGCCCACCGCCAGGCTGCACGACGTCGCCGACGCCGTGATGTTCCTCGGCCTCCTCAACGCGCTCGTCATCGGGGGCACGGTCGCCGGCGGCGTCCTCCTCGGATGGGCGCCCGCCGTCGACGCGGCGACCGCGCTCAGCCGCGCGCGCCTGCGCGGAGGCGGATCGTCCGGGCAGGTGCGATCGTTCGCCCGCATCTGGCGGGAGGAGTTCGCGTCCGCCAACGTCCGGCACGCGCCGGGAACGGCGGCCATCGTCGTCGCGGCCGCGGGCTTCGCCGCCGCCCCCGCCGCCTGGCCGGCGTGCGCTGCCCTCGCGACGGCGGGCATCGCGCACTCGACGCTCGTCGCGGCCATGGCGGCCCACTACGATCTGCGTCCGGCGCCGGCGATCGCGAAGGCCTGGGTCTTCCTGCTGCGGTTCCCGGGAGCCGCACTCGTGGTGCTGTGCGCGCTGGCCGGCGTCGCGGCGGTGACCTGGATCGTCCCCGGACTCCTTCCCGTCCTCTCGCTCGGCGCCGCCGTCCACCTCGTCACGGCGCTCGCGCTCTCGTTCTTCGCGGCCAACGACGCCGCGATCTCCCCCACACCTGCGGGCGACGATGCCCGCACGACCGAAAGGCGACCATCCTCATGAGCAGACGCTTCCTCTCCGTCGCGGCCCTCGCATCCGTCGGAGCGCTCGCGCTGACCTCCTGCTCGGCGGCCTCCGACGGCTCCGACAGCGGGTCGGCCGATCTCGACACCCTGTCGATCATGGCCCCGTACTTCTCCACGACGGCACCGGAAGACGACGACGCGGTCGGCGAGGCGCTCGCCGAGCTCACGGGCGTCGACCTCGACATGCGCTGGGTGCCGAACGCCGACTACGGCACGCAGACGAACGTCGTGCTCGCCGGCGACGACATCCCCGACGTCATGGTCATCCAGAACAAGGACCAGGGCTTCATCCAGACGGCGCAGGCCGGCGGCTTCTGGGACCTCACCGACCACCTCGCCTCGGGCGACTACCCCAACCTCGTCTCCGAGAACCCCGCTGTCCAGGAGGCCGCGAGCATCAACGGCACCGTCTACGGCGTCTACCGCGCGCGCGACGTCATCCGCCAGAGCGTCATCCTCCGCGCCGACTGGCTGGAGAACCTCGGACTCGACCTGCCGGAGACGACCGACGACCTCCGCGAGATCGCACGCGCGTTCACGGAGGACGACCCCGACGGCAACGGCCAGGACGACACGACCGGCCTCATCGAGATCAACTGGCCCTCGGTCGGCACGGGGAGCTTCTACGACGCCATCGACGTGTGGTTCGGGTCGGGCAACGTGTGGCGCGACGACGACGGCACCCTGACGCCCGCGTGGCTCACGGACGAGTGGCGGGAGTCGCTGGAGTACCAGAAGGAGTTCGTCGACAGCGGATGGGTCAACGCGGACTTCGCGACGAAGGAGGGCACCACCTGGAACCAGTCGTTCATGAACGGCGAGGGCGGCATCATCATCGACGTGCAGTCGCGTGCCGCCGAGATCGTGAATCTGCTGCGCGACACCGACCCCGAGGGCTTCGACTCGTACGTCGCGCTCGCCGGACAGCTCGAAGGTCCGGACGGGACGTACGCGCTCCCCACGGCGGGCTACTCGGGCTTCCTCGCGATCCCGAAGGCGCGCGTGCAGACGGAGGAGCAGCTGAAGGCGGTCCTCGAGGTGCTCGACGCGCTGAACACCGAAGACGGCCAGCGCCTCCTCAACAACGGCATCGAGGGCGAGAACTACGTCGAGGAGGACGGGTTCGCCGTCTACGACGACGCCCAGGCCGAGCAGACGGCGCTCGTGACGGGCGCCTGGGCGCAGCTCGGGATGGCCGTCGGCGGCTACGAGGGGCTCACGGCGAAGCCGGCCACCGACTACGACGCCGAGCTCGCGCAGCGTCGCCTCGACCTCCAGGCGGAGGACGTCGAGAACGCCGTGTACAACCCCGCGGCCGGGCTCCTCTCGGAGACGTACGTCACGAGCCAGACCCAGCTCGACCAGATCATCGCGGACGCCCGCGTGCAGTACCTCGCCGGCGAGCTCGACGATGCGGGGCTCGAGGCCGCACTCGAGCGCTGGCGCGCGAGCGGCGGCGACCAGGTGACGGCCGAGCTGCAGGAGCTCTACGACGCCCAGTGAGCGAGAGCGGGGCGGCTCCGGCCGCCCCGCTCGCCCGTGAAGGAGACCCCGTGATCGCCACCACCACCGTGCGGGTGCAGGCCGTGCGCTCGACCCCCCGCTCCGACCGTCCGCCGCTGTCGCCAGGGCCGCGCCGCGCATCGCGCGCGTGGCGCCGCAATGCGCCGCTTCTCGTGCTCCTCATCCCGGGGCTGGCGTACTTCCTCATATTCCGCATCTGGCCGATGTGGGGCGCGCAGATCGCGTTCCGCGACTACGTCCCCTTCCTCGGCATCGAGGGCAGCCCGTGGGTCGGATGGAAGCACTTCGAGCTCTTCTTCTCCAACCCCGACTTCCCGCGCCTGCTCGTCAACACACTCGTCATCGCGGGGCTGAGCCTGTTCGTGGCGTTCCCGCTCACGATCGTCGTCGCCATCCTGCTCAACGAGCTGCGGCTCACCGTGCTCAAGCGCACCGTCCAGACGCTCATCTACATCCCCCACTTCCTCTCCTGGACGGTCGTCGTCTCCCTCACGGCGCTGCTCTTCTCGCTCGGTACGGGACCGCTCGCCGCGCTGCTCGACGGCGTCCTCGGAGAGACGACGAACTACCTCGCGAGTCCGTTCTGGTTCCGGCCGCTCATCCTCCTGCAGGAGGTGTGGAAGAACACCGGATGGGGGACGATCATCTTCCTCGCGGCGCTGGCGAGCGTCGACCAGGAGCAGTACGAGGCCGCCATCATCGACGGAGCCGGCCGCTGGCAGCGCGTGCGCCACATCACGCTCCCGTCGATCTCGAGCACGATCATCGTCATGCTCATCCTCCAGAGCGGGCAGATCCTCAACACCGGCTTCGAGCAGATCTACCTCATGTCGAACGCCCTCAACCGGTCGGTCGCCGACGTGTTCGACACCTACGTGTACTTCACGGGCATCGAGCAGGGCGCCTACTCCTACTCCACCGCCGTCGGCCTCGCCAAGGCCATCGTCGGCGTCATCCTCGTCTTCGGCACCAACTGGCTCGCCAAGCGCTTCAACCAGACAGGGATCTTCTGATGGGCCGCGAACGCTACCGCTTCAACACCCCCGCGGGGCGCGTCTTCGACGTCGTCAACGTGGTCGCGCTCACGCTCGTGGGCGTCATCGCGATCGTCCCGTTCCTCTACGTGCTCGCCGCGTCGTTCGCGACGGAAGGCGAGATCGCCTCGACGCCGTTCTTCCTGTGGCCGTCCGAGTGGCAGTTCGACGCCTACGCGTCGATCTTGACATCGCGGTCGTTCGTCCGCGCCTTCGTCACGACCGTCGCGGTGACGGCGCTCGGCACGCTCGTCCAGCTCGCGCTGACGGCGCTCATGGCCTATCCGCTGTCGAAGACGACCCTGCCGGGTCGGCGCCTCATCCTCAGCATCGTCGTCTTCACGATGGTGTTCAGCGCCGGCATGATCCCGACATTCCTCGTGGTGAAGGAGCTCGGCCTCCTCAACACGTACTGGGCGCTCGTGCTGCCCGCGGCGATCAACCCGTTCAGCCTCATCATCATCAAGAACTTCTTCCAGGAGCTGCCGGCGTCGCTGCAGGAGTCGGCGCGCATCGACGGCGCGAGCGAACTGCGCATCCTCTGGAGCGTCATGCTGCCACTGTCGAAGCCCGTCCTCGCGACCTTCGGGCTGTTCTACGCGGTCGGCATCTGGAACGACTACATGTCGCCGCTGCTCTACCTCGGCGACCAGAGCCTGTGGACGCTGCAGATGGTGCTCCGTCAGGTGACGGCCGCCGCCGACCTCACGGCGGATCAGATCGGGGCGGACGTGCCACCGCCGTCTCAGGGGATCAAGTTCGCGGTCGTCGTGGTCTCGACCATCCCCGTGCTCCTCGCCTACCCGTTCCTCCAGAGGCACTTCGCCAAGGGCATGCTCATCGGGAGCGTGAAGGGATGAGCCTCATCACGCCGGCGCTCGCCGCCGAGTTCGCCGCGCCCCCGGCTGAGGATCGCGTCATGATGCGGTGGTGGTGGTTCGGCGTCGGCGCCGACGAGGCCGACCTCACGCGCGAGCTGGAGTCGATGCGGTCGGCCGGGATCGGCGGCGTGGAAGCGGCCTTCCTCTATCCGCTCGATCCCGATCCCCGTCAGCCGGCATTCCTGTCGACGCGGTTCCGCGAGCTGCTGCGACATGCCGCCGACGAGGCGCACCGGCTGGGCCTCCGGTTCGACCTCACGCTCGGAAGCGGATGGTCCTACGGCGGCGCGCACATCCCTTCCGCCCTCGCGGCGAAGCGGGTGCGGTTCGCGCAGCGTGCGACGGGGCCGCACGGCGGCGATCTGCCCGTGCACGGCGACTGGCCGGAGGATCGGGTCGTCGCCGCCTACGTCGGCGAGGGACAGCCAGGCGACAGGCGCGGTGGATGGTCGCCCCTCGAGATCGTGGACGACACCGTGCACGTGCCGGCGGGGCGCGGGCCGCGGACGCTGCTGCTCGCAATCGCGGGCCCCACCGGGCAGCAGGTCAAGCGCGCGGGGCTCGGCGCGGAGGGACCCGTGCTCGACCACTACTCGGCTGAGGCCACGCGGCACCATCTCGCGTCGGTGGGCGACGCGCTGCTCGACGCGGCCGGCGGACCCGGACGCGTGCACGCCGTCTTCTGCGACAGCCTGGAGGTGTACGACGCCGACTGGACCGACGACATCCTCGCAGAGTTCGCCCGGCGGCGAGGATACGACGCGCTGCCGCTGCTGCCCGCGCTGCATGTGCACGCCGACCCGGTGTTCCGCGCCGACTGGCACCGCACGCTCGGCGAGCTCGCAGAGGAGCGGTTCCTCGGCGAGCTCGCCGACTGGGCGCGAGAGCGCGGCGTGCGGCTTCGCGTGCAGAACTACGGCGAGCCGCCCACGACGGCGAGCGCCTTCCGCCACGCCGACCTCATCGAGGGCGAGGGATGGGGCTGGCGCGGGATCCCGCAGACGAAGTGGGCGTCGTCGGCGGCGCACCACCTCGGTGTCGACGTCGTGTCGTCCGAGACCTGGACGTGGGTGAACTCGCCGTCGTTCCGTGCCGTGCCGCTCGATCTCAAGGGCGAGGCCCACGAGCATGCGCTGTCGGGAGTGACGCGCTTTGTCGGACACGGGTGGCCCTCCTCCCCTCGCGTCGCCGCCGCGCCCGGCTGGGCGATGTACGCCTCGGGCGCTCTCTCCGACCGGAACGCGTGGTGGCCGGTCGCGCCAGAGCTGTTCGCCTACCTGCAGCGCCTCTCCACCCTGATGCGACGCGGCGAGCACATCGCAGACGTCGGCGTCTGGCTGCCGTACGACGGCGCGCGCGCCTCGTTCGCACACGGCGGCGAACGCAACCTGTGGCGTCGGTGCGCCGAGCGCGTCCCGATCGCGGTGACGACGGCCATCCGCGCGGCGGGGTACGACTTCGACGTCGTCGACGCGGGGATGCCCGCCATCGCGCGCCGCCATCGCGTGGTCGTCGTCACCGAGCGGCCGGGCCCGGACGACGCGGCGGCGCTCTCGGCGGTCGCCGCCGCCGGCGTCGCGATCGTCGCCGTCGACGCCGACCTCGGCGTCGCCGGCGCACGGCGCACATCGATCGACGACCTGGGCGGGTGCCTCGCGGCGATCGTCGCGCCCGACGCGCCCGTCGACCGCGCGGAGACGGTGGGCGTCGTGCACCGGCGGCTCGACGACGGCGATCTCTACCTCGTCGCCAACACCTCGGCCTCCGAGGAGCGGGTGGAGCTGCACCCCCGTACCCCCTTCACGCGTTGGGAGCGCTGGGATGCGCACGACGGCTCGGTGGCGGAGGGCGCCGGGTCCATCCGCCTGGTGCTCGCCCCGTACGAGGCCGCTCTCGTCGTGACGGGCGACGGAGAGCCCGGCGCGCATGAGCCGGCGGACGCCGCCGGGGAACGCCGCTCCCTCCGCCTGGAGGAGTGGGACGTCGTCGCGCCAGACGGGAGCACGCGGCGGGTGCCGCTGCCGCACCGCTGGGAGGAGGACGAGACCGGCACCGTGGTCTACCGCGCGCGCGTCTCGCTCGACCGCGCCGCGCGAGCCGAGCTCGGCTTCGACCTCGCCGGATGGCCCGTTCCCGCTCGCACGGCCACGCAGCCGCAGTCGTTCCAGGCGCACGCGGCGATGCCGGTGGGGGCTGTCGCGCGAGTGCGCGTCGACGGCCAGGACGTCGGAGCGATCTGGGATGCTCCCTGGCGCCTCGCCCTCGACCTGCCGGCGGGCGCGTCGACGATCGACCTTGCCGTGAGCAGCGCGTCGGTGGCCGAGCTGCGCGATCCGGCATGGCGACGGATCTTCGCCGACGCCGAGCGGGTGCACGGGGTGCGGTTCACCATGCAGGACATCGACGTCTCGGACGAGGCGCACCCCGCCGGCCTGTTCGCGACCCCGGTGCTCGTCATCGGCTGACACCTCGCCGAGCCCGCGTTCGGCGCCCCGAAATGCTGTCAATCGCGCTCTCGGCTTGGTGGCGGCCCGACGCGTCGGCCAGGCTGGAGCGAGCGGAGGGAAAGCGTTGCCCTTCGGTGCGCGACGAGGTGCCGGCCCTCGTCCGTCGGCCGAGGAGGAGAGCCCGCATGACCCCCTGGACCCTGATCCCGCTCGCGATCGGGGTGTCGGCCGACGCATTCGCCGTCGCCCTCGGCAAGGGGCTGCAGCTGCGCTCGCGCGTGCTCGTGGGCGCGCTCGTCATCGCCACGGCGTTCGGGGTCGCGCAGGCGGTCATGCCGCTCATCGGATGGCTGCTCGGCAGCGCCTTCGCGGAGGCCATCGCCCCCTTCGACCACTGGATCGCCTTCGCCCTGCTGGGGTTCATCGGCGGCAAGATGCTGTGGGAGGCGTTCCAGCCCGATGATGCCGAGGGCGAGGCACCCGCGCGCCTCTCGAAGCGCGAGGTCGCGGTGCTCGCGATCGCGACGAGCATCGACGCCCTCGCCGTGGGGCTGTCGTTCGCGTTCCTCGACGTCGCGGTGTGGTCGGCCGTGCTCGCGATCGGCGTCATCACCTTCGCGCTGTCGTTCGTCGCGGTACTCGTCGGGCATCGCATCGGCACCCGCTGGCGCCGTCCGGCCGAGATCGTCGGCGGCGTCGTGCTCATCGGGATCGGCGTGCAGATCCTCTTCGAGCACCTGCTCGCGTAGGGCTCAGACGGCGCGCACCGACATGAGGCCCCAGCCCTCCGGGACCTTCGCCTCGAGGGCGGCCATGTCGTCGGCCTCGATCTCCGCGATCTCGGTGCTCCGGTACCGGCCGGCGGCGGTGATCGACGTCGACCGCTTCGCCATCGACACGGTTGCGTCGGTCAGGATGTACCCCTCCGGCACCTGCGCCTCGAGCGCCGTGCGCACATCCTCCTGCGTCTGCGCCTCCGCGCCGATCTCCCCGACGTCGTTCCGCCTGATCACACCCACGAGCACCTGACCAGCCTACGTCGCCGAACGATGCGGGATAGTCTCGGCGGATGGACTGGACGCTGCGCCCCGCACTCGCCTCCGACGTCGGATGGATCGCGGAGCTCCGCGCAGACGTTCTGCGCGAGGACCTCGCGCGCCTCGGGCGGTACGACCCGGTGCGCGTGCGCGAGCGGTTCCGCTCCGGATTCTCGCCGGCGCTCACCCGCGTCATCGTCGTCGACGGCGAGGACGCCGGATCGATCGCGGTCCGAACCGCGGACGACGGGATCTGGATCGAGCACTTCTACCTCGCGCCGCACCTGCAGGGCCGCGGCATCGGGACGGGCGTCCTCGCGCATGTGCTCTCGGCGGGCGGAGTCCACCGCCTCAACGTTCTGCAGGGCAGCCCCGCCCGCCGGCTGTACGAGCGGCACGGCTTCGCCCTCGACAGCGAAGACGAGGTCGACGTCTTCCTCGTGAGGCGCTGAGTCCCCTCAGCCGCACTCGATGCCGTGGAGGGATCGGACGATCCGCTCCGCCGCATCGCCGTCGCCTGCGGCGATCGCCTCGCGGAGGGCGCTGTAGAGCTCGAGCTGCTCGGCCGCCTCGCTCGCATCCGGCACGAAGTGCTGCAGGTTGCGTTCGAGCGCGAGCTCCATCTCCGCCAGGTGCGCGTGGTGCAGGCGGTTGCCTGACAGGGCCGACAGGGCCGAGAACAGCTCCCGCCGACGCCGCGACGCCGCGGCCGGCTCGTCGAGTGCGTCGACGATCGCGTCGACCATCCGGATGGCCAGCGCCCGCTGGTCGGGATCGAGCCTCGGGACGGCCATGTGGGCGACGATGCCGGCCTGGTAGCCGGCATGCTCGCGTGACGCACGGACGTCCTCCTCCGTCACCGCGGTGACGCGTGTCGAGCGGCTCGGAAGCATCTCGACCATCCCGATGCGCTCCAGGCGCTGCAGCGCCTCCCGAACGGGCATCCGCGACACGTGGAGCTCGGCCGCGAGCTCGAGGTCGCGCACGCGCTGCCCCGGCGGCAGCGTCCCGTCGATGATCGCCTCGCCCAGCCTGCGGAACACCTGCTCCCCCAGCAGCTGCTTCTGCACCGAGATCTCGTCGAAACCGGTGATCCCCATGATCGCCCCCAGCCGTCCGACGTCGATCGACGTCGAACCGTCCTCCGGGCCGTTCGAGCGCCCGGCCCCTCCCCAGCAGACTCGAGCCGCTCGAACGACCCGTCCGCCGGTGCGATGCCCTCTCGGCGGCACCGGCTTGTCACCATCTAACGCGACGAAGGAGGACGGACAGCGCAGAAAGCCCCGGTGAATCCCATATACCAGGATGAGTTGGTCACGGCTACCGCTTCGACGCGCGGTACCCCGCCTTCTCGGCGTCCTGCGGGGTCGCGAAGCACTCCTCCGGGTTGGTGGCGCCGTAGTACTGGCCCCCTGGCACGTGGTAGATCCACTCGCCCGAGCTGGAGTGGTTCCCCTTGACGGGGTAGCCCGACGGGCAGTTCCAGGTGCCGGGCACGGGAGCGACGGGACCGCTCGGCGCCGGCTGAGCCGGCGCCGGCTGCGGCTTCGCCGGAGCGGGCTTCGGCGCGGCGGGTCCCGTGAGCTCAGGAGCCGCGGGCCCCGACGACGGCGCGTACAGGGCGATGCCCTCGTAGGTCCAGTTGCGGTCGGAGGTGCGCAGCTGCTGGGCCTCCGACGCGTTCGCCGTGTAGAAGTGCTTCTTGAACGTGGCGCTCCAGAAGCGGTAGACGGGAACCGTGCCGGACGTGTTGCTCGCCGCCGTGCAGAACGCGGTCCCCTCGTACGACCAGTTCTTGTCGGTCTGACGCACCTTCGCGGCCTCCGACGAGCTCGTCGTGAAGAAGTGCGACTCGAACGCCGACGACCAGAACCGGTGCACGCCGACCGTGCCGGCAGGGCACCCCTGGGCCCCGACCGGCCAGACGCGGAAGTCCTGCCCTTCGTACGTCCAGTTCGGGTCGCCGGAGTGGAGGTTCTGCGCCTCCGAGCGGCTGACGGTGTAGAAGTGCGCGTTGTCGAACGCGGAGCTCCAGAACCGGTAGACGGGCTGGCTCGTCGACGGGTCGGGCTGTGCGGCGGCGGTCGCCGCGCCGGCGGGGATGGCCGCGGCTCCGATCGCGAGGAGGACGGACAGGAGCAGGGTGAGGGCGCGGCGCATCGACGGTCCTGTGGGAGAGGAGGGCAGGGAGAGCCACAGCATATCGACATGTCGGCTCGCATCGCGACGCGCGCGCATCGTCATGCCGTCGACAAGCCGCGTCAATCGGAGCACTCTGGAGGCATGAGCGCCTTCCGCATCGACCACGTCTTCAGCGGCTTCAGCGTCGACTCGATCGAGTCCGCACGCACCTTCTACGCCGACGCGCTCGGCATGGACGTCGCTGTCAACGCGATGGGCTTCCTCGACATCCGGCTGCCGCAGGGCGGATCGATCCTCGTCTACGAGAAGGCCGACCACGCGCCCGCGAGCTTCACCATCCTGAACTTCCCCGTCGACGACATCGACGCCGCCGTCGACGACCTGAACGCCCGCGGTGTCGTGACGACCATCTACACCGATCCCGACCTCGGGGGCGACGCGAAGGGGATCGTGCGCGGCGGGCCCGGGCGCGGGCCCGACATCGCCTGGTTCACCGACCCGGCAGGCAACGTCCTATCGGTGCTCGCCACGCGATGACGGACGGCACGGTCATCCGCGTCAGCACGGTCATCCGCGTCGGCACGGAGCTCTTCCGCGTCGATTCGCGCGCAGCCGCGCACGGTCGGCAGACGATCGATCTCACGTGGCTCAGCGGCCCGGCGGAGGGGACCTACGGCTTCACCGTCTCCGGTCCGCCGATGACGCCCGAGAAGGTGAGGACCGAGGCGGCGGACTTCGTCGCCGCCTTCTTCGCGGACGACGGTATCGGGCCATCCGACTTCGCAGAGTTCATGGATGCGCGACGTTCCGGGGGCGCGCACACTCCCTGAGTCGCGGCGTCAGGCGACGGATCGGCGGACGAGCTCGGCGATGCGGGCCTCGGTCTCCGCATCGAGCGACGTCACGCTCCACACGACGGGGTGAAGGGTCGCGCCCTCTTCGAACGCGGGGTTGATCTCCTCGCCGAACCCGAACACGATGAAGCCGTTGCCGCTCTTGATGTAGCAGACGTCCTCGCCGTCGCGCGTGTAGAACGGGATGCCCCAGCGCAGCAGGGGCTCGAGCGACGGCGCGTTCTCGCGGATGATCTCGTGCAGCCGTTCGCCGATCTCGCGATACGGCGCCGGCGCCTCGGCGAGCTTCGCGAGGACAGCGGCGTCGCCCTTCTTCGTGAACAGTCCCATGAGTGGCCTCCTGCGGAGATCCTAGGACGGTCGATGTCAGGAATCAGATTCTCGCGACACGTCCTATATGGAGTGCACACGCGCGCGTGCTCGCGCCGAGCGCTGACACCAGTCGGTCATCGGGCAGGCCGCGCCGCGCGTGAATGCAATCGTCGTCGCCGAACGAGTCCCTCGAGCCGGCCCCACCGGCGAGAGAGCTCTTACCTGAACCACGCAACGACTGTGATTGAAATCGATGATCGGCACAGTCGCGCTGGCGCTCGTCTCAATTGTCGTCGCTGCGCGAGCCGTTGGTAGGCGGCGCGCGACCTGAGCTTTCCCGACAGGGAACCTTCCTGTGACTGCCGGACATGTCGTCGTGAGCACCCGCTCCACCGGACGTGTCGATCGGCCACCCGTCGCATCCGGTACGCGGGTTGGCGTTCGCGCCAACCCGCGTTTGCACTTCACGACTGTCTCGAGTTGTTCTAGTCTCGATTAGAACATGGAAATTCACCTCGATCGCACGTCGTCGACTGGCCTGTCCCGGCAGATCGTCGACGAGGTCGTTCGGGCGATTCGTAGCGGCAACCTCGCCGCCGGCGAACGCCTGCCGCCGTCACGAGAACTTGCGTGGGCCCTTGGGCTGAACATGCACACGGTACTCGCTGCATACGCCATGCTCGCCGAGTCGGGCTTGGTGGACGTGTCGCGGGGCCGCGGAACGCAAGTGAGCGCCGATGCGGGACACCGTCTCAGCGCATCCGCCGACCACCTCCGCGACGCAGTACGTCGCGCGCGCGGGGCCGGCCTCAGCCAAGACCAGATCATCTCGATCGTTCAGGAGGAGACATGAGAAGACCAGAACTGATCGCCCGATCGGTCGCGGCGGCCGGGGTCTGCTGCATCCCGTTCGCCGTCGTTCTCGTCACCGCCTGGCTATGGCGCGATGTCGTCTTCGGCGAGATCGCCACGCAATGGCAGAACGATGAGGTCTCGACTGTTGCTCCGACCTGGACCGTGCTCCTCCTCCCGCTGTGCGGAACCTTGATCTGTGCTGGAGTCGCCGTGGTCACGGCCACTGAACTAGACCCGCTGCACAGCCGGAAGGCATACTTCTTCGCGTTCGGCATCGGTGTGATGCTCGCAATCATCTGGCTGACCGTCCTCGTGCCGAACGTTCTCGCCCCCGATGACCCTTCGGCACCGGCGTTGATGTTGCTGTCCCCGCTGGGACTCCTCCTCGGGTTCATCCCAGCCGCGATCGCGAGTCTGGGCGCGAGCCGCCACCCCACCCTCGAGCAAGCGACCCCACAGGGAGAAGCATGACAAACCAGCGAGTCCACATCTGGGTGGGGTCATCTGTCAGCCCCATCCTCGCGGGGGCCAGCGCCGTCATCACGGTCATCTGCGCAGGGCTGATCGTCAACGGCACCCCCTAGTCGCCTGGCGTCGGGTCAGTGACGTCGGCGGCACCGAACAGCAAGCTGTCGACGACCTGGTCGCGCCGGGCAGGCCGCGCGGTGGTGTACCTCAGCAGATCTTCGAAGTGAGAGAACACGACGACCGCTTCTTCGAACTCTGGCTCGGAACCGTGGACGACTGCTCCGTCGTCTCGCACCGCCAGGTACTCGTATCCGTTGCGAACGGAAAGCAGGATGGGTGCGTGGCGCCTCCAGAAACGGGAGACCGCGACCGCCTCATCATCCGTCGTCGCAGCCTGGATGCTCAGCAGTTCACACTCGTTCCACGCGAACGCCCCCTCCGCGCCGGTCGAGTAGTCGTCGCGGGACAAGAACCACACCGTCTCGTCTGAGCTCGACAGGAGTGAGAACGAGGACGCCCAGCGGATCACCGTTTCGGGTGCCGCGCGCAGCGGGGAGGGAACGCCGTTCTCCATCGACGTCGGCGGCTCAAACGTCCACCCGGCTTCCTGCAAGCTTCCGGCGGCACTTCGGAAGAGTTCCGGCATGCTCCCAGGCTACCGATCCGCCTGGCACAGGCAGGCGGTCACCAAGCCCAGGCCTCATCGGAGATCTCAGTACGCGACACGCTCCAGGCGTCACCCGCACACCACGAATCAATCTTTAGCAACACGCCCTAGTAGCCCACTAGTCCTCGAGAGACTCGAGGACAACTTCAGGGGGCGGGGTCAGCCAGACGAGGGAAACCCCGCCCCCGTCGAGTTCGAATCTCGAGGCAACGGAGAATGCTCCATCACGCGAGTTCTCCTCCGCCCAGGCAAACACCTCTCGCGCATCCGCACCGTCAAGGTTGTAGGCGCTCACTCGTCGCCCGGAGTGCAAGATCATCACGCGGTATCCATGCGCGGTGACCTCTTCACGGGCATCACGTTCATCAACCGAGTACACGTTCATGTCGCCAGCGTAGGCGGCCGCTCTCGACTCCCACGCGATCGCCGAAGCAAGCCGTTGTGTTCCTACTCCTCGACGCCAACATCATTGTCGCCAACCCGCTTCTCCGAGGGCGGCAGCGGGTCGCCGTCGCGGACGCAGTTGTCTTCCGTATGGACCACATCTAGTCACGGCGAGAACGAACACCGGGGTGGTCTGCACGCAGTCTCGGTCCGGGGGCACCGGTGAAACGCTCGCGCAATGTCGCACCGTGGCGACCGTCGAGGCGTCCACGTCTGCGGAGCTCGGGAATGACGTACTCGATGAACTCGTCGATCGAGTGGTTGCGAATCATGTAGGCGATGTTGAAGCCGTCCGCACCCGTGGTGTCGATGTACTCCTCGAGGTAGTCGGCGATCTCAGTCGGGGTGCCTACGATGGTGTTCGAGGCACCGAACACCGAGGCGAAGTCTCTGATCAACTGCCGCTTTGTGAGCACGGTCCCCTGGCGGCTGAGGAGTTGCAGACGCTCCCCCAGTTGCTGGGTGCTGATCGCGGCGACGTCGAGGTCACTGAAGTCGATGCGGTCGTCGTCTCCGTACTGGCTGATGTCCACGCCGCCCGTCAGGAGAAACCGCTGCAGGGTTGCGGTTGCGTCGTCCTGCTCCTTGTAGGACGCATAGTCGGCGTACTTGTCTTCCGCTTCAGCCCGGGTTCGGCCGATGACGGGGATGACCCGGGGGAAGAACTTGACGGTTTGCGGGTCCCGCCCTTTGGATTGTGCACGCTGGCGCACGTCATCGACGAGGAACTTGGTCTCGTCCAGGGAGTACGTGTTCTGGTAGATCGCCTCCGCGTGCGTGGCACCGAATTCACGGCCTCTTTCCGACGACCCGGCTTGGAAGAGCACTGGTGTGCGTTGCGGTGAGGGTTCGACGATCGGGATTCCTTTCACCGAGAACCACTCGCCCTCGTGATCGATCGCGCGGACGCGGTCGGGGTCGATGAAGAGGCCCTGCGCTGGGTCGTTCACGACCGCATCGTCCTGCCACGTTCGGTTCCAGATCTCGTACGCGATCGAGAGGAACTCTTCTGCTCTGTCGTAGCGGGTGTCGTGCTCGAGCTGGTCGGCCAGACTGTGGTTCAGCGCAGCTGAGCGCACGTTGTTGGTGACGATGTTCCAGCCGATACGACCCTTGGTGAGGTGGTCGAGGGTGGAGAACTTCCGCGTGAGCTGCACGGGGTGGTCGTAGGTGACAGAGGAGGTGATGACGAAGCCGAGTCGCGTCGTCACTGAGGCCAGCAGCGGCACCAGGTAGGCAGGGTCGAGTCGGGGGCCAGGCCAGCCGCCCTCGAGGATTCCTCGACGGACGTTCGGGTCCTCGTGTCCGAGGTTCGGGGTGTCTGCGAAGAAGATCGCATCGAATCCGCCGGCCTCGAGACGCTTCACGAGGGAGACCCAGTACCCCGGGTCGCGGTAGAGGAATTGCTCGTACTGCGGGTGGTTCCATAGCCCGCTGTCCGAGGAGGGGCCGAACCCTTCCACGAGGGTGAGCCGGATGGGTTTAGGGGCGGTCATCGGGACACTCCTGCCTGCAACGCGACGGCAGCCGCGGGATGGTCGGCGCGCACGCGGGCGTCACCGCCGCTGATCTTCTGCCGGTAGGTGCCGGGCTGATACTCGGTCTGGACGCGGCCTCGGCGCTGCAGCTCGGGAACGACGTGCCGGGCGAACTCGGCGACGGTCGAAGGCTGGACGACGGAGGCGACGTTGAATCCGTCGGCGCCCGTTTCCTCGATGTACTCCTCGATCGCGTCGGCGAGCTTCTCCGGTCCTCCGATGGAGAGCCAGCTTGTGCCGAAGGCGAACACGTTCGCGAGTTCGTCCACGTCCAGCCGCGCGCCGGGCTGCTTGCGTCGGAGCGACTCGACGAGCCCCCGCTGGTCGGCACGTTCCAGGAATGCGATCTTTCGCGAGTCGTCGGATGTGGAGAAGTCGAGACCCGTCCATGCGCCGAGCAAGGTGAAGATGCCTTCCTTGTTCGAGTAGCTCAGGAAGTCGGAGAATCGGGCGCTCGCCGCCTCGTCGTTCTCGCCGGTGATGGGCGTGATCTTCGGGAAGAACAACACCGACGCGGGGTCGCGTCCCGCGTCCTCTGCTCGACGTCGGATGTCGTCGATGATCGTCTTCGTCGCACCCGCGGTGGGAGTGTTGAGGAACACTGCCTCAGCATGGGTTGCCGCGAACTGCCGCCCACGTTCCGAGGAGCCCGCCTGAAACAGGAAGGGGGTGCGCTGTGGCGTCGGCTGGACGGTATGGGTGCCGTAGACGGAGAAGTGCGTGCCGACGTGGCCGATGTCGTGGACTTTGTCGATGTCCACGTAGCGCTTGCCCGCCTTGTCTACGATCTCCGCGTCATCTTCCCAGCTCGTCTCCCACAGCTTGTAGGCGACGTCGAGGAACTCCTCGGCTCGGTCGTAGCGGTCGGAAGCAGGAATCTCTTCCGCATGCCCGTACAGGCGAGCGGCGCTCGGCAGATTCGATGTGACGATATTCCAGCCGACTCGCCCGCCTGTGAGCTGGTCAAGGGTCGAAAGACGCCTTGCGACAGGGTATGGCTGCTCGTATGTCGTGGAGATCGTGACGGCGAAGCCGAGGTTCTCGGTGACGTGTGCGAGAGCGGGTATCAGGTACGTCGGGTCGTTGATGGGGACCTGGATCGCCTGCTCGAGAGCCGGCGCGGGGCTTGCACGGTAGACGTCGTACAGTCCCAGCATGTCGGCGAAGAACAGGGAATCGAAGCGGGCAGCCTCGAGCGTGCGCGCGATATCGGTCCAGTACTGCAGATCGCGGTATTCGCGGGAGCGGTCATCGGGGTGTGCCCAGAGTCCGGGCGAGACGGTGGGACCGTTGACCGTGACAGCATTGAGCTTGATGCGCTTGGTCATGGCGTCATCAGTCCGTCAGGTACTCAGTAGTCCACAGGCCCTCAAGGAGACTCTCGTCATCGGGGATGAATCCCTGTGCGACCTGGAGGTCGTAGATCTCGGCGATGCGGTCTTCGGAGATGTATCCCCAGCCGTGTTCGACAGCGTCACCGGTCCATATAAAGTCCTTGAGGGACTCGCTCGACCGGATGACGTCATCGATCGACTGATCGGGGGTGAACTCCTGAATCCACTCGGCTACTTCATCGATGTTGGCGCCGAAGTACTCCCAGCCTTTCGCGGTCGCCTGAAGGAACCGGCTCACGAGTTCGGGATCGCTGTCGATGAGCTCCTGGGTGGTGAAGATCGATGAGCCATAGTCGATGTTGGTAGGGTTCTCTATCGAGTCGGTCTCGACTCCCGCGTCCTCAAGCTCTGCGATCGTGTCCGTGAGATATGCCTGAGCCACTGCGCGTTCGTCCTGAGCGAATGCGGCGTAGCTTCCGGTGAACTGGACGCCCGTCACGTCGGTGAGTCCGTAATGCTCGACGGTGTACTCCCATCCCGGTGATGCGACCTGCGTGTACACCGTCCGGCCGCTGAAGTCTTCGACGGACTCGATGTCCTGGCCGTCGTGGAAGATGTAGACAGACGGGCTCTTCTGGTATCCGGAGGCGAGGGCGACAAGGTCGATGTCCTGCGACCGTGCCTGCAGCACCTGTCCGATGTACTCCTGCCCGAACTGCGCACCGCCGCCAGCGACGACCTTCACGCTGGTCGCGTCGGTGCCGCCAGGCTGGATGGTCACATCGAGACCAGCATCCTCGTAGTACCCGAGGTGCTGTGCCGCGATGATTCCGCCGGCGTTTCCTGGCTGCGCGAGCCAGTCCAGTGCGACCGTGACCTCGTCTCGCTCGGTGTGTGCCGCATCGTTGTCCGCAGGGCTCTGCGCGGACGCGCATCCGGCGAGCAGCAGAGCTGCTGCCAGCGTGAACGCGATCTTCTGCGGGTAGGTGGTCTTCATTCGGACGGTCCTTTCGCGGGTATGTGGGAGGGGGTGGTTCGTGAAGCGGGTTCGCGGCGGCTGCATCACTGGCGCTACGCCATCTCCGACACGTGCCAAGAGCGCAGGAGCCGAGCCGACAGCGCCTTGATCGCGGCGTTGAACGCGATCCCCAGCAGCGCGGAGGCGAGACCGGCTGCGAACAAGAGCGCCGTCTCCAGGCGAACACCGCTGCGGAGAATGAGGAACCCGATGCCCGGGTTGAGGCTCCCGGTGCCGGTGATGAACTCGCCGGAGATCACGCCGATCACCGCGAGCACGCCACCTAACCTCAGTCCGGTCATGATCTGCGGCAGGGCCGCGGGAAGTCGAAGGCGCAACAGCGTGTCGAGCTTGCTCGCCTCGTACAGGACGAAGAGCTCGCGCAGTCCTCGGTCTGCCGAACGGAGCCCTTGGAGGGAGTTGGCGAGGATCGGAAAGAAGGCGCTGAGGGTCGCGACGACCACGACGGATGTGAAGGTCGGACCGAACCAAATGATGATGAATGGCGCGATGGCGACCATGGGGATGGTCTGCACAAGCACGATGAATCCGTAGGTGCTTCGTTCGAGCACCCGGGACGTCGCCAGCACGATCGCGAGCACGTTGCCTACGACAGCGCTCGCGACGAACGCGACGATCGTTGCACCGAGCGTGCGTCCAATCGCCGCCACGATGAGCTGCCAGTTCTCCACGGTCGCCTCCGCGATCGCAGAGGGCGCGGGCAGGAGGAACTCCTTGATTCCGCTCAGCCGGCAGCCGAGCTCCCAGACGATCAGGAAGACGACGGTGATCGTGACAGGAAGCACGAACCTCAGCAACCGGCCAGCTGCCGTCGGGCGGGACTCGAGCCGTTCCCACCTCGAGACAAGGCTGATCTTGCCAGCCCGGGCGACGGTCACGACGCCACCGCTTCGGATCCACCCCGCAGTGATGCGGAGACTTCCGCCACCAGTTGCGCGAACTCTCCACTCTCGCGGAACGCCGCGGTCCTCGACGACGCGTCGGTCTGCAGGTCGGCCACGATTCGACCGGGCCCTGGGCTCAGCACGACAACACGTGAGGCGAGGTACGCCGCCTCGAAGACGTTGTGCGTGACGAAAAGGACGGTCGTGTCGGGCTCTCGGCTCGTGATTGCCAGCAGTTCGTCCTGAAGCTTCTGCCGCGTGATCTCATCCAACGCGCCGAACGGCTCGTCGAGCAGCAGCAGCTTCGGACGTGTGACGAGGGCCCGTGCGATGGAAACGCGCATACGCTGCCCACCGGAAAGCTCGTGCGGGTAGGCGTCTCCTCGATCGAGCAAGCCGACAAGCTCCAGGGCACGGTCTACCTCAGCCTCGGTGGTCTGCCTATCGACCCGTCGAAGCGCCAGGGGCAGTCGGACATTGTCACGCACCCGCGACCACGGAAGGAGCGTCGCATCCTGAAAGACGTACGACACCTCCCGGCTTGCTCGCGCCTGAGCTGGTGTTCCTCCCAGAACCTCGACACTGCCCGTCGTAGGCTCAGCCAAGCCTGCGACGACACGGAAGATCGTGGACTTCCCGCAGCCCGACGGCCCGAGAAACAGGACGAACTCTCCGGCTCGAACGCGGAGCGAGATCGGGGCAAGAGCCACCGTGCCGTCATCGAATGCTTTCGTCACCTCTCTGAGGCGAACGATCTCCTCCCCCGCGGAGAGGGTGCCGAGCCGTGCACCGGCGGCGTCGGATGACGCGTTCCTGCTCATGGCTTCTCCTGTCGTATCGCTGCTTATGGCCCCGCCGATGTCCGAATTGATCCGGCGTTGGGCGGTGCAAAGGCGATGCGACAGCGGTCGCTTCCTCCATCGACGGGAATGCTTCCCCCGATGAACTCGGGCCGGCGTATCACCGGCTTGGAGCCTGGACCGTGGGGATACCGGGCAGTCAGACCGCACGTTCCCGACGAGAGCAAGATGAGTACAACATGGCCGCGGGTGACATCGGGGCGGCTCACGTAGTCGTGGGAAACAATCAGTAACCCAGCGATCACTCGCGCGTCCACCCTCGGAATGTGGCCCTTACAGTCAGGGTGTGACCAACGAGGAATCCCCTGCCCGCACCGTCGTCAGCGCCGCGTGGCTGAAGTCTCACCTTTCGGACCCCGACCTGGTGATCGTCGACGCCTCGGTCACGAGCAACCCACGCGCTGAAGGGGGGATCTCCTGGGGTTCCGGACGACCCAACTTCGCCGTCAACCATATCGCTGGCGCGGTGTTCGCCGATTTGCTCGAAGACTTCTCGGACACAAAGTCAGACCTCCATTTCACCCGCCCGGGTTCCGCGCAGTTCGAACGGTCAGCGCGAGCCCTCGGCGTCAGCAACGACTCGACTGTCATCGTGTATGACGCGGGAAACTCGACCTTCGCCGCACGTCTGTGGTGGCTGTTTCGGCTCAACGGACACGACGACGTCGCCATCCTGGACGGAGGCCTGCGTGGATGGGTTGCCGCCGGCGGGCGTACCGCATCCACGACCAAACCGGTGACGCCTGGCACCTTCACAGCAGATCCCAGAGCGCACCTCGAGATCACGAGAGACGAGCTCAAGCGCGAGCTGGCTGCGAACACAGCTTCCGCGATCATCAGCGCGCTGCCCGCCGAGAGCGCTGCGGACGCCGCATTCCGGGCGCGACCCGGACGGATTCCGGGAACGACCACCGTCCCGGCCGTGATGCTCACCACCGAAGAGGGCTTCCTGCTGCCTCGCCCCGATCTGGCGGCCGCGTTCGCAGGCATCGATCTCGACGCGTCGATCGTCACCTACTGCGGCGGAGGAATCGCCGCGAGCCTCGACACTCTCGCGCTCACCCATCTGGGAGCGCGAGAGGTGCGCCTATACGACGGTTCACTCAACGAGTGGGCCCGTGACCCCGATGCCCCGCTCGTCTCAACTCTGGGTTGACGTGGCAAGGGTGCCGTAGCGACCCGATAGGAGCTGCGGAGCCGATGCGGACCGCAGGCATGAACGCACGCTACGGGCCCACCACTGGCTCACACACGACCGCTTGCCGAGCGGGCTCTACGCACGGGTGCCCCTGGCGCAGGTGCCGGACATCACCGTAAGCAGCGCCTCCCCCGCCATCCGAATGATCGCCGACGTGGAACTGGACACCTACCTCGCTGGTCGCTGACCTACTGACGACCCGCATCGCGCTCGGACGATGGACTCATCTCGTCATGCGCGATCGGCGGCGGAGGACATCGTCACGCGGGTGGAGTTGCTCGCTCACAGCGACTTCTGTCTTATGACAGCGCGGCAGTTCAGCTTCGTTCCTTGAAGAAACGGAAGAGATGCCTCTCGCGGATGAGCAGGCTCGCGCCGACAGCACCGAGGACGGCGCCGGCGGACCCGGAAAAGACTGTGCGAGTGAGGTTCCACAAGAGCGAGCCGTCGACACTGCCGGTGCTCATGATCAGGGCGGCGGCGAGGAGCTCCGCGCCGATGATCGCGGAAGCGAGTACCCAGACGGTGGTCTCGACGAGCACAGAGGCAAGGAGGACGGGGCGCGTCTGCCCGGCGTGGAGCGATGACGCGTGCTCGAGACGCCGTCGTGTCACGGAGAACCAGCCGAGCGCGACGCCGAGCAGGCCGGAGGCGAGGGTGGCCCATTGCGTGATGCGGTCGTGGAAGGTGGTGAGACCATCGAACGCTGACCCCTGGGTCTTGTTGAGCTGGGCGATGGTGATCGGGTCGGCCTGTCCTGCGCCGGGTGTCGTCGCTGACCGGATGATGGTGTCGAGGTCGGGATTCTCGGGCCACACGAGGGCCCAGCATTCGTCGAAGCTTCCTGTCGAGACGGTGGGGATGATGATGGCGAGGCCCAGGCGCGCGTCTCGGCCGTCGCTGGGATAGTCGAATGTGGCGGCGATGGTGGTCGTGCCGAGGGATGTCTCGAGTCGGTCGCCGACATGCACTCCGAGGGCGTCGGCGAGAGTCTGCGAGACCCACGCCCCCGACGCTGCCTGGTTGATGCCGAGCAGGGCGCCGAATGCGGGTGAGGATTCGAACGTCGACAGCGGGCTTCTGGGGAGGGCAGGAAGCTCCGTGGGCGCGGCTTCCCGTAGCGCGCCGGCCTGCAGGATGTCAGTGGTCTCGGTGAGCCGCTCGCACGTTGCTGGGTCGACTTCGCCGCTCGTCGTCAGCGTCCGGATGGCTGCGCCGGATTCAACGTACCGGTGAGCGCCGGTGGGCGCCGCAGCCTAAACGTAAATCCGCTCACGTGAGCATCACTCGAGCAGCGACTCGATCGCATCGGCGAGATCGGGTACCGGCAACTGCGCGTCCAGCTCAAGGGTGGCGCTGGCACGAAGCAGCGGCTCGATCGCGATGGCGTTGTCGCGAATCTCGTCCTGTTGCGCAGGCGAATGCCCGTACGGGTTGTTCACACGTTGTCGCACCCGCTCGAGGAGGACATCCACCGGAGCGCTCAAAAGCACGACATGAGTGAAACGGTCGTAGAAGCGGCCTTGGTTCTCGCTCGTCCCCGACACGATGACGTCGTGCTCGGAGCCGAGCAGCCGACTCATCCGCTCCTCATCCCAAGGCCCGCCATTGCCGTCGGTCCACCCGTCATAGTCCGTGTCGACGACGCGATGCCCTCGTGCGGCCAGCTCCGCAAGCATGGTGGACTTCCCCGCGCCGGAGATGCCGGTGATGAGAACCCTGGTCATGGTGCCAGGCTAGGCACGTAGCTGAGGGTGGTGCGGTCCGTCTCGATAGAATCCGTGGCGTGAGCGAGGAGCACCTGTTCGGTATCCGCCTGCACCCGGCGACAGCGAAAGCGGACGTCGTCCCCGGGGCTCGCGAGATCGGGACTGTCCACGACGGAGAGTTCCTGGTCATGGAGGACAGCGACGGGACGACCTCGGTCCACGACAGTGCAACAGGTGATCGTTACCCGCTCAACCGCGACCGGAGGGCTACCGAGGGCTTCCTGGAGGCGTTCGCGGAGTATCTGAGCTCGGGGCCGCCGACACCGGGACCGGTGACGATGACGGCTGAGCAGGCGGCGGAGCGTCTTCGTGCTTTCCGAGAGGGGCAGGTTCGTCCTCGCGCCCTCCCCACAGACAAGGGGCTCCCTCACCGCACGCGGCTGAGGAAGCTCCGAAAGCGACTGCACGCGATCGACACCACCGCGACCGGGCCGGACTCCTGGTGGCGCAGCCTCATCGAAGAGGCGGAGAACGACCTTCTCTGAAAGGCGCCATGGTGAGCTCGTCAGTCGCCAGGCGATCGACCGTGGGTGTGCGTGGATGCGCGTCAGGAAGAGATCGGCGCAGCCCGAGGGCATCGTGTCATCAACGGCTACGGTCTCTCACGGTGAGCAGCGCATCCCACCATTCGGACGATCGCCGAGGTCGAGCTGGAAGCATTCCTTGCCGAGCTCTGGAGTTGGCCGGGGCCTCATGAGAAGTCTCGAGCGGCTACGCGGAGGTCTCTGCGGCACGATTCCGGTTCATGACGCGCGGGCGAAGAATTAACGCGGAGACTCCGACCGCTACGACAGCAACGATGAAGGATGGGACTCCAACCGCGGGTGCGACAATCGGTGCATCCTGCGCGCTCAAGTGTCTGGCGACGTGGCGACGAGCGCGCCACGTGTACGCGACCGGCGACGCCGCATGATGGCGGGGACCGGGCGGAGCCAGACGCCGGGGGAGCTGGAGCTCCGCTCCGCGACAAGGACGCCGTCGCCGAAAGGATTCTGGGCGTCGCCCAGGACCCTCCCGGCGACCACGAGCTCGACTATGCCTGGACTCATCATTTCGGCCGCCGATTCCAGCCCCTGGGCACTATCGACCCCGTGGGGAGGGCGGTGCTGCGCATGAGCAGACCCGAGGAGCGAGCCGCCTTCTACATGGTCGAGGACACCCAAGGAACCACCGGTTGGATCTCGATCAATGCTCCGAGGGAACTCGCCACTGCGATGATGCGCTCGCGGCCCAACCGCGCGGGGTGAGGAAACACCCGATCTGGAGACGCCGAGCCCCGGTTGAGTTCGTCCATGACAGCAACTAGGGCGTGCCTCCGCGCCAACAAGTAAGCCGCCGATGCGGCGGCCACATCGACAACACAGGAGGGGCGATCGCTGCAGCGATCGCCCCTCCTGTGTTGATTGACGTCAGTTCTCTCGAGATCCGCGGATTTTCAAGGATCAGATCCGTGAACTGGATCAAGTTGATTGAACTGGATCAAGTTAGATGTGTCGTTGGATCACCTTGGATGACGTCGTACAGCGACTCAGAAGTCCCAGTCGTCGTCCTCGGTCGCGACGGCCTTGCCGATGACGTACGACGAGCCCGACCCCGAGAAGAAGTCGTGGTTCTCGTCGGCGTTGGGTGAGAGCGCCGACAGGATGGCGGGGTTCACGTCGGTCACGGTAGACGGGAACATCGCCTCGTAGCCGAGGTTCATGAGCGCCTTGTTGGCGTTGTAGTGCAGGAACTTCTTGACGTCCTCGGTGAGGCCGACGGAGTCGTAGAGATCCTGCGTGTACTGCACCTCGTTGTCGTAGAGCTCGTAGAGCAGCGAGAAGGTGTAGTCCTTGAGCTCGGCCTGCTCGGCCTCGCTGACCTTCTCGAGCCCCTTCTGGAACTTGTACCCGATGTAGTAGCCGTGCACGGCCTCGTCGCGGATGATGAGGCGGATGAGGTCGGCCGTGTTCGTCAGCTTCGCCCGGCTCGACCAGTGCATGGGCAGGTAGAAGCCCGAGTAGAAGAGGAAGCTCTCGAGCAGGGTCGAGGCGACCTTGCGCTTGAGCGGCGAGTCGCCACGGTAGTACTCCATGACGATCTGCGCCTTCTTCTGCAGGTTCGGGTTCTCGACCGACCAGCGGAAGGCCTCGTCGATCTCCTGCGTCGACGCGAGCGTCGAGAAGATCGAGGAGTAGCTCTTCGCGTGCACCGACTCCATGAACGCGATGTTCGTGTAGACGGCCTCCTCGTGCGGCGTCACCGCGTCGGGGATGAGCGAGACGGCGCCCACCGTCGCCTGCACCGTGTCGAGCAGGGTGAGGCCCGTGAACACGCGCATCGTGAGCAGCTGCTCCTCCTGCGTGAGAGTGTTCCACGACTGGATGTCGTTGGAGAGCGGCACCTTCTCGGGCAGCCAGAAGTTGCCCGTGAGGCGGTTCCACACCTCGACGTCCTTATCGTCCTCGATCCGGTTCCAGTTGATCGCCTGGACGTGATCCAGAAGCTGGAGCTTCTCGGTCATCCTCTTCGTTCCTCTTCTTCCCGCGTCACAGCGTGCAGCTGACGCACATGTCGAGCTCGGTGCCCTCGAGCGCCATCTGGCGGAGACGGATGTAGTAGATCGTCTTGATGCCCTTGCGCCAGGCGTAGATCTGGGCCTTGTTGATGTCGCGCGTGGTCGCCGTGTCCTTGAAGAACAGCGTGAGCGACAGCCCCTGGTCGACGTGCTGCGTCGCGGCGGCGTACGTGTCGATGACCTTCTCGTAGCCGATCTCGTACGCGTCCTGGTAGTAGTCCAGGTTGTCGTTCGTCATGAAGGGCGCCGGGTAGTACACGCGCCCGAGCTTGCCCTCCTTGCGGATCTCGATCTTCGACGCGATCGGGTGGATCGACGACGTCGAGTTGTTGATGTACGAGATCGAGCCCGTCGGCGGCACGGCCTGCAGGTTCTGGTTGTAGATGCCGTGCTCCTGGATGGACGCCTTCAGTTGGATCCAGTCCTCCTGCGTCGGGATGTGGTGGCCCGCGAAGAGCTCGGCCACCTTCTCCGTCTGCGGCACCCACGCCTGGTCGATGTACTTGTCGAAGAACGCACCCGACGCGTACGTCGAGTCCTCGAAGCCGTCGAACGTCTGACCGCGCTCCTTCGCGATGTTGTTCGACGCGCGCAGAGCGTGGAACAGCACCGTGTAGAAGTAGATGTTCGTGAAGTCGAGGCCCTCCTCCGAGCCGTAGTACACGCGCTCGCGGGCGAGGTAGCCGTGCAGGTTCATCTGCCCCAGGCCGATCGCGTGCGAGCGGTCGTTGCCGTCCTCGACGGAGCGGACCGAGCGGATGTGGCTCTGGTCGCTCACGGCCGTGAGGGCGCGAATGGACGTCTCCACGGTCTGGCCGAAGTCGGGCGAGTCCATCGCGAGCGCGATGTTGAGCGACCCGAGGTTGCAGGAGATGTCCTTGCCGATCTGGTCGTACGAGAGGTCCTCGTTGAGCGTCGTCGGCGTGTTCACCTGCAGGATCTCGCTGCACAGGTTCGACATGTTGATCCGGCCCTTGATGGGGTTCGCCCGGTTCACCGTGTCCTCGAACATGATGTAGGGGTAGCCCGACTCGAACTGGATCTCGGCGAGCGTCTGGAAGAACTTGCGCGCGTTGATCTTCGTCTTCTTGATGCGCGGGTCGTCGACCATCTCGCGGTACTTCTCCGACACCGAGATGTCGCCGAACGGCACGCCGTAGACGCGCTCGACGTCGTAGGGCGAGAAGAGGTACATGTCCTCGTCGTTGCGCGCGAGCTCGAACGTGATGTCGGGCACGACGACGCCGAGCGACAGCGTCTTGATGCGGATCTTCTCGTCGGCGTTCTCGCGCTTGGTGTCGAGGAACTTCATGATGTCGGGGTGGTGCGCCGACAGGTACACCGCGCCGGCGCCCTGGCGCGCGCCGAGCTGGTTGGCGTAGCTGAACGAGTCCTCGAGCAGCTTCATGACGGGGATGATGCCGCTCGACTGGTTCTCGATCTGCTTGATCGGGGCGCCCGCCTCGCGGATGTTCGACAGCAGCAGGGCGACGCCGCCGCCGCGCTTGGAGAGCTGCAGCGAGGAGTTGATGCCGCGCGAGATCGACTCCATGTTGTCCTCGATGCGCAGGAGGAAGCAGCTGACGAGCTCGCCGCGCTGCGCCTTGCCGGCGTTGAGGAAGGTGGGGGTCGCCGGCTGGAAGCGGCCGGAGATGATCTCGTCGACGAGCTTCCACGCGAGGTCCTCGTCGCCGTCGGCGAGCGCGAGCGCCGTCATGACGACGCGGTCCTCGAACCGCTCGAGGTAGCGCTTGCCGTCGAACGTCTTCAGCGTGTAGCTCGTGTAGTACTTGAACGCGCCGAGGAACGTCTCGAAGCGGAACTTCTTGCCGTACGCGAAGGCGTTGAGCTTCTCGACGAACGAGAAGTCGTAGCGCTCGATGACGGCGCCCTCGTAGTACTCCTTCTCCACGAGGTAGTCCAGACGCTCCTTGAGCGAGTGGAAGAACACCGTGTTCTGGTTCACGTGCTGCAGGAAGTACTCCCGCGCTGCGCGCTTGTCGGCGTCGAACTGGATGCGCCCGTCCGCGTCGTAGAGGTTGAGCATCGCGTTCAGGGCGTGGTAGTCCATGCCATCGAACTTGACGTTCTGCTTGAAGTCGATCTCTTCGGTCAGTGCTGCCGCTTCCACCATCGTTCCAATCCGTCGCCGACCCGCTCGACGTCCTCTGGCGTGCCGAAGACCTCTACCCGATACAAGTGCGGCACGCGGCACTTGCGGCTGATGATGTCTCCGGCGAGGCAGAAGGCCTCGCCGAAGTTCGTGTTCCCCGCGGCGATGACGCCGCGGATGTTCTTCCGGTTTCGCTCGTCGTTGAGGAATCGGATGACCTGCTTGGGCACGGCGCCCTTCTCCTCGCCGCGCCCCTGTCCTCCGCCGTACGTGGGGGTGACGAGCACGTAGGGCTCGTCGACCGCCAGCGGCGCATCCCCCCTGTGCAGGGGGATGCGCACCGAGCGGATGCCCGAGCGCCGCTCGAGCTTCTCGATGAAACGCGCCGTGTTGCCCGACGTGCTCGAGAAGTAGACGAGCAGAGGCGTCTCGGTGGCCGTGAGCGTCGCGGTCATGGTGTCACTCCCGCGCGCACGGCTCAGACGAGACGCGCGGCGAGCTCGTCGATCTTGTCGGGGCGGAAGCCCGACCAGTGGTCCTCGTCCGTCACGACGACGGGGGCCTGCAGGTATCCGAGCGCCTTGACCTGCTCGAGCGCGTCGGCGTCCTGCGAGAGGTCGGTGACCTGGTACTCGATGCCCTTCGCATCGAGTGCGCGGTAGGTCGCGTTGCACTGCACGCACGACGGCTTGGTGTAGACCGTGATCGCCATTCTGTTCCCCTCAGATCGTGTTCGAGCCGGCAACCCCCGCCGGGCTCTCAATACTACATATGGGTGCCGACCTTCGGGGGCACCACTAGGGATAGTAGTTACATCCGTGTGATTTTCCACCGCTCCCCACAGACCTCTCCACCGCTCCCTCCACAGGTATGCAACGCCGGACAGGCCCCGCGAATGCCCGAATCACGCGGATCGCCACCGACCTCCCAGGACTTCTCCACAGGCGCGAACGTAGACCGCACCACCGACATCCGGATGGCCGAGCCGGCCCGGCCCCGGCGTGTCGCGACGAGGGCGCGCAGCATCGCGCAGACGTCCTCGCGGCGGGATACCGTGAGAAGCGTGTCCGGATATCGAGAGCTGCTGCGCACCCGCGGCGTGGGCCGCATCATCGCCGCGCAGCTGGCCGCCCGGTTCCCCGGCGGGATGATCGCCCTCGCGCTCCTGCTGCATGTCGAGCACACCCACCACTCCTACGGCGCCGCGGGCACCGTGCTTGCGGCCGTCTCGATCGGCCAGGCCGTCGCCGGCCCCGTGACGAGCCGGTGGATGGGCCGCTGGGGCATGCGGCGGGTCCTCGTGCTCACGACCGCCGTGACCGCCTCCGCCATCGCCGCCCTCGCGCTCGTCACGGCTCCCCTCGCCGTGACCATCCTGCTCGGGCTCGTCGCCGGCCTCGCGTCGCCTCCCGTGCAGTCGGCCGTCCGCACCATCTACCCCAAGCTCGTCCCCTCCTCGCAGCTGACCGCGCTCTACTCGCTCGACGCGTCGCTGCAGGAGGTGATCTGGATCGCCGGCCCCGTGCTCATCACGTTCGTCTCGACGCAGGTGTCGACGGTCGTGGGCCTCGTCATGATCGTCGGCTTCACGCTCGCGGGCGGAGCGTGGTTCATCCTCTCCCCCGAGCTCGGCCGCGTGCGGATCCCGCGCAGCAGACGGTCCTTCGGCCGCGTCCTCCTGAAGCCCACCGTCGTGCTCACGACCGTGCTCGGCTTCCTCCTCATCGGCGCCTGCTCGGCCGTCGAGGCCGGCGTCGTGGCGTCGTTCGGCGAGGGCGCCGTCGAATCGGGCTTCGTGCTGGCGGTCTTCGCCGTGGGCAGCTTCGCGGGAGGCCTGGCCTTCGGCCACCGCCCCATGGCGCCGTGGTCGATGGCGCGCCGCTACGCCATCGTCGCCGTCGGCATCGCGCTCACCCTCGTGTCGCTCGACGCCTGGTGGATGGGCGGCTCCCTCGTCATCGCGGGCCTCGGGATCGCGCCGGCCCTCGCGATGTCGTTCGCCATCACGTCGGCGAGCGTGAAGTTCAGCGAGACGGCGGAGGCGTACGGCTGGATCGGCACGGGGCAGCTCATCGGCGCCGCCCTGGGCTCGGCGATCGCCGGGTTCATGATCGACGGCTCGGGACCCCGCGGCGCGCTGACGACGGCGCTCGCGTTCGCCCTCGTCGGCGTCGTCGTCGCCGTGGTCTTCGTCCGCGCGTTCCCCGACCTGCGGCATCGCGACGCGTCGCCGCTGCCCGACACGGAACCCGTCCAGACACAGCCGTGACCGCAGAGTCCTCGCGCCGCTGACGCTCGCTCAGCGCGTCTCGACGGCGGCGGCCATCCCCCGGTGCGACAGGACGCCGAAGGCGCGCGTCACTTGCCGTCGAAGTCGAAGGCGCGCAGCAGCTCGCCCACGGCCTGCTCGCGATCGTCGCCCCCGCTCTCGAACATGTGCGTGACGTGCGTGCGCAGGTGGTTCTCCAGCAGCAGCCGGTTGAGCGATTCGAGCGACCGCTGGATGGCGCGCGACTGCGTGATGATGTCCATGCAGTAGTCCTCGTTCTCGATCATCCGGCCGAGCCCGCGCAGCTGCCCCTCGAGGATGCGCGTGCGGTGGAGGGCGCGCTTCTGGATGTCTTCGATCACGTCGCCAGCGTACCCCGGCCATCCGCCGCCCCTCCCTGCGCCCGTGCGAGGATCGTGCCATGCCGCGCACACCGGACGACCTGCTCTCTCCCGCCGACCGCGAACGACGTCGCGCGCTCACGCGCATGAAGGCGGTCGCCGCGGGAGCGCTCGCCTTCATGGCCGTGCTCTTCGGCATCGGCTTCGCGTTCCAGGAGAGCGTGCCCGCTCTGGCGTACCTCCGCGCCGCAGGTGAGGGCGGAATGGTCGGAGCGCTCGCCGACTGGTTCGCCGTGACGGCGCTGTTCCGCCGTCCCATGGGGCTGCCCATCCCCCACACGGCGATCATCCCGACCCGCAAGGACGAGATCGGCCGGTCCCTCGGCGAGTTCGTCGAGACGAACTTCCTGTCCGGTCCCGTCGTGCGAGAGAAGCTCGCCTCCGCGCGGATCTCGGCGCGGCTCGGCGGATGGCTCGCGCAGCCCTCGCACGCGGAGCGCGTCGCCTCGGAGGGAGCCGCGATGGGACAGGGCGTCCTTCGCGCGCTCAGCGACGACGACGTGCAGGACCTCGTCGCCTCGCTCGCCCGCGAGCACCTCGTCGAGCCGGAGTGGGGGACGCCTGCGGGGGTATGGCTGGAGCGGATCGTGGAGACGGGGGCGCATCACGCCGCTGTCGACCTCGCGGCCGACAGCGTGGCGACATGGCTCACGGGGAACAAGGACGCGTTCGCCGGTCTCGTCTCGAAGCGGCTCCCGTCCTGGGTGCCCTCCGTCGCCCACCGCCTCATCGACGGCGCGCTCTACAACGAGGCTCTCGCGTTCGCGCAAGCCGTGCGTGCCGATCCCTCCCATCCGGCACGCCGGGCGATCGACGGGTACCTGGCCCGGCTCGCAGACAACCTGCAGCACGATTCCGAGACGCGAGCGAAGCTCGAAGGCGCGAAGGTCGCCGTCTTCGACAGCCCGCGGATGCGCGAGCTCGCAGGGAGCGCCTGGGAGACGGCGAAGGCGGGTCTCATCACCTCGCTCGGCGATGCGGACAGCCCGCTCCGCACGCGACTCCGGGAGGCCCTCGTCGACCTCGGTGGACGGCTGTCGACCGACACGGCGGTACAGCGGCGCGTGGACGGCTGGGTGGTCGACGCGGCGGGCTTCCTGGTGGAGCGCTACCGCCACGACATCGCGTCGATCATCACCGACACCGTGGAGCGGTGGGACGCGGACGAGACGACGGAGAAGATCGAGCTGCTCGTCGGCCGCGACCTGCAGTACATCCGCCTCAACGGCACCGTCGTGGGCGCCCTCGCGGGCCTCGCCATCTTCGCCGTCGCACACGCCCTGCTCGGCTGAACCGCTGCAGAGGTCGGTGCCGGTACCGGCCCGGTTCTCTCTCCGGGGTTGCAGTTCGCGTCCGTTCCGGGGCCGGTGGGGGCGGTTATCGCGACCAGGGCGGTGGGTGATTCTCGCCCGGGTCGCTGTTCGCGTCCGTTCCGGGGCTGCTGGGGGCGGTTTCTGCGACCTGGGCGGGTGGTCACTCTCGCCGGGGTTGCTGTTTGCGTCCGTTCGGGGGCTGCTGGGGGTGGTTTCTGCGACCTGGGCGGGTGGTCGTTCTCGCCGGGGTTGCTGTTCGTGTCGGTTGCGGGGTGGGCCGGTGAAAGCACGAAAGGCCACCCAGCGTTGGGTGGCCTTTCGTTCAGGTTAAGTCCGGCGGTGTCCTACTCTCCCACAAGGTCCCCCTTGCAGTACCATCGGCGCTGAGAGGCTTAGCTTCCGGGTTCGGAATGTGACCGGGCGTTTCCCTCTCGCTATGACCGCCGAAACATCTTT
>NZ_BAABKO010000006.1:0-294475 GCF_039543865.1 Microbacterium gilvum | reverse complement strand
ATTTGACAAGTGCACGCTGTTGAGTTCTCAAGGATCAGACGCACCCAGCCCTCGACCTCACGACCGAGCCCTCCGGGGCACCCACCCACCCAGCCACAGCCCAAAGACCGCAACCAGAGATTGTGTTGTGTTGTCACTGTCCTGGGGCGGGGAACCTTCCGGCTCAACCTCACCGCTTGGCGGCGACAAGAGACAACATTACGGGGATGTGAACGGGAGGGCAAATCGGATGCCCGTCACGGCGTGTCGCGGGCCGTGACGGGCATCCGACCCGCTTCAGTAGGCGGCGGTGAACCGTGCTCGCCGGTGCGCGGGCGTTTCGATCTCCTCGACGATCGCGAGCGCGAGGTCGGCGCCAGAGATGAACGACTCGCCCTTGTCATCCACCAGCAGCACGTCTCCTCCCAGGCGGTACGACCCCGTGGCCTCGCCGGGTGCGAAGGCGCCGAACCCGCCGGCGGGGCTGACGAAGAACCAGTCCAGGTCATCCGGCGTCTCGCGGAGGGCGTCGAGGACGCCCGCCATCTCCTCCGCCTCCGGCTTGTACTCCTCGGGGAACCCCGCGTCCAGCAGCCGCGGACCCTCCTCCGCGACGAGGAGCGATCCCGCGCCTCCGACGACACCCAGGCGGGTGCCGGTGCGACGCGCCTCCTCGGCGAGCACCGCGATGGCGGGAGCGGTCGCACCCGCCATCGCACCGCGCGGCGAGACGGCGCTGACCACGACTTCGGCATCGGAGACCGCCTCCGCGACCACGGCCGGGTCGGCGATCGAGCCGGCACGGTACGACACCCCGGCGATCGTCTCGGCGGGAACCGAACGGCTGTAGGAGATCACCTCGTGGCCTCGCTCGGCGGCGGTACGGAGGATGTGGGAGCCGGCGTAGCCGGTGCCCCCGAAGACGGCGATGCGGACCATGGTCTCTCCCTGTGTCGACGGACGATGCTCCCAGTCTGAGGCCATCCGCCCTTCACCGCGCCGGTTCTCTCAGTGCACTTTGAGATTGAGAGTGCAATATTGCACTTCATGAGCCAGAGTGCAACAGGGCTGAGGGAGCATCGGCGGCGGGAGACCTTGCGGAGCCTCTCCGAGTGCGCCCGCCGCCTGACCGCCGACCGCGGTTTCGCCGGCTTCACGATCGAGGAGCTGTGCGAGGAGGCCGGCGTCTCCCGCCGCACGTTCTTCAACTACTTCGCCGCGAAGGAGGACGCCGTCCTCGGCTTCCCCGCCCTGCGGGACGACGATGCGCTGGATGCCGCGTTCGTCGCGGGTGGAACGCCGACCGCCGGCGCACCGTCCGCCGACCTCGTCGACGCCCTCCTCGAGCTCTTCATCGCGCGCTGGGCCCGGATGGCCCTCACGGCCTCGGAGGCGGAGCGCGTGTTCGCGATCATCGAGCAGGAGCCGCGGCTGCACAGCCGCATCCTCCAGCTCGTGCGAGAGGGAGAGGACCGCACCATCGCGCTCGTCGAGCGCCGCGAGGGCCTCGCGGCCGGCGACATCCGCGCACACACGCTCGTGCACGTCGTGGGCACCCTCAACCGCGTGGTCGCCGAGGAGTTCCTCCGCGACCACGGCGATGCCCCTCCCTCCATCGACGAGTTCGCCGATCGGCTGCGCACGCGCGCGGCCGTCGTGCGCGAGCTCTTCGGCTGATCCGCTCCATCCCCGCCCTCATCCCACCCGGAGACCCCATGACATCCACCACAGCAGGCGCGCCCTTCCTGCTCACGAAGCGGCGCATCTGGATCATCTTCAGCGCCCTCATCGCAGGAATGCTGCTCTCGAGCCTCGACCAGACGATCGTCTCCACGGCGATGCCGACCATCGTCGGCGAGCTCGGCGGGGTCGAACACCAGGTCTGGATCACGACGGCCTACCTCCTCGCGACGACGATCGTCATGCCGATCTACGGAAAGTTCGGCGACGTGCTCGGGCGGCGCAACCTCTTCCTCGTCGCCATCGCGCTGTTCACGCTCGCCTCGGTGGGCTGCGCGTTCGCGACCGACTTCTGGGCGTTCGTCGTCTTCCGGGCCATGCAGGGCCTCGGCGGCGGCGGCCTCATGATCCTCTCGCAGGCGATCATCGCCGACATCGTGCCCGCCAACGAGCGCGGCAAGTACATGGGCCCGCTCGGCGCCGTGTTCGGCCTGTCCGCCGTGGCCGGTCCGCTGCTCGGCGGCTACTTCGTCGACCACCTGACCTGGCAGTGGGCGTTCTACATCAACATCCCCGTCGGCATCGCGGCGTTCGTCATCGGCCTCATCGCCCTGCAGCTGCCGAGCAAGAAGGCCGAGAAGCCCATCGACATCCTGGGAGTGATCTTCCTCTCCCTCGCGACGACGTGCCTCATCTTCTTCACCGACTTCGGCGGAGACTCCGCGTACGGCTGGGATTCGCTCGCGACGTGGCTGTGGGGCGCCGGCCTCGTCGTCGCGGCGACGGCGTTCGTCCTCACGGAGGCGCGCGTGCAGGATCCGATCATCCCGCTGTCGCTGTTCCGCAACCCCATCTTCGTGAACGCCACGGCCATCGGGCTCGTGCTGGGCATCGGCATGTTCGCGGCGATCGGCTTCGTGCCCACCTTCCTGCAGATGTCGTCGGGGACGTCCGCGGCGGCATCCGGCCTGCTCATGATCCCCATGATGGTCGGGCTCATGGGCACGTCGATCGCCTCCGGGATCGCGATCTCGAAGACCGGCAGGTACAAGGCCTATCCGATCGCGGGGACGATCCTGACGGGGCTCGCCATGGGCGCGTTCACGACGCTCACGGCCGACACCCCGGTGTGGCTCATCTGCGTCTTCCTGTTCTTCTTCGGAGCGGGCCTCGGCCTCATCATGCAGGTCGTCGTGCTCGTCGTGCAGAACGCGGTGCCCGCGGGCGAGATCGGCACGGCGACGAGCACGAACAACTACTTCCGCGAGGTGGGGGCGTCGCTCGGCACCGCCGTGTTCGGCACGCTCTTCACCACGCGCCTCTCCGAGAACCTCATGAGCGTGTTCACGGGTGCCGGCGCGAGCGCGGAGGACGCCGCCGCGTCGACCGCGACGATCGACCCGGCGACGCTGAACGCCCTTCCTGACGACGTGCGCGACGGCATCGTCACGGCCTACGCGGATGCGCTCGCTCCCGTGTTCTGGTACCTGATCCCGTTCGTCGCGCTCGCGCTCATCCTGTCGCTCTTCCTCAAGCAGATCCCGCTGCAGGATCAGGCGGGGCTGGTCGCCCGCGGCGAGGCGATCTCGGGCGAGGAGGCCGAGCGCCTGGAGGCCGAGCTGCGCGGCGGCCGTGTCGAGCCGCTCCCGACGACGGATTCGACGCCGACGAGGTAGCCCGCCCGGCGGCTGTTCCGCTTCGGTTGCGCGTCGCCCGCGCGTCGCCCGTCGGCGAAAGCCCATCCCCCTGCCGAGCGCACACCGGATTCCGCGACATCCGGTGTGCGCTCGTGCAGGGGATATCCGTTGGCGGAGAAGCGGGGGTCACGCCACCAGGGCGCGCACGGCCGCCGCCGCCTTCAGGCCGCTGCCGCTCAGCATCACGACGGTCGTCTCCGACGGCAGGATGGCGCGGCGCGCGAGGAGCGTGTCGAAAGCCGCCGCGGCCGTCGCGCTCGTCGGCTCGACGAAGAGGCCGTCGTCGCAGAGGCTCCGGAGGGCGGCGGCGATCGCGTCCTCCGGCACGGCGACGGCGTCGCCGCCCGTCTCCCGCACGGCGCGGAGCATCTGCGCGAGGCGCATCGGCCGGCGGATGGCCGTTCCCTCGGCGATCGTGGGCGCGACCGGCCGGTCGTCCTCGCCGCGGAGCGCGGCGTCGAGCGGGGAGCAGGCGAGCGGCTGCGCGGCGAAGAGCCGCGGCATCCGCTCGATCCGCCCCGCCGCGAGGAGCTCCCGGAAGCCGAGCCAGCATCCGAGGAGGCTGCTGCCCGCGCCGACGGGGACGACGAGGTTGTCCGGAGCGCGGAACCCGAGATCCTCCCACAGCTCGTAGGCGAGGGTCTTCACGCCCTCCAGGAAGAGCGCCTGCCAGTTGTGGCTGGCGTAGAACGTGTCATCCGATGCGCGGATGGCGGCGGCCTGCGACTCCTCGCGCGGTCCGTCGACGAGCACCACCGACGCTCCGTACGCCCTGACCTGGTCGATCTTGGCGGGGCTGGTCGACGACGGGGCGAAGATCGTCACGCCCATCCCGCCCGCCGCGCCGTAGCCGGCAACGGACGAGCCGCCGTTGCCCGAGCTGTCCTCGAGCACGGCCTCGATCCCTCGTTCGCGGAGGTACGACAGCATGACGCTCGTGCCGCGATCCTTGAAGCTCCCCGTGGGGCTGAACCACTCCAGCTTGAAGAGCGGATGCGCGCCGCCTCGCGCGCGCTCGACGAGCGGCGTGCAGCCCTCGCCGAGGCTGATCGGACGGGCGATGTCCACCGGCAGAGCCGCGCGATACCGCCACAGCGAGCGGTCGCCCGTCTCGATGTCGTCGGGCGAGATCCCCTGCTGCGCCGAGACGAGCAGCGGACGGCCCGCGTCCGACCGCCAGCGCGGCGCGTCCAGCGGATACCGGCTGCCGTCGACGGGGTCCACGTACACGGCGACCATGGTCGTCCCCTCTCGTCGGCGTCGTCTGCAGACTACCGAGCGGGATGACGTCCGCTCACCACACGACGGGGATGCTGTCGCGCGCCTGCGACGCGCTCGCTCCGTTGACTCCGCCCGAGTACGTCGCCGTGATCGTCGGGTTGGTCAGCCCCAGATCGATGAGCGACTGCCCGAGGGTGATGGACCCAGTGCCGGAGGCGCCGAGGGAGACGGTTCCGGCACTCGCAGAACCGTACGACACCGTCGCCGACGTGTTCGGCTCGCCGACGACGTAGAGCGTGTAGCTGGTGAGGAGGAGCCCGAGCAGGCCGTTCTTCCGCAGCCCGGTGAATCCCAGCGGATCCGCGACCACCGGCGGCTGTGTCGTCGCCGGCGGCTGCGTGGTCGCCGGCGGCTGCGTCGTCGCCGGCGGCTGTGTCGTCGAGCTGGGGCTCGTCGGCGTCGTGGTCGACGACGGCGGTTGCGTCGTGGACGAGGGGCTCGTCGGCGTCGTCGAGGACGGGGGCTTCGTCGTCGACCCGGGACTCGTCGATGTCGGCGGCTGCGTCGTCGCCCCAGGGCTCGACGGTGTCGTCGACGCCGGCGGCTTCGTCGTCGACCCAGGGCTCGACGGTGTCGTCGACGTCGGCGGCTTCGTCGTCGACCCAGGGCTCGACGGTGTCGTCGACGCCGGCGGCTTCGTCGTCGACCCAGGGCTGGTGGGTGTCGTCGACGCCGGCGGCTTCGTCGTCGATCCGGGGCTGGTGGGCGACGTCGACGACGGGGGTTTCGAGGTCGACGGCGAGGGGTCGTCGGGATCGGATGTCGGATACCGCGACGGGCTCGGCTTCGTCGTGGGCGTCGCACCGTCCGAGCCGTCCGATCCGCCGGACCCGCCCGGCTCATCCGATCCACCGGACCCGTCCGAGCCATCCGACCCGCCCGACCCATCGGACCCGCCCGACCCATCGGACCCGCCCGACCCATCGGACCCGCCCGGCCCATCGGACCCGCCGGACCCGTCAGCGCCATCCGACCCGTCAGCTCCGCCCGAGCCATCCGAGCCGTCGTCGGGCTGCCAGGGAGCAGAGGGGAACAGCGTCGGCAGGAGCCAGGCGATGGGATCGTCGAGCTCCTGCTGCGGGGGCTCGATGATCTCCACGGCGACGCCGGGGAGATCGACCTGCGGGTCGATGCCCTCGGCGCTGAAGTACGAGGTCTGCTGCGTCTCGGCGAGGGCGGGTCTCGACTCGATGAACGAGCCGCCGCCCGAGCCGGGGGTCAGCGCACCCGCGACCATGGCGGCGACTGCCGCCGCCGTGCCCGCGGCAGTGAGCTGGCCCGCGTGGAAGGCCGCCGTCGCGACGGCGGTCGGACGCGCCAGGTCGACCGGCGTCGCGATCGGGAGGCCGGCGGCGGAGCGCCGCGAGCGCGCACGAGGCGGCGCCGCGCTCTGCGTCAGGATGATCGGAGTGATGGGGCAGGCGTCGCCGACACGGCGACGGGTCACCGGAACGGCAGCCGGCAGCCGGGGAGACCGGTCTCGATGCGAGGGCCCGGGGGCGGCGCGCCCGCTTCCGCTCGCATCGTCCGTCATCGCTGCTCTCCGTGCCTTCCGGTCGCGGATCCGCAGCATCGCCGCGGCCCCCTCCGCGCCGATCGACACGGTACGCCGATATTCTCTCATCCCGGTGCGCCGACGCAAGCGCGGGACGCCGGCGCCCCGGCCCGCGCCCCGCGCATCCTCATCGGCTGGCCACGACGCGCACGTCCCACGGACCGAGCCGCAGCTCGGATCCCGCAGGGAGGCGCTCCCCCGACAGCACGTCCTCGGCCGCGTCCGGCAGGGGGTACGAGCTCGGCTCCCACGACCAGTTGTGCACGACGTGCAGCCTCTCGCCGCGGGCGTTCCGTGCGTTCTGCACCGACTGCGTGGGAGCCGAGGGGCGCCATCCCGGCTCGCCCGCGCCCTGCGCCACGGCCCATTCCGCGACCGCCCGTGCGAGCGCGAGGTCGGGGACGGTGCCGACGTACGTCACGCGCCCGCGCTCGTGGACCGACGTCGTGACGGCGGGCCAGCGGCCGTGATGCGGATGCGCGTAGCTCGCGATCGCCTCCGCGCCGTCGAGCTGCAGCCCGTCGGCCCAGAGCGTCCCGCGCGCGCCCTCCGGCACAGGGAATCCCTCCGTGCCCGCCACCTCGACGGGCTGTGCGAGATTGCTGAACTCGTCGTACCAGACCCCGGCAGCCGCGTCGAGGTGCGCCGGCTTGCGTTCGAGCCGGGCACGCGCCTGCTCGTCCTCGTAGCCCGTCCGGATCCCGACGACGAGGTGACCGCCCGCCGCCGCGTAGTCGCGGAGCCACCGGAGGTCGTCATCAGACGCGATCGTGAAGCCGGCGGCGATGAGCACGGGGACCTCGGCCGCGAACGCGGCGGGCTCGCGCTCGCGCAGCTGCGCGGCGTGCACCGCGCGCCCCTGCAGGCCCGCCTCGAACACGCCCCGCGCGAAGGCGTCGCGCACCGTCTGGAACGACCGCCGATCTGGCTCGCCGTCGCGCGACAGCGACGGGTGCTCGGACTGCGCCCACTTGCTGTCGGTGTCGAACAGGATCGCGACGTCGGCGTCGGGACGCAAGCGCGTGACGCGATCGCCCGCGATGCGGAGCTCCTCGCCGATCCTGGCGAGCTCGCGGTAGACGCGGCCGGGCTGCTGGCTGTGCGGCAGGATGCCGCCCCAGTACGTCTCGGCGCCCGCATGCAGCGTGTGCCAGTGCCAGTACTCGATCATGGTCGCCCCGCGCGAGACGAGAGCCCACGCCGCCTGCCTCCACTGGCCGTCGAAGCCGGGCTCATTGACCCAGGGCATCCCGATCGCCTGCGCGTTCGTCTCGGTCACGAGGAAGGGCGCCTGCTTGGTGCCGTACATGCGATCCGCGCCCGTGACGAGAGCCCACGCGCCCTGGCTCGTCCAGTACTGCTCCGGTTCGGCGTCGTTCGGGAGGGCGAGGGCGTCCTGCATCCGGAAGTACGGGTTGCCCGCCGTGATGTCGAGGGCGCGCGTGAGCCGCTCCTCGTCGGCCGTGACGCGGTCGTAGGCGATGCAGGTCGTGACGAACTGGTCGTCGCGCGCGTACTCGCGGACGATGTCGGCCTGCCAGGCGATGAAGGTCGTCGTCAGCTGCCCCTGGAACCGCCGCCAGGCGAGCGAGTACTGCGGCTGCGCGTTGCCATCGGGTCGCCAGAGGTCGGCCCAGTCGCTCAGGCGGTGCGACCAGTACGTCAGCCCCCACGCATCGTTGAGCGCCGCGACCGTGCCGTACTCGCGGCGCAGGGCGTCGACGAAGCGCTGGAACACCTGGTCGTTCGAGAAGGACACCATGCCCGGCTCGTTGTCGACCTGGTACCCGATGACGGCGGGATGGTCCGCGTAACGCGCGATGATCCGGCGGATGACGCGCTCGGCGTGGAAGAGGAACGCGGGGTGCGCGTAGTCGATCTCCTGCCGAGCACCCCATCCCATCCGGTGCCCCGTGCGGGTCTCCGCGTTGATCTCGGGGAGCTGGCGGGCGAGCCAGAGGGGCGCGGCGTACGTCGGGGTGCCGAGGATGACGCCGATCCCGTTCGCGTGGGCGGCGTCGAGGACGGGCGCGAGCCACTCCAGGTCGTATACGCCGTCCTCCGGCTCCCACGTCGACCAGACCGACTCTCCGACGCGGATGACGGTGAAGCCCGCGTCCTTCATGAGGCGCATGTCCTCGTCGAGCCGCGGGCTCGGCTGGTACTCGTGGTAGTAGGCGGCGCCGAAGAGGACGGACTCGTCGAGATGCGGCATGGTGTTCCTTTCGCAGGGCGGACGCGTCATCCCTTGACCGCCCCGGCCGTGAGGCCTTCGAGCAGTTGCTTGCGGAGCAGGATGAACACGAGGATGGTCGGGATCGAGGCGAGCACGGCGCCCGCGAGCACGAGGTCGTACGAGCGGTTCTCGGAGGCGAACAGGATGTTGAGCCCGAGCGGCACGGTGTACTGCTCGGCGTCGGAGACGAGGACGAGGGGCCACATGAAGCTGTTGTAGCTCTGCAGGAAGCTCCACACGCCGAGTGCGCCGAGCGACGGCCGCAGCAGCGGCAGGACGACGCGCCAGAAGGTGCCGAACTCCGAGTTCCCGTCGATGCGGGCGGCCTCGATGATGTCGTCCGGCACGGACTGCACGATGAACTGCTGCATCATGAAGATGCCGAAGGCGGGAGCGACCCACGGCACGATGAGCGAGAACCACGGGTTCGCGAGACCGCTCTTCACAACGAGGATGAACAGCGGCACGAGGATCACCGCGAACGGGATCGACAGCGAGCTGAACATCACGGCGAACAGCACGCGCCGCCCGCGGAAGCGGAACTTGGCGAAGCCGTACCCGGCGAGCGCGCACACGAACACCGATACGACGGTCGCGATCGATGCCGTCCCGACGCTCATCCCGAACCAGGCGAAGAACGGCTGGGTGGAGAGGAGCGCCGCGTAGTTCTCGACCGTCAGCGGGTCGGGGATGAGCGACGGCGGCGTCTGGAAGATGTCGCCGCGCTCCTTGAACGAGCCGCTGACGGCCCAGAGGAGCGGTGCGACGAAGACGACGAGCAGGGCGACGAGGGTCGCGTAGAGCAGAGCGCGCCGGAGGACGGCCGGTGCACGCGAGGCCCTCCGGTGCGGGGCCCGGGCGGTTTCGCGCGGGGTGTCGACGGACGGCGGCTGGGCGATGGCGGTCACGATTCCCTCCCGATGCCGAGGAGGCGGTTGAGCCCCTGGCTGACGGCGAACACGATGGCGAACAGCACGACGCCGGCCGCTGCGGCGTAGCCGAACTGCTGCCGCTCGAAGGCGGCGCGGTAGATGAACATGGCCACGCTGAGCGTCGCCTCGCCCGGTCCGCCCTTCGTGAGCAGATAGGGCTCGTCGAAGAGCTGCGCGGCGCTGATGAACGACGTCACGACGACGAACGCGGTCACCGGGCGGATGGACGGCACCGTCACGGTGAAGAAGGAGCGCACAGGGCCCGCCCCGTCGAGCGCCGCCGCCTCGTAGAGCTCTCGGGGCACGTTCTGCAGCGCCGCGAGGAAGAAGATCGTCAGGTAGCCGACGGTGCGCCACAGCAGCACGAACCCGATGGCGCCCTTGGCGATGGCGGGGTCGCCCAGCCAGTCGATGCTCGGCATCCCGAAGAGCGCGTGGAGGAGGGCGTTCAGGAGCCCGTAGTCGCGGTCGAACACGAGGCTGTAGATGAGCGCGATGACGATCGGCGACAGCACCATCGGCACGAAGAACGCCACGCGGAACGCGTCGCGGAAGCGCAGACCGCGTGCATTCAGCGCCTGCGCGACGAGGAGCGAGACGGGCACGACGACGAGCACCGCCACGGCCGTGTAGACGGCGGAGTTCAGCAGCGCCGAGCCGAAGCTCGTGTCGCGGGCGAGATCGAGGTAGTTGCGCAACCCGATCCACTCCGGTTCGCCGAGGCCGACCCATTCGGTCAGGCTGAGGACGACCGCGGCGATGACGGGCACGATCATGAAGAGCCCGTACAGCACGTAGAACGGCGCGATGAAGAGGTAGGGCGCCGCCCCGGCGCGGATCCGTCCGCCGCGGGCCCTCCTGTGCGCGAGGTGCGGCAGGACCTGCGCCTCGGTGTGCGTCATGGCGCTCATCCCCTGGCCTGCCCTCGGTAGTCGGCCGTCGCGGTCGCGAGCGCCTCCGCCGGGCTCACGTCGCCCCGGTAGGCGCGCAGCAGCTGTCCTGAGAGGACGGTCGTCATGATGGCGCTGTTCTCGCTCTGGTGGTGCTCCGGCACGTCGTCGACGATGTCGCGGTAGATCTCGAAGAGCCTCTGGCCGCCGAAGTAGTCGTCTTCGACGGCGGCGAGCTCCGCCGATTCGAAGACGGAGCGGCGCGTGGGCAGGTAGCCGAGCGCCTTGTAGCGGGCGATCTGCTGCGACGGCTCGAGGTACGCCGTCGTGACGAGGTGGACGCCCGCGTCGGTCGCTGCCTTGCCGCGCAGCGCGCCGAAGCCCGTGCCGCCGCCCACGCCCGTGCGTCCTCCGCCTCCCTCGAACCGGGGCAGCGCCGCGACCCGCCACATCCCCTCCTGCTCGGGCACGTTCGGCTTGATGCCGTAACTGGCGTACCACGACGGCATGTTGACGCCGAGGATCTTCCCCGACTTCAGGCCGCTCTGCATGCTGGGCCCGTACATGTCGGCGACCGTCGCGAGCGCCCCCGACTGGACGCCCTGGGCGACGAACGCGAGCGCGTCCTCGGCCTCCGGTGTCTCGAGAGAGGGCTGCCCGTCGGCGTCGAAGAGGTCGCCGCCGCGCTGGAGCAGATGGATGTGCCAGCTCTGCACGGTGCCGCCGGGGTCGCTCGTGGCCACGGCGCCGAGGGCGAGCCCTTCGCGATCGGCGAGCGCGGCGCCCGTCCGCCCGAATTCCTCCCACGTGCCGAGCTCCGCGGGGATGCCGAGGCGTGCGAGCTCGTCCTCACGGTGGTAGTAGACCGTGAGCGGGGTGTCGGAGTCGAGCGCGTAGAGCGCGCCGTCCTTCTGGAACGGCGTGAGCCGCGCCGTGACGAGATCGTCGGCCACGGGTGCGACGGCGTCCGTCAGATCGACGAGCAGCTCGGGAGCGATGTCGCCTCGCAGCATGCGGGAGAACGCCCCGATCTCCAGGCCGACGACATCCGGCGTGCCCGTTCCCGCCACCGCCTGGGCGATGAGCTTCGTCACGATGTCGGCCGCGCCCACCTTCGTGATGTCGAGCCGGTATCGGAAGGGGGAATCGGCTTCGGCCAGCGCCACGGCATCCGAGAAGAACGCGACGTAGCCGTCGTCATGGGTCCAGAAGGACACGTCGACGTCGCCCGACGCGAGCGGCGGGCGCGAGGACGGGGCGCAGGCGGCGAGCGCCGTGGCGAGCGCCGCGCTGCCGCCGGCCGCCGCGAGAAGGCGGAGCACCGCACGACGCGAGTGGCTCGGCGGGGATGAAGAAGGGACCACGAGTTCTCCTGACTACGTTGTCATACGAGGGAGGGCGCCCGTCCTCCGACCAGGGGTCAGCCGGCGGCGGGCGATGCGGTGCTCGAGGCTCGGATCACGAGCTGAGCGGGGAGCGTGCGGTGAAGGTCGTCGTGCACGTGGCCGTCGAGCGCGCGCAGCAGACGGTGCATCCCGACGCGCGATGTCTCGGCGAAATCCTGGCGGACGGTGGTGAGCGGGACGGCGAGGTAGGCGGCGACGTCGATGTCGTCGAACCCGACGACGGCGACATCCTCCGGCACACGCAGACCCGCGCGCTGGATGGCCGACATCGCGCCGATCGCCATCTGGTCGTTGGCGACGAAGACGGCGGTGCAGCCCCCGCGGTCGATCAGCGCCGACATCGCCGAGAACCCGCCGGCCGGGGTCCAGTCGCCCGCGACGGGCTCGGGCGGAGCGACCCCGCCGTCGACGAGCGCACGCCGCCACCCGGCCGTCCGGCTGCGGCTCGAGAGCCAGTCGGAGGGACCGGCGATGTGGTCGACGACGGCGTGGCCCTGCGCGAGCAGATGATCGGTGGCGTCTCGCGCGCATCCGCTCTCGTCCGCGCCGACGACGAGCTCCCGGGGATGACTCGTCGCATTCCCCATGCCGAACGTGAGGACCTCGACACCCTCGGGGATGTCGATGGGCGCACCGCCCACGTCGACGGGCTCCGAGATGACGACGGCTTCGACACCCTGCCCTGCGAGCGCGTCGACGGCGGCCTGGATCTCGTCGCGGCCGCCGGGCTCCGTGCGGATCACCGAGAGGGTGTAGCCGGCCCGTCGCGCCGCGGCCTCGACGCCGGCGAGCACCGAGGTCGGCCCGTGCAGCGTGGTCCCTCCCATCGCGACGACGCCGATGCGATGCGAACGCCGCGTCACGAGCGCGCGCGCCGCCGCGTTGGGCCGGAAGCCGAGCCGTTCGATCACGGCGAGCACGCGCTCGCGCACGTCGACCGCGACGTACGGCTCGTCGTTGACGACCCGCGAGACGGTCTTCTGCGACACCCCGGCCTCCCGTGCGACGTCGACCATGGAGACGCGGCGTGCGCGTGCGGCCTTCTCGACCATCCGGCCTCCTCGTCATCGCGGGACGACACGAGCGTACCGACGCATGACTACGTAGTCAATGCACGTCCGCGATATCGCGTCAACCCCTCTCCCCTGCCCGGCACCGCGCCTAGCCTGGCGCCATGACCGACCTCACGGCACCCACGGGCCGAGAGCCCGCCCTGCGCGCGCTCCCCCGTGCCGACGGGACGGCGCCTCGTGCGCTCGTCCTCGGCGCGACGGGCTACATCGGCGGGCGGCTCACACCCCGGCTGCTCGCTGCGGGGTACCGCGTGCGGGTGCTCGCTCGCGATGCCGCTCGCGCGAGGGCGTTCCCCTGGGGGCGCGACGTCGAGATCGTCGAGGGTTCGGCCGATGACCCCGAGGCCGTCGCCGCAGCGTGCGACGACGTCGATGTCGTGTCCTACCTCATCCACTCGATGGGAGCCGGTCGGGGCTTCGAGGACGCGGACGAGCGCGCCGCGCGCACGGTCGCCGACGCGGCCAGGGCGGCAGGCGTCCGGCGAATCGTCTACCTCGGCGGACTCCATCCCGAGGGTGCCGACCTCTCGCCGCATCTCCGCTCGCGCGTGCAGGTCGGCGAGATCCTGCTGGCCTCCGGTGTGCCGGCGCTCGTCCTGCAGGCGGGGGTCGTCATCGGGTCGGGCTCGGCGTCGTTCGAGATGATCCGGCACCTCACGGAGGTCCTGCCGTACATGCCGGCGCCGAGGTGGGTGCGCAACCGCATCCAGCCGATCGCGGTGCGCGATGTGCTGCACTACCTGCTCGGCGCCGCGCGCGTCGCCGACGACGTCAGCCGCGCCGTCGACATCGGCGGACCGGACGTGCTGAGGTACGGGCAGATGATGAACGGCTACGCGCTCGAGGCGGGGCTCCGCCAGCGCGCGATCGCCGCGCTGCCCGTGCTCACCCCGGGGCTCGCATCGCACTGGGTGAACCTCGTCACGCCCGTGCCGAGGTCCATCGCGCGGCCCCTCATCGCGTCTCTGCAGAACGAGTGCATCGTGAAGGACGACGCGATCGACGCCCTCATCCCGCCGCCCGCCGACGGCCTCACGCCGTACCGCACGGCCGTCCGGCTCGCGCTGGGCCGCGTCGAGGCCGACCTCGTCGAGACGAGCTGGCAGGACGCGGAGGTGTCGGGAGCGCCGAGCGATCCGCTCCCGAGCGATCCCGACTGGGCCGGTCGGACCGTGTTCGTCGACGAGCGCTCCCGCCCGACCCGTGCGGCCCCCGATGACCTCTGGAGCGTCGTCCTCGGCGTCGGCGGGGAGAACGGCTGGTACTCGTCGCCCGTCCTGTGGGCCGTCCGGGGCTGGATGGACCGGCTCGTCGGGGGCGTGGGGCTCCGCCGCGGGCGACGCTCGCGCACGGCGGCGCAGGTCGGCGACGCGATCGACTTCTGGCGCGTGGAGGCGGTCGAGCACGCCCGCCTGCTCCGCCTGCGCGCGGAGATGAAGGTCCCGGGCTCGGCATGGCTCGAGCTGCGCGTCTCCCCCGACGGGGCGGGCGCGCGGTACGCCCAGCGCGCGGTGTTCTTCCCCCGCGGACTCGCCGGCCGCCTCTACTGGCTGGCCGTCCTCCCGTTCCACGGGTTCATCTTCGCCGGGATGGCCGTCCGCATCACCGAGGCGGCGGAGGCGATCGCCGACGAACGCTGACGCCGCTCAGTCCCCTGCGCGGCGGATGACGTGGAAGGCGCGGTCCTGGTAGACGACGGGAGCGCCGTCCTGCCCCTCGATGACGTCGAGCACCTCGGCGAGCACGAGCGACGACGCCCCCACGGGCGTGATCTGCAGTGCGCGCGAGCGCAGCGCCACGCGCGCCGTGGGGAGGTGGGGCTCCCCCGTTGGAAGAGTGCGCCATCCCTGGGCCGGCGTGAAGCGCTCGCTGCCCGAGACGGCGAACGTCTGCGCCGTCTCGACGTCGTGCTCCGTGAGGAGGTGCACGACGAAGGTGTCGGCGCGCAGGATCCCGCCGGCGCTGCCGCTCGACCGCGTCACGGAGAACGCGAGCGCGAGCGGGTCGAGCCCGACGGAGGCGACGCTCGACGCCGTGATCCCGACGGGCCCATCGGGAGACGCCGCCGTGATGAGCGCGATCCCGGCCGGATGGTGGCGGAAGGCGGTCTTGAAGGCGTCGACGTGGGAGGTCTGCATGATCCGACGCTAGAACCTCAACCGCGGTCGAGGTCAAATCGGGCCGTCATCTTCGATCCCGAGGCGCCGGGCCCCGACCCCGCCGAGCGCATCGTCGGGATTGAGCAGCCGGCACGCGGTCATGGAGAGGCAGCCGCATCCGATGCAGCCCGTGAGCGCGTGCTCGAGGCGCTCGATCGCCTGCCGTCGGCGTTCGAGCACGCGCTTCCACTCCCCCGACGCGCGTTGCCAGTCGGCCTGCGTCGGGGTGCGGTCGAGCGGCACGTCGCGCAGCGCCGCCCCGACGTCGGCCAGCGGGATGCCGAGGCGCTTCGCGACCGAGATGAGCGTGACGCGCCGGATCATGTGGCGTCGGTAACGGCGCTGGTTGCCCGCCGTCCGCGACGACGCGATGAGCCCGAGCCTCTCGTAGTAGTGCAGCGCCGACACGGCGACCCCCGTGCGCCTGCTCACCTCGCCCACCGTGAGCAGCTGCTCGGGGGCGCGCTCGCCATCCATCTGCCCAGCGTAGGCGGGCGCGGACGGCCTCAGGCGGCCGCGCGCTGCAGCTTGGCGTAGAGGTCCTCCAGGAGCAGGCGCACGTCGAGGCGCCGGTACACGCGGATGGGCGCGCGCTCGGGGCGCGACGCGTACCCGCCGTCATCGCGGATGGCCGGGCGCGGCACGAGCACGTAGTCGGACGACGAGGGGTCGGCCTGGAAGGACGACCGGAGCGACGTGAGGAGGACGAGCGGGCTGTCGCCCAGCGCGTAGGTCTCACCGAGCGGCAGCCCGTGCCCGGCCGCTATCTCGGCCACCCGGGAGATCGCGTCGGCGAGGCGCGCGCCGAGGGCGCCGTGCGGCCGGATGCGCAGGTCGATCTCGTCGGCGGAGACGAGCACCTGGCGGTAGGCGTCTCGCGGCACCTGCCAGATCGGCACCGCGCTGTCGAACACGACCTGCGCGGCGGCGACGTCGATCGCGAGGTTGTACTCCACGGGCGAGGCGTCGGGAGGCGGCACGGCGAGTCCGTCGTGCTCGACGCCTCCGATCCAGACGAGCGTCATGCGCTCGGCGATGCGCGGCTCGAGGAGGAGGGCGCTGGCGAGCTCGGTGAGCCCGGCGCCCGCGCAGAAGACGAGCGGCAGGTCGGTGTCGTCGCGCATCGCCTCGGCGATGATGGCGCGCGCGGCGGCGGTGTCGTGCGGGGTGCCGCGGTCGGGGATGGCGTTCTGGGCGCCGGCGAGGACGGGGATGTCGTCGCGCCCCATCGACGAGAGGAGGTCGCTTGCGATCGCGGCGGCGTTGTCGGCCTGCGTCTCGCTGGGATCGAACGGGTCGCCGGGCGACAGGTGCGAGCCGATGACGAGGCGGATGTCGACGGCCGGCGACAGGGCGTGATGCGCCATCTGCACGAGATCGTCGGGGTCGCCGGAGAAGTCGTTGTCGACGATGATCCGCTGGCGGGGCACGGCGGGGAAGGCGGTCACGGGGCTCCCTTGCTCTCGGATGTTCCAGGGACGAGCGTACGGACACCCACCCCCTTATCGCAACCGGTTGACCGGATGATCCACGCGTCGATCCGATGACAAGGCTCGATTCCCACGTTGTAATCGGCTAGCCTCGGTGTCGCGCCCCGCGCCCGACGACGTCCGCGAACCCGATGAAGGGACCCCATGTCGAACCCTCGCCGCACCCCGCCCATGGGCTGGAACAGCTGGGACTGCTACGGCACGACCGTGACCGAGGCGGAGGTGATCGCGAACGCCGAGTTCATCGCCGAGCACCTGCTGCCGCACGGGTGGGACACCGTGGTCGTCGACATCGACTGGTCGGATCCGACGGCGCGCTCGCACGGCTACAACGCCGACGCTCCGCTCGCGATCGACGGCCACGGCCGTCTCGTGCCCGACGAGGGCCGCTTCCCGAGCTCGGCGGAGGGCGCCGGCTTCCGACCACTCGCCGACCGCATCCACGCTCTCGGCCTGCGGTTCGGCATCCACACCATGCGGGGCATCCCCCGTCGCGCCGTCGCGGAGGACCTGCCGATCCTCGGATCGGACGCCCGGGCATCCGACGTGGCCGACGCCGCGAACGCGTGCGAATGGAACCCCGACATGGTCGGGCTCGACCATCGCCATCCAGCTGCGCAGGCGTACTATGACTCCACGCTCGACCTGTACGCCGCCTGGGGCGTCGACTTCATCAAGGCCGACGACATGCTCTGGCCGTATCAGGCCGCCGACATCGAGGCCTACGCGCGCGCGATCGCCCGCACGGGGCTGCCCATCGAGCTCAGCCTCTCGCCCGGCCGCGATCTCTCCCTCACGCGTCTCGACCATCTACGGGAGCACGCGACGATGTGGCGCATCTGCGACGACCTGTGGGACGACTGGGCCGACGTCGAGGCCAACTTCGCCCGCTTCGCCCGCTGGGCGCCGCACGCGTCCGCGGACGGATGGCCCGACGGCGATATGCTCCCCCTCGGCCGCATCGGCATCCGCGCGGAGCGGGGCGAGCCGCGCCACGATCGGCTCACCCCTGCCGAGCGCGTGTCGCTCCTCACCCTGTGGCTGGTGGCCCGCTCGCCGCTCATGATCGGCGGCGACCTGCCGACGAGCGACCCCGCCACCGTCGCGCTCTTCCAGAACTCCGACGCCCTCGCCCTGCTGCGCGCGACGGGGAGCCGGGAGGTGTTCCGCGAGGGAGGGCTCGTGCTGTGGACCGCCGACGGCGAGCACGGCGAGCGCTACATCGCGGCGTTCAACCTCGACGACACGGCGCGGTCGGTGCTCCTCGACGCGCAGAACGTCGGGCTCCCTGCCCGTCTCGACGGCGCGCTGCGCGAGCTCTGGACGGCGACGGACGTCGCGCACCATCCGTCGGCGCCGCCCGCCGACCGCGGCGTCGCCACCGGCAGCACGGCCATCCCGCTCGACCTCGCTCCGCACGGGGCGGCGCTGCTGCGCTACACGGTTTGACTCTCCTCCGGCAACGGGCGTAGGGTCGCGTGGGCTCTGCGCCCGTTCCCCGATCCGAAGGCAGGTGATGCGCGATGTCCAGTGATAGTCGCCGCGCCGCCGACATGCCTTCGTCGATCAGCATCTCCCGCTGACGCCCGAGCCCCTCGGCGGCGCCGCCGCGCGCATGCGCGCGGCTTCCGTGCGCGCGGCTCGTCCGCGCGCGCCCGAACGAGCGGATGAGGTGAACGATGATGGCTTTGATCGACAACGCGGTGTACGTGGACGGACGCAGGACGCCCGACCCCGCCGACCTGCGAACGGCCCAGGAGGCGGCACGCGAGCGCGACGGGATGGCCTGGCTCGGCCTCTACCGCCCGAGCGCCGAGGAGATCCGCGCGCTCGCCGCGGAGTTCGCCCTCCACCCGCTCGCCGTGGAGGACGCCCTCAAGGGCCACCAGCGCGCCAAGCTCGAGCGCTACGGCGACACGCTGTTCGTCGTGCTGCGGCCCGCCCGCTACCGCGACGACGAGGAGCGGGTCGAGTTCGGCGAGCTGCACGTGTTCGTCGGCCCCGACTTCGTCGCGACCATCCGCCACGCCGAGGCCCCCGACCTCGGCCGCGTGCGGCGGCGGCTCGAGCAGGCTCCGCACCTGCTGGCCCGCGGCCCCGAAGCCGTGCTGTACGCCATCCTCGACGAGGTCGTCGACCAGTACGCCCCCGTCGTGGCGGGGCTCGAGCAGGACATCGACGAGATCGAGGACCAGCTGTTCGACGGGGCGACGTCGGTGTCCCGCCGCATCTACGACCTCGCCCGCGAGGTCATCGGGTTCCAGCGGGCGACGCAGCCGCTCGTCGCGATGCTCCAGGCGCTCCTGCGCGGCTCGGAGAAGTACCGGGTCGACGAGGAGCTGCAGCGCTCGCTGCGCGACGTGCTCGACCACGCGCTGCGCGTCGCCGACCGCACGGGCGCCTTCCGCGCCATCCTCGAGAACGCCCTCACGGTCGACGCGACGCTCGCCGCGCAGCGCCAGAACGACGAGATGCGCCGCATGACGGAGGCGGGCCTCGCCCAGAACGAGGAGGTGAAGAGGATCTCGGCCTGGGCCGCCATCCTCTTCGCCCCCACGCTCGTCGGAACGGTCTACGGCATGAACTTCGAGCAGATGCCCGAGCTGTCGTGGGCGTACGGCTACCCGCTCGCGCTCGCGCTCATGGTCGGGCTCGGGTTCGCGCTCTGGGGTCTGTTCAGGCGCCGGCGCTGGCTGTAGCGCGCTCGCGCTCGCCGTGCAGGATGTCGAGCGGCATCGTGCTCGTGTCGATGAGCGGGTTCGCATCCTGCTCCGCCACGAGCGCGGTGGCCTCGGCCCTCGTCTCCACGGTCGGCACCGAGCCGATGAGGGGCCGCCGGGCCGACTCCGGCATCGTCAGCACGGCCGCGCCCGCGACGACGGCGAAGAACATGATGTAGAACGCCGGCATGAAGGTGTTGCCGGTGAGCTGGATGAGCCACTCGCTGAACAGCGGCGTCGTCCCGCCGAACAGCGACACCGACAGGTTGTAGGCGATCGCCATGGCGCCGAAGCGCGACGCCGTCGGGAACATCGCGGGGAGCGCGGCGGCCGACGGGCCCACCCACAGGGCCACCGGCACGGCGACCATCGCGAGCGCGATGAGGATGGCCCACTCCTCGCCGATCTGCATGACGGCGAACGCGGGCACCATGAGCACGAGCGTCGCCGCGACGGCAGCGAGATAGACGGGCTTGCGTCCGACGTGGTCGGACAGGCGCCCGACGAGCGGAAGGCACGCGGCCATGACGATCAGCACGGGCACGGTCGCCATGGCGGCCATGAGGTTGGAGACGCCCACGTCCTTCTCGAGGTAGGTCGGCATGTAGCTCGTGAGCGCGTAGCCCGCCGTGTTGGTCGCCGCGACGATGGCCATGGCCACGAGGATCTGACGCCAGAAGTGGCGGAAGATGCCGACGATGCCGTGACGGGCCATCGGGTCCTCGCCGTCGGCCTCCGTCTCGCCGGACGACTCGGCCACCTCGTACGCGGGGGTCTCGGGGATGCGCAGACGGAACCAGATCGCGACGACGCCGAGCGGAAGGGCGATGAGGAAGGGGATGCGCCATCCGTAGTCGACCATGGCGCCGGCGCCAGAGATCGACTCGACGACGAGCGTCGTCAGGGCGACCGTCGAGGCTCCGGCCGCGAAGCCGATGTACGAGCCGGTGTCGAGCCACGACGACCAGAACCCGCGTCGGCGGTCGGGCGAGAACTCCGCCACGTACGTCGACGCTCCGGCGTACTCGCCGCCCGTGGAGAACCCCTGGATCATCTTGAGCAGGTAGAGCGGGATGATCGCCCACAGGCCGATCTGCGCGGCGGTGGGCAGCACGCCGATGAGCGCCGTCGAGACGGCCATCATCGTCATCGTGAGGAACAGCACCTTCTGGCGCCCGATGCGGTCGCCGATGGGGCCGAGCACGGCGCCGCCGAGGGGTCGGACGAGGAAGGAGACCGCGAACCCGAACAGCGTCACGAGCAGCCCCGCCTCGGCCGGCAGTCCCTGCGTGAAGACCGCCGTCATGGTGACGGCGAGGTAGCCGTAGATGCCGAAGTCGAACCACTCCATGAAGTTGCCGACGACGGTCCCGGAGATCGCGGTGCGGATGCGCGACCGCTTCACGACGAGCACGTCCTCGACCTGGAGACGGCGTGGCCGCAGGCGGCGCCGGCGGGCGGCGGACGGCGGGACAGGAGAGGAGGGATTCACGTTCATCACTCGTTTCGTATGGTTCTCGTGCGTGTCGACGGATGCCCCCAAGGGCATCAAATGGCCGACCATAGCCCGAATCCGCTCGGACCGGAAACGCACGCGCCCGTTTTGACAACGCCGTCGGCGTGCGGCACGCGCGGGCGCGCACGCGCGCTGGAGAGAGGTACCGTGAGGGGATGACGCACCGTGCTCTCGTCGTCCGCGCCGATCCGTCGGGAACGAGGGAGCGCCCGCACGCGGCCGCGCTCGAGCACGTGGCCGACGAGGCGGCGGGCGACGCCGATCTCCTCGTCGACGTCGCGTTCTCGAGCGTCAACTACAAGGACGCCCTCGCGCTCGCGGGACGCCCCGGGATCATCTCCTCCCCGCCCCTCGCGGCGGGGATCGACGCCGTGGGGACCGTGGCGTCGGCCGCCGGACGGTTCAGCGTGGGCGATGCCGTCGTCGTCAACGGGGCGGGCATCGGGGAGCGGACACCGGGAGGGCTCTCCGAGCGCGTCCGCGTCGATCCGGCATCGGTCGTCCGGCTGCCCGAGGGGATCACCCCGTGGCGGGCCGCCGCGATCGGCACGGCGGGATTCACCGCCATGCTCTCGGTACTCGCGCTGGAACGCCACGGCGTCGTCCCCGGCTCGGGGCCCGTGCTCGTGACCGGGGCGGCGGGAGGCGTGGGGACGATCGCCGTCGCGCTGCTCGCCCGGCTCGGCTACGACGTCACCGCCTCCACGGGGCGCGTCGACGAGCAGGGCGGGAGGCTCCGCGCGCTCGGCGCGCGGACGGTCGTCGACCGGGCGGAGCTCGGCGGGGAGGGCAAGCCGCTGCAGAAGGCCGTCTGGGCTGGCGCGATCGACTCGGTCGGCAGCCGCACCCTCGCGAACGTCCTCGCGCGCACCGCGTGGGGCGGTACGGTCACGGCGTGCGGCCTCGCGCAGGGCGCCGATCTCCCGACCACCGTGCTGCCGTTCATCCTCCGCGGGGTGACGCTCGCCGGCATCAACTCCGTCGACGCGCCGCCCGCGCTGCGCGAGGAGGCGTGGGCACGGCTCGCCGCCGACCTCGACCCCGCCGTCCTCGACGACTCCACCGCGACCATCCCGCTCGCGGGCGCCCTGTCCGCCGCCGAGGACGTGCTGGCGGGGCGGGTCGCGGGGCGCCTCGTCGTCGACGTGCGCGCGTAGGACGCGACCGAGCCCGCGTCACGCGAAGGCGCGGCGGCGCTGCACGGCCCAGACCGCGAGGGCCAGGAGCAGCAGAGCGGCTCCCGCCCAGGCGACGGAGGACCATCCGCCGCCGGCCCACAGCGCACCGGCGAGCGCCGAGCCGGCGGCTCCGCCGAGGAAGTTGCCGACGACGAGGACCGTGTTGAGCCGGCTGCGCGCAGACGGATCGATCGCGAGCATGCGGGTCTGGACGAGCACCATGGCGGACTGCACGCCGACCGAGTAGACGGCGATCACGACGATGACGACCGCGAGCCGAGCGGGTGCGCTCGCCGCGAGGACGAGCGCCGCGCACGCGAGCGCGAGTCCCCCGGCGATGGCGGGGACGGCGAGACCGCGATCGGCGAGTCTCCCCACCCGCTGCGCGGCGACGGCTCCGCCGATGCCGACGAGGTTGACGAGCCCGATCTGCGTGGCGGAGAACCCGAAGGGCGCCGAGGAGAGAAGGAAGGTCAGCCCCGTCCAGAACAGCGTGAACGACGCCATCGTCACGGCGCCCACGACGACGAGCCACCGCGCTGTCCGGCTCGCGAAGGGCGTCCGCACGACGGCGAGCAGGAGAGCGGGGTACGGCGCCGTCGCCCGCGGAGCGAGCGGCGGAAGCGCGCGCCGCATGACGACGGCGAGCGCGAGCATGAGCACGGCGACCGCGCCGTAGAGCACGCGCCATCCGACGAGATCGGTCAGCACGCCGCTGACCGCGCGCGCGATCATGATGCCCAGCAGCAGCCCGGAGGCGACGATCCCGATGACCCGGCCGCGCCGGTCGTCCGCCGCGAGGTCGCCCGCGAGAGGGGCGAGGAACTGCCCCGAGACCGTCGTCACGCCGACGAGGGAGAGGGCGACCACGAGGACGGGGAACGACGGCGCGGCCGCGCCGACCGCCAGCATCGCGGCGGCGAGGACCATGAGCAGCGGGATGGCGCGGGCGCGGTCCACGACGTCGCCCAGTGGCACGAGAAGGAAGATCCCGACGGCGTAGCCGAGCTGGGTGACGGTGATGAGCAGGCCCGCCGTCGCGGAGGTCACCCCGAGATCGACCGCGATGACGGCGAGGATGGGCTGCGCCCAGTAGAGATTGCCGACGGCGGCTCCTCCCGCGACGGCGAAGAGGAGGGCCAGGCGAGTCGTCATCCCGGATGGCGACGTGCGCTCGGAACGGCCGGTCATCTGTGCTCCGCTCAACTCCAACGATACCGTTGGGCAAGACGATACGGGATCCTGCGGCATGATTGCAACGCAGTCGTTGGAAATGGGGAAGACATGGCATGGGACACTGAGGCCACCAAGGGCAGGATCCTCGACGCGGCGACGGCGGAGTTCGTCGCGCATGGGCTCCACGGCACGACGATCGAGCGGATCGCCCGCCGCGCGTCGGTCAACAAGGAGCGCATCTACAACTACTTCGGCGGCAAGCCCGCGCTCTTCGCCGAGGTCCTGCGGAGCAAGGTGGCGGAGGGGGTCGGCTCCGTCGCGTTCACCGGCGCCGCCGTCGAGGAGGTCGCGGACTTCGCAGAGAGGCTGGTCGCGTTCAACCGGAGCCGACCCGACCTCATCCGACTCCTCGCATGGGAGGCCCTCGCCTACACCGACGAGGTGCCGGACGAGTCCGCGCGCGTCGAGATGTACCGGAGGCGCACGGAGGCTCTCGCCGCGGCGCAGGACGACGGCGCGCTGACGAACGCCTTCGCACCCGAGATGCTCCACGTCCTGCTGCTCTCGCTCGCAGGATACGGCGCCCTCCTCCCCCACGTCGTCCGCATGGTCACGGGCCTCAGCCCCGACGATGAGCACTACCGCGCCGCCGTGGTCGAGGCGGCGCGACGACTCGCCACCCCCTGAGCGGCGCATAACCTAGCGGCTCGCTCCCGCTGCTCGCCAGGATGCCCGGGGCGGCTTCCCGCGGAGCACACCATGCCAGACGACGGCCGGATGGAGAACGCGTGACGGTCTCGTTACGCACCCCGGTGCGGCATCCCGGGATCCCTAGATTGAGCCGCGTCAGCTCGGTCTGAGGAAGGGACCCCCCGATGGACACCGCCCCGACATCGTCTCGCCCGGCACATCTCTCCCGCCGCTCGCTGCTCATCGGAGCGGCGGCCGGCGCGGCGGCCATCCCCTTCCTCGGGGGTGCGGCGCACGCCGCGGACGGCCCGATCAGCCGACTCCCCGGCGAGGTCGCGCGCACGAGCATCGTCAGCCGGTTCGGCCAGCCGTACGAGGAGATCGACGTCGACATCGACGGCGACCTCACCCGGCTGTTCGTGCCGCACACGGCGGTGCGCAAGCCCGCCACGACCCTGCAGGCGATGCTCTGGTACTACCACTCCAACGCCTCCACCCACACCGCCCTCTCGACGGCGTACAAGTGGAACGCGGAGATGGCCCTGCGCGAGGGCGCAATCTGCATCTGCCCGAGCTACGGCGGCAACACGTACGTCAACGACGAGGCGATCACGCGCCAGAAGCGCGTCGTGAAGTGGGTGAACAACGTCTTCCCCATCGGGCTGAGCTTCGCGCGCGCCAACTCCGGGGGCGCGGCGCTCATGGCGTTTGCGTATGCGCGGAACCTCCTGCCGCGCCAGCGCGGGTTCTACAGCGCGAACGGGCTGCTCAACCTCGTGGAGACCGCCACGAAGGAGGAGGCGCTGGGACGCACGGGCGTGCTCGCCGCGTACGACGGCGACTGGGACAAGATCCGCGCCACCAATCCGACCTATCTCGCGGGGTCGGTGTGGACGGGCAAGCGCATGCGGTTCGTCATGTCCGACGACGATCTGCTCTGCCCACCGGAGTACCACGGCTCCCGCATCGTGGCGAGGGCGACGGGAGCCCTCGAGCGCAGCGTGCTCTGGCACGACCAGGGGCATATCGTGCCCGGCAGCTCGCACCAGGACATGATCGACACCTTCCGGCGGTGGCTCGCCGTGTGACCACCGGCGCGCCTCAGCGACGGGCCGGGGCGCCCTCCCTGGCCACCACGGCGAGCTCGTCGAGCGAGAGCCCGAGCACGGCGGCGACGGCGCCGACGGTCGCGAACGACGGCGTCACGAGGCGACCCGTCTCGATCTTGCGAAGCGTCTCGGGCGACACCCCCGCTTCGCCCGCGACCGCAAGGATCGACCGGTCGCCGCGCGCCGCGCGCAGCGCCGCGCCCAGGCGCCGTCCGCGCGCGATCTCCTCGGGAGTATGAGGCAGCCGGACCATCATGCCGCAAGTCTATCGGTATTATCAGACCGGTACTTTCATACCGGAGGAGATACACCGTGATCGAGATCCTGAGCGCTCGCGAGCTGGCGGCCGCGCGCGGCACCGGCGCCATCGTCGGCGGCATCCTGCAGGAGCTGCGCCGACGTGCCGCCGTCGGCGTCAATCTGCTCCAGATCGACGAGTGGGCACGCGAGCTCATCCTGGGGTCGGGTGCCGACTCCTGCTATGTCGACTACGCCCCGTCGTTCGGGCGCGGGCCGTTCGGGCACTGGATCTGCACGGCCGTGAACGACGCGGTGCTGCACGGCATGCCGCACGACTACGCGCTCCGGTCCGGCGACCTGCTGACGCTCGACCTCGCCGTGATCAAGGGCGGGGTCGCCGCGGATGCCGCGATCAGCTTCATCGTCGGCGCCGAGCGCCCCTCCGGGAGCACGGCGCTCATCGAGACGACGGAGCGCGCGCTACTCGCGGGCATCGACGCCGCACGCCCCGGCAACCGCATCGGCGACATCTCCCATGCGATCGGATCGGTCCTCACCGAGGCGGGCTACGCCGTCAACACCGAGTTCGGCGGTCACGGCATCGGCAGCACCATGCACGGCGACCCGCACGTGCCGAACCGAGGACGACCGGGGCGCGGGTACCGCCTGCGGCCGGGGCTCCTGCTCGCCCTCGAGCCGTGGGTGATGGCCGACACCGACGAGCTCGTCACCGACGCCGACGGATGGACCCTCCGCAGCGCGACGGGGTGCCTGACCGCCCACAGCGAGCACACCGTCGCCATCACCGACGGGGCGGCCGAGGTGCTCACGCTGGCACCGTGAGCGCCGCTTCCTGACCGCCCGCTTGTCCCTTCTCACGGGACTTGGCAGTGCGTGAGAGGGATCAGAGCCGAAATCACGCGGGAGGCGAGGTAGTGGCTACGACGATTTGTCTCACGAAACATGACAGCAACTTCAATTCGGTTGGTCGTCAGCGCTATCGGCCAAGGCTCGGGCCCGCGAGGCGGGAGCGCTCGATTGCAAGCTGCCGGTCACGCTCGGCTTCGAGCCGCGCATCTAGATGGCGCGCGCTGTGCAGCTCTCGCACCACCACCATGCTGCCGACACGACCGTGAGCGAGCCGCTCCAACTCCGCGCGCAGGCCTTGGTCGAGATCATGGCCGTGTGCGAGAAGCAACTTCGCAGCGTTCAGTTCCACCGAGGTCAGTCGCAGCACCCCGTCTCCAGTCTCGTCGTCTTCCTTCACGGCGCGGGTCAGCACCGAGAGGAAAGTAGGGATCGCCACTGTGATGACGGCCGCGCTGGTAGCTTGCACCAGCTTGCGCCCCCGATAATCGGTATCACCTTCGGCTTGCTCCAGAAGCGCGCCAAGAACCTCAAGGCCGAGGAGCGCTCGCGCGCTGTCCGGAACGATCGCATGATCAGCGGCCCAGTAGAGCGTCCTCATCGTGTCGTCGTGGAGACGAAATGAGTTCAGTTGGTCCGCCGCGCGTCTACTCTGCGCTGCGGCGCGATCGGCGATTGCTGTGGACCGCTCAGCGTTCCGAGCTGCGGTCTCCGCGACCGAGGCGTTGCGGGTCGCGATCCGGTTGGTCTCCTGGTTGCCGCGGTGCTGCCACCTCGCGACGATCAGCGTGCCCGACAGCGCGATCAGCGTGGGCACCGTCGCGACGACGAGTGCAAGCCACCACGGCGCAGACGTCGTACTCAATGACGGCCTCCCTTTACGGCGCGAAGATCGTTCCGCATACCAAGTAATACAAGCGCGATGCCGAGTCAGCGGAGACCTTCACGGGTCCGTTCGGGGATGACAACTCATCCACCGCTCTCCGTAGCGTCGCCCGGGTCAGCTGACTCGATCTCGCACGCATCTACGAACTTCGCAAGCACGCTCAGGGTCGCGAGTTGCTCGAGCGCGTCCTGTTCGACGAAGTCATCGGCGACGTGCGTCGCAGGATTCCGAATCACCATGTTCACACCCGGAGCGAAACTCACCAGCCCCATGCGCATCGTCTTGACGTCCTGATCGTCGGGGTTTCCAGGCCACCGGAGTCGAGGCTTGCCCGGCTGTGCGTCGCCAGTCGCGAACGCCTGCTGCCAAAGCGCGGTATCACTCGCGTCGTTCCGCTTTGTGAGTTGCTTCATCTGGCCGTTGACGGCCTCCGCCGCCGCGGCGACGGCTTGCCGCAGATGGCCGTCGTTCCAAAGTCGCTGAGCGGCCGCCCACACGAGGAGGTGCAGGAGCGTGGGCTCGATCGTGGGCGAGGAAAGTGCCTCAGCTCGAACTCTGAGCCCTTCCAGCCGTCCTGCAGCTTGCAAGCAGCATCCTCGGACAACGGAAGCGTCGAGCACAGGTTTCGGTTCGAGAATCCGCTGCCAGTTCACGAACGGGTCAACTGCGCCGATACCCTCCACGGCGATCCGCACGCTCGTGACGCTGCTCAGGTCCATGAGTGTGCCAGCGAGGCGATTGAGCTCGTCGGTAAGCGCGGCGACGCGCGCGACATCAGCGCCTTCCTTACGGAAGGCGGCCGGAGCGAGCCCAACAGCCATCCCCCCGAATCCAGCGTTCTCGACATGATGCGTCATGAACTCATCGAATGCTGCAGAGTACTCGTCGAGTCGCCGCGCGAGATAGTCGAGGTACTCGAGATTCACTCGAACGTCCATCGCTTCTCCCTTCCTCTGCATCCAGGCCGCACCGCTCGGCGACTGTCGAGGCGGTCATGCATCAGTTGTCACCGGTGTCGAAGACATGGCCGTGAGTGTGTGGCTCACCCCCTGCTGCGAGGTGCCGACGGATGTCGGCTGCGACGCCGAGCACCGATGTCGAAGCATCAGCGTAGGCGGCCTGCCAGCCCGCATTGGTCGGGGCGTGAAGATACAAGATGTTGACGTCTTGAGGAGCTGCGTGCGCCCACTCTGTAGTAGACAGATCGATCGGGAAGACCGGCACCAGGTCGGGCATCCCGGCCTTCGTGAACTGCCCGAACGTCGGGTCCAGCAGCAAGCCGCGCGTCCGGTCAATGGCGACGATGTGACCCGCATCGTCGAACGCCGCGTCACCAACCTGCGCGCCGATCGGCACTAACTCGGCAGGTGCCCCCGTAACGTTCACGAAGTGGCGGTGCGCAAGATGCCCCGACACGACGACCGCGCCCGTGGAGCGCCGCTGTGCGAGTAGGCTCACGGCCGCGGGCTCAAGGTGAAGGCCGTGCATCCTGGCCATTTCGACGAGTATCGCTGTGCCGAGGAAGCACTGCGGATGATTGTCGATGGCGTATGCGACCGCGAGCGCCATCCGCTCGAGATCTGCACGCCAGTCGGTCCCGAAGGCAGTCGTCATCGTCTGCGGCTACTCGGGAAAGGTGCCGGCCAGGTCAACGCTGAGGCTGCGACCGTAGCTGTAGTCCAGATACCGCTTCCGATGGAGTTGGTGGACCACTACTCCGGGCGCGAGACCGGCTTCCCGCGCCGCGGCGACGATATCGCGGTCACGAGTCAAGCCGCGGAAGTGCTCAACCCCCTTCTCGCCGAAGAGCGCGTCCATGGCGAACGCGTTCGCGGATCTCTCGGCAGAACTATTCCGCTTCTTCTCAGTGCTGTACTCGAGGTGCATCTCGCCTCGCGGGTCGTTGAGGACATGACCGATCTCGTGGAAGAGCGTCCAGATAACGAAACCGTCCGTCATTCCCCACCGGCCGGTCTGTTGGATGACCGGCACGCGCTTGTCGATCCATCGGGTCATCCCCAGAAGCGGAAGCTTCTTCGGCGGCTCGACCATGATGAACACGACGCCGACCTCCGCCAGCATGCTCCGGAAGTCGCCGAGAAGATGCCTGTCAGGCGTGGCTGCGCGCTCGCGGAGCGCCGGGAGCGCGGCGCGGAGCGCTTCCGCGTCGAAGACATAACCTCGCCCCCGCTCGAAGCCCACAGTGAGTTCGGCGGCCCGAAGCCAGGTGCTCAGCAGCGTCGGAGCGATCGTCGAGCCGTTATCCTTCAGCGCTGCCAGCGCGTAATCGCCCTTCGAGGCCGACTCGTGCAGGTGCAGATACGCGTCCCACGTGCCGCACCGGTGGAACGCGAGGAAGTCGGACACGAGCATTCCAGGCGATCGCTTGGTCGCCTTCGTCGCACCCAGCGCTCGAAGGTAGGCGATGGCGTTCGGGTCGATCTCCTCGACGTGGGACGCGAGGTTCTCCTCGTCCCTGATCCGAGCCAGGTCGGCTCGGTACATCGCCTCGTAGCGGAGCCAGGCGGCCGCAGAAATGCCGACGACACGCTCCAGACGCACAGCGGTGTCAGGGGTTACCGGCGCACGCCCATTGACGATCTCGTTGACCTGCTTGCGGCTGCAGCCCATGAGATCGGCGACGTGCTGCTGGGATACTCCGTTGTCCTCGATCCACTCCTCGAGGTACTCCCCGGGGGCAACGGCGTAGTTGGTGTCGGTCACCGCCGTCTCCTCTCTAGTGGTAGTCCTCGATGTCGATCACGGTCACCTCGACCGCGCTCAGGCTCTTCAGGGGGCTCGGCTGGACCAGAAGCCGCCAGTTCCCGCTGAGCTCCCCCGCCCAGATGCCGTCTCGGGGACCACTGAGCATGTGCCAATCTCCACCGGGGTCATCCTCGGGCAGGTCGCCGACCGCTATGGCGGCCTGAAGTGCCTTGATGCGAAGCTTGAGCTTCTTCTTGAGATCTGGACGCCACTTCTGCATCTCACGCTCGTCTGTGCAGCGCTTCTTGAGCTTGTTGTCCTTGTAGTGAACTTCCAAGTGTCACTGATTTCGTTACAGTCTAGCGCAGCTCAACGGGCGCGTCGCCACCGATGACCACGAGGGTCACGCTTCCGAGCGGTTCGACGGGTGGATCTGCGCATCAGCGATCCGCCGCAGCTCATCAAGCGACAGCAAGTAGTCCTGGCTCCTGAAGCCGCGCGTTCGACCGTCCATGATCCGCCGGTACTCGGACAGCATTCGGAGGTAGGTGTCGAGCATCAGGCGGTGTGAGTTGCCGCGGTCATTCCGATCGAGCTGCGGCCGGAGCTCACCCCACCTGTCGTCCTCCATCTGGAACCGGACATAGCGCGCCATGTGGCCTTCGAGAGAGTCGTTATGGTCAAAGCCGGCGAACTCGAGATCCTCGGCAAGATCCTGGTCGACGACCACCCCATCCTTGGCCAGATGGTTGATGCTGAACGTGATGATCCGGAACATCTGCAGGATGTCCGAGACGCGGTCGCAGTCACGCTTCGAGAGCTCAGTTTCGAAACCGGCGGTCTCGAGCCAGTACTCGCGGGTGTAGCCGGCCTCGAGGATGGTTGCCCGCTTCAGCTGGTCCGCAGCGTCTCCGTCAACGTCGTTCGAGCCCTCGGGCAGGACTCGCCCCAGGATGCGGTGCAACAGCGAGAGGACCTGACGGTCGATGATCCGCATGCTCTCCGGGGCGAGCTCGTCGCCGTGCGTCGCGTCGCGCTCAGAAACAGGCACGACCGACTCCATGAGGAGGTCACGAACGTGCTCGCTAAGACTCACGCCCTTGGCGTCAGCCATGGCCTTGAGCTGATCGCGGACGTGCTCATCGACACGGATGTTCAACATCGCCACGGCAGCCTCCTGTAATCGCGTACTACAAACACCGTAGCAGCGTCATACATGCTCGTCAATTCGACGCCGGTGCCGAGCAAGGCCTTCGCATCAGTTTCACCTGCCCGGAACACAGGTGCACAGGCTGGGCGCCCGTTCGAGGGTGCACGCTGACTTCATGGCCGAACTGGCGGCCCGTCGCGCCACTTTGGCCATCGACGCCAGATCGGCCGTAGGAACGGCGGGATGAGGCCCGGCGATGCATCGTCGCGAAGATCGCCGTAGGCGATGCCGTCGCCGACACGCGCGAAGGGCTGCATAAGCGTTCGGTAACGCCCATCAGCCATGAGCGCGTACACGACGAGCGCTTCTCCTCGGCCTCCGACCGGATCGGCATCAAAGAACTCAGTGTCGCTCGCGGCCACGTCCTCTTCGGCGACGTCCACGAAGGCGTTCCTTGACGTGCCGATCCACGCCTCGGTCGCGAAGACAGCACCGTCGAACGGCCATGCGCCTTGCATGTCCACGGTCGCGGCGACCTTCAGCTCGCGCGACTCGTCCGAGCCGAAGAAGAGACCGTTGAGCCGAAGATCGTCCATGCCGCGGAACAGCATCAGCATTGGTCCCGCGTAGCCATCCGCCTCGAGGAAGCGTTTGGACAGCTCCATGCGGCCCTCGGCGTGCTCGAGCGGGTCCTTACCGCGGGGCGGCACATAGCCGTAGCGCTGCTTGCCAACAGCTATCGACGAGTCGTCGCGTTCCATCCGTCCAACGGAGAGGCGCATCATCTCCCCGGTGTTGGCGTCGATGATCCCGTCAGGGATGGGGTTCCCATCACCCAGGCACCGCAAGTCGGGATCGATCTTCGCCGTCACGCACGCGCGTGCGAAGGCCGGCGCGAGGCAATCACCGACGCCGCTCGCTTCGTGCGCACGCTGGACGATTCTGGCAACCCCCACGTATATCTCCTTCAGCGCCGCAACAAGCTCATAGTCCGGTAGCTGATCGTCGACCCACCGCCGCTGGACTCGGATCCATCCCTTCCGTCGGACCGGCTTGTCATCCATGAGGTAGCGGAACGCGTAGAGGATCTCGGCCGCGGTCACACGGGGAGGTACGGCGAGCACGTCCTCGGCCTGTTGGAGCCGCTCACCGAAATAGCTGATGATCGCTTGGCTGAACGTTCGGAGATCTTCCTCTTTCACGATCCGATTGCGCGATCGGACGCCCCAGGAGAGCACCAGGTTGTCCTTCGCATCGTCTTGCCAGGGGAGGTACCAGGAGTCGAAGTCAGACCACTTCGACTTCCGCTTCTGCAGCAGGAAGGTGACGCCTCGTGAGTCTTGGAGAGCCGAGTTCAGCCAGCGACGGAACTCATTCTCGTCCTGGTAGTTTTCCACCGCTCGATGGATGTCTTCGTGAAGATCCATCAGCCGCCGATGAGCATCAAGACAAGGACAAGCCTGAGTTACTGAGTTCGTCACTTTCGCACGCTACCCACTGCGAGCACGCGCGGACGAGAGTCAGCTGCGACGTCGAGCGCCGGAAGGACGAACCGGCTATGCGCACGTGCCAACTATTGCGTCCACTTCGTCGAGCACAGCCTTGATGTCGCTGCGGCTGAGTTCATCGACGAAGAAGATCTTTCCGCCGATCTTGTTCAGCGAGGCCCCGATGATCAGACCGCGTTCGCCGTCGGCGATCCAGAACCGATCATGGAAGTCGTCGGTTTCGACGACCGTGATGTCTAGGTTCTGCACCTGAGCACGCAGACCATCGAGGACTGCCGCCCTCACGATCGGGTTGTTCCCCGACGAGCTGACCAGCGCAGTGATGCGCAGCCCAGGCGTGAGGGCGGGCGTCATCATCCGCACGACTGAGTCTGCGTACTCCTGACTGTCGTGCTTTCGGCTACCCGTGAACAAGTACGGATCGGTGATGATCAGCTCGTCGCTTGGGGCGAGCTTCCGCATGCGCGCGGCCATCCGCTGCTCGACGGTCGGCGCGGGCGCTTTCGGCGAAATGTCTTCCTGCAGCCACACCATGTTCAAGAACGACCCCGGCCCGCGCTCGACCAACTGCTGCTGGATCTGTTCTATCGAGTAGTCAGCACGTCGGAACAGCATGCGGTAGCCGAGCTCTTGTGCGCTCGACGAGAGCTTCAGGGCGTCAGTGTGCGTCAACGGCGGGTCGAACTGGAACGAATTCCATCCGTCGACGTGCCGGAACTCCCCGTCGTCCTCAAAAATCACGGGCTCGGCCGCTGACGTTGACGTCGCGCCGTCGTCTTCATCCATCGGCGACGCGCTCACGACTTTCTCCTCGTCAGCCGCTGTGCTCCCATGTCGTAGACGTACTCCGTGATTTCGCCGGACATGATCATCGCCACTGCTTGATTGATCATGTCCCGCGGGACAACGAACCACTCTGACGGGTCGTAGTCGCGGCCTTTCCTGTCGATCTGAGTGAGGTCCAGCCGCACCTCCGCGAAAACCCGGTGAAGCAGGTGCTCCAGCCACGACGCCCTCACGTTGTAGAGCCTGTAGTCGGCCACCACCTTCACCGGGGCCATGAGGTACGTCGGTGACGTCTCGGCGTTCTTGACGCGCTGCTCGACGCTCGTGGTCGAGAAGCCGATCTTGTGCAGGTCCTTAATGTTCGCGATCAGCGGGTCGGTGCTCAGCGACTGCAGCACGTAGATGTGGCCGCTCTCCACGTCCCCGTCGAGGATGTCGGCTGTGTCATGTCCGGTGCGTGCGAGGACCTGGCCCTGTGCCTCGTACATGCGCGTCATCAGGCTCTGCTTATACATGGCGGACTCGGTGCCGTTCTCGAACACGACCTTCAGCCGCTGCTTCTGCTTCGGCTTGCCACCGACGACGAGGTCCACGTCCTCGCCGACCTCGGCGACGAAGCACATGACGCCGTTGAGGACGAAGAAGACGCCCTCACGGATGAGGTCCAAGCCGGTGAACGGCATCAGCTGGAACGTGCCATCGGCCAGCTCCGCATGCTTCGCCTTGAACAGTGGCTCATAGAGCTCGAAGTCCTCAGACTTAACACGCTGGGCAACAGAGTCCGGCGACTCCGGACGCTTCATAACGGGCAGATCGGAGACATCGAGGATGCCGCTGTCGTCGCCGAGCAGGTCGTCGAGGTCGTCGCCCTCGAGGAGCTCGTCGATTGATGCCGGCGCTTGCGGCGCCTCGAGCAGACCGAACTCGTCCAGATGCTTGACGGCAGCTGCCCGCTCGTCACTGACGAGGAAGCCGTCGAGCCGAGCGCCGAGCTTGCGCTCCGCGATGTCGTGGGTCGACGGGCTCGGCACTCGGCCGTGCGTCCGGTAGAACTCCGCGATCTCCAGGAACGCTCGCTCGAGCCGATCGGACGACGTGACCTTCTGCGGTTTCTCTGGCGCATCGAGTAGGCCGTCGACGTCGGCGTCGAGAACCGCCTGGAAGTCGGTCAGAACGAAGTCGACGGGGCCGATGTCCTCGTTCGTGCTCATGCGTCGGTCACCATCTCCGTTGCACGCTTCTCGGCCTCGCGCTGCTGCTTGAGCTTCTGCAGAAACAGAAGCGCCGCTGCGAGGCGCTTCTCGTTCGGGTCCTCGGCGCGCACGTCGGGACGGCGCCCGTTGACCTTCACCCAGTTCTGGATCTTCGGGAACAGCGCCAGCGCCTCCTCCTCGGTGAACTCGATCCGTGTGGCTGCGATCTGGTCCTGGATGATCTTCAGAACCGAGGGCGTGACCGACTTGGACATGACTTCGAACGCGCGTTGGAAGGGGTTCACCGAGTCGATGAGGTTGATGCTGAGCTCGTCGATGTTGACGAACTTCTCGGCGAGCTTGATGAAGCGCTTGTCGCCGACCTCGCGCACCTCGCCGGTCTTGATGACCGAGTCCACGACGACCTGCTGGCGCACCTCCTCGACCTCGGCCGCAGTGAGGTCCGGGTACTTCTCGCGGATGATCTTGGGGATCAGCACCTTGTTGGTCGTCTCGGGGTCCACGGAGCCGGCCGCCGCCTTGGCGAAGGTGTCGTCCTGCAGGATCGTCGCCTTCAGGTCGTTCAGGTCCGTCTCGACGATCTGCTTCACGCGGGCCGTCGAGGGCTCCTTGAAGCCCTTGATCTTCAGCTCGCCGGGCTTCTTGACGTCGTCGCCGTCGAACTTCTTGGTCTTGAACTGGAAGTTCTGCGCCAGCACCTGCTCCATGAGCAGCGAAGCGGTGATGGCCTTCAGCATGTTGTTCACCGACACCTTGACCTCGCCCTGCGAGGCGTCCGGCTCGGCGATGAGGTTCGTGAACTGGGCGTGCGATTTGCCGGGGCTGTCGCGCGTCACCCGGCCGATGATCTGGATGACCTCGGTGAGCGATGCCCGGTAGCCGACGGTCAGCGCGTGCTCGGCGAAGGGCCAGTCGAAGCCCTCCTTCGCCATGCCGAGGGCGATGATCACGTCCACCGCGTCGCGGTCCTTCGAGGCCGTGTGCGCCAGATAGTGCAGCGTGTCGCCGCGCTTCTTCTGGTCGGTGTCGTCAACCAGATCCGCGACTCGCACGATCTCGCCATCGTCGTTGCGGCGCACGCTGATGATGCCAGTGTCTTCGTCTTCGTCGACGACCTCACCGATGGTGTCGAGGATAAATCCGACCTCTTCGAGCTTGTCCTTCGTGGACTCGCCAGAGTTCACGTTCGGGATGTGCACGATCGTCTTCTTGTCGAGGTCGAGGACCTCGACGATCGCGTCCGTGTACCGCCCCTGGTAGAAGTGGTGGCCGATACCGAGCGAGCGCAGGTGCTCGTAGCCGTTGAGCTGGTCGTAGTAGTTGAACGTGACCGGGGTGAACTTCGCCTCGTCCTCAGGCGAGAGCACCGGCACCGAGTCGCCGCGGAAGTACGAGCCCGTCATGGCGACGATGTGCGCGTCGGATCCGTTCATCACGTCGCGCAGCAGCGCGCCCAGTCGGCTCGATTCGGTGTCGGCGGAGACGTGGTGGAACTCGTCGATGGCCAGCACGGTGCCGTTGAAGGCCTCCGGCGCGAGCTTCTCGAAGGCGAAGCGCAGCGTCGCGTGCGTGCAAACGAGGGTCGCGTCGGTGCCCTCAAGGAACTTGATGAACGCGTCGACCTTGCCGGCCGACGAGCCCGCGTCGCAGAGATTGTTCGACTCCTTGATCTCCCAGTCCGCGAAGAAGCCGTGCTTGGTCAGGGCAGTCGGCGCGAAGGACGCGCCGATCGAGCGCTCGGGCACCGCCACGATGACCTTCTTGCGGTCCTGGTTGTAGAGCTTGTCCAGGGCCACGAACATCAGCGCGCGAGACTTGCCCGACGCCGGCGGGGCCTTCACCAGCAGGTGCTGGGCGTCGCGCTGGGCGAAGACGCGCTGCTGCATCTCGCGCATGCCGAGCGCATCCGTGTTCACCGACGCCTTGGTCTGGGCGTAGGTGACGTTGACGATGTTGACGGGCTTCTTGATCGCGTTCACTTCCGGACCCCCCTGGTCTTCTTCGCCGGAGCCTTCGCGGCCTCCTCGGCAGTCATGCGCTCGTACATCGCGAACAGGTCCGAGAGCCGCTGCTCGTCCGTCTCGTACGGCTTCTTGGAGTAGATCGAGTCGACCAACGTGTCGACCGCGGCGTGCGCCTCGCGCAGGTCGTCGGGCATCTTGTCGGGGTCGTAGAGCTCTGCAAGCGTCTGCTCGCAGTGGTACTCCCGTACGTCCAGAACGCGCAGCGCAGCGACTGTGAGCTTCTCCTTCACGGCGTCCGACAGCGGCGGGACTGGGAAGTTGTTGTAAACGATGTACGCGCCGTAGCGGTAGTCCGTCTTCATTCGACCGCCGACTGCGGCGAGCCAGGCCATGTGGATCTGCGATGTGAGCAGGGCGAAGATCCATGGCTCTGCGTTGTAGACCGCGTTGGCAGCATCGGAGATCACAGCGTTCTCTCCGAGATAGCCGATGGGAACGTACTCGCGTCGCGCCGAAGACACGCGCGGCACGATGATCGATTCAGTCGCCTTATACGCGACCTGCTTGAACCGGTTGGGGAACGCGGCAAATGCACGGACTCCGGCTTCGTCCCGACCGTCTCGCCACTCGGCCACCGCGTCGAGTCGAGTGGCGATTGGTCCGATCTGCTTCGCCGAGGTCAACTCGGCGTCGGAGACCCAGACACAAAATCGCTGGATGTCGTTGATGAACTCTGCCGACCCCACGTACTGCTTGAGGTACTTGTCCGACTCAGGGTCCATCTCGACCGCGCGGCTGCGCTCCGCCGCGTCGAGGATCAGATGCCCGCCGTCCTTTGGCATAGACCCGAGGACCATTCGCGGCAGAGAAGGACTAAGCACTCCTGTGCGGCGATAGATGAAGACGGAGGACGCATCCGCCAGATACCCGTTGATGTTCTTCGCCTCGATCTGCAGTCCGTCGGTGAAGATGAACTTCTGCCCCGTTCGCTCTGCACGGAGGTTGATTACAGCGACCGTGACCCCAGCATTGTGTTTGGCGTTGTTCTCCCACTTGAAGGACGTGTACGCGTACCCGATTTCGAGGCCCTTGGCGAAGATCATCGGGAACATCAGCCCTACGTGTTCGCCCTGCGCTACGGAGTTCGTCGTGACGAACGCCAGCTCCGCAGGCGTACCCTCGATGTAGTCGGCACCCTTGACGAACCAGAGGGCGATGTAGTCGAGGTCCTTCGAGTATGGCCGCTTCCCGAACACGAAGGGGTAGTCGGCCTTCATCTCCTTGCCCTGCGACTTGCCGCCCTTGTACGGCGGATTGCCGATCAGATAGATCTCGCCGCCGTCGTTCGGGCAGACCTCGTTCCAGTCGACGCGAGTCGCGTTGCCCTGCTTGATCTGACCGGTCTCCTTCAGCGGAATCAGCGGGATCGAGACGCCGAACTTGTCCTTGAACTCGGAGTTCATCTGGTGCTTCGCGATCCACAGCGAGAGGATCGCGACCTCGACGGCGAAGTCGTCGATCTCGATGCCGAAGAAGTTCTCGATGTTGATCTTCGACTCCGCGAACAGCACACGGTGCTTGTCGTCCAGCTCGGCCAGGCGCTCGAGGATCGCGTGCTCGAGCCGGCGCAGCTCCTTGTACGCGATGACCAGGAAGTTGCCCGAGCCACACGCCGGGTCGAAGACCTTGATCGCGCTGATGCGTTCGAGCAGCGCCTCCAACTTCTTCACCGAGTCGTTGCCGGCGTCGAGTTGGTCCTTCAGAGGATCCATGAACAGCGGCTCGATGGTCTTCAGGATGTTCGGCACCGAGGTGTAGTGCTGGCCGAGATCGCTGCGCTTGCCCGGGGTGACGATCGCTTGGAACATCGAGCCGAAGATGTCGGGATTGATCTCGCGCCAGATCAGCTTGCCGGCGCTGATCAACTCCTCGCGCGCGCCCTTCGTGAACGCGGGCACCACGTGGTCCGGCGACATCGTGAAGAGCCGGCCGTTGACGTACGGGAACGCCGCGAGGTGATTCGGCTTGTCCGCCGGTCTCGCGGTGTCGAGCGCCGTGAACAGGTCGGTTAGGAACGCGGCGGTGTCGGAACCGTCCGCAAGCGTGTGCGATCCGACCGCGTTGGTGAACTGGTTCTCCGCGAAGATGCCGGTGTCCTCGGCGAAGAAGCAGAACAGTAGGCGCGTGAAGAACAGGTTGAGCGCGTGCCGGCCGTGCGGCTGCTCGAGCAGGCCGGGGTTCGCGTGCAGGAGCTCATCGAAGAGCTTGCCCATGCGCTCGGCGGCCTTCACGTCGGCGTGCGCCTCTGCGATGTACTGCGCCTTCTCCATGCCAGCCCAGGGGAGGAAGAAGGTGAAGTGCTGGTCGATCTCGCGGATCGGGAAGCCGATCGTCTCGCCGGTCTGGATGTCGTGCGCGACCAGCTCTGAGTAGTCGGTGACGATCACGAAGCGCGTGCTGAACCGCACCACGTCCGGCGAGGTCTTCAGCTCTTCGAGGATCTCAAGCGGGTCGCCGGTCGTCTCCTTGAAGTAGACGACCTTCTTCTGCGCGACCTCGCCCGCAGGGTCAGCTGCGACGTTCAGGTCCCCGTTGCGCAGGCGCGTGACGCTGCTCTGCGGCTTGCCGTAGGCGAGTAGCAGATCGAAGACGAACTCGCGGTCGTAGCTCTCGCGACCGGCCAGCGGAGCGACGCGCTCCTCGACGGCCTTGAGGTTGAGTCTCGCCATGACGATGTCCTGTTCTCACACTGCTTTTCGGCGGGAACAACCGCGGAACTGCACGCATCCAGACCGCGGGTCCGGGATCCCGGCCGCTTGTCGCCAATGCTATCGAGGGGGTCGGACAGAAGCTGAGGCGTCGGACGCCGACATCAGACTCGCCGCCGTCGGGGAGATCGCATCGACCCCCGTCGTCGAGCACACCTCTCGTGAGCGCATCGTCACGCGCAGAACTCCGAGCACCCACCAACGCCCCGCAGCGGGCAACGTCGGCATGTCTGCGACGCGCTCGTCGACCTGACATGCACGGCGCCTCGCAGCTGCATCCGCCAGCATTGCTTCATGGCATTGAGCGAGCGTGAAGTTGCTACGTTGATCATCCTGATCGGCGTGCTCGTCCTCATCCTCAGCGTCCGAACGGTGCGACCACACCTGTGGACCGTGGTGAAGACGTTCTTCATGGGACGGCTCTGGATCCCTCTGGCTCTCTACCTTGCGTATGCCACGCCATGGATCGTGGGCGCCTGGCTTCTCGGCATGTGGAGCGTGGAGATGAGCAAGGACACCTTCCTCGTGATGGTCACTCTCGCAGTCCCGATGCTCTACCGGGCGATCACCGCGCCCGATGGCGACGCGATCGTGCGCCGCGCGGCCATCGACGCACTCGGCGTCGCTGCGTTCGTCGCACTGTATGTGAACCTCGCGTCATTCGCGTGGTGGGCGGAGTTTATTCTCCAGCTGCTCGTCATCGTTCTCTCCGTGCTCGCCGCGGTCCCGCGTGCACAAGAGGAGAGGTTGCATGTCGTCGCCCGCGTCGCGGACTTCCTTCGGCTGTTGATCGGATTGGCCATGCTCCTCTGGACGACGGTTTGGCTCGTGCAGAACGCCCCCACGGTCGACTGGGCCCTCGTCGCGCGCACGTTTGCGATGTCGATCTGGCTCCCTGCCGTCCTGATGCCCTTCGCGTACTTGTTCGGCGTCTACGCGGCAACGGAGCAGATCCTCACGCGCCTGCGGTTCTTCAACCGCAACCAGCAGAAGCCGCTTCGCGTGCGGCTCGCGATCATCCGCGGCCTGCGTGGCAGCCTGCGCTATGCGCGCGCGTTCCGCGGGCGCTGGCTCCAGCAGACGTCGGAACTCGCCGGATGGGTAGATACCTCGGTCCTCATGTCCCGCTTCCGCGCCGCCGTTCGCGCAGAGCAGCCATAAGCCCTAAGGCCCGCATCCCGCCGAGGGCTGACCGAGGGTCGTGGGCATCAAGGGTCGGATCGCGCCCCATCCGGAGCCTCAGCGAGCCGGGCGGCCTCTGCGTGTTGATCACACAGCGTCACGACCCAAAGCCTGATCACGTACTGCTTCGCGGGCGCTCCGCACTCTTCGCAGGTCTCGATGCTCTCCCACTCGGCGTCGCGGATGACATCGCTGAACTCGTCGACGTGGATCGGAGGGTCGGCGGCCGGCTGCGCGTGGAAGCTGAGCGAGCCGAACTTCGACTTGCACTGGAGCACGACGTAGCCAGGAGCGATTGCGGCGAGACGCTCGTTGAGCCGTCCAAGCAGTGGATACCAGCCGGGGCTGACGTCCAGCACCTCTGGCCATCCTGGCGCGATCCTGTCGATGATGGCTCTCACCTCGGCGGGAAGTTCATCGTCTGTCATGCCCGCACCGCCATCTGAGACCACGTTGCCTGACCATCACCGGTCGCACGCCGCCCATGTGTCATCCGTGTCCCTCTCTGTTGTCGCCGTGAGCGTGTCTACCAGCGGTCTCCGACACGTGCTCGACACCCTCCCCGCCGAGCGACGTTGCTCTCGAGGTCTGACGCTGCTTCGATCGCTCGCGAAAGGCGCGACCGACGCGGAGGCTTCGCGTCACGCTGGTCTCCCAGCTGATCATGCCGCGACGGCGCCACTCGATCGTGGCGTGGCCGCGGAACCCGGAGACAGCGAGGTGCCGCTCGCGGTAGGTCAGCCCTTCGGGGAATGGGGCGGGCAGCCCGTCCGCATCGGGGAGGAGATGCGCGAACAGTTCTGCGAACGTCGGGCCGCGGCCGAGGCGGCGCCGGGTCTGTGCGATGAAGATGGCGGCCGCCAGCGCCCACTCCTCTCCCGAATCGTCGCCCGTCAGTTGTTCGAACACGTAGGTCCACTGGGCAGGTGGCGGCACGGGAACGCCTCTCCACCAGATCGGGTAGGGCTCTGATGCCATTGCCACCATCACACTCGCGATCGCGCAGGACGCCGATCCCGCGATGCGATCGTCTACCGTCGGGACCAGCGGCACACGTGCAGATGAGCAGCGGACAGGTCCGGCAAGGCAAGTGGATTGTTTCGTATGGCCTCTCGAATTATGCCATACAGACTAGGCCTGATCGATCTGTCGACCTCGCAACGCTGGATGAGTGGTCCGGCGAAACGAGCTCATCGACGCCGCTTGGCGAGCCTACGTTCAGCGCCTCGCGACGACGCTCCGCCGGGCTCGTGATCGCTCCGGACTGAGCCAGGAGGAAGTCGCATACCGCGCCGGCCTCACCCGCTACACGTACCAGAAGTACGAGAAGGGCGAGTCTCGACCCGGAATGCCGGCGAACCCCTCCCTTCGGTCGCTGCTCGCGCTGTCTCAGGTGCTCGAAGTGCCGCTCACGGACCTGGTACCCGGCGACGTCCCCGACCTGCGCAACCGCTGATTCAGCCTGCGCAGGCGTCACCGTCGCTCGCCAGCTGACCGTTGGAGAGCGAGCAACAGTCGACGGCTGACCACCCGCGATGCCGGCGGCGACTTGACACCCGTGATCGCTGGAGCGCTGACGCGGGCCTCGTCGACGTGTCGCATCAGCACCGCCTTGTGTCGGTGTCCGGCTTCGATCAGTGCCTTCGGTCGCGGCGCGCGTCGCACGTTGGCTGTCCGGGACGACGGCATGGACAACGCGCAACTGAGTGCGAGGCGCATGCGGTCGATCTCTGCGCGGGCAAGTGCTTCCAACTCCGTTGTTGGAGCACCGTCGCAGGCACCGGCCGCGAGGGCGATGAGCATCTGCACCTGCCGCTCGGGCGAGGTTCGGTGGGTGCAGAGCGCGCTCGCGACTGCAGGATCCGTGAGCGCGCAGGCGAGGTTGGTGATCTCTGGGTAATAGAGGAGCAGCGGAGAGACCTCGGGGCTGTCGTCAAGGTTCAACTGTTCGAGACGAACGTCGCGACGTGAGTCCGGATCATCAGCGAGGGCTGCGCTGATGAGGTTCGCCGCGAGTGTGAGCTCGCCGGTGTGCAGGGAGACGCCATGGAACCAGAGCCATCCGGACACCCTCGCTTCGGCGTGCGCATAGGCCGATTGCCCTCGAAGGTCAACCTCGAGGCGACCACCGCGCCAGCGTCGGTGCCTCACGCAGACGGCGCCGCCGCGAGTGAACACCATCGTCGAATCGCCGCGGGTGCATCGTGTGCAGCCAGCACGTGGGGTATCGACGATGTCGCACTTCACGCAGTTCGCACGACGCCAGCCGGAGTGGTGACAGGCCGCGAACAGCACGTGTCGTCGGCGCGCACGCTGGAAATACCCGAAAGGGAGCGATGCCGCTCGTTCCAGGCGCTGCGTCCATGGCTCGCCGCCCACGCCTGCGGGATCGGCGGGACTCAACCACGCGTTGAGCACTGACGACGACAGTCCGTTTGCCGCAGCAAGGCGCCCCGCGAAGCCTTCCGGCGTTTCGCCACTGAGCGGTGCGACACGCAGCGGCAGCGCCCGTAGCAGAGAACGCGGACGCTGCCCCTGGTGGCTACCGGACACGCGCGGTCTCGCTGTCGGATGCATGGCGGCTCGCCGGGGTGTGCAGCCGCCTGTTCTCGGATGTCTGCAGGAACCGAAGAAGGCGAGTGCGGATGCCGTCGTTGCTTCCGGTGATCGCCGATGCGAAGTCCGGAAGGTCGGCTACCCGCGTGTATGGCCCGATCACGGGGATGCCGCGCCCGAGCGACATTTCTCGGCCCGCGGTTCGAATCGCCGCGATCGCGTCGGCAGCGCCGTGCCCAGCGAGGAAGACATGAGCGACATATGCGATCGCGATCCCGCGGGTGGCCGTCCCGAGCTCATCGTTCAGGAGCAAACGAACCATGGCGTCACTGGTGAGGAGCGCCGTCAATCTCACGACGTCGGGGAACTCGGATATCTCGACCTCGAGCGGGACGACGGCGTCCTTGCGAGCCGGCAATCGTTCACCCTTCACGCGGCGGAGCGCCTCGCGGGTCGCAGCGATCGCAGACGACCGGTAGCCGATCCCGCGACCTCGGAGCGTTCCGTTCAAGCAGCGCTGGGCGGAGTTGTGGCGCGGCAGCTGACGCGTGTCGATGTCGTGAGCTACCCACCGACGGTGACGCAAGCAGATCGGGCCAGACGGCGCCAGCGCGAGGACCACCTCGCCTCGAGCACACCGGCGGCAGAGCGGCGCCGGCGGCGATGGCTCTCGTCGCGCCGCCCGCGCGGCGATCCCCATCGACTCGCCGCCTGCGGCCCCGGCAAGGCCGATGACGGACGTGAAGAAGTCGTCTGGCAAGCCGCCCAGGGCCGCGACGTATCGCGCTCCGAGCGGGCACCCGACCTCGTACCAGAGCGCTGGGTCCTGATGCCGAAGCACGAGCCACGCGTCGCGTTCCGTAACGGCGTTGGCCTCACACAGGCGACGGAAGTAGCTTTCCGGGCTCTCCCCCGCGAACGCACGGACGCGGACGGGAAAGGCCCGGGCGGCGCTCATAGCCGCGCGCTCTGCTTGTTGGCCTGCCGTCGCTCCACCTCGTGCTCGAACTCGGCGAGGTCGAGTTCCTCGCTTCCGTCCTCGATCGCGCGGTACGCGGCGAGTTGCAGCAGGTCCTTCAGGAGACCTATCTCACCGTTAGTGAGGCGATGCAGCGCCTTCGCCGCTGCGAGGATCGCCCCCGGGCGCTGCTGCAGCAGACAGAGGGAGTCCTCGACCGCGAGCAGCAAATCTCCCCAATCAGACTGTCCCTGCTTGCTCGAGATCTTGAACGGACCCGCGGTGTGGAGTTCGAACCGCTTCCGGATCTGTCCCTCGCGTGTGCCCGACAGCAGCCCCGTGGCCTCGACCGCGATCCCTGCGTAGACGAAGGTCCCACCGCAGCGTTCCGAGAGTTGCTTGAGCATGTCGGACGCTTCCACGTTCTGCCGATATCGCAGATCGAGGTGGTGCACGTCATCGATCAGCACGAGCTCGGTGCTGCACCGTCGCATCGCGTTGGCGACCATGTCGAGCAAGGCGCCGTACGTCATCCGGGTGAGAGTCGGGAGCGCGAAGAACCGCGCGAACTCCTGCAGCAGCGCCTTGGCCGTGCATTGGGCAGGCACCGCCACGTAGATGACAGGGATGTTCCCGTCCGCGGCGACCGGATGGTTCGTGTGACGTCGACGAAGCTCGTGCTCTTTGCCAACCTCGAGGAGCGTGGTTGTCTTGCCCTGCCCAGGCTCGCCGGAGAGGATCAGACCGAGCTTGCCGACGCGGCGACTCTGATTGAGATAGATGCGCTCACGCGTCGCGCGCTGGAATGCACGGTACTGCGGCGTCTTCACGAACGCGCCCGCCTGCGAGTAGCGGGCACGCGCCACGTTGTAGATCGCTCGGTCGCCGAACGTCATCGCGGCCAGTTCGTCGCGACCGACCGGGAGCGGTCGTTCGTAGCTGGCGTCGACATACTCGCGCCAGCCTTCGAGAGTCGAGACCTCGTTCACTCCTCGAGCCTCCTTCGCACTTCGTCGATGTCGTCGTTCGTCAGCGCGAATCCGCCGCTATGCGGCCACACCTCGGGTGCCGCCACGTCCGTGATCGCCGGCGCGAGGTCGGACGCGTCCTCCACTTCGCTCCGCGCGACGCTCGTCGGGTTCATCGGGTCCGCCGCGACGACCGCGGCGCGCGCTTTCCTGCGCGCCGCGACCTTGGGATTCCCCTTCGCAGCAAAGCCGCGCATGGCGTCAACGAGGTCACTCGTGTCATCTCGCCGAGAACCGCCCGAGCGATACTCATCACGCGCATACCGCCACACATCGCCGAGCATCGGCATCTCGTGCACGTCGTTCGCCCACCGCAGCGGAATGAACTCCCCGTCGGCTTCCAGCCAGACAATGTGCAGGTTGTACGGATCGACCCGGATCGGCCACCTCCCCTGCTTGGACTTGGCAGGCGACTCACGACGCCGGTACTCGGCCAGCCGCTTCGAGTCGTACACGCGGTGATCGATGGTCACTCCGTACCGGTTGATGCGCCGCTGAACCACGGGGAGAAGGGCAATGAAGTCCTCTCGGGTCAACGGCACATGGAGCTCGGGAGCAACTTGACGGAAGGCCCGGCACATCTCGTTCGGCGTCAGCATGATCGTCGGATGCAATGGGTCGCGCAGCCCGTCGTGGCTCCGGTTCTGCCACTCGACGGCGATCCAGTCTTCGAGCAGTTCCTGCATCTGAGCGATCGTCAGCAGCTGCTCCGACTGGCTCTCGACATCACGCCCGCGGTGCTCGACGCTGCGCCCGACGTAGCCCATCGCGTACTGGAGGAACAACGAGGCGATCGACTCGAACGTACGCTCCACGTGCGGCTTGTCCGTCGGTGTGTGCGGGGCCGCCGTGACCAACGAGATCCCCAGCGTCTCGCACGCCGCCCTGAAGTGTCGCGACAGGTATGTGCGGCCGCGGTCGGTCGTGATCGTCTCCGGGAAGATGAAGGGCTGCGCTTCCCGTAGCCGTTCGAAGCGCTCCTGCTCGATCAGTGCTTCATCCGCCCACGCCGTCGACACGAGCTGACGTGTCTCCCGGGCGCCGTCCGGCCGGCGCGCGTACGGCACCAAAGCTCGGGCGAGCACAACGACTAGGTCCATGCTCTTCGTGCCCTCCGGGCGCAGCACCGCCGCGAGGATGGACCTCGTCGCGACGTCCAGCATGATCGTCAGCTCCGGACGGCCGATCGTCGACTCATCGATGCGCACCATCACGTCCAAACGCGTGGTGTCGATCTGTACCTGTTCGCCAGGTCGCAGAGCCGTGCGGCGTCCGAACTCACCTTCCGGCGCCAGGGCGAGCGCCTCGCGGGTCTTGGCCGACCCGAACGAGAATCGCCCACGGTCCTCCTCGTCGAGCAGACGGTAGAACGTGGGATCGCTTGGAACCTTGATCTCATCTCCATGGGCAGCAGCGATCTCGCGGCGGACCTGCGCGATGATCGCCGCCTTGCTGACGGTCGATGAACGAGATCGCAACGCCAGCACACTATTGAGAATCACAACCACGCGGGGATCAACGCCACGTGAACGCCCTGCACCCGCCCCGCTCTTCCTCTGATCCAACAGCCCGCGGAGGCCATCGCGCTCGTACGCCTGCAGCTGGCGATACACCGTCCGCGGGCTGACTGATCGTCCCAGCGCCCCGGCGAGCCGTGCGGCCTCCTCGGCGACTGCCTTGTCCTTCAGCCCAAACGCATCGCTTGCGCCGCGTATCCTCTCGATCGCTTCTTGCCAGATGCGCAGCTCCGGTGCGAGTTCGTCTCCGTCGACGAAGACGTCGCGCAAGGCGTGGAGCCGTCTCGTGGCGACGGGCTCGGCGGCGCGGTTGAGTTCGTCAACGGAGACCTCGACTTCGCCGCCGCCTGGATGGCGCAACAGCGCGGACATCTCCTGGATCATCACGACTTCGTACTCGGTGCCGCGCCAACGGATGCGCGAGCCTGCCATTGCCTTCATCCGGTCTCCCTCCACCGCACGTGCGTTCGTAGTGACAGCGGAGTGTCGAGATCGGCGATCAGCACCCCAGACCAGATCAGGGCGAAACACAACGCCAGGTGGTCGACCTCGTCACCATCGCTCAGCCGTCCAGCCAACTCACGGATCGTCCCCCGGAATCCGCGAACTTGCTCCGGCACGTCTGTCGCCCGCCACTGCGCGTCGCGGTACCTCAGGAGAAAGCGGAGGTTCGCGTCATGAACCTGCGCATCGGGCGCGAACACGACATACTTCCAGTCCCGATCGCGGCAGAACGCCGCCGTCCGATCGAACTGACGACGCGCGTCGTCATCGATCAGTTGCAGTGGGCGTACGTCAATCACAGCTGCACGGCCATCACGAAGCCGCGCGAAGTAGTCGGGCGCATGCCCTCGCGGCGAATCGTCGCCCCAGCGGATCCACATCGGCTGGCTCGAGACAGCCGTGACCTCGGGATCTCGATCGAGTTCCATCAAGCAGGTCCGCTCCGTGAACGACTCGAACCCGACGTGCTTGCCAAGACTCTCCAGCCACAGCAGCCCCGAGTAGTGGCGCTTCCCCGGCCATGCGGGGAAGGCTCGTACGGGGTCGCAGTGCTCGAACGGGATGTCGGCGACGTCTGCCGCGTCCACCTCGTATCGAACCGCATGCAGTTCGTACTCGACGCGGCACGGGGCGGCATCGCAGGTATCGCGTGGGACTTGCCAGGAGGAGTCGAGGAGCATCGACGCACCAATCGGACGGCGGACGGCTTCCGTGTTCGACAGACGGCCTGTCTCCTGAGGAGCGGTACCGCCCTATATCGAGTGCCCTGACAACGCACCCACCTCGCAAGCTAGGCAGCTGCGGGTTGCACCGCGGGAGACACGCCGAGGTTCTGACAGGTCGGCGAGAGCCCTGACAGGTCCGGTGAGAGGTTCTGACAGGTCCGTGAGAATCTGACAGGTCTGGCGAGAAGGGACACCGCTATGCCCCGATGATGAAATCACGGAAACATAACGACACACCTTGTCACCCGTTACCTCGCCGTTATAGAGTCATCGCAAGGCAGCTGTTTTGCTGTGGCAGCTGCCGACATGTGATTGCAGGACACTCTTGGTGCAAGGGACAAGGGCCGGGCGGCTTCCTCTCCGCTCGGCCCTTACTTGCGCACCGCGCATCGAGACCTATAGGCGTGCATGGACCGCTACCCTGGGACGCATGGCCGACCGCAGACTCGCTATCGCAGCGTGGGAGAGCCTCTTCCGGGCGCAGCACGAGGTGTTCGAGGAGATCTCGAGCGACTTCGTCGGCACCGACCTGTCGCAGGCGGAGTACGACGTGCTCCTCACCGTGACGCGCGCGCCCGATATGACCTCGCGCCTGCGCGATGTGACGGCGAACATGCTCATCAGCCAGCCGAGCGTGTCGCGGCTCGTCGACCGGATGGTCGGCCGCGGCCTCGTGACGAAGTGCAGCGATCCGGACGACGGACGCGGGTCGCTCGTCACGGCGACCGACGTCGGCGCACATGCCTTCCGCGCCATCGGCGCCGCCCACGGCCGCCGCATCGCCGAGCGCATGTCGTGCCTCGACGACGACGAGCTGCACCAGCTGCTCGTCCTCACCGAGAAGCTGCGCGGGACGACCTACTCCGCCGCCCTCTGATCCGCCGGCGGAAGCAGCGCGCCGGCAGCCGACACGCCGGGGCCCGGCACCGCCCCGCCTACCGCCTCCGTCTCCGCAGGCTCCTCCAGGAACCGCCGCGACAGCGTGCGATACGCCGGCAGCAGGAACCCGCCGAGAGCGAGCAGCACGGCCACGACCCCCGCGATGACGAAGACGAGCGCGATGCCGCGCGCATCGCCGTCGCCGACGAGCCATCCCCACTGCGCCTGCCCCTCCGCCGTCCGCAGATGCGGGATCACCCAGAACTGCGCGATGGGTGCGACGAGGAACGACGTCACGGGCGCCGACGCGGCCTCGAACGTCATCGCGAAGCCGAAGACGCGCCCCTGCTTCTCGTACGGCGTGACCTTCTGGATGACCGTCTGCTCGGCCGCCTCGACGGCCGGCATGAGCGCCATGAACGTCCACAGCCCCGCGATGTAGAGCCAGGCCCACTCCCGCAACGTGAAGACGGCGCCCACGACGCCGACGAGCGCCGCGATGACGAGCATCGTGCGGATGGGGTTGCGCCCGAGCCCCGCCTTCGCGATGACCGCCCCGCCGACGATGAACCCCGTCGACCCGACCGCCAGCCAGATGCCCCACATCTGCACGCCGAACATCTCGATCCCGTACGGGTCCATGAGCGCCATGTAGACGCCGCCGACGAGGTTGTTGAGCGTCGTGAAGAGGATGAGGGTGAGCAGACCCGGCACGAGCCGCACGGCGCGGAAGCCGCCCGCGACGTCCACCCAGCGCGTCTGTCCCTCGGCGTGCACGATCTCGGGCTCCGGGATGCGGATGGCCGCGAGGTGCACGAGCGACAGCGCGATGAGCACGAGGGCGATGAGGATGGACGGACCCATCCCGAGCAGGCCGACGGACAGCCCGCTGAAGACGCTCGTCACGAGGAACGCGAGTCCCTGCACCGTGCCCACCATGCCGTTCGCGTTCGCGTGCTTCTCGGTCGGGACGAGCAGCGTCACGGTCGTCGACAGCGCGATGTTGCGCAGCTGCTCGACGACGGCTCCCGCGAGCATGACGACGGCGAAGATCCAGAACCACGGCTGCGAGAGGTCGATCATGCGCTCCTCGCCGAGCACGAAGAAGAACGCCCCGTCGACGCAGAACACGGCGAACGCCGCGAGCGTCGCCCACATCATGACGGCCTTCTTGCGGAACCGGTCCACGATCGTGCCGAACATCATGCTGAACAGGGCGATGAACAGCATGTAGGCCCCGCCGATGACGCCCGTCGCGACGACGTTCTCGGTCTCGACGTAGATCCAGAAGGTGAGCGCCCACCACAGATAGCTCGTCGTGAGGTTCGCGAACGCCGTGTTGACGAGCACGTGGACGAAGGTGCGCATGCTCGAATGCTTGCAAAAGGCAAGTGGCCCGTCAAGGCCCAGGCAGGCGTAGCGTCGATGCCATGGTCAACGTCGCAGAGAACATCGTCGAGACACTCGCCGCGAACGGGGTCGACCGCGTCTACGGCATCCCGGGAGACTCGCTCAACGGATTCACCGACGCGCTGCGGGCCGACGGCACCATCCGCTGGGTCCATGTGCGCCACGAGGAGTCGGCCGCCTTCGCCGCCGCCGCCGACGCGGCCGTCACGGGCGAGCTCGCCGTCGTCGCCGGGTCGTGCGGGCCGGGCAACCTCCACCTCATCAACGGCCTCTACGACGCGAACCGGTCGCGCGTGCCCGTCCTCGCGATCGCCGCGCACATCCCGACCTCGGAGATCGGCACCACCTACTTCCAGGAGACGCACCCGCAGGAGCTCTTCCGCGAGTGCAGCGTCTACGTCGAGTACGTCGCCGATCCGCACCAGATGCCGCGTGTGCTCGAGATCGCGATGCGCGCGGCCATCCAGGAGCGCGGCGTCGCGGTCGTCGTCATCCCGGGCGACGTCGCGCTCGCCGACGCCGTCTCCGACCGCGTCACCGTCATCGAGCGCGCTCGGCCCGTCGTCGTGCCGAGCGAGCGCGAGCTCGACCGCGCCGCCGACCTGCTGAACGGAGCGGAGAAGGTCACGATCCTCGCCGGCGCGGGCGTCGAGGGCGCCCACGCCGAGGTCGTCGCGCTCGCCGACCGCCTCGCCGCGCCGATCGTCCACGCGCTGCGCGGCAAGGAGTTCATCGAGTACGACAACCCGTACGACGTCGGCATGACGGGGCTGCTCGGCTTCGCGTCCGGCTACCGCGCGATGGAGGGCGCCGACGCACTCCTCATGCTCGGAACCGACTTCCCGTATCCGCAGTTCTACCCCGAGCACGCCACGACCATCCAGGTCGACATCCGGGGCACCCAGCTCGGCCGACGCCATCCGCTCGACCTCGGGCTCGTGGGCGACGTGAAGGCGACGGCGTCGGCCCTCCTCCCCCGCCTCTCGGACGGACGCGACCGCGGCCACCTCGAGGACGCCCGCGCGCACTACGCCAAGACCCGCAGGAAGCTCGACGATCTCGCCGTGCCCCGCCACGGCTCGCAGCCCATCCACCCGCAGTACCTCGCGCGCCTCCTGGACGAGGCGGCCGCCGCCGATGCCGTGTTCACGGCCGACGTCGGCTCGCCCACCGTGTGGGCAGCGCGCTACCTCACCATGAACGGCCGGCGTCGGCTCATCGGGTCGTTCAGCCACGGCTCCATGGCGAACGCGCTGCTGCACGGCATCGGCGCGCAGGTCGCGCAGCCCGGGCGCCAGGTCGTCGCGCTGGCGGGCGACGGCGGTCTCGCCATGATGCTGGGCGAGCTCATCACGCTCACGCAGAACGGCCTGCCCGTGAAGACCGTCGTCGTGAACAACTCCTCCCTCAACTTCGTCGAACTGGAGATGAAGGCCGCGGGCTTCGTGACGTACGGCACCGACCTCGCGAACCCCGACTTCGCGGCGGTCGCGAACGCCCTCGGCATCAAGGGCATCCGCGTGGAGCGCTCGAAGGACCTCCCCGCGGCGATCGCCGAGCTGCTCGCCCATGACGGCCCCGCGCTCCTCGACGTCGTCACGGAGCGCCAGGAGCTGTCGATGCCGCCGACCGTGACGGCCGAGCAGGTGAAGGGCTTCGCGCTGTACGCCATCCGCACGGTCATGTCGGGCCGAGGCGACGAGCTGCTCGACCTCGCGAAGGCGAACTGGCGCCAGCTCTTCTGAGCAGCGCGATACTGGTGGCGTGACCCCGAGCACGCCCGCCGATCCGCCGCGCCTCGAGCAGCCCGTCGTCGCCACCACGGCGGGCCGCGTCCGCGGGTTCTGGCGCGGCGGATGCGCGACCTTCCTCGGCATCCCCTACGCGCAGCCGCCGGTCGGGCCGCTGCGGTTCCAGGCCCCCGTCCCGCACGAACCATGGGAGGGCGTCCGCGACGCCACGACGCAGGGGGCGACGCCGCAGCGCGGAGCGACGGGGATCACGCTCATCCCCGAGCCGTCGGTGCCGGGGCGGTCGACCCTCAACGTCAACGTGTTCACGCCGTCGCCCTCGCCCGATGGGGCGCTCCCCGTCCTCGTCTACATCCATGGCGGAGCCTACGTCTCGGGCTCGATCGCGAGCCCCTGGTACGACGGGCGCTCCTTCGCGCGCGACGGCGTCGTCGTCGTGACGGTGTCGTACCGTCTCGGGTTCGATGGATTCGGATGGATCGCCGACGCGCCGTCCAACCGCGGCGTGCGCGACTGGATGGCCGCGCTCGAGTGGGTGCAGGGCAACGTCCGGGCGTTCGGCGGCGATCCCGACCGCGTGACCATCGCGGGGCAGTCGGCGGGCGGCGGGGCCGTCCTGACGCTGCTCTCGATGCCCGCGGCGCAGCACCTCTTCCACGCCGTGTGGGCGATGTCGGCGACGATCGGCGTCATCACGCCCGAGGAGTCCGAGGCCGACGGCCGGCGGGCGGCCGCCGTCGCGCGCGTCGAGCCGACCGTCGCGGGATGGCGCGCCCTCACGGAGCGGCAGGTGCGCGACGCCGCCGCCGATCTCGTCGCGATGCGCGATCTGCACGGCGCGCAGGCGGTGCTCTCGGACGGGCTGCGCATCGCGCCCGCGGTCGACGGCGACCTCATCCGCGAGCCCGTCGTGCGCTCGCTCGCGCGCGGGGTCGGAGCCGACAAGCCGCTCGTGATCGGCACGACCGACGACGAGTTCTCGATGATCGTCGACGACCACCGCCGTTGGCTCCGCTGGGTGCCCGTCGCGCCCGTCCTCGCCGTGCTCGGCCTGCCGCGCCGCCGTCGGCGCCCCTACCTCGCCGCGAACGCGGCGCTGCGCCGCGAGCACGGCACGGCGGCCGCCATCGGCCGGTTCGTGACCGACGCGCTCTTCCGACGCCATGTGGCGCGGATCGCGCGGGCGCGCGCCGCCCGCCCCGGTGCCGCGACGTGGGCGTACCGCTTCGCCTGGGTGTCGCCGACGCGCGGATGGTCGCTGCACTGCCTCGACGTGCCGTTCTTCTTCGATGTGCTCGACGCAGAGGGCGTGGAGCTCATCGCCGGCGACGATCCGCCCCAGCCGCTCGCCGACGCCGTCCACGGCGCCGCCGTCGACCTCGCCCTGCGCGGAGCCGTTGACTGGGACCCGTGGGCCGCTGGATCGACGATGTCGCGCGTCTTCGACCATCCGGCCCCCGCCTCGCGCGAGCAGGCGGACGCATACGACGGCGTCCTGCCGCTCACATGAGGCCGCTCAGGCGAGGGCGGGGATGACCTTCGCCTCGAACAGCTCCAGGCCCGACACGTCGTAGGCCGCCTCCGGGAAGTAGTGGATGGCGTACGCGAGCCCCTGCTCGCCGAGCGCCGCGAGGCGCTCGGTCACCTGCTCGACCGTTCCCACCGCCGCCGACGCCCGGTAGTCGGCGTGGATGCGGTCGGCGTGCGCGTCGCCGACGTGGGGTCGAAGGCGCGCGTCGACCGCGGCGAGGCGCTCCTCCACCTCCGCCTCCGTCTCGCCGATCACCGTGTTGTAGTTCGCCGACCGCGTGATCTCGGAGAAGTCGCGCCCGATCGTCTCGCAGTGGCCCCGCAGCACGGCGCTCTTGTGGGCGAAGCCCTCGGGATCGCCGGAGAAGTTCGTGTACTGCGCGTACTGCGCCGCGATCCGCAGCGTGACCTTCTCGCCGCCGCCCGAGATCCAGAACGGGATGCCGGGGCGCTGGACGGGCAGGGGCCGCACGATCGCGCCGTCCACCTGGAAGTAGCGGCCGTCGAGGGTGGCCGTGCCGGTCTCCCACGCCTGCTTCATGATCTCGACGCCCTCGCGGAGCATCCGCAGCCGGTCGCCGATCTCGGGGAAGCCGTAGCCGTAGGCGCGCCATTCATGCTCGTACCAGCCGCCGCCGATGCCCATCTCGACGCGTCCGTGCGACACGTGGTCGACGGTCGCCGCGACCTTCGCGAGGTAGGCGGGGTTGCGGTATCCCATGCACGTGCACATCTGGCCGAGCCGGATGCGCGTGGTCGACGCGGCGAAGGCGGACATCAGCGTCCACGCCTCGTGCGTCGCCTCCTGGGAGGGGACGGGCGTCGTGTGGAAGTGGTCGTAGACCCACAGCGACTCCCACGGGCCGGCGTCGGCGCGGCGCGCGAGCGAGAGCATGGCGTCCCACTGCTCGGACGGGTCGATGCCGACGAGGTCGAATCGCCAGCCCTGGGGGATGAAGGTTCCGAAGCGCATGCCGCCAGGCTAGCGGCGCAGCACGACCCGTGCGTCGGGGATGCGATCGCCCATGATGCGGATGGCGTCGGGGTTGTCGTCGACGAGCACGGCGTCGCGCCCGAGCGCGGCGGCGACGGCGCCCGTCGTGCCGCTGCCGGCGAACATGTCGAGCACCCGGTCGCCGGGGCGCGACGACGCCTGGATGATGCGCCGCAGGATGCCCTCTGGCTTCTGCGTCGCGTATCCCGTGCGCTCGGGGCCGCTCGTCGGCACGATCGTGTGCCACCAGACATCCGTCGGCAGCTTGCCGCGCCGGGCCTTCTCGCGCGTCACGAGGCCGGGCGCCATGTACGGCTCGCGGTCGACGGCGTCGGAGTCGAACCAGTACCGGTCGGGGTCCTTCACGTACACGAGGATCGTGTCGTGTTTCGTGGGCCAGCGGCTCTTCGACTTCGCTCCGTAGTCGTACGCCCAGATGAGCTCGTTGAGGAACGAGTCGCGCCCGAACACGGCGTCGAGCATGACCTTCGCGTAGTGCGCCTCGCGGTAGTCGAGGTGCAGGTAGAGGGTGCCGTCTTCGGCGAGCAGCCGCCACGCCTCCTCGATGCGCGGCACGAGGAATCCCCAGTAGTCGTCGAACCGGTCGTCGAACGAGCGCAGTGCTCCGCGCACGCGCTGATAGCTGCGGCCGTGGAACCCCGTGTGCTTCGTCGCGCGCAGCTCGGCGGCACGCTCGTCGGCGTCGACGAGCCGCTCGATGTCGTCGACCGTGCCGAAGAGGGCGCCGTCTTCCAGGGCGGCGTCGTCGACGGGCTCGGGCCGCGCATCCGGCACGGCGAACGAGACGCCCCGCCGGCTCTCGTCGGTCTCGCGCCCGCGCCCCGTGTTGAACGGCGGGTCGAGGTACGCGATCGTGAACGCGCCGTCGGGCAGGGTGCGCACGACGTCGAGGTTGTCGCCGTAGTGGATGGTCACGGCCCCGCGCCCCGCGGCGAGCGCGTCGAGGGGGGCGTCTTCCAGGATGTCGCCGCTCACGGGACGCGGTGGAGCCACGCATCGGTGGCGAACTTCGTCTCGACGAGCCGCTCGGCCTCGGCGAGCTCGTCCGGCGAGACGCTCCCCATCTCGGCGCCCGTGAACGCGCGGAACGACGCGATGAAGCGGTCGATGATCTCGCGCCGCGCCATCCCCGTCTGGCTGCGGATGGGGTCGACGCGCTTCGCGGCGGATGTCGTGCCCTTGTCGCTGAGCTTCTCGCGGCCGATGCGGAGCACCTCCGTCATGACCTGCCCGTCGATGTCGTACGACAGCGTCGCGTGGTGCAGCACGCCGCCGTTGGCGAGGCGCTTCTGCGCGGCGCCGCCGATCTTCCCGGACGGGCTCGCGATGTCGTTTAGCGGCTGGTAGGTCGCCTCGATGCCGATGCCGCGCAGCGCCTGCAGCACCCAGTCGTCGAGGAACGCGTACGAGTCGGCGAACGTCAGCCCCGCCACGAGCGAGGCCGGCACGTAGAGCGAGTACGTGATGATCTGCTCGGCGCCCATGAGCATGGCGCCGCCGCCCGAGATGCGGCGCACGACCTGGAAGCCGTGGCGCGCTGCGCCCTCCGGGTCGACCTCGTTGCGGTACGACTGGAACGACCCGATGACGACGGCCGACTCGTCCCACTCCCAGATGCGCAGCGTCGGCCTGCGGCGTCCGTCGCCGACGCGGTCGGTGAGCACCTCGTCGAGCGCGAGGTTCATGAGCGGCGAGACGGCCGGGTCGTCGACGACCTCCCACTCGAAGTCGCTCCACGACGACGCGGTCACGAGGGCGCGGCGCACGGCGGTGCCGACCGCCTCCGGCGTGAACCCGAGCATCTGCACGCCGTCCGGCAGCTGAGCGCGGATGGCCGCGGCGATCGCCGGCACGTCGGCCGTGTCGGGCATGCCCGTGACGGCGCGGTTGATGTCGTCGAGCGCCGTGTCTGGCTCGAGGAAGAAGTCCCCGGCGAGATGGAACGCGGCGATCCTCCCGGCCTCGACCTCGAGGTCGACGACCACGAGCTTTCCTCCGGGGACCTTGTACTCGCCGTGCACGGGTCCAGCCTACGGCGCTTCGCTAGACGGCGGCGGGGAAGCGCGCGTCGAGCCAGGCGACGATGTCGGAGCGCACCTCGCCCTGCACGGGCTCGTTGAGGATCTCGTGCCGGCCGTCGTAGACGTGCACCGTGACATCCGAGAGCCCCGCGCGCCGCCGGTACGCGTCGGCGAGGCGGTGCACGGAGCGCGGACCTCCCACGCTGTCGTCGCGCCCGACGAGCAGGAGCACGGGCACGTCGGCGCCGGCCTCCCGGCGCAGCCCGCGCCGCGGGCGCCCCACGAGCCGGAGCGTGTCGGCAACGCCGAAGAGCTTCGCGAGCGGCACGTCGACCGTGAGCGGGTCGGCGAGGAAGGCCCTCTGCACGGCCTCGTCGGTCGAGAGCCACTCCACGCCGTTCGCCTCGGGGGTCTTCCACCGCGCGTTGAGGTCGCCCGCGTTGAGGGAGCCCGGCCAGCGCAGCGACGAGCCGACCAGCACGACCGCGTCGTAGGCGCCTGGATGGCGGTCGAACAGGATCTGCGCGAGGAACGACCCCCACGAGTGACCGAGGAGCACGAGCGGCAGCCCCGGCCGCTCCGCGCGGATGTGCTCGCTCAGCTGCCGCACGGCGGCGACGGCTGCGCGGTGCCCGCCGACGCCGAGGCGGCCGAGCTTCTCGGCCGTGCCGTGCTGGCGCATCCCCGTGCGCCCGTGGCCGCGGTGGTCGTCGGCGTACACGACCCAGCCGGCGGCGGCGAGCTCGTCCGCGAGGGCGGCGTAGCGGCCCGCGTGCTCGCCCACCCCGTGCAGCACCTGGACGACGCCGCGCGGCGTTCCCTCCGGCTCGTAGACGTCGTAGACGATGGCGACGCCGTACGCGTCGGCGAACTCGGGCATGCCGCGATGCTACACCGCCATTCCCTTAGCAAGGCTAATGAGCTAGGCTAATGATTGACATGGCTAAACAATCCGCATCCACGAAGCTCGTCGCCGACGCCTCCGAGATCCGGGCCGCCGTCTTCCGCCTCTCCCGCCGCCTCAAGCAGCAGCGCGCCGTCTCCGACATGCCGGACGGCCAGTTCGCGGTCCTCGTCGCCCTCAAGATCCACGGGCCCCACACGCTCACGGCCCTCGCCGAGCGCGAGGGCGTGACGGCGCCGTCCATGAACCGCACGGTGAACGCGCTCGAGGAGCGCGGCCATCTCACGAGGACGGAGGACGGCGCCGACCGGCGCCGCGTCGTCATCGAGATCACGCTGACGGGGCGCTCGGTCGTCCAGGACACCGTGCGCCGCCGCGACGAGTGGCTGGCGAAGGTGCTCGCACGTCTCGACGCGGGCGACCGCGAGACGCTGCTCGCGGCCGCGGCGATCATCATGAGGGAGGTCGAGCGATGACCGCGATGTTCCGCTCCTTCGCCTCGTTCAACTACCGCATCTGGTTCCTCGGCGCCCTCGTCTCCAACATCGGCGGCTGGATGCAGTCGACGGCGCAGGACTGGGTCGTCCTCACCGAGCTCACCGACAACGACGCCACCGCCATGGGCGTCACGATGGCCCTGCAGTTCGGGCCGCCCCTCGTGCTCGTGAGCGTGACGGGCTGGATCGCCGACCGGTTCGACCGCCGACGCCTGCTCATGGTGACGCAGACGGCGCTGCTGCTGCTCGCGCTCGCCGTCGGGGCGCTGCTGCTCGCGGGCGCCATGACCCTGCCCCTCATGCTCGTCTTCGCCCTCCTCTTCGGCATCGCCAACGCCTTCGACAGCCCGGCGCGCCAGGCGTTCGTCTCCGACGTCGTGGAGCGGCGGTTCGCCGCGAACGCGGTCGCGCTCAACTCGGCGTCGTTCAACATGGCGCGCCTCATCGGCCCCGCCGTCGGCGGCCTGCTGATCGTCGCGGTGGGCAGCGGCTGGGTGTTCTTCCTCAACGCCGCGACGTTCCTCGCCATGCTCCTCGCGCTCGCCGCCATGCGCACGCGCGAGCTCGTGCCGCGCCCGCGCGGCCAGGGAGCTGCGCGGCTCGCCGACGGCTTCCGCTACGTCGCCCGCCGGCCCGACCTCATCGTCGCGTTCGTCATGGTGTTCCTCGTCGGCGCCTTCGGCATGAACTTCCCGATCTTCGCCTCCACCATGGCGATCGAGTTCGGGCACGGGGCCGACGGGTACGGCATCCTGAGCTCCGTGCTCGCGGTCGGCTCGCTCACGGGCGCGCTGCTGGCCGCGCGTCGCGAGCGCGCCCGGCTGCGCGTCGTCATGATCGCGGCGGGCGGCTTCGGCGCCGCCTCGCTCGTCTCCGCCGCCATGCCGAGCTACTGGAGCTACGCGGCCGTCCTCGTGTTCGTCGGCTTCGGCACCGTGACGATGCTGACGACGGCGAACGGGTACGTGCAGACGAACTCCGACCCCGCGCTGCGCGGCCGCGTGCTCGCGCTCTACATGGCCGTCATCATGGGCTCGACGCCGATCGGCGCGCCCATCGCCGGCTGGGTCGCCGACGCGTTCGGGCCGCGCGCGGCGATCGTGCTCGGCGGGGCGGCGGGCATCCTCGCCTTCCTCATCGGGCTCGCGTGGGTGATCTGGTCGGGGCGCCTGCACCGGTCGTCGGAGCGGCGCTTCGCCGTCACGCTCGACGAGACCCGCCCGCTGGAGATCGTCACGCGCGCGAACGCCGTCGTCGCGCCCGAGGAGTTCAGCGACCAGGTCGCGCAGACCACGGCCATCCGCGTCGACGATCGCGACGAGGATGACGACGATACGATGGAAAACGCTTCCCCGCGACAGAGAGGTCCCCGTCCATGAGCCCAGCGCCGCAGCCCGAGAGCCCAGCGCCGCAGCCCGAGCGCCCAGCCCCGCAGCGCGTCTGCTTCCGTCTGCAGGTCCGCCCCGAGCTGATGGACGAGTACATCGCCCGGCACAGCCCGGTCTGGCCCGAGATGCTCGAGGAGATCGCCGCCTCCGGCCGCCGCGACTACTCGATCTTCCACCTCGGAGGCGGCGTGCTCGTCGGCTTCTACGTGACCGACGACGACGACGCGTCGCAGGCCTACCTGGCGCAGTCGGAGGTCGCGGCCCGCTGGGAGGAGTCGATGGCGCCCTTCTTCGTCGCGCTCGACGGCCGCGCCGACCAGGGGGCCGAGCAGCTCCCCGAGGTGTTCCACCTGGAGTCGCAGCTGCGCGAGGCGCGCGGGGCCTGAGCCGCGCGCCTCCGCTACGCCTCGCGCGTGATCGTGACGCGCACGTGCAGCTCGCTCTCGCACGGCCCGGCGTAGACGCCGCGCAGCGGCGGGACGTCGCCGTAGTCGCGGCCGCGTCCGACGAGCACATGCCGGTCGCCCGACGGCGCGCCCGCCGTGGCATCGAACCCGTGCCATCCGCCCGCGAAGTACTCGACCCAGGCGTGCGACTCCGTCGCGACCGCGACGCCGATGTCGGCGTTCTCGCGCGGGTGGAGGTAGCCCGAGACGTACCGGGCAGGGATGCCGGCGGCGCGGAGCCCCCCGATGACGAGATGCGTGATGTCCTGGCAGACGCCCTGCCGCTTGTCCCACGCGTCCGCGGCCGTGGAGTGCACGCCCGTGACGCCGCGCACGTACGACACCGCGTCGCCGAGCGTCGTCGCGATCGCCGTCGCGGCGGCGGCGGGGTCGTCATGGCGCCCCGCGATCTCGCGCGCGATGTCGGCGACCTCGGGATGGGGCCGGGTGCGGTCGGTCTGCGCGAGGTGCTCGACCGTCTCGACGTCGCGCTCGACGTCGCGCGCGAGGCGCTCCCACGTCGTCTCGACCGCGTCGGCGTGCGCCGCGCGCACCTCGACGAGGCTGCGCGAGGTGATCATCAGCTCGGTGTGCGGCGTCAGCACGTCGAAGCTCGACACGCGCGTGCCGAAGTAGTCGGCGTACGAGCTCACGGGCACCTGGGGGCGGATCTCGAGGTTCGCGCTCAGCACGAACTGGCTGTCGGTCGTGCCCGGCAGCATGCGGGCCTCGTTGTAGGAGGCCGTGACCGTCTCGCTGTAGCGGAAGCCGGTCTCGTGCTCGATGCGCAGTCGCTTCATGAGGTCTCTCCGATCCAGCTGGGCTCCGCCTGCGTGGGGAAGAAGCGGCGCCCGATCGCCTCCGACGCCTCCCGCGTCACGATCTGCACGTTCTCCATGTGCTCGTGGAGGTCGCCGATGATCTCCTCGATCGGCGTGTACTCGAGCTCGTTCCGCAGCTTGCCGAACGCGCGCAGCACGGCGTTGGAGTGGCCGACCCGGTCGGCGACCGGCTCGATCGCGCTCATGCACTGCTCGGCCGTCGTGATCGACGCGATCACCGACCGCGGGAATAGCCGGTCGAGCAGGAGGAACTCCGCCGCGTTGACGGCGCTCGGCATGCCGCGGTACGTGCGCAGGTACGGCTCGTATCCGCCGCACGAGCGCAGGATGGTCGTCCACGACGGCCCCGACGCCTCGGTCAGCGCGCGCGTCGCGAGCAGGCGGGCCGTCATGTCGGCGCGTTCGATGGCGCGTCCGAGCGCGAAGAACTGCCACGCCTCGTCGCGGCTCGTCGACGCCTCCACGACGCCCACCGCGAGCGCCGCCCTCTCTCGCACCCACTTGAAGTACTCGTGCGCCTTCTCGCTCTGGAGGCGCCGCGGCAGGCGCGCGCTCGTCGTGTTCAGGCACTCCCACAGCTCGGTCGAGACGATCTCGCGCGCACGCCGGGCGTTCTCTCGCGCGGCGCGGATCGACGAGGCGATGCTCGAGAGGTTGTCGCGCGCGACGCCGAGCTGCTCGAGCACGTAGCCGCGCGTCATGGGGCCGTCGTGCTCGGGCGGGACGGCGCCGATGACCGACATCAGCGAGCGGCAGGCGGTGTCCTCGTCGATCCACGGGTCCTCGAGGAGGAGCTGCAGATGGACGTCGAGGATGCGCGCCGTCCCGTCGCTGCGCTCGATGTAGCGCCCGATCCAGAACAGCGACTCGGCGATGCGGCTCAGCATGGTCACGCCTCCCCGCCCGACTGGTGCTGCTCCTGCAGGCTGCCGACGACCGGGATGGCCTGCGTGACGGTCGACGCCTGGTCGGCCACGAGACCGGCGAGGCCCTGGCCCTGCCCGTACTCGACGCGCGCGGGCGGTTCGCCTCCCACGATCCAGGTGTCCTTCGAGCCGCCGCCCTGACTGGAGTTCACGACGAGCTGCCCCTCGGGGAGCGCCACGCGCGTGAGCCCGCCCGGCAGCACCCAGACGTCGTTGCCGTCGTTGACGGCGAACGGCCGCAGGTCGGCGTGCCGCGGTCGCATCCCGTCGTCGACGAGAGTCGGGATGGTCGAGAGCATGACGACGGGCTGCGCGATCCATCCGCGCGGGTCGGCGACGAGGCGCTTGCGCAGCGCCTCGAGCTCGGCGGGCGACGCGTCCGGCCCCACCACGAGTCCCTTGCCGCCGGAGCCGTCGACGGGCTTCACGACGAGCTCGTCGAGGCGGTCGAGCACCTCCTCGAGGGCGCCGGGATCCTCCAGGCGCCAGGTGTCGACGTTCTGGAGGATGGGCTCCTCGCTGAGGTAGTAGCGGATGAGATCGGGCACGTACGTGTAGGTGAGCTTGTCGTCGGCGACGCCGTTGCCGACCGCGTTCGCGATCGTCACGTTGCCCAGGCGCGCGGCGAGCAGGATGCCCGGCGCCCCCAGCATCGAGTCGGCGCGGAACTGCAGCGGGTCGAGGAAGTCGTCGTCGACCCGGCGGTAGATGACGTCGACGCGACGCGGACCGCGCGTGGTGTGCATGAAGACCTTGCCGCCCGCGCAGAACAGATCCCGGCCCTCGACGAGCTCGACGCCCATGAGGCGCGCGAGCAGCGTGTGCTCGAAGTACGCCGAGTTGTAGACGCCGGGCGTCAGGACGACGACGTGCGGGTCGTCGACGCCGGGAGGTGCGCTCGCGCGCAGGGCCGACAGCAGCCGGTTGGGGTAGTCGCCGACGGGGCGCACCTGCATGGAGTGGAAGAGCTCGGGGAGCGTCTGCGCCATGACGCGGCGGTTGGAGATGACGTAGCTCACGCCGCTCGGCACGCGCACGTTGTCCTCGAGCACGCGCATCTCGCCGTGCTCGTCTCGGATGAGGTCGATGCCGGCAACCTGGATGCGCACGCCGTTGGCGGGATGGATGCCGGCAGCCTGCCGGTAGAAGTACTGGCTCGACGCGACCAGGGAGGCGGGCAGCACGCCGTCACGCACGCAGTGCCGACGACCGTACACGTCATCGAGGAACGCCTCGAGCGCCTTCACGCGCTGCGCGACGCCCGCCGACACGCGGCTCCACTCGTCCTCGTGGATGACGCGCGGCACGGCGTCGAGCGGGAAGGGCCGCTCCTCCCCCGCGAAGTCGAACGTGACGCCCTGCGCGAGATAGGAGTTGGCGAGCGACTCGGTGCGCCCGCGCAGCTCGTCCTGCGTCAGGCGTGCCAGCGCCGTATGCAGCTCGCGGTACGCGTCGCGGGCCCCTGCGGGCCCTCCCTCCGCCCGCGGATCGCCGAACATCTCGTCGAACGCGGGGGTGCCATCCGCCGCCGTGCGGGGTGACAGCGTGGAGCCGTAGCCGTCGAACAGGTCGCCCATACCGGCGAGAGTAGACCCGGGTGATTGCCGGGAGGTTACCCCGTGCGTCGGAACGTGTCGGGCGCGTCACCCGGGTGCCCCGGTCTCATCGCGTCAGCACGCGCTGCAGCTGCTCCACCGCCCAGTCGATCTCTGTGGCGCGGACGACGAGCGGCGGGGCGATGCGGATGGTCTGCCCGTGCGTGTCCTTGACGAGCACTCCGAGCGCCATGAGGCTCTCCGCGACCTCGCGCCCCGTGCCGACCGCGGGGTCGATGTCGACGCCCGCCCACAGGCCCGCCACGCGGACGGCCGTGACGCCGTTCCCGACGAGCGGCTCGAGACGCTCGGCGAGATGCGCGCCGAGGAGCGCCGCGCGCTTCTGGAACTCGCCCGTCGCGAGCAGCTCGACGACGCGCAGGCCCACGGCGGCGGACAGCGGGTTGCCGCCGAACGTCGAGCCGTGCTCGCCGGGGCGGATGACGCCGAGCACGTCGGCGTCGGCGACGACGGCCGACACCGGCAGGATGCCGCCGCCGAGCGCCTTCCCGAGGAGGTAGACGTCGGGGACGACCCCCTCGCGGTCGCACGCGAACGTCTCGCCCACGCGCCCGAGCCCCGATTGGATCTCGTCGGCCACGAGCAGCACGCCTCGCTCGCGCGTGATCTCGCGCACGCGGCGGAGGTACCCCTCCGGCGGGATGACGACGCCCGCCTCGCCCTGGATGGGCTCGATGAGCACGGCGACCGTGTCGTCGTCGATCGCGGCGGCGACCGCGTCGGCGTCGCCGAACGGCACGGCGGCGAAGCCGGGCCCGTAGGGGCCGAAGCCGTCGTGCGCCTCCGGGTCGTCGCTGAAGCCGACGATGGTCGTCGTGCGGCCGTGGAAGTTGCCGTGCGCGACGACGATCCTCGCGCGCCCCTGCGGGACGCCCTTGACGCGGTAGCCCCATGCCCTGGCGACCTTGATGCCCGTCTCGACGGCCTCCGCCCCCGTGTTCATGGGCAGCACGAGGTCTTTGCCGCACAGGTCGGCGAGCGCTGTCGCGAAGGGCTCGAGCCGGTCGTTGTCGAAGGCGCGGCTCGTCAGGGTGACGCGCCCGAGCTGCGCGGTCGCGGCCTGGACGAGCGCGGGATGGCGGTGCCCGAAGTTGAGCGCGGAGTATCCCGCGAGCAGGTCGAGGTAGCGCCTGCCCTCGACATCGGTGACCCACGCCCCCTCGGCGCTCGCGACGACGACGGGGAGCGGGTGGTAGTTGTGCGCGAGCCGGCTGCCGCTCATCGCGGGCCCCGCAGCTCGAGCGTGCAGCACTTGATGCCCCCGCCGCCGAGGAGGAGCTCGGAGAGGTCGATGAGGATCGGGGTGTAGCCGCGATCGCGCAGCTGCTTCTCGAAGCCCGTGGCGCGCGGCGAGATGAAGACGTTGCGGCCGTCGCTCGCGGAGTTGAGGCCGAAGACGGCGCCGTCCTCGTCCGACACGCGGATGGCGTCGGGGAAGCGGCGCTCCAGCACGGCGCGGCTCGCGTCGTCGAAGGCGCCGGGCAGGTAGGCGATGGTCGCGCGACCGTCCTCGGCGACGGGATCGAGGACGCTGAGCGCCGTGTCGAGGTGGTAGAAGCGGGCGTCGACGAGGTTCAGGCTGATCACCTCGCGGTCGAACACGCGCGCGACCTCGGCGTGGCTGTCGCCCGTGGAGCGGAACCCGGTTCCGGCGAGGATGACGTCTCCCGCGAGCAGGAAGTCGCCCTCGCCCTCGTTGACCTCCTCGGGCACGACGGCGTCGAAGCCGTTCGCCCGGAACCAGTCGATGAAGGCGGGCGCCTCGCCCTGCCGCTCGACGTAGCGGAAGCTCGGGCCGTAGGCGATTCCGTCGACGACGAACCCGCCGTTGGCCGTGTAGACCATGTCGGGGTAGCCGGGGAGCGGATCGATGAGCTCGACCTCGTGGCCGAGCTCGAGATACGTGTCGTGCAGGCGCTGCCACTGCTCCACGGCGCGGGCCGTGTCGGTGGGGTTCGCGGGCTCCATCCAGGGGTTGATGGAGTACGACACCGTGAAGTGCTCTGGCCGGCACATGAGATAGCGCCGGTGGTGCTGCGTGCGGGGCATGTCGCTCCTCGTCTCGCGGGCGGGCGGCGGACGCTGTCCTCTGGCCCGGCGGAGCCGTCATGGCCGCATCCGGGCACGCCATGCGCGATTCTCGCATGCGCCGCCCGGCATGACCGGCAGGCGCGACGTCAGACGATGTCAGGCAGGCGGATCGTCGATCTCGCGGCGGTGCAGGAAGTTCACGTCGCGCTCGAGATGAGCGATATCGCTCTTGAGCTCCGAACGGACAGCGGAGATCTCGCTCTTCAACTCCGAACGGACAGCGCCGATCTCGCTCTTCAACTCCGAACGGACCGACTCGATCTGCTTCTCGAGCGCGCCGAACGACACCGCCATCTGACGGGAGAAGCTCGACATCACGATCGTGATGACGCCGACGAGCGCGGCGGCGAGGACGCCGATGAGCGTCCAGACCTGCGGTTCGGTCACGGTGATCACCTCTCCAGTGTGGGGGCCTTCGATCACGATGTCACGCATGACCTTCGCATGCGACGAGGCGGGGCGCCCTGTGGAGAGGGCGCCCCGCCTCGCGGGCCTGTGCACGGCTCAGTAGGTGAGACCGTGCCCGAACCGGAACAGCGGGTCGGCGGTGTCGAAGGGCACGTCGGGGCGCGACGCCTCGACGGCCGCCATCGACCGCGGCAGGTCGAACGGGAGGCGGCCCTGCGGCGTCGACTCCCCCGTGAGCACGTCGAGGAGCGCCGCCGCGCTCGCTCCCCAGTTGACCGTCACGGCGGCCGCCGCCTCGACGAGGGGCCCGAGGATGGCCGGCCGGTCGGCGAACACGTCGACGACCGTCGGCACGACGGCCGCGACCTCGCGGACGTGCGCGACGACCTCCGCCGGGAAGTCGAGCGACCCCGAGTGGAAGAGGTTCTCGAAGTGCGTCGGGCGCTGCTCGTACGGAGCCTGGAGGCGGAGCACGGCGATGTCGGCCTCGCCGGGCGTCGCCACGACCTCGCCGTAGGCGGCAGCGGCCTCGGCCGCGATGCCCTCGACATAGAGGCGGCGCCCGCGCACCGCGGGCAGGGTGCCGTCGTTCGAGAGCACCGTGATCGACGCGCGCTGCGCGGCCTCGCCGGCCGCGCGGAACGCCGCGCTGCCCGCGACCGCGTCGGCCGCGTCCTCGTCGACGAACGGGTTGTCGAACAGGCCGAGCGCGAACTTCTCCCGCAGGATGCGGCGAGCCGACACGTCGAGACGCGACTCCGGCACATCCCCCGACGCCACGAGCTCGACGAGCATCTCGGGGCACGCCTCGCCGCCGAACTGGTCGGCGCCCGCGTCGAGGACCTTCTTCATCCGCTCGCGCGGCGAGAGGTGCTCGACGCCCCAGGCGCGCGCGGGGAACGGCTGCCCGAAGATCTCGGCGTCGGTGAGGAGGCCCCAGTCGGTGCAGACGAGGCCGTCGAAGCCGAACCGCTCGCGCAGGAGGCCCGTGATGACGGAGCGGTTGAAGCCGAAGCCGACCTCCTCGTGCTCGGTGCCCACGGGCATCCCGTAGTACGGCATGACCTGGCGCGTGCCGGCGTCGAAGAGCGCCTGGAACGGCTTCAGATGCTCCTCGAAGGCGCCGCCGGGGTAGACCTGCTCGCGGCCGTGCGCGAAGTGCGGGTCCTCGCCGTCCTTCTGCGGGCCGCCGCCCGGGAAGTGCTTCGTCATGGTGGCCACCGACGCCGCGCCGAAGGCCTCGCCCTGGAAGCCGCGGACGTAGGCGGCGCCGAGGCGGCCGGAGAGGTCGGCGTCCTCCCCGAACGTCGCCACCTGCCGCGACCACCGCGGCTCCGTGGCGAGATCGACCTGCGGGTGCAGTGCGACGCGCAGGCCGACGGCGAGGTACTCCTGGCGGGCGATGTCGGCGAAGCGCTCGACGGTCTCCTCGTCGCCGATCGCGGCGAGGCCCAGCGGCTCGGGCCACTGCGAGAACGCGCCGGTGAGCAGCCCCGTGCCGGGGTTGTCGGTGAACGCGTGTCGCGGATCCGTCGACAGGGTGACGGGGATGCCCAGACGCGTCGACGCGGCGAGGCGCTGCAGGGCGTTGTGCCACTGCGCGATCTCGCGCGCGGTCTGGGCGCCGCCGATGAGGTTGAAGTGCGACATGCGGCGGGTCTCGACGTAGTCGACCGCAGACGGCGTGGAGAAGACCGGGTTCGGCTCGTCGAGCGGGCCCATGCCGATCATGGTGTGGAAGAAGAGACCCGCCTTCTCGTCGAGGGTCATCTCGCCGAGCAGCAGCTCGACGCGCTCGTCGACGGGCAGGGTCGCGTCGAGCCAGGGGCGATCGCTCTCCGCCACGGTCACCTCACTCCCTTGATGCGGTAGACGAGCACGGCGCCCGCCGCGGCGATGACCGCGCCGATGAGGTACCAGAGCGAGTAGCCGCCGATGGCCGTGCCCGCTCCGAGCGCGATGACGGTCGGAGCGATCGCGGGAGCGATCGACTGCGGCAGCGCGTTGGCCATGTTGAGCACGCCGAGGTCCTTCGCGGTGTCGTCGGGGTTGGGCAGCACCTCGGTCGCGAGGGCGAGGTCGACGGAGAAGAACGACCCGGCGCCGAAGCCGATGACGGCCTGCGCGACGATGACGACCGCGATGGTCGGCGCGAACGCGAGGAGCACGAGTCCGACGACCATGATGAGCCCGGCCGCCGCGACGAAGGGACGGCGCTTGCCGAAGCGGTCGGAGAGGAAGCCGCCGAGCGGACTCGAGACGGCCATCGCGATCGTCGAGGCCATGTTCGCCAGGAGGATGGTCGTGATCGCGGTCTGCTCGTCGAGGGCGAACTTCTCGGTGAGGAAGAGCGGCAGGAACGTCGCGATGCCGGCGTAGCCGAACATGATGAGGAACTTCGTCAGCCACGTCCACCCGAAGTCGGGGTGCTTGCGGGGGTTGAAGACGAACGACCCGAGGAACTGGCCCACCGTGAAGCGCTCGGCGGGCTTCTCGGCGAGGCGACGGTCCTTCAGGACGAGGACGAACAGCACGATGAAGACGAGCGCGATGACGCCCGGCGCGACGAAGCGCAGGAAGTCGCCCGCGATGAAGTTGGTGAGGAAGCTGCCGCCGAGGATGGCGAGCGGCGTCGTGATGCCCACGAGGCCCGACACCCTGCCGCGGCTCTCCGTCGGCACCTGATCGGGGAGCGTCGCGTTCGCGGCGGCGAGCACGGCGTTGAGCGACGCCTGCGCGAGGCACCACCCGATGAGGACGACCCACACCGAGGTCGCCGAGCCGATGAGCGCGAGGGCGCCGAGCCCGACGATGCCGCCTCCGAGGATCCACGGGCGGCGCATGCCGAACCGCGACGTCGTGCGGTCGGACAGCCGGCCGGCGAGCGGGTTCGCCACGAGGGCGAACAGGGCGCCGACGCCCGAGACGAGGCCGAGCGCGCTGGTCGCCTCGGCCGCGGAGGCCGTGATGTGCTGCACCTTGAACGCCATCGACACCATGACGGGCGTCAGCAGCGCGATGTAGATGCCGAAGTTCACGGTCGCCAGCCCCGGCGCGTAACCGCGCGGTGCCCTGGCGGGCGTCGTGCCCGGCGCCTTGAAGCCGGTCGTGCCCGCGTAGGCCGCCGAAGCGGCCGCCGACATCTCTGTCATCGTTCTCGTCCTTTTCCTCGTCTGCATCGACGAACACGGGCCAGCGTACACGAAATCCGACCTCGTGGTAACTGGAATCCGACCCATCGGTAACCCGATACGATGGCGGATGAGGGGGCGACGATGACGCTGACGATGACGAGCCGCGCCGCGCGCACCGAGCGCACACGGGCGTCGATCGTCGACGCGGCCCTCGCGCTCTTCACACAGCACGGCTACCGCGCGGTCTCCCTCCGCGACATCGCCGCCGAGGCGGGCATCAGCCATCCCGCGCTGCTCAAGCACTTCCGCGGCAAGGAGGAGCTGCTCGCCTGCGTGCTCGAGCGGTTCGAGGACGACACCACCCTCACGACGCTGCCCGACATCGCGCGCGGCTCGACCGACGACCTGCCGTTCTCGATGGTCGCCCGCAGCAACGCCGAGGCTCCGGGCTACCTCCCGCTGTTCGCGTCGCTCATCGGCGAGGCATCGGCTGCGGGCCACCCCGCGCACGAGACGATGCGCGAGCGTGCGGCCGGGATCGGCCCCCTCGGCGCCGCCATGATCGAGGCCGCGCAGGGCGAGGGCGTCGTCGGCGACGACCGCGACCCCGCCGCCGAGTCGGTGCGCCTGATGGCGGCGTGGGACGCGCTGCAGGTCGTCGCGCAGTACCTGCCAGAGCGCGCCGACGTCGTCGACGCGCTGGAGCGCCATGAGGAGCTGCTGGCGTTCCCGGTCGGCTGGCGCTCCCCCGACGAGCCGCCGGCCGGCGCGGGCGCCGTGCCCGTGTACACGCCGCTCGCGAGCGCGCCCCGCGTCGAGACGGGGTACCGCGCGGGACGGGCCCGACGTCAGCGCATCATCGAGGACGCCATGACCCTGTTCGGGCGCGAGGGCTACGGCGACACGCCCCTGCGGGACATCGCCGAGCGCGTCGGCGTCTCGAAGTCGGCGCTGTACCACCACTTCCCGTCGAAGGACGCCCTGCTGCTCGCCGTGCTCGAGGAACGGGATCGGCGGATCGACGCGACCGCCACGGCGGCGGCCGACGCGACGGGCGCCGACCTGCTGCGCGCGCTGCCGGACGGCGCCGAGGCCAACGAGCGCGACGCCCCCGGCCTCGTCGAGGTGTACGCCGTGATCTCGTGCGAGGCGGTTCCGGAGAGCCACCCCGCGCACGCGTACTTCGCGCACCGCTTCGCGAGCGCGCTCGACGGGTTCGAGAGCATGTTCCGTGCCGCCGCGGCGGCCGGCGACCTGCCAGCGCACCGCGACCCCTCGCACGAAGCGCTGTGGCTGCTCGCCCTGTGGGACGGGCTGCAGTACCAGTGGCTCTACGACCGTGGCGGCGTCGACATCGGCGGGCAGCTGCGCGCCCACCTCGACGACGTGCTGCCGCGCTGACGCCGGCCCTCACGCCCCCAGGTCGACCGCCCATCCGACGCCCTGCGCGCGTGCGGCGCGGATGAGCAGGTCGGCGATCGCGAGATCCTGCGCGCCGATGCCGACGGAGTCGAACAGCGTGATCTCCGCCGCATCGCGTCGCCCTCGCGCGCGACCGGCGATGACCTCGCCGATCGACCCGACGACGTCGTCGAGCCGGACGGCCCCTTCCGCCACGGCGAGGAGCAGGTCGCCCGACTTCGTCTCCGCGGTCGCGCGATCGTCGACCCAGATCGACGAGCGGCGCAGGGCCTCGCCGTCCACCTCCCGCTCGTCGGGGCGCGGCCTCGCACCCACGACGTTGACGTGCTGGCCGGGCCGCAGCCATCCGCCCTCGACGATCGGCGAGCTCGACGGCGTCAGCGTGCACACGACGTCGGCCTCGGCGAAGACGGCGTGCACGTCGCCCACGACGTCGATCCTCCCGTCCCACTCCGCCGCCGCGGCGAGCGCGTCCGCCGACGCCCTCGTGCGCGACCAGACGACGAGCCGGTCGAACGGGCGGATGCCGCGGAGCTGGCGCACGTGCTCGCGGGCGAGCGCCCCGGCCCCGACGAGCCCCAGCACGCGGCTGTCGGGCCGCGCGAGCACGTCGGTTGCGACGGCGCTCGCCGCCGCCGTGCGCACGCGCGTGGGGACGCCGCCATGCAACAGTGCGACGGGCTCGCCGTCCTCGCGGTCGACGACGAGGATCATCGACCGCTGGGTCGGGAGCCCGCGCGCGGCGTTGCCTGGCACGTCGGCCAGGAGCTTCACCCCGGCCGTGCCGGTGCCGTCCGACACGGCCGACATGAGGATGTACCGGCCCGTGTCGGCGGCCGTCGCCATCGACGTCGGCCCCGGCTGGGCGGCGCGGCCCTCGGCGATCTCGGCGAAGATGCGCGACACGGCGTCGATCGTGGCCGGGCGGTCGACGAGCGCCTCGAGCTGCGACGCCGTCAGCACGAGCGTCACGCGGCTCCCTCGACGAGAGCGAGCGCGTCGGCGACGACGCCGCCGCGGTGCAGCACGGTGCGGTCGGGGCTGCGGTCCATGACGGCGGCCGCGACGGTGTCGCCCGCGACGAGCACGAGGTCGGCGCGGTCGCCGATGGCGAGCCCCGGGCGGTCGTCGATCCCCGCGAGGCGCGGGGCCGTGCCGATGACGGAGCGCCCGCCCATGGTCGCGACGGCGACGCAGTGCTCGACGTCCACGTCGCGGCGGAAGCCGTTCGTGAACGACATCTGCCAGGTGCGGTCGAGCATGTCGGCGTTGCCGTACGGGGTCCAGTAGTCGCGCTGGCCGTCTTCGCCGAGGCCCAGCCGGATGCCGTACTCGGCGAGGAGGAGCGTCGGGAGCGGCGAGGGCGGCGCGATCGTCGCCCAGGCGATGTCGCACGCCGCGAACTCCTCGAGCAGCGCGCGCAGCTCCCTTTCCGGCAGCTTCGCCAGCCCGTAGCCGTGCGAGATCGTCACGCGCCCGCGCAGGTCGAGCGCTTTCACGCGCTCGACGACGAGCTCCGCCGAGAACCTCGCGAGCTGGTCGGGCTCGTGCAGGTGGATGTCGATCGGGGCGTCGAAGCGCTGCGCGATGTCGAAGACGATGTCGAGGTGCCGGGCGGGATCGCGGTCGAGCGCGCACGGGTCGATGCCGCCGACGACGTCGGCGCCGTGCTCCATGGCGCGGGCGAGCAGCTCGGCCGAGCCCTCCTCACGCAGGAGCCCCGCCTGCGGGAAGGCGATGATCTCGACATCCGCCCGCCCCGCGTGCGCCTCCTTCGCGGCGATCACGGCGTCGAGGCGCTCGAGGCCGCAGTCGACGTCGACCTGCGCATAGCTGCGCACGCTCGTCGTGCCGTGCGCGATCATCCGGCCCAGGGTCTCGGTCGTGCGCCACGCGATCGGCTGCTCGGCCTCGCGCCAGTGGCTGCGGTCGTTGAGCATCATGTTCCAGACGCCCGGCGACCCCGTATGCGGGCGGAACGGCAGCCCGATGCGGGTCGAGTCGAGGTGGACGTGCACATCGGAGAAGGAGGGCAGGAGGATCCGGCCGCGGCCGGCGACGCGGACGTCGCCGACCGCGGTGCCCGCGGTGCCCGCGGGGAGGATGTCGGAGATGGCGTCGTCCGTCAGGACGACGTCGACGGCGGCGCCGCCCCACGGGCGGACGTCCTGGAGGATGGTGCGGGTCACTGGAAGCTCGTCTCGGTGAAGTCGTAGAGGCCGTCGGCGCGCGGTGCCCAGTCGAGCGCGGGGTCGGCGGCGAAGTTGTTCGCGGGCACGTAGAGCGGCACGAAGTACCCCTGGGTGTTGCTGTAGTCGAGCAGCTCGGCGAACACCGCCTCGCGCTCCTCGCCCGTCACGCCGCGCTGCGCGGCGGCGAGCTCGGCGGTGACGGGGTCCTGCGCGTAGTTGTTGTTGCCTGACGCCTCGTAGAAGTCGGTCAGCGGCAGGTCGCCGTCGACGGTCGACGGCGCCCACGTGTTGAGGTAGATGCCCGTGAACTCCTTGTTCCGCACCTTGAGCGTGTGGCTCTCCTGGTCGGCCCCGACCATGTCGACGGAGATGCCGACGTCGGAGAGGTAGCCCTGAATGGTCTGCGCCACCTCGGCGGAGAGCGGGATGCGGCCGTCCGTGGCGTAGTCGAACGTGATCGTCTCGCCCGCGTAGCCGGCCTCCGCCAGCAGCTCCTCTGCGCGCTCCGGGTCGTAGGCGGTGCCGGCGACCTCGTCGGAGTAGCCCTCGACGGCGGGAGCGAGCATCGCGGTCGCCGGCTCGGCGAGCCCGCCGAGGAGGCTCTCCGTGATGGCCTCCTGGTCGATCGCGGCCGCGATCGCCTCGCGCACGCGGACATCGGCGAGCACACCGGATGTCGAGTTCACGCCGAGGAACACGACGCCGTTCGACAGTGCGGAGAACACCTGCGCCGAGCCGCTCGACTCGACCGACGACACCTGGGTGGGCCCGACCTGCGCGACGTCGAGCGAACCCGACAGCACGCCGTTGACCCGCGACTCGTCGGACGACACGGGCTGGAGCGAGATCGACTCGATCTCGGGGGCGTCTCCCCAGTAGTCCTCGTTGCGGACGAGGTCGTACGCGACGCCCTTCTGCACGTTCTCGAACACGTACGGGCCCGAGCCGACCGGGTCCTGCGCGAAGGCGTCGGCGCCCATCTCCTGGTAGGTGTCGGCGGGCACGATCGAGATGAGCGAGGTGTTGCGCGGGAACGCGGAGAACGGCTGCTTCAGGTGGAATCGCACCGTGTGCTCGTCGACGGCCTCGACCGAGTCGATCGACGACAGGTAGGCGAAGTTCTCGCTCGTCGGGTCGTCGAGGATGGCCTGGTAGGAGAAGACGACGTCGTCCGCCGTGATCTCCTCGCCGTTCGACGCGGTGACCCCCTCGCGGAGCGCGAAGTCCCACTGCGTGAGGTCGTCGTTGGGCGTCCACTCCTCGGCGAGCTTCGGCTCCATCTCGCCGTCGGCCGTGATCTTCACGAGCTGGTCGAACGTGTGGAAGAAGACCGACAGCACGACGAGAGCACCCGAGCGGACGGGGTCCATCGAGGTGGGGTCCGTGGGCAGCGCCGCCACGATGGCGGTCGTCGCGGCCTCCGCAGCATCGCCGGACGGCTCGTCGAAGCCGCCGGCGCAGCCGGCGAGCACGATGCCGCCGAGGGAGAGGAGGGCGCCGGCCGCGAGCGGGCGGCGACGGGGGCGGGAGAAGGTCATGATGTCCTCGTTTCGGGGGGGTCAGGATGCGGGTGCGGGCTCGAGGCGCGGGACGGCGTCGAGGAGGGTGCGGGTGTACGGATGGCGGGGGCTGCGGAAGATCTCGTCGGCGGGCGCCTCCTCGACGACGCGCCCGCCCTGCATGACGACGACCCGGTCGGCGATGTTGCGCACGACGCCGAGGTCGTGGGAGATGAAGAGGTAGCCGAGGCCGTGGGCGCGCTGCAGGTCGTCGAGGAGGTCGAGGACCTGCGCCTGGATCGACACGTCGAGGGCCGAGACCGGCTCGTCGAGGACGAGCAGCCCCGGCCGCAGGGCGAGGGCCCGCGCGATGCCGACGCGCTGGCGCTGCCCGCCCGACAGCGCGCCGGGCAGCCTGCCGGCGAACGACTCGTCGAGCCCCACGTCGGCGAGCAGGCCGAGCACGCGCTCGCGCGAGTGCACGCGCCGGATCCGGAGCGGCTCCGCGACGATCTCGGCCACGGTCATCCGCGGGTCGAGGGCCGAGTACGGGTCCTGGAAGACGATCTGGGCGCGCTCGCGCTCACCCGCGTTGCGGCGGGCGAGGGCGGGGGCGACGCGGTGGCCCCCGAGCGCGACCGTGCCGCTCGTGCCCGCATGGATGCCGAGCACGGCGCGCGCGAGCGACGACTTGCCGCAGCCCGACTCCCCGACGATCGCGACCGTCTCGCCGCGTCCGACGCGCAGGCTCACCCCGTCGACGGCGCGCACGGGCGGAGCGCCTCGCCGGGGAGCGGGATACTCCACGACGAGGTCGGAGACGACCAGCGCGTCGTCTCCGACGGCACCCGCGATCGGCGGCCGATCGGGCTCGTGCGCCTCGGGCCGTGCGGCGAGCAGGCGTCGCGTGTACTCGTGCGCCGGCGCCCGCAGCACCGCGCCGGTCGGCCCCTCCTCGACGAGCGCTCCCCGGTACATGACCGACACGCGGTCGGTGTTCTCGGCGACGAGACCGAGGTCGTGGGTGATGAGGACGAGCGCCGACCCTGTCCGCTCGCGCACCTCGGCGAGCAGCGCCATGACCTGCGCCTGCACCGTGACGTCGAGCGCGGTCGTCGGCTCGTCGGCGATGAGCAGGAGCGGGTCGTGGGCGACCGCCATGGCGATCATGGCGCGCTGGCGCATGCCGCCCGACCACTGATGCGGGCGGGTGGCCGCGCGGTCGGCCGCGTGGCGGACGCCGACCGACTCGAGCAGCTCGACAGCGCGCTCGCGCGCCTGCCGACGGCTGAGCCGGGGGTCGTGCACGCGCACCGCCGTGGCGATCTGCGCGCCGACCGACCGCAGCGGATTGAGCGCCGACATGGGGTCCTGGAAGACCATCGCGGCCGTGCGCCCGCGGAGCGTGCGCATCTCCCGCTCGGGCAGCGATGTGATGTCGCGGCCGTCGAGCACGATGCGACCGGCCGCGATGCGCACGCCGGCGGGCAGCAGGCCGAGCGCGGCGAGCATCGTGAGGCTCTTGCCCGAGCCCGACTCGCCGACGACGCCGAGCGACTCCCCCGCCCCCACCTGGAGGGAGACGCCGTCGACGGCGAGACGCGGGCCATCCGCGGCGGCCCCCGCGTGCGCGGGGACCTCGATGCGGAGGTCGTCGATCTCGAGCACGCTCATCGCATGCCTCCCTTCCGGAGGAGGGCGCCGCGGCTCTCCGCCGTGAACTGCTGGCTGACGAACTGGGCGCCTGCGACGGCGAGGAACATCACGAGCCCCGGCAGGACGGCGAGCCACGGGTCCGACCCGAGGTACTTCTGGCCGTCGAAGATCATCGACCCCCAGCTGGGCACGGGCGGCTGCACGCCGAGGCCGAGGTACTCCAGCGACGACTCGATGAGCACGATCGTGGCGATGTCGGTCGCGGCGATGATGAGCGTGTGCGGCCAGACGTTGGGGACGATGTGGCGGGCGAGCACCCACACCGTGTCGGCGCCCTGCGTGAGGGGCGCCACGACGAAGTCCTGGCGGCGCAGCGATGCGGCGACGTTGCGCGTCACTCGGGCGTAGCCGACCCACCAGGTGCATCCGAGCACCACGACGACGAGCCCCGCGCTCGGGCGCAGCACGGCGCAGATGGCGATGAGGAGGAGGACGACGGGCATCGCGAGGGTGACGTTGCTGACGACCGCGACGACGGCCTCGACACGACCGCCGACGTAGCCGGCGACGATCCCGATCGTCGAGCCGATGACGGCGTTCAGGCACACGATCGCGAGCGTGATGCCGAGCGTCACGCTCGACGCGAGCGAGACGCGGTCGAGCAGGTCGCGCCCGAGGGCGTCGGTCCCGAGCGGATGGGCCGGGTCGGCGAAGGGCGGGACGAGTGCGGAGCGCAGGTCCTGCGCCATCGGGTCGAATCCCGGCAGCAGCGGCGGGACGGCCGCCAGCAGCGCGACGGCCGCGATCATGGCGAGGCCGACGACGGCCGAGGGCCGCAGCGCGAAGCCCGGGCGGGACGCCGTGACGGCGGGAGGTGCGGCGGGGATGATCTGCGCGGTCATGCGAGAGCCGTCCGGGGGTCGATGCGGTGGACGACGAGGTCGACGAGCGTGTTGACCACGACGAACATGAGGGCGACGAACAGCAGGCCCGCCTGCACGATGGGGAAGTCGCGCTGGCTGACGGCGTCGGTGAGCAGCTGGCCGAGGCCCGGCCAGGCGAAGACCACCTCGACGACGACCGTTCCGCCGAGGAGCCCGCCGAGGTTGAGGCCCGCCATCCCCAGCACGGGGAGGAGGGCGTTCGGGAGCATCTGCGTGAGGAGGATCGCGCTGCGGCGCTGGCCCTGCGCGAACGCCGTGCGCACGTAGTCCTGGGACGCCTGCTCGCTGAGTGCTGCGTCGAGCAGGCGGAGGTACATGACGAACTGGCCGGTCGCGAGGGTGACGACGGGCAGCACGAGGCTCGCGGGGCTCGTCCGCCCGAGTGACGGGAGCACGGCCAGCGTGACGGCGAAGACGAGGACGAGCAGGAGGCCGAAGAAGAAGTCGGGAACCGACTGCCGCAGCGCGCCGGCCCATCCCGCGACGGCGCGCAGCACGCGGCTGCCGGTGAGCTGGATGGCGAGCGCGACGATCACGGCGAGCGCGAGGCCGGCCGCGAACGACCACAGCGCGAGCTCGAAGGTGGCGGGGACGCGCTCGAGGACGAGGCCGATGGCGGGCTCCCGGAGGCGGTATGAGTCGCCGAAGTCGCCCGTGAGCAGTCCTGCGAGGTACGACGCGTACTGCACGATGAGCGGCCGGTCGAAGCCGAGCGAGGCGTTCATCGCGGCGACGTCCTCGGCCGAGGCGTTGTCGGGCAGGAGCAGGGCGCCCGGCTCGCCCGTGGCGCGGCCGAGCGCGAACGCGATCGTCACGACGGCGAAGAGCGTCGCGAGCGATGCGCCGAGGCGGCGGACGAGGAAACCGATCATGCGTTGGACGTTAGGCGAGGGCCGCTGCCCGATCCCGCCGTTTAACACGGTCGTCACAGAGCCCTTACGCCGATGTCATTTTCGCATACCAAACGCACGAAAAACGTGACTTGATCGTCACTCACGACCCTTTTGGCATTCCAAGTGCGCTTCACGCCGACCTGCGATGATGGCCCCATGACCATCCAGACCGAGCTCGCGACGCCCACGCGCATCGCCCATCATCTGCGCGAGCAGATCATCACGGGCGAGCTCGCGATGGGGTCCAAGCTCAACGAGCGCGAGATCGCCGAGCGCCTCGCCGTCTCGCGCGTGCCCGTGCGCGAGGCCCTGCCCATCCTCGAGGCGGAGGGGTTCATCACGTCCCAGCCGCGACGCGGCGCCGTCGTCCACACGTTCACGCTCGTCGACGCGCAGGAGGTCTTCGACCTGCGCCGTCAGCTCGAGCCGCTCGCGGCCGAGTTCGCGGCGCGACGGGCCGCCGACGGCGCCGACGTCACGGCGATGCGCCAGGCCCTCGAGTTCGCGCATGCGCCGGCGTCGGCGCTGCCCCCGTCGACGCGCAACTCCGACCTGCACGAGGAGATCATCCGGCTCGCCGGCCATGCCCTGCTCGAGCGCGTGAGCAGCCTCCTCAACGGCCGTGTGAGGTGGCTCTTCCGCCTCACGCCCGAGCGCGACACCACCGCGATGTGGCAGGAGCACAAGGACATCGTCGACGCGATCGTCGCGGGGTCGGCCGACCTCGCCGCCATGCTGACGGCCGCGCACGTCGAGCGCGCCCGGATCGAGTCGATGCCCCTGCTCGTCGGGCGCCTGCCCGCGACGCCCCCGCAGCCGCGACGGCGTCGAGCGGCCCGCTCCCTCTGATCGGAGCGGCTCTCAGATCACCTCCGAGAAGCGGTCGTCGGGGTTGCCGAAGCGGTGCGCGGTGATCGAGATCGCCTGCTCGCGGAGGAACGGCAGCAGCTCGAGCCGCCCGGCGGTCGTCACGTCCCCCGACCAGATCGCCAGGTCGGGGTCGCCGCCGACGGCGTGCGCGAGACGGCGGTGCAGGGCGACGCTTTCTCCCGCGTCCGCGACGATGCGCACCCGGTTCGGCCGTTCGCGCTCGATGCCGAGGATCTGCTCGCTCGTCGCGAGCGACGTGGTGTCCGCGGCGGGTTCCGGGATGCCCCCTGCCATCCGCTCGACCCAGTCGTCGTCGCTCTCCACGGCGACGGGCACGTCGAGGTCGCCGAGCGCGCGGCGCACGGGGGCGGGGAGGCCGCCCGGCACGCTGAGGCTGAACCAGTCGGCCGCGCGGATGCCCGCCACCACGACCCGCAGGACGTCCTTCCAGGCGGCGTCCGCCGTCGCGCGGACGGCGGCCGATGTCGCACGGTAGCGGAAGAGGTTGCGCTCGACGCCGAGCCCCGACACGTCCTTCACCTGTCCGAACTCGCGCTCCCACGCGGACGCATCGGAGTGCGCGGCGCGGCGCAGCCATTCGAACTCGTCGGAGGGGAGCCCCGGCCGGGCCGCATCGAGGAACGCCGCGATGCGGCCGTCGAGCCCGCGCGGATGGCCGAGGGCCTGCGCCCCGCCCGTCGCGCGCCAGCTGCCGAGGCCGACGAGGTGGTTCGGCCCGCCCGCCTTCGCCCCGGTCCCGACGGACGAGCGCTTCCATCCGCCGAACGGCTGCCGCTGCACGACGGCTCCCGTGATGCCGCGGTTGACGTACAGGTTGCCCGCCTGCACGGTCTCCAGCCACCGCTCCAGGTCGTCGGGGTCCTGCGTGTGCAGGCCCGCCGTGAGCCCGTAGTCGACGGCGTTCTGCAGGGCGATCGCGTCATCCAGCGTCGCCGCGTGCATGACCCCGAGCACGGGCCCGAAGAACTCCTCGCGATGGAAGCGCGAGCCGGCGCGCACCCCGATCCGGATGCCCGGACTCCAGAGCCGGTCGTCCCCGTCGTCGAGGGGGCGCGGCCGGAGCAGCCACGACTCGCCCTCCTCGAGCTCGGAGAGCGCCCAGGCCAGCTTGCCGCGCGGCGCCTCGATGAGCGGCCCGACCTCCGAGAGCGGGTCGTGGGCGGGCCCCACGCGCAGCGAGCGCGTCGCGTCGACGAGCTGCCGGGCGAACCTCCGCGAGCGGCCGATCGGGCCGACGAGGATCGCGAGCGAGGCGGCGGAGCACTTCTGACCGGCGTGCCCGAACGCGCTGCGCACGATGTCGGCCGCGGCGAGGTCGAGGTCGGCCGACGGGGTCACGATGACGGCGTTCTTGCCGCTCGTCTCGGCGTGCAGTGCGAGATCGGGCCGCCACGTGCGGAAGAGGCGCGCCGTCTCCCACGACCCCGTGAGGATGACCCGGTCGACGTCCGCGTGCGAGACGAGGCGGCGGCCGAGGCCCCCGCCGTCTGCGTCGCCGCCCCCTCCATCGACCGCGTCGAGCGCGACGAGGGCGAGCAGGTCGCGCGGGACGCCGGCCGCCCACATCGCCTCCGCGAGGACGGCGGCGCTCCGGCGCGCCTGGTGCGCGGGTTTGAAGACGACGCCCGATCCCGCGGCGAGCGCGGCGAGCACGCCGCCGGCGGGGATGGCGAGGGGGAAGTTCCACGGCGGCGCGACGACCGTGACGCGGGAGGGCTGGAAGACGGCGCCCGGCACGCGGTCGAGCTCGCCCGCGTTCGCGGCATAGTACGCGGCGAAGTCGACGGCCTCGCTCACCTCGGTGTCGGCCTCCGCGAGGACCTTGCCGGTCTCTGCTGCCGCGACCTCGACGAGGTCGCCGCGCCGGCGTTCGAGCTCGCGCGCGACGGCGCGCAGCAGCTCGGCGCGTTCGGCGGCCGGCGTCCCGCCCCATGCGGACGCCGCCTCCCGCACCCGCGCCACGACGGCGTCGAGACCCGCCGCGTCGGCGATCCGGGCGTCCTCGACCTCGGAGACGCCGAGACGCGACCGGGGCACGCGGGAGAGGACGGCCCTGCCCCATTCCCGATTGGCCGCGAGCGAGGGGTCGGTGTCGGGGGCGTTGCGGAAGCCGGCCGCGCCGACGGCGGGCGCGCCCTCGTGCGAGGCGAAGACGGCCGTGGAGTGCCAGGCGCCGTCGTCCCGGCCAATGCGGCGCGTGTCGGCGAGCGCCGCGGCGTCGGGCTCGGCCGGCGCCTCGAGAGGCCGCTCCGGCTCGCCGTCGCGCTGCGGCCGGCGCCGCGGACCGACCGCGAGCGACGCGTCGCCGGCACGCGAGGCCGATGCGCGGAAGCGGTCGGCCTCCCGCGCGAACAGGCGGTCGTCGTCGTGGAGGCGGAACGCGGAGGAGAGGAAGTTCTCGGCGGACGCGGTCTCCTCGAGTCGCCGCACGAGATAGCTCACGGCGGCGTCGAACTCGTCCGGCTTCACGACCGGCACGTACAGCAGCAGGCGCCCCACGTCGCGCGCCACCGCCTGCATCTGGCCCTCGGCCATCCCGAGGAGCATCTCGAACTCGACGGCGTCGCGCACGCCGCGCTCGCCCGCGCGCAGCCACGCCCAGGCGATGTCGAAGAGGTTGTGCCCTGCGACGCCGATGCGCACGGCGCGCGTGCGCTGCGTGTCGAAGGCCGCGTCGAGGCAGCGCAGGTAGTTCGCGTCGGTGTCGGCCTTGGTGTCGTAGGGGGCCTGCGGCCATCCGTGCAGCGCGGCGTCGACCCGCTCCATGGCGAGGTTCGCCCCCTTCACGAGCCGCACCTTGATGGGCGCGCCGTCGCCGTCCACGCGCTCCTGCGCCCAGGCGGTGAGCGCATCGAGCGCGGGAAGGGCGTCGGGGAGATACGCCTGCAGGACGATGCCGGCGTGGTACCCGTGGAGCCGGGGATCGTCGAGCAGTCGTCGGAAGACGGCGACCGTGAGGTCGAGGTCGCGGTACTCCTCCATGTCGAGGTTGAGGAACGTCCCGTTGCCGGCAGCCGAGAGGTACAGCGGCAGGAGCCGGTCGGCGACGGCCGCGACGGTCTCCTCGAAGGCCCACATCGACAGGCGGCTCGCGATCGCCGAGACCTTGACCGACACGTAGTCGACGTCGGGGCGGCGGACGAGCTCATGGATGCCCTCGAGCCGGCGATGCGCCTCCTTCTCGCCCAGCACGGCCTCGCCGAGGAGGTTGAGGTTGAGCCTGGCGCCCTTCTCGCGCAGCGCGGCGAGCGCGGGGCCGAGCTTGTCGGGGCGCGCGTCGACGATGAGATGGCCGACCATGCGGCGCAGTGCCCGACGGGCCGCCGGCACCACGGCGAACGGCGCCACGGGACCGACGACACCTCCCGCGCGGATGGCCGACCGCAGGTGCCACGGGAGGAAGCTCGGCGCGAGCGGGGCGATCCGGGCGAGCTCCGCCGCCGCAGCGGGGAGGCTCTCTGGACGCATGACGCCGTCGACGAAGCCGATCGTGAAGGGCAGCCCGCGGGGGTCCTCCAGGACGCCCGCGAGGCGCTCGGCCGACGCGTCGACGTCGGCCGTCGCCGCCTCGTCCACCCATCGTCGGGCGAGCGCGACCGCCTCCTCGACGATCGCTCCCCCGTCTTCGTGCGCTGCTCCGTCGACCATGGCGACAGCCTAGGGACGGGACCGCCCGCAACCCGGGCATGGCGGCTATGGGTCTCCTGAGTCGTGGGACGTCGAGACGTTCACGACCTCCTCGGGTCGTCGACGCGGTCCTTCTCCGTCCCGTCAGTCCCAGGTGCTCGGGGCGGGGCGCCGCGTCGAGGGGAGCGCCGCGGCCTCGGCCCACTCGTGAATCCACGGCGCGACCTCGGGGAGGCCGTCGGGCACGTCGACCGCGGCGAAGAGCTCGTCGTGCGGCACGGGCCCGGACCTCCCGAGCAGGCGGGCCCGGATGATCGCCTGCGCGTAGATCTCGCCGTCGACGACGGCGCGGTGCTCCATGTACAGCGCGCGGTCGTCGCGGCCGATCCACCGCGTCTCGAGCTCGAAGCGCTGCCACAGCTCGAGCGAGCGGCGGAACGTGATGGTCTCGCTCGACACGACGGGGTACCACCCTCGCGAACGGAACAGCCCCGTGAGGCCCGAGCGCTCGAGCATGTCCCACCGTCCCAGGTCGAACAGCGACAGGTAGCGGCCGTTGTTGAGATGGCGGAGCAGGTCGATGTCGGTCGGGAGCACGCGCAGGCGGATGCGGTAGACGTCGTCGAGCGGCCGGACGCCCACCCTGCGGGCGCGTCGCTTCGCTCGTCGGATCACGAGGAGGGTTCGCCAGAGCACGTTCACGGAGGGCGACGCTACCGGCGCTCCCCTCGCCGCCCGCGTTCGTTGTCGACCCTCCACAACCCGTGGATTTCGCCCCGCCCGCGGCGCCGCGTACCCTGGCGGCATGGCCACCGAAACGCACGCCGACGTGCTCGTCCGCCCCGTCCGCGACGTCGACGCGGAGGCGCTCGGACGCGTGCACGCCAAGGTCTGGCACGAGACCTACGATCAGCTGATCAGCACGGCGACGCTCGAGAACGTCTCCCCGCGCCGCCTCGCCGAGCTCTGGACCCACTACACCGCCCAGGGCCCCGAGTACCGGATGGCCGCCGCCCTCGTCGACGGGGAGATCATCGGCTTCGCCGGGTCGGGCCCCGCGCGCGACGCCGACGCCCCGGCAGCCCGCGAGCTCTACTTCGTCTACCTGCTCGACTCGTGGCACCGCAAGGGCATCGGCCGCGCGCTCTTCGACGCCGTCGTCGACGACGGAGAGCCGCTCTACCTGTGGCTCGCCGAGCGCTACCCCGGCGCCCGCGACTTCTACGAGAAGCGCGACCTCCGCCTCGACGGCGCGCGCCGCGACGAGCCGTTCCTCGGTGAGACGCTCACCGAGGTCCGCTACTCGCGCTGACCCGCGTGCTGCAGGTCTGGGGGCTCGCCGGCATCGGCGAGATCTCGGCGGGAGACGACCTCGCCGCGATCGTGGGCGACGCGCTCGCCGCATCCGGGGAGGAGCCGTCCGACGGCGACATCCTCGTCGTGACGAGCAAGGTGGTGTCGAAGGCCGAGGGCCGTTCCGTCGTCGCCGACGACCGCGAGGACGCCATCACGCGGGAGACCGTGCGCGTCGTGGCGACGCGGACCTCGCCGACAGGGCACACGACCCGCATCGTCGAGAACCGGCTCGGCATCGTGTCGGCGGCCGCCGGCGTCGACGCCTCCAACACGCCGGAGGGCACGGTCCTCCTCCTGCCCGTCGACCCCGACGCGTCGGCCCGTGCGCTCGCCGCCGCCCTGCGCGAGCGGTTCGGGGTCCGTCTCGGCGTGCTGGTGTCCGACACGCTCGGCCGTGCGTGGCGCGACGGGCAGACCGACCATGCGATCGGCGCGGCCGGCGTGCACGTGTTCGAGGATCTGCGCGGCGGCGTCGACGCGCAGGGCCGTCCGCTCGTCGTGACGCTCCCCTGCGTCGCCGACGAGCTGTGCGCCGCGGCCGACCTCGTCAAGCGCAAGACGACGGGGATGCCCGTGGCCGTCGTCCGGGGGCGCGCGGACCTCGTGGGCGACCTCGATCTGCCCGGTGCGCGCTCGATCGTGCGCACGGGCGAGCGCGACATGTTCCGGCTCGGCGCCGACGAGGCCTATGCGGAGGGGTTCGCCGCCGGGAGCGGCTCCGCCTGAACCGCGCGCAGCCGCTCCCGCACCGTCTCCGTGAACCATTCCGGAGCGACGTTGTACTCCCACGAGTGGTCGGCCTCCGGCGCCTCCCGCACCTCGACGAGTCCGGGGTTCGCGTGCGCGAACGCCTCCGTCGACGCGAACGGCACGGTGCGGTCGGCACGCGAGTGCACGACGAGCGCGGGCACCCGCAGGCGCCCGGCGCGCGTCCAGTCCAGCACGTCGACGTCGACGGGGGCCGACAGCCCCGCGAGGCGCGACAGCACGGGATGCCCGAGTGCGCGGATGGCGTGCCGGGCGGCCGCAGACGGGAACGGCACGTGTCCGACCACGGCCCCCGCTCGGATGGCCGCGCGCCAGTCGGTCGCCGGGCCCACGAGCACGAGGGCGGCGATGCGGTCGCGATGCGCGCTCGTCTCGGTGAGCCGCAGCGCGATGCCCCCTCCCATCGACCATCCGCACAGCACGACGCGGCGGGCGCCGTGCTGCACGGCGTACGCGATCGCCGCGTCGACGTCGTCCGACTCGTCGAGGCCGAGTCTGCTCGCGCCGCCCGCTGCCGGCCCGGCGGTGCCGTCGCCGCGGAACGAGACGACGAGGCTCGGCAGCCCCTCGGCCTCGGCCGCGAGCACGGAGCGCAGCGCGTTGTCGCGCGTCGCCCGGATGCCGTGGATGTGGAGCACCCAGGTGTCGTGCCGGTCCGGCCCGAACCTCCAGGCGGGCGCCGGCCCCGACGGCGCGTCCACGACGACGTCGCGGTGCGGTCCGGCATCCGACGGGAGGGCGTGCACGTCGCCCTCCCACCGCACGCCGCCTGGACGCGGAGACGCGCCTCCCGCGATCGCGCGCACGACCATCCGCCCGTCGTCGGAGAGCACGTCGCCCACGAGCGCGTATCCGTCGCCCTGGCGGACGCCGAACACACCGGGATGGCGGGTCTTGGCCGACGCGGCGAACGTCGCCGTGGCCGCGTCGGCCGCGATCACGCGCTCGTCGGCGTGCGGGCGCCAGGCGACGACGCGGCGCGCGAACGCGACGCCCAGCGCGGCCTGCAGCGCCCACGCGGCGGCGGCCGCTGCGGCGAGCCGGGCGAGGGTCTTCATCGCCGCCAGCGTACCCGTCCGGCGCCGGCGGACCGTCCGTCCGTTCACCTCGACGTCATCTCGCGGCGGTAGGCAGGACGGCGGCGCCCGGGCGGCCTGCCCGGCGCCGCACCCTTCCTGCGACCCGAGGACAGCGATGCCTTCTCCCTTCTCCCGACGCTCCGCGAGCGCCGTCGCCGCCACGGCCGCGGTCTGCGCGCTCGCGCTCGCTCCGGCGACCGCGGCGAGCGCCGCCCTGGTTCCCGACCCGATCGTCGGCGCAGCCTCCGACGCCCCCTTCTCCCTCGTCCCCACGGGGACCTACGAGACCGGGGTGTTCGACGAGGGCGCGTCGGAGATCGTGCAGGCCCACGGCGACCGCCTCTACTCGATCAACGCGGCGGAGGGCTCGGTGAGCGTGCTCGACATGAGCGACCCGGCGGCCCCCTCCCTCCTCTACACGGTCGGCTCCGACGGGTACGTCGCGAATTCCGTGGCCATCCGAGAGGACGGCCTCGGGGTCGTCGCGCTCGAGGTCGCCGACGACAAGACGGCGGACGGCGCGCTGCTGTTCTTCGACGCAGACGCCGACGCGGCGACCGTGCTCGGGACCGTGGCGGTCGGCGCGCTCCCCGACATGGTCACCGTCTCGCCCAACGGCGCCTACGCGCTCGTCGCGAACGAGGGCGAGCCCGCAGACGACTTCTCGAGCGACCCGGAGGGATCGGTCGGCGTCGTGACCCTGCCGGCTCCCGGCACGGTCGAGGCGCCGACGCAGGGCGCGGTCGCGATCGCCGACTTCCACGCCTTCGAGGACGGCGCCCTCCCCGAGGACGTCCGCGTGTTCGGGCCCACGCCGCACGGCGACGACCTGCCGGTCTCGCGCAACCTCGAGCCGGAGTACATCGCCGTCTCGGGCACGACCGCCTACGCCGCGCTGCAGGAGGCGAACGCCGTCGCGGTCGTCGACCTCCCCACCGCGACCGTCACGGACATCTGGTCGCTCGGCGTCAAGGACTGGGGCGAGGTCGCCCTCGACCCGTCCGACCGCGACCCCGAGGACGCCCCCACCGTCTCCCTGGAGACCTACCCCGGCCTGAAGGGCATGTACATGCCCGACGGCATCCAGAGCTACCAGGTCGACGGCGAGACGTACCTCGTGACGGCGAACGAGGGCGACGCGCGCGAATGGGGCGACTACGTCGAGCCCGCGCGCGTGAAGGACCTCGGCGAGATCGACGACGAGACCGGCGCGATGACGGGGTACGGCCCCGTGTGCGACACCGCGTTCGACGCAGCGACCCTCGAGGACGACGCCCTCGGCCGCCTCGAGGTCTCCACCGAGATGGGCTTCGACGAGGCGGCCGGCTGCTACACCGAGCTCTACGCCTACGGCGCCCGGTCGTTCTCCATCTACACGGCCGACGGCACGCAGGTCTTCGACTCCGGCTCGCAGTTCGAGGAGATCACGGCCGAGCTGCTACCCGAGCACTTCAACGCCAGCCACGACGACAACGAGCTCGAGAGCCGCAGCGACGCGAAGGGCGTCGAGCCCGAGAACCTGGCCATCGGCGAGGTCGACGGCCGCACCTACGCCTTCATCGGCTTCGAACGGCTCGGCGGCGTCATCGCCTACGACATCACCGACCCCGAGGCTCCCGCGTACGTCACCTACGTCAACAACCGCGACTTCTCCGTCTCGGCCGCCGACGACATCGAGGCCGAGCCCGACCGCCAGGCCGAGATCCTCTCGCAGGCGGGCGACCTCGGCCCCGAGGGGCTCGACTTCATCCCCGCCGACGAGTCGCCCACCGGCAAGCCGATGCTCGCCGTCGGCAACGAGGTGTCGGGATCGACGACCCTCTACACGGTCGACGACGGCACCACCGAGGTGCAGGTGCTGACGATCAACGACTTCCACGGGCGCATCGAGGCGAACGGCGACGAGGCGGGCGCCGCGGTGCTCGCGGGCGCCGTCGCGCAGTACCGCGACGCGAACCCGAACACGATCTTCGCCTCGGCCGGCGACAACATCGGCGCCTCCACGTTCACCTCGTTCATCAACGACGACGAGCCCACGATCGACGCGCTCGTCGCCGGCGGACTCGACCTGAGCGTCGTCGGCAACCACGAGTTCGACCAGGGCTTCGCCGACCTGACCGACCGCGTCATCCCCCGCTACGGCAGTGCCGACTACGCGCTCGGCGCCAACGTCTACGAGAAGGGCACCGACACCCCGGCGCTCGAGGAGTACGCCGTGCGCGAGGTGGGCGGCGTGCGGGTGGCCTTCATCGGCACCGTCACGAGCGACACCGCGACGCTCGTGAGCCCCGCCGGCATCTCCGACATCGAGTTCGGCGACCAGCTCGAGGCGGCCAACCGCGTCGCCGCCGAGATCACGGCGGATGACGCCGCCGATGTGGTCGTGCTGCTGAGCCACTCCGGCTCGTCGGGCGAGGACTGCACGGCGCTGGCGGAGGAGCAGAGCGAGTACGGCGATCTCGTCCGCGGCGCGTCCGCCGACATCGACGCCATCGTGTCCGGCCACACGCACCAGCTCTACAGCTGCGAGATCGACGGGCGCCCGGTCATCCAGGCGCACCAGTACGGCACGACGCTCGGTGCGCTCGACATCCAGGTCGACGACGCGACGGGCGAGCTCGTCTCGATCGCGGGCTCGACGGTCGACCTCGTCGCGCAGAGGGGCGACGACGACGTGCCGCAGTTCCCGGCTGACGCGGCAGTGCAGGAGATCGTCGACGCGGCGTCGGCCGAGGCCGACGTGCTCGGTCAGGAGGTCGTCGGCCAGATCAGCGCCGACATCCTCCGCGGCGGCACCCCTCCCGGCGACGACCGCGGCGTCGAGTCGACGATGGGCAACCTCGTCGCCGACGTGTACCTCTGGGCCACCTCGGCGGAGTACGGCGACTACGGCGGGGAGCCCGCCGACCTCGCGCTCATGAACCCTGGCGGCCTGCGCGACGACCTGCTCTACGGCGAGGACGGCGCGGTGACCTACGAGGAGGTCGCCGCCGTGCAGCCGTTCGGCAACACCCTCGTCACGACGACGCTCACGGGCGCGCAGCTCGAGCAGGTCCTCGAAGAGCAGTGGCAGCCGGGCAACGAGCGCGAGAAGCTCCACCTCGGGGTCTCGGAGGGCTTCGCGTACGAGTACGTCGAGGATGCCGCCGCCGGCGAGCACGTCGTCTCGATGACCCTCGACGGCGCGCCGATCGCGCCCGAGGACGAGTTCCTCGTCACGACGAACTCGTTCATCGCCGCGGGCGGCGACGGCTTCACGACCTTCGCGGAGGGCGTCGGCACGGCCGACACGGGTCTCATCGACCTCTCGTCGACCGTGGACTACTTCGCCGCGCACGACGTCGTCGACCCGGCCGAGCTCGGCCGCGCGGCGGAGCACGTCGCGACGGAGCCGACCCCCGAGCCGACCGAGACCCCCGAGACGCCCGAGACCCCGGCGCCTTCCGAGACGCCCGCACCCTCGGAGACGCCCGCACCCTCGGAGACCGACGATCCCGCTGAGCCCGGCGCACTCGCTCCGACGGGCGTCGACGTGACGATCGCCGTCGCGTTCGGCGCGGCGGCGCTCATCGCCGCCGGCACCCTGCTCGTCGTCGCGAGGCGGCGCCGGAGCTGACCCGCTCCTCCTGAGGGGCCGCCGCCGCGACCACGAGTCGCGACGGCGGCCCCTTCCTCGTCGCCGTGCTCATTCACTCGAATGGAATGTCGCGTGCTCGCGCGGGGTTGATCTCACCGTGACCCCCGTCGACGTGCTCGTGATCGGGGCCGGTCAGGCCGGCCTCTCGGCGGCGTACCACCTGCGGCGTCGCGGGTTCTCCCCCGTCGACGAGGCGGCGGCGGGGGCGACGTTCGCCGTCCTCGATGCGAACGCGGCGCCGGGCGGCGCGTGGCAGCACCGCTGGGAGTCCCTCCGGATGGGCACCGTGAACGGCATCCACGAGCTCCCCGGCCATCCCGTGCCGCCCGCCGACCCGGCCGGCGCGAGCCGCGACGTCCTGCCGGCGTACTTCGCCGAGTACGAGGAGATGTTCGACCTCCGCGTGCGCCGCCCCGTCTCGGTGCGCGCCGTGCGCCGCGCGGGCGGCGAGCGCCTCGTCGTCGAGACGTCGGAGGGGGCCGGGACGGAGGGGGCCGGGTCGGAGGGTCAGTGGGCGGCGCGCTACGTCGTCAACGCGACGGGCACGTGGACGCAGCCGTTCGTCCCCCGCTTCCCGGGCCAGGAGCGGTTCCGGGGACGCCAGCTGCACGTCGCCGACTACGTGTCCGCCGAGGCGTTCGCGGGTCAGCGCGTCATCGTCGTCGGCGCCGGCATCTCCGCCGTGCAGCTGCTCGAGGAGATCTCGCACGTCGCCGAGACGGTGTGGATGACGCGGCGCGAGCCCGAGTGGACCGACGCGGCTTTCGACGAGTCCGCGCGCATCGCAGCGATCGCGGGCGTCGAGGAGCGGGTGAGCCGCGGCCTCCCGCCCGGCAGCGTCATCTCCGTGACCGGCATGCACTGGACGCCGTGGGCGCTCGCCGCGCGCGAGCGCGGTGTGCTCGTGCGCCATCCGATGTTCGCGTCGATCGAGGAGGACGGCGTGCGGATGGCCGACGGCTCGTTCGTCGCGGCCGACGCCATCCTGTGGGCGACGGGCTTCCGACCCGCGCTCCGGCACCTCGCTCCGCTGCGGCTGCGGACCCCCGAGGGCGGCATCCGCGCCTCGCACGGACGCGCGATCGACGAGCCGCGCCTCTTCCTCCTCGGCTACGGCCCCTCGGCATCGACCGTCGGCGCCAACCGGGCGGGGCGCGATGCCGTGCGCGCCATCGTCGCCGAGATGACCGCCGCGCGCGACGCCGCCTGAGCCATCCGCCCGGTCGTTCCCGCCACACGGCGATGACCGCCGGGCGCGACGCCGCCTGAGCCATCCGGTACCCTTTCGGTACCGTCCCGCACCCGGGACCGCATCGACGCGGCACCATCCCTGCCGGCACCCTTCCGCCGCTCCCTCGGAGCGACCTGCCGCCAGGAGGCATCATGAGCCGTACCCGCATCCGCGACTTCCACGACGACGACCTCGACGGGATCGTCCGCCTCTGGGAGGACGTCGCCCGCGCCGACTCCCCCGTCTACGCCCTGTCCGAGGTGATCGCCTCGTGCCAGGCCGATCACGCCGTCGTGGCCGTCCGCGACGACGAGATCGTCGGAGCCGCCGTCGGCCGGGCCGCGCACGCGCAGGGGTGGGTCGTGTTCTTCGGCGTGAGCCCCCACGAGCGCGACGACCGCGTCGAAGCGGGCCTCCTCGACGCGCTCGAGCGCCGGATGGCTCCGCTCGGCCTCGGCAAGCTCTCGATCCTCGTCGCCGACCGGGCCGGCGCCGTCGACGGGCTCACGGCCAACGGCTTCGAGGCGCGCACGCAACTGCGCTACCTCGAGCGGCAGATGCCCGTGCAGCGCCGCGAGCTCGATCTGCTGAAGGACGTCGGCGGGCGCATCCTCCCGCGGCATCTATGGGATGCCGTGAGCGGCATGCAGCTGGAGAAGGACCTGCTCGAGGAGCGGCTCGTCGTGCCGCTCTCGCGCCCCGATCTCGCCGACCGGTACGGCGTCGTGCCCCCGCGCGCCGTCATGCTGTTCGGGCCTCCCGGCACAGGCAAGACGACGTTCGCGAAGGCCGTCGCCTCCCGGCTCGACTGGCCGTTCGTGGAGCTGTTCCCCTCGCGGCTCTCCGGCGAGCCGGGAGGTCTCGCGGCCGCGCTGCGCTCGACGTTCGAGGTCATCGGTGAGCTGGAGCACGCGGTCGTGTTCATCGACGAGGTGGAGGAGATCGCAGCCCGGCGCGGCGGCGAGCCGCCTTCGCCCATGCAGGGCGTGACGAACGAGCTCCTCAAGCTCGTCGCGGAGTTCCGCGAGCGCGAGGGCCGGCTGCTCGTCTGCGCGACGAACTTCGTGCGCGCGCTCGATGCGGCGTTCCTGCGGCACGGCCGCTTCGACTACGTCATCCCGATCGGCCTGCCCGACGCCGAGGCACGGCGCGCGATCTGGCGCCGCTACGTGCCGCGGCCCGTGGCCGAGGGGCTCGACTTCGACGCGCTCATGGAGTCGAGCGAGGGGCTCACCCCCGCCGACATCGAGTACGCCGCGCGTCGCGCATCGCAGGAGGCCCTCGCCCGTGCGCTCAAGGGCGGCGACGAGGCGCCCCTCGCGACGGCGGACTACCTCGCCGCGCTCCGGGCGACGCGTGCGACCGTCTCCGAGGAGACGGCGCGCGAGTTCCGCGACGACGTGCGCACGCTCGCGAGGCTGTAGCTACTTCCGCAGGCGCACGTCGCCGAACCGCCTCGCCACGGCCGCGATCCAGCGGTCGTGGCGGATGGCGAGCCAGCCTGCCGCGAGGATGACGAGCGAGCCGAGGAAGACAACGGCCCCGAGCCATCCGTCTCCGTCATTGCCGGCGTACATCGTGTTGAGGTTGCGGCGCAGCCCCGTCGTCAGGACGAGGCCGACGTGCACGATCACGAAGGCGACGAAGAACAGCATGGTCGGCCAGTGCAGGCTCTTCGCGAGCTTCTCGGGGAAGACCCGGCTCAGCCTCTCGTTCTGACGCGGCCAGAAGGCGCTGAGGCGGAAGCCCGTGAGTGCGGCGACGGGAGCGGCGAGGAACACGATGGCGAAGTAGCTCAGCTGCTGCAGCGCGTTGTAGTGCGTCCAGCCGTCGTGGACGGGCCAGTCGAGCGACGCGTACTGGAGGAAGGCGGAGAGCGCGTGCGGGAAGACGTCCCAGCTCGTCGGGACGATGCGCGCCCAGTGGCCCGTGGCGAAGAGGAGCACGACGAACACGACGCCGTTCACGAGCCACAGCACGTCGACGGCGATGTGGCCCCACAGGGCGAGGCTCATCCGCCGCTTCTTGACCTTCCTCGACGACCACAGGCCGCCGGCGACCTTCTCGTTCCGCACCCGCAGCCCCGAACGGATGATGAGGACGAGGAAGAACGCGTTGAGGAAGTGCGTCCACGATACCCACGCGGGGATGCCGGGGGCCGTGACCTCGGGGAGCGTGGACGTGCCGGGGTAGGCGGCGACGAGATCGGCGACGGCCCCGAAGCTCATGAGCCATCGGACGGCCGCGACGGCCATGAGTCCGAGGACCGGGAGCGACGCGGCGCCGAGGAGGTACGCGAGCGCACGGGGCCACGGCGTCGTCTCGAGCCGGGGCGTGCGGGGGCGGGGGGACGTCACCAGACGATCATGCCAATCGGGTCGTCACATCCGGAAACCCGGCGAAACACAGCGCCCCCGAGCGCGGGCCCGGGGGCGCTGCGCGTCAGACGAGACGCGCGGCCGGCGAGACGCCGTAGGTGTCCTCCGGGTCGTCGTTCACGACGCCCGCGAGCGCCGCGTCGATCGCGGCGAGCGCATCGGCCTCGATCACGACGCCCGACGCCTTGACGGTGTCCGCGAGCTGCTCGGGCCGCGACGCCCCCACGAGCGCGGCCGCCACATTGGGGTTCTGCAGCACCCAGGCGATCGCGAGCTGCGGCATGGTGAGCCCGAGGTCGGAGGCGATGGGCTTGAGCTTCTGCACGGCCGTGAGGGTGTCGTCGGCGAGGAAGCGCTGGATGAACCCGGCTCCGCTCTTCTCGTCGGTCGCGCGGCTGCCCGCCGGCACGGGCTGGCCGGGCACGTACTTGCCGCTGAGCACACCCTGGGCCATGGGCGACCACACGATCTGCGAGATGCCGAGCTCCTCGCTCGCCGGCACCACCTTGCCCTCGATGACGCGGTGGAGCATGGAGTATTGCGGCTGGTTCGAGACGAGCTGGAAGCCGAGCTGCGTCGCGAGGGCGTGTCCCTCGCGCAGCTGCTCGGCCGTCCACTCCGAGACGCCGATGTACAGGGCCTTGCCCTGGCGGACGATGTCGGCGAACGCCTGCATCGTCTCCTCGAGCGGCGTCTCGTGATCGTAGCGGTGCGCCTGGTAGAGGTCGACGTAGTCGACGCCCAGCCGACGCAGCGATCCCTCGATGCCGTCGCGGATGTGCTTGCGGCTGAGCCCGGTGTCGTTGGGGCCCTTCGGACCGATCGGGAAGTAGACCTTCGTGAAGATCTCGAGGCTCTCGCGCCGCTGGCCCTTCAGCGCCTCGGCGAGCACCTCCTCCGCGGCCGTGTTGGCGTAGGTGTCCGCGGTGTCGAACGTCGTGATGCCGGCGTCGAGAGCGGCGTGCACGGTGGCGATCGCCGCGTCGTTCTCGACCTGGGAGGCGTGGGTCACCCAGTTGCCGTAGGTGATCTCGGAGACCTTGAAGCCGCTGTTGCCGAGGTAGCGATAGTTGACCATGGGTCCACGCTATCGGCGCTCAGGCGGTTGCGGCCGCGACCTCGTCCTCCTCGGTCGCGACGAGCTGGCCGCACGCGCCGTCGATCTCCTTGCCGCGGGTGTCGCGGATGGTCGTGGGCACGCCCGCGTCGTTGAGGCGGCGCACGAACTCGAGCTGCGCCGAGCGCGGCGACGCGTCCCACACCGATCCCGGCGTCGGGTTGAGCGGGATCGGGTTCACGTGCACCCAGCCGCGCCCGCGCGCGTTGAGCTTCTCGGCGAGCAGGTCGGCGCGCCACGGGTGGTCGTTCATGTCGCGGATGAGGGCGTACTCGATCGACACGCGGCGACCGGTCTTGTCGAAGTAGGCGCGAGCCGCGTCGAGCGCCTCGTCGACCTTCCAGCGCGAGTTGACGGGGATGAGCTCGTCGCGCAGCTCGTCGTCGGGCGCGTGCAGCGACAGTGCGAAGGTGACGGGGATGTCCTCGTTGGCGAGCTTGCGGATGGCCGGCACGAGACCCACGGTCGACACCGTGATGCCGCGGGCGCTCATCCCGAGGCCCTCCTTCTTGTCGACCATGACGCGCACGGCCTGCATGACGCGGTTGTAGTTGGCGAGGGGCTCGCCCATCCCCATGAAGACGATGTTCGACACGCGCTCCGCGCTGTGGTCGTCGGACTTCTTCCCGCCGAGCTCGCCGCGCGCGATGAGGGCGTTGGCGCGCACGACCTGGTCGACGATCTCCGCCGCCGACATGTTGCGCGTGAGGCCCGCCTGCCCGGTCGCGCAGAACGGGCAGTTCATGCCGCAGCCCGCCTGCGACGACACGCACAGCGTGATGCGGCCGGGGTAGCGCATGAGCACCGACTCGACGAGCGCGCCGTCGTGCAGCTTCCAGAGGAACTTGATCGTGTCGCCGCCATCGGTCTGCAGCCGGCGCACCTCGGTGAGGAGCGGAGGCAGCAGGCCCGCGACGAGCTCCTCGCGCCCTGCGGCGGGAAGGTCGGTCATGTCGGCTGCATCGCTCGTGTGGCGCGTGAAGTAGTGCTTCGCGAGCTGCTTCGCGCGGAAGCCCGGAAGGCCCAGCTCCTTCAGCTTCGCGGTGCGCTCCTCGGGTGCGAGGTCGGCGAGGTGCACGGGCGGCTTCCCGCGCTTGGGGCTCGCGAACTGCAGCAGCGGGCGGCCCGAGTCGTCCTTCTGCTGCTGCCAGCCCTCCGTGCGCGGGCGCACCTGGCGCACGCCGGTGCTCGTCGGGCGCGTCGGGGCGGGTCGCTCGCTCTCGGTCATGCTCTCCAGGGTAGGGCTTCGGGCCTGCGAACCACCTGGTCTCCGCGGGTTCCGGGCCGCCCGCCAGCCCGGCGCTGCCGGGCGCCTCCGGACACCGCCGGGCGCCGCCGGACACATCGCAGGAGATCCGGAGCCCGTCATGCGGCCCGACGGCGCGATCACTCGGGCTTCCCGCTCGGGCGGCGCGGATCTCCTGCGATGCGTCCCGTGTCAGATGGCGGATGGCACCAGGGCGGCGAGAGCGGTGGCGACCGCCTCCTTCACCGGCTCGATGATCGGCAGCTCGTCGCCGAGCTCTCGGGTGAGGGTCTCGGCGGCGGCGCTCAGCGGGCCTCCGCCGATGACGACCGCCTCGGCCCCGTCTGCCTGGGCGCGGCGGCAGGCGGTCCTCAGCTCGTCGACGAGCCGCTCCGCGTCGTCGAGCCGCTCGGCGGGCGACGCAGTGAGGTAGCAGCCGATGTACCGGTCGAGCAGCCCGTTGCGCTCGACGAGGTCGTGCAGCGCGCCGGTGAGGCGGCCCGTCGTCGTCGCGATCGCGAACCGGCGGCCGCCACGGGCCGCGGCCTGCACCGAGGCCCCGCCGATGCCGACGACAGGCACGCCCGTGGCCGCAGCGGTCTCTACGAGCCCCGGATCTCCGTAAGCGCCGATCACGATGGCGTCGACTCTCCGCCGCCGCATCGCCTCGACCGCGGCCCGGGCCACGTGCGGAGCGGCCGCCGCGAGCGCCTGTGGATCGGTGATCATCCGCGGGCCGTGCGCTGCCGTGGCGCCCGCCACCTCGACGCCCGGCCCCGCCGCCTCGCCTGCTGTGGCGACGAGCAGCCGCGTCGTGTCGTCGTTCGTGTTGGGGTTGACGATGAGCAGCGCGAGCGGAGCGCCGGGCACGTCAGTCATCCTCCACCATGGGGCGGCCGACGGTCTCACGGGGAAACTGCACCGCGATCGCGCAGATCGCGAACAGCCCGGCGAGCAGTGCGAACATCCCGCCGACGCCGGCGGCGTCGAGCACGGCGCCCGCGGCGAGCGGGAACAGCCCGCCCGACAGCGACCCGAGGGCGAGGATGACGGAGGTGCCGAGACCGCGGATGCGCGTCGGGTACTGCTCGGGCGCGAAGAGCCAGATCGTCGTGTTGAGCACGATCACCGAGAAGTTGAACAGCGCGCCGAACAGCAGCACGAGCGCCACGGTGCTGCCGAGGAAACCGAAGCCGAGGCCGGCGCCGATGCCGAGCACGGCGGCGGCGGTCAGCGTGAGCTTTCGGGGCAGGCGGCGGGCGACGAGCGCCGCGGTGAGCGCGCCGACGAGCGAGCCCGACTGCATCACGAGGGTGTACCAGAGGGCGCTCGTGATGTCGAAGCCGCGGTCGGTGAGGATGAGCGGGATGAGTGTGAGCATCGAGATCTGGGCCGCGTACGACATGCAGACCGCGACGCCGAGCGAGAACGTCGTGCGGCGATAGCGCACGGAGAAGAGCTCGGTCCAGCGCGCGGGGCGGGCGGGTGGCGCATCTGCGGAGGTCGAGGCGTCGAGGTACTCCACCTCGTCTCCGAGGCTGCCGCGCAGGCGGCGCTGTGCCAGGCGGTTGATGACGGTGTTGGCCTCGGCGACGCGACCTCGGGCAGCGAGATACCGCGGGGTCTCCGGCAGGGCACGTCGGTATACCACGACAGCCAGCGCGGGCAGCACGAGCAGGCCGAACAGCCATCGCCACGCGTCGTCGCCCGAGAACGCCGCGAACACGATGACGCCGAAGAGCGGCGCGAGCATGTTGCCGAGGCCCGCGGCAGCGACGTTGATGAGGCCGACGGCCGTGCCGCGGTGCTTCGCCGAGAAGAACTCCGAGAGCATGATGACGGCGGTCGCGATCTCACCGCCGAGGCCGAGCCCGACGAGGAACCGCGCGGCGACCAGCACCTCGTAGGTCGGCGCGAGCGCGCACATCAGCGAGCCGATCGCGAACACGAGCAGGTTCGCGCCCAGGAGGGTGCGGCGGCCGATGCGGTCCATGACGATGCCGGCGAGCACACGCCCGAGGGCGACGGCCGTGAAGGTGGCGGTGTTGAGCAGGCCGAGCTGCGCTCCCCCGATGCCCCAGTCCGCGGAGAGGAGAGGGCCGGCGATGCCGACCGTGTTCTGCTCGATGGCGTCGAAGAAGACGCCGAACAGGATCATCGCGACGATGCCGATGTGCGCGCTCGTGACGCCGATGCGCGCGTAGGCGCTCTCGATCTGCTCGCTGAGCACGGGCTTCGACGCCGTGTCGGAGGAGGTGGACATGGGAGGCCTTTCGTCCGCGGGAGAGGCTTCGGTATACCGAAGGGTGAGGTCCACGGTAGGTCGGTGACACGTAGACGGGGTTACTCCCGCGTAAATTCCGTGTTTCGTGGCCGCCGGTCGCGCAGCCGTCGCGCTCGATAGGATCGTGCTGGCGTGGTCGGTAGACCGAAGGGACCGGGATGGCGGAGAAGACACGGGCACAGGCCGTGTACGAGGAACTGCGTGCGCGCATCCTCGACGGGCGCCTGCCGGCGGGCGAGGCCATCCGCGAACGCGACCTGGCCGCCGAGCTGGGCGTGTCGCGCGTGCCGATCCGCGAGGCGATGAGCCCGCTCGAGCTGGCTGGCCTGGTATCGGTCACGCCTCGCAAGACGGCGGTCGTGACGACGATCACGCGACGCGACGTCGATGAGCTGTACGACATCCGCGCGGCGCTCGAGCCGCTCGTCGCGCGCACCGCCGCGACGGCGGTGGCGTCGGGCGCCGACCCGACGGCGCTCCTCGCCGTCGTCGACGCCGCTTCTGACGCTCTCGACGCGCGCGACCTGCGGACCTTCCACGTCGAGAGCGGGCGGGTGCACGGCGCGATCGAGGCGATCGCGGGCAACCGGCTGTTCATCTCGACCATGGGCCCGCTCAACGAACGCAGCAACCGCCTCAACATCGCGAACATGTCGACGGACCCCTCGGTGCGCCACGACGAGCATGTGCGGCTCGCGAAGGCGATCGGAGAGGGCGACGCGCAGCTCGCCGGCTCGCTCGCGCACGCGCACGTCGAGTGGGGGCGCCGCCGCACGATCGCGACGCTGTCCGACGTGCCGGGGTTCATCGCGGAGGGGTGACTCATCGGGCAGGATGGCGGCATGAGCATCCCGATGGCGCGCGTGCCCTCGCCCGACGGCGTCGTCGTGCCGCAGCGGGTGCGCGAGCTCGCGGCGGGGGCCGCGCTCGAGCCGGTGTGGGTCAACGCGCTCGGCGGCCTGACGTTCCGCACCGACGACGGGCGCTACATCAAGTGGGGCCCGGTCGACCTGGAGACGTCGATGGCGGCGGAGGCGGAGCGGCTCGCGTGGGCGGCGGGTCGGCTGCGGGTGCCGTCGGTGATCGACCAGGGTTCGGACGGCGTGCACGAGTGGATGACGACCCGCGCCATCCCGGGCCTGAGCGCCGTCGCGCCGCGATGGATCGACGACCCCGCGACGGCGGTGCGGGCGGTGGGCGAGGGACTGCGTGCGCTGCACGACGCGCTGCTCGCCGCCGAGTGCCCGTGGTCGTGGGATGTCGCGTCGCGTGTCGCGAACGCGGCGTCGCGCGGCGTCGTCGTGCCGGAGTCGCTGCGCACACCGCCGCCTGTCGACCGTCTCGTCGTCTGCCACGGCGACGCCTGCTGCCCGAACACGCTCATCGGCGACGACGGGCGCTGGTCGGGGCACGTCGACCTCGGCGCGCTGGGCGTCGGCGACCGCTGGGCCGACATCGCTGTCGCGGCGATGAGCACGGGGTGGAACTACGGCCCCGGCTGGGAGGACGCCCTCGTCGAGGCGTACGGCGTGGAGCCGGATCGCGAGCGGATGGCGTACTACCGCGAGCTGTGGAACGCGACGTGAGGGTCAGAGGAAGATGTCGGGGATGAGGTCGGCCTCGGGCGTGCCAGGCACCGCCGCGTAGCGGGCGAGGTCGTCGCCCCCGATCTCGGCCAGCACGTCCTCGACGAGCAGGGTCTGGCCCGTGAGCGATCGGGACGGCTGCGTGAGGACGGCGTGGGCGGCGTCGGCGTAGATCTCGGGGGTGCGGCTGCGGGCCATCATGGCATCTCCGCCGATGACGTTCTTCACGGCGGCGGTGGCGATGAGGGTCTTCGGCCAGAGGGCGTTGGCGGCGATGCCCGCGTCGGCGAGCTCTGCGGCGAGACCGAGCGTCGCCATGGTCATCCCGAACTTGGCGAGGCTGTAGCCGGGATGGGCGCCCAGCCATCGCGGGGTGGTGTGGAGGGGCGGCGACAGGGAGAGGATGTGCGGGTTCGCGCTGTCGCGGAGGGCCGGGATGGCGGCGCGGCTGAGCATGAAGGTGCCGCGCACGTTGACGTCCTGCATGAGGTCGTACTTCTTCGCCGGGAGCGCCTCGGAGCCGGACAGGTCGATGACGCTCGCGTTGTTGACGACGGCGTCGATTCCGCCGAAGGCGCCCACCGTCTCGAGCACGGCTCGGGTGATCGCATCGTCGTCGCGGACGTCGCCGACGATGGCGAGCGCCTCGCCTCCCGCCTCCCGGATGGCCTCGGCTGCCGTGTGGATGGTCCCCTCGAGCACGGGGTGCGGGGTGTCGGTCTTCGCGAGGAGGGCGATGTTCGCGCCGTCTCGGGCCGCGCGCAGCGCGATCGCGAGCCCGATCCCGCGGCTGCCGCCGGACATGAGGATCGTGCGTCCGGCGAGGGAACCGTCGGGGATCATCGTTCTCCTTCGAACATGCGGCATCGGGTGCATCGCCCGGTCCGGGGCGTCGCCGCGGTCGGTGCGTCGCCCATCCTGCCGTGTCCGGGCGTCGCGCCGCGCCATCGTTGGCGGATGGCCACAACGGGTCGGATCGCCGTCGCCCGACGGTGCTGTCGGTTCTCAGATCGTGGCCGCTCAGAACGGCGGCGGGTCGCCGTCGGGGGTGAAGCGGATGGCGGGGGCGGGGATGTCGGTGTAGGTGCGTCCTGTGGGGGATGTCCACTGGAGGACGCCGCCGGGTTTCTGGCGCACGGTCCAGGCGGAGTGGTGTTTGAGGGTGTGGTGGCTTTCGCAGAGGTAGGCGAGGTTGCAGATGCAGGTGGGGCCGCCGTGGCGGTGGTCGCGGGTGTGGTCGGCGTCGGTGGTGCGGGTGCGGATGGGGGTACGGCAGCCGGGGAAGCGGCAGTGCTCGTCGCGGGCGGTGAGGTAGCGGCGTTGCGCGGTGGTGGGGAGCCGGTGGTCGACGGTGAGGAGGGCGCCCGTGTCGGCGTCGTGGAAGAGGCGTTCCCATCCGGGTGCGTTCGCGGTGAGGTCGAGGGCCTGCACGATCGGGATCGCGCCGTGCCCGCAAAGCCAGGCGCCGTCGGGTGAAGAAGGCTCGGGAGGAGCGCCGCGCGGCGAGGCCGGTGCGCGTGCCGGAGAGGGGTCGTCGGCGGACGCGGCGGCGAGGCCGGTCGCCGCCGACGGGGTCCCGAGGTCGGGGAGGGTGTCTGTTCCGGCATCCGCGTTGTGGCGGGCGGCGACGGTGTCGAGGAGGGGGCGGGCGGGAATGGTGATCTGCACGTGCGCGCGGATGCTGGACAGCCCTGTGGGAACACCGTCGGGGCCGGCGGTGGGTGCTCCCGCGAGGAGCAGATCGGCGAGCACGTCGGCCTGCCGTTGCGCGGCGGTGCGCGCGTCCGGCGCATCGGGGGCGGCGCGCGCGTCCGACTCGTGCATCGCGGCGGCGGCGTGAGGCGCGGCGGGGGCGTGGGCCGGGGACGCGATCCCGAATGCCGCTCCTGATGCGGCCGCGGGTGCCGCGGGTGCGGTTGCTGTGGCGGTGTGGTCGGTGTCGGCTGTCTTCAGTTCGGACGCGAGGGCGCGGATGCGTTCTAGGGCCGCGTGCCCGACGAGGGCGGGGAGGTAGGCGTGCAGCCATCCCATCCCGTCGCGATCGCATTCGAACACGACCCGGCGTCGGGCGTGCGCGGTCGCGAACCGCTCCGAGAGGGGGACGGGGTGGAGGTCTTCGGCGATCTTCTCGCACGCCGCCGCGAGCCGGGCGGTGTTCATCGACGCCTCCGCCAGGCGGGCGAGGACGCGGCCCTCGTACATGCCCCGTGCGTCTTGGTCGAGGGTCTCACCGTGACGGAGGATCACACGCGCCTGCGCCCCGGTGACCTCGCCCGCCTGCATCCGGGCGAGGGTCTCGGGATAGTCGTTCACGAGCTGCACGGCATCGCCCATCCGCGCCTGCGCGGTGCGCCGCGAGCAGCCGAGCACTCCCGCGATCTCCTCCGCGAGGGACCGGTACGCCCATCCGCGGTCCTCTTCCCCTGGCGCCGCGGCGCGACGCTCGCGGTCGTGCTGGGCATTCGCGATCTGCACGAGCTGCGCGACGAGCAGCACCTACCCCGCCTCGACGGCCGCCATCGCCCGAGACGCGACATCCATCGCCTCCATGAGAGCCGTCATCCGCACCGTCTCATCGGCCGTCGGGAACCACCCCGACAGCCCGCCCGATGGCGAACTTAAGTCCATATATCAATCATGCCAGACGTGACAGACATTAGCAAGCATGTTCGATACTCCTTCAGACTTCGGCGCCGCGCTCTCCTCACCCGGCCGGGAACAGACGCGCCGCCGGCGCTCGCGCATGATCGACGTCCCCACGTTCCGGCCGCCGACAGGAAGACCCAGCATGCCGACCCTCAAACCTGTCCTCCTCCGACCATGCCCGGGGAGATCCGTCCGGTCGTCGCCTCGGCTCGATACGGTGCCAGGACGGGCGAATCGCGCTCGCACCGGCGATACGAGGAGGTACGCATGACGACGCAGGCACCGCAGACCCCGAGATGGAAGGTGATCGGCCCCGGTCTCATCGTGGCCGCGACGGGTGTCGGATCGGCCGATATGGTCGCGACCCTGGTCGCCGGATCGAACTACGGATACACGCTCCTCTGGGCGGTCCTCCTCGGCGTGATCCTCAAGATCGTGCTCGTCGAGGGCGCGGGGCGCTACACCGTCGCGACGGGAAGGACGATCTTCGAGGGCTGGCGCTCCCTCGGCCGCTGGCCGGTCTGGTACTTCGCGCCCTACATCGTCATCTGGGGGTTCGTCTACGCCGCGTCGGCCATGAGCTCGACGGCGCTCCCCCTCGTCGCCCTCTTCGGAGGCCAGACCTGGATGTGGGCCGTCGCGACGGGGCTGATCGCCTTCGTCCTCGTCTGGTTCGGGCGCTACAAGGTCTTCGAGAAGATCTCGGCAGCGCTCGTCGGCCTCATGTTCGTCACCATCGTCATCCTCGCGATCATCGCCGCGCCGAACGTGCTGCAGGTGCTCTCGGGCGTGGTGCCGCTCATCCCCGATGCGCCCAACGCCGTCTTCTACACCCTCGCGCTCGCGGGCGGCGTCGGCGGAACGATCACACTCGCGGCATACGGGTACTGGCTGCGCGAGAAGGGATGGGACAAGCCGCAGTTCCTGCGCGTCATGCGCATCGACAACACGGTGGCCTATGTCGTCACGGGAATCTTCGTCGTGTCGATGCTCATCGTGGGGGTTGAGGTCGTGCAGGCGGCCGGCGTCGCCCTGTCGGCGGGCGACCAGGGGCTCCTCGAGCTCGACACCGTCCTGCGCGAGCGCTACGGCGACTTCATCGGCGTGTGGTTCCTCGTCGGGTTCTGGGCCGCCGGGTTCTCGTCGGTGCTGGGGGTGTGGAACGGCGTCTCGCTCATGTTCGCCGACTTCATGGGGAACGTCACCGGCAAGGGCTCGGATCATCCGGACGCCCAGGCCAACGGCAAGTGGTTCAAGGTCTACGTGCTGTGGCTGACCTTCCCGCCCATGCTCATGCTGTTCCTCGACCAGCCGATCTTCCTCGTGCTGCTCTACGGCTTCCTCGGCGCGCTCTTCATGCCGTTCCTCGCCATCACGCTCCTGCCCATCCTCAACACCGACCGCGTGCCGCGCGAGTACCGCAACAAGTGGTATCTCAACGTCGCGCTCGGCATCACGACCGTGCTGTTCATCGTGCTCGGCGTCTACCAGGGGTGGAACGCGATCGCCGCGTTCGCCGGCACGCTCGGCGGCTGACACGGGATGGCCGAGGGCCGGTCCGGAGTGTGACTCCGGACCGGCCCTCGTGCGTCAGCCGCGCATCAGGCGCGGCGTCGGCGCACGACCGTGAGCGAGATCCCTCCGGCGAGGAGGAGCAGCAGCATCGCGGCGGTCGCGACACCGGCGACCTCCCCGCCCGTCGGGACGAGCCCGCTGTCATCCGCTGCGAACGTGATCTCGAGCACGCCGATGACGGCACCCGACTCGTCCTGCGCGACGAGACGGTGCGTGCCCGATGCGTCGGAGGGCAGCGTCACCGCGACGTCGCCCGAGGAGTCGACCGCGAGCCAGTCGCCGCCGAGCAGCTGCGGCGTCGAGTGCATCCACACCGCCGCCCACTGGCCGGCGTACTGCTCGCCCACGCGGACGACGATGTCTCCGCCCGGCACGATGTCGCCCGAGACGATCGACAGGATGCCCGTGGCCGCGTCGATCTCGTCGTCGGACGCCGGCGTCGGCGCCGAAGACGGCTTGCCGTCGCCATTGCCGTTCGCCCCGCCGTTGGCGGAGTTCCCGTTCGCGCCCGCGTTCGCCGCGTTCCCGTTCGCACCCGCGCTCGCCGCGTTCCCGTTCGCACCCGCGCTCGCCGCGTTCCCGTTCGCACCCGCGTTGGCGGAGTTGCCGTCTGCGGCACCGTCGGCGTCCGCACCCGAGCCATCCGCGTCAGCCGACGCATCCGCCTCGGAACCCGAGCCATCCGCGTCCGCCTCGGAACCATCCGCAGCCGCCGACGCACCCGCGTCCGCCGACGCACCCGCGTCCGCACCGGAGCCATCCGCAGCCGCCGAAGCACCCGAGCCATCCGCGTCAGCCTCGGAACCATCCGCAGCCGCCGAAGCACCCGAAGCATCCGCATCCGCACCGGAGCCATCCGCAGCCGCCGAAGCACCCGAGCCATCCGCGTCCGCACCGGAGCCATCCGCAGCCGCCGAAGCACCCGAGCCATCCGCATCCGCACCGGAGCCATCCGCAGCCGCCGAAGCACCCGAGCCATCCGCATCCGCACCGGAGCCATCCGCAGCCGCCGAAGCATCCGCCGAAGCACCCGAGCCATCCGCGTCCGCCGAAGCGTCCGCATCCGCGCCCGAACCGTCCGCGTCCGCCGAAGCATCCGCATCCGCGCCCGAACCGTCCGCGTCGGTCGAAGCGGAGGCGTCCGCAGCCGCTTCGACGTCGGTGCCGCCGGTCGGGGCGACCTCGAGGGCGACGCGGATCTCCGTGCCGCTGTCGGGCGCGGTGAGCACGAGCGTCGCGTCCTCCGGCGCGTCCTCGGGGACGACGACCGAGACGGTCGCCGCGCCGTCCGTCACGGCGACGTCGGCGAACTCGGCCGCACTGCCCTCGATGGCGGGCTCGAGCACCGTGTTCGCGGGGCTGCCGAGCGACGTGAGGTCGAAGCCGGAGACCTGCAGCTCGACCGTGTCGCCCGCCGAGACCTGCCCGGCGGGGATGCCCGTGACCTGCGCCGTCGTGCTCGCGAAGTCGGGGCTCAGCGGGGAGTTCGCCTCGATGTAGTCGATCCAGGCGTCGCGGTCGACGAGACCCGAATCGCGGGTGCCGTCGCCGCCCGCGAGAGCGGTGAAGTTGTCGCCGCCCTGCAGGAGGAAGCTGAACGACCCGATGCGGTACTCGGCCGCGGGATCGATCGGCTCGCCGTCGATCCAGACGCCGGTGATGCGCTCGCCGCGCGGCTGCGACGCGTCGGACGTGTACGTCACGTTCGACGACAGCCCCAGCTGCAGGTAGGGGCGGCTCGACCCGTCCGGCTGCCACTGCTGCTCGAGCGCCTCCTCGAACTCGGCGCCCGTGAGCGTCGTCGTCCAGAGGTTGTTCACGAACGGCAGCACGGCGTTCGCCTCGGCGTACGTGATGACGCCGTCGGCGCCCGCGTACAGCTCGTTGCGGAGGCCGCCCGGGTTCACGACGCCGATCTCGGCGCCGCCGCGATCATCCGACGACAGGCTCGACACGAGCGAGTCGGCGACGAGGTTGCCGAGGGTCGACTGCGCCGCGCGGTTGTCGCGCGCGCCGCCGGTCCAGACGCCGTCGACGTAGGAGCCGCCGCCGAACGCCGTCGTGATGTCGGCGGTCACCTCGCCGACCGGCTGCTCGCCGATCTCGGCGGCGACGGCGAGCGCCGCGTCGACGATGCCGTCGACCTCTGCGACGCGCGGGTAGGTCGCGATGAGCGTGTCGGCCGCCGTCGTCGTGCGGTCGACGTTCGCCGCCTCGTAAGACACCACGTCGCCCGTCGCGCCGTCGACCTCGAGGACGACCTGCCCGATGTTCTCGCCGTAGTTGCCGGTCTGGATGACGGGACGGGTCTCGCCCGTCGTCGACCCCGGAACGGGCGCGTCCCACGCGTACTCCTTGTGGGTGTGGCCCGTGAAGATCACGTCGACCTCGGCCGAGGTGTCCTCGACGATCGAGGCGAACGCACCGCCCGCGGCGACCTCCTCCTCGAGCGTGGCGCCCTCCACGACGCCGTCGACCGAACCCTCGTGGTACTCCGCCACGATGATGTCGGCCTCGCCGTTCGCGGCGTCGCCGTCGGTCAGCTGCGCGGCGACGCGGTTCACGGCGGCGACGGGGTCCCCGAACTCGACGTCGGCGATGCCGCCGGGTGAGACGAGCGTCGCCGTCTCCTCCGTGACGACGCCGATGACGCCGACCGTCAGGCCGTCGACCTCGAACGTCGCGTACTCCTGCAGCGCCGGCTCGTCCGTGCCGACGGCGTACACGTTCGCACCGAGGTACGGGAAGTCCGCCGCGTCGCTCACGCGGCCCGTGAGGTCGGAGAGCCCCTTGTCGAACTCGTGGTTGCCGACCGCCGACACCGCCAGCTCGAGCGCGTCGAGGACGTCGAGCGTCGGCTGGTCGTCGGCCACCGACGACGCGAAGAGCGAGGCGCCGATGTTGTCGCCCGCCGACAGGAAGAGCGTGCTGTCGTCGCCGTACTCGGCCCGCAGCTGCTCGATCGTGCCCGCGAACGCGACCGTGTTGCCGTCGATCCGGCCGTGGAAGTCGTTGATGTTCAGCAGGTTGATCGTCGAGGTCTCCGCGTCAGCGAAGTCGACGCCCACGACGATGGGGTCGTGGTCGCTGGAGCGGTACGGCGACTCGTCGTAGAACGAGGTCGCGTTGTAGTTGTACCGGCTGTACTCGAGCGCGATCGACTCCCCGGAGTTGATGTTCCAGATGTCGGCGCCCGAGACCAGCTCCTCGGCGGAGGCCGAGGCGAGGATGTGGTCGAGCGAGCCGATCTGGCCGTCGAAGGAGTAGGTCTCCTTGCCGGTCTTCTCGCCCTGGTCGACGTAGCCCGCCTCGTAGAGGACCTGCATGGGGTCCTCCTGCGTGTAGGCGTTGAAGTCGCCGATGAGGAAGACGTCGTCGGTGCCGACCTGGGCCTGGAGCCCGTCGGCGAAGTCGACGAGCGCCTCGGCCTGCGCGACGCGCGAGGCGTTCGACGCGCCCTGACCGTCGCCCTGGTCGGCGTCGGCACCCGATCCCGAGCCCTTCGACTTGAAGTGGTTCACGATCGCGAGGAACGTGTCGTCCTCGTCGCCGCCGACGGGCTGGAAGGCCTGCGCGAGCGGGTAGCGCGCGTTCGAGAACGCCGCGTCGTCGTCGATCACCGAGTCGCCGACGAGCTCGACGGCGTCCTTCTTGTAGATGAAGGCGGTGCGGATGACGTCCTCGCCGGCCGGCACGGTCTCGGGCGACGGGGCGTACGCCCACTCGTCCGTGCCGAGGTCGGCGTTGAGCGCCTCCACGAGAGCCGCCACGGCGGCGTCCCGTTCCTCGCCCGCGATCGTGGAGTTCTCGATCTCCTCGAGCGAGACGACCTCGGCCCCGAGGCCGTTGACGGCCGCGACGATCTTCGCCTGCTGGCGGAGGAGGTCCTCCTCCTCGGCGGCGCCGCGCACGGACACCGTGGAGCACGTGTTCACCGTGACGGGGTCGCCGGCGCGGTCGGCGTAGTAGGTGCAGCTCGCGCCCAGTGCCTCCGCGTCCTCGCCCGTCGTCGTGAAGTAGTTGAGGACGTTGAAGCTCGCGATCTGGATGTCGCCGCCCACATCGGCCGGGCCGTCCGTGCGGGTGTTCTCGAACGTCGCCGGCTGGACGGCTGCGGCGTTGTCGACCGTGAGCTGCTGCGTCGGCTGCAGGTTCCACAGGCTGTTGCGGTAGTCGACGACGACGGGCTGCGTGAACGTCACGGGCGCGCCGACGCGGACCGGCTCCTCGAGCGAGAGGTAGGGCAGGGGGATGCCCTTGTTCGCGGAGGAGTTGAAGTTGATCGACGCGCCGTCGTCGAGCGTGAGCGCCCGCGCGGCGTTGTCGGCGACGACGGCCGCGTAGGCGTCGACGTCGTCGGGGTTCGCCACCTCGGTCGGCGTCATGAGAGGCGTGGTGCCCGCGGCGAGGCCGATGGAGGCGTAGTAGTTCGTGTCGTACGTGTCGCTGACGGTGAAATCGCCCTGCGGGGCGAACAGCATGCCCTCGATCGACTCGCGACCGGCCTCGTCCTCCGGCCAGGCGAGCTCGGCGGGCGCGACGGTCTGCGTCGTCGTCGCGGCCGGCTCGATCACCGTGACGTTCGCCGCGGTCGGGCTGATCTCGGTGAGGCCGTTGTACTCGGACACGGGGCCGGTGACCTCGACGTAGTCGCCGATCGCGACCTTCGCCGTGGCCTGGCTGCCGTACACGAAGACGGCGTCCGACGCCGTGTGCGCGGCGAGGTCGACGGCGCCGCCCGTGCCGGGCGTCTGGATGTAGAAGCCGTTGAACCCGCCCGTGGGGTACGCCGCCGTCACGACACCGTGCGTCGTCACCGTCTGGCCCGCGAGCGGGCTCGCCTCGCCCGTGCCCTGGATGGCCGAGATCTCGACGGCCTCCGGGGCCGCCGTGGGCGTGGGCGTGGGTGTGGGCGTCGCCGTGCCCGTGGGCTCCGGCTCGGGGGAGGCCGTCGACGACTCGGGCGTGACCGTGGTCGCGTTGGCGAAGTCGGCGGAGTTGACGTCGGTGTCGACGAAGTCCGTGCGCACGAGGGAGTTCGGCACGGAGTTCGCTCCGTCGACGGCCGCTGCCGTGCCCTCGAAGGTGTTCGACGCGCCGTAGCCGAGCAGGTCGACGACGTGCTCGACGCCGACGATCGAGCCGGTCGCGAGCGTCACCGGGCTCGACGTGTCGGCGAGGAAGATCGTCCCCGTCGTGCCGGAGGGGTTGATGCTCGTGCTGGAGAGGTCGGCCTCGGGCAGCGCGGCGCCGTTGGAGCCGTTGCTTCCGAGGGCGACGAGGTAGTGGTCGCCCGCGGCGATCGACCCCGACAGGGCGAGGGTGCCGTTGGGGGCTCCCGTGCCGGACGCGCTGCGGTACTGCAGCGACCATCCGTCGAGGCTCTGCGCCGTTCCTCCGGCGTTGTAGAGCTCGATGAACTTGTGCGTGTAGGGCGCGTTCGCGCTGCCGCCCTTGAGATAGGCCTCGTTGATGAGCACGTCGGCGGGCTCGGCGGCGGCGGCGGCGACGGGCGCCAAGAGCGCTCCCGTCACCGCCGTCCCGACGAGGACGGCGACCACGCTCGTGGTGCGCTTGCGTGATGACATGACGGTATCGGTCTCCTGGTGGGGTGACGATCGCGCGGGCAGGGTGACACGCGCGGATGCGGGGAGACGCTACGGATGTCGTTTGCACGGGCCGTTTCCGATCCGTGTCCGGCAGGTGAACGGGTCAGTGAACTGGCGGCGAGAACCGGCTGTCAGAGCGCGAGCACGAAGGTCCAGGTGCCCGCCGCGACGGCCGCCGTCATCGCGGCGCCGGCGATCGCCGTGGCGAGCACGACGACGACCCCGTCGCGTGGACGGAGCCGCGAGGGGCGCGCCCAGGTGCGGCGCACGGGCGCGCCGAACCCGCGGGCCTCCATGGCGGTCGCGAGCTTCGTGCCGCGGCGGATGGCCAGCACGAAGAGGGCGAAGGTCTGCCCCGCGAGGCGCCGGAGCCGCCCCGAGTCGGCGACGCCTCGCGCGCGGCGCGCCATCCCGAGCTCCCGCCAGTCGTCGACGAGCAGGCCGACGAGCCGCAGCCCCGCGAGCGCGCCCAGCACGAATCGTGCGGGGAGGCGCAGGATCTGGGCGAGCGCGTCGGCGAGGTCTGTCGGGTCGGTCGTGGCGAAGAGGACGACCGACGGCACCGCGATCGCGAGCACGCGCAGCAGGATGGCGATGGCGAGCGAGAGGGAGCCGTCGCTCACACGGAGCAGTCCCCATTCGAGATACGTCGTGCCGCTCTGGCGGCCGTACAGGGTCGTCGCGAGGCACGCGATGAGCGCCGACGCGCCGATGGGCCACAGCCGCGCCCACAGATCGCGGGCCGAGAGCCGCGCGAACGGCAGCACGAGCAGCGTGAGGAGCAGCGAGACGCCCGCCGAGACGGGGTCGATCGACAGCAGCAGCACCACGCCGATCACGAGGGCGGCGGCGAGCTTCGCGACGGCGTTCACGCTCCCGAGCGGAGACCGCCGCGCGTCGATCGTGACGACGCTCATGCGGCGGCCCCCGCGACGGCGGGGCCGAGCACGACGACGTCGTCGGCGAGGGCGTCGACGAGCGGGCGGTCGTGCGTCACCACGACGAGCGCGGTCCCGTCGGCGCGCACGTCGTCGAGCAGGATGGCGAGCTCGCGCCATGTGCGCGCGTCCTGCCCGTAGGTGGGCTCGTCGAGCACGAGGAGGCGCGGACGCGTCACGAGCGACGCGGCGACGGTGAGCCGCCGCTTCTCGCCGCCCGAGAGGGTGAACGGGTTCTCGTCGGCGAGCGCGGTGAGTCGCAGCCGGGCGAGGAGGTCGTCGACCGTCCGCGCGGTCGTCGCAGGGTCGGACCGCAGGGCCCGCGGGCCGACCTCGAGCTCGTCGCGCACGGACGAGGCGAGCAGCTGGTGCTCCGGGGACTGGAACAGCATGCCTATGCGGGTGAGCAGCTGGCGCGACGTCCACCGCACCGGCTCCCCCCGTGCGCCCGCCGCGAGCTCGGCGGAGGCGGTCAGAGCGCCGCCGGCGGGCGCGAGCAGGCCGGCGAGCGTCGCGGCCAGCGTCGACTTGCCCGCGCCGTTGGGGCCGAGCACGGCCGTCGCCGTCCCCGAGGCCACGGCGAGGTCGATGCCGTCGGCCACGGTCCGCGCCTGCCGCGCTCCGAGCGGCCGGCGCCCGACGGCGAGCCGCTCGGCCCGCAGCAGCTCGACGCCGGAGCGTCGCGGCGGCGTCCGCGGGATCTCCGGGACGACGCCCGGCACCCAGACGCCGGCCGCCGTGAGCACGGAGCCGTGGGCGTCGAAGACGGCACCGGGCGCGCCATCGGCGATCACGCCGCCGCCCGCGCCGAGCACGACGACGCGGTCGACATGCTCGGCCCACAGCGCGACGCGGTGCTCCACGACGACGAGCGTCGAGCCGGTCGCCTCCGCGGCCGCCACGACGGCGTCCCGCACATCGACCGCGCCCTCGGGATCGAGGTTCGCGGTCGGCTCGTCGAGGAGCAGCAGGCCCGGCCGCATGGCGAGGAGGCCGGCGAGGGCGAGGCGCTGCTTCTGTCCGCCCGAGAGAGCGGTGGTCGGATGGTCGAGCGGGAGGCGGAGGCCGACGGCGTCGAGCGCCTGCGGGACGCGGCGCCAGATCTCGTCGCGCGGCACGCCGAGGTTCTCGCACGCGAACGCGACGTCGTCGCCCACGCGCGCGAGCACGACCTGGGCGTCCGGGTCCTGGAGGACGAGACCCGCGGCGCCGCGCGCCTGCGCCGCGGGGCGGCCGTCGACGAGCAGCTCGCCCGCGGCGTCGCCGTCCTCCTCGTCGCCCAGCACCCCCGCGAGGCCGCGCAGCAGCGTCGACTTGCCGGAGCCGCTGGCGCCGAGCAGCAGCACCCGCTCCCCCGGCTCGACGACGATGTCGACGTCCGACACCGCCCACCCGCTGCGGCCGGCGTGCCGCCATCCCCAGCCGCGGGCCTCGATCCGCGCGGTCACGCGGCGCTGGCGCCTCCCGCTCGACGCGCACGCAGCTCGCGGCCGGACGCGAAGCGGTCGAGGGCCCCCGTCGCGGCGAGCGCGCGCGTGATGACGAGCGACACCAGCCCCGCGAGCACGATGCCCGAGACGACGGCGGACGCCGCGTAGACGAGGCGCACCTCCACGGCGAGCGCCGCGACGCTCGAGAAGTTCGTGTCGAGCACCGCCACCGCGACGCCCGCGAGCGCACCGGACAGCAGCGCACCGAGGAGGCGCCAGTTGGCGTAGGCGAGCAGCGCGAAGCCCAGTTCGGCGCCGAGGCCCTGCACGACGCCCCAGATGAAGGTCGTGAAGCCCCACTGCGTGCCGATGAGCATCGACACGACGGCCGCGACGATCTCGGTGTAGAGGGCCGCCCCCGGCTTGCGGACGACGAGGCCGCCCAGCACGCCGGCGAACAGCCATCCGCCCGCGAGCAGCCCCGACAGGCCGGGCGTGAACGAGAGGAGGCTGTCGAGGGCGGGCCAGGCCTGGCCCCACAGCCAGAAGACGACGCCCGCCGCGACGCCGATGACGCTCGCGACGACGATGTCGACCACGCGCCACGTGTAGCGGCGGGGGGTCCTGGTTCCGGACACGGACGTGGACATTCTGTTCTCCTTCCTGCGCCGGCATGACCCGGATCAGGTTCGACGGTCGACGCGCGGCTCGCGTCCTCTCAGCCCGGCTCGGCGGACTCCCGTGTGATGTGCGGCTGATTCTACTCCTCCGCGGGGCCCCGCGCCGCTGGCTCCGAGGTGCGACGGGGTACCGTAGGCGGGTGGCAATCGACGACATCCCGGCACCCGAGGCCGGCGCGACCTCGCGTCGGTCGCGCCGGGAGCATCGCGCGGTCGCCGACGGGACGCCCGCAGCGGATGCGCCGGTCGCCGCGGACACGGCCGCCGACGCCGCGCCAGACGAGGCGGTGCCGGAGCAGACAGCGCCGGACGTGACAGCGCCGGATGAGGCGGCGCAGGTCGCAGCCGCCGAAGAGCCCGCACCCGCACCCGCACCGACCGGACCGACGCCGCTCCTCCCGTCGACCGCCGCGCTCTCGTGGGTCGATGCGGATGCCGTCGCGGACGCACCGCCCGCAGGCCCGCCCGCCGCGGCACGGCCGCGTGGGGCCGCCATCCTGCCCCTTCCGCCGCGGCGGCGCGGATGGATCGGCCCCGTCGCCGCCCTCGGCGTGCTCGCCGTCGGCTACGTCGCCGCGTGCGCGCTGTGGCCGCTGTCGAGCGTCGAGCCGAGCGTGTCGGCCCTCGCGGTCGAGACGCCGATCGGCGAGGAGTTCCCCGTCGCGTGGCCCGAGGACGGCACGTCGGCTCTCGCGGCGCAGGGCGGGCCGGGCGGCGCCATCTCGTCGGACGACGAGTCGCTGCCGATGGCGAGCATCACGAAGGTCGTCACGGCGCTCATGATCATCGAGGACCAGGGGCTCGCGGTCGGCGACGACGGCGCGACCTTCGCGTTCACGCAGGCCGACAGCGACGAGTACTGGGCGTATCTGTACGCCGACGAGTCGGCCGTCGACGTCCCCGTCGACGGCACGCTCACGCTCTACCAGATGCTGCAGGGCGTCATGCTCGGCTCCGCGAACAACTACGTCGACCGCCTCGTCGAGGAGATCTGGGGAACGCAGGAGGCGTGGCTCGCCGACGCGACCACCTGGCTGGCCGACAACGGCCTCGACGGCATCACCGTGACCGACCCGAGCGGCATCGACCCGGGCAACCTCGCGTCGGCCCGCGCGCTCATCGCCCTCGCCGAGAGGGCGGAGCAGGACCCCGTGCTCGCCGAGATCATGGCGCAGGACTCCGTGACGCTGCCGGGGGCGGGGCTCGTCGAGAACTCGAACCCGCTCATCGGCGACGAGGGCATCATCGGGCTCAAGACCGGCTCGCTGTGGTCGACGGGCACGGAGTACTTCAATCTGCTCGCCGCGAAGGACGTCACGATCGGGCAGACCACCGTCACGCTGTACTCGGCCGTGCTCGGCCAGCCCGACGAGGACAGCCGCGAGATCGTCAGCCGCACCCTGCTCGACCAGCTCGAGGAGGGCATGCAGCAGGTGACCGCCGTCGAGGCGGGCGCTGCCGTCGCGCGCATCACGACGGAATGGGGCGCGCAGAGCACGGTCGTGACGTCCTCCGACGCCGACGTCATCTCCTGGCAGGGCGTGGCCCCCGCGACCGAGGCCGACTACGAGGTCGCGATCGGAGACGACGCGGGCGACGAGGTCGGGACGCTGCTCGTGACGGGCGGCATGGACTCCGCGAGCGTCCCGCTGCAGCTGTCGGAGGCCGTCCCCGCGCCGTCGTTCCTCTGGCGCCTCACCCACCCCCTCGCGCTGCTCGGCCTCGACTGAGGTCAGGCGCCGGCGAGACCCGGGACGGGATAGCGGCGCTCGTTCCCGAACCGGTGGGCCGTGATCGACACCGCCTGCTCCCGCACGAACGGCAGCAGCTCGACGCGGCCGGCCGACGTCACGGGGCCGTCGTACACGGCGACGGCGGGCGATCCGCCGGTGGCCGCGACGACCTCGCCGACCGAGCCGCCCACCAGCCGGATGCGCCCTCCCGTCGCGGCAAGCGCCGCGCACCGGGCGGTCCATGCGTCGGCGTCGTCGACGTGCACGGGAACACCTGCGTCGCGCAGCCATCCGCCGACGGACCCCGACAGGGTCGCCGCCGCGCTGACGACGACCGGAGCGCCCGCGCGGAGGCCCGCGGCGACGACGCGCACGAGCTCTGCCTCAGGCCGGCCGTCGAACCGCACCGTCACGGGGCACGGCGCGTACCGCAGCACGTTCTGCTCCAGGCGGAGGCCCTGCACGTCGCGCGCGATGCCGAACTCCTCGCCCATCGCCCGGATGTCGGTCGCGAGCGCCCGGGCGAGCCACGCGTCGCCGCCGACGACCGCGACGGCGCGGGCGGACGCCGCGTCGGAGGCCGCCGCTTCGGACACAGGAGCATCCGCCCAGGTGCCGAACCCGTAGAGGTAGCTCGGACCGCCCGCCTTCGTGCCGGCGCCGACCGCCGACCTCTTCCAGCCGCCGAACGGCTGCCGCTGCACGATGGCGCCCGTCGTGCCGCGGTTCACGTAGGCGTTGCCCACGTCGATGCGCTCGAGCCACCGCGCGATCTCGTCTTCGTCGAGCGCGTGGAGCCCGGACGTGAGCCCGTAGTCGACGGCGCGGACGATGTCGATCGCCTCGTCGAGCGTCGCGGCCGCCATGATGCCGAGCACAGGGCCGAAGTACTCCGTGAGGTGGAACTCGCTGCCCGGCTGCACGCCGTCGCGGATGCCGGGGCTCCACAGCGCGCCGTCGCGGTCGAGCATGCGCGGCTCGCGCACCCAGCGCTGGCCGGGCTCGAGGCGCGTGAGCGCGCGCTCCAGCCCGCCCTCGGCCGGAGCGATGAGCGGCCCGATGCGCGAGGCCGCATCCCACGGCATGCCCACCTCGTAGCCGTCGACGGCGTCGACCAGTTGGCGGCGGAAGCGCTCGCTGCGCGCCGCGGACCCCACGAGCACGACGAGCGAGGCGGCGGAGCACTTCTGCCCCGCGTGCCCGAAGGCCGAGGACGCGACGTCCTTCGCCGCCAGATCGAGGTCGGCCGACGGCGTGACGATGATCGCGTTCTTGCCGCTCGTCTCGGCGAGCAGCGGCAGGTCGGCACGGAACGAGCGGAAGAGCTCCGCCGTCTCGTAGGCACCCGTGAGGACGACCCGCTCGACGGCGGGGTGGGCGACGAGTCGGCGACCGACCTCGCCCTCCTCGGCGATCGCGAGCCGCAGCACGTCGCGCGGCACACCGGCCTCCCAGAGCGCCTCGGCGAGCACCGCCCCGCAGCGCTGAGCCTGCGGGGCGGGCTTCAGGACGACGGGAGAGCCGGCCGCGAGCGCGGCGAGCGACGAGCCGGCGGGGATGGCGACGGGGAAGTTCCACGGCGGGGTCACGACCGTCAGGCGCACGGGGGCGAACACGGCGCCGTCGACGTCGCGGAGCGCGAGGGCGCTCTCGGCGTAGTAGTGCGCGAAGTCGATCGCCTCCGACACCTCGGGGTCGCCCTGCTCGATCACCTTGCCGCACTCGGCTCCCATCACCTCGAGCAGGTCGGCTCGGCGCGCCTCGAGCACCTCGCCCGCACGGTGCAGGATGGCCGCGCGCGCCTCGGCGCCGAGCGCGCGCCATCCCTCGCCGGCGGAGGTCGTCTCGGCGACGAGCGCGTCGACCTGCGCGACGGAGCCGACGGCGTGCCGGGCGAGCGCGTCGAGCCCGAGCGTCGAGCGCTCCATGCGGTTCCGGATGGCCGCGGCCCATTCCCGGTTGCCGGAGATGCTCGGGTCGCTGTCGGGGGCGTTGCGGAAGCCGCGGCCGGGTGCGGCCGGCTGCGGCGCGCGGCGGTCCTGCACGCGGCGCGGGGCGGGTACCTCCGCCGGCATCGCCGCGGCCGAGGCGCGGAAGCGCGCCTCCTCCCGCGCGAACAGCTCGGCGCTGCCGTCCAGATCGAAGACCGCCGACATGAAGTTCTCGGAGCTCGCGCCCTCCTCGAGCCGGCGGACGAGGTACGCGATCGCGACGTCGAACTCGGCCGGATGGACGACGGGCGTGTAGAGCAGCAGTCCGCCCACGTCGCGGCGGACGACCTCGGCCTGCGCCGTGGCCATCCCGAGCAGCATCTCGAACTCGACGCCAGGCCCACCCGCCACGCCGCGGCGCTGTGCGAGCAGCCACGCGAGCGCGACGTCGAAGAGGTTGTGGCCGGCGACCCCGAGCCGCACGTTGCCGATGCGGTCGGCGTGCAGGGCGTAGTCGAGCACGGCCTTGTACGACGCATCCGACTCCTGCTTCGACGACCACGTCGCGAGGGGCCATCCGTGGGTCTCGGCGTCCACCTGCTCCATGGGGAGGTTCGCGCCCTTCACGACGCGCACCTTGACGGGGGCGCCGCCTTCCGCGACCCGCCGCGCCGCCCACTCCTGCAGGCGCATCATGGCGCCGAGGGCGTCCGGCAGGTAGGCCTGCAGCACGATGCCCGCCTCGAGGCCGCGGAACCTCGGCCGTTCCAGGATCCGGGTGAACACCGCGAGCGTGAGGTCGAGGTCCTTGTACTCCTCCATGTCGAGGTTGAGGAAGGTGCCCCTCTCCTGCGCGAGCGCGTACAGCGGCGCGAGCGCGGCGACGGCGTGCTCGACGGCCTCGTCGAACGCCCACGGGCTGTGCGGGGCCACGGTCGACGACACCTTGATGGAGACGTAGTCGACGTCGTCACGCTCGATGAGGCGGCGCGTCCCGGCCAGGCGCTTCGCCGCCTCCGCGCTGCCGAGCACGGCCTCGCCGAGCAGGTTGACGTTGAGGCGCACACCCTGGCGGCGGATGGCCGCGAGCGTCGCGCCGAGCCTCTCGTCGCGCGCGTCGACGACGAGGTGGCGGACCATCCGCCGCAGCACGGCGCGGCTCGCCGGCACGACGACGCCGGGGAGCACGGGCGCGGCGAGCCCTCCGAGGCGGATGAGCGCGCGCAGCGGAGCGGGCAGGAACCTCGGCACGATCGGCATGAGGCCGGTGAGGGCGCGCGCAGCGACGCGGGTGTCCTCCGGCCGGACCACGCCGTCAACGAACCCGACCGTGAACGCGAGACCGTCGGGGTCGCGCAGCACGCCGGCGAGGCTCCGCGCGCTCGCGTCGACCTTCTCGGAGCGGGCGGCGGCGAGCCAGGCGCGCACCTGCGCGACGGCGGCGTCGACGAGGGCCGGGTCGATGGGTGCGACGTCGTCGCGCGCGGGGGACGGGGAGGGGGTGGGCATGCGTTCAGTGTGGGGCGTCGATCCGCGCGAGAAAAGCGATGATTCCCGCCGCTGACTCGGCGATATCATCGATGAATGATCCCCTGGAGCGGCCGCAGCCTGCAGCTCCTGCACGAGCTGCGGCTGCGCGGCACGATCGCCGCCGTCGCATCCGCGCTGTCGTACAGCCCGTCGACCGTCTCGCACCGGCTGCAGCAGCTCGAACGCGAGGTCGGCGTGCCCCTCCTCGAGCCCGACGGCAGGGGCGTCCGGCTGACCGCCGCGGGCGAGACGGTCGCGCGGCACGCGGCCGCGCAGCTCGCGGCGCAGGAGCGGGTGGAGGGGTCCCTCGCACAGCTCGGCGCGGAGCTCACGCCGCTGCGCATCGCGGCGCTGCAGTCGGCGACGCGCACGATCGTCCCCACGATGCTGTCGGCACTCGCCGCCGAGCTGCCGGCCCTGCGTGTCGAGGTCGCCGTCATCCCGCCGGAGCAGGGCCTGGCGGAGGTCGAGGCGGGCGGCCTCGACCTCGTGATGGCGGAGCAGTACCCCGGTCGCACGCGCCCGCGCCCGCCCGCTCTGGACCGGGAGCTGCTCGGCCGCGACCCCATCCGCCTCGCCGTCGCCCCCGGCTCCCCCGCCTCGTCGCTCGCCGACGTGCGCGACGCCCCGTGGGTCATGGAGCCCGTCGGCACGGCGGCTCGCGACTGGGCCGTGCAGCAGTGCCGCGCGGCCGGGTTCGAGCCGGACATCCGCCACGAGGCCACCGACCTCTCCGCGCACCTGCGGCTCATCGCCGCCGGGCATGCGGTCGGGCTGGTCCCGGGGCTCGCCGTCGCCGCAGACGAGGCGGCGCCCCGCCTCGTCGACCTGCCCGGCGCGCCGCATCGAGAGATCTTCACCTCGGCGCGCGCATCGGCGGCGGGGCTGCCGGGGGTGCGCGCGGCACGGCGCGTGCTCGCGGAGGCCTTCGGCGCCCTGCGCGGCACCTGAGCGGGCCCTCGCGCGGCACACCGCGTCGGCGTGCGGCGGATGGCCGTGCGATGTGGTGGGGTGGACGGGTGGATACGCAGCAGTGGCTCTGGATCGCGGCGGCGGCATGCGCCGTCCTGCTCGTGCTCGTCGTCGTGCTGATCGTCGGGATGGCCAGAGGGCGCTCCGGCGCGCGCCGTCGGATCGCGGAGCTCGAGGTCGCGAGCGCGACGCGCGTGGCCGAGCGCGACCGCAGCCACGAGGAGGAGGTGTCCTCGCTCGCCGACGCGCACCGCGTGCAGGTCGCCGAGATCTCCGAGGAGCGCGACCGCGAGATCGCGCGCATGCAGGGCGCCATGGCGGATGCGCGCGCCTCCGCACGCGCGAGCCGCGAGGAGATCGCGAAGGGCCTGCGCTATGAGGCGATCTCGCGCCGCCTCATCCTGCAGGCGTGCGCGCGGCTCGGCCTGGAGGGCGAGCTGCTCACGAACATCGTCTTCGAGCCCGCCGACGCGCAGGACACGCGGCGGTTCGTCGCGCAGGTCGACCACGTGCTGCTGACCGACGCGGGGCGCGTCGTCATCGAGCACAAGCGCTGGCAGGGCGTGGTGTTCGACGGCGTGCTGCCCTCCACGGTGCACCCCGCGCTGGGGCACCTCGTCGACGAGGAGGCGCTCGTCGACGAGCGCGGACAGACACGCAGCTTCGCCGTGCAGCTCGTGCGCGACCCCGCCACGCCGCAGCTCGTCACGGTGCGCACGAAGCTCGGGGCCGCGTCTCCCAGCCAGCAGGCCCGCGAGCAGGCCAGGCGCCTGTCGGCGTTCGTCGCGCAGGAGACGGGCCGTTCGCTGTGGTTCGACACGGTCGTGTTCTACTCGCACCCCGACGCCGACCCGCACGTGCGGGCGATCGACGGCGCGCACGGCGGCGCCCGCACGCGCGTCGCGGCGAGCGAGGGCGAGCTCGACGACGCTCTGCGCGCGCTGACCGAGCGACCGGGCGGTGCGGACGTGCGCGCCGAGAATGACGCCGTCCGCGAGGCGCTCCTCGCGCTGGGCGCGGACGCCGCCCGCTTCGGGGGCTGATCAGCCGGGGACGTGCGCGCGCGTCCAGGCGTCGATCGCCGCGCGCTCGGTCTGCATGAAGGCGTTCACGACGTCGGCGTCCGCGAGGTCGTGGGCGATCGGGCGGCCGTCGACGGCCGTCACGGACTGCACGAACGAGGCGCCCATCATCCACACCCGGTCGGCCGACAGCAGTCTCTCGACGGCGATGTCCTCGTAGCCGATCTCGAGCCCGGAGAGGGCCGCCCAGGCGAACAGCTCGATCTGCGTCGTGCCGTGCAGGATGCCGATGCGGGGATGCGGCGTGACGACGCGGTCGCCCTCGCGGAGGGCCACGGACGCCTGCGGGCCCTCGAGCACGTAGCCGTCGCGGGTGACGAACACCGCGTTCTGCGCGCCCCTGCGCTCGAACTCGCGCCGCGCGGCCATGTTCGCCGCGTACGAGAGCGTCTTCGCACCGAGGAGCAGCCACGGGGCGCGCTGCGCGGAGTCGCGCAGCAGCTCGCGCTCGAGCGTCGCGATCGCGATCTCCGGCGACTTGCGGCCGAACGCGGGGTCGACGATCGCGAAGACCGTCGGCTCGGTGGGCACCGACACGGCCGACAGGGTCGCGTCGGCGCCGCGCGTGATGACGAGCTTCAGGTGCGCGTGGGCCGTCGGCCCCATGAGGCGGATGGCCGCGTGCACGAACGCCTCCACGGCCGGCAGGTTCGGCGCGGGCAGGTCGAGGGCGGCGGCGGACTGCGCGAGCCGCCGCACGTGCAGGTGCCAGGCGAGCGGCACGTCGTCGACGATCGTCGTCGCCTCGAAGACCCCGTCGCCGCGCAGCAGCCCGAGGTCGAAGACGGGGACGGTGGCGGAGGCGGGCTCGACGGAGCGGATGTCGGGCTCGCCCCGGAACCCGGGGTCGAGCAGCTGGTCGGCGCGGCCGAAGAACACCCCGAAGTCGGTCATGCAGTGAGGCTAGCGCGGCGCCGGCCAGACGCCGCTCGTGCCGCGGCGGTGGCTGCCGACGAGGTGCGTGTCGACGATTCCGACGGCCTCCATGAGCGCGAACATCGTCGTCGGCCCGACGAAGCGGAAGCCGCGCTTCTTGAGCGCGGTCGACAGCGCGACCGACTGCTCGGAGGTCGTGGGGATGTCGGCGAATGCGCGGGGCTCCGGCGTCTGCAGCGGCCGGTGCGCCCAGACGAGGTCGACGAGACCGCCCTCCTCGCGGAGGGCGACCGTGGCGCGCGCGTTGCCGATCGTGGCGAGGATCTTCGCCCGGTTGCGCACGATCGCGGCATCGGCCAGCAGCCGCTCGACATCGGCCTCGTCGAACCCGGCGACGACGTCGGGATCGAACCCCGCGAAGGCGGCGCGGAACCCCGGCCGCTTCCGCAGGATGATCGCCCACGAGAGCCCCGACTGGAAGGCCTCCAGGCTCAGCCGCTCGAACAGGCCCCTCTCATCGCGGACGGGCATCCCCCACTCCGCGTCGTAGTACGCCCGCAGCAGCTCGTCGCCCGCCGCCCAGCGCGGACGGGCGAGCCCGTCCGCGCCGACGACGAGATCGCTCACGCGCCCTCCTCGACCGGCTCGCCGGACGGCTGCTCGTCGTCGAGGTCGACCACGGCGTGCTCGAACTGCGAGCGGTAGAGCCGCCAGTAGGCGCCTTCGCGGCGGATGAGCTCGTCGTGCGTGCCCTGCTCGACGATGTCGCCGTGCTCCATCACGAGGATGAGGTCGGCGTCGCGGATGGTCGACAGGCGGTGCGCGATGACGAACGACGTGCGCCCCTCGCGGAGAGCAGCCATGGCGTGCTGCAGCAGCAGCTCCGTGCGGGTGTCGACCGAGCTCGTGGCCTCGTCGAGGATGAGCACGCTCGGCCGCCGAACGAACGCGCGCGCGATCGTGATGAGCTGGCGCTCCCCCGCCGAGACGTTCGCGGCGTCCTCGTCGAGCACGGTGTCGTAGCCGTCGGGGAGGGAGTGCACGAAGCGGTCGACATAGGTGGCCTTGGCCGCCGCGACGATCTCGTCGTCGGTCGCCGCTTCCCGGCCGTACCGGATGTTGTCGCGGATCGTGCCGGCGAACAGCCACGGATCCTGCAGCACCATGCCGGTGCGCGATCGGACGTCGGCGCGGGTGAGGTCGGCGATGTCCTGCCCGTCGAGCAGGATGGCGCCGCCGTCGAGCTCGTAGAACCGCATCACGAGGTTGACGAGGGTCGTCTTCCCGGCGCCCGTGGGGCCCACGATGGCGACCGTCTGCCCCGGTTCGACGCGGAACGACAGGTCGCGGATGAGCGGCTTGTCCGGAGTGTACGAGAACGCGACGTTCCGGAACTCGATGACGCCGCGGCCGTCCGGCACGGCGGGCGCGTCGTCGTCGTCGGGCTCCTGCTCGTCCTGGTCGAGCAGGTCGAAGACGCGCTCGGCCGATGCCGTTCCCGACTGGACGACCGGCAGCATGCCGCCGAGCTCCGTCAGCGGCTGGGTGAACTGCTGCGAGTACTGCACGAACGCCTGCACGTCGCCGATGCGGAGCTGTCCGCTCGCGACCATGACGCCGCCCAGCACGGCGATGCCGACGTAGGTCAGCGAGCCGATGAACTGCATGCTCGGCATCATGATCCCGGAGAGGAACTGCGCCTTGAAGGCCGCCTGGTAGAGCTCCTCGTTCTCCTCCTGGAACGCCTCGCTCATGGCCTTCTCGCGACCGAAGACCTTCACGAGCGCGTGGCCGGAGAACGACTCCTCGACGCGGGCGTTGAGGCGGCCGACCTTGCGCCACTGCGTCTGGAACGCCTTCTGCGACTGCGGGCCGATGCCGAGCATGACGAACGCGATGAGCGGCAGCGCTACGAGGGCGACGAGCGCGAGCTGCCACGAGATCGAGAACATCATGATGAGCACGCCGACCACCGTGAGGAGCGAGGTGAGCGCCCCCGACAGCGACTGCTGCAGCGTCTGCGTCATGTTGTCGATGTCGTTCGTCACGCGCGAGATGAGCTCGCCGCGCTGCACCTTGTCGAAGTACGCCAGCGGCAGCCGGTTGATCTTCTGCTCCACCTGCTCGCGCAGGCGGAACATGGTGCGGACCATGATGACGTTGATGACGTAGCCCTGGATCCACTGCAGGACAGATGAGGCGACGTAGATCGCGAGCGCCCAGGCGATGACGACGCGGAGCGCGTCGAAGTCGACGCCCGCCCCGATCTCGAACCGCGACATCGCGCCCACGACGTTCGCGAGGTCGGTCTGTCCGGCGGCCTGCAGCGCCGCGACGACCTCGTCCTGCGACGTGCCGGACGGGAACTGCCCCGCCAGGGTCAGCGACAGCACCCCCTCGAAGACGATGTTCGTCGCCTCGCCGAGCACCTTGGGGGCGATGACGGCGAGGACGACCCCGATCGCCCCCAGCAGCGACACGAGGCCGAACACCCAGGCGTGCGGGCGCAGCAGCCCGATGAACCGGCCGAAGCTCTTCCCGAAGTCGGCCGCCTTGCCGGGCGCGACCGAGTCCCAGTCGCCGGAGGACTGCCGCGCCTGCTCTGCCAGCTCGAGCTCGCGCTGCTCGTCGAGCTCGGCCTGCGTCTGCTTCTCGCTCATGCCTCGACTCCCAGCTGCGACTGCACGATCTCGCGGTAGGTGGTGCTGGAGGCGAGCAGCTCGTCGTGCGTGCCCGCGCCGACCATCCGGCCGTCGTCGAGCACGACGATGCGGTCGGCGTCGGTGATCGTCGAGACGCGCTGCGCGACGACGATCTTCGTGACGTGGGGGAGCTCGCGCCAGAGCGCCTGCCGGAGGCGCGCGTCGGTCGTGAGGTCGAGCGCCGAGAACGAGTCGTCGAACACGAGGATGTCGGGCTCGTGCACGATGGCGCGCGCGATCGAGAGACGCTGGCGCTGGCCGCCCGAGACGTTCGTGCCGCCCTGCGCGATGCGCGCGTCGAGACCGCCGGACATCTCGGCGACGAAGTCCTTCGCCTGCGCGATCTCGAGCGCCTTCCAGAGCTCCTCGTCGGTGGCGTCCTCGCGGCCGAACCGGAGGTTGCTCGCGACGGTGCCGTTGAAGAGGAACGGACGCTGCGGGACGAGGCCGATGCCGCTCCACAGCCGGTCGAGGTCGGCCGCGCGCACGTCGACGCCCTGCACCTGCACCTCGCCCGCCGTCGCGTCGAACAGGCGCGGGATGAGCGAGACGAGCGTCGTCTTGCCGGCTCCCGTCGAGCCGATGACCGCGACCGTCTCTCCGGGTTCGGCGTGGAAGCTGATGCCCTCGAGCACGGGCGACTGCGCGCCCGGGTAGGTGAAGGCGACGTTGTGGAACCGCACGGCCCCGCGACGCGGGAACTCCGTCACCGGCTTGTCGGGGCGGTGGAGGGCCGTCTCGCTGTCGAGGACCTCGCCGACGCGGTCGGCGGAGACGGCGGCGCGCGGGATCATGATCGTCATGAAGCTCGCCATCATGACGCCGCCGAGGATCTGGCCGACGTACTGCATGAAGGCGAAGAGCGTGCCGATCTGGGTCTCGCCGTCGTTCACCTGGATGCCGCCGAACCAGACCACGGCGACGATCGTGACGTTGAGCACGAGCATGACGAGCGGGAAGAGCAGGACGAAGAGCGACCCGACCTTGCGTCCGACGACCATGATGTCGGCATTGGCGGCGCGGAAGCGCTCCTCCTCGATCGCCTCGCGCACGAAGGCCCGCACGACTCGCACGCCCGTGAGCTGCTCGCGCATGACGCGGTTCACGCCGTCGAGCTTCTTCTGATAGGCGCGGAAGAGCGGGACCATCCGCCCGATGATGAGCGCTGCGACGATGAGCAGGGTCGGGATGGAGACGGCGAGGATCCAGCTCAGGCCGACGTCCTGGCGGAGGGCCATGATGATGCCGCCGATCGCGAGCATGGGCGCCTGCACGAGCATCGTGGCGCTCATCATCGACACCATCTGGATCTGCTGCACGTCGTTCGTGTTGCGCGTGATGAGCGACCCGGCTCCGAACTGCGACACCTCGCGCTCGGAGAAGCCGCTCACCTTCGCGAAGACGTCGCGGCGGATGTCGCGCCCCGCGCTCATGGCGGCGCGCGCCGCGCAGAACGTCGCGACGATGGAGGAGAGGATCTGGCCGAGCGACACGGCGAGCATGAACAGGCCCGTGCGCACGATGTAGCCGGTGTCGCCGGCGGCGACGCCCTCGTCGATGATGTCGGCGTTGAGCGTGGGGAGGTACAGCGCCGCGAGCGCGGAGCCGAGCTGGAAGACGAGGACGCCGACCAGGAGCCATCGGTATCGCCCGAGGTAGCGGATGAGCAGCTTGAGAAGCACCAGGAAAGGATGCCACCGACCGCCGACAATCTCATCCCCCCGCGGAGGGAGATCCGCCGAGGGGAGCGGGATGCGGCGTCAGAGCGCGATGGGGATGCGCGTCGTGAGGAGGCCGGCGTCGGCGAGGAAGCGCTCGAGCGCGATCGTCGCGACGCCCGTCGCGACCGAGCTGGTCCCCACGTCGGACACGACGATCTCGAGCCCCTGGGCCGATCCGCCGGGAGACTGCGAGAGCAGCCGCTCTCGCGTCGCAGGCAGCAGGTGCTCGCCGAGCCGCCACACGGTCCACCCCGTCAGGGTGACGATCTCGGGGTTCACGACCGCCACGAGGTCGGCGAGCGCCGAGCCGAGGTAGTACGCCGTGCGGTCGATCGCCTCGGAGACGGCCGCGTCGCCCTCGTCCGCCTTCTCGGCCATCCCGATGATGAAGTCGCGCTGCAGGTCGAGCGCGAGGAGCGCGTGCTCGGGGGCGATCTCGCGCAGCGTCTGCTGGATGCCGGGGACGCCCACGTACGCCTCCACGCAGCCGTCGCGCCCGCACCGGCAGCGGCGCCCGTCGAGCACGAGCAGCGAGTGCCCCCACTCCCCCGCCGAGTTCGTCGCTCCGCGCAGGATGCTGCCCTCGAGCACGATCCCCGCTCCGACGCCCGTCCCGAGGTTCACGGTCACGAGGCTCGTGTGCGAGCGGCCGCGGCCGAGCCACAGCTCCGCCGTCGCGATGACCTTGAGCGGGTTGTCGACGACGAGCGGCAGCCCGACGCGCTCGCGCAGCCGGTCCAGCTCGACCGTGTGCCAGGACCAGTTCGGCACGACGACCGAGACGCCCGTATCGCCCTGCACGAGACCGGGGAGCGCGACGCCGACGCCGAGGACGGCGCCGCGCGAGACGCGCTCCTGGGCGAGCAGCCGGTCGATGGCCCGCCCGATGGCGTCGACGACCGAGTCGGGGTCGAGGTCGTGCTCGTCGCGCGCGAGCTCGACGGCGGCGAGCTGGGCGAGAGCGGTGTCGAACAGCACGGCGCGCACATAGGTCTCCGCCACGTCCACGCCGACGACACGGCCGCGCTCGGCGCTCATGGCGATCGTCGCCGTGGGGCGGCCGATGCGCCCCGCCGTCGTCTTCGTCTCGACGAGGATGCCCTCGACGATGAGCTCGCCGACGACGGTCGCGACGGTCGCGGCGCTCAGCCCCGTCGAGGCGGCGACCGCGCCGCGCGTCGTCTCGCCGGCCGACAGCACGGCGTGGAGCACGTCGAGCCGGGACTCGCTGCGGATGTCGCGCGAGGTGCGTCTGGCCACCACCATGCTCACTCCCGACCCCGCTGCGGACCCGACCAGTATGTCACCCGGTCGCCTCGGCGCGACCGGGAGCCAGGGCGCCCCCCGGCGGCCGTCACCACGCCACCTCGACGTCGTCGAGGCCGGGGGCCGAGAGCACCACCCGCCCCGGCCCGTCCGCGCGCACGAACACGGCGAGGCGGCCGTCGAGCGTCCGGCGGGAGACCGCGCTGTACGGCGTCGGGTCGGCGAGGTCGCCGTTCTCGAGCCCGACGAGCCGGCCGCCGTCGACGCGCGCCGCGACCATCCGCTCGCCGCGCGCGGGACCCCCGGAGGCGTCGCGCAGCGTCACCTCGATCTGGTGGACGCCGTCGAGGCCGACGCCCGCCGCACGGCACGCCGCCGCGACCTCGTCGGGCGCGCGCCACACCGCGGCATCGAGGCGCACGGCGTCGCCGCGCGCCCGCAGCTCGTCGCGGGCGACGACGGCGCCGTCCGCGAGCGTCTCGAGGACGATCGGCTCGCCTGGCTCGACGACCGCCGTCCAGTACCCCTCCTCGTCGTCGCGTCGCAGCGGCACGTCCGCGCCGCCGCGCGTGAGCCGCGGCTCCCCGTTCGAGAAGCACAGCACCTCGTGCGGCCCCTCGCCCTCCCACGCGCGCGAGACGGGATGCGTCCAGAACGTCGTCTGCTCGCCCGGCGCGTGCGGCCTCGTGGCGAGCGCCGCCACCGGCTCGTCGGACCACCAGCTGCGTCGCAGCGCCGCCGTGGGCTTCTCGAAGCCCGCGAGGGTGAGGAGCCCCGCCCCCGAGCCGTGCACGGGCCATCCGCGCGCCTCGCCGAGGTAGTCGATCCCCGTCCAGAGGAACTGCCCGGCGACGAAGGCGTCGTCGACGACGGCCCGCCACTGGCGGTATCCGTGGCCGTTCTCGCTGCCGAGCAGGGGGAGCCGCGGGAAGCGCTCGTGGTCGTCGCGGTAGAGATGCTCCTTGTAGTTGTAGCCCGCCACGTCGATCGCGTCGAGGAGCCCCGTGCGGCTGGAGAGCTCGGGGAACGCCGCCGCCAGGGTGACGGGGCGCGTCGGGTCCTCGTCGCGCGCGATGCCGGCGAGCCGGCGGGCGATGGTCGAGAGCCGTCGGATGTCGGGGCGGGTGGGGTCGTAGACCCGCTCGGCGACGGGCTTCGACGCGTCGTTGTTGCCCGTCATCTCATCGAACAGCGGGCTCGCATACGGGTCGTTCGGGTAGTCGATCTCGTTGCCGATGCTCCACGCGATGACGGACGGATGGCGGCGATGCGCCGCGATCATGGCGCGCAGGTCGTCCTCGTGGGTCTGCGGGAAGTGCTCCGCCGCGCCCTCGTGCCGCGGCGGGTAGACATTGTGCCCCTGCCACCACTTGTTCTTCGGGTTCTCCCACTCGTCGAACGCCTCGTCGACGACGAGCATCCCCAGCGCGTCGCACAGGGAGTACAGCTCCTGCGCGTGCGGGTTGTGGGCCATCCGCACGGCGTTCGCCCCGAGGCGCCGCAGGGCGAGGAGGCGCCGCAGCCAGACCGCGGCGGGCACGGCGGTCCCGAACGGGCCGGCATCCTCGTGCAGGCACACGCCGCGGAGGGTCGTCGGCACGCCGCCGAGCGAGAACCCGGTATCGGCGTCGAAGCGGAGGGTGCGGATGCCGACGACCTCCTCGTACCGTGCCGGCTCGCCGTCCGCCGGCGTCAGCGTGGTCTCGAGAGAGTGCAGGCTCGGGGCGCTCTCCGACCACAGCGCGGGATCCGGCACGTCCGCCTCGAGCACGACCTCGGTCGGCGTTCCGGGGCGGATGGCCGTGGTCGCCTCTCCGAGGTCGACGACGCGGCCGTCGCGGAGCGACCTCAGCGTCGAGCGGACGACGACGTCGGCCTCGACGTCGCCCTCGACCGCGTGCGCGACCCGCACGCGCGCCATCCGGTCGTCGGCGGCGAGCGTCGCGAACGCGGTGCCGCGATGGCGCAGGCGCACGGCGCGGTGCAGCTGCAGCTCCACCGCGCGTGTGAGGCCGGAGCCGTTGTACCAGCGCGAGTCGGAGATGTCGGAGTGGTCGACGCGCACGGCCACGACGAGGTCGGGCACGGCGGCGTAGGCCGCGATCTCGGTGAGGTCGAACGAGAACTCGGCGTGACCCGACGCGCGCCCGCCGAGGTGGTACCCGTTCACCCACACACGCGCGTTCTTGTAGACCCCGTGGAACACGAGACGCAGGTGCGCGGCGTCCGGGAGCGGTATGCGGGCGCGGTACCAGCCGACCCCGCCGGGGAGGTAGCCGGTGCCGCTCGAGTGCGCCTCGGCGAACGGCTGCTCGATGCTCCAGTCGTGCGGCACCTCGACCCGGCGCCAGGCGGCGTCGTCGAACCCCGTCTTCCACGCGTCTGGCTCGTCGCCGTGATGGAAGGCCCAGGTGACGAGGTCGATCGCGCGCACCGGTCAGCCCTCGCTCGCGTAGCGGCCGAAGACGCGCGCGAGCACCCCGCCGTTCACGACGGCGACGCCGCCGAATCCGACGAGGAGCCACAGCATGCCGTAGCCCGTGGCCTGCGGGGCGAGCACCGTGACCGCGACGGCGAGCGCGATGACGACGAGCATCGTGAGGGTGGCGAGCGGGTGCCGCATCGAGATGAGTCGCGAGAGGCGCAGCACGTCGCGCGTCGACCCCTCGAAGCGCGCCAGGTAGGGGAAGACGTAGAGCGCCCACGACGCGAACGCGAAGGCGACGACGTACCAGAGCGCGAACAGGGCGAGCTCGAGGAGCGCTGGCGCGCCGAACGCCGGGATGACGGCGTACCACGCGGCGAGCGCCGCGACGACGAGCGCGTGCAGGAGGAGCACGACGGTGCCCTGCCGGAGGTTCTGCCGGAACGACCGCAGGTAGTCGCCGGATGTCGACTCGCTCTCGCCCGCCGCGAGGCGCATGGCCGTGAAGTGGAGCGCCGTGAGCGAGGCGCCCAGGGTGACGACGGGGAGCGAGGTCGCGACGAACAGCAGGTTGAGGATCATGACGTCGGCGATGCGGGTGAGTCCGCGCATGAGCGCGGAGTCGGCGGCGAAGATGCTGTTCACCGCTCCTCCTTCTCTGGGTGGGGCTCCCGGCGGTCCGCGCGCGGACCGCCGGGAGCGATGCGGCTACTGCTGGGACCAGGCGTCGAGGTCGGCCTGGATCGACGCGAGCGCGTCTTCGTACCCGGCGTCGAGCAGCTTCTGCCGCATCTCGTCGATGGCGGCCTCCGGGTCGTCGAACTTGCCGTACTGCAGCTGCGGGATGTACTCCGACAGCACGGCGCCCATGGCGGCGAGGGTCGGGTCGATGGCGTCCTTGTTCACGCGCAGGGTGGAGTACGGGTAGTCCTCGGCGACGGCGTCGAGGGCGTCGTAGATCTCCTGCTTGTTCTCCGCGTCGGTCACCTTCGGAAGCTCGTACTCGTCCATCCGGCCGGCCCAGAAGTTCGAGCCGAGCGAGTCGGTGGACGAGTCGTAGCCCTCCGGGTAGTCGAGCTCGCCCTCGTCCGTGACGATGTAGTCGGTGCCCTCGATGCCGTAGTTGAGGAGGCGGTAGTCCTCCTCGTCGTTGCGGATGAGGTCGTAGACCTCGAGCGCCTTCTCGGGGTTCGACGACGTCGCGCTCACGGCCATGGCGCCGTGGGTGAGGATGTCGCGGTAGATGTTGCCGTTCTCCTGGCCCCAGTAGAAGAACCTGGGGTCGGAGCCGGGCTGCTTCGCCTCCATGTTGTCGACGATCTGGCCGATGAACGTCTGCGTGTGGTGCTGGTCTGTGCCCGACAGACCGGCGTAGAACTCCTCGCGGGTGTCGCCGTCGTAGTTCGTGGCGTCCTCGCGCCAGACGCCCAGCTCGTTCCACTCCTGGGCGAGCTCGGCGGCCTCGAGCAGCTCGTCGCCCTCCATGTACCAGGAGGTGACGGTCTCGGGGTCGGACGCCGACGTCTGGAACGGCATGTAATTGCCGGCGCTGAGTCCCTGCAGCGTGACGAAGTCGGTGTGTCCCTGCAGGTAGCCCGTCAGCGCCGCCTCGCCGTTGCTCGCGCCCGCGACATCCCACGGGTAGGCCTCCGGCTTGTTCTCCTTGATCCACGCGAAGTAGGTCGTGAAGTCCTCGAACGACGTGATCTCGCCGTTCGCGAAGCCGGCCTCCGTCGCCCAGTCGCCGCGGTAGAAGAACCCGTGGTTCGTCCACTGCGTGAAGTTGTCCTCGGGGATGAAGTAGATCTGCCCGTCGTCGAGCTTCGTCAGATCCCAGTGCCCGTCTGCATCGACCTGCGCCCAGGTCTCGGGCGCGTACTCCTGCAGCATCTCCTCGGACAGCGGCAGGAACGCCCCCTTCTCGGCGTTCTCCCATGCGAACAGCCAGTCGGTCGCCGTCGTGATGAGGTCGACGTTGGTGTCGCCGGAGAGCAGCTGCACGTTGTACTGGGTCTGCCAGTCGGCCCACTCGACGTAGTAGAGGTCGAGGGTCGCGTTGGCCTGCTCGACGAGGCGCTCGTTGAGCTTCTCAAGCATCGCCTCGAGCCGTCCGTTGGTGGGCTTGTCGCCCAGCACGAGCATCGTGATCTCGGTCGGCTCGCCGCCGTCGCCGGCGTCGCCCGACCCGGAGGCGGTGCAGCCCGCCAGCATCCCGACGGCGGTTCCGACGGCGAGCAGTCCTGCTCCCGCCCTGATCGTGGTCCTGCGCATGTGAGACTCCTTCGGCTCATTCCTGGGTGGGGGTTTCGGGGGTGCGGCGGCGGTCAGCCCTTGACGGCGCCGACGGTGATGCCGCTCACGAAGTACTTCTGCACGAACGGGTAGACGAAGAGGATGGGCGCCGTCGCCAGCACGGCGCTCGCCATCTTGAGGGTGTTGCTCGGCAGGTCGGTGATGCTGACGTTGTCGCCCGCGACGGAGTTGCGCAGCGCGTTCGCCGTGTTGATGACGTTGTAGAGGTAGTACTGGAGCGGTTTGAACTCGACGGTGCTGCCGAGGTAGAGCGAGGACAGGTACCACTCGTTCCAGTAGCCGAGGGCGAGGAAGAGGCCGATCGTCGCGAGGGCCGGCTTCATCATGGGGAGCGTCAGCTGGGCGAAGATGCGGAAGTCGCCTGCGCCGTCGACCTTGCCCGATTCGACGATCTCGTAGGGCACCGTGCGCATGAAGTTCTTCATGAGGATGATGAGCCACGGCGTCATGAGCAGCTGGAGGAAGACCGCGAGGTAGCTGCCGCGGAGCCCCAGATCCCGGCCGACCCAGAGGAAGGTCGGCGCGAGGCCCGCCGAGAACAGCGTCGTGAAGTAGATGAAGAACGAGATGACGTTGCGGTAGCGGAAGTCCTTGCGGTACAGCGCGAAGCCGGTCATGGAGATGATGAACAGGCCGATCGCCGTGCCCGCGAGCGTCATGATGATCGTCACGGCGTACGACCCGAGGATCTGCCGCGGCGACCGGAAGATGAACTCGTAGGCGGTGAGCGTGAACCCCTTCGGCAGCAGGCCGAAGCCCGTGCGCATGATCTCGGACTCGCTCGAGAACGACGCCGAGACGATGAGGACGAACGGCAGCGCGCAGAAGAGCGAGAACAGGGTGATCGTGACGTACGACACCGTCTTCAGCGCGATATCGCCGCGGGAGAGGCGGATGGTGCGCGGACGCCTCGCCGGTCCGCGTCGGCGGCCCTTCTGCCCCTTCGTCGTGATGACCTCGGTGACGGTGGCGGGCAGGAGCAGGTCAGAAGATGGCATAGTCCTTGTTGATCCTTCGCACGACCCAGTTCGCCGTCATGACGAGGGCGAATCCGAACAGGGACTGGTAGAGGCCGACGGCCGTCGACGTCGTGAAGTTGTTCTGCGACATGACCATCCGGTAGACGGAGGTCTCGATGATGTCGGTCGTCGAGAACAGCGCGGCGTTGTTGCCGACGAGGTTCCAGAACAGGCCGAAGTTGCCGTTCATGATGCCGCCGAGCGAGAACAGCAGCAGGATGATGAACGTCGGCTTCAGGCTCGGCAGGATGACGTAGCGGATGCGCTGCCACGCCGACGCGCCGTCGATCGCCGCCGCCTCGAAGAGCGTCCTGTCGATGCCCATGATCGCGGCGAAGTACACGATCGACCCGTACCCCGTGCTCTGCCACAGGTGGACGAGGATGATGATGAGCGGCCAGGCCCCTGCCGTGCTGTAGATCTTGATCGGGTCGCCGCCGGTCGCCTCGATGAGCGCGTTGAGGGCGCCGGTGTCGTAGTTCAGGAGGTTGAACGCGATGACGCCGATGAGCACGACCGAGATGAAGTACGGCAGGAACATCACGGTCTGGGTGATCTTCTTGAAGTACTTCCGGCTGATCTCGCTCAGCATGATCGCGAGGGCGATCTGCAGGATGTTCCCGAGCACGATGAACGCGACGTTGTAGAGGATCGTGTTCCGCGTCAGGAGCCACAGCTGGCCCGACTTGATGAGGAACTCGAAGTTCTGGAACCCCACGAACGGGCTCCCGAAGATGCCGTCGCGGTAGTTGAAGTTCGTGAACGCGATCCAGATGCCCGGCAACGGCGCATAGCTGAAGATCGCGAAGAACACGATCGCCGGGATGCACATGAGGATGAGCGTCCGGCTGTGCCAGAGCTCCTTCAGCGCACGACGGGATCGTCGTCTCTCGCCCGTGATGGACATGCCCCTGCCTCTCTGCAGTGCCGCGGGGCGACGGTGCCCTCGCGGTCATCGGGGTTAAAACTAACCATCGATGAAACTGCGTCGAGACTAGCGCCGCGTCCGCATCGGGCGCAAGACCCGATTCCGCGGACGCGGCGCGATCACTCCTCGAGCTGCCCGAGCAGCAGGCCCTCGGCGAACCGCGCGGTGCGCAGCGGAGCCTCTTCGAGCTCGAGCACGACGAGCGTGTTCGAGCCCGCGCGCGTGAGCGGGCGGGGAACGTAGAGCGTGCGCTGCGGGCCCGTCGACCAGTACCGGCCGAGCAGCGCGCCGTTCACGAAGGCGTAGCCTCTCCCCCATCCGCTCGTGTCCAGGAACAGGTCGCTGGGAGCTCCGAGGTCGAACTCGCCGCGCAGGGCGCTCCCCGCAGGACCCGGCTGCTCGCCGCGCGAGACCGCGGCCCCGGCCGACGCGACGTCGACCGGCGTCGCCGACCAGCCCGCGATCACGCGCCCGCCGATCGCGGGCAGGCCGATGAGCCCCTTCTCCTCGCCGATGCGCGGGCCGTAGTTCACCCGCCCCTGCTCCTCCACGAGCACCTCGAGCCGCCTGCCGGGCGGAAGCGCCAGTGCGCGCTCGTGCAGCGTGCGCGAGAGCCGTCCGACGGGCGCGCCGTCGATGCGCACCCACGCGGTGTCGCGGACCTCGTCGAACGTCAGGAGCGCCGTCTCGTCATGGGCCGCGAGCTCGGCGGAGTACGACACGAGCGCGCTCGTGTGGCCGAGGGCGTCGAAGGTCGCGGGGGCGGGGTCGACGCCGCCGGGGACATGGCCCGGGAGCCATCCGCCCGCCCTGGCCAGCGGCACATCGAACGCCGGCGCGGGCGACGCGGGCGGCGGCACCTCGTCGGGCACGGGGGCGTATCGCGCGATGACCTCGCGGAACGCGTGGAACTTCTCCGTCGGATCCCCTGCCTCGTCGAGCGGCGCGTCGTAGTCGTACGACGTCGTGATGGGCAGGTAGCGGCCCTTGTCGTTGGCACCGCTCGTGAGGTCGGCGTTCGTGCCGCCGTGCACCATGTAGATGTTGACGGACGCCCCTGCAGACAGCAGCGCGTCGAGCGAGGCGGCGGCGTCTGCGGCGCTCGTCGTATGGTGCACGCCGCCCCACCAGTCGAACCAGCCGTCCCAGAACTCCGAGCACATGAGCGGGCCCGTGGGCTGGTGCGCACGCAGGGTCGCGAGGCGCTCCTCCACTCGGGAGCCGAACGACCCCGTCCGGTGCAGCCCTGGCAGGGAGCCCGCCGCGAGCATCGCCGGCTCCGGCTGGTCGACGGTCGTGAGGGGCACGACGACGCCGGCGTCGCGCGTGATGCGCACGAGCTCGGCGAGGTACTCGGCGTCGTCTCCGTACGCGCCGTACTCGTTCTCGATCTGCACGAGGACGACGTTGCCGCCCCGGTCGATCTGCCGGGGCACGACGATGTCGTAGACGTGGCGGAGGTAGCGCTCGATCTCCGCGAGGTACTGCGGCTCGCTGCGGCGCACCCCGATGCCCGGCGTGCTCGTGAGCCAGGCGGGGAGCCCGCCGTTGGTCCACTCCGCGCAGATGTACGGCCCCGGTCGCACGATGGCGTGCATGCCCTCTGCCGCGACGAGGTCGAGGAACCGCCCGAGGTCGGCTCCGCCGGATGCGCCCCACTCCCCGCGCCTCGGCTCGTGCGCGTTCCACGCCACGTACGTCTCGATCGCGTTGAGCCCCATGAGCCGCGCCTTGCGGATGCGATCGGCCCACAGATCGGGATGGACGCGGAAGTAGTGCAGGGCTCCGGCGATGATGCGGTGCGGGGCGCCGTCGAGCAGGAAGTCCTGCTCTCCGATGCGGAAGTCGGCCATCCGATGTCCTCTCCGTCGAGCGTCGGAAGCTCATTGCTCTGAGGGTCAGAGTAACGGTTGTCATGATCAGCCGCAGGTGCGCGCAGCGTACCCCGTCGTGACCGACGCGCCGTCCGCCGTCGCCGTCAGCTCTCCTTCCGGCGCCGAGGTCGCCTTGACGGGGAACGCGGCGGAGGCCGAGCCGCCGGCCGCGACGGGCAGGGTCTTCACGCCGTAGAGGGTCTCCACACGCACCGTGGTCGCGTCGTCTCCCGCGTTGCGCACCGTCGTCATGACCTGCACCTTGTGGCCGGCGCACCGCGTCGACACCGTCGGCACGACGTCGGCCGTCGCGCCCCCGACCCCCAGCACGGGGATCTTGAGGTACGACCCCGGGGTCGCGAACGTGATCCGCACGGCAGACGCGAGCACGGGCTCGAAGGAGATCGCGGTCGGGCGCCCGTTGGCGCCCGCCGCGACGGCCTGGGCCGTCGTGGCGTGCCACGTGCCCTCCGCATCGCGGTACTCGACGCCGACGCTCGCGATGGTGCCCTCGATGTTCGTGAAGCCGACCCGGTCGACGACGTGCGCCTCGGCCGGCTCCACCGTGAACGTCGCCTGATCCTGCTTCGCGGCCGCCCACGTCGACCAGCTCGTCGAGGCGCTGCCGTCGCAGGCGTTCTCGGCCGGCATGGTCGCGTACTGCGTCTGGTGGAAGCTCGCCGACACGCTCGTGCCCTCGGCCGCGCAGAGCTCGGTCGGCCCCTCTGCGCCCCAGAGCTGCACCTCCGAGATCGACTGCCATGTGTTGGTCGCGGTCGCGAGGTCGACGCGGATTCCGCTCGTGGCGGGCAGCGACGACACGTCGAGCGTCGCCACGGGTGCGGACGCCGAGGCGTCCTGCACGAGGTCGACGCTCGCGCCGGCCGTCACCCACGCGCCCGTCGCGTCGAGGTACTGGGCCGACACCGTCGACGGCCAGGTGGCACCCGCGCCGTCCTTGTAAGTGTGCACGACGATCTCGTCGACGTCCTGTGCAAGGGGCCAGGAGAAGGAGAGCCAGCTCGCTTTCGGATAGACGCCGCCCGAGAGCCAGTCGTCCCACCCCTTGCCCTTCACGTTCCCGTCGACGACGGTCGCGGCGAGGTCGGCGCGGCTCGATGCCGAGACGGCCGCGTCGGGGGCGAGGTTCACGACGCCCGGCGTGGCGACCTCGATCGTCCGCGTGAAGGTGCGTCCCGCCGTGAACGCGGCGTCGGCGGCGAGCGTCCCCGTGATCGTCTGCGAGCCGCGCTCCGCGAACGACGTCGCGCTCCAGGTCACCGCGACCTCGGTCGTCGTGCCGCCGGCCTCGACGGGCACGGTCGCGGGCAGGGCGGCGGAGAAGTCCTCGCCCGGTTCGACGGTGTCGGGCAGGCGGTCGTCCACGACGCTCCAGATCTCCGTGCCTCGACCCTTGTCGTCCCAGTAGGACGCGTCCCAGCCGTCGGCCCAGCGCGCCGGGTCCTCCGCGGAGGGGTTGCGCATCTCGGCGCGGCCGTCCTCGCCGATCGTGATCGGCAGCCACACGTAGGTGGAGTCCGCGGCGCCAGAGTTCCACCGGTCGCCCATGTAGACGAAGCGGCCGCCGCCGAGGTCGAGCACGTTCGTCGACTGCGAGCCGAACGTCGTCCTCCGGGTGTCGCCGACCGACAGCAGGCCGTCGCCGCCCTCGGGGATGGCGTTGTAGGCGACGTTCTCGTTCGCGTCGCCCGTCTCGACGCCGCGGATCCACGACCCCAGGATGTTGTCGGCCGTGTAGTACGTCTGCGGGTTCGGCGCCCAGCCGGTCGCCCCCGACGCGACCGCGTAATACTTCCCGCCGTGCTGGAAGAGCGCGGGCGCCTCGAGCATGCCGCACTCCTTCACGATCTGGAAGTCCTCGCCGCGCACGGGGGCCTCGGCGCTGCCGTCTGCGAACAGGTACGGGAACCGGCCGTCCTCGGAGTACTGGTGGGCGGAGGCCATGTCGACGTCGGTCGTGTGCGTGACGTTCGTGTACGACGCGTCGAGCTCCGCGATGTAGAGCGAGCGGTTCTCCTCCGACGAGTACGCGATGTAGGCCGTGCCGTCCTCGTCCTGGAACACCGTCATGTCGCGGGCCTGGCCGGGGACGGCGGCGGAGATGCACGCCTTGTAGTCGGTGCGGTTCGGCATCCGGTAGGCGCCTGTGAGCCGGAAGGGGCCCGTGGGGCTGTCCGACACCGCCACGGCCGCCATCGACCGCGCGTACATGCTGCCCCCGGGGGTCGTCTGCCCGTCGGAGTGCCACCACAGCACCCACTGCCCCGTGCTGTCGTTGTAGAGGGCCTTCGGGCGCTCGAAGATCGCGGTGTAGTCGGCCGCGTCGCTCGTGTTCAGGTGGTAGTTCAGCTCCTCGATGCGCTCCGTGCGCGGCTGACCGGCGTCGTCGACCGTGTCGTACAGGGCGTCGAAGTAGTCGGACTCGAGGTCGGCGGCGGTCGAGACCCCGCGCATCACGACCCCCTCGTCCGTCCAGTTGAGCGTGTCGTACGACTTGTACGCGTGCACGCCTGGGCTGCCGTAGTAGCCGTTGGTGCGGTCCTCGCCGTACCAGTAGTAGACCGTGCGGCCCTCCTCGGAGCCCGTGACGACGTCGCCGCCCTCGACGCCGAGCTCCTCGGCCGTCACGACCTGGCCGCCGTGCGCCTGGATGTGCGCGCCCTGGTCGTCGAACCAGTACGGCTGGAAGTAGCCCGCCGCGCTCGCACCCGGATCCTGCACGGCCGGATACGACGTGTAGGCCGTCGGGTCGCCGACGGGCACCGCCGCCTGCGCCGACGCGACCGTCGACAGGGTCAGCGCGGCGACGAGGCAGACCCCGGCCGCGACGTTCTTCATGCTCTTCACATCACTCCCTCGTGATCGGGGCGTCGTCGCCCCGGAGATGTTTGCGTAAACAGCATCCAAGCGATGCGCGCGCTCCCACGGCAAGCGCGGGTTCGGCGAAACGATCGGAAGCGATCAGGGGCTCAGGCCGCCGTGCCGAGCGTGTCCAGGAGCACGGGGTGGGCGAGCGAGCCCCCCGATGCGATGCGCCGCAGCTCGTCGATCTGCGCGTCGATCATGCGGTCGACCTCGGTCCCCACCGACCCGGCGATGTGGGGCGTCAGGAGGACGTTCGGGTGGTCGTAGAGCGGATGGTCGGCCGGCAGCGCCCACGGCACCGTCACGTCGAGCACCGCATACAGGTCTCCTCGCCCGACGCGGCGCGTCAGCGCCTCCTGGTCGACGATCTCTCCGCGCGAGGTGTTCACGAGCGTGGCGCCCGAGGGCATCGCGTCGATGAGCGCCGCCGAGACGAGCCCGTGCGTCGAGGGCAGTGACGGGGCGTGCACCGACACGACGTCGCTGCAGGCGAAGAGCGCGTCGAGCGGCATCGGCAGCACCCCGAGCGCGCGGACGGCGTCGTCGGAGAGCGTGGGGTCGAAGAGCGCCACCTCGAGGTCGAAGGGCCGCAGCAGCTCCACGACGCGGCGGCCGATGCGCGATGCGCCCACGATGCCGACGCGCCGCCGGTAGTTGCCGACGACGCCGAGCGTCGCCTGGTCGACCAGGGCACGCTGCGCGCGGTAGTCGCGCGCGATCTGCACGATGCGCTTGTTCGCCATCAGGATGGCCGCGAGCGTGAACTCCGCGACCGGCACCGCGTTCGCGTCGACCGCCGAGCTGACGCGGATGCCCCGGCGCCAGACCTCGGGATCGAGCTGCTCCTTGACGGAGCCGGCGACATGGAGCACCCAGCGCAGCGCCGGCGCGGCGTCGAGCACTGCGGCGTCGACGCGCGGGGTGCGCCATCCCGTCACGAGCACATCCGCGTCGGCGAGCGCCCGGCGCGCCTGGGGCGAGGAGAAGCCGTCGACGGTCGCGAGCAGCTCGCCGTACCGCGCCAGCTCCTGCGCGAGGTGCGCCTCCGATGCGGGGGCGAACGCGCCGGAGCCGACGGCGGAGAGGATGCGCGGCCGGCGGTCGGTCGAGGTCATGGGAGTCCTTCGGGAGAGGGGTCAGGCCGCGACGGGCCGCAGGGCGGGCTGGAGGGTGTAGCGCGCGCCCGCCCACACGACGTAGAGGCAGGCGGCCGCCGTCAGCCCGATGCCGAGGGCGGGCGCGGCGACGACGACCGCCGCCTGCACGGCGAGGACGGCGAACGACGCGATCGTGAGCGGCCATCGGCGCACGGCGAGGACGACGCAGACGCGCAGCACATCGCGCAGCCGCGCGTCGGGTGCCTCCGCCAGGGCGACGAGGCCGACCATCCCCGCGGCGAGCGCGAGCAGCGCGACGACGACGAGGAGCGGGGCGGCGACGGCGCCCGCGCCCGTCGGCACGAGCACGACCACGTCGACGAGCGCGACGACTCCAACCCCGACGACCAGCGCCGAGAGGGCGAGCGCGCGGCGCCACGTCGCGCCCAGCTCCCGGAAGAAGGTCCGCAACACCGCCGTCTCGCCGGAGGCGTGCGCACGGAACGTCGCGAACGCCGCGGCCGCGCCCATCCCGCACGGCACCGCCGCGACCGCGAGCAGCGGCCAGGAGAGCGACGGGTCGGTCGTGACGAGCAGCACGAGCAGCGGCAGGCACACGAGGGCGAGCGACGCGTTGACTCCGAGCGCGAGATGGACGACGCCGAAGAGCGTCGAGTAGACGCTGTGCGGGATGCGCTTCATCGTCAGCCCTTCATGCCGCTCGTCGCGATGCCCTCGACGAAGTAGCGCTGGCCGAGGAGGAACACGATCGCGATCGGCACGACGGAGATCGTGAGCCCCGCGAACAGCACGCCGTAGTCGACGTCGTAGAGGCTCGACACGAAGTTCTTGAGGCCGAGCTGCATGGTCCACAGGCTCGGGTCGCGCAGGTAGATGAGCGGCCCGAGGTAGTCGTTCCACGTGTTCACGAACGTCAGCAGCGACAGGCTCGCGATGGCCGGCACCGACAGCGGCAGCATGATGCGCCGCCAGATGCCGTACTCGCTCAGGCCGTCGAGCCTGGCGGCCTCGGAGAGGTCCTCCGGCACGGTCTCGTAGAACTGCTTCATGAGGAAGACGCCGAACGCTCCGAACGCCTGCAGCAGGATGATCGACCACAGCGTGTTCGCCACCTGCGCGTTCGACAGCAGGATGAACTGCGGGATCATGTAGGACTGCCACGGCACGGCGATCGTGCCGACATACAGGAGGAAGAGCGCATCGCGGCCCGGGAAGCGGATGCGGGAGAACCCGTACGCGGCGAACGACCCCGTCAGCACCTGCAGGGCCGTCACCGTCACCGACAGCACGAGCGTGTTGCGGATCCAGGTGAGGATGTCGGAGCGCGTCCAGATGTCGACGTAGTTCTCCCAGACGAACATCTCGGGGATCCACCGGATCGGCACGGAGAAGACCGCGTTGGCCTCCTTGAGCGAGCTCATGACCATCCAGAAGAACGGTGTGAGCATCGCCGCCGCCGCGACGACGAGCACGACGTAGAGGACGATGCGCGCGGCCGTCCTCCGGCCGCGTCCGGCACCGCCCGGGCGGGCGGCCGGGTCGATCGACGTCCGGCGGCCCTGCCGCTCGGGCGCCACGAGCGTCATGGTCTCGCTCATCACGCCTCCTTCCGCTTGTTCCACAGGAACTGCACGATCGTCACGACGATGCAGAGGAGGAAGAGCACGACCGACGCCGCCGATGCGTAGCCGAACTGGTTCTCCTCGAATCCCTTGCGGTAGATGAACTGGGAGATCACGGTCGTCGACTGCCCGGGGCCGCCGTTGGTCAGCACGAGGATGAGGTCGAAGATCTTGAACGAGTTGATGGTCAGCATGACCGTGACGAAGAACATCGTCGGTCGCAGGCACGGCAGGGTGACGTTGCGGAATCGCTGCCAGACGTTCGCCCCGTCCATGCGGGCCGCCTCGTGCAGCTCGCGCGGCACGGTCTGCAGCGCCGCGAGGAAGAGCACCATGTAGTACCCCATGTCGCGCCACGTGCTGATGATGACGACGGCGGGCATCGCCCACTCCGCCGACGTCAGCCATCCGGGCGGCTCCGAGATGCCCACGGCGCGGAGCATCTCGTTGATGGGGCCGTAGTCGGGGCTGAACAGCAGGTTCCACACCAGCGCGATCGCGACGATCGACGTGATGTAGGGGAAGAAGGCGGCGGTGCGGAAGAACGCCACGCCGCGCAGCTTGTTGTTCAGCAGCAGCGCGAGCCCGAGCGACACGACGATCGTGAGCGGGATGTGGAGGACCGAGTAGTACAGCGTGTTGCCGAACGCGACGCGGAAGCTGCCGTCCGCGAGCAGCCGCTGGAAGTTCTGCAGGCCGACGAACTGGGACGATCCGAAGATGTTCCAGTTCGTCAGCGACATGTAGAACAGCACGATCACGGGAACGAGGGTGAGCGTGGCGAAGCCGATGAAGTTCGGCAGGATGAAGCTCCACCCCAGCAGGGTGTTGCGCATCCGCAGGCGGGATGGCCGCCTGCGGATGCGCGGCGACGTCGCGGTGGTGGTCATCACGCTCCTACTCGACCCCGACCTCGTTCGCGACGCGCTCCTCGGCCTCCGAGATCGCGGCGTCGACATCGGCCGAGCCGGACAGGATGGCCGAGTGCATGTCGTTCAGGATGTTCTGCACGGCCGCCGTCTTGCTCGACGTGGGGCTCTCCGGCAGGGTCTCGTGCGTCTGCACGGCGAACGTCGACAGCTCGTCCTGCGGGGCGCCGTCCACCGAGAAGTACGCCTCGACGACGGGATCGGTGAGGAGAGCGGGAGTGATCCCGATCTCGGCGAGCGCGGTCGCCGCCTCCTCGCTCGCGGCGAAGGCCAGGAAGTCCTTCGCGGCGTCGACCTTGCCCTGGTCGATGTTCGCGTTGATGCCGAAGCCGGTCGGGTCGCCGAAGGTCACGGGCGTCGCGTCGGCGCCGGTCGTCGACGCGTCCTGCTGCGGGATGGGCGCGATGCCCCATTCGAAGTCGTCGGCGTCGCCCGACGCCTGCTGGGAGATGAGCGTGGCGACGAACCACGTGCCCATCGGCAGCATCGCGGCCTTCTGCGTGCCGAACTCGCCCTGGTAGGTGAGCTGGTTCGCCGTGACCGTGTTGTACGCCTCCTGGGCGCCCGCCTCCTGCAGGGCGAGCACGCGCTCGTAGTACGACGCGAAGTAGTCGTAGTCGCCGCTGAGCAGATCGGCGCCCTCGGTCTGCGCGGTCGCGAAGCCCTGCACGGTCGACTGCCAGCCGTGCTGGTATGCGCCCTTGGCGGACGAGCCGGCATCGGCGAGCTTCGTCGTGAGCTCCTCGGCCGCCGCCTCGTAGTCGTCCCACGTCCAGGTGCCGTCGGGGTAGGCCACGCCCGCCTCGTCGAAGAGGGCGGTGTTGTAGTAGAGCACCCACGAGTCCTGGCGGTACGGGACGGCGTAGGCCGTGCCGTCGACCTCGTACGCCGAGGCACCGCCGATCCCGTCTGGCAGCTCCACGTCGGAGACGTCGAGCAGCTGACCGCCCTCCTGGAAGGTGGTGAGGTACTTGACCTCCTTCTGCGTGATGATGTCCGGGCCCTTGCCTGCGGCGAGGTCGGCCGTGACGAGCGTGTTGTACTCGGCGGGGTCGTAGTCGACGATCTCGACCGTGACGTCGGGGTTCTGCTCGTGGAAGGCGTCGGCCAGGAGCTGGAACTCGGGGGTCGTCTCGACGCTCCAGCCCGACAGGGTCAGGGTGATGGGCCCGTCGGGATCGGTCGTCGACGTCGTGCCGCCGCTGCACCCGGCGAGGGCGAGGGCCGAGACCGCGAGGCCGGCCGTGGTGGCGATGATGTGCTTCTTCATGGGAGTGCTGCTCCTTTGCTGCGGGGGGGGTGGGGTCAGCGCGACGCGGGCTGCGCCGCGCGGAGGTCGGGGAGGGTCGTCGACGTCTCGGGGCCGTCGGGCCAGGTGATGTGCGCGACGTCGCCCTCGAGGCGGAGCCGCGTCTCGGCCGGTGCCGGGCCCGACCCGCCGAGCGTCAGCTCGACGGCGGTCCAGACGCCCGGTCGCACGGGGCTCTCGAGCACGGGCACGGCGGCGACGGGGCCGAGCGGGCTCGCGTCGCGGCGCTCGTCGACGCGCGCGCTCGCGACGTGGTCGATGGCGCGGATGGCGCTCGTCACGCCGCCCGCGGACGCCGACGCATGCGCGTGCGGGCTCGTCGCGACGCGCGAGACGACGTCGTCGCCCGCCACGGGCCATCCGCCCCAGCGCACGCGGAGCCCCGCGAGCGGGACGGCGACGTCGTCGACGCGCGCGAGTCGCACCTCGTGCGCGCCGCGGACGAGGGAGACGACATCGATGCGCGCCGCGACGGCGGCCGTGCCGCGCAGGCCGGAGCCATGCGCGACCTGGTCGGCGTCGGCGACGAACGTGTGCGCGCTCCACGTCGATGCGGCGACGCCCACTCCGTCGTCCACCCTCGCCGCCCGAAGCGCCATGCCGGCACGGTGCGTCGCGGCGCCCGCGACGTCGACGAGCGCGACCGACTGCTCGAGCGGCTCGCGCCATCCGCGCTCGTCGAGCAGCGGGCTCGTCGCCGTCGAGTAGCCGAGGCGCGCGTAGAGCGGGGAGTCGGCGACGAGCGCCCCCTCGAGCTCATGGTCGGTGCCGTGGTTGACGACGCGCACGATGCCGTCGGCGCGCGTGCCCGAGACGATCCATCCCGGCGCCTCGACGGCGCGGAGCGTGTCGCCCTGCTCGACGGGGAGGGGCTGCGCCGGGGCCGTCCAGACCGGGTGGTCGGACGGCAGCATGATGCCGAGGAGCCCCTTCGCCGCCCAGTACGGCGAGCCGGGCCCCGAGTACGACTGCGCGAGCGGCCGCCACTCGCCGTGCCATCCCATCGAGAGGACGCCGCGCTCGTCGGGGGCGCCGCGCTCGGCGAAGTGCGACACGATGCGCTCAGCGGCGTGGCGGAGGGCTCCGGCGGGAACGGAGGGGACGCCCGCGACGACGCCCGCCCAGAACGGCGCGGCTGCGGCGAAGCGGTAGATGAGGCTGCGGCCCTGGATGAGCGGCGAGCCGTCGCCGCCGACGAGGTGCACGGCGTCCTGGAGGAAGCGGTCGAGGGAGGCGGCATCGCGCGCGATCCTGTCGCCGGCGAGCTCGGCGGCGCCCTGCATGCGCCCCCACAGGATGGGGTAGAGGTGCAGCGCCCAGCCCACGTAGTGGTCGTAGGAGCGGGCGGCGCCGTCCGACATCCATCCCGCGCCCCGCGCGAAGGTGTCGTGCAATGCGAGGTCGGCGGCGACGTCGTCGGGCGACCACGGCCCGCCCACGGAGCGGAGGAAGGTCTGCACGACGAGGCGGAACCACAGCCAGTTGATGGGCGGGTAGGTGTCGTCGCCGACGGCGGGCGCGAGGTAGTCGACGACGCGCTGCTGCGTGAGCGCGTCGAGCCGGTCCCAGATCCACGGCCGGGTCATGTCGAGGATGAGGGCGATGGAGGCCGCCTCCACCTTCGCCTGCCCGTGCTCCTCCATCCGCACCCAGCGGTCGGGCGCATCCGGGTCGACGCCCGAGCAGATGCCGGCGCTGAAGAAGTCGATGAGCGGGTCGACGCCCTCGCCGCGCTCGCCGGCGATGCGGAAGCCGGCGATGAGGAACGTGCGCGCGAAGCCCTCGAGGCCGTCGACATCGCGCCCGTAGCCGCCCTCGGCTCCGGGGATGAGGATGCGTCCTCGACCGGGCGTGCCGTGCGCCATGGCCCCGGCGAGCAGGCGGTCGGCGTACGCGGTCCAGTCGGAGCGCGTCCAGGCGGCGGTGGCGTGGGGCACGGAGTTCTCCTTCGAAGATCCGTCAGGGTGACATCGAGGAGCGTATCAATCAGATTCGACGCCCCAAACACTGTTTCGATCAGCTCTGATCGTTTATGATCACTTCATGCCGGCTTCGACGACGACCGACTCCCCTCCCGTCTTCCGTGGTCCGCTCGCCCGCGCGCTCGAGGCGCTGCGCGGCGACTATCCGCTCGTGCTCGCGCCGCCCGGGGCCGCACTGCCGGCCATCCGCCGCGACGCCCTCGACGCGGAGACCGTCGCCGCGTTCCGTGCGGAGGCGGAGGCCGAGCTCGCCACGCCATGGCCGCAGCCCCGCGCGCACGACGCGGCGCGCTTCCACGGCGACGGCGACCGCGTCGCCTGGGAGACGCCGGCGTTCGCCCGCCAGCACCGGCTCACCCGGGTCGCGCTCCTCGCGCTCGCGACGGGCGAGGAGCGCTGGCTCGACGAGACGCTCGACGGCGCCGTCATGCTGTGCGAGCAGAGCTCGTGGTGCTGGCCGGCGCACGACGACACGCGCGCCCGCCACGGCGCCGTGCTCGCGACCGTCACCGACCCGTACGTCGACCTCGGCGCTGGCGAGGTCGTCGGGCAGCTCGCGTGGCTCGACCATGTGCTCGGCGAGGTGCTGGAGGCTCGGTTCCCCGGCTTCCGATCCCGTGTGCGGCACGAGGCGCGCACCCGCATCTTCGCGCCGTTCCTCGCCCGCCGCGACTGGCACTGGATCGGCCTCGACGGGCACGTGCACAACTGGAACCCGTGGATCCACGGGAACGTGCTCGTCGGAGCGCTGCAGCTCCTCGACGCGCCGGACGAGGCCGACGAGCGTCTGCGCATCGTCGATCTCGTCGTCGAGGGACTCGACCGCTACGTCGCCGTGCTGCCGGAGGACGGCGCGATCGACGAGGGATACGCGTACTGGTGGAACGGCGCCTGCCGGCTGCTCGAGGCGCTCGACGTGCTCGCGCATGCGACGGGCCTCGACCCCGTCCCCCGGATCGAGGCGGTGCGGCAGGTCATCGCCTTCCCGCACCGCATGCACCTGGGCGGCGAGTGGTTCGCGAACGCCGCCGACGGGCAGGCACGGCAGACGGGGCCGCAGCCGTGGCACGCGCTGCACCGCGCCGCACGGCGCGTGGGAGACCGCGACGCCGAGGCCTTCGCGGCGCTGCACCGCGACCCCGCGCACCCGGCTGTCGCGGCATCGGATGGCCTCGGGCGCGTGCTGCGCGGCGCCGCCGACCCGGCGTGGCTGGGTGCGGCCGACGGCGCCGACCCGCTGCCCGAGAGGATCTGGCTGCCGTCGACGCAGATGCTCGTCGTACGCGAGAGCGGCGGAGACGCCGCGGGGCTCGCCGTGGTCGCCAAGGGCGGCCACAACGGCGAGAACCACAACCACAACGACGTCGGCGAGGTGATCGTCGCATCCGACGGCGTTCCCGTGCTCGTCGACGCGGGACGCCCGACCTACGAGGCCCGCACGTTCGGCGACGAGCGGTACGAGCTGTGGCCGATGCGGAGCGGATGGCACAGCGTGCCGTTCGTCCACGGCAGGGAGCAGCCGGCGGGCGTCGAGCGCGCCGCGGAGCTCGTCGCCGTGGACGACGACGGGATCGAGCTCGAGCTCGCGGGGGCCTACGACGTGACGGGCCTCGCGAGCTGGCGCCGCGCCATCCGCCTCGACCGCGCAGAAGGCGGGCCCGGGGAGGGCGGTCCCGGGGAGGGCGGCGCGGTCGTGATCGCCGACCGGTGGCGGCTGACGGAGGGAGACGGCCCCGTCGAGGTGCGCTTCGTCGTGGCGGGGGAGGTCGTGCTCTCGCCCGGATCGGCGCGCATCCGCCCGCTCGACGGCGCGACGCCCGTCGTGCTCGCGTGGGATGCCGCCGCGCCGGCTCGCGTCGTCGACCGCGCCATCGACGACCCCATGCTGGCGGATGTGTGGGGCGCGCGGCTGTCGCGCATCGACATCGACGTGTCGGCGCTCACGGAGCTGACCGTCGTCGTGCGTCAGGACGCCGACGCCGCGGGAGCCGGACGGTGAGCGACCAGGCGGCGCCGCTCGCGGCATCGCGGCGCGATCTCATCCTCGACGTGCTCGCCCGCGCGGGCGCCGTGCGGGTGTCGCAGCTCGTCACGGAGTTCGGCGTCGCGGCGGTGACGCTGCGCCGCGACCTGCAGCAGCTCGAGGAGGAGGGCCTGCTCATCCGCGTGCACGGCGGGGCCGTCCCCCCGCCCGGCGGCGTCGCGGCACGGCGGCCGTCCACCGACCCCGCGGCCTCGACGACGGTCGGCGTCCTCGTGCCGTCGCTCGACTTCTACTGGCCGCAGGTGGTGCGCTCGATCGAGCAGGAGGGGCGCGGGCGCGGTGTGGCCATGCTGCTGCGCGGCACGTCGTACGACCTGCAGGACGAGCGCCCCGTCCTCGAGCGGATGGTCGAGAACGAGGGCGTCTCGGGCCTCGTCGTCGTGCCGAACACCGACACGGAGTACGCGCAGGACGTCGTCGACTGGCTGGCCGGCTCGGGCGTGCCGTTCGTGCTCGCCGAGCGCGACGCGGTGCGCCGCCCCGACGGGACGCCCGTGGAGTCGGTCACGACCGATCATGCGCTCGGGGCCCTGCTCGCCGCACGCCACCTCGCGCAGCTCGGCCATCGCAAGGTGGGGCTGCTCATCTCGCGGACGTCCCCCACCTCGCGGAAGATCATCGCGGGCTGGACGGCCGCGTGCCGCGAGCTCGGCCTCACGCCCGCCGAGCACGTCGAGCGCATCCTCCCGGATCGCGCATCGCCCGGATTCTCGCGCGGCATCGACGACATGCTCGACGCCGTGCTGAAGGCGGGCGTGACGGCGCTGCTCGTCCACTCCGACCGCGAGGCGATGGCGATCGTCGATCTCGCCCTGTCACGCGGGCTCACGGTGCCGGGCGACCTGTCGGTCGTCGCCTACGACGACGAGTTCGCCGAGCTCTCCACGCCCGCCCTCACGGGCGTCGCGCCTCCCCGCGCCGCACTCGGACGGGCCGCCCTCGACCTGCTGCTGTCGCGGATGGCCGACCCGTCGCGCCCCGTGCACCGCCTGACGCTCAGCCCCGCGCTGAACGTGCGCGCGTCGACCGGGGCGCCGGCAGGTCGCTGAGCGAGCGAAGCGAGGATGTCCAGGCCGACGGTGCCTGTGTGCCCGGCACCATGATGCGGGAGCGCGTCAGCGGAGCGCGGCGACGGCCTCCGCGACGGCGTCGACGGCCGCGGTGAGGGTGCCGAGGTCGGTCGCGAACGAGATGCGGAAGAACGGCGACCGGCCGTACGCCGACCCCTGGATGACCGCGACGCCCGCACGGTCGAGCAGGTAGAGCGTGACGTCCTGGTCGTCGGCGAGGGTCCGTCCGTCGTCCGTGCGGCGGCCGATGAGCCCCGCGCAGTCGACGGAGAGGTAGAACGCGCCGTCGGGGATGAGCGGCTCCAGCCCGTCGATCGCCGAGAACCCGGCCACGGCCGCGTCGCGGCGCTCGGCGTAGACGGGCACGGTGCGCGCGATGAAGTCCTGCGGGCCCGAGAGCGCGGCCGCTGCGGCGGCCTGGCTGATCGACGACGGGCACGACGACGTCTGCGACTGGAGCGTGTTGATCGCCTTCACGAGCGCGGGGTCGCCCGCCGCGTACCCCAGGCGCCACCCCGTCATCGCGTACGACTTCGAGACGCCCGACACGACGAGCACGCGATGGCGGAGGTCGGGAGCGACGGCGGCGAGGCTCGGGGCGGGCGCTCCCGTGAACGAGATCTCGCTGTAGATCTCGTCGGACAGCACCGACACGCGGGGATGCCGGCGCAGCACCGCGGCGAGCGCCGCCAGCTCGTCCTCCGAGTAGACGGCGCCGCTCGGGTTCCCGGGGCTGTTGAGGATGAGCCAGGTCGTGCGTGGCCCGATCGCCGCTTCGAGAGCCTCCGGTGTCAGCTTGTAGCGGTTCTCGGCCGACGTGGCGACGATGACCGGCTCGCCCTCGTTCGCGCGCACCATGTCGGGGTACGACACCCAGTACGGCGCGGGGACGAGCACCTCGTCGCCGGCGTCGACGGTCGCCATGAGCGCGAGGAAGATGACCTGCTTGCCGCCGCCGCCGACCGTGATCTCGGCGTCCGAGTACTCGATGCCGTGCGTGCGGCGCAGCGAGCCGCGGATGGCCTCTCGGAGCGCGGGCGTGCCGTTGACCGGCGTGTACTTCGTCTCGCCCGCCCGGATGGCCGCGATGGCGGCCTCCTTCACATGCTCCGGCGTGTCGAAGTCGGGCTCCCCCACCGTGAGATCGAGGATCCGGCGCCCCTCGGCCTTCAGCTCGCGGACGCGTGCGGCGGCCGCCGTGCTCGGCGACGGCTGGATGCGCCCCAGCCGCGCGGCAGGGGAGAACGCCGAGGCCGGGATGCCGCTCACGACGCGTCCTCGAGGTCGGTCGTGAGGCCCTTCGCGGCGAGCACGTCGACGAGGTTGCACAGCTCGATCGTTGTCCCGCCCGCCCAGTACTTCTCGATGAGCGACGCCTCGTGCGCGTCGCGTGCGGCCGCCAGCTCGGCCACCTCGCGCGCCTCCTCGCGGCGCACGACGACGACGCCGTCGGCGTCGCCCTTCACGATGTCGCCCGGACGGATGAGCTCGCCCCCGAACACGACGGGCTGGTTGAGCGCGCCGAGCGTCTCCTTGACGGTGCCCCTGATCGACACGCTGCCGGAGAACACGGGCAGCCCGAGCTCGCGCAGTTCCCGTGTGTCGCGCACACCCGCGTCGGTGACGAGGGCCGCGATGCCCTTCGCCTTGCACGCGTTGCCCAGCACATCGCCGAACATGCCCGCCTCGCCGAGCTCCCCCGCTGCGACGACGAGCACGTCGCCGGGCTGCGCGTAGTGGATGGCCACCTGCAGCATGAGGTTGTCGCGCGGTGCGCAGACGACGGTGAAGGCCGACCCGGCGAACGACGTCTCGGGGTCGATCGGCTTGATCCGCGAGGCGACGGCGCCGCGACGGCCCTGCGCCTCGTGGATGGTCGCGGCGGTGAACTCGCCGAGTCGTGCGATGTCGGCGGCGTCGGCGCGCTCGATGCGGGTGGTGACGTGAACCATGGTGGTGTCCTTACTCTGCGTCCTGCGTGCGGCGATCGAAGGTGAGCCCTCCGGGCACCTGGAAGGTGGGCATGATCTCGAGGAGCCCCACGTTGACGTGCACGGGGGCGCCGACGGCGTAGTCGATGGCCGCGACGATGTCGTCCACCGTGAGCGACTCGTAGCCCTCGTAGTAGGTCGCCCACGCTGCTGCGTCGGTCTCGGGCGTGCCGCCGAGGTTCCGCGAGAAGATCTCCGTCTCGATGCGTCCGGGGCTGAGCTCCGTCACCCGCACGCGCGTGCCGAGGGCGTCGTTGCGCAGCTGGCGCGACAGCTGATGTACGGCGGCCTTCGTCGCGTGGTAGGCCGTGTGCCCGAAGAAGTTGTAGTGCCCGGCGATCGACGAGATGTTGAGCACATGGCCCCTGTCGCGCGAGACCATCCCGGGGTAGAGCAGGCGCAGGATGTGCATGACGGCGCCGAGGTTCACCTCGACCATGTCGTCGAGGTCGGCGGCCGTGGCGTCGAGGATGTTGCCCGAACGGCTCACCCCCGCGCTGTTCAGCACGATGTCGGCCTCCACGCCGTCGAGCGCGCGCTCGAGCGCGTCGGTGTCGCGCACGTCGAGAGCGTGCACGATCACACCCCGTTCGGCGAGCTCGGCCAGGCGCGACGCGTCGCGCGCGATCGCGTGCACGGTCAGTCCCTGGGAGAGGAACAGGTCGACGGCGCCGCGGCCGATGCCGCTCGTCGCGCCTGTGACGACCGCGACGCGGTAGTCGGTGAATGTCATTCGGGGGTCCTTCCGGTGGAGGTCGGGGGCGGCACGTCCAGCGCCGCGAAGACGGACCGGACGCGGAGGCGGAGGGCGTCGCGCGCGGCGCGATCGCGCCGGGCACGGGCAGCGGCGTCCGCGTCGGACACACGCCGGAACCGCACCCGCTCGCCCGGGCGGACCTGCGCGAGCGCGTCGAGCGAGGCCGAGGTGACGACGGCGAGCACCGGATAGCCGGCGGTGACGCCGCGCCCTCGATGCAGCACGAGCAGCTCGTCGCCCGGCGGCACCTCGACGGCACCCACGGGCACCCCGCGCGAGAGCACTTCGCCCGTCGCGCACCGTTCGGGCAGCGGGGCGCCCGTGAGGCGGAGGCCGATGTGGTTGCTCGTCGGGCTCACCGTGTACGGCGCGGCGAACAGCCGGTCGGCGGTGCCCGCGAAGTCGGCGGCGTCCGGCCCGTCCGCAACCTCGACGACCCCCTTCGCCGCGCGTGCGGGCACATCCAGCCGGAAGAGCGCGGTGCCGAAGGCGGGGTTGACGACGGGCGGCGTCGCGGCGCGCAGCGTCACGGCCCCGCCGGCGGCGAGGCGCTCGCCGAAACCGAGCACGGAGTCGGGTGCGCAGCTGCCGAGCAGGAGGGGCACGTCGAACGATCCGCGGACGGCCAGATAGGCGCGGAGGCCTCCGCGGAGCGCGCGGACGGAGACCGGCTCGCCGGCGCGCACCGAGACGGGCTCGTTCCAGGGGCGGATGACCCCGCCGACGCGCAGCACGCCCTCCGCCCCCGAGGCGGCGACGAGGATGTCGACGTCGGGGACGAACTCGGCGTCGAACGCCGTGATCTCGATGAGCGGAGCGTCGTCGGGGTTGCCCGCGAGGATGTTCGCGATGCGCGCCGCACCCTGGTCGAGCGCCCCGTTCGCCGGGACGCCGAAGCGCGGCCCTCGCCGCCGTCCGAGGTCGGTGATCTGCGCCGACCCCGCCTCGACGACGGTCAGCGTGCCCGCGCTCATCGGGGTGCCATCCGCGTGCCGCGCAGCGCGTCGTATTCGTCGCGGCCGATCGGGTGGAAGCGGATGACGTCGCCGGGTTCGTAGGGGACGAACGGCTCTGCCCCGAGATCGAGCACGGTGAGCGGCGTGCGGCCGATGAGCGGCCATCCCCCCGGCGCGGCGGCGGGGGTGATCGTCGCCTGCCGGCCTGCGACGGAGACGACGCCCTGAGGCACGTGCGCGCGGGGGCTCGGGAGACGGGGGACCGGGAGCGGGAGCGGCGGGCCGTCCAGCATGGGCGAGCCGCCGGGCGCCCCGAGGCACCGGACGACGTACGCGGGCTCGCCGTGCAGGCGGACGACGTCGGCGGGCTCCAGCCCCTGCGCGTGCGCGACCGCCGCGAGGTCGAGCTCGCCGTCGAGGTCGTAGAGCACGGGGACGTCGAACATGCGCGGCGATGCGGTGAGCGGGCGGTCGACGTCGATGTCGGAGATCAGCTCTCCGAGCAGCGCCCCCAGGCGCTCCGCGAACACCTCGGTGGGATCGAGCTCGACGAGCACGGCGTCGTACGTCGGGATGACGCACTCGACACCGGGGACGCGGAGCGCGTCGAGACGGCGCGCGAGGTGGTGCACGAGCCGCCATCCGGCTTCGCGGTCGTCGAGTGCGCTCGCGACGCGCAGCGCGGCGTCGCCGCTGGCGGATACGGAGACGGACGACGGGAGCACGGCGACGTCACTCCAGCCAGCCGGCGAGCGGAGCGATCTCGACGCCGGCCCGCTCCAGCCCGACGCGGATCCGCTGGGCGAGAGCCACGGCGCCGTCGGTGTCGCCGTGGACGAGCACGGTGTCGCATGCGACGGGGATGGCCACGCCCCCTCGGCTCTCGATGACGCCGTCCACGACCATCCGAACGGTGCGCCGCTCGATCTCGTCGGGGTCGTGGATCACGGCGCCCGGCTGGCTGCGCGGGACGAGCGTGCCGTCGTCCTGGTACGCGCGGTCGGCGATTCCGACGATGCCGACGCGGAGGCCGGCGGCCCGTGCGGCGTCGGCGAGGGCGCCGTCCTGCGCGAGGACGATGAGGGAGGGGTCCACGCGCACCGCGGCCTCGGCGATCGCGCCGGCGTAGTCCTCGCGCACCGCGACGAGGTTGCCCAGCCGGCCGTGCGGCGCGAGGTGCGTGACGGATGCGCCGTGGAACGACGCGATGGCCTGCAGGGCGCCGAGCTGGTAGAGCACGTCGGTGCGCACCTCCTCCGCGCTCAGGCCCATGTCGCGCCTGCCGAACCCCGCGAGGTCGGGGAAGGAGGGATGCGCGCCGATGCCCACGCCTCGGTGCGCGCAGGCGCGCACCGTCTCATCCATGATCCGGGGGTCGCCGGCGTGGAACCCGCACGCGATGTTCGCCGAGGTCAGCACGTCGAGCAGGGCGGCGTCGTCGCCCATGCGCCACGGCCCGAATCCCTCGCCGAGATCCGCGACCAGGTCGATCCTGCGGCCCATGGCCCACCTCCGATGCTGTCGTCAGGCTGATGCTGCGACCAGGCTAGGACGATGGCACAGATGAGTGCAGTCTCATGCCAATTCCGTGCCAGATTCCCGTGAGAGAACCTGCTATGACGCCTTTCTGTCGGTGCCTCTTGGCAAGAATCGTGCAGACGATATGCTGTCGGGAAATCGATCGATGGGAGCACGGAATGGCGGTGCCGGCACGCAGGGTGCAGCGGCGCGTGACGCTGACGGAGATCGCCCAGGTGCTCGGAGTCGCGCCGTCCACGGTCTCGCGCGCCCTGTCGAATCCGAACCGGGTGAGCCCGGCCATGTACGAGAGGATCACGAGCAAGGCGCAGGAGATGGGCTACAGCTCCGCTCTCCTGCCGCCGCGCGACGACCGCCTCGCCCGCGGCACCATCGCGCTCGTGCTGCCGAACCTGACGAACCCCTTCAACCTCGACGTGACGCGCGGCGCGCAGGCGCAGATCCGCGCGGCGAGCTATCTCCACCTGCTCGTCAGCACGGAGGAGTCGCTCACGATGGAGGAGCACTGGCTGCGCGAGCTCGCGCGCACCGTCGACGGCATCGTCGTCTCCTCCCCCCGTGTGGACGACGAGGTCCTCCGTTCCGTGGCGCAGATCACGCCGACCGTCCTCGTCAACCGCGAGACGCGCGGACTCCCCGGCGTCGTCATCGACACCCCCGAGGGCCTCGCCCAGGCGCTGCAGTACCTGCAGTCCCTCGGCCACGCGCGCATCGCGTACGTGCACGGCCCCCACGGCTCGTGGACCGACCACGTCCGCTTCACCGCCATCGCCGCGGCGGCCGACGAGCACGACGTCGACCTCGTCGAGGTGGGCCGGTACCAGCCGACGCTCGCCAACGGCGCTGCGGCCGCCGATGCGGTGGTGCTCACGAGGGCGACCGCCTGCATCTTCTTCAACGACGTGCTCGCGATCGGCGCGCTCGACCGGTTCCATCGGCTCGGCGTGACGATCCCCGACGACCTCAGCGTCGTCGGCTGCGACGACATCTTCGGCTCGTCCTTCTCCTCGCCGCCGCTCACGACCGTGACCTCGCCGGGCGAGAGCGCGGGCCGCGCGGCCGTCGATCTTCTCATCGGCCGGTTCTCCACGCGCGACCGCTCGGAGCGCATCGACCGCATCTCCGCGCACCTCACGGTGCGGGCGTCGACGGGGCCGGCGCGGGCGTGACGAGACCCCCGGAGCATGCCCCGGGGGTCTCGTCACGCCGGTCAGCGCGGCAGCACGATCGCCGCGGTGACGGCCGCCTTCTCGTGCTCGGACTGCTGCAGGTCGTCGAGCTCGTCGACGGTGTAGTCTCGCGTCTCCTTCGCCGTGGCTGCGGCGACGGCCGACACGAGCGTCAGGCCGAGTGCGAGCAGGCCGGGGCCGACCCAGCCCGTGAGGTCGGAGCCGGAGAGCGCGGTGGACGCGACCGGTCCGATCGCGCCCGCGATGGCGAACCCGATCTGGGTGCCGACGGCGAGTCCCGACACCCGCACGCGGTTGGGGAACATCTCCGCGAAGAACGACGGCCACGCGGCGTTCGCGGTGGAGTAGAACAGGCCGTTGCACAGGATGCCGAGGGTGAAGATGAGCACCCAGTCTCCTGTCGTGATCGCCCAGAGATAGGGCAGCGTCGTGACGCCGGCGCCGATCGCGCCGATGAGGAAGACGGTCTTGCGCCCGATCCGGTCTGCCAGGAGCCCCGCGACGGGCGTGTAGGCGAGGGCGAGGAGGCTCGCGAGCACCGGCACCCAGAGCATGGTCGGTCGGTCGAGGCCGTATCCCGTCGTCGCGAACGCGACGGAGAACGTCGCGAAGAGGTAGCTGACCCCCGCGATGAGCGCGCACGCCGCGATGCGGAGGATGGCCACCCAGTGGAAGCGGGTCGCCTGCGCGATAGGGGCCATCTGCACCTTGATCGCCTGCGTCTCGAGGAACGCGGGCGGCTCCTCCAGGGTGCGGCGGATGATGTAGGCCACGACGACGACGACCGCCGACAGCCAGAAGGGCACACGCCATCCCCAGGTGAGCAGCTGCTCCTGCGGGAGCGAGGCGAACGGGATGAACACCGCCGTGGCGAGCAGGCCGCCCGAGGCGGAGCCGCTCGTCGTGAAGCTCGTGGTGAACGCGCGGCGCCGTTCGGGGGCGTGCTCGAGGCTCATCGTGATGGCGCTCGCCTGCTCGCCCGACACCGAGAGCCCCTGGATCACGCGGATCACGACGAGCAGCACGGGCGCGAGGACGCCGATCTGCTCGTAGGTCGGCAGGCAGCCGATGATGAACGTGCACACGCCGATGCCGAAGAGCGTGAGCATCATGACGAACTTGCGTCCGAACCGGTCGCCCAGCGGGCCGAGGATGAAGGCCCCGAGCGGCCGCACGACATAGCCGACCGCGAGGGTGGCCATGCTGAGGAGGACGGCGACGCCGTCGGGGAGCTCCTCGGGGAAGAAGAGCTGGTTGAGCACGAGTGCCGACGCCGTGCCGTAGACGGCGAAGTCGTAGTACTCCAGTGTGGTGCCGACCCACGATGCGATCGCCGCTTTGGCGGGGGTCTTGCGGGGTGTAGCGGAGGTCGTCATGTCGTCTCCATCGAACCAGGGCTGTGTGTCTGGAACGGTAGGACCGCGAGAAACCGGGCGGCAAGGAGTGTGCCAACTCCTTGCCATATTTCGCGGATGTTTCGTTGAGAATCCGCGACTGAACCTGTTCAGCCCCCGTTCACCGTGCCATCCGCTTTGCCATCCGAGCGTACCGACGGCGCACCGCCCGGAGCGGGTCGGCTACATGAGGTCGAGCTCGACCGCGATCTGCTCCAGCGCGCCGAGGGGGTCGTCGCCGAGCGCCTGCACGGCGACGTGGTCGGCTCCTGCGGCGAGATGGGCGGCGGCTCCCGCCGCCGCGTCCGCCGGTGCGGGGTTCGCGACGATGCGGTCGACGAACGCCTCGCTGCCGCCGCCGTCGACATCGGCGTCCGAGACGCCGGAGCGCCGCAGCGCCACGACGTAGTTCGACAGGCCGAGATAACGGCGCACGAACGGGCGTGCAGCGGCGAGCGCGCGATCGCCCAGCGCCACGGTCAGCTCGGGCGCCAGCAGCGCGTCCGACCCCATCACCCGACGGGCGTGCGCAGTGTGCTCGGGCAGCGTGAAGTACGGATGGGCGCCGAGCGTGCGCTCCGCCGCGAGCGCGAGCGTGCGGTCGCCGAGCGCCGCGAGCAGCCGCCGATCGGGGCCGACGCCCTCGTCGTCGAGCACGTCGAGGTAGGAGCGGAGAGCCGCGAGCGGGCGGATGCGCTCCGGCGTCGCCTCGCGATGACCCGATCCGATGCCCAGGACGAGGCGGCCGGGATGCGCATCCTCGATGCGGTGGAACGACTGCGCGACCGACGCCGCGTCGGCCTGCCAGATGTTCACGATGCCCGTCGCGACGAGGATGTGCTCCGTGGCGTCGAGCAGCTCCTCGACGATCACGAGGTCGGAGACGGGAGAGCCTCCCACCCACAGCGTGCCGTAGCCGAGCTGCTCGGCGCGCGCCGCGAACGCCCCGTCGAGCTGCGTCGCCGATCGCCATGCGCCGATGCGCCCGAAGGCGGCCTTCGTCGTCACGAGCGCGCCTCCGGATCGGGGAAGAGGGCATCGGCCGCACGGTGAGCGAACGCGCGGCCGACCGTGTCGGCCGGCACGTCCGCCACGTGGGCGGGATTCCACCGGGGCCGGCGGTCCTTGTCGACCACCTGCGCGCGGATGCCCTCCGGCAGGTCGGGCTGCGTCACCAGGAACCACGACATCAGGTGGTACTCCTGTTCGAGCGCGTGGCGCTGCGACGGCAGCGCCCGCGCCGACCGCACCGCGGCGAGTGCGACGACCAGCGCCGTCGGGGATCGCCCGTCGAGCGCCACGAGCGCGTCCGCGGGCGTGCGCGCCTCATCCGCTCCGACGCCCTGCGCGACGAGCTGCTCCAGCCTCTCCCTGATCTCGGTCACGGTGTCGGCGGCGAAGGCGACGTCGATCCACGGCTGCGCCCGCTCGATCGGTCCGGCACCCGGGGTCTCGTCGAAGAGCATGACGAGCTCGGCCGGTGTGGAGGGGTCCGCGCGCATCTCGAGGGCGTCGGCGAGCGAGTCGAGGTGCTCGCTCGGCACGAGGTGGTCGGCGAAGCCGCAGTGGATGGCGTCGGCGGCGCCCATGACGTCGCTCGTGAGCGCGAGGTACTCGCCGAGACGGCCCGGCGCCCGGCCGAGCAGCCACGACCCTCCCGCATCGGGCGAGAACCCGATGCGGGTCTCCGGCATCGCGAGGCGGGAGCGCTCCGTCACGACCCGCACGTGCGCAGGCCCGGCGAGGCCGATGCCGCCGCCCATCGTGACGCCGTCGGCGATCGCGACGACGGGCTTCGGATACTCCGCGATGACGGCGTCGAGGCGGTACTCGTCGAGGAAGAACGGCATCGCCGCCGCCTCCCCTCCCGTGCGCACCGCGTCGTACAGGGCCCGGATGTCCCCTCCCGCGCTGAGCCCCCGCTCGCCCGCTCCCTGCAGCAGCACGATCGCGACATCGGGCTCATCGCGCCACGCCTCGAGCACCGCGCGGACCTCCTGCAGCATGCCGCGGTCGAGCGCGTTGATGGCCTCGGGCCGCTCGAGCGTGAGCCATCCGACGCCGCTGCGCATGAACGAGGAGACGCGGCGCTGCGGTGTCGTGGGGGTCACGGGTGCCACGTTACCCGCCGTGCCGAGGCGCCCTGCGACCGCTGCCCGTGGAGGAAGGCGACACGGATGTGCCGCGTTTCGTGCGCGGTCTCCGACAAGATAGACAGAACATGCACGCACTGGGCATGTTCGCACGGGGCATGTTCGCATTGGGAGGGGCCACCATGACCGACGGCAAGGTGCTCGAGTTCACCGGCGTCACGAAGACCTTCGACGGCATCGCCGCCGTCTCGGACTTCACCGCGCGCGTCGACCCCGGCTTCGTGACCGCATTCCTCGGGCCGAACGGCGCCGGGAAGACGACGACGCTGCGCATCCTGCTGGGCCAGGTGCGCGCCACCTCCGGTCGGGCGACGATCGACGGCAAGACCTTCGCGCAGCTGTCCGGGCCGCGCCGCCATGTCGGGTGGGTTCCCGAGAGCCCGACGTTCCGCCCGCGCCGCACGGCGGCCAAGCATCTCGCCGCGGTCGCGAGGCAGGCGGGTGTCGCGGCCTCGCGGGTGGGAGAGGTGCTGTCGCTCGTCGGCCTCGCCGAGATCGCCGACATGCGCCTGTCGGGGTACTCCCTGGGCATGACGCAGCGTCTCGCGGTCGCCGAGGCGATGATCGGAGACCCGGGCGTGCTCGTGCTCGACGAGCCGGCGAACGGCCTCGATCCCGAGGGCATCCGCTGGATGCGCCTGCTCATGCGGCGCCTCGCCGACGAGGGACGCACGGTGCTCGTGTCGTCTCATCTGCTGAGCGAGATCCAGCAGGTGGCCGACCGCCTGCTTGTCATCTCGAACGGCTCGCTCGTGTTCGCGGGCGGCATCGAGGACCTCGAGGACGCGTCGTCGCAGACCGTCGCTGTGGACTCGCTCGACCGCGCGGGCCTCTCGCAGGCGCTGCGGGCGGCGGGCTATTCGCTCGAGCTGCTCCGCTCCGGCATCAACGTGCACGGTGCCACGGCGGCCGAGATCGGCTCCGTCGCCGCACAGGCGGGGGTCGCGCTCACGACGCTGCAGCAGCGCAGCCCCTCGCTCGAGGACGTCTTCCTGCAGCTCGTCAAAGGCGAGTACGTGCCGCCCATGACGGCGGCCCTCGAGCCGCGACGCGAGCCGGATGGCGCGGGGGCGGGCGAGGGCGCGGACGCGAGCGCTGCGGAGGACGGCGCGGACACGGGGGCCGTCGCAGGAGCGGGCGCCGTCGCAGGTGGCGTCGTCGCAGGAGCGGGCGTGACGGCGGGTCTCGCGAGCGCTGTGGCTGACGAGGACGAGGACGAGGGTGCCGACGGCGGGTCGGCTCGCCTCGAGGCAGTCGACGTCGAGAATGCCGACGCTGAAGCGGCCGACATCGATGGTGCCGACGAGGAGACCGGCGACGCCTACCGCGAGACCGGAGACGCCGACCGCGAGACCACCGGCGCTGCGGCTCCCGACGGAGAAGGCCTGGACGGAGAGGCTGCCGAAGCTGAGGATGCCGTGGGCGACGCTGTCACCGGCGAGCACGGCGTCGGCGAGCCGGGCGATGTCGCGGCTGTCGAGGGCGAGACCGCTCACGGCGAAGGCGGCGACAGCGAGACGACGGACGACACGGCTGTCGATCCCGTTGTCGAAGACGAGGCCGAGGCCGACGGCATGTCGGTCGACGGCGAGGCCGCAGACGGAGAGGCCGCTGACGGAGAGGCCGCTGACGTCGCGGCCGACGAGCGCGAAGCCGCCGACGCCGAAGGCGACGACAACGAGACGACGGACAGCGCGGCTGACGAGGCCGACGTCGAGGCCGAAGCCCACGGCGAGTCGACCGACGACGAGATCCTCATTGGCGAGGACGCCGACGACGAGACCGCAGACGGCGTGGCTGGCGAGCGCGAAGCCGCCGACGCAGAAGGCGGCGACGAGACAGCGGACAACGCGGCTGACGATGCCGGCAGCGAAACGGAGACCGGTGGCGAGTCGGCCGACGGCGCGGCTGGCGAGCGCGAAGCCGCTCACGGCGACGCGGCCGGAGACGCCTCGGTCGAGGAGACCGACTCGGAGGAGACCGACTCGGAGGAGACGCCGACCGGCGGGGACGCTGCGCAACCCGGTGCGGAAGACGCTCCCCTCTCGGAGGACGAGACCGCAGATGACGGGTTCGGCGCGTTCGCCGCGCTCGGGTTCGACGACGACGCGGCAGCCGCCTCGGATGACGAGGCCTCGGCCGACGAGAGCAGGGCCGACAGGGCGGAGGAGGACGACGCCCCCCACGACGTTTCCGCAGACGCCGCGCCCGCAGACGGGGAGTCCGCCGACGACGCGAGCGCGCACGACGAGACGCCTCGGCAGCAGTCCGAGATCGCTGACGAGACGGCCGACGTGTCGACGCGGCCCGCGCCATCCGACGATGCGTTCGCGCGCGAGATCGCCGAGGCCGACGCCTTCGCGATCTCGCCCGCGCTCGACGGCGACCACGGCGAGTGGCGTCGTGAGCACGAGGCTCCCGAGTCCGTGACGGCGGCGGAGCGCGAGGGCCGTGCGCACGAGCACGCCCCGCACGACGACGCCGACACCCCCGACGCGGTCGAGCAGGCGGATGAATGGGTGCCGTTCGACGACGGCGGGCGCCCCCACCTCCCGGGCTCCGACCGTCTCGCGAACCTGCTGTCGGGCGGCGACGAGACGATCGGCGGCGCCGCGGCGTTCCTCGGCGACCCGGGTGCGCCGACGGTCGCGATCCCGACGATCGACTCCGGCGCGACCGAGACCGTCGCCATCCCGCTCGTGCCGCCGCAGCACGACGAGGACGACTCCGACGTCACGGCCGGCGAGCACCCCGAGAGCGTGTCGTTCGACGAGCTGCTCCGCGGCGACGCGGACGAGCGCCCGGAGGGCGACGAGCAGCGCTGACCCGGGGCGGATCCTCAGACCGCGGGGGCGGGGCGCGGCGCGGCGCGCGGCGCCCGCTTCCTCGGCGGCGCAGCGGCGAGATCGGCCACGTCCGCCTGCCGCGACAGGTCGAGGCGCAGGGCCTTCGTGAGCGCGAGGCCGTGCCGAGTCGAGATGACGAGCCGCTCGAATGCACCCGTCCCGTCGAGGTCGATCACGACGCCGGGCAGGCGGCGACCGCGCACCGCGGCGAAGTCGTCGCCCGACTCCGCGCGCCACGTGCCGAGCGCGACGACACCGGGGATGTGCGTTCCCGTCGCGCGGACTCCCCGCAGCCACGTCCACGGGTCCTCCGTGAGCTGCACCTTGACGATCGATCGCCGCTCGACGCGGACGCTGCTCCGCTGGAACGCGAGCGCGCGCTCCGTCGGCGACAGCACGATCTCCAGCTGCGAGCGATCCAGGAGCAGGGACACCATGCGTCCATCCTGCCAGCGCGCGCGGCCGGGCGGATGGCCGCACCTCACAGATCCGTGACGATCTCGCTGTGGACGTCGTCAGAGCGCGCGGCGCCCGCCCGCGGCGGCGGTGGGAGACTGGAGCGGTGACTCCGATCGACCAGGTTGCCCCCACCCTGCTCGGGGCCCTGGACCGCGCCGAGCGCGGTGAGCGGCTCGATGTCGACGACGCCCTCGCGCTGCTGCGGGCGGAGGGCGACGACCTCTCCGCCCTGCTGCGGACGGCCTCCCGCGTGCGCGACGAGGGCCTCGCTCTCGTCGGCCGATCCGGCGTCCTCACCTACTCGCGCAAGGTGTTCATCCCCCTGACGACGCTGTGCCGCGACCGCTGCCACTACTGCGTCTTCGTCGACACCCCCGGTCAGCTCCTGAAGAAGCGCAAGCCCGCCTACATGTCGCCCGAGCAGGTGCTCGCCGTCGCCCGGCAGGGTCAGGCGCTCGGATGCAAGGAGGCGCTGCTCACGCTCGGCGACCGTCCGGAGGCGCGCTGGCCCGAGGCCCGGGATTGGCTCGACGCGCACGGCTACGCCTCGACGCTCGAGTACGTCGCCGCGATGGCCCGGCTCATCGTCGACGAGACGGGGCTGCTGCCGCACCTGAACCCCGGCGTCATGAGCCCGGAGGAGCTCGCCGCGCTCCGCCCCGTCGCCCCGTCCATGGGCGTCATGCTCGAGACGACGTCGCGCACCCTCTTCACCGAGCCGGGCGGCGTGCACTACGGCTCCCCCGACAAGGACCCCGCCGTCCGCCTCGCGCTCCTCGAGAACGCGGGGCGCGCCCGGATCCCGTTCACATCGGGCATCCTCGTCGGCATCGGCGAGACGCTGCGCGACCGCGCCGAGTCGATCGTCGCACTGCGCGACGTGCACGAGCGGCACGGGAACGTGCAGGAGGTCATCGTGCAGAACTTCCGCGCGAAGCCGCGCACCGCGATGCGGGATGCCCCGGACGCGGGCCTCCGCGAGTACGTCGCCGCGGTCGCCGTCGCGCGGCTCGTGCTCGGTCCGCGCATGCGGGTCCAGGTGCCGCCCAACCTCTCCGACCCGCAGGAGCTCGATCTGCTCGTGCGGGCCGGCGCCGACGACTGGGGCGGGGTGTCGCCCCTCACCGCCGACCACGTGAACCCCGAGCGGCCGTGGCCCCACCTCGACGATCTCGCCGCCCGCACGGCCGAGCTCGGCTTCACCCTGCGCGAACGGCTCACGGCGCATCCCGAGTTCGTCGACGACGGATGGCTCGACCCGGCCATCCGAGACGCCACGCGCGCTCTCGCAGGACCCGACGGCCTCGCCCGCACGGCGGCCGACGGCGGCCTCGTGCAGCCGGAGGGGCGAGCGCCGTCGGGCGTCGCCTCCCCTGCGCCGAGCGACCTGGGCGTGTCGCTCTCGGCGCCGGGAGGCCTCATCGCCGCCGTCCTCGAACGCGCGGCGCAGGACCCGGCCTCGCTCGACGACGCCGAGTGGGGGCGCCTGCTCGTCGCGACGGGCGACGAGCTCGACGCCCTCGCGCAGACGGCCGACGACGTCCGCCGGTACACGGTCGGCGAGTCGGTCGGCGTCGTCGCGAACCGCAACGTCGCCTCGAGCGGATTCCGCGCGGCGGGGGCCGGTGCCGACGACGAGTACGACCTCGGGCTCCTCGGCGACATCGCCCGCGACGCGGTCGACCTCGGCCTCACGGAGATCTGCGTGCAGGGGCTCGTCGCACCCGGCGAGCGCCCTGAGGCGTATCTCGACATCGCGCGCACGCTCGCGCAGGCGGCCCCGGCCATCCATCTGCACGCGTTCCGCCCGCAGGATGTCGCCGATCTCGCCGACCGCACGGGGCTCGGCCTCGACGGCGCGCTGCAGGCCATGCGCGAGGCGGGCGTCGGCACCGTCCCCGGCACCGGGGTCAAGGTGCTGAACGAGCGCGTCCGCCGCGAGATCGCGCCCGGCGATCTCGAGATCGACCGCTGGATCGAGGGCATCACCGCCGCGCACCGCGCCGGGTTCCGCTCGACGTCGGTGCTCTTCTACGGCCATGTCGAGACGGCCGCCGAGCGCATCGCGCACCTGCGGACGCTCCTCGCGATCCAGCGCGAGACGGGCGGCTTCACCGAGTTCGTGCCCATCCCGCTGCCCGGCGGCGGCCGCCCCCTGGTGCCGGGCCGCAGCGCGCTCGACGAGCACCGCGCCATGGTCGCGGTGTCGCGCCTCCTGCTCACGGGCGCCATCGCGCACATCCAGATCCCGTGGACGCGTCACGGCGTCGAGACGACGATCGAGCTGCTGCGCGCGGGCGGCGACGACCTCGGCGGCACGCTGCTCGACGGTCGCGTCGCGCCGCGGGCCGGTGTGGAGGCGGGCCTCGAGCTGCCGCTGAACGCGGCACGCGGCATCGCCACGCGCCTGTTCCGCTCGTTCCGCCAGCGCACGACGACCTACGGCGACGTCGCAGGCGGCCGCGCGTGAGCCGCGTCGTCGTCGTGGGGGCGGGGTTCGCGGGCATCGCCGCGGCACTCGCGCTGAAGGCCAGCGGCGAGCGCGACGTCGTCGTAATCGAGCGCAGCGATGGCGTCGGCGGCACGTGGCGCGACAACGTCTACCCCGGGGTCGCGTGCGACGTGCCCTCGCACCTCTACGGGCTCTCGACGCACCCGTGGCCGGGCTGGTCGCGCGTGTTCGCACCGGGCGAGGAGATCCGCGGCTACCTCGAGCGCATCGCGCACGACGAGGGCATCGACATCCGGTTCGGCACAGCGCTCATCGACGCCCGGTGGGACGACGGCTGGATCGTGCGGACGGGCTCCGGCGACCAGGGCGGGCGGGCGACCGGAGATCTGCGCGCCGACCACGTCATCCTCGCGTGCGGGCGGCTCACCGAGCCGCGCATCCCCGAGCTGCCGGGGCTCGAGACCTTCGACGGCCCGATCCTCCACTCCGCCCGCTGGGATCCGTCGCTCGACCTCGCCGGCCGCCGCATCGCGGTGGTCGGCACGGGCGCGAGCGCCGTGCAGCTCGTGCCGCGGCTGGCCGCCGCCGGCGCCGAGGTGGTGCTGTTCCAGCGGACGCCCGCGTGGATCGTCCCCAAGGACGACCGCGCGTACACGCCGCAGGAGCGGGCCGAGCTGGCCGACCCGCTGGCCGCCGCCGCGCTCCGGGCGCGCCTGCACGACGAGGGCGAGGCGCGGTTCGCCTCGCGGTCGGGCGACCCCGGCGCCGCCGCGGAGGCGGAGGCGGTCGCACGCGCGCATCTCGCCCGGCAGGTCGCCGACCCCGCGCTCCGCGCCGCGCTCTCCCCGGGCTACGAGTTCGGCTGCAAGCGCGTGCTGCTGAGCGACGACTTCTATCCCGCCGTCGCGTCGGACGCCGTCGACCTCGTGCCGTCGGCCCTCGCCGGGATCGACGACGGCGTGCTCGTCGCGGCGGACGGATCACGGCACCGCGCCGACGCGCTCGTGCTGGCGACGGGCTTCGCATCGACGCGGCAGCCGTACGCGCGGCTCGTCACCGGCGAGCACGGCACCACCCTCGACGCGCACTGGGCCGACGGGATGACCTCGGTGGGGTCGACCCTCGTGCACGGCTTCCCGAACCTGTTCGTGCTGGGCGGACCCAATGCGGCGCTCGGCCACACCTCCGCGGTGCTCGTGCTCGAGGAGCAGGCGGCGTTCGCGGCCGCGCTCATCGCCGAGGGCGCGGATGTGCGCGTGACGGCGGAGGCCGAGGCCGCGTACACGCACGAGATCGTCGACCGCTCCGCGCGCACCCCCTGGGTGGCCGGCGGCTGCGACAACTGGTACGTCGACTCCCGGAGCGGCCGGCTGACGCTGCTGTGGCCGGGGACCGTCGCCGCCTTCCGCGAGCGTCTCGCCCTGGTCGCGCACGACGTGCGCCGGCCATCCCTCACCCCCGAAGGAGCACTGCCATGACCATCCCCTTCCGGTTCGGATACAAGGCGTCGTCCGAGCAGTTCGGGCCGAGCGAGCTGCTCGACTACGCCGTGCTCGCGGAGGAGGTCGGCTTCGACTCGGTGTTCCTCAGCGACCACCTGCAGCCGTGGATGCACGACGGCGGGCATGCACCGGCGGCCCTCCCGTGGCTCGGCGCGGCCGCCGAGCGCACGTCGCGCGTGCTGCTCGGAACCTCGGTGCTCACGCCGACGTTCCGGTACCACCCCGGCGTCGTCGCCCAGGCCTTCGGCACGCTCGGCGCGATGCACCCCGGCCGCTTCATCCTCGGCGTGGGCACGGGCGAGGCGCTCAACGAGGTGACGCTGGGCCTGGAGTGGCCGGAGCCCCCGGAGCGCTTCCAGCGCATGAAGGAGGCGATCGGGCTCATCCGCCGCCTGTGGACCGACGACCGTGTGACGTTCGACGGCACGTACTACTCGGTGAGGAACGCGACGATCTACGACCGCCCCGACGAGCTCGTCCCGATCTACATCGGCGCGTCGGGACCCGCCGCGACCCGGCTCGCGGGGCGCATCGCCGACGGCTACATCACGACGAGCGGGAAGGACCCGTCGCTGTACACCGACACGCTGCTCCCGGCGTTCGACGACGGCCTCGCGAAGGCGGGACGCACGCGCGACGACGTCGACACCCTCATGGAGGTGAAGGTGTCGTTCCGCCGCGACCGCGCCCAGGCGCTCGAGAACACGCGCTTCTGGGCGCCCCTCGCGCTGAAGCCGGAGGAGAAGATGGGCGTCGACGACCCGCTCGAGATGCAGCGTCTCGCCGAGGAGCTGCCCGTCGAGCGGGCCGCGTCGCGCTTCATCGTCTCCGACGACGTCGACGAGCACCTCGCCGCCATCCGCGCGAACATCGAGCTCGGCTTCCGCCACCTCGTCTTCCACGACCCGGGACACGACCAGGAGGCGTTCCTGCGGCTCTACGGCGAAGAGGTGCTGCCGCGCCTGCGCGCCGAGTACGGCGCGTGACGGCGGCCTGGCACGTCGTCGTCCCCGTCAAGCCGGCCGCCGTCGGCAAGTCGCGGCTCGGCGGGAGCGGGCGCGCCGCCCTCGCGGAGGCCATCGCACGCGACACCGTCGAGGCCGCGTGCCGAGCGGCGCGCGTCTGCGAGGTGGTCGTCGTGACGGCGGATGGCGCGTGGGCCGACGACCCGGCCTCCCGCGTCCGCGTCGTGCGCGAGACGGCACCCGCGGGGCTCGGCCCTGCCATCCGCGCGGGGCTCGCGGCGGTGGCGGGCGACCGGCCGCGCGCCGTGCTGCTCGGCGACCTGCCGGCGCTGCGGCCGGCCGATCTCGACGCGGCGCTCGGGCTCGCCGAGGCGGTGCCGCTCGGGCTCGTCCCGGATGCCGAGGGCACGGGGTCGACGCTCGTCACGGCGCGCACGGGGGCTCCGCTCGAGCCCGCGTTCGGCCCCGGCTCGGCCACCCGCCACCGTGCGGCGGGCTTCGTCGAGCTCGAGATCGCCGCGACGTCGACGCTGCGCCGCGACGTCGACACGCTCGCGCAGCTCGACGCCGCGGCCGCGCTCGGGCTGGGGCCCCGCACCGCGGCGCTCCGCCCAGGTCGTAGTTCACGGCCCGTCCGGGCGCCCTGAGGACGCGAACTGCGACCTGGGCGAGTCGGTTCCTCCCCCAGGTCGTAGTTCACGGCCCGTCCGGGCGCCCTGAGGACGGAAACCGCCACCCGGGCGATCACCGCGGCAGGCTCCCGCGCGCGCCGAGAGCCGCCTCCCCCGTGTTCGCCGCCCGACCGGACAGGTGCCCCGACGCGAAGCCGCGTCCATCCGCGCTGCGCCGTGACCGTGCCTTGGTCGTCGCGAGCGTGTCGACGTAGGCGTCGACCCTGGCCCTGCGCGAAGCGAGCACGAGCTCGGTGCCGGTTCCCGCCTCCTCGACGACGACCCGGCGGTTCTCGCGTATGCGCGCGGCCGCGCCGACACCGAACCCGAGGATGAATCCCCTGCGCGCGCGACGCCGCTCGCTCTCGCTCGCCCATCTCCAGGCGTCGCGCTCGCGAGACCACCAGCGGCGCATCGCGACGAGCGCCTGCACGCGCAGACTCTCGATGAGGACGAGCGCCTGCTGCACGTCGGATGAGAACCCGACGAGGTACAGGATGGCGCCGGCGCCGGCCGGTTCCGCCTGCAGCGGCCGGAGCGTGCCGAGCGCATCGGCGACGATCGCGCCGAGGTCGCGCAGCTCCCGCGCGTATGCGCCCGTCGAGAGCATCCGCTCCATCACGACGGATTCCTGCGAGCGCCCCTCGCGCGCCCGCCGGGCGTCGATCCGCGCCCGGTCGATGCCGTACTTCACCATGAGACGCTCGGCGTGCTCGGTGAGCGCTTCGGCCTCCTCCGGCGTCGTGCTCTCGGCCTTCGCAAGCAGCTTGGCGATGAGATCCAGCTTGTGGTCGGACATGTCTCCTCCTCCATCGGATTCGACGATCCTCCGCGCGACCACCCCCGCCATGCCGATCCCGTACGCCGGATGGGGACGACGAGCGGCCATCCGAGGTCTGTGCACGGGAAGTCCCGCCGATTCCTCGGTCGCATGCGGAGCTCCTCGGTGCGAGACCGCTCCCCCGGGTCGCACTTCACGGCCCCAAACCCGCCCCCGAGGACAGAAACCGCCACCCGGACGAGCATCCCCCTCCCCCAGGTCGCACTTCACGGCCCCAAACCCGCCCCCGAGGACGGAAACCGCCACCCGGACGAGGAGCCCTGGACGAGCCCCGGACGAGCATCCCCGAGCGCGGGGAGCCCCGAGCGAGGGGAGCCCCGAGCGAGGTGCCCTGCCGGACGTGCGTCAGGCGGTCGCGGCGGCCGCGGCTCGCGCGGCGGCGGGGAGAGCGTGGACGATGCGCCCGACGGCCTCGTCGTCGTGCGCGGCGGTGAGGAACCACGCCTCGTACACGCTCGGCGGCAGCGAGACGCCCGACTCGAGCAGCGCGTGGAAGAACGGCGTGTAGCGGAACGCCTCCTGCGTCTTCGCCGTCGCGTAGTCGCGCGGGGCCTCCGGCAGGAAGGCGAGCCCGAAGAGGCTGCCCGCGCGCGGCACGGCGTGGACGACGCCCTCCGCCGTGAGCGCCGCGTCGAGCGCATCGGCGACCGCGGACGCCGATGCGTCGACGGCGGCGTAGACCTCCGGCGTGGCGAGACGCAGCGTCGCGAGCCCCGCGGCGACCGACAGCGGATTGCCCGACAGCGTGCCCGCCTGGTACACCGGGCCGACGGGCGCGAGCTGGTCCATGACGGCGCGCTTGCCGCCCAGCGCGGCCAGGGGCATCCCGCCGCCCACGACCTTGCCGAACGTGAGGATGTCGGGCTCGAACGCCTCGCCCGCCTCGACCTGCAGACCCCAGTGGCCGGCAGGGTGCACGCGGAATCCCGTCAGCACCTCGTCGAGGATGAGCAGGGCCCCCGCCTCGTGCGCGATCTGCGCGAGCGCGGCGTTGAATCCGGGTTCCGGACGGACGACTCCCATGTTGGCGGGAGCGGCCTCCACGATGATCGCCGCGATCTCGTGCCCGCGCGCCGCGAAGATCTCGCGCACGGCCTCGAGGTCGCCGTACGGCGCGACGAGGGTCTGGCCGGCGATGGCGGCGGGCACGCCAGCCGTTCCGGGCAGCGCGAGCGTCGCGACGCCCGAGCCCGCTGCCGCGAGCAGGCCGTCGGAGTGCCCGTGGTAGTTGCCGTCGAACTTCACGAGCAGGTCGCGGCCCGTGACGCCGCGGGCGAGCCGGATGGCCGTCATGGTCGCCTCGGTTCCCGTCGACACGAGGCGCACCTGCTCGACGGGGCGGAGTCCGCCGGCCTGCACGCGGCCGGCGATGAGCTCCGCGAGCTCCACCTCGCCCTCCGTCGGCGCGCCGAACGACAGCCCGCGGGTCGCCGCCTCCTGCACGGCGGCGACGACCTCGGGATGGGCGTGGCCGAGCAGGGCGGGACCCCACGAGGCGACGAGGTCCACGTACTCCCGGCCCGCGGCATCCGTCACGTACGCGCCGCGTGCCGACGCGAGGAAGCGCGGGGTCCCCCCGACCGAGCCGTAGGCGCGGACCGGCGAGTTGACCCCGCCGGGGATCACGTCGCGGGCGTGGGCGAACAGGGCGTCGTTCCGGTCGGTCATGCGTCCATTCTCCCGCGCCGCGGATGGGCGTCGCGTGCGAGCGGCCCCGCGGCCCCGTGGATCGTGCTGCTCAGAGCCGTTCGCGCAGCCAGCCGGCGGCCTCGACCGCCCAGTACGTCAGGATCGCATCGGCGCCGGCGCGGCGGATGCCCAGGAGGGACTCCTCGATGGCGCCCCTGCGGTCGATCCACCCGTTCGCGCTCGCGGCCTCGACCATGGCGTACTCGCCCGACACCTGGTACGCCCACACCGGTACGTCGACCGCGGCGCGCACGTCGGCGAGCACGTCGAGGTACGGCAGCGCGGGCTTCACCATGACGATGTCGGCGCCCTCCTCGACGTCGAGCACGGCCTCGCGGATGCCCTCGCGCGCGTTGCCAGGGTCCATCTGGTAGGTGCGGCGGTCGCCCTTTAGCTGAGAGTCGACGGCCTCGCGGAAAGGGCCGTAGAAGGCGCCGGCGTACTTCGCCGAGTAGGCGAGGATGATCGTGTCGGAGAATCCCTCGTCGTCGAGCGCCGTGCGCACGGCCTCCACCTGGCCGTCCATCATGCCCGACAGGCCCAGGAGAGCCGCCCCGGCACGCGCCTGCGCGACGCCCATCGCGGCGTAGCGCTCGAGGGTCGCGTCGTTGTCGACCGTGCCCGACGGCGTCAGCACGCCGCAGTGGCCGTGATCCGTGAACTCGTCGAGGCAGAGGTCGGTCTGCACGACGAGCGCGTCGCCGACCTCCGCGGCGACGGCGGCCGCCGCGACGTTGAGGATGCCGTCGGGGTCGTCGGCGCCCGAGCCGACGGCGTCGCGCACGGCGGGCACGCCGAACAGCATGATGCCGCCGACACCCGCCTCGGCGGCATCGGCCGCGGCGCGGCGCAGCGAGTCGAGCGTGTGCTGGCGCACACCGGGCATGGAGGAGATGTCGACCGGCGCGGGGATCCCCTCCCGCACGAATGCGGGCAGCACGAGCTGCGACGGCACGAGATGCGTCTCGCGCACGAGCCGGCGGACGGCGGGCGACTGCCGCAGGCGGCGCGGGCGGTGCACGGGGAAGCTCACGATCGGCCCCTCTCCCCCGCGATCCGGATGACGGCGGTGGGCGTGGTCGGCGGAACGGCGCGCGCGGCGTCCGAGGGCGGCGGCACGGGGATGGCCGCGAGCGAGACGATGAGCGACTCGATCGTCTGCTTCGGGGCGACGAGCTGGATGGGGAGGCCCACGGCATCCGCATCGCGCGCCGTACGAGGGCCGATGGCCGCGATGACGGTCTCGTCGGGGATGTCGGGGAACTGCTCGCGCACCTGCTGCGCGACGGATCCGCTCGTGACGAGGATGGCGTTGATGCGGCCGTTCAGGACGTCGCGGTGCGCGCGCTCCGTCGCGGGGACGCCGACCGTGCGGTACGCCACGATGCTGTGGACGTCGTGGCCGGCCGAGATGAGCGCGTCGGTGAGGACGGGCTTCGCGATCTCGCTGCGCAGCGTGAGGATGCGGCGCGGCTCCGGCTCGAGGGCGAGCAGCTGCCGCGCGAGTCCGGCCGCGGAGTTGTCGGTGTCCGGCACGAGGTCGACGCGGTAGCCGACCGCCTGCAGCGCCGTGGCCGTGGTCTCTCCCACCGCGGCGACCTTCGTGCCGTCGGGGATCTTCGCACCGTAGGAGTAGAGCACGTCGACCGTCGTGGCGCTCGTGATCGTCAGCCAGTCGAACGCGCCGTCGGCGAGCTCGCGCAGCGCCTGCTCGAGCGCGGCGAGATCCTCGGTGGGAGCGAAGTTGATGAGCGGGGCGATCACCGGCACCGCGCCGTCAGAGCGCAGCCGCGCCGCGACGCTGTCGCCCCAGGGGCCGCCGCGCGGCACGAGCACGCGCCATCCGGCGAGGGGCTTTCCGGTCATGGTTTCCACTGGCTTCGTCATGAGGTGGTCGAGGGGGACACGAGGTCGGACGCCCCTCGGTCGAGAAGCCGACCGGCGACAACGGTGCCGATCGCGCTGGCTCGCTCGGGGACGACGCGCCGGGCAGAGTCGGCACCATCGCCACTGCCCTGCGGACGAATATACTCCTCCCCCACGGCCTCGTCGTGGTCGACGACGATCTCGTCGCCCGGTCGGGCACCGTACACCGCGGCACGGACGCTCAGGCGTCCGTCGACGACGTCGGCGTGCACGCCCACTGGCGCGTGGCATCCGGCCTCGACGCCGGAGAGGATGGTCCGCTCGACCGTGACGGCGAAGCGCGTCGCGGGGTCGTCGAGCGAGCGGATGGCCGCGAGCAGCTCGTCGTCGACGTCGTCCCGCGTCTCGACCGCGAGCGACCCCTGGCCTGCCGCCGTCGGCCAGGCCGCGAGATCCTGCGGCTCGAGGCGCAGGTCGATGTCGGCTCCGAGCCGCGAGAGCCCTGCCGCGGCGAGCACGATCGCGTCGAGCTCGCCGTCTCGCACGCGCTGCATGCGCGAGTCGACGTTGCCGCGCAGATCGTGCACCGAGACATCCGCGTTCGCCCGGTTCACCTGCGCGATGCGCCGGGGCGACCCCGTGCCGATGCGGCTCCCGGCCGCGAGCGCGGCGAGGGGGATGCCGTCGCGGGTGAGCACCACGTCTCGGGCATCGGCCCTGACGGGCGTCGCCGCGAGCAGCAGGCCGGGGGCGTCGGCCGTCGGGAGGTCCTTGAGCGAGTGCACGAGCAGGTCGCACTCTCCCGCGAGGAGCGCCTCGCGCAGGCGCGTCGCGAACACGCCGGTACCGCCGAGCTGCGACAGCGACGCGCGCGACGTGTCGCCCTCGGAGACGATCTGCACGAGCTCGACGGGGCGTCCAGCGACGCGCTCGAGCGCGGCGGCGAACTGCCCCGACTGCGCCATCGCGAGCGCGCTCCGGCGCGTGCCGAGGCGGATGGCGCCGGTCGTCACTGCAGCACCTCGGGGACGGCGGACGCGGGGATCCGACGACCCGTGTAGAACGGCACCTCCTCGCGCACGTGGCGGCGGGCATCCGTGTAGCGGAGCTCGCGCATCATGTCGACGAGCTCCGTCAGCTCGTCCGACTCCATGGGGAGCATCCACTCGTAGTCGCCGAGCGAGAACGACGCCATCGTGTTGGCGACGACGCCCGTGAAGGCGGCGCCCTTGCGGCCGTGGTCGGCGAGCATGGCGCGGCGCTCGTCCTCCGGGAGCAGGTACCACTCGTGGCTGCGGACGAACGGATACACCGTGAGCCATCCCTTCGCGGGGATGCCGCGGAGGTAGCCGGGCACGTGCCGCTTGTTGAACTCCGCGTCGCGGTGCACGGCCATCGCGTGCCAGGTCGGGAGCAGGTTCTTCAGGAGCTCGGTGCGGCGCAGCCGGCGGACGGCACGCTGCAGGTCCTCCGCGACAGCGCCGTGCAGCCAGATCATGAGGTCGGCGTCCGCCCGCAGCCCGCTGACGTCGTAGAACCCGCGGATGGTGATGCCCTCGCCCTCGAGCAGCGCGACGATGTCCTCGAGCTCCGTGGCGTCGCCCTCCGTGACCGGGTTGTGCGGATCGCGCCGCCACACGGTCCAGAGGCTGTAGTTGTCGCCGGTCGTCTCGGGTGCGTCAGACATGCCTCCATCATGCGCCTGCGCGCCGGGAGGCGGAAATCCGGTCGCGACCCCGTCAGCGGGCGATGAGGCGCGCGGCTCCCCAGATGGCGAAGCCGATCGCGGCAGCGGCGCCGGCCGCAGCCGCGGCCGCCGCGACCGGGCTCTTCTGCGCGAAGGCGCGCGCCTTCACGGCACCGCGCTGCGTCGCCTCGGCGGCGCGGCGCGGCAGGTTGCCCTTGATCTCGATGGCGGCAAGCGCCGCCTTCAGCTCGGCGCGCGCGAGCTCCACGGGGTCGGAGATCCCGCTCGGCACGACGGTCTTGGGGTGCGGGGCCTCAGAACTCATCGGCGACCTCCTTGACGATGTTGACGTCGGTCTTCGCGGCCTTCACGGGATTCTCGCTGCGCGAGAGGTGACGGAACCGCAGGATGCCGAGCAGCACCGCGACGACGGCGAGCACGAGCCCGATGCCGAACACGATGAGCGCGGACGCCCACACCGGGAGCCACAGCGCCAGCAGCGCGACGACGAAGGCGAGGAAGGCGGGGATGGCCCAGAACACGAAGAAGAGCGCCACGAGCATGAAGCCCGTGCCGATCCCGGCGTCCTTGGCGGCCTGGATGGCCCACTTCTTCGCCGCGTTCACCTCGGCGACGACGAGGTTGCGGACGAGCTCCGGGACGTCGCCGATGAGCGAGAACAGGCTGTCGTCCGCGCGGTCGCGCAGCGGCGAGGGCCCGGGCATCAGCGCGCGGCCTTCTTCTGCTCGTCCGCCGCCTTCTTCACGTCGCCCGCGGCATCGCCGGTCTCGTCGAGGGCGGCGTCGAGACGCTGACCGGGCGTTCCCGGGGTGGTCGCGGCCTTGACGACCTTGATGGCGCCGTTCCAGGCGGCACGGGGCACGGCCAGGGCGCTGGACTTGGCGAGGTCCTTGGCCTTGGCGACCTGCTTCTGCACGACGGGCAGCTCCCAGACCTCCTCGGCCTTGTCCTTGATCTGCTCGTAGCGCTCGCGGCCGGCGCGTGTGCCCAGCACGTAGCCCACACCGAGGCCGATCACGAGTCCCAGCTTTCCACGCATCGGGTTCTCCTCACATCGTTTCGGGTGTTGCTCCGCGTCCACAGTAGCTTTCGTATGCCGTTTTCGGCATCCACCTTGTCACGGAGCGGCCCCGGGTGTATCCCGGCACCTCAGGAGAAGAGCGCCCCGCGACGCAGCCGCTCGGCCTCGGCCGCGGCGTCCGGCACGACCTGCGCGAGGCCGGTGCCCGACAGCCAGGCCCCCACGGCGCCGAGGCCGTCGACGGCGCGGATGGCCGCGCGCGCCTCGTCGGTGGCGGCGCGCAGACCCAGCGTTGCCGCCGGCTGGGCCTGCGTGTAGCGGGCGCGCGCGGCACCGCGCAGCGCCGACGCGGGGAGCGCGACGCCGAGGAGGGCCGACGCCTCGGCGAGCGCGAGCGCGGCGGCCGCGTCGTCGTCGAGCGCGGCAGTCGCGGGAGCCTCGCCCTGCGTACCGAACGACACGCGCACGACATGGCGCCCTGCCGCCGCGTCGGCGACCCACTGCCACTTCGCCGTCGCGTGTGTGAGCGCCTTGGCCGTGTGCGACCCGGGCACCGTGAGCACCCCGGTGCCCCGAGGGCGCGCGTCGAGCTGCGGGGCGTCGAGCACGAGCGTGACGATCTCGACCTCGGGCCCAGGCCGCGCCGGTGCCGCGGCGAGTCCGTCGGCGTGCGGAGCGATGAGCGAGCGCGCGGCGGCCTCCGAGGTCGCGATGACGACGAGCCCCGCGTCGAGGGGGGCGTCGTCGCCCGCGACGTGCACGCGCCATCCGCCGCCGGCCCGCTCGAGCGCGGTCGCCGCGACGCCGGTGCGGACATCGCCCCCGAGCACGGCGAGGCGGTCGACGAGCGCATCGGCGAGTCGGGCCATCCCGCCCCTGATGCCGAGGACGGCGCCGCCGGGGGCCGCCGTGCGCTCGCCGACCACGGCGGCGACGGCGCCCGTCAGCGATCCGGTGCGCGTGAGAGCGGCGTTGAGCCCGGGGGCGGCGACATCGGGATCGATGTCGTCGGGATGCGCGGAGTACACGCCCGACGTGACGGGCGCCACGAGGCGGTCGAGCGCCTTCGCGCCGAGCCGTGTCCTCACGAGGCGGCCCAGGCTGTGCGCGTGGCCGATCGTGAGGACGGGGCGGAGCCGGTCGAGGTAGGCGCGCCAGGCGCCGCCCCAGCCGAGGATGCGGCGCACGTCGTCGGCGAAGGGATTGGCGGGGATGCCGAGGACGCCGCCCTTCGGCAGCGGGGCCGCGCCGATGCCGGGGAGCCCCGCCACCCACGCGCCGCCCGGGGCCGGCGCGACGACGTCGTCTCCGAGGCCGAGCTCCTCGACCAGCCGGCGCACCGCTCCCCCGCGTGTCGCGAAGCTCTCCGCACCGAGATCGAGGACGACGCCGTCGACCTCGCCCGCACGCAGCACGCCGCCGGCTCGGTCGTCGGCCTCGAGCACCGTCACGCGCATGCCGACCTTCGCGCACTCGAGCGCGGCGACGAGCCCGGAGACGCCGCCCCCGACGACGACGACGTGCGTCCCGTTGGCGTGGGCGTAGAGCTCCTCGAGCGGCTCGGTCACGGTTCTCCCTCAGGCTGCGTGGACGAGGTCGACGATGCGCGTGAGCACGTCGGGGTCCGTCTCGGGCGGCACGCCGTGGCCGAGGTTGACGATGTGCGCGCGCGCCGCGCGGCCCCGCGCGAGGACGTCCCGCACGTGCGCTTCGAGCACCTCCCACGGCGCGGTGAGCAGAGCGGGATCGATGTTGCCCTGCACCGTCGTGCCGGGTCCGACGACGGCCGCCGCCTCGTCGAGCGGCACGCGCCAGTCGACGCCCACAGCAGACGCGGCGCCGTCCAGGCGCATGTCGGCGAGGACGGGCCCCGTGCCGACGCCGAAGTGGATGACGGGCACGTCGACGCCCGCGATGGCGGCGGCCGAGTGCGGGGCGACGAAGGCGCGGAAGTCGGCGGGGGCGAGCGAACCGGCCCACGAGTCGAACAGCTGCACGGCGGCCGCGCCCGCCTCCACCTGCGCGGAGAGGAAGGCGCGCGAGACCCGCGCGAGCCATCCCGCCAGCGTGTGCCAGGCCGCGGGATCCGCGTGCATCATGGCGCGGGCGCGCAGGTGCTCCTTCGAGGGACCGCCCTCGACGAGGTACGCCGCGAGGGTGAAAGGGGCCCCCGCGAAGCCGATGAGGGGCGTTCCTGTTCCGTCGAGCTCGGCGACGACGGCGCGCACGGCCTCGCGGACGGGCTCAGCGGCCTCCGCGACCTCGGCGGGATCGACCGCGACGATGCGGTCGACGTCGGCGCGGGTGCGCACGGGGTCGGCGAACACGGGGCCGCGCCCCGGCTCGATCTCGACCCCGATGCCGGCGAGCCGGAGCGGGACGACGATGTCGCTGAAGAAGATCCCGGCGTCGACGCCGTGGCGGCGCACGGGCTGCAGCGTGATCTCGGCGGCGAGGTCGGGAGTCAGGCACGCGTCGAGCATGCGCGTGCCGACGCGCAGCTCCCGGTACTCGGGGAGCGATCGCCCGGCCTGGCGCATGAACCAGACGGGGGTCCGCTCGGGTCGGTCGCCGCGCAGGGCGCGCAGCAGCGGCGCGTCGGAGGAAGGCATGCCGCCATCCTCCCACCCGCCGACTGGGAAGACGGAAAGTGCAGGTTAGGCATGCCTTCCTCGAGTCTGGACGTCGCCTGCGCGCACTTTTACGAGGAGTAGAATGACGATGTGCTGTTCTGCCTGTCCGCGAGTCACAAGACCGCCCCGTTCACCCTCCTCGAACGGCTGAGCACGCACACCACCGACATCGCGCCGATCATCCAGGGCCACGCCGACGGCGTCCGCGGCACCGTCGTGCTGTCGACCTGCAACAGGTTCGAGGCGTACATCGACATCGACGAGACGTCACCGCAGGCCGCCCGCGAGGCGGGTCTCGCCGCGGCGCGCGTCGCCATCGAGGCGGCGACCGGCGTCACGGCCGACGACCTCGAGGGCTCGTACGAGCTCGCCTCGGGCGGGGATGTCGCCGCGCACCTCTTCTCCGTCGCCTCCGGGCTCGAGTCGGTCATCGTCGGCGAGGGGGAGATCGGCGGCCAGGTGCGCCGCGCGCTCGACGAGGCGCGTCGTCACGGGACCACGTCCAGCGAGCTGGAGCGCCTCTTCCAGCGCGCCACCGAGACGCAGAAGGGCGTCAAGAACAGCACGGCGCTGGGCCGCGCCGGCCGTTCGCTCGTGCGCCTCGCGCTCGACCTGGCCGGCAGCCGCATCGCCGACTGGACGACGCAGCGCACGCTGCTCGTCGGCACCGGCTCGTACGCGGCGGCGACCCTCGCCGCGCTGCGCGACCACGGCGTCGACGACATCGCGGTGCACTCCCCCTCCGGACGCGGCGCCGCCTTCGCCGCCAAGCACGGCCTGCGCAGCGTCGACGGCGGCGCGTTCGCCGAGGCGCTCGCCGAGGCCGACCTCGTCATCACGTGCACCTCGCGCGAGGAGCCCGTCATCGACGGCGCCCTGCTGCGGGCGACGGGCACGGCGGATGCGCTCATGGTGATCGACCTCGGCATGCCGCGCAACGTCGCCCCCGATGTCTCGGCGGTCGACGGCGTCACGCTTCTCGACCTGGAGACCATCCGCCTGCACGCGCCCCTCGAGGAGCTGCAGGCGACGGAGGCCGCACGCGCGATCGTCGAGGACGCCGCCGCCCGGTTCCGGATGGCCGGGCGCCGTCAGAGCGCGCAGCCGGCGATCGTCGCGCTGCGCGAGCACATGTTCTCGCTCACGCAGGCCGAGGTCGACCGGGCCCGCGGCCGGGGCGACGACGCGCAGGTCGAGCAGGCGCTGCGGCATCTCGTGGGCGTGATGCTGCACACCCCCACCGCGCGTGCCGCGCAGCTCGCCGCGGACGGACGCTCGGACGAGGTGTTCGATGCGCTGGAGACGCTCTTCGGGATCGACGCGCGGCCGGCGGTCGCGCCCGCCGATGCCGGTTCCGCCGCCGCCTGCCCCTTCACCGGCGAGGTCCGCGCGGGCTGAGCCGGCCCCGGCCATCCGCCGCCGCCTCCGGCGGACACACCGCAGGAGATCCACGCCGCGTACTGCCGCTGAGCGGCGTGTTCCCGCGGCCCGGAACAAGGGTGCGGCCCGAATCTCCTGCACGGTGTCCCCCCGCCTGCGAGGATGGATCCATGGCTCTTCACATCACGGGCGACGACGCCGCCGACACGCTGCTGAGCGAGAATCCCCTGGCCCTGCTCATCGGGATGCTGCTCGACCAGCAGGTCGCCATGGAGACGGCGTTCGCCGGGCCCGAGAAGATCCGCGAGCGAGCGGGAGCGGTCGACGCCGCGGCGCTCGCCGGTTACGACCCCGGGGCTCTCGTCGAGGTGTTCCGCGAGACGCCGGCCGTGCACCGGTACCCCGGGTCGATGGCGGGGCGCGCGCAGCAGCTGTGCCAGGCGCTCGTCGATGACTGGGATGGAGATGCGGCGGCGATCTGGACGCGCGATGCCCCGTCCGGCCGCGAGGTCCTGAAGCGTCTGAAGGCCCTCCCCGGCTTCGGCGACCAGAAGGCGAAGATCTTCCTCGCCCTGCTCGGCAAGCAGTACGGGTTCACGGGCGACGGATGGCGAGAGGCCTCGGCCCCGTATGGCGAGGACGGCTCCTTCCGCTCCGTCGCCGACATCACGAGCCCCGAGTCGCTCGCGAAGGTGCGCGAGCACAAACGCGCGATGAAGGCCGCCGCGAAGAAGGGATGACCCGGATTCCCGCTCAGCGGGAGTCCTGACCGGCATACCGGAGCGGACCTGACACGATTCCGGGGCATCCGTCGCGCATCGGCGCACGACGGAGCGAACCGGAAGGGACGACGACGTCGATGACCGCCCCGCAGAGCCGCCGCTGGCTCGCCATCCTCTGCTTCCTCATCGTCGTGTTCGAGGGGTACGACATCGTCGCCCTCGGCGCGACCATCCCCGTGCTCACCGATCCCGCGATCGGCGGGTTCTCGGTCGACGAGATGAACATCGTCAACACCGTCTCGCTCGTCGGCGTCGGGCTCGGCGCCGCGTCGATGGGCCGCATCGCCGACCGGTTCGGCCGACGCGCCCCGCTTCTCGTGGCGGTCGCCGTGTTCTCGGTCTTCACCCTCGCGTTCCCGCTCATGCCCGACGCCACCCTCATGGGCCTCACCCGCTTCGTCGCCGGCCTCGGCCTCGGCGGCTGCATGCCCGTCGCGCTCGCCATGATGCAGGAGGCCGCGCCCGTCGGGCGCCGGGCGCTCGCCAACAACATCCCCATGATCGGCTACCACCTGGGGGCCGTGCTCGCCTCGCTCGCCGGCCGCTTCGCGGGCGCCGAGTGGTCTCTGCTCTACTACCTCGGCGGCGGCCTCGGTCTCGTCCTGCTCGTCCTGCTCTGGATCGGCCTGCCCGAGACCGCGCCAGCCGACGAGCGGGCCAGGGCCCCGAAGACATCGCTCGCCGACGTTCTGAGGCCCCGCTACCTGCGATCGTCGATCGGCCTGTGGGTCGCCGCGTTCATGGGACTCGTGCTCGTCTACGGCCTCAACGCGTGGCTGCCGAAGATCATGGGCGCCGCCGGCTACCCCGTCGCCGACTCGCTCATCATGCTGTTCGTGCTCAACCTCGGCGCCATCGCCGGTCTCGTCATCAGCGCGTTCGCGGCCGACGCGCGGGGCATCAAGGGGGTCGCGATGATCTGGTTCGCCGCGGCCGCGGCGCTGCTCGTCGTGCTGTCCATCCCCTTCGATGCGCAGGTGGCCCTCACGGCGGCGATCTTCATCACGGGCGTCTTCGTCTTCAGCGCCCAGACGCTCATGTACGCCTTCGCCGGCCACGTGTACCCCCGCAACCTCGTGGCGACCGGCATCGGCCTCACCTCGGGCATCGGGCGCTTCGGCGCCATCATCGGACCGTGGGCGACGGGCGTCATGGTCGCCGCCGGCACCGCCTACCCTGGCGCGTTCTACCTCTACGCCGGCGCCGCCGTGCTCGCCGTGCTCGCCGTGGCGCAGATCCCGAACCCGAAGAAGGCGGCGTCCGTCGACGCGTGACATGCTCGGGTCATGAAGCCCTCCGGCGGAGACCCGTCCGCCCTCCTCGCCGGTGTGCAGCCGGCGAGGAGGCGCGACGACGCGCTCGTCCTCGTCGACCTCCTCCGCGAGGTGTCGTCCCGCGAGCCCGTGCTGTGGGGCACGATCATCGGCTTCGGCGCGTGCCGCTACCGCTACCCGACCGGCACGGAGGGCGAGAGCCCCCTGCTGTCGTTCGCGCCGCGGAAGGCGTCGACGACCCTCTACCTGCTCGACGGCGCCGGCGCCCACGCCGCGGCGCTCGCCGAGCTCGGTCCGCATACGACGGGCGCGGGATGCCTCTACATCCCGAGGCTCGCCGAGGTCGACCTCGAGGTGCTGCGCGGCATCCTGCGCCGATCGCTCGTCTGGGCGGAGGCGGGCGGCGCCGACGGGATGTCCGTCGAGGTCACGGGCTGAGACGCCGAGCGCCCCGCCCCGGGATCCGGGGCGGGGCGCTCGGCGGACGGTGTCAGGCGCCGCGGAGGCGCTCCGCGAGATACGCGTGGAGCCCCGCGAGGGGCACGCGCTCCTGGCCCATCGTGTCGCGGTCGCGCACGGTGACGGCCTGGTCGTCGAGCGAGTCGAAGTCGACCGTGACGCAGAACGGCGTGCCGATCTCGTCCTGACGGCGGTAGCGTCGGCCGATCGCGCCGGCGTCGTCGAAGTCGACGTTCCACGAGGCGCGCAGGGTGTCGGCGACCTCGCGAGCGAGGGGCGAGAGGCGCTCGTTGCGCGACAGCGGCAGCACGGCGGCCTTCACGGGCGCGAGGCGGGGGTCGAGCTTCAGCACCGTGCGGGTGTCGACGCCGCCCTTCGCGTTCGGCACCTCCTCCTCGTGGTACGCGTCGACGAGGAACGCCATCATCGAGCGGGTGAGGCCGAACGAGGGCTCGATGACGTACGGCACGTACTTCTCTCCGGAGGCCTGGTCGAAGAACGCCAGGTTCGACCCCGAGTGCGCGATGTGGTTCGACAGGTCGAAGTCGGTGCGGTTGGCGATGCCCATGAGCTCGCCCCAGCCCTTGCCGGCGAAGCCGAAGTCGTACTCGACGTCGATCGTCCGATCGGAGTAATGCGCCCGCTCGCCGTCGGGCACGTCGAACTTGCGCATGTGCGCGGGGTCGATGCCGAGGTCGACGAACCAGTTCCAGCACGCGTCGACCCAGTGCTCGAACCACTCCGGCGCCTCGGCGGGCGGCGTGAAGTACTCGATCTCCATCTGCTCGAACTCGCGCGTGCGGAAGATGAAGTTGCCCGGCGTGATCTCGTTGCGGAACGCCTTGCCGACCTGGCCCACGCCGAACGGCGGCTTCTTGCGGGCGGCCGTGACGACGTTGGCGAAGTTCACGAAGATGCCCTGCGCGGTCTCGGGGCGCAGGTAGTACAGCGACGACTCGTCGTCGACGACGCCGAGATACGTCTTCACGAGGCCCGAGAACGACTTCGGCTCGGTCCACTGGCCGCGCGTGCCGCAGTCGGGGCAGACGATGTCGGCCATCCCGTTCTCCGGCGCGCGGCCCTTCTTCGCCTCGTACGCCTCGACGAGGTGGTCCTCGCGGTGGCGCTTGTGGCACTGCAGGCACTCGACGAGGGGGTCGGTGAACGTCGCGACATGCCCGGAGGCCTCCCACACCTTCGAGGGCAGGATGATCGACGAGTCGAGGCCGACCATGTCGCCGCGCCCGCGCACGAACGTCTGCCACCACTGGCGGCGGACGTTCTCCTTGAGCTCGGTGCCGAGGGGCCCGTAGTCCCACGCCGACCTCGACCCGCCGTAGATCTCGCCCGCTTGGAAGACGAACCCGCGATGACGGGCGAGGGCGATGACTTTGTCGAGGCGGGACTGCTCGGCCACGGTGGCTCCAATGGTCGGAAAGGGGGATGGCGATGCGCGGCCGCGCGAGGCGCGCGGGCATCGCCAGCAATCCTAGTCGTCGGCGCTCGGAGACGCGGGCGCGGGGCCGCGCCCGCGGGTGCGACGGATGGCCTCCGAGGTGTGCGCGAGCTGGTTCATGGCGAGCAGCACACGCGCCTGCGCCGCGGCCCCGCGGAGGAGGCCCCGCGCGACCGCGTCGCGCGATCCTTCGGGGTGGATGACGGCGATGTCTGCGGCCGCGAAGGGCGCGAGGGCACGCCCGTAGGCCGTGAGCGTCTCCGTCGAGAACGGCACGCCCGCGCGGGCCGCGTCGTCCAGCGCCGAGGCGAGGGCGTCCCGGGCGATGCTCGCCGCATCCGGCCACCCCAGGTCGCGGATGACCGCCATCACAGGAGCGGAGTCGTCGCCGTCGCCGCCCGGTGCGAGCCCGACCGCGATGAGCTGGCACTCCTGCATGACGTCGAGGAGCGGGACGCCCGGGTCGTCGATGAGCGAGACGAGGCGGCGGATGCGCACGATGGGCAGGTCGAAGTCCTCGCGCAGCGTGCGGATGAGGGCGACCCGCTCCCGGTGCCGCTCGTCGTAGACGGCGGTGGTCTGGTTCCGCAGCACTCCCGGCGGGAGGATGCCCTCGCGCATCCAGTACTTCAGCGTCGGGACGGACGCACCGCTCCTGAGCGACAGCTCGGAGAGCTTCATCGTGACTCCTCGGATCGATGCGGGCGCCTCCGCTATCCAGGATGCACCCATCGGATAGTGCATCTATCTTTGCGCCATGGAGATCCACGCGCTGGCCATCCCGGTGCACGCCGTCGCGGCGTCGTTCGTGGTGCTGCTGGGCCCGGTCAACATCCTCCGGCGCCGCAGGGATGCCGCCCATCGCGTGATCGGGCGCACGTTCGTCGTGATGATGTACCTCGTGTGCGTGAGCGGCATGTTCATCTACTCGCTCAGCGGCGGGCTGACGCTGTTCCACGCCCTCGCCGTGTTCACGTTCGCGACGACGACGCTCGGAGTGATCGCGATCCGACGTCGCCGCATCGCCTCCCACATCGGCAACATGGTGGGCTCGTGGGCGGGTGCGGTGGCGGCCGGCGCGTTCGCCGCGCTCGTGCCGGGACGCTACCTTCCGTCGCTGGCGATCTCCGACCCCGCCGCACTCTGGGGAACCGCGGCGGCGGTCGCCGTGGCGGCGACCGCGTGGATCGTGGTCGTGCTGGTGCTCCTCGGGCGCGGGCAGCGGGCGCCGTCAGCCTCGCCCCGCTGAGGCCGCCGCCGCGGCCGCGCGGGCGAGCCACGCGGGCGTGCCACCGGGACGCTGCGGCGGGATGAGGCGGCCCGCCTCGCAGTCCTCGACGAGCTGGCGCGCGCGGCGCTCGCGCGTCGCCTCCTGCTTCGCCGACACGATCCAGTGGCGCACCGCCCTGCGGTAGCCCGGCGTCGCGGCGTCCAGGAACGCGACGGCGGCGGGCGAGGCGTCGATGAGGCGCTGCTGCGCCTCATCGATCTCGGGCTCGGGGTTCTCGTGCGAGTAGGTGCCGGAGCGCGCCTCGGTGCGGCGCTCGAACGCCGCGATGCCCGCCGGATGCATGCGTCCCTCCGCGAGCAGCCGCTCGACGTGGGCGATGTTGACGAGCGACCACGTGCTGCGTGCCGTGCGCGGCGTCCACCGCTGGCGGCGTGCATCCGCGTCGACCGGCTGCGAGACGGAGTCGATCCATCCGAAGCAGAGCGCCTCGACGACGGCGTCCGCCCACGTCAGGCCGCGGTCGGCGACGTGGGCGAGCCGCAGGCCCATCCACAGCTCCGTCGCGGTGTCGTGGTTCTGCTCCAGCCACGCGCGGAACTCGGCCGCGTCGCGGAAGAACACGGCCGGCCGCTCGGCTGTCCCGCCGGGAGTGCCCGGCCCCTGCGTCGTCACGCGACCAGGATGGCACGGGCCGGCGACATCGCGCGGCGTCGCCGTCCGCGGCCGTCCCTCCCCGATGTCGGGCCCTGATGGCACGATGGGGCCATGACCTCGGCATCGTCGCCCCTCGTCGGCATCGTCTTCCGTCCGCAATCGCCGCCGGAGGAGCTCGTGGCCGTCGCGCGCGCCGTCGACGACGCGGGCGTCGCCGAGCTGTGGCTGTGGGAGGACTGCTTCCAGGAGGGCGGGCTCACGACGTCCGCCGCGGCACTCGCGTCGACCTCGCGCGTCCGCGTCGGCATCGGTCTGCTGCCCGTGCCGCTGCGGAACCCCGCGCTCGCGGCGATGGAGATCGCGACGCTCGAGCGCCTCGCCCCCGGCCGCTTCGTGGCCGGGTTCGGGCACGGCGTGCTCGACTGGATGGGCCAGGTCGGCGCGCGCGTCGCCTCGCCCCTCACACTGCTCCGCGAGTACGTCACGGCCGTGCGGGCGCTGCTCGACGGCGCCGCGGTCGACGTCGCCGGCCGCTACGTGTCCCTCTCCGACGTGCGCCTCGGATGGCCGCCCGCGGCGGCGCCGGAGATCACGATCGGCGCGCGCGGGCCGAAGACGCTGCGGCTCGCGGGCGAGATCGGCGACTCCGTGCTGCTCGACACCGTCACGGGCGGGCAGACCGTGCGCGACGCCCGCGGGATCGTCGACGAGGGGCGCGTGGCGTCGGGGCGCCCCGGCCGCACCCTCGTGCGCACGTTCACCGAGATCGACCCGCGTGCGGGCGCCGTGGCGCAGCAGATCGCCGACCGCGTGGGCGAGCTGGCCGAGGCGGGCGCCGACGCCGTCGCCATCCAGGCCCCGGGCGACGCCCCCCGATCCGCGGGCCTTCCTCGAGGCGATCGGCTGAGTCAGGCGGGTGCAGCGCCGCCGCGCCCGCGCAGCGGCCGCAGCGTGGCGGGCGGCGGCCACGGCAGATCGATGAGACGGTACGGCACGTCGATGGCGCCGAAGTCGTCGGTCTTCACGACGACCCGCCCGGCCTCCACGGTGCCGTCGTCGCGGAGTCGATCGGGGGCGAACTCGACGAGCCGCACGCGGATGTCGCGCCCGTCGTCGCCCCGCAGTAGCCAGACGTCGGCCATCCACGAGAGCCCCTGCTCCTCAAGGAGCCCCTCCGCCTCATCCCAGTCCACGGGCCCCGTGAGGTCGGCGCCGAAGAGCGAGATCGCGATCCATCCCTCGCCGGCAGGACGCAGCCATCCCACCAGCTCGCGATCCGAGGCGCGGCGGTGCGGGATCCAGTCGGGGCCGATCATGCCTCCCACGGTACGCGGAGCCGGTGTCGGCGGGCGCGGTTAGCCTGGAGGGGATGAACCGGCGCGCCACACTCTCCCGAAGGCCGCCGCGGTGGCTCACCGTCGCCGTCCTCGCGTTCGCGGGCCTGTGCTCGTCCTTCATGTTCACGCTCGTCGTGCCGCTGCAGGCCGAACTGCCCGCACTGCTCGACGCCTCCCGCGAGGACACCACCTGGGTCGTGACGATCACGCTCCTCGTGGCCGCGGTGGCGACGCCCATCTCCGGGCGCCTCGGCGACATGTACGGCAAGCGGCGCGTCGTCATCGTGCTGCTCGCCCTGCTCGTCGTCGGCTCGCTCATCGCCGCGCTGTCGGGCTCGATCGTCGGCGTCATCATCGGGCGCGCGCTGCAGGGCGGCGTGACGGGGGTCATCCCCCTGGGCATCGCGATCATGCGCGACGTGCTGCCGCCCGAGCGGCTCGGTACGGCCGTGGCGCTCATGAGCGCGACCATGGGCGTCGGCGGCGCCGTCGGCATGCCCCTGGCGGCATACCTCGCCCAGAACGCCGACTGGCACAGTCTGTTCTGGCTCGCCGCCGGGCTGGGAGTCGTCGGGTTCGCGCTCGTGGTCCTCTTCGTGCCCGAGGACATCCTCCGCTCCCCCGGTCGTCTCGACGTCGTGGGCGCGATCGGCCTCGCGGTCGGCCTCACCGGCATCCTGCTGTTCGTCTCCCGCGAGGCGGAGTGGGGCTGGGCCTCGCCCGCCGCGCTCGCCTGCGTGGTCGGCGGCGTCGTGGTCCTGCTCGTGTGGGGCGTCTACCAGCTGCGCGCGAGCGACCCGCTGCTCGATCTGCGGGTCGCCGCGCGCCCCGCCGTGCTCTTCACGAACGTCGCCGCGATCGGGATGGGCTTCGCCCTGTTCTCCTCGAACGTCACCTTCCCGCAGCTGCTCGAGCTGCCCGTCGAGACGGGATCGGGGTTCGGCCTCGGCATGATCGCCGCCGCGTTCGTCGTCATGCCCGCTGGCCTCGTCATGATGGTGATCTCGCCGCTGTCCGGCTGGCTCGAGCGCACGGTCGGCCCGCGCCCCCTCTTCACGGGCGGCGCCGCGGCGATCGTGCTCGCCTACGTGTTCGTGCTGCTGTGGTCGACCGAGGTGTGGCACATCCTCGTGGCGAACATCCTCATCGGCGTCGGGATCGGGTTCACGTTCGCGGCCATGCCGATGATCATCATGCGCGCGGTCCCCGCGAACGAGACGGGAGCGTCGAACGGGCTCAACGCGCTCTTCCGCTCGGTCGGCACCTCGAGCGCCTCCGCGGTGATGGGCGGCGTGCTCGCGGCCATGAGCATCGACGTCGACGGCGCGGCCATCCCGACGCGTGCGGCGTTCGAGGTGTGCTTCTGGCTCGCGATCGCCGCGGGGGCCGTCGCCGTCGTGCTGTCGCTGTTCATCCCGCGTCAGCGCTCCGCGGAGCCCCACCCGTCGCTGCCGGGCTGAGCCCGGCGCGACTTCCGGCGCCGAGACGGCCGCTCAGCGAACGGGCACGCGGCCGAGGTCCTGCTCGATCGCGGCCGTCGCCGACAGCAGAGCGGGCAGATGCACCTCGCGGAGCCGGTCGAGCGCGACGCGCGCGGCGCTCGCGGACACGTTGACGGCTGCCACGACGCGGCCGTCGCGACCGCGCACGGGCGCGGCCACCGAGCGCACGCCCGACTCGAGCTCGCCGTCGGTGATCGCGAAGCCCTGCGCGGCGACCTCCTCCAGCAGCGCGGAGAGAGCACCGCGGTCGACGACCGTGCGGTCGGTGAGGGGCTCGACCACTGCCGCGGCGAGCGCATCGTCCCGCTCCGACACGGGCAGCGCCGCGAGCAGCACGCGCCCCATGCTCGTCGCATACGCCGGGAACCGCGTGCCGATCGTGATGCCGACGCTCATGATGCGCCGCGTGGGCACGCGCGCGACGTACACGATGTCGCCGCCGTCGAGCACGGCGGCCGAGACGCTCTCGTCGACGTCGTGCGAGAGTCGCTCGAGGTGCGGCTGCACGATCTCGGGCAGCGACAGTGCCGACAGGTAGCTGAACCCGAGCTCCAGCACGCGCGGCGTGAGCGCGAACTCGCGCCCCGTGCCGCGCACGTAGCCGAGACTCTCGAGCGTCAACAGGAACCTCCGGGCCGCCGCGCGCGTGATGCCGGCGCGCTGGGCGACCTCGCTGAGGGTGAGCCGAGGATGGTCGGCGTCGAAGCAGCGGATGACCGCGAGGCCGCGGGCGAAGGACTGGACGAAGTCGCCGCGCACGTCGTCGGCGTCGGTGAGCGCGGTCATCCCGCGAGACTACCGCTCGAGGACGACCGCGAGCCCCTGGCCGACGCCGATGCAGAGGGCCGCGACCGCCACCCCGCCGCCGCGCCGCTTCAGCTCGTGCGCCGCATGGCCGATGATGCGCCCGCCCGACGCCCCCAGCGGGTGTCCGATCGCGATGGCGCCGCCGTGGATGTTGACCCGCTCGGGGTCCACGTCCCACTGGCGGATGCACGCGAGGCTCTGCGACGCGAACGCCTCGTTGAGCTCGACGACGTCGACGTCGGCCCACGTGCGCCCTGCGCGCCGCAGCGCGATGTTCGCCGCCTCCACGGGTGCGACGCCGAACAGGTGCGGCTCGTTGCCGAACACGCCGCGGCCGGCGATGCGGGCGAGCGGCTCCGCCTCGAGCGCGCCCTCGCCGCCCAGCAGCACGGCGGAGGCGCCGTCGTTGATCGACGACGAGTTCGCGGCCGTGACGGTGCCGTCCTTCTTGAACAGCGGCTTCAGGCCGGCGAGCCGCTCGACCGTCGACCCGTCGCGGATGCCCTCGTCGCGCGCCAGCTCGTGCCCCTCGACCTGCACGATCTCGGCGTCGTAGGCGCCGTCTGCCCACGCCGCTGCCGCGAGCTCATGGCTGCGGACGGCGAACGCGTCCTGCTCCTCGCGCGAGATCCCGTGGATCTCGGCGAGGAGCTCCGCGCTCTCGCCGTTCGAGATCGTCCACTGCGCGGGCAGCGCGGGGTTGACCATCCGCCACCCGATCGACGTGTTCCAGAGCGTCTGGTTGCCGACGGCGGGCCACGCCTTCGCCGACTTCTCGACGACGAACGGCGCCCGGCTCATCGACTCCACGCCGCCCGCGAGCACGATGCGGTCGTCGCCCGCCTCGATGGCGCGCGAACCCTGGATGACGGACTCGACCGACGAGCCGCACAGGCGGTTGACGGTGACGCCGGGCACCGTCACGGGGAAGCCGGCGAGCAGCGCGCCGAAGCGCGCGACGTTGCGGTTGTCCTCTCCCGCCTGGTTCGCGTCGCCGAAGATCACGTCGTCGATGAGCGCGGGGTCGAGCCCCGTGCGCTCCACGGCGGCACGCATCACGACAGCGGCGAGGTCGTCGGGGCGCACCCCCGAGAGCGCGCCGGCTGCGCGGCCGAACGGGGTGCGGACGGCGTCGTACACGAAGCTCGCGGTCATGCGTCCTTCTCCTCCAGGTCGAGGCCGGTGAGGGCTTCGAGCCCTGCGACCGTGTTGTCTCCGAACAGCTCGCGCACACGGAAGCGGCCATCCGCCACGTCGAAGACCGCGTGATCGGTGTACACGCGCGTCACGCATCCGACGCCCGTGAGCGGGTAGGTGCACGACGCCACGAGCTTCGAGGCGCCCTGCTTCGTGAGCAGGTCGGTCATGACGAACACCTGCTTGGCTCCGATCGCGAGGTCCATGGCGCCGCCGACGGCGGGGATGGCGCCGGGCGCTCCCGTCGACCAGTTCGCGAGATCGCCCGTCTGCGACACCTGGAACGCCCCGAGGACGCACACGTCGAGGTGACCGCCGCGCATCATGGCGAACGAGTCCGCGTGGTGGAAGTACGCCGCCCCCGGCAGAGCCGTGACGGGCTGCTTCCCGGCGTTGATGAGGTCGGGGTCGACGCGGCCGGGCTCGGGAGCGGCCCCCATGCCGAGCAGGCCGTTCTCGGTGTGGAGGATGATCTCCTCGTCGGCCGGGAGGAAGTTCGCCACAAGGGTCGGCGCCCCGATGCCGAGGTTCACGAACGAGCCCTCCGGGATGTCCGCCGCGATGCGGGCGGCGAGCTCGTCGCGGCTGATGCGGGTGGTCACTGCGCTCCCTCCTCGGCGCCGATCGGGGCGCCCTCGATGCTCACGCCTCCGACGAAGACGCCGTCCTGCAGCCACCGTCGCTCGCCGACCGCGACGACGCGGTCGACGAAGATGCCCGGGGTGACGACGGTCTCGGGATCGAGCGCGCCGAGCGGCACGACCTCATCGACCTGCACGATCGTCGTGGTGGCCGCCGTCGCCATGATGGGGCCGAAGTTGCGCGCCGTCTCCCGGAAGACGAGGTTTCCCCATCGGTCGGCGCGGTAGGCGCTGACGAGGGCGACATCGGCTCGGATGGGGTACTCGAGCACATAGGAGCGGCCGTCGATCTCGCGCCGCTCCCTGCCCTCGGCCAGCTCGGTGCCGACGCCCGTGGGGCTGAAGAAGGCGCCGATGCCGGCGCCCGCCGCGCGGATGCGCTCGGCGAGGTTGCCCTGCGGAACGAGCTCGAGCTCGATCTCGCCGGCACGGTAGAGGCCATCGAACACCCACGAGTCGCTCTGACGGGGGAAGGAGCAGATGATGCGGCGCACGCGCCTCGCGGCGAGCAGGGCCGCGAGGCCCGTGTCGCCGTTGCCCGCGTTGTTGTTCACGATCGTGAGGTCGGTCGCGCCCTGCGCGATGAGCGCGTCGATGAGCTCGACGGGCTGCCCCGCGCGCCCGAAGCCGCCGATCATGACGGTCGCGCCGTCTTCGATCCCCGCGACGGCGTCCTCGACGCTCGCGACGGTCTTGTCGATCATCCGGCCTCCTCGCTGGTGTTCGCTCTGCGAACGCCTGTTCGTAATACGCATACTCTAGCGCGCGCACCACCCACGCGCCAGCCCCGGCCAGCCGTCACTGTTCGACACCCGATGCGGAGCGGACAGGGCGCACGGGGTAGCGTCGCGGAGGGCGGGGGCGCTCCCCGTGGCGAGGAGCTGTGCATCATGACGACCATCGAGACGACGACCGCCGGCAGCCTGCCGCGCACGAAGGCCCTCATCGAGGCCAACGCCGCCCGCACCTTCGAGGACGACGGCTTCACGCTCGCGACGACGCCCGAGTACGAGGAGCTCGTCGCCGAGGCCGTCCGCGACGTCGTCGAGCGCCAGCGCGAGGTGGGCATCACGCAGCCCGGCGACGGCGAGTTCGGCAAGGCGATGTCGAGCCCCGTCGACTACGGCGCCTGGTGGGGCTACTCGTTCCAGCGCGTCGACGGCCTCTCCCTCACGGAGGTCAACGCGTTCAACGAGCCGCCGCGGCGTTCGGAGCCCGGGGCCATCCGCCTCACCTCGTTCCTCGACCGGCGCGACCGGCAGGCGTTCGCCGAGGCCTACGCCGACCCCGAGCACGGCGTCGAGACCGGGAAGGGCGCGACGGCCTTCCCCACCACGACGTCGGCCATCTCGTACCGCGGCCACGGGGCGGCAGCCGCCGACATCGCGGCCCTGCGCGGCGCGCTCGACGACGGCGAGACCGGGTTCCTCACGGCCATCGCGCCGGGGTCCGCTGCGCGCGTCCGCGACGACTTCTACCCCGATGAGCAGGCCCACATCGACGCCTGGGGCGCCGCCCTCGCAGAGGAGTACCGCGCGATCGTCGACGCCGGCCTCGTGCTGCAGCTCGACGACCCGTCGCTCGCCGAGAACTGGGACCAGATCAACCCCGAGCCGAGCGTGGAGGACTACCTCGCCTTCACGCAGATCCGCATCGACGCGATCAACGCGGCCATCGAGGGGCTGCCGAAGGAGCGCGTGCGCCTGCACCTGTGCTGGGGGTCGTGGCACGGCCCCCACACGACCGACATCGAGCTGCGGCACATCCTCCGGACGGTGCTCGGCGCGAAGGTCGGCCAGATCTCGTTCGAGGCGGCCAACCCCCGCCACGAGCACGAGTGGGCCGTGTGGGAGGAGAACGCGGGCCTCCTCCCCGACGACCTCGTGCTCGTGCCGGGAGTCGTCGGCCACTCCTCGAACCTCGTCGAGCACCCCGAGCTCGTCGCCCAGCGCATCGAGCGCTTCGCGCGCATCGTCGGCCCCGAGCGCGTCATCGCCGCGACCGACTGCGGCCTGGGCGGCCGCGTGCACGAGCAGATCGCCTGGGCGAAGCTCGCCTCGCTCGGCGAGGGCGCCCGCATCGCCGCGACGCGGATCTGACGCCGGGCGGTCGAGGTGCTCTCGGCGCCGGTTGAAGCCCTCGGCGCGCCGGATGCCCCGAAACGCGGCGACTCGGCGTCGAATAGACGCGAAACGGGGCAGGTGTCCCCGACACCTGCCCCGAAATGCGGCGACTCGCCGGCCAGTGGACGCGAATCGCGGCAAGCCCCACCCATCGCCGACCGATCCTCGCCGGGTCAGCGCACCCGGGCCCGCGGCCGCGGACGCGCCCGCGGGATGGCGGGGGCCGGCACGGCGCCGCCGACGACCCCGCTGAGCTCGCCGATGCCCTGGACCGACATGCGCACCTCGTCGCCCTCGGCGAGCGGCGGAAGGGTGCTGCCGCGCCCCCACAGCTCTCCGAGGCAGCCGCCGTTCCCGACCGTCCCCGAACCGAGCACATCGCCGGGCACGACGCGCGCGTTGCGCGAGGCATAGGCGACGAGCTCGCCGAACGGCCATCCCATGTTCGAGACGAGGTCCTCGCCGTACCGCTCGCCGTTGACCGAGACCTCGGCGCGCAGCGCGAGGAACCCGTCGGAGTCGCGGAACGGCGCGAGCTCGTCGGCCGTGACGATCCACGGGCCGAGGCTCGTCGCGAAGTCCTTGCCCTTGCAGGGGCCCAGACGCACCTTCATCTCGCGCGACTGCAGGTCGCGCGCCGACCAGTCGTTCATGATCGTGTACCCGAAGATCGCCGCCTCGCCCTCGTCGGCCGTGAGGTTCGTCCCCTCGACCCCCAGCACGGCGGCGACCTCGAGCTCGAAGTCGAGCCGCGCCGTCACGGGCGGGGCGATCGTGTCGCCCGGCCCCGTGATCGTGTGGGGGTTCGTGAAGTAGAAGGTCGGCGCCTCGTACCACTCCGGCACGACCTCGCTCTTCCCGTCGACCGAGGCGCTCACGCCCTCGACGTGCTCCTCGAACGCGACGAAGTCGCGCACCGTCGCGGGCTCGAGCGGTGCGCGCAGCGCCACCCCGTCGAGGCCCGCGACCGGATGGCCCGATCGCTCGCGCAGACCGGGGAGCGCCGGGAGGCCGACGGAGAGCACCTCGGCGACCGTCAGGCCGTCGGCGAACGGCACGACGCCGCCCGCCTCGATGAAGCCGTCCTCCTCGCGGCCGTCGCGCGTCCAGCGGCCGATCCTCATGCGCCGGCCCCCGTCATCCGCTCCGTACCCGCGATCCCCGCCGATCCCGCGCGCACGCCTGCGGCGAGCGCCGCCGCGTTGCCCGAGAGCACCTCGTCGCCGAGCCCCGCGTCGCGCACGAACGCGACGGGATCGTCGAGGCCCATGTCGAACGGGAAGTCGCTGCCGAGGACGACGCGCTCGGGACCTGCGACCGCGACGAGCGTCCGCAGGGTGACCGCGTCGTGCACGACGGTGTCGAACCAGATCCGACGCAGATAGCTCGACGGCGCGTGCGCGCACCCGTGCGCCTCCGGCCGCACGGCCCACGCGCGGTCGGAGCGGCCGATCACGGTCGGCAGGTACCCGCCGCCGTGGGCGGCGACGACGCGCAGGCCCGGATGGCGGTCGAGCACGCCGGCGAAGATCAGATGCGACAGCGCGACGGCGTTCTCGGTCGGCTGCCCCACCGTGTTGGACAGGTAGAACCGGTCGAGGCGCTCGTCGAGCGTGCACCCGAAGGGGTGGAGGAAGAGCACCGCTCCGGTCTCCTCCGCGCGCGCCCAGAACGGCTCGAGGCGCTCGTCGGAGAGCTCCACGTCGCCCGCCGCCGACGACAGCTCGACGCCCAGGAGCCCGCGGACGAGCGCGTCGTCGAGGCACTCCACGAGCCGCGCCGGATGCTGCAGCGGCACGACCCCGAGGCCCGAGAGACGGTCGGGCGCCAGCGCGACGTGCGCGGCGATCGCGGCGTTGGCCTCGACGGCCGCGAACACGGCGAGCTCCTCGCCGGCCCACGGGTAGTAGTGGCTGGGAGACGGGCTCACCCACTGCACCGCGACGCCCTGCTCGTCCATCGCGGCGACGCGCGCCGCGACATCGGTGAGGAGAGGGATGCGGGCGCCGATCATCCGCCCCGACGCGGCGAGGCTCTCCGGCCCGTTGCGCCGCGCCTCGAGAGCACCCGCCGCGGCGAACCCCTCCGGATCGCGGCGGGCCACCTCGTCCTGCAGCGCGGGGAGCAGCAGGTGAGCGTGGACGTCGATCGGCCCGGTCATGCCGGCTGGGCCATCCGCTGCGAGACGCCGAAGATGAGCCCGGCCGCGTCGGCGTCGCGGTCGTGCTCGAGCTGCCACCGACCGAGCTGGACGGACGCCTCCACGACCGCCGTCGCACGCGGCACACGGCGCGCGTGGAAGGCATCCCAGAGGGCGCCGTCGACGGCGTCGGCCGCGAGCAGCAGCTCGGCCAGCACGATGCCGTCCTCCATCGCCTGCGCGGCGCCCTGCGCGACCGTGGGAGGGCAGCTGTGCGCGGCGTCGCCGATCACGACCGTGCGCCCGCGGTTCCAGGCGCCGTCGATCACATGCGCCGTGAACCACGTGTAGTTGATGCGGCTCGTCTCCGACAGGCTCTCGCGGACGGCGTTCCACGGCCCCCCGTAGGCGGCCGACAGGCCCCTCATGATCTCGACGGCCTCGGCGGGGCTCACGCCGAAGCGGTCCTGCGCGTCCTCCACGAGGAACGCGTACATGGTGTCCTCGCCCGTGGGCGTGTAACCCGCGATGTAGGCGGGGCCGCCGTAGTAGAGCTGGCTCTGCGTCACCTCGGCGGGGCGCGGCACGAACGCGCGCCAGATGCCCATGCCGGTGTGCTCGGGCTGCGTCTCGATGCCGATGAGCTCGCGCACGGTCGAGTGCAGGCCGTCCGCCCCGACGAGCAGGTCGAACACGCCCACGGGGGCGCCGCCCACGTCGACGAGCACGCCCTCGTCCGTCTCGCGCACGCCCGTCACCTTGGCACCGAAGTGGATGCGCACGCCGAGCGATTCGGCGCGCTCGACGAGGATGCGCGCGAGGTCGGGGCGGTACATGCCCATGCACGCGGGGAAGTCGGGGCCGCCCGTCTTCACCTCGGGGAGCTCGGCGATGACCGCCGCGTCGGGCCCGGGCGCGCGCAGCGTGAGCCCCTCGAACGGGTAGCCCTCGGCGGCTGCCCGCTCCCAGACGCCGAGGCGCCCGAGTGCGCGCAGCGCGTTGCCCTGCAGGGTGATGCCGGATCCGAGCGCCGACAGCCCGGGCTTCAGCTCGTACACGTCGACGGAGACGCCCGCCTCGGCCAGCGGGATGGCCGCGGCCAGGCTGGCGGCGCCGCATCCGGCGATCGCGACCTTCGTCACAGCGGTCATGAAGAACCTCCTCGTTCTTTCGGGTGGGGATGGCTAGAGGATGGCGAGCGGGTTGACGGGCGAGCCGACGGCCCCCGTGATGGGGAGCGGCGGGGCGACGAGCAGGAACTCCCATCGTCCCCGTTCCCGGCACGCCTGCGCGAGGGCGTCGAGGTCCCACATCTCGCCGATCGTCAGGCCCATGTTCGGGATGGCGATCTGGTGGAGCGGCTGGAAGGCGACGTCGAACTCGTTGGGGCGCACCTCGAAGCCCCACGTGTCGGTCGCGACCGCCGCGACGTCGCGGGAGCGCAGCCATCCCGCCGTCGTGACGGAGAGCCCGGCGGACGGACCGCCGGCGTACTCGCCCCATCCCTCCCGGCGGGCGCGCGAGAGGCGGCCCGTGCGGACGAGCAGCAGGTCGCCGCGTCCGACGGCGCTCGACGCGCCCGTGCCGGACTGCGCGGCGATGCACGCGTCGAGGTCGGCGGAGGTGATGGCGTAGCCGTCCTCGAGCTCCCCCGTCTGCGGGCGCAGGTGCGCGCCGAGGTCGAGGAGCACGCCCCGCCCGACGATTCGGTCGGCGGTGTGCTCGATGCCGGTCACGAGGTCGCCGTCGCTCGTGACGACGTCGCCGGCGCGGCGCCCGTTCCAGGCCATCCCGCGGTCGAAGATGTGCCCGAGCCCGTCCCACTGCGTCGAGCACTGCAGCGGCATCGCGATGACGTCGTCCGCACCGCCGATGCCGTGCGGGAAGCCCTGCGTGCCGCGTTCGGCGTCGGTGCCCGTGTCGAGCATCGTGTGCACGGGGTTCGTCCGGCGCCGCCATCCCCTCTGCGGACCGTCCATGTCGAACGACTGCGCGAGCGAGAGGACGCGCCCCTCGCGCACGAGCGCGGCCGCGCGGGCGCGCTCGGCGTCGCCGATGAGGTTGAGGGTCCCGAGCCGGTCGTCCTCTCCCCACCGGCCCCAGTTGCGGTACGCCTCCGCCGCCTCGGCGATGTAGGCCGCCGGGTCGGAGCGGTCGATGAGGGCCGGGTCCTCGAGGTTCATGAGCCCTCCGCCACGCAGCGCACGACCTGGGCGCCGAGGCCGGCGATCGACCCCGTCATGACGTCGCCGTCGCGCAGGAACCTCTTCCAGTGCTGGCCGTTGCCCGCGGGGCTGCCCGTGAGCAGCAGGTCGCCGGGGAGCAGCGGCATCGTCTGGCTCGCCGCGGAGACGAGGGCGGGGATGTCGAAGAGCAGATCGCTCGTGGAGGAGTCCTGCATCGTCTGGCCGTTGAGCTCGAGGCGCACGCGGGCGTCGGTCTCGTCGACGAGGCCGGCTGGCACGAGGAACGGACCCGTCGGGAGGAATCCCGGGGCGTTCTTCGCGCGGTACCAGTCGGTGCCGATCTCCTTCATGTCCTTCCGGAACACGAGGTCGCGCGTCGTGATGTCGTTGACGATCGTGTAGCCCGCGACGTGGTCGAGCGCGTCGTCGCGCGACACGCGGAACGCCTCGCGGCCGATGACGACGGCGAGCTCGAGCTCCCAGTCGTGCACCTCGCTGTACGCGGGGAGCGCGAGAGGCACGTCGGCGCCCACGACGCACGCGGGCAGCCCGATGAAGAAGTACGGCTCGCCGTGGGCTGCCCGCTCGTCCATCATCTCCGCGGCGAACGCGCGCGCCTCCTCCGGCGTGCGGTCGGTGTTGTTCGTGAGCCCCGCCGCCACGAGCTCGATGACGTGCTGGCGGTAGTTGGCGCCCGTCTGCAGCACCTGGCGCGGCTCGACGGGGGCGGTGAGCGTCACATCGGCGAGCGGGCGCCACGGGCCGTCGGCGTCGGCGAGCGCCGCGAGGCGCTCCCAGCCGGTGAACGCGTCGGCGAGGAACGCGTTGAGATCGGGGGCGCCGAGCTCGTCGGGCCCCAGGGGGCGGATGCGGTCGCCCGCGACCAGGCCCAGGCGCGCGGACGCGCCCTCCCGGTAGCGGGCGAGCGCGAAGCGGTTGTCGAGTGCGTGCGACGTCATCGTCCTGTCCTGATCCTCGGTGGTGTGCGGGCCGGCGCGGGCCGCGGGAGCGGCCCGCGCCGGTGGGCGTCAGCCCCGTCCGTGCACGGCGTACGGGTTGAGGAGCGCGTCCTTGATCTCGTCGGGCACGCCCTCCTCCGTCGCCGACGGCCCGTCCGCCGGAGGGAACGACTCGGTCATCGACATCGGCATGGCGCCGTTGCGGTAGAAGTTGTTCGATCCCTGCGAGGGTCGCCACGTGTGCGCCTCCCAGTCGGGCACGTAGTTGCGGTAGCCGCCCGTGTTGAGCTCGATGCGCAGGCTCGACGGCTCACGGTAGTAGAGGAACGTCTGCTCGCCGATGCCGTGGATGTTGGGCCCGTACTCGATGGGCGTGCCGTTCTCCATGAGCACGTCGGCCGCGATGAGCAGCTCCTCGCGGGTGTCGACCCAGAACGCGTAGTGGTTGACGCGGCCGTCACGGGTCGATCCGTCGAGCACGACGCCGAGGTCGTGCGACTTCTCGTTCGTCGTCAGCACGCTGAACACCGAGATGGGCGCCTCGTCGAGCACGGTGCGCGCCATGAAGCGGAAGCCGAGGACGCGGACGTACCACTCCACGAACGCGTCGACGTCGCGCGCCGCGATCGTGACGTGGTCGAGCTGACGCGGCGCCCCCGCGTGCGACGAGCGGCGGGCCGGGCGGTCGGGGTAGATCGAGGCGCCGTCGGCTCCCGAGACGTAGTGCTCGACATCCCAGTGCAGGGTCATGGGATGGCCCTGCGGGCCGGTGAAGCGGTAGGCGCGCCCGATCGCGTGCCCGTCGAACCACTCGCCCTCGACGCCCTCCGCTTCGAGACGGCGGACGGCCTCCTCGAGCGCCTCGGCGCTCGTCGTGCGCCAGGCCGCGGTGTCGAGGGCCGGCTCGTCGCCCGGGAGGACGACGACGCTGTAGCGGTAGTAGTCGCCCCAGCAGCGCAGGTAGACGGCGCCGTCGACGCGGTCGACGACCTGCAGGCCGACCTGCTCCTCGTAGAACTTCACGGACGCCTCGACGTCGGGCGTCGTGATGGCGACGTACGACAGGTGCGAGAGCAGTTTGATCATCGTTGATCCCTTCATCGGGGTGGTCTGGATCCAGCTTCGACCGCGTGGCCACTATCAGGGAAGGTGAAGTCATCGATGGTCGGTATAGATCTCGTGGATGTGATCTTGCCGCCGATGAGGCGCATCCGGATCACTGATACCGGCTCCCTCCGCGCACATCGTCGGCCTACACTCGCAAGCACAGCGCACATCGCGCAGGCGTGTGGACGAAGGAGTGACACGACGTGATCGACAAGCAGATCGCCACGGCTGCGGAGGCCGTCGCGGACATCCCGGACGGCGCGAGCCTCGCCGTGGGCGGCTTCGGACTCTCCGGCAACCCCATCGCGCTCATCGAGGCGCTGCTCGCTCAGGGGACATCGGATCTGTCCATCGTGTCGAACAACTGCGGCGTCGACGACTGGGGCCTCGGCGTGCTGCTCGCCGCCCGGCGCATCCGCAAGATGACGTCGTCGTACGTCGGCGAGAACCGCGAGTTCGAACGGCAGTTCCTCACCGGCGAGCTCGAGCTCGAGCTCACGCCGCAGGGCACGCTCGCCGAGAAGCTGCGCGCCGGCGGATCGGGGATCGCGGCCTTCTACACGCAGACGGGCGTCGGCACGCAGGTCGCGGAAGGCGGGCTCCCGCGCCGCTACGCCGCCGACGGCACGATCGCCGTCGCCTCGCCTCCCAAGGACGTGCGCGTCTTCGGCGACCGCGAGTTCGTGCTCGAGGAGGCCATCTCCACCGACTTCTCTCTCGTGCACGCCTGGAAGGGCGACCGGCACGGCAACCTCGTCTTCCGCAAGGCCGCGCGCGCGTTCAGCCCCGTCGCCGCGATGGCCGGCCGCGTGTGCATCGCTCAGGTCGAGGAGCTCGTCGAGCCGGGGGCGATCGACCCCGACGACGTGCACCTGCCGGGGGTCTTCGTCCACCGCATCGTCGAGGTCGGCCCTGGCATCGAGAAGCGCATCGAGAAGCGCACCGTCCGAGAGGAGGCCTGACATGGCCCTCACCCGCGTCGAGATGGCCGCGCGCGCGGCCCGCGAGCTCCGCGACGGCGAATACGTCAACCTCGGCATCGGGCTGCCGACGCTCGTGCCGAACTTCGTGCCGGAGGGCGTGACCCTCGTGCTGCAGTCGGAGAACGGAATCCTCGGCGTCGGCCCGTATCCCGCCGAGGACGCGGTCGACCCCGATCTCATCAACGCCGGCAAGGAGACCGTGACGACGCTTCCGGGCGCCGCGTTCTTCGACTCGGCGCTGAGCTTCGGGATGATCCGGGGCGGCAAGATCGACGCGGCGATCCTCGGCGCCATGCAGGTGTCGGCGGCGGGCGACCTCGCGAACTGGATGATCCCCGGGAAGATGGTGAAGGGCCCCGGCGGCGCCATGGATCTCGTGCACGGCGCCGGCCGCGTCATCGTGCTGATGGAGCACGTCGCGAAGGACGGCTCGCCCAAGATCGTCGACGCGTGCGCCCTGCCCCTCACGGGCCGCGGCGTCGTCGACCGCATCATCACCGACCTCGCCGTCATCGACGTCACGCCGCGCGGCCTCGTGCTCCGCGAGCTGGCCCCCGGCGTCTCGACCTCCGACGTCGTCTCCGCCACCGAGCCGCCGCTCGCCATCGCCCTCGAGGAGCCCGCATGACCTCCGCATCCGACATCGTGATCGTCGCCGCCGCCCGCACGCCGCAGGGGCGCCTGAACGGCGCGCTCTCGTCGCTCACGGCGCCGCAGCTCGGGGCGGCCGCCATCCGCGGCGCGCTCGCGCAGGGCGGCGTCCCCTCCGTGGCCGTCGACGCCGTCATCCTCGGCCAGGTGCTGCCAGCGGGGTCCGGCCAGAACGCGGCGCGGCAGGCGGCCGTGGGCGCGGGGATCGGATGGGATGTGCCGGCGCACTCCGTCAACAAGGTGTGCCTCTCCGGCCTCACGGCCGTCATCGACGCCGCGCGCATGATCGCGGTGGGAGATGCCGAGGTCGTCGTCGCCGGCGGCATGGAGTCGATGTCGAACGCGCCGCACCTGCTCCCCGGCTCGCGGCGCGGATGGACCTACGGCAGCGTCGAGGTGCTCGACCACATGGCGCACGACGGGCTCACCGACGCCTACGACGGCGTGAGCATGGGCCTCAGCACCGAGAACCACAACCCGCGGTTCGGCCTGACGCGCGCCGAGCAGGACGCCGTCGCCGCCCTGTCGCATCAGCGCGCCGCCGCCGCCACGGCCGACGGCGTGCTCGCCGACGAGATCGTGCCGATCGAGATCCCCCAGCGCAGGGGCGATGCCGTCGCCGTCTCGGCCGACGAGGGCATCCGCCCCGACACGACGGTCGAGTCGCTCGCACGGCTGCGCCCCGCCTTCGCCGAGGGCGGCAGCATCACGGCGGGCAACTCCTCGCAGATCTCCGACGGCGCGGCGGCGGTCGTGCTCGCGACGCGGGCGCGTGCCGAGCGCGAGGGATGGCGCGTGCTCGCGACCGTGGGCGCATCCGGTCAGACCGCGGGCCCCGACAACTCGCTCCAGGCGCAGCCGGCCCAGGCCATCCGCAAGGCCCTCGAGAAGCACGGCGCGGCGATCGCCGACCTCGATCTCGTCGAGATCAACGAGGCGTTCGGCGCCGTCGTCGCGCAGTCGCAGAAGGAGCTGGGGCTCGCGAGCGACATCATCAACGTGCACGGCGGCGGCATCGCCCTCGGCCATCCGATCGGCGCGTCGGGCGCGCGCCTCGTCGTGCACGTCGCCCACGAGCTCGCCCGTCGCGGCGCGGGGACGGGCGTCGTGGCGCTCTGCGGCGGGGGCGGCCAGGGCGACGCGCTCGTGCTCACCCTCTGAGCATCAGCGCGCGCGATGAACGAGGGTCGCGGATAGACCGCGGTGATAGCATCCGGGGTATCTCACCGGTGAGCCACCCGAACGCGAGGATCACGACGCCGTGCCCGACCAGCCGCTCCTCTCCCGACTCGACCTCAACCTGCTCGTCTCCCTCGACGCGCTGCTGACCGAGCGGAGCGTGACGCGCGCCGCCGAGCGCCTGCACCTCAGCCAGCCCGCGCTGAGCGCCTCGCTGTCGCGCCTGCGCACGCACTTCGACGACCCCATCCTGGCGCGACGGGGCAACGCCTACGAGCTCACGCCGCTCGCCGTGCGGCTGACCGAGCACACCACGACGGCGCTCGAGGCCGCCCGCCGCGTGTTCGAGAGCCAGGCCGCCTGGGATCCGCGGCAGTCGACGCGCGAGTTCTCCCTCTACGGCTCCGACTACGGGTTCGCGACCGTCGGGCGCGCCGCGAGCAGGATGGCGCGGGAGCGGGCGCCCGGCGTGCGCTTCCGCTTCATGCTGCACAACCCGACCATCGTCGAGGACGCCTCGTCGCGGCTGCGCTCGGCAGACGCCATGCTCATCCCGCACGGGTTCCTCGCCGACCTGCCGTACACCGACCTGTGGCAGGACGACTGGGTGGGCATCGCGAGCGCCCACGACACGCGGATCAGCGGCACGGCGCGCATGGCCGACCTCGCCGAGCGGCCCTGGGTCTTCACGTACCAGTCGCGCGAGGCCTTCACCTCGGCGAGCCGCCAGATCCAGCAGCTCGGCATCGAACCCCGCGTCGAGGCCGTCGTGGAGAGCTTCCTCGCGCTGCCGCACTTCATCGAGGGCACCGACCGGCTGGGTCTCGTGCAGACGTCGCTCGCGCCCATCCTGGAGCGGTCGGCCGACGTGCGGCGGTTCGCGCTGCCGTTCGACGCGACACCCGTGCTCAACGCGATGTGGTGGAACCCCGTTCACGACCGCGACCCCGAGCACGTATGGATGCGCGGCCTGTTCGCCGACGCCGCGGCGGCCCTCGCCGACGGCTGAGCACCGTCTCCTAGAGTGGGCCGGAAGGCGCTCCTAGAGTGGGCCGGATGGCGCGACCGCCGCGCCGCGGGAGGAGGACGACGGCCGCGTGACGCCCCGCATCCTCTTCGCCTGGACCCGCTTCGCGGCGGCGGGACTGTGCGCGGCGGCGCTCGTCCACCGGCTCTTCTGGGGGTTGAGCTCGCAGACGATCGCGGGCGAGAACTTCCTCGCCTACCTCACGATCGAGTCGAACATCGCGTTCGCCGTGCTCGCGGTCGTCGCCGGTGCCGTGGCGCTCCGGCGCGACGAGGACCCGCCGTGGCTGACGACCGCCCGTGCACTCGTGCTCAGCTGGACGATCACCGCGGGGCTCGCCTTCGCGCTGATCGTCTGGCAGGCGGGGCTGCGCGGCATCCGCATCGACGTGCCCTGGTCGGACGTCGTGCTGCACTTCGTGCTGCCCGTGTGGACGATCGCCGCCTGGGTGCTCGGCCCGGGGCGGCGCGCGGCGTCCTGGCGGGTGGTGCCGTTCGTCGTGCTCTACCCGATCGTGTGGGGCGCCTTCACGATGTGGCGGGGGTCGCGCGTGGGCTGGTACCCGTACTACTTCCTCGATCTGCGGCAGGTGTCGGGGCCGGGTGAGTTCGCCGTCACCTGCGGCATCGCGCTGTCGATCTTCGCGCTCGTCGCGACGGGCCTCGTGCTCGCGAGCAAGGCGCGCCCGACCATCCGGGGCGACTGATCGAGCCCGGACACAACGCAGGAGATCCGACCCGCTTCCGGCGAGGAACCGCTCCCCGGGGGCTCGACGCGCCCGATCCTCCTGCGGTGTGCCCACCGGGCGGGCAGGGCGGATGGCCCTGCTCAGTCCGCGGGGGCCAGCAGGGCGAGCGACGCGAGAGCCGCCGCACGCGCCTCGTCGTCGCCGAGCGCCGCGAACTCCTCCGCCGCGGCGCCGCCCACGAGGCCCACGAGCACGGCGTCGCCCGTCGCGGGCTCGAGGTTGATCCAGGTCGCGACGGGGCCGCCGCCGCCGACGAGATGCCAGAGCGCGGCGTCGGTCTGCCAGAACGGCTCGTCGAAGCGCAGCCACACCGTCTCGACGGCGCCGGCGCCGAGTGCCGCGATCGCGCCGCGGTGGGCGAACGGCAGCACGGGGTCGAACTCGATGCCCGGCTCCTGCAGCACGCCGAGCGGCACGGACACGACGACACGGTCGAACGACAGCGCCTCGCCCGTGCCGAGACGCAGGCTCACTCCCGCCTCGTCGTGGGCGACGCGGACCACGGGCGACGACAGCGACACCTGGACGCCCTCGAGCGGGCCATCGACGAGCGGCGCGAGATCGCCCGCCGCGACCGCGAAGGAGTCCTCGGCGAAGGTCGGCGGGTACCAGCTCGACGCCCGCTCCGGGTCGGCGCCCGAGGTGGCTGCGAGCCACGAGAGCGACGCCGCGAGCACGGGATCCGCGAGGTCGGCGCCCGCCTCCTCCAGGGCGTCCGCGAGCGGGAGGTCGGCCGGCTGCTCGCCGGCGCGGGCGATGGCGGATTCCACCGTCGCGGTGTCGACCGACGCGGTCTCGCCGTCGGAGGACCATCCGGTCGCGGTGTCGATGTCGAGCTCTTCGACGCCCAGCAGCGTCAGCCGCCCCGTGAGCGAGGCGTCGTCGTCTCGCGACGCCCATGCACCGAGCTGCACGGGCACGGGCCATGCGTCGTCGACGACCGAGTGGATGCGGCCGCCCACCCGGTCGCGCGCCTCGAAGACCGTGACGTCGAGCCCGGCATCGACGAGGCGGCGCGCAGCGGCCGCTCCGGCCATCCCCGCCCCGATCACGGCGACGCGCTCTCCCTGGCCCGCGACGTCGAGCAGCTCGCGGGCCGCGCGGTCACCGGAGTCCTCGGCGCCGAGCACGGTGCCTGGCCGGTCGAGGTCGGTCGCCTCGCCCGCGAAGAAGAGCCGCCCCTCGACCGGCTGCGCGAGCGCCTCGCGCAGCTGGGGCGTCGCCCCCGCGAGCACGACGCTCGCCGCGCCGCGGGCGTAGGGGTCCGTCGACCACTGGCTGCGCAGCCATCCCGCCGGCTCCGGCACGCCCGTCGCAGGTGCCGATGCGGTGGGCGCCGCGGTCGGCTCGGCCGTGGACGACGGCGACGTCTCCGCCGGCCGAGGGTCGCCCGTGCACGAGGCGAGCAGCACCGCGACGGCGCCCGCCCCGGCGCCGACGAACAGGGTGCGGCGCGTGATCGTCATGGTGCCGTCAGACTAACGCGCGGGGTCGACCTCGTCCTCCGCCCAACGGATATCCGAGTGTCGAGAGCACACCCGATTCGGAGCAATCGGATGGCCGCCCGTCAAACGGATATCCCCTGGGCGAGGAAGAGCGGGCAGGATCACTCGCCGCCGAGCACCTCGTTCGCGATGCGGAAGGCGGTGTTGGCGGCGGGGACGCCGGAGTAGATCGCCGACTGCAGGATGACCTCGCGGATCTCGTCCACCGTGAGCCCGTTGCGCAACGCCGCGCGGAGGTGCATCGCGAGCTCTTCGTGGTGACCGTGCGCGATGAGCGACGACAGCACCGCGACCGAGCGCGAGCGGCGGTCGAGGCCGGGGCGCGACCACACGTCGCCCCACGCGTAGCGCGTGATGAAGTCCTGGAACTCGGCGCTCAGCTCCGTCTGGTTCGCCGTGGCGCGGTCGACGTGCGCGTCGGAGAGCACGGCGCGGCGCACAGCCATCCCCTGGTCGTAGCGCTCCTCGTCGGTGAGCCCCTGGCCGGTCGGACGCGTCATCGGGCGATCCTCTCGAAGTGGCGGATGAGCTGCTCGGCGACGGCGGCCGGCTGCTCGGCCGGCGCGAGATGGCTCGCCTCCGCAACGACGACGGCCAGCCCGTCGGCCACCCCGGCGGCGATCGCCTCGGCGTGCGCGGGAGGCGACACCGGGTCGTGCACGCCCGCGACCGCGAGCACGGGCGCTGCGATCGCGCCGAGCCGGTCGGACACGTCCCATCGCGACAGCGCCTCGCAGCACAGCGCGTAGCTCTCGTCGTCGGCATCGCTGAGCGCATGCAGCAGGCGTCCGCTCAGCACGGGGATGCGGGCGACGGAGTCGAACCAGCGCGCGGCGGACGCGCTGACGAGCACGGGCGTGCCCTGCGCTCGCACCTGCGCGGCGCGGTCGGTCCACGTCCGCGCATCGGCGAACCGGGGCGACGCGCACACGATCGCCGCACGCGGCACGAGATCGGGATGGCGCAGCAGCAGCTCGAGACCCGTCGCGCCGCCGAGCGAGACGCCTGCGTAGAGGAACGGCTCGCCGACGGCTGCGGCCACCGCATCGGCGAGGTCGCCGACCTCGAACGCCTCGGTCGCGGGGCGTGCGGCGCCGTGGCCGGGCAGATCCCAGCACACGACGCGGAAGCGCCCCGAGAGCAGCGGCACGACGCTCTCCCACACGATCGTCGAGGTGCCGAGCGAGGGGCCGAGCACGACGAGCGGGGCATCGGCGGGGCCGACGGGCGCCGTGAGCGCGATGGGCGGGATGGTCATCTGTCCTCCTCGAGGGGCGGATGGTCGGCGGTCACCTCGTCGACGAGGCGGCCGGCGAGACCCGTGTACGACGCGGGCTCGAGCAGGGCGTCGACGTCGACGCCCGAGGCGCCGGCCTCGGCGATGGCCGCGTGCACGAGCGCGGCGAGGTCGCCGCCCGCTCCGGCTCGCGCGACGACGTCGGCCACTCCGCCCGCCCCGATGAGCGGGCCGAGCACGACCGAGAGCCGTTCCGCCACGATGAGGCCGTGCGTCGCGGCGAGGTTGCGCGCCACGGCATCGGCGTCGACCCGCAGGCCGGCGGCGAGCACCGCGGCGTGCGCGGAGGCCCCGAGCGCGGTCCGGAGCAGCTCGCGCAGGGCCGGCCACTCGGCGTGCCACGCGCCGTCCGGGCGTTCGTCGACGGCGAGCGCGGCGGCCGCATGCAGGGTCGCGGCGAGGTGGGGGGCGCGGATGGCGGCGGACCGGATGAGGACGGAGCGGGCAGGGTTCTGCTTCTGCGGCATCGCGGACGATCCGCCGCCCGTGCCCTCGGCGAGCTCGCCGATCTCGGTGCGCGAGAGCGTCGCGACGTCGGCCGCGATGAGCCCGAGCGCGTCGACAGCCTGGACGAGGGCGTCTGCGAGCTCCGTGACGGGCCAGCGCGTCACGTGCCAGACGCCGTCGGGGGCGTCGAGACCCAGCGCGGCGGCGAACGCGGCGGGCAGGCGCGCCGCGCGCTCGGCGCCGACGATCTCGACGAACGACGCGAGCGTGCCGCCCGCGCCGCCGAGCTGCGCGGGGAACTCCGCCGCCGCGAGGCGGGCGCGAGCGCGGCGGACCGCCCGCAGCCAGGTGGACGCCCGCAGGCCGACCGTCGTCGGCACGGCGTGCTGCGTGAGCGTGCGCGCGGCGGCCGGCAGGTCGCGATGGGTCCGCGCGAACGCCTCGAGCGAGCCGGCGACAGCGTCGAGCGCCGCGACGACGTGCCCTGCGGCGCCTTTCGCGACGGTCATGAGGGCCGTGTCGAGGATGTCCTGGCTCGTCGCACCGCGATGGACCCACGGACGCACCCGCTCGCCTGCCGTCCGACGCAGCTCCTTCGCGAGCGGGATGACGGGGTTCCCGCCAGCGACGCCGGCGAGCGCGAGTGCGCGCACGTCGGTCGCGGCGAGCGCGTCGGCCTCCGCGCGGATGTCGTCCGGCACCGCTCCCACCGCGGCGTAGGCCGCGATGAGCGCCCGCTCCGCCGCGACGAGCGCGGAGAGCACCGCCGCATCCGACACCGCCGCCTCGTGGCCGGCGGTGACCGGCGAGAGGAGGCCGGCGTCGAACGGCACGGCGCCCGAGCGGTCGGCGTCAGTAGGCAAGGAAGACGGTCTCCTTCTCCCCCTGCAGCCGGATGTCGTGGTGGAGGTGGCCGTCCGGCGTGCGGGTCGCCACGAGCGTAGCGCGCTCGTCGGCGTCGAGCGACGCCAGCAGCGGGTCGGCTGCGAGGAGCACCTCGTCGTCGGGCAGGTAGATGCGGGTGTGCAGCTTGTTCGGGAGGCCCCGCGTCCACAGCACGACGGCGAAGAACGGCGCCCGCCCGCCCACGGGCCCCGGGTTGCGCGTCCAGAACTCGAAGTGGCCCTCGTCGTCCGTGAAGGCACGGCCGTACCCCGTGAACGAGTGGCCGTCGCGGCGCAGCGTGCCGCGCGCACGCGGCACCGTGCCATCCGTGTCGGCGCCGAAGATCTCGACGACGCCGTCGGGGATGGGCTGGCCCTCGCCGTCGAAGATCGTGCCGCCGAGCACGACGGATCCGGGGCTGTGCGGGAACGCGACCTGCGCCATCCCGTCGAACTCGAGCCCGAACTTGAAGAACGGTCCGACGGTCTGGCCGGCGGTGGGGGCGAGCGTCTTCTCGCCGAGGTCGATGCGGGTCATCAGTGCTCGTCTCCCTCGGGCTCGAACCACGTGGCGTCCGGCCCGTCGACGACGATGTCCCAGCGGTATCCCATCGAGAACTCGGGCACCGTGAGGTCGTGGTCGTACGCGGCGATGAGGCGCTCGCGGTCCTTTTGATCGCGGATGGTGTTGTAGATCGGGTCGAGCGCGAACAGCGGGTCGCTCGGGAAGTACATCTGCGTCACGAGACGCTGTGTGAAGCCGCGGCCGAACACGGAGAAGTGGATGTGCGCCGGGCGCCACGCGTTGACGTGGTTCTTCCACGGGTACGGGCCGGGCTTGATCGTCGTGAACGCGTACTCGCCGTTCGCGTTCGTGATGACGCGGCCCGCACCCGTGAAGTTCGGGTCGAGGGGTGCGGGGTGCTGGTCGCGCTGGTGGATGTAGCGCCCGGCCGCGTTCGCCTGCCACAGCTCGACGAGCTGGTTCGCGATGGGGCGGCCCCAGCCGTCGAGCAGGCGGCCGCTCACGGTCATCCGCTCCCCCATGGGCTCGCCGGCGTGCTGCAGCGTGAGGTCGGACTCGATCGCCGCGACATCGCGCTCACCGTACGCGGGCGACCACAGCTCGATCGTCTCGGGGTCGACGAGGCGCGGGTTCTTCGTCGGATGGCGCAGGATGCTCGAGCGATACGGCGGGAAGTCGTAGAGCGTGCTCGGGACGTTCTCTCCGGCCGCGACGCGGGCGGCCGCAGCGGCGTGGATCTGCCGGATCTCCTCCGTGATCTCCGCCTGGCTGACCTGGTCGGGCGAGGCGAGGAGCGACTCGGGGGCCGCAGCGGTCTGCTCTGGCGTCATGGTGTCTCCTTCGACGGGCGTGCGCCTCCAGTGTCGCGCCGCGGCCATCCCGGTGATCGGATTGGTCCCGCTGAGTGGGAGGAAGCGGGCGGGGCCGGGCGGGGCGGGCGGGGCGAGGCGAGCGGACACACCGCAGGAGAACAGCGCCGGCGACGGGAGATCCGGCCCGGTTCTCCGCGGGATGGTCCGGTGCCGCCGCGTGGATCTCCTGCGCGGTGTCCGCAGGCGGCCGTGCTCAGCGCGCGTCGCGCAGCTCGCGGCCGAGCGCAGCGGCGGCCTGGCGCACGAGGCCGGCGAGGCGGCGCTCGTCGGCGCGGTCGATGTGCACGACGACGCCGATCGCCGCGGGCGGCAGGCCGCGGACGTGGCCGATCATGGCGGCGATCGAGATGTTGCCGAGCGTCATCTCCTCGCGGGCCAGCGCGTAGCCGCGCGCCTTCGTCGCCTCCAGGTCGGCGCGCAGCGCGATCTCGCTCGTGATGGAGTGCGCCGTCTCCCGTTCGAGCGGCGTCTCGAAGAACTGCCTCAGCCACTCCTCGCTCTGCTGCGCGAGCATCGCCTTGCCGACCCCCACCGCGTGCAGCGGATGGCGACCGCCCATGCGCGAGAGGGTCGGGATGGAGGAGTGCCCCGTCACGCGGCCGACGTAGAGGGCGGCCGCCCGCTGGGGCGACGGCGCGTCGAGCACGGCGAGGTGCACGTTCTCGCCCGTCGCCTCGTAGAGCCGCTGCATATGGGGAAGCGCCGTCTCGCGCAGCCGCAGCGACAGCGGCGACAGCTCGCCGAGCTCCCACAGGCGCGGGCCGACGATGTAGCGGCGGCCCGGGGCGCGCGCTACGAGCCCGTGCTCGACGAGCTGCGCGAGGATGCGGTGCAGCGTCGACGACGACAGTCCCGTGAGCTCGCCGATGCGCGTCGCGCTGAGATCCGGGTCGTCGGCCGTGAAGCACGCGAGGATGCGCATCGCGCGCGCGAGCACGCCTTCGCCGTCTGCGTCCATCCGTCGATTGTCGCGCGCGGCCGGGGCGCGCCGCGACAATGTCCCCATGGCGAACTCCGCGTCGGGCGACTCCGTGACCGAGCGGATCGTGCGCGTGCTCGAGACGTTCTCGACCGAGCGCACGGTGCAGACGGCCGCCGAGATCGGGCGCCGGGCGGGCTTGCCGTCGTCGACGGCGCACCGGATGGTCGCCGAGCTCGTCGCGTCGGGCCTGCTCGAACGCGACGGGGCCCGGCGGGTGCGGCTCGGGATGCGCCTGTGGGAGCTCGCCGGCCGCGGATCGCGCGCCCTGCGGCTGCGGCAGGCGGCCCTGCCCTGGATGGAGCGCGTGCAGGCCCGCGTGCGCGAGCACACCCAGCTCGCCGTGCTCGAGCACGGCGAGGCCCTGTTCCTCGAGCGGCTGTCGTCTCCCACGGCGGGCGCGAACATCACGCGCATCGCGGGCCGGCTGCCGCTGCACGCCTCGTCGTCGGGGCTCGTGCTGCTCGCCTTCGCCCCCGATGACGAGCGCGAGGCGGTGCTCGCGGCGCCGCTCCTACCCGTCTCGGCCGAGACCATCCTCGAACCGCAGGCGCTGCGTGCGCGGCTCGCCGCCATCCGCCGCGACGGGTTCGTCGTCGCAGAGGGCTCGATCGAGCAGGTGTCGACGGGCGTCGCCGTGCCGGTGCGGGATGGCCGAGGCCCCGTGATCGCGGCGCTCTCGGTCGTGCTGCCCCGAGAGGCGCCGACGGCGGGCGCCGTCGAGGAGCTGCGGGCCGCCGCGGCGGGTATCTCGGCCGCACTGGGGTCGGCGGGGCGCTGACGCGTGCCCGCGTCGGTGGGCGGTTCCGGTCGCCATCGCGCGGCGTGACCGGCGGGAACCGTCCACTCGCGGGCCGGGCGGAGAGACGCTTCCCGTTGAACGGGAAGACTCTCGCACCTGCGGCGGCGCGCGCGCCAGACTCGGGCCACCCGACCACGTCGAAGGAGACGGACATGACCGTGCGCACCCGCGTCGCCATCATCGGAGCCGGCCCCGCGGGGCTCCTCCTCGCCCACCTGCTGGACCGCCAGGGCATCGAGTCGATCATCGTCGACGCCCGCACGCGCGAGCAGATCGAGACGACCATCCGCGCCGGCATCCTCGAGCAGGGCACCGTCGAGGTGCTGAGCCGGACGGGCGCCTCCGACCGCGTGCTCACGGTCGGCAGCCGGCACGACGGCATCGACCTCGCCTTCGCGGGCGAGCACCACCGCATCGACTTCGCCGCGACCGCGGGACGCGCCGTCTGGCTGTATCCGCAGCACGAGGCCCTCAAGGACCTCATCGCCGCGCGCCTCGCGGCGGGACAGGACATCCGCTTCGGCGTCACGGCCGAGCGCGTGGAGGACCCCGACTCCGACCGTCCGCGCGTCGTCGCCGTCGACGCGGATGGCGCGCCCCTCGTCATCGAGGCCGACTGGGTCGTGGGCGCGGACGGCTCCCGCTCCGTCGCACGCGCGAGCATCAGCGGCCGGCACTCCGGCGCGTACCGCGAGTACCCGTTCGCATGGTTCGGGATCCTCTGCGAGGCGCCGCCGAGCGCCGAGGAGCTCATCTACTCGAACTCGCCCGAGGGCTTCGCGCTCATCAGCCAGCGCAGCCCCGAGGTGCAGCGGATGTACTTCCAGTGCGATCCCGAAGCCGGCCCCGACGCTCTCGACGAGGCGGAGCTGTGGACCACGCTGCAGGCGCGCGTTCCCGGCACCACGCTGAAGCAGGGCCGCATCTTCCAGCGCGACGTGCTGCGCTTCCGCAGCTTCGTCGCGAGCGACCTGCGGCGCGGCCGCGTCGTGCTCGTCGGCGACGCCGCGCACACCGTGCCGCCCACGGGAGCGAAGGGCATGAACCTCGCCGTGGCCGACGTCGTGCTGCTGAGCGAGGCGTTGCGCGCGTCGTTGTCCGACGGCGACGACGCTCTCGTCGACGCGTTCCCCGAGAGGGCGCTCGAGCGCATCTGGAAGGCGCAGCACTTCTCGTGGTGGATGACGAGCATGCTGCACCTGCAGCCCGAGGCGAGCGACTTCGACCGGCGGCGGCAGCTCGGCGAGCTGCGCACGGTGGTCGAGTCGGAGGCGGGCCGGACGTACCTCGCCGAGGCGTACACCGGATGGCCGCTGCCGGGCGTCGAGGCCGTGCTCGGGTAGGGGCGCTGCGCGGGATTCGGCGCGGGTGGCGCGGGATTCGGCGCGGGTGGCGCGGGAATCGGCGCGGGAATCGGCGCGTGCTTCGCTCGCGTTCGCCAGTGCGGATGTGACTCAGCCCGGCGCCTACGGCCCACATCCGCACTGGCGAAGCCCGCTACGGCCTACATCCGCACTGGCGAAGCCCGCACCGACGCCGAAAGCCCATGCCGACGCCGAAAGCCCGCACCGATACCCCAAGCCCGCCCCGCCCCACACCGCGCCCACGTGTCACACCGCGACGACCCGCGCCTCCTGCACGACGGCGGCGTACGCCGCGGCACTCGGCTTCGGGGTGCGCTCGAGCGTCTCGCGGTCGACGGCGACGAGGCCGAGCTTCGGGCCGTAGCCGAAGATCCACTCGAAGTTGTCCATCAGCGTCCAGTGGCAGTAGCCGAGGACGGGCGTGCCCGCCGCGATCTCGTCGCCGAGCGCCGCGATCTCGTCGCCGAGCGCCGCGAGCGCCTCGGGGATGAACGCCGCACGCTGGGCGTCGTCGTCGGTCTGCATGCCGTGCTCGGTCACGAGCACGGGCACGCCCGACCGCTCGTGCGCGTATCGGACGGCACCCGCGAGCGCTCCGGGCTCGATGGCCGACCCCATGCCGTTGACGGGACCGTCCGGCAGCACCTCGCCGTCCGGGCCGAAGAAGAACCGCTCGTAGTTCTGCACGCCGATGAAGTCGTCGTCGCGCGCGACATCGAGCCAGTGGTCGTAGACGGCCGCGCGGCGGGCGTCGCGGTGCGCCTCGCCTCCGGGGAGGGCGACGTCGTCGGCGATCGCGATCGACACGCCGACCGGCAGATCCGGGCGGCGCGCCTTGATGGCCGCCTTCGCGGCGCGATGCGCGACCGTGAACGCCTCCTGGAAGGCGGCCTGGGCATCCGCGGGGATGACGTTCGATGCGAAGAATCGCTCCGTCCCGGATGCCCGCGCAGCCGCGGCGAGCATCTCGCGCTTGATCTGCTCGGCGACAGGCGGGAGCTTGCCGCCTGCCTGCAGCAGCTGCTCGAGGTTGGGCTCGTTGATCGTCACGGCCGCCGTGATGCGGTCGCCGAAGCGCGCCATGACGCGGTCGGCCTGTGCCGCGAAGAGCTCCGCCGCGTCGGGCGCCAGCCACGACCCCGCCGCCGAGAACCAGGCGGGCGCCGCGAAGTGGTTGAACGTCACGATGGGTGCGAGGCCCCGCGCGATCGCCGCGTCGACGACGGCCTCGTAGTGGTCGAGCGCCTCCTCCGACACCTCGCCGCGCACGGGCTCGATGCGCGCCCACTCGACTGAGAAGCGGTACGCCGTGAGACCCATCCCCGCGACGATGTCGAGGTCCTCCTCGTAGCGCTCGTAGGCGCGGCACGCGTCGCCCGAGCGCTCGCGGAACAGGGTCGGCTCGACGTTCTCGAGGAACCAGATGTCGCTGTGGACGTTGGCGCCCTCGTTCTGGTGGCCGGCGGTGGCGACGCCCCAGAGGAAGCCGTCGGGGAAGGAGGTCATGATTCTGCTTTCTCGGGAAGATTCTTGCCGTGAATACGGATGGCCGCCCCGTGGCGAGCGGCCATCCGGTGACGTCAGCGCGCGCCGCGCACGAAGGTGATGACGAGGCCGCCGAGGACGGCCGCGATCGCGCCGGCGATGAACAGCGCACCGAAGTTGCCGCCGCCGCCGATCGCGAGCAGCGCCGGGGCGACGGCCGCGACGATCGTGACGGGCAGGTTGTCGGCGATCTTGAGGATGCCGAGGTCCTTGCCGGGGTTGTCGGGGTCGGGCAGCACCTCGGTGGCGAGCACGAGCTCGACGGCGAAGTACACGCCCTGTCCGAGGCCGACCACCGTGCACGCGACGAGGTAGAAGCCGAAGTCGGGCGCGAGCGATGCGAGCACGAGGCCGATCGCGAGGATGACCGCCGCGACGACGATGAAGGGCTTGCGCACGCCGAGCTTGTCGCTGAGCCTGCCGATGGCGGGCGCGACGAGCATCGTGATGCCGACGTTGACGACCACCGTGAGGAGGATCGACGTGCCGATGCTCGCCAGATCGACGTGGAGCTTCTGGATGAGGTAGATCGCCTGGTAGCCGTTGAGCGCGGCGACGCCCGAGAAGACGAGCATGCGGCTCGTGAACACCCACGTGAAGGAGGGGTGCTTCAGCGGGTTGACCCAGAAGACGCCGAGCGCGCGCCGCAGGTCGAAGGCGGGCAGCGGGAACTCCCACTTCGGGTCGCGCACGACGACCGCGAGGAGCAGCAGGGCGACGACGGCGAAGGCGGTCGGGATGCCGACGAGCGGCACGAGGTCGGCGGCGAACGGAACGGCGACGGCCATCCCGAAGAGCGCTCCGAGGGCGGTGCCCATGCTGATGAGGGCTGTCGCGGGGCCGCGTCGGTCGGCCGGCAGCTGGTCGGCGAGGAGCGCCATGATCGTGACGTTCGCGGAGACGAAGCCCGTCGTGATGAGCAGGTGCGCGAGCACGAACACGGGCACGTTCGGAGCGACGACGAGGGCGACGCCGCCCGCCGTGAACGCGACGGCGGCGAGCAGGAGGTAGGGGCGGCGGCGCCCGAACCGCGAGCGCGAGCGGTCGCTCAGCGTCCCCACGATCGGCAGGGCGAAGAGCGTGAGGATGCCGGCGATGCCGCTCGAGATCGAGATCGTCGTCGTCGCGGCGTCGGCGTCGAGCGCGGTCGCCTTGAGCGACAGCGTGAGGAGCGCCGCCGACATCTGGGCGGCGCCCGCGCCGATCATGGCGAGCGCGAGGAAGAACACGAAGCCGCGCGGGCGCTTCACGCCCTGGCGGAACAGCTCGGTGGGCGTCGGCTCGAGCACCGGGCTCGTCGTGAGGGGCGGCGTCTGCGCCGCGGACTCGGGGATGGTCATGACAGGCTTCCTTGCCGTTGAGAGGCCGTTCGGGCGGCCGTTCCTGTGTGTCGGGACTCCCCTTCGCCGGGGATGCCCGAGACGCTAACACGAAAACATGATGGGCTCAATGTTTTTGCATCCGAACTGATACGGTGCTGGCATGGCTGGGCCCAGAGGCGCGTACCGGAAGACGGCGGAACGGCGCGAGCAGATCCTCGACGCGGCGTTCGAGGTGTTCTCGAAGAACGGCTACTCGGCGAGCTCGGTCAACGAGATCGCGCGCACCGTGGGCATCACGCAGACGGGCGTGCTGCACCACTTCTCCGGGGGCAAGACGGAGCTGCTGCGCGCCGTGCTCGAGCGCCGCGACCAGGCGGCCGAGGGACTCCTCGACCACCGCACGGGCCGCGACTTCCTCGCCGCGCTCGTCGACATCTCCCGGACGCAGCGCGAGCAGCGCGGCGTCGTGCAGCTGTACACGATCCTCGCCGCCGAGGCCACCGACCCCGGCCATCCCGCCCGCCCGTACTTCACCGAGCGCTTCGCGCGCATCGCCGACGCCGTCACAGCCGCGTACGAGCAGGTGCGCGCCGAGGGCGGTCTCCGCGACGGCGTCGACCCGCGCCGCGCCGCGGTGAGCACCCTGTCGTCCGTCGAGGGGCTGCAGCTGCTGTGGCTCAACGGGCTCGACGTCGACATCGCCGACGACAGCGCCCGCGTCATCAGCGGGTTCCTCGTCGACCCCCTCTGACCCGGCCATCCCGTCCGTCCTGACCGACCCGGCCATCCGACGCCGTCGTCCCCTGGAGCACACATGAGCACCGTCGTCCGCCCTGCCGTCATCGAGCACCATCGCGAGCCCCTCGGCATCGGCGAGGCGTCGCCGCGCCTGTCGTGGACGGTCGACGCCGACGTCGCCGGATGGTCGCAGGCGGCCTACGAGATCGAGGTCGACGGGCATGCCCACGGCCGCGTCGACTCCGCCGAGCAGGTGCTCGTCGCGTGGCCCGCGGCGGCGCTCGACAGCCGCGAGCGCCGCACGGTGCGGGTGCGCGTGTGGGGAGCGGATGGCGGCGCCTCCGACTGGAGCGCCCCGACCGTTCTCGAGGCGGGCCTCCTCGACCCCTCCCTGTGGCGGGCCGACCTCGTCGCACCCCCGCTCCCCGAGACGGGATCCGGCGGCGAGCCGGCCGCCCTGCTGCGCGGGGAAGCCGAGATCGGCGGCGGCATCGTGCGCGCCCGCATCCGGGCGACCGCGCACGGCGTCATGACCCTGCACGTCAACGGCGCGCCCGTCGGCGACGACGCGCTCCACCCAGGCTGGACGAGCTACGCCACGCGGCTGCGCTACCGCACGTGGGACGTCACGGACCTCGTCCGCCCCGGACGCAACGCGATCGGCGTGCACCTCGCGGACGGCTGGTACCGCGGCTACCTCGGCTTCGGCGGGCTGCGCGACCTCTACGGCGACCGCACGGCGGCAATCGTGCAGCTCGAGGTCGAGCACGCCGACGGCTCGCTCACGGTCGTCGGCACCGACGCGTCCTGGCGCTCGGCGCTCGGACCCGTCACGCGCTCCGATCTCTACATGGGCGAGACGTTCGTCGCCGACCGGGTCGTCGGGGGATGGTCGGAGCCCGGCTTCGACGACGCCGCGTGGGACGCCGTCGAGGTCGTCGATCTCGACCCGGCGACCCTCGTCGCGCCGGATGGCCCTGCCGTCCGAGCGACCGAGGCCATCCGCGTGACCGAGACCATCCATTCGCCCTCGGGGCGGACCATCCTCGATTTCGGCCAGAACCTCGTGGGGCGCCTGCGCGTGCACGTGCCGAAGGGGGCGGGGACGATCGTGCTCCGTCACGCCGAGGTGCTCGAGGACGGCGAGCTCGGCACGCGGCCGCTGCGCCGGGCCCGCGCGACCGACGAGATCGTGGCGGACGGCACGGCGTTCACGTGGGAGCCGTCCTTCACGTTCCACGGCTTCCGCTACGCCGAGGTGACGGGATGGCCGGGGACCGTCGACCCCGCCGCCTTCGAGGCCGTCGTCCTCCACACCGACATGCGGCGCATCGGCACGTTCTCCTGCTCCGACCCGCTCCTCGACCGCCTGCACGAGAACGTCGTGTGGGGCATGCGCGGCAACTTCCTCGATGTGCCGACCGACTGCCCGCAGCGCGATGAGCGCCTCGGATGGACGGGCGACCTCATGGCGTTCGCCCCGACCGCGGCGTACCTCTACGACACCGCAGGCATGCTCACGGGCTGGCTCGCCGACCTCGCCGCCGACCAGCACGACGACGGTAACGTGCCCGTGTACATCCCCTGGGCCGACGTCGACCCCCATATGCCGCCGCTCGGCGCGGAGGCCGGATGGGGCGACGCCGCGACGGTCGTGCCGTGGACCCTGTACGAGCGGTACGGCGACGTCGGCATCCTGGAGCGGCAGTGGTCGTCGATGACGGCCTGGGTCGACGCGTTCGCGCGCCGCGCGGGGGATGCGGTCGACTTCGCGAGCGGAGGGTTCTCGTTCGGCGACTGGCTCGACTCCGCCGCTCCCGACGACCAGCCGTGGGCAGCGCGCCTGCCGTGGCAGGCCGTCGCGACGGCGTACCTCGCGCAGTCCGCGCGCATCCTGCGCGACGCCGCCGACGTGCTCGGGAACCCCGAGGCTGGGGCGCGCTACGGCGCCCTGTTCGACCGGGCCGCGGCCCGCTACCGAGCCGAGTACGTCACGCCGACGGGGCGCGCGGCGTTCCCGTCGCAGACGGCGTACGCCCTCGCCCTGCGCTTCGGACTGCTCGACGAGACGCAGACCGCGCACGCCGGCGCGCTCATGGCGGCGCAGGTCGCGGCCGACGGGTTCCGTATCGGGTCGGGCTTCCTCGGCACGCCGCACGTGCTCGACGCCCTCGTCGACGCCGGCGAGGCCGCGACGGCGTGGAGGCTTCTGCTGCAGCGCGCGGTGCCGTCATGGCTGTACGCCGTGACGATGGGCGCGACGACGGTCTGGGAGCGCTGGAACTCGATGCTGCCCGACGGGTCGATCAACCCGGGCGAGATGACGAGCTTCAACCACTACGCGTTCGGCGCCGTCGCCGACTTCCTGCAGCGCCGCGTCGCCGGGCTCGCGCCGGCGGCCCCGGGGTACCGCCGCATCCGCGTCGCTCCCGTGCCGACGCCCGAGCTCGCGTGGGCGCGGACGGAGCACGAGACGCCGTACGGCAGGGCGGCGGTGTCGTGGACGCTCGAGGACGGCGCCTTCGCGCTCGAGGTCGTCGTGCCGCCGTCGACCGAGGCCGAGATCGCGCTGCCCGACGGCTCCGAGACGGTCGTCGTCGGATCGGGCACGCACCTGTTCGCGTGCGCCTTCGCCCCCGGAGAGGCAGCGGGTCCCGCCGCGTCGTTCGCGGGCTGAGTCCGCCGCGGGCCGTCGCTCTCTCGCCCGACAGGTCTCCCCCTCTTCTCGCCCAACCGACCTCCTCGTCTTCTCGCCCAACGGATATCCCCTTGTCGAGAGCACACGGGATTTCGCGTTATCGGATGGGCTCTCGGCAAAGGGATATCCGTTGGCGGAGAAGGCGAGAGGAGGACACCTAGCGGGGCAGCGACGTGCCGCGCTTCACGGCGTGCGCGCGGCGCTCGGCGCGCTCGACGGCCTTGCGCTCGCGCGCCTCGCGGCGGATGGCCTCGGCGCGCCACGCGGGGATGCTCACGACGAGGTACAGCACGATGACCGCGACCGCCATGGCGGCCCATCCGCCCGCGGCGACCCACCACGGCAGCGACGCCGCCTGCCCGGCGCCCGCCGCGAGCATGCCGCCGGCGAAGAGCAGACCCAGCGCACCGGCGCCCCGGCGGATGCCGCGCGCGATGAGCCATCCGGCGACGAGGATGGGGCCCGCGACCGACACGGCGACGACGGCGATCGCGGTCGGCATGATCCACGCCTGGCCCGTCGCGTTCGCCACGATGAGCGCGGCACCGCCCAGCACGAGGCCCGCGGCGAGCCAGATGCCGAGCCACATCGCCGCGCGCTTCGGCGGGATCACGCGCCGCGCTCTCTCGGTACGGGCGGCGGAAGGAGCGGGGAGGGTCGAGCGGGCGCGCATGCGCCCATCCGACCGCCCGCGGCTATGAGCCGATTATGCGGAGCGTATGCGCGAGCCGAGCGCCTCCCATCCCACCCAAGGGGTATCCGATCGCCGAAAGTCCATGTGATGACGCGTTATCGCATGGGCTCTCGGGCAACGGATATCCCTTGACGGAGAAGCAGGGAGGCGGAGAAGCGGGGAGGCGGAGAAGAGCGACCCGCCGCTACACCCTTCCCGCCGCGTCGCGCGCGCCGCGCACGGCGAGCGCGACCGACATGAGCGTCGGGTTCATCGTCGTCGCCGTGGGGATGGTGCCGTTGCCGCCGACGTAGACGTTCTCGAACCCCCACACGCGCGAGTGCGGGTCGGCCACCGAGGTACCGTCGTCGGCCGTGCCGAGGCGCGTCGTGCCCTGGAAGTGCAGGCTCGACCCGTTCGGCAGCAGGCGGGGCTCCGTGACGAAGGTGCCGAGCGTCTCGCCGATGCGGCGCAGCCGCGCCGTCGCGTCGGCGATCTCCGCCTCCTCGGCCTCGGTCAGCGCGTACTCGATCGTCATGTTCGGCAGCCCGCGGTAGTCGAGCTCCTCGTCCGAGAACGTCACGCCGTCCTCCACCCGCGGGCGCTTGCGCATGCCGTAGCCCATGTTGACGTACCCCCACCGGTTGCCCGCGAGCGGGTGGTCGGCGGGCAGCGGGAACGGCGGCTGCTCGGCGTACATCACCTGCAGCGAGAACGGGTGCCCCGGCTCGGCGAACGGGATGCGGTTGACGGCGGCGACGGGATCGACGGGGTTCAGCGCGCGGCGGGCGAGCTCGGCGTCGAGGTCGGCCTCGGTCGCGAACCTCGACATCTGCGCGGCCGACAGCGCGACGGTCGAGATGACGACCGGGTGCTCGCTGAGATAGCGGCCGAGCGCGGCGGGGCGGATGCCCGACGCCCACAGCAGCTGCGGCGTGCGGAACGCGTCGGCCGCGACGACGACGAGGTCGGCGGCGACCGTCGTCGTCGCGTGGGTGCGGAGGTCCTCGACCTCGACGCCCGTCGCGCGTGCACCGTCCACGACGATGCGGCGCACGAGCGACAGATCGCGCAGCTCGAACCGCGCCGCGAGCGGCGAGGCGGGGTCGGCGAGCGGCCCGAGCACGACGTCGGCGCCGGCCCAGCGCATGCTCCCGTCGGGCTGCGGATCGCCCGCGACCGGCAGGGTGGATGGCGCGGGCTCGCCTCCCTGTGCCTCGGCGAGCAGAGCGCGGATGGCCGCGCCCACGCCCGAGTCGGCGAACGCGGCGCTCTGCACGTGCAGCAGCTGCTCCGCGCGGTCGATGAGCGCGTCCCACTCGCGGTCGTCGATGAAGTCGACGCGCTCGGTGTCGGACGGCCGCGGTGTCGCGCACGTCCAGTGTGCGCCCATGCCGCCGACGTTCGTCGACGCGGCGGCCGCGGGGAACGTCGGCGCGTGGGCCGACCCCTCGCCGCCGAAGTCGAGCAGGTGCGTGCCCTGCCGCGCCGTGAACATCCCCTCCACGACCGTGCCGGCCGGGAGGCCCAGCGAGACGCGCAGCGCGCCTGCCTGCGGCCCCTGCGAGCGCTCCCGGGCGAGGTCCTTCTCGCCCGGGTCCGTGATGTTGCGCACGCTCGCGCCCGGCACGGCGGTGAGCTGCGGACCGGCCTCGAACATGACGACGCGCGCGGTCGGATGGGCTTCGAGCAGCTCGCGCGCGTAGGCGGAGCCGATGGGACCGCTGCCGACGACGGCGATGACGGGGGTGTCGTTCACGGGGTCTCCTCGAGGGATGGGCGGCCTGCGGCCTGGGACACGGCGTCGCCCCGGACGGGCGGCACGACATCGCGCTGCTCGTCGGAGAGGCGCCCGGGCGGGAGCAGCAGGGCGACGGCGAACCCGGCCGCGTAGACGAGGGCGAGCGCCCCGAAGACGGGGCCGAGCACGGCGGCGTAGGCGGCGGCGACCTCGGCCTGCACGGCTGCGGGGGCCGCGTGCACCTCGTGCGGCGTGAGCCCCGCCGATGCGGGCACGAGGCGGGCGATGCCCGTGCCGATGACTCCTCCGATGACGGCCGTCCCGACGGTCGAGCCGATCTGGCGCACGAGGTTGACGGCGGCGGTGGCTGCGCCCGTGGCCGAGCGCGGCGCCGAGCTCTGCGCGACCGCGACGACGAGGCTCATGAACAGCCCCGTGCCGACGCCGACGAGTGCCATGAGCGCCATCGGCACCCACAGCGGCAGCCCGAGCGGCAGCACCGACATCGCCGCGAGGCCGGCCGCGGCGAGCAGCGGCCCCGTGATCGCGAAGCGCCGGTACCTCCCGCTGCGGCCGACGAGCCATCCGCTCAGGAGGCTCGAGACGAGCATGCCGAACACGGTCGCGATGGGCACGAGTCCCGACACGGTCGCGCTCGTGCGGTACGCCAGCTGGAAGAAGGTCGGCAGGTAGGCCGTGACCGAGAACAGGCCGATTCCGATGATGGCCGACAGCGCGGTCGAGGCCGCCATCCGCCGGTCGGCGAAGAGGCGAAGGGGCACGAGCGGATGACCGGCCCGCAGCTCGACGGCGAGGAACGCCGCGAAGCCCGCGACCGCGCAGACGCCGGCGACGACGGCCGGCGCCGCCATCGCGGGCTCGGCCGCCCAGGTGACGGCGAGCACGAGCGCGACCATCCCGATCGCGAACGTCACGGCGCCGAGCACGTCGATGCGGCCGCGAGCGGCCCCGCTCTCGACGTGCGGAAGCACGAACGCCGCGAACGCGAGCGCGGCGCCGCCGAGCGGCAGGTTCATCCAGAACACCCACGGCCATCCCCAGGTGTCGACGATGAGGCCGCCGAGCACGGGCCCGGCGAGGATGGCGACGGGGAACGCCGCGCCGATGACGCTCATGTACCGCGCACGCTGACGGGGCGTCGTGATGTGCGCGACGATCGTCTGCGACATCAGATGGAGGCCCGCCGATCCGATGCCCTGCACGACGCGCGCCGCGATGAGCCAGCCGATGTCAGGGGCGAAGCCGCACGCGAGCGACGCGATGAGGAAGACGGCGAGCGAGACGAGGAAGACGAGCCGCGCGCCCACCGTGTCGCCGAGGCGCCCGATGACGGGCATGAGCACGGTGCTCGCGAGCGTGTACGCGACGACGATCCAGCTCATGTGGGCGAGCGCGTCGAGCTCGCCGGCGATCGTCGCGAGTGACGTCGACACGATGGTGTGGTCGAGGGCGCCGAGGAACGAGACCGTGAAGAGAGCGGCGACGAGAAGGCGGATGCGGAGCGGGGAGAGGTTCATGCGGGGGACCCGGACGCCCGGGCGTCGACACGACGGGGTGCGCTCCGCCCGCGCCATCGCCGACGGAACAGGCCGCGAGGCCTCGATGTCGCATCCAGCCTAGCAGGCTTACGTCGAAAAGCTACCTAAGTAAGGTGAAAAGCTGCTTCAGCGCTCCCGGATCCAGTCCGCGATCGCGTCGATCGTGCGCAGCGCGCCCGCGTCGCCCGGATGGTCGATGTGCCCATGGGCGGCGCCCGTCTCGAGATGCACGTCGATCTCGCCGCCGGCCTGGCGGACGAGCCGCGCGAAGGCCTCGCCGGAGGGCCGCAGCGCGTCCTCCTCGCACACGACGACGAGGATGGGCGGGTAGCCGGCGCCGCTGCCGAGCCCCGGGAAGGCATGCGGGTCGGCGAGCGCCTCGGCCGACCCGGCGAAGTTCAGCGAGAGCTGCCCGCCTGGCGACGCGGGGTCGACGGTCCCTCCCGGCGCCGCGCCATCCGGATGCAGGGCCGGGTAGACGGGGACGAGACCCTCCGGCATCGCGCCGGCCGCGCCATCCCGCAGGCGCGCGACGACCCCCGTGACGAGGTTGCCGCCCGCGCTCGCGCCCCCGATGACGAGCCGCTCGGCCGGCAGCCCGAGGAGCTGCGGTGCCGCATCCCATGCGGCGAGCACGTCGTCGGACGGCACGGGGAAGTGCGCCTGGCCGAGGCACTTCGTGTAGTCGACGGCGAGCACGGGGATGCCGCGCGCGGCGATCTCGCGCGCGACCCAGTTCGACTCCGGCATGTCGAGCGAGCCGCCGATGAACCCGCCACCGTGCACCCAGACGAGCGCCGTCCGCGCCGCGCGCCCCGGCTTGCGGTACCGGCGCACGGGCACGGAGCCGTGCGGGCCGTCGACCGCGGCGTCATCCGCCTCGACACCGCGCAGATGCGGGAAGCGCCGCTCGAGCGACGCGGTGTCGACGTCGTCGCGCGGGTCGGCCGGCTCCCCGTTCTCCGCGAGCCAGCGGATGGCCTCGGGGATGGGCAGCCGGCGGAAGTCCGGCAGCCCTGGCGCGTCGGGATCGGTCATGTCGATGGCCTTTCGGTCAGCTGCGCTCGCAGGCGCTCGTCGTGGCGGAGGTCGGCGATGTCGTCGGCGCCCTGCGCGGCGCGGCGGAGAGCCTCCCGCGCAGCGGATTCGCGGCGGGGCGGCAGCAGCAGCTCGCCTTCGGCCGTCGCGATGCGGATGGCCGTGCCGTCGGTCTGGACGACGGCCTCGAGGCGCACGGGCCCGAGGGTGCGGGCCGTGATGCGCGACGGGCCGGCCGTCTCAGTCGCGATGAGCGTCACGGGAGCTCCCGTCGCCCCGTCGAATGCGGCCATGAGCGATGTCGCCGTCGCCTCGACCGCCGATGCCGTGAGCGGGCCGGCGAGGAGCCGGCACCATCCGACGGCGTCCCGCAGCCAGGGCGCGGGGTCGGAGACCGGGAGCGCGGCCTCGACGACGACCGCGACCGCCTCGCGCGCTGCGCGCTCGGCCGCCTCCGGAAGGGGCCGCACGCGCGCACGCTCGACGACGGCGTGCAGGCCGGCGAGCTGCGCCGCGTCGACGCCTGCCGGCTCGGGGAGGACGACGGTCTCCTCGCCGTCGCGCACGAGCACGACCCGCTCGGCGCGCGTTCCGGATGCCGTGGTCGACGCCGTCGCGCTCCCGGCGATCGTGAGCGGGAGCTCAGCCGCCGCGACGCGGAAGCGGTCGGCCGCGTCGCCCGCCGTCGGCAGGGCGATGCGCCAGGACGCACCGGGGGACGGATCGACGGACTCCCGCACCGCCTCGTCCGGCACCGCCTCGTCCCGCGCCACCTCGTCCGGTGCCACCTCGTCCCGCGCCACCTCGTCCCGCGCTGGCACCTCGCGCTCCGTGCGCGCAGGCGGCGTCCGGACGGCGCGGGCCGCGGCGTCCGCGAGCAGGACGCCGTGATGCGCGTCGGCGGCGATCTCGTCGTACTCGACGGGCTGCGTCCGGTCGAGCTGGGACGCGAGCGCCCGCCACAGCGCCGTGTGGCCGTCGACCGCATCGCGCTCATGGCGGACGACGCGCCCGTCCGCATGGGTCACCGTGACGGTCGCGGAGCCGTCGTGCACGAACGCGGGCGGGAAGTCGATGTCGATGCGGTCGTCCCCCGCGCCGATGCTCATGTGCCAGAGCGCCTCCGCGCCGCCGCCCGTCATCGCCGCGCCGATCTGCACGAGCGCGCCGCTCGCGACGAAGCCGAGCGCGCAGCCGACGGGCGGCAGAAGGCGCGCGAACGCCATCCGATCGAGCGCGGGCGCGAGATCGCGCAGCAGCGGGACGTCGTGCACGCACAGACCGCCGACGAGCCGACGCACGATGTCCGCCGCCACGCGAGGGTCGGCCGCATCCGGCGGAGTGCTCCGCGGGGCGCCGCCGCAGAGTGCGCGGAGAGGGGCCTCGGAGACGGCCGCGTGGTAGCGGTCGTTGGGCGGCAGCGAGATGTCGCGGATGGCGGCGCCGCGCGCCGTGAGGTGGTGCCTGACGTGCGCCCAGGCGGGGTCGTGGAGGTGGTGGGTCCCGACGACGAGCGCGACCCCGGCGGAACGGCAGGCGGCGACGACGGCGTCCACGTCGTCATGCGTCGTCGCGAGCGGCTTCTCGCAGAGGATCGCGCGCTTGCCCGCCGACACCGCGGCGAGCGCATGCGCGGCGTGGCGCTCGGGCGGCGATGCGATGACGACGACGTCCACACCCGGGTCGCCGAGCAGCTCGGCGGCGTCCGACGACGCCCGCGCCCCCGACCGCGCGGCGATCGCCTCGGCCCGGCCGCTGCCGCCGTCGGCGACGTGGACGAGCGCGAACCGGCGGCCCAGTCGCGCGAGCGTGGGCGCATGCAGGGCCCAGGCGCCCGGGCCCGCGCCGATGATCCCGACTCCCGTGGGCATCCGACCTCCTCGTCCGCGCCCGCGCGGTGCCGATGGCACCCCACTTATGCATAAAGTACACGTAAGTAGCGACGCCACGCACGATAGGGGCCGCGAAACCGCTCCCCGTGTGCCAGAATCCGAGGATGGCGAACGAGTCCACCCTCCGCTTCGGCGCCCAGACCGACGAGGTCACGAGCCTCCTGCGCATCGTGAACCTCGTGCGCACGGGTGAGGCGACGACGCGCCCCGAGATCGGGCGGCTCACGGGACTCGGCCGCGGGGTCGTCTCGCAGCGCGTCGACCGCGCCATCGACGCCGGCTTCCTCGAGGACGCCGAGCTGGGGCCGTCGTCGGGCGGCCGCGCTCCCCGCAACCTGCGCTTCCGCTCCGACCAGGCCCGCATCGTCGTGTGCGCCCTCGGCGCGCTGCACATCCGCGTCGGCATCACCGACCTCGACGGAGACGTCCTCGCGCACGAGCACAGGCCGTGGGACATCGTGCGCGGCCCGGAGGCGACCCTCGACGCGGCGATGGCACTCGTCGACACGCTGCTCGGACAGACGGGGGACACCCCGATCTGGGCCGTCGTCGTGGGCGTCCCCGGCCCCGTCGACTTCGCGACGGGGCGGCCCGTCGCGCCGCCGATCATGCCCGGCTGGAGCGGTCACGACGTGCGGGCCCGCTTCGAGGAGCACCTCGACGCCCCCGTCTGGGTCGACAACGACGTCAACCTGCTCGCCCTGAGCGAGCGCGCGCGCCGCCGCGACCATGATGCCGATCTCGTCTTCTGTAAGATCGGCTCGGGCATCGGCGCGGGCCTGCTCTCGCGGGGCCGGCTGCACCGCGGCGCGAACGGCGCGGCGGGCGACATCGGGCATGTGCGCGTCCTCGGCTCCGAGGAGGTCTGCCGCTGCGGCAAGGTCGGCTGCCTCGAGGCCGTGGCGAGCGGATGGGCGCTCGTGCGCGACGCCGAGCGCGCGATCGCCGCGGGCGACACGGGAGCGCTCGCGCACCTGCGCGCGGAGGGCGAAGCCCTCACGCCCGAGATGATCATGATCGCCGCCAGTCACGGCGACGCGCTCGCGATCTCGCTCGTGCAGCACTCGGCACGGATCATGGGCGAGTCGATCGCGACGCTCGTCAACATGTTCAACCCCGCGGTGATCGTCATCGGCGGAGCGATCGCATCGGCGGGCGAGGTGTACCTCGCCGAGGTGCGTCAGCGCGTCTACGAGCTGGCGATCCCTCTCGCCACGCGCGACCTGCAGGTCGTGACGTCGGCGAACGACATCACCGAGCCCATCCGCGGCGGAGCGCAGCTCGCGATCGAGCAGCTGTTCGACACGACGTTCCCCCGCTGGTTCGCCGACGGGCGGCCGACGGCGGCGGGGGTGCTTGCCGCGGCGTAACACTTCTTCCTCTTTAAGACATAACTGGGTATGTTCTGAGGAGAAGCTGCGCGACGGAGCGCGGTGCGAAGGAGCGCCCGATGACCCTTCCCGTGCTGGCCGACGACGCCCTGTCGACGGGCGACCAGAGCTTCGCCCTCCGGCTCTCGCTGCCGTGGATCCGGTCGCTGCCGCTCGCCTCGCTGCACGACGTGCGCGTCTCGATCGACGGCGCCGACGTCGCGGTGCGCGTGCGCCTCGACGGCCGCGACCTCTCGGCGGCGGACCTCGCGACGGCCCCCGGCTGGTGGTTCGTGCAGGACCGCGTCGCCCTCGCCGGCGACACCGCCCTGCCGGGCGGCGCCCACGACGTCGCGGTGTCGTTCCGACTGCTCATCCCCTACCTGCCCGCGGGCCCCGACGCGCCGCTCGTGCTGCCGTTCGCGGCGCGGCGGCGGCTCGTCGCGGGGCCGGATGGCGGTGCGCACGACGCGCGGGCCGTGCGCCTGTCCGCGACCCCGCGCCCGCCCGAGCCCGCGCGCGCGGCGCGACCCGCGCCATCCGCGTGGCGGCTCGCGGCGAGCGCGTTCAACTGGACGCCCGAGGTCATCCGGGCCGAGCGCGACGCGGCCGACATCGCGGTCGGCATCGCGGCGGGCGGCACGGCCGACGAGATCGAGGTCGAGCTCGGCCAGTCGCTGCGCTCGTTTCCCGCGCTCGCGGGCGACGAGGCGGCGCACCTCGGCTGGCGCATCGCGGATGGCGGCGGCCGGGTGAGCATCGTCGGCGCGAGCCTCGACGACTGGCTCTCGCCATCCCGCCGGCGCGGCGACGACGAGCGCCTCGCGTTCCTGCTCCCCCAGCTGCACGCCGCGCACGCGCTGGGTGCCGAGGGCGTGCGGCTGCCGATCGGGCAAGCCGGCGAGCCGCTCCTGCGGCGCCTGCTGCCGACGCTGCACGAGCTCGACCTCGTGCTCTACGAAGAGGTGCAGGGCCCTCAGACGCCCGCGCGGGAGGAGGCGGCGATCGACGCCGTCGCGCGCATCGACGATGCGCACGTGCGGCTGCTCGTCGACATCAGCATGCTCATGCCGGCGCTGCCCGTCACCTACCTCGAGCGGATGGCGGCGCTGCCCGCCGACCTGCACGCCCGCCTCGGCGGCGCATGGCGCGACCCCGCCACGCACGACGCCGTGCTCGCGGCGCTGCGCGCGGGCGACGTGCCGCGCGAGGTCCACACGATGTTCATGGACCTGCTCGTGCGCTTCGGCCGCTCCGAGGCGTCGGAGCTGCGGCCCGTCCTGCCGCTCGTGGGCGCGTTCCATCTCAAGTTCTGGGATCTCGAGGACGCCGACGGGCGCGTGAGCGGGCCGATCCGCGACCTCGGCGACCTGCTGCGCGGCACGGGTTTCGCCGGAACGCTCTGCAGCGAGTGGGGCGGCCACGAGTGGCTCGACGCCGACCCGACGGAGACGACGAGCGCGCACCTCGCGCTCGCGCGGGAGGCGCTGGGCTGACCGGTCGGTGAGCGGCAGCGCTCACCGACCGGATGCGCCGCTACTTCGTCGAGAACGCCGCGTCGAAGGCGGCCGCGGGCGGCGTGATGGCGTTGAGCTCCCGCACGAACGCAAGCGCCTCGGGTGCGCCGTGCAGCCGGTCCATGCCGGCGTCCTCCCACTCGACGCTCGTGGGGCCGTCGTAGCCGATCGCGTTGAGCGCGCGGAACAGCGGCTCCCACGGCACCTCGCCGTGGCCTGTCGAGACGAACGTCCATCCGCGGCGGGGGTTCGCCCACGGGAGGTGCGATCCGAGCACGCCGTTGCGGCCGTCGAGGTTCGTCACCGACTCCTTCACGTGCACGTGCAGGATATGGTCGGCGAAGTCGAGCACGAACGCCACCGGGTCGAGCTGCTGCCACATGAAGTGGGACGGGTCGAAGTTGATGCCGAAGCCGGGGCGGTGCCCGATCGCCTCGAGCGTCGCCTTCGCCGTCCAGTAGTCGTAGGCGATCTCCGACGGGTGCACCTCGAGCGCGAAACGCACGCCGACCTCCTCGAACACGTCGATGATGGGGTTCCAGCGGTCGGCGAAGTCGCGGTAGCCGGCCGCGATCATCTCGTCCGACGCGGGCGGGAACATCGCGACGTACTTCCAGATCGACGACCCCGTGAACCCGGTCACGGTCTTCGCCCCGAGCCGGGCGGCGAGCCGCGCGGTGTTCTTCAGCTCCTCTGCGGCGCGCTGCCGCACGCCCTCCGGGTCGCCGTCGCCCCAGACGGCGTCGGACAGGATGTCGCGGTGGCGCTGATCGATCGGATCGTCGCACACGGCCTGCCCCTTCAGGTGGTTGGAGATCGTCCAGACCTTCAGGCCGTGCCGCGCGAGCGTGTCGAGCCTGCCCTGCACGTAGTCGTCGTCATCCCAGCGCCAGGGGTCGAGGTGGTCGCCCCAGCAGGCGATCTCGAGGCCGTCGTAGCCCCACTCCCCGGCGAGGCGGCACACCTCCTCGAAAGGCAGGTCGGCCCACTGGCCGGTGAAGAGCGTGATCGGTCGCGTCATCGCGAGCACCTCCAGATTGTGGTTACCTCGAACATAACCGGGCGACCATCCGTCACGCCAGCACGACCTCGCGCGCGACGGGCACGCGGTTGGTCACGTAACGGCCGGGCCCGCCGTCGACGCCCGGCATGATCTGCATGTAGAGCAGGCGCATCGTCAGGACGACCTCGACCTCGACCCGCTCGCCGGGCGCGGGCGCCTCGTCGAGCGGGATGACGATGTCGGGCCGGTCGGCGACGAACCAGAGCGTGTCCCACTGCTCGGGCAGCTCGGCGATCGTGTACGAGCGCCCCAGCAGCTCGAACCGCAGGTCCTCCGTCGCGATCGCGACGCCGTTCACGGTCGCCTCGACGTCGGACACCGCCGAGAGCCAGAGGCTGCGGTACCAGGGCAGCTGCACCGAGACGGCGATGCCGTCGCCGCGGCGCACGACGTCGTTCTCGGCGAACAGCGAGTTGTGCGTGGCCATGTCGTCTCCTCCTACGCCGTCGCAGCCGCGACGGACTCCTCGATCGCGCGCGTCATGAGCGCGTGCTGCTGGGTCACGAGGTCGATCGGGTCTGCCTCGCCGAGGTCGCTGAACGCGTGCCCCTCCCACTCGCTCGAGAGGTAGCCCGTGTACCCGCCCTGCACGAACTGGCGCACGATGCGCGGGATGTCCATGGCCGGCTCCTCGCCATCCGCCCCGATGTCATAGAACTTCGCGTGCACGTGGAAGATCCGCGGCATGATGTCGAGCCACTCCTCGGCCGGCACGAGCCCGTGCATGTTGAACGCGAGGCGCGTGAACGGGCCGAACCGCAGGTGGTCGACGCCCTCGCCCGCGAGGTAGTCCTCGAACGCCTGGTTGCGCACGTGCATGGGCTCGGGGCGGTGCCAGATCTCGTCCATGACGGCGAAGTGCCGCTCGGCCATCCCCATCTGCCCGAGCGTGCGCAGCAGGGTCGGCGACAGCGAGTGCATGGTCGACGAGAAGTCGGCCGTGAACCCGAGCCGGTCGCTGCCGAGCTCGTCGTAGAGCTCTCGGATGGCCACGACCTTCGGGTCGTTCGGCCCCTGCGGCGCGTGGATCTCGTAGCCGAGGCGCTGGTCGTACTTCTCCGCGAGGGGCAGCAGGCTGCGCAGCAGCTCCCTGCCGGCCGAGCGGATGACGATGGTGCGGAACCCGAGGGTGTTCGCCGTCTTCAGCTGCCGGGCGAAGAAGTCGTGCTCCTCGTCCGGCGTCATGTCGCGGTCGGCCCTGCGCCCCATGTCGAGGTTGGTGCCGACGGCGCTCGCCTCGAGCCCGTGCTTCTCGAGGGAGTCGAACCACATCCGGGTGAAGTCGGCGTCGACGTCGGGGTACGTGCGCAGCAGCTGCGCGATGTTGAACTCCACGCCGGGGCCGATGCCGTGCTCCGCGACCGCGGCGATGAGGGTCTCGGGCGTGTAGAGCCCCGCCGCGAACTCGCTCGTGAGCGAGTACAGCGTCGTGCCGAGCCGGATGCCCGTGCCCGCGATCCCGCTCATGCCCGCGCCCCCGCCCCGAGGTGCGCGGCGAGCTGCCGCCGCGCCTCGCCGGCATCGGTCACCATGCGCGATCCGGCGGCCTCGGCCGCCGAGCGCTGCACGGCCTGCTCGGCCGCGATGATGTCGAACGGGCTCTGCCAGTGGTTCCAGTGCCATCCTTCGTACTCGCTCGAGATGGCGCCTGTGTAGCCCTGCTCGACGAGCAGGCGCACGAGGTCGCGCACGGGCACCGAGGGCTCTTCGCCCGACTCGTCGATGCCGAAGAACTTGCCGTGCACGTGGCGGATCCACGGCATGATCTCGAGCCAGTCGTCCACCGACGCCGGACCGAACAGGCCCGTGCCGTTGATGCCGAAGTCGATGCCGAACTGCGGCTGCCCGTGCTGCCCCGCCAGCGCGATGAACCGGCCGAAGCGCTGCCCGTGCTCGGCCTGGTCGGCGGGCGGTCCCTGGCGGTGGAACTCCTGCCACAGGTCGACTAGCGCGGCCAGCAGCTCCTCCGAGGCACCGCGACGGCGGTACGCCTCGACGAGCGACGGCGCGAAGCCGACGGTCGTGGCACCCCAGTCTGCCGTGAAGCCGAGCAGCGGCGAGCCGATCTGCTCATAGCGGTCGCGCAGCGCGAGGATGCGCGGGTGGCTTGCGTACTGGTCGGCGTGCACCTCGAGCGCGAGCGTGACGCCGTAGCGCTCCGCGACGGGCACGAGGGCCTCCATCGAGTCGGGCGTGAGCGAGATCTGCACGCGCGCGATGGGGAAGCCCAGCGTCGCCGCCGCCTCGATCTGCCGGCGCATGTACTCGATCAGCTCGTCCTGGGTGAGGAGGCGGTCGCGGTGGATGCCGATGTCGGCATTGATGGCGAGCGACGTCTGCACGAGCCCCGTCTCTGCGACGAGGTCGCGGAACCACCCGGCGAACCGGTCGTCGACGTCGGGGAAGCCGCGGAAGCTCGAGAAGCCGATGATCTCGAGCCCCGGCCCGAAGCCATCCGCCGCCGTCTTTCGGATGAGCGACTCGAGATCGTGCTCGCGGCCGTGGAACGCGCGCGTGAAGCTGTAGAGGGTGACGCCCTGGATGGGCGCGCCGAGAGAGGTCATGCTGCCGCCGCCTTCATGGTCTTGGCGTCGCGCTCCTCGATGTGGAGGGTCTCGTCGTCGCCGATGATGATGTACGGGATGTACAGGGTGAGGCCGACCTCGACCGTGTGGTCGGCGCCGTCGGCCGGCACCGCCACGTCGCCCGAGAGCACGGCCGAGTCGAGCGGGAACCACCAGCTGTCGGTGTCGTCGACCATCTCGGCGAAGGTGCGCTCCTCGCCGTTCAGGGTCCACCGCAGCGAGTCGGCCGGCGCCTCGACGCCGTCGACCGTGAGCGAGGCGCCGGCGATGCACGAGGCGGGCAGCGCGCGGTACCACGGGATGCGCACCTCGACGGCGGCGCGGGCGCCGTCGGTCGTGAGGGTGCCGGGTTCGATGATGCGGTCGGGGATCACGATTCCTCCTGTGTGTCCGGGGAGATCCTGCTGATGATGCGGCGAGCGCCGCGGATGGCCAGTGCGACCGACGTCAGCGTCGGGTTGCAGGCCGTGGACGTCGGGATGACACCGTTGCCGGCGACGAAGACGCCGGGGGCGCCCCACACCTCGCAGAACGGGTCGCACACGCTCGTGCCGTCGTCCACCGCCCCCATGCGCACCGTGCCCTGGTAGTGGAGCGACGAGCCGAGCGGCATGACGAACGGCCGGTCGTCGAGCGGCTCGCCGACCACGGCGCCGAGGCGCACGATCTCGTCCTTGGCCCGCTCGATCACCGCGTGGTCGGCGGCCGTGAGCGTGTAGTGGATGCGCATGGCCGGCATGCCGTAGCCGTCGACCTCGACGTCGTCGAACGCGACCCGGTCGGAGGCCTGCAGGTCCTTCGCGCAGAACAGCCCGAGCCCGACGATGGAGCCGGGGACGACCGGGTCGTCGTCGGCGAGGGGGACGGGCGAGGCGTCCAGCTGCATGATCTGCCCGTGGAACGGGAACCCGTCGGTGAACGGCACCCAGCTGACGCCGCTCGTCTCGTTGAGCGCTCCCGCCGCGTCATCCCGCACGGGCGCCTCGACGCCGCGCAGCCGCGACGCGAACACGACCTGCGCCTGGTCGTTGAGGTAGCGTCCGAGCGCCGCGGGGCGGATGCCCGACGCCCACAGCACCTGCGGGGTGCGCAGGGCGTCGGCCGCGACGACGACGTGCGGGGCGGCGATCTCGTGCACCGTGCCGTCGCGCAGGTCGCGCACCTCGACGCCGGAAGCGCGGCCATCCGTCTGCCGGACGCGCGTCACGAGCGTCTCGTCGAAGAGCGCGAACCGCGGGTTCGCGCGCGTGACGTCGCCGAGCACGATGTCGGAGCCCGACCACACGAGGCGGCCATCGTCGCGGCGGTGCACCGCGAGCGGCATGCGCTGCACGCGGCGCCCGGCCGGCCTGCCGTCGTCGACGACCGGCGCGAGGCGCTCGCGCACGATCGGGGCGAACGGCGCCGCGTCGAACGCGTCGACCGTCACGCCGAGGATCCGGTCGGCGTCGTCGAGCAGCTCGTCGAGCTCCCCGTCGACGTCGAGGAACGCGATGCGCTCGCTGTCGCCGGGCCGAGGGCACGCGGCCGTCCAGTGCGCGCCCATCCCTCCGACGTTGCTCGAGAACGCCGCGACGGGCAGGCCGTCCTCCCCCGCCTGCGCGTAGCCGTCGGGGAGGAGGTAGGTCCCGGGGCGCGCGCGGCGGTCGCCGGCCTTGACCGCACCGGGCCCGTTGACGGTGGGCGCGCCGTCGCCCGGACCCTGCGAGCGACGCTGCGCGGCAGCGCGCTCGTCGGCGTCGACGATGTTCTTCACATGCGCACCGGGCGGGTTCGACACGGTCGGCCCGACCTCGAGCATGGCGATCGTCGCGCCGGGCGCCTGCTCCGAGAGGATGCGCGCGTAGGCGGCACCCGTCGGTCCCGAGCCGACGATGACGACATCGACCTCCGCGGGGTACCTGCTCATCGCGCACCCCGTTCGCACCCTCGCCCAGCGGATATCCGTTGGACGAGAGGCCATCCGATAACGCGAGATCCGGTGTGCTCTCGGCAAGCGGATATCCGTTGGACGAGGGAGGAGGGGGAGATGCTCATGCGCGGGCCGCCCAGTCGACGATGCGCCGCACCGACGCGGCGGACTCCGTCCTCGGGTAGTACTCGAGGCCGATCGGGCCGGCGTAGCCCGCGGCTCGGAGGATGCCGAGGCGCTCGGGCCAGTCGAGCTCTCCCGTTCCCGGCTCACCGCGGCCGGGGGCGTCGGCGAGCTGCACGTAGTGCACGAGGTCGCCTGCGTTCGCGAGCTCGGCCGCCATGTCCTCGCCCTCGACGGCGGAGTGGTAGATGTCGTACAGCACGCCGAACGCGGGCGAGTCGACGTCGCGCGCGACGTGCACGGCCTCGGCCGTGCGATCGAGCAGCGCCCCCGGGTGGTCGACGCGCACGTTGACGGGCTCGAGCACGAGCCCCACGCCCGAGCCGTCGATCTGCGCGACGGCCTTCCGATAGATCTCGACGAGCTTGTCGAGCTGGACCTGCCGCTTCCAGCCGCCGAAGCCCGTGCCGCTGCCGACGACGATGCGCGGGCAGCCGAGCTCGTTCGCGATGCCGACGCCCTCGTCGAGCTTGCGGAAGAACTCCGAGTGATCCCACGGCGGGATCATGAACTGCGTGCGCGGCTCGGCGAGCTGCGCCGTCAGCTGCGTGCCCGTCTCCTCCAGCGCCGCCTTGAGCGCCGGGAGGTCCTTGGGTCGGGCCGGGGCGTCGACGCCCGTCGGGCCCCACATCTCCACGGCGTCGAAGCCGGCCGCTGCGGCGGCGCGCACACGCGCGGCGTAGTCTCCCGCCTCGGTGAACAGCAGTTCGATATTGGGTGAGAGCCGGTACATCGGCGCTCCTCTCGTCAGAACATCGGATGGTCGTGGACGGCATGCACGGGAACGGGCTGCAGCACGTCCCAGTGCTCGACGATCCGGCCGTCCTCGAATCGGTAGATGTCCGCGACGGCGGCGTCCGGAGCGCCGGGTCGGGAGGCCTTCACATGCACCATCGCGAGGTCGCCGTCGACGATGATCCGCTGGATCTCGAAGCGGGCACCGGGCGAGCCGTCGAACTTCGGGGTGAGGGCGGCGACCGCCGCCGCCGGCCCGTCGGCGATCGTCGGGTTGTGCTGGCGGTAGTCGTCGGAGACGAGGAACGCGAAGGCCTCGGCGACCCGCTTGCGCGTGTAGAACAGCTCGCAGAATCGGGCGAACGCGGGGCGGTTGCCGGTCATCGCGTCTCCTCCCCCACGACCCGGTATCGGAACGACCGGAACGCGATCTCGCCGCTCCCGGCGGAGAACAGCGCGGGTCGCAGGCTCTTGAGGTCCATGACGGTGGCCGAGTGCGCGCCCTCGGTGTCGTACCGCACGCCGTACCGGGTCCACTCGTCGCCCGGCCGGCGGAACCAGCCCGTGACGATGTGGGCATCGTTCCGCAACCGCAGCTGGATGGCGTCGCCCGGCTCGGCGGGCTCGCGGTGGTGCGTGCGGATGCCGCCCGCGTACCCGGCGAGCGCCTCGCCGTCCCACCCCAGCCCGAAGAACAGACGGTTGTTGAACCACAGCAGCAGGCCGCCCTGCGCCCCTCCCGTCACCTCGAGCTCGACCTCGACCTCGTAGGCGCGGTCCATCGACCAGGTCGTGAGCGGCGACGCATCGGCGGGACCGTCGCCCTTGCCTGCCAGGACGAGCGCGCCGCCGTCGAAGCGCGCACGGTCGCGCTCGTCGCGTGCGGGGTCGTCGAAGACCCAGCGCTCGCCCCATGCCGGCGCGACGAAGTCGTCGGATGGCGCAGGCACCGCCGTCGGCGCGCCCGCTCCGGCGGGCTTCGCGAGCGGCGCGCCCAGGTCGCGGGCGGGCGCGACGGGCCATCCGTCCGCCGTCCACTCGATCGGCTCGAGCAGCGTCTGCCGGCCCAGGGTGCGGAAGCGGTTCGCGTAGCCGTGCGAGACCATCCACCACCGGCCGTCGTGCCCCTCGAGGATCGTCGCATGGCCGCGCGACCACCAGGCTTCGCCGGCCGACCGCGTGCGCGCGACGGGGTTGTCGGGAGCGTTCTGCCACGGGCCGTCGACCGACCGCGACCGCGCGACGATGACCATGTGCCCTGTCGCCGGGCCGCCCGTGCCGCCGACGGCGCTGACGAGGTAGATCCATCCGTCGCGGCGGAAGAGGGTCGGGCCCTCGAGCGCGTACGCCTCGGTGACCCACTCGTCGGGGTAGCGCCATCCGTCGTAGGCCTGCTCGAGCGGCGTCACGGCCGTCAGCCCGTCGGCCGAGAGCCGGCAGCGGCGGATGCCGTTGACGAAGAGGTGGCGCTCGCCGTCGTCGCCGACGACGTGCCCCGGATCGATGGCTCCGGAGATCCCCGTGAAGACGGGCTCGCTCCATGGCCCGGCCGGATGGTCGGCGGTCGCGACCCAGATCTGCGGCACATCGATGCGGTCGTCGCCCCACGCGCTCGGGATGAACGGGATGTAGAGGAAGTACCGGCCGTCGTGCTCGACGAGGTCGGGGGCGAACACCGTGCTGAGCGGATGCTCGAGCGCGTTCGTCGCGAAGGTCCAGTTCACGAGGTCGGGCGAGCGCCAGATCTGCAGCCCCGGCGCCGCGTCGAACGACGAGGAGGTGAGGAAGTACTCGTCGCCGACACGCAGCACGGAGGGATCCGGACGGTCTCCGGGCAGGACGGGGTTCGCGAACGTCCCGTCGCCGAGGTCGGCGGGCGTCCGCGGGGAGAGCGCGGTCATCCCTTCAGACCGCCCGCGAAGCCCTGGATGAACTTCTTCTGCGCGATGAGGTAGAAGGTGAGGATCGGGATCATCGAGACGAGCACGATCGCGAAGATCTTGTTCCACTGGGAGACGAGCGACCCGATGAAGTAGTACATCGCCACCGGCAGGGTCTGCGCATCCGAGCCGCCCAGGAAGATGAGCGCCGTCATGAAGTCGTTCCAGACGATGAGCCCCGTCAGGATGGCGACGGTGCCCGTCGCGGGCGCCATGAGCGGCAGCACGATGCGGAAGAAGATCTGCGTCTTCGTCGCGCCGTCGATCGCCGCGGCCTCCTCGTACTCCGTGCCGAGACCGCGGAAGAACCCCGCGTAGAGGAAGATCGCGAGCGGCAGCATCATGCCCGTGTAGAGGATGATCATGCCCCAGAGCGTCCCCGTCAGGCCGATCGCGCGCGCTCCGATGTAGAGCGGCACGGTGCCGAGCTGCGCGGGCAGGACGATCGCGATGAGGAAGAGGTAGTAGGCGCCCTTCGTCCACCGCTGCGTCGAGCGCATGATGACGTAGCCGGTGAGCGAGCCGAGGAGGACGAGGCCGAGGATGGCGCCGAGCGTGAGGATGACGGAGTTCACGAGCCCGAGCACGATGTTGCTCTGCCCCTGTGCCGTGAAGAGGTCGGCGAAGTTGCCGAGCTGCGGCGTCGCGGGCAGCGCGAGCGGCGACGACTGGAAGACCTCATCGTCGGTCTTGAGCGCGGTCGACACCAGGAAGAAGAACGGCAGCAGGAAGACGAGGGCGAGCACCCAGATGAGCACCTCGCGCACAGCGGTGAGCTTCGTGTAGCGGAACATGTCAGTCCTCCTTCTCCTGCGTCACGCGCTGCTGGATGATCGCGAAGACGAGGATGATCGCCGTGAGCACGAGCGCGAGCGCGGCGCCGTAGCCGAACTGGCCGAGCGAGAACGCCTGCTTGTAGACCTCGGTCGCGAGGGTCTCGGTGGCGCCGGCGGGCCCGCCGCCCGTGAGCGCCATGATCTGGTCGAAGATCCGCAGCCCGTTCACGAGGCCGAGGGTCGTCGCGATCGCGACGGCGGGGCGGATGGCCGGGAGCGTGACGTGCCGGAACCGCTGCCACAGCGTGGTGCCGTCGATCGTCGCCGCCTCCTCGATCTCGACGGGCACGCCGGCGAGCCCGGCCGCGTAGATGACCATCGAGAAGCCCGTCTGCTGCCAGACGATGACGATGAGGATGGTCCAGATCGCGAACGTCGGGTCGCCCACCCACGCGCGGGCGAGGTCGCCGAGGCCGACCGCCGTGAGCACCGCGTTGAGCGGGCCGTTGTAGTCGAAGATGAACTTCCACACGTAGGCCACGGCGAGCGGGCTGAGGACGACCGGCATGAAGAAGAGCGTGCGGAGGATGTAGCGCGTCTTGAGGAGCCGGTTGAGGGCGACGGCGAGACCGAGGCCGATGACGTTGGTGAGGATGACCGACCCGAACGCGAGGAAGAGGGTGTTCCCCAGCGCGAGCATCTTCGACGGGTCCGCGAAGATGCGGGTGAAGTTGTCGATGCCGATGAACTCGAACGCGCCGATGCCCGTCCAGTCGGTGAAGGCGAAGAAGCCTCCCGCGATCGTCGCGGCGTAGTGGATGCCGAGCACGAGGACGATCCCCGGCAGGGCCCACCACCAGTGGCCGAACGTCAGCAGCCCCTTCCGGCGCGGGCGCGCCTGGGCCCGGAAGCCGTTCCTCCGTCCGCCGCGTCGGGGGACGACGACGGCCTCCGTGGCCGACTCGCCTCGAGTCTGCGGCTGCATCATCGCAGTCATCTCGTCTCCTGTGCCTCGGTCTCGCCCGTGGGTCACTCGCCCCAGGCGCTGTCGAGGTCGGCCAGCACCTGGTCGACGCTCTTCTGACCGGTGAACAGCCCCTGCACTCCTGCGCCGAGCGCGTCGTACACGGCCGAGTTCGCCCAGTCCGAGTTCGGCAGCGGTACGAAGTCGCCGTTCGCGAGCATGTCGGCGAGCGGCTCGAACGCCGTGCCGGTGAAGTCCATGTCGGCGTAGCCCGTGATCGGGAGCGTGCCGGACTCCTCGGCGATCCTCTCCGCCTGCTCTGGCTCGGCCATCCAGTCGAGGAAGGCGTGCGCGGCCTCCTTGTTCTCCGACGAGGCCGCGATCGAGTAGGAGTAGGTCGAGCTCGCGAAGCCGAAGACGCCATCGGCCGCGTCCACCGGCGGGAAGGTCTCGGCGAGGAAGGTCGCCGCGCCGTCGGCGGCCTGCGTGAGGTCGCGCGTCGTCCCGCTGGGGCCGAACATCGCCGTCGAGGTGCCCTGCACGAGGCCGTTCGTGATGGCGTCGAACCCGGCGCCCTCGACACCGCCCTGGAAGCAGCCGGCGTCGTTCATGTCGACGACGGCCTGCAGGGTGTCTGCCCACCCCTCGGAGTCGGCGAAGGTGACGTCGCCGTCCGCGCGCTGTGTGTTCCAGTCGGGTGTGTCGGCGTACACGCGCGTGGCGGCGATGGCCTGCGCCATCATGCCGGCGTTCGCGCCGACCGCGCCCGCGACCACGAAGAACGATCCGCCCGTCGCGGCGACCGTCTCGCAGGCGGCGAGCACGCCCTGCCAGTCGGAGGGGTACTCCGTGATGCCCGCCGCCTCGGCGGCGGTCTGGTTGAACACGACGCCGGCCGCGGCGATGTTGAGGGGCTGGCCATAGACGGTGCCGTCCACCTCGAACTGATGCTCGGAGCCCTCGGGGATGAGGCCGGCTGCCGTGTCGCCGAGGGGCTCGACCAGCCCGGCCTCGCCCAGCGGGAGGATGCTGATCGCCTGGCCGTTCCCCGGCGCGGAGAGGAACACGTCGGGAGCGTTGCCGCCCTGCAGCTGCGTGCGGATGTTCGTGTTGTAGCTCTCCCCCGGCATCCGGTTGATCGTGATCTCGACGTCCGGGTGCTCGTCCATGTACTGGGTGGCGAGGATCTCGTACGCGGTCTCCTCCTCGTTCGAGACGGGGAAACCGAGGGAGAAGCTCGAGGAGCCGTCGGCGTCGTCGGTCGTGCCAGAGCAGCCGGCGAGGACGATCGCGCCGATGGCGACGGCCCCTGTGAAGGCGCCCCTCCGGATGAGGCGGCGGTGCTGTGTCATGATCTGTGCCCTTCTGACGTCGTCGTCACGCGGTGCAGGAGCTCCGCCCAGGTGCGGGGCTGACCCCAGCATGACGGACCTAGGTAGAAAACACACATAAGTAATTTCGATAACCGACATAAGGGGCGAGGGCAGCCCGGGAGCCGCCCTCGCCCCTCGGCCGGGGAGCGTCACTCGCCCCAGGCGGCGTCCATGTCGGCGAGCACGTCGTCGATCGACTTCTGCCCCGTCAGCAGGCCCTGCACGCCCGTCGCGAGCTTGTCGTAGACCTCGCCCTTCCAGAAGGCGTTGGGGAGCCCGGCGTACTGGCCGGACTGCAGCAGCTCCGCCACCGGCTCGTACATGGTCCCGGCGAGGTCGAGGCCCTCGATGCCGGCGACGGGCAGCTCGCCCGAGAGCTCCGAGTACCGCTCGGACTGCGCGGGCTCCGCGAGCCACTCGAGGAAGTCCGCCGCCGCATCCTTGTGCTCGGACGCCGCGTTGATCGAGATCGTGTAGTTCGAGCTCGCGATCAGGTACGGCTCGCCGCCGTCCGCCGCCGGGAACGGCTCGATCGCCCAGTCGACGTCGGGCGCAGCCGCGCCGATCTCGACCGCCGAGCCCGAGGGGATGAAGGCGCCGAGCGACGTCCCCTGGCCGAGCCCGTTGGTGATGGCGTCGAAGCCGGCGCCCTCCGCGCCGCCCTGGAAGCAGCCGGCCTCGTCCATGTCGACGATCGTCTGCAGGGTGTCGTGCCAGCCCTGCGTGTCGGAGAAGGTCACCTCGCCCGCCGCGCGCTTGGCGTTCCACTCCGGGTCATCCGCGTACACGCGCGTCGCCGAGATGGCCTGCGCCGCCATCCCCGTGTTGGGCGCGGCCGCACCGGCGAGCACAACGAGGGATGCGCCCGCATCTGCAGCCGTCGCGCAGGCCGCGAGCAGATCGTCGGTCGTCGTCGGGAACTCGTCGATGCCGACGCCCGCCGCGGCTGTCGTGTTGACCACGAGCGTCGACAGGGTGAAGTCGAGCGCCTGGCCGTAGACCTCGCCGTCGATCGCGAACAGCGCGTCGGCCCCTTCGGGCACGAGGGATGCCGCGGTGTCTCCGAGCGGCTCGAGGAAGCCGGCCTCGGCGAGGGGGATGACGCCGCGCGGGGCGCCGGAGCCCGGGGTGGTCTGGATGACGTCGGAGGCGTTGCCCGCCTGCAGCTGCGTGCGCACGGTCTCGTCGTAGGAGTCGTTGGGCACCGCGTTCGCCGTGATGGTGACGCCCTCGTGCGCCGCCATGTACTCCTCTGCGAGCGTCTGATAGGGGCTCTCGAGGCTGTTCGACGTCGCGAAGGTGAAGCTGAACTCGACCGGCTCGTCTCCTCCCTCCCCGTCTGCCTCGGCGGCGCCCGCGCAGGCGGACAGGGCCAGCAGGCCCACGGCGGGGATGGCGAGGGCGGCGAGGGGCCGCAGGGTGCGCTGTGTCATGGTGTTGCCTTTCTGACGTCATCGTCGGAACTGCGCGGGTACGGGAGCGCGGGTGCTCCCGTGGAGAAGCATGCCCTCGTTCCGCCGGAAAGACACATAAGGGTTCCGGATGCCGCGCATCAGCGCCATGGAAGTGCGCGGCACCCGCACCGCTGTCAGGCGGGCTGCACCGCCCGGCGCATGCTCGCGCGGATGAGGTCGTGCTGGCGGCGCACGAGCGCGAGCGGGTCGACCTCGCCGAGCTCGGCGAAGGCGTGGCCCTCCCACTCGCTCGACCAGTAGCCGCGGTACCCGCCCTCGACGAAGACGCGCACGAGCTCGGGGTAGTCGATCGCGGGCTCCTGACCCGTGTCGTCGATGTCGTAGAACTTGGCGTGCACGTGCAGGATCTGCGGCATGATGTCGGCCCACTCGCGCGGGTCGACGTGGCCGTGCATGTTGAAGGCGAGGTGCGCGAACGCCCCCAGCCGGCCCGGGTCGAAGCCCCTGCCTCGCAGGTACGCGATGAACTCCTCCTGGCGTGCGCGCATCGGCTCGTCCGTCGCCCAGATCTCCTGCAGGCGTGCGACCGCCTCGTCGTCGAGACCCGCCCGGCTGACGGCCCTCAGCAGCGTCGGCGACATCGCGTGCATCGTCGCCGAGAAGTCGGCGACGAAGCCGAGCAGCGGCGAGTCGAGCTCGGCGTACAGCTCGCGGATGCGCAGCACCTCGGGCGCGTTCGGCCCCGAGGGCGCGTGGATCTCGTACGCGAGCTTGAGATCGAGCTGCTCGGCGACGGGCAGCAGCCGTCGCAGCAGGTCGGGCTTGGCCGACTGGATGCGCACGAGCGGGAACCCGAGCCGCTTCGCGCCCTGGAAGAGCAGCTCGCTCACCTCGAACTCCTCGTCGGGCGTCATGTCGCGATCGCGCCTGCGCCCCATGTCGAGGTTCGCTCCGAACGAGCTCGCGGCGAAGCCGTGCCGGTCGAAGGCGGCTCGCCAGGTGCGCTCGAAGTCGCCGGAGACGCGCGGATAGGTCGGGAGCATCTGCGAGGCGACGATCTCGATGCCGGGGCCGATGCCCAGCTCCGCGACGCGGTCGAGCAGGCCGTCGAAGTCGTACCAGCCGGCGCGGAACTCGGCGCTCGCGGAGTAGAGCGTGAGTCCGAGCCGGAACGGATCGCGCTCGTCGTCGACGGGGGCGGGCGGCACGGCCGTCTCGAGCCCGACGGGTGCCGCGTCGTGGTCGGTCGCTGTGAGGCGGAGCTCCTGGTGCACGACGTTCGGGACGTAGACGCCGGGCCCGCCGTCGGCCCCGGGCGCGATCTGCATGTACGGCAGCCGCAGTTCGCCGTGGATCACGACGTCGGCCGTCTCGCCGAGGGCGATGGGCTCGTCGCGCCGGACGACGAGCACCGGATGGCTCTGCAGATACCAGAGCACGTCGCTCTGCGCGGGGAGGTCGCCGACGGCGTACCGCACGCCGTCGAGCTCGAACGCGAGGTCCGCCTCCTCGACGGGCTCGTCGTCGATCCGGACGGCGAGCGATGTCACCGACGAGAGCCACAGGCTGCGGTACCACGGGATGGTCAGCTGCAGCGCCGCGCCCTCGGGATGGACGCGCAGGCTCGATGCGTCGAGCAGGCCGTTCGGCATGGTGACTCCTTCGTCGGGGGGATTTATGTTGAGACTAGACCTACTTTCGCCTGTTTTCAACATAAGCTCGCGTGTCACAGTTCCTGTGATACTCTCGGCGCGTGAGGAACATCACGGTGACCGTCTCCGACGAGGCGTACCGCCGCGCGCGCCTGCATGCGGCGCAGGCGGGAACCTCTGTGAGCCGCATGGTGGCCGACTTCCTCTGGTCGGTGGGCGACGACGATCTCGCAATCGCGGAGGCGGCCACGGCGCGCGAGGCGCTCGCGCAGCGGATCACCGGCTTCCGCGCATCCGACCGCCTGCCCCGCGACGACATCCACGATCGTGCCGCGATTCGTTGACACGAACGTCCTGCTCTATGCGCTCTCCGACGACCCCGGAGAGAAGGCGAAGCGCGACGCCGCGCTGTCGCTCCTGCGCGCGCCCGACCTCGCCCTCTCCACTCAGGTGCTCGCCGAGTTCCATGTGCAGGCGACCCGGCCGTCGCGCCCCCACCCCGTCGCCCACGCCGACGCGGTCGCGTTCGCCGAGACGCTCCTGGTGTTCACGATCCAGCCCGTCACGACGGACGTCGTGCGCGCGGCCTTCGCCATCCAGAGCCGCTTCGACCTGTCGTTCTGGGATGCGCAGATCGTCGCCGCTGCGCGCACGGCCGGATGCCGCGAGCTGCTCACCGAGGATCTGAACACGGGGCAGGACTACGACGGCGTGATCGCCGTCGACCCGTTCGCAGTGCGCTGAGCCTCCCTCTCGCGGCGTTGTCCTCGACGCCCCCGACGCAGAGAACGCCGCCCCGGGCTCCCGGGACGGCGTTCTCCGCATGCAGGGCCTACTGGTTGCTGAAGGCGGCATCGAACGACGCCGCAGGCAGCTTCCACAGCAGCGAGCGGATGTAGGCCACCGCCTCCGCGGCGCCGTGGAGGCGGTCCATGCCGGCATCCTCCCACTCGATCGAGATGGGGCCGTCGTAGCCGATCGCGGCGAGGGCGCGGAAGGCGTCCTCCCACGGGATGTCGCCGTGCCCGGTGGAGACGAAGTCCCAGCCGCGGCGCGGGTCGCCCCAGGCGAGGTGCGAGCCGAGCACGCCCTGGCGGCCCGACGCCTTGCGGATGCGCGTGTCCTTGCAGTCGACGTGGTAGATGCGGTCGGCGAAGTCGCCGATGAACGACACCGTGTCGACGCCCTGCCACGCCATGTGGGAGGGGTCCCAGTTGAAGCCGAACGCCGCGCGGCGGTCGATCGCCTCGAGGGTGCGCACGCTCGTCCAGTAGTCGTAGGCGATCTCCGACGGGTGGACCTCGTGCGCGAACCGCACGCCTTCGGCGTCGAACACGTCGAGGATGGGGTTCCAGCGGTTCGCGAAATCCTCGTAGCCGGCATCGATGACGTCGGCCGGCACGGGCGGGAACATCGCCACGTACGGCCAGATCTTCGAGCCCGTGAACCCGACGACCGTGTCGACGCCGAGCTTGCGCGCGACGCGCGCCGCGCGCTTCATGTCCTCGGCCGCCCGCTGGCGGACGCCCTCGCCGTCGCCGTCGCCCCACACGTAGTCGCGCAGAATGGCCTGGTGCCGGAAGTCGATGGGGTCGTCGCACACGGCCTGGCCGGCGAGATGGTTCGAGATCGCCCACACCTTGAGCCCGTACTTGTCGAGGATGTCGAGCCGCGACTGCACGTAGGCGTCGTCCTCGTCCGCGCGCCGCAGGTCGAGGTGGTCGCCCGACGCGGCGATCTCGAGGCCGTCGTAGCCCCACTCCGCCGCGCGCTGGGCGAGCTCCTCGAACGGCATGTCGGCCCACTGGCCGGTGAAGAGGGTGACGGGATGCCGTGCCTCGGTCATGGTTCCTCCTGGTCTGTTCATTCGTCGAAGGGCGTCTCGACCCACGCGCCCGTGCGCGCGGACTCGACGACCGCCTCGGTCAGCTGCGCCGCGCGGAGACCGTCGCGGAACGTGGCGAGCCCCTCGGGCTCGGCGCCCGCCGTCGCCGCGTAGGCGTCGGCGACGAACGCGTTGAAGGCATCCTGGTACCCCATCGGATGGCCGGACGGCACACGGCACAGTCGCGCGGCGTCGGGCGAGAGGATGCCCTCCTCGCGCGGCAGCAGCAGCACGCCGTCGCGGCGCCCGATCCAGAGGTCCTCCGGCCGCTCCTGCTCGAAACGGTATGCGGCGTCGCCCGTGTGCACCTCGAGCGTGAGCCCGTTCTTGCGTCCCGCCGCCATCTGGCTCACGAGCGCCGTGCCGGGCGCCCCGCCGGAGAGCTGGAACAGCACGGCGGCGATGTCCTCGTTCGCGACGGGATGGCCGGCGCGCTCGGCGAACACGGTGCGCGTGAGGGCGCTCAGCTTCACGACCCGCTCGCCCGTGACGAACTCGACGAGGTCGAACAGGTGCGAGCCGATGTCGGCGAAGGCCCGCGAGGCGCCGCCCGCGGCGCCCGCGCGCCAGTTGCCGTCCTCCTCGCCCAGCAGCCAGTCCTGCAGGTAGGCGGCGTCGAGCGACAGCACGGCCTCCCCGCCCGCCGCGACGCGCGCCCGCGCCTCGCGCACCATGGGGTGGTACCGGTAGACGAACGGCACGGCGCCGACGAGACCCGAGCCGGCCTGGGCGTCGACGAGCCGGCGCGCATCCGCCGACGTCGTCGCGATGGGCTTCTCGCACACCACGTGCTTGCCTGCCGCGAGCGCCGACAGGGTCTGCTCGGCATGCTGCGCGTTGGGCGTGACGACGTGGACGACGTCGACGTCGTGCTCGGCGAGCAGCGCGTCGTAGCCCGCGAACGCGTTCTCGATGTCGAGGTCGGCCGCGGCCGACGACGCGCGCTCGGCCGACGACGAGCTCACGCCGACGAGGCGGGCGCCGGCGGCGCGCGCGGCACGGCTGTGCACGCGCGCCATGAATCCTCCGCCGACGAAGCCGGCGCCGATGTCAGAGCTCATAGGGCGTCCAGTCCGCGGGGATGGGCGCCGGCCGCTCGATGCGGCTCTCGACCGCGACCGTCTCGCCGGTCGCGATCGACCGGTCGATCGCGATCATCGTCTCCAGCACGTGCAGGCCGATGTCGCCCGACGCACGGTGCGGGCGGTTCTCGCGGATGCCGCGCACGAGGTCGACGACGCCGAGGCCGCGTCCTCCGACGATGCCGTCGACGGGGAGGTCCTCCCACTCCTGCTCGCGCGGGTCGCCCGCGCCGCCCCGGAGGATGCGCAGCGGGCCCTCGAACATGTTCGGGTCGGGGATGACGAGCGTTCCCTCCGTCCCCGTGATCTCGACGACGCCCATCCGGGTGAGCCACGACTCCCAGCTGAAGATGCTCGAGCTCGTGCCGCCCTCCACGAACTCGAGGTTCGCGTTCACGAGCGTGGGCACGAGCACCGGGAACTCCTGCCCGGCGCGGTCGCCTGCGACGACGGTGCGCGTCTTCGTGCTCGACAGGCCGAAGGCGGAGGCCTTCGCGACCGATCCGAACACGTTGACGAGCGTCGTCAGGTAGTACGGCCCCATGTCGAAGACGGGGCCGGCGCCCGGCGCGAAGAAGAAGTCGGGGTTCGGGTGCCACTTGTCGGGGCCGATGCTCATCATCTGCGTCGATGCGCCGATGGGCTGGCCGATGTCGCCGCGCGCGATGGCGCGCAGCGCGCTCTGCACACCCTGGCCGAGAACGGTGTCGGGGGCGATGCCGACGCGCAGGCCCTTCTCCGCCGCGCGGCGCACGAGCTCCCGGCCGGAGGCGAGATCGACGGCGATGGGCTTCTCGCTCCACACGTGCTTCCCGGCGTCGATCGCGGCGAGCGACACCTCGGCGTGCACGGCGGGGATCGTGAGGTTGACGATCAGCTCCACGTCGGGGTGCGCGAGGACCTGGTCGGGGGTGCCGGAGAACGGCACGCCGTGCTTCTCGGCCTGCGCCGCCGCACGGGCCGTGTCGATGTCGCCGACCGCCACCACGACGACGTCGGGGAACTGCCCGAGGTGCTCGAGGTAGGTGTCGCTGATCATGCCGGCGCCGATGAATCCGACGCCGACGGGCTGCTGTCCGCTCACGGGACGCTCGCTTTCTCTCTGGTTCCGGGTGGACGTCAGGCGCCGAGGAGGGCTCGCGTGCCCGCGAGCCCCTGGGCGATGCCGTCGAAGATGTCGCCGCGGTACTCGTCGAACTCGACGACGAGCAGCTCGGCCTGGGGGGCGGCGGCGAGGACCGGCTGCCACTCGATCGCGCCCTGGCCCGCGGGGAGCTGGTCCTCGCGGTCCTTGCTGAGGGCGCCGTCGACGAGGGGTGCGTCCTTGATGTGGAGCTGCCGGACACGCGAGCCGAGCGACGCGAGCAGGGCCGGCACGTCCGCGCCGCCCACGGCGGCCCAGTAGGCGTCGACCTCGAGGCCGACCTCGGCCGGCAGGGCGCCCGCCAGCACCTCGAGGGCGGTCTCGCCGTCGAAGACGTTCTCGACCTCCCAGAAGTGGTTGTGGTAGCCGAACGAGAGTCCGTACGCCTTCGCCTTCTCGGCGTGCGCGGCGAGCTCGTCGGCGATGCGCAGCACCTCGTCGCGGTCGGCCCAGCGCTCGGGGGCGATGAACGGGTCGATGAGGGTCGTCACGCCGAGGGCCTGCGCGGCCTCGAAGAACGCCTCCGGCTCGCCGCTGGAGAGCACGGCGTGCGCGGTCGGGGCGGTGAGCCCGTTGGCGGCGAGACCCTTCTCGAGCTCGGCGCGCCACTCGACGATGTTGAAGAGCTCGATCTGCTCGAAGCCGATCCCGGCGGCGCGCGCGAGGGCGGCGCCGGCGTCCGCGGTCACCGCCTCCCGGATCGTGTAGAGCTGGAGCGCGATGGAGGGGGAGGCGGACATGGTTCTCTCTTCTCTGAGTCTGCGGGTCCTGATGACCGCGCTCTCACGGCCATCCCTGCGATGCTATCCGCACTTCTGTCGGTGGACAAGCAAAAGTATGGGTAACGCCGGCCGAAATCCTCTACGCTGGCACCCGACGAGGAGGACGGATGCCCGATGCCACAGGACCGCTGACCGCAGGCGGGCTGTTCCAGCGCTTCAGAGACGGCGCGCCGCGCACGCGCGGCGAGGTCGTCGCCGACACGGGCCTCGGCCGCGCCGCCGCGTCGGCGCGGCTCGACGCGCTCGTCGGCGCCGGGCTGCTCGTCCCCGCGGGGGCGGCGACGTCGACGGGCGGGCGCCCCGCCCAGGTGCTGCGCTTCGACCCTCAGGCGGGGGTCGTGCTCGCGATCGACTTCGGCGCGCACCACGCCACGATCGGGCTCGCCGATCTCTCGGGATCCCCTGTCGCCACCGTGTCGCGCGAGCTCGACATCACGGCCGGCCCTGCGGCGAGCCTCGACATCGCCCTCGGCCACGCGGGCGAGCTGCTCGCCGACGCCGGAGCCGAGCTGTTCGGCATCGGCGTGGGCATCCCTGGCCCCGTCGAGCATTCGTCGGGGCGCCCGGTGAACCCGCCGATCATGCCCGGATGGGACGGGTTCGACATCCCCGCCGCCGTGCGCGCGCGGATCGACGGCGAGGTGCACGTCGACAACGACGTCAACATCCTCGCCATCGGCGAGCACGCGCTGCGCGGGGGCGAGGTCGACGACCTCGTCTACGTCAAGGTCGCCACGGGCATCGGAGCCGGCATCATCTCCGGCGGACGCATCCAGCGCGGCGCCCTCGGGTCGGCCGGCGATCTCGGCCACATCCACGTGCGTCTGCCCGACTCGCCGCTCGTCGCCGACTCCGACGGCGATCTCGAGGCGGTCGCGAGCGGCACCGCCGTGGCCGCGGCGCTCCGGGCCCGCGGCGTCGACGCCGCCTCCAACGCGGATGTCGTCCGGCTTGTGCAGACGGGCCATCCCGAGGCCGTCGCCCTCACGCGCGAGGCGGGCCGCATTCTCGGCGAGGCGCTGTCGATCGTCGTGAACCTCGTGAACCCGTCGCTCATCGTCATCGGCGGGAGCCTCGGTCGCGTCGCCGACCACCTCATCGCAGGAGCGCGCGAGGTCGTCTACCGCCGGTCCATCCCTCTCGCGACGCAGCACCTGCGCATCGAGCCCTCGCGCGGCGGCGTCACATCGGGTGTGCGGGGAGCGGCGACCATGACGCTGCAGTACGCCCTGTCGCCCTCCGCGATCGACAAGCGGCTCGCACGCGCCTGAACGGGGGCCCGCACGCGCCCTGGACGGCAGGCCCGCCCCCTCCGGGTGCGGGCCTGCCGCCCATCACACCTGCGCGAGCAGCTGCTCCGCGGCCGCCGTGCCGTCGACGTCGCCGCCGAATCCGAGCACGGTGCGCAGCGGCATCGACTCCATCATGCGGCTGATCTCGGGGTCGGCGAAGATCGCCGCCGACGCCCCGCCGTTCGCGGCGAGGGCGGACTCGAGGACGCCGGCGCCCTTCGGGTGCCGCTGCCAGTCGCCGATCGTCGACTCGATGTCGAGCGTCGACTCCGGCACGGGCACCGCGAGCTCGATCTCCGCGGACGCCGCGATGTCGCGCGACGACGTGCCGACCTCGACCGTGAACGCACCGGGCTCGACGGTCCATCCGCTCTCGCCCCAGAACGCGAAGGCGCGCTCATCGAGCTCGATGCGCACCCGCTCCGACGCGCCGGCGGCGAGGCGCACCTTCGCGAAGCCCTTGAGCTCGCGCACGGGGCGGTCGACCGACGCCTCCACGTCGCCGACGTAGACCTGCACGACCTCGGCGCCCGCACGCGCGCCGGTGTTCGTCACGGTGACCTCGACGACCGCGTGCGCGACGGCGGTGTCGGCGACCGACACCGCGACGTCCGACAGCGCGAACGTCGTGTAGCCGAGGCCGAATCCGAACGGGTACTCGACCTCGCGCTCGGTGCGGTCGTACCAGCGGTAGCCGACGTAGATCCGCTCGCCGTAGACGACCTTCTTCGGGGTACCGGGGAAGTTCACGTGCGCGGGGTTGTCGGCGAGGCGCACCGGCACGGTCTCCGCGAGGCGGCCGCCGGGCTCGACGGCGCCGAACAGGATGTCGGCGGTCGCCGACCCGGAGGCCTGGCCGCCGAGCCACGTCTCGAGGATGGCCGGCACGCGCCCCGCGATGCCGTCGAGCGCGACGACGGCGCCGTTCGACAGCACGACGACGACGTTCGCGTTCACCTCGAGCACGGCATCGACGAGCGCGCGCTGGACGGCGGGCAGGTCGATGTGCGTGCGGTCGAAGCCCTCCGACTCCTCGGCGTCGGGCAGGCCGAGGAAGAGCACGACCGTCTCGGCCCCGGCGGCGAGGTCGACGGCCTCGGCGCGCAGCGCCTCGTCCTCGGCGCCGTCGAGGCGGAAGCCTGCCGCGAAGCGCACCTCGCGCGACGCGGTCGCGCGGATGGCCTCGAGCGCGGTGTCGAGGCGGGTCGGCTGGATGTGCGATGAGCCGGCGCCCTGATAGCGCGGGGTCTCGGCGAACGCGCCCACGACCGCGATCGCCCCGCCCTCCGCGGGAGACAGCGGCAGCACGCCGCCCTCGTTCGCGAGCAGCACGGCGCTCTCCGCGGCGATGCGGCGCGCGAGCGCGTGGTGCGCGTCGACGTCGACCGGCTGGGTCTCGCCGCGCGCCTCGCGCAGGCGGTCGTGCACCGTGAGGATGCGCGAGACCGCGATGTCGACGACCGACTCGTCGAGCGCGCCCGACTCGAGCGCGGCACGGACGTCCGCCGCGTGGCGGGGGCCCGCGGCGGGCATCGTCAGGTCGAGGCCGGCCGCTACAGCGGCGGCCGGGTTCGACACGGCGCCCCAGTCGGAGACGACGTAGCCCTGGTAGCCCCACTCGTCGCGGAGGACCTCGGTGAGCAGCCAGTGGTGCTCCGACGCGTACGTCCCGTTGATGCGGTTGTACGAGCACATCACGGTCGCGGGCTGGGCGTCCGTCACGGTGCGCTCGAAGGCGGGGAGGTAGATCTCGCGCAGCGTGCGCTCGTCGACCTCGGCGCTCACGCGCATGCGCTCGGTCTCCTGGTTGTTGGCGGCGAAGTGCTTGAGCGAGGCGCCGACGCCCTGCGACTGGATGCCGCGCACCCATCCGGCGCCGAGCGCGCCCGCGAGGAGCGGGTCCTCGGAGAAGTACTCGAAGTTGCGGCCGCAGAGGGGCGAGCGCTTGATGTTGACGCCGGGGCCGAGGAGCACGTCGACGCCGAGTGCGCGGCTCTCGCGGCCGAGCGCCTCGCCCATTTCCTCGAGGAGGGCGGGGTCCCACGTCGAGCCGGTGGCTGCGGCCGTCGGGAACGCCGTCGCGGGGTGGCTGTCGTTGATGCCGAGGTGGTCGGCGCTGCCGGACTGCAGCCGCACACCGTGCGGGCCGTCGGTGAGGACGGCGCCCTCGACGCCGGCGTGCGCGACGGAAGCGGTGGACCAGAAGCTGTCGCCGGTGAGCAGAGAGAGCTTCTCGTCGAGCGAGAGCTTCGAGACGGCGGGGTGCATGGGAGGCCTTTCTCTTGCGCGGACGCCCTCGTCGGCCATCCACTTACGCGCTTCAGTGTGGTGTTGAATGTATCTTGCCCGCCCCCTCGATCGCAAGGACGCGCATGGCTTCACAGGAATCACGCCGGATCACGGCCGCCGACGTCGCCCGCGCCAGCGGCGTCTCGCGCGCGACCGTCAGCTACGTGCTGAACGACACCCCGGGGCAGACCATCCCGGAGTCCACGCGGCAGCGCGTGCAGCAGGCGGCGGATGAGCTGGGCTACGTCCCGAGCATCCACGCACGCGCACTCGCCTCGCGCAGCACGGGCATCGTCGTGATCGACAGCAGCACCATCCCGCCGGGCGCCCTCGTGGCGGGCGCGACGCGCTCGCTGTCGAGAGGGCTCGTCGACCGCGGGTACGTGCCGGTCGTGAACCAGTACACGGGCGCCGACGAGGCGGGAGAGGTCCTCGTCACGCTCGCCCAGCGGCTGCAGCCCGTCGCGGTCGTCGCCCTGGGCGGGCTCGACCCCGCACTCACCGCGCTCCTGGAGCAGGCCGGCGTCGAGCGCATCGTCGCCCCCTCGCCCGGCGACGATCCCGCCTCCGAGCGCATCGGCGAGCTCGCGGAGGTGCAGATCGCGTACCTCGCGGATCGCGGACATCGTCGTGTCGTCTACGTCACGCCCGCCGAGCCCGAGCTCGCGGCGCTCGCCGAGCTCCGGCTGGCCGGCGCTCGCGGCGCCGCGGCCGCGCACGACGTGTCGCTCACAGCCATCCCCCTGCACGAGCAGGAGCACCTCGCCGACGAGCTCGCCCGGCTGCACGCCGACGGCGCGACAGCCGTCGCGGCGTACAACGACGAGGTGGCCGTGGGCGTGCTCGGAGCCGCCGCGCGCGCAGGGGTCGACGTCCCGGGAGCGCTCGCGGTGATCGGCATCGACGACCTCCCCCTCGCGCGGCGCACGCACCCGCAGCTGACGACGGTGTCGCAGAGCGACGGGGCCGCGCAGCTCGAGATCGTCGACGTCGACGCCGTGCTCGCGGGGAGGACGGCCATCCTCCCCCACCCGCGCCCGCGGGTCGTCGTCCGAGGCTCCGCGTAGCGGGCGGGGTCGACGCGGCGGAACCGCTGCCGCGTTTCGCGGCGACCGCCGCACCGTTCGACGCGAATCGCGGCAGGGGTTCGGCAGAATCCGACTGTCGCCCCGAAACACGGCGAGAAGCGCGCCCCGCCGGCACCCCGCCTACTCGGCGAGCCGCCGGAAGCGGTCGCTCACGCGGGTCGAGCCCGATACGGCCGCCTCGGCGCCCGGCACGCCGCTCGCGCCGACGTGCAGGATGGCCCGCGCCAGCACCTCGTCCCGCACCTCCCTGCGGGCATGGTCGTCCGCGAGCATCTCCACGAGCGCCGCGACCTCGGCCTCCGCGCGCGCCGCGATCGGGAACCACGGCAGCGCAGAGCGCCATGCGCGGAAGGCGAGGAGCAGGATGTCGTGCCGCTGCTCGACGTGCGCCCGCTCGTGCGCGATGACGGCGACGAGCTCGTCGGCGTCGAGTCGGTCGAGTAGGCCCTGCGACAGCACCGTGACCGAGCCGGCGCCGCGGGGCAGGCAGTAGGCCACCGGCACGGCGTCGTCGATGACCCGCGTCCGCGCCCGCGTCGGGTGGGGCGACGTGAGCATGTCGAGGAGAGCCAGGTGCCGCCGGCGCTGGCGCGTGACCTGCACGACCGTGACGGCGAGGTGCACGAGCAGGTAGACCGTGAAGGCGATCGCGGGCACGACGGCGATCCATCCGTGCCGCGGGGCCACGGCATGCCCCGCGAGCGCGAGCGCGCCGATCATCGAGAAGCCTCCCGCGAGGCCGATCGCCTGCCACAGCAGCAGCGCGATGACGGGGTTGCGCATGGGCCACGTCGCCCGCGACAGGGCGACGGGGACGGGCCACGCGAGAGCGAGCGCGACGACGCCGAGCACGACGGCGCCCCACACGATCAGATCGTGCGGGATGATCAGCGCGCCGTCGAGTGCCGGATCGGCGAGCGCGGGAAGCGCCGCGGCCATGGGATGTCGGCTCAGGCGGCGCCGCGCAGCAGCTTGCGGAGCACGGCGGCGTCCTCGGCCGAGACGCCTCCGACGAACCGCTCGAGCACAGCCATCCGGTCGGTCGACTCGCCGAGCACCTCGTGCATGAGCTCCGCGACGTGATCGGCGCGGGACGCGACCGGCGTGTACCGGTGGGGGCGGACGGAGCGGTCGGAGGCGACGAACCCCTTCTTCTCGAGACGCGAGAGCACGGTCAGCAGCGTCGTGGCGGCGAGCTGACGCCCGTCCCCCTCGAGCTTCTCCTTGACGTCGTACGCGGTCACGGGCATCTGCGCGTCCCAGACGGCGTCCATGACGGCGCGTTCGAGTTCGCCGAGCGTCCCCATGCGCACCTCCTCCCGGCCTGCGTCCGCGACGCGGACTGACGATCAGACCATCCTGCCATCCAATTCTACTCCCCGTCGAATTTCTTCTATGCTCTGTCGAAGTAGTTCTACAGAGCGTAGAATTGCGAGCAGGCCGGGAGACCGGCACCTCATCCCTGCGAAGGAGACCCGCGTGGACGTCCTCGACATCGCCCGCTGGCAGTTCGGCATCACGACCGTCTACCACTTCCTCATGGTGCCGCTCACGATCGGCCTCGGCATGACGGTCTCGATCCTGCAGTCGGCGTGGGTCCGCACGGGCGACGAGAAGTTCCTGAGGGCGACGAAGTTCTGGGGAAAGCTCTACCTCATCAACTTCATCCTGGGCGTCGCCACGGGTCTCGTGCAGGAGTTCCAGTTCGGGATGGCCTGGAGCGAGTACTCCCGTTTCGTCGGGGACGTGTTCGGCGCCCCGCTGGCCCTCGAGGGGCTGCTCGCCTTCTTCGCGGAGTCCACCTTCCTCGGCGTCTGGATCTTCGGATGGGGGCGCCTCCGCAAGGGCGTGCACCTCGCGGCGCTGTGGTGCGCCGTGCTCGGATCGTGGATCTCCGCCTACTTCATCATCGTCGCGAACTCGTGGATGCAGCACCCCGTCGGCGTCGAGCTCGGCGACGACGGCCGCCCCGTGATGACCGACATCTGGGCCGTGCTGACGAACAACACCGCGATCGCCGCGTTCACGCACACCGTGTTCGGCGCGCTCGTCGTCGCCGGGATGTTCCTCCTCGGCATCTCCTGGTACCACCTGTGGCGTCGGCGCCACGACGGCATCGACACGGTCGACGCGTCCGACCGCGTCGTCGTCGGCTCGGCTCCCGACGTGCCGGGCCGCGACGAGAAGGATCACGGCGTCTGGATCTGGTCGCTGCGCTTCGGCGCGATCGTCGCCATCCTCGGCTTCGCCGGCACCGTCGCGACGGGCGACATCCAGGGCAAGCTCATGTACGAGCAGCAGCCCATGAAGATGGCCGCGGCCGAGGCCGCCTGCCACACGGGCTCGGCGTTCTCCGTGCTCTCCCTCGGCGACCCCGGATCGCGCGACTGCTCCGACGTCGTCACCCTCATCGAGATCCCCGGGGTCCTCGGGTTCCTCGGCACGGGCGAGTGGGGCGCGGAGATGCCCGGCATCAGCGACCTCGAGCCGCAGTACGTCGACCAGTACGGCGAGACCATCCCCGACGACGAGCTGTACGGCGACCGCGCGGGCAGCGAGGTCGAGTACGTGCCCGTCATGTGGGTCACGTACTGGGGCTTCCGCCTCATGATCGGCCTGGGCGGCATCGTCGCGGCCGCCGCCGTCGTGGCCCTGTGGCTCACCCGCAAGGGCACCGTGCCGCGCTCCCCCTGGATCATGCGGCTCGCTCTGCTCGGCATCGTCGCGCCCTTCGCGGCCAACATCGCCGGCTGGATCTTCACCGAGATGGGGCGGCAGCCGTTCGTCGTCGCGCCGAACCCCGACGCCACCGGCGTCGACGGCGTCTTCATGTTCACCGCGGCCGCCGTCTCCCCCGGCGTCACGGCGGGCGAGCTGCTGTTCTCTGTCATCACCCTCGCCGCCGTCTACGGCGTGCTCCTCGTCGTCGAGCTCTTCCTCCTCGTGAGGTACATCCGCGGCGGGGTCGCGAGCGCGATGCCCGAGCTCGCCCACGAGGCCGACGACGACCATCCCGACGACGACGCGAAGCGAGACGACGTCCTCGCGTTCGCCTACTGAACGGAGCTCCCCATGGACGCCCTTCCCGTCTTCTGGTTCATCGCCATCGCCGTCCTCTGGATCGGCTACCTCCTGCTCGAGGGCTTCGACCTCGGCGTGGGCATGCACATGGTCTTCTCGACCCGCGCCGAGAAGGACCGCCGCGTCATGCTCAACACGATCGGCCCCGTATGGGACGGCAACGAGGTGTGGCTCATCACGGCGGGCGCGGCGATCTTCGCCGCCTTCCCGCACTGGTACGCGTCGCTGTTCTCCGCGCTCTACCTCCCGCTCACGATCACGCTCGTCGGCCTCATCGTGCGGGCGGTCGGCATCGAGTACCGCGGCAAGGTCGCGACGGCGCGCTGGGCGACGTTCTGGACGTGGATGATCGGCCTCGGCTCGACCATCGTCGCGTTCTGCATCGGGGCGGCTCTCGCGCTGACCTCGACGGGCCTGCCGCTCGACGAGAACGGCAACCGCGTGGGCGGGCCGTTCGTCTGGCTGACGCTGCCTGCCATCGTGGGCGGCCTCGCCGTGGTCGGCTTCGCGCTCGCGCACTCCGCGACGTTCCTCGCGCTGAAGTCCGACGGCCCCGTGCGCGAGCGCGCCGGACGCTTCGCGGCGCGGTGGGCGCCGCTGTGCCTCGTTCCCGCCGCCGTGTGGGCGCTGTGGGTGCAGCTGCGCTTCGGCGGCACGCCGCTGTCGTGGGCGCTCACGGCCGTCGCCGTCGCCGCCGCCCTGTTCGGGTGGCTGCAGGCGCGACGCCGGCGCGAGGGCCTCGCGTTCGTCGGATACGCGGCGTTCGGCTTCGCGGGCGCCGGGGCGGTCTTCGCGGGCATGTTCCCGCGCGTGCTCCCCTCGACGATCGACCCCGCCTTCGACCTCACGGTGTGGAACGCCGCGAGCGGCTCGTACACACTGGGCGTCATGACCGCCGTCGCCGTCGTCGCCCTCCCCGTCATCCTGCTCTACCAGGCGTGGAGCTACTGGGTGTTCCGCAAGCGCGTGACGCCGGGCATGATCCCCGACGCGCACGTCGTGCTGCCCGCCGTGCTGCGCGCGCGGTGAGGCGCAGCGGGGCCTCGGGCATCGACCCCTGGGCGATCGAGGCGGAACGCGCGGCGGCGGCGCCCGGTTTCCGGCGCCCCGATCCGGGGCCCGTGCCGAGGCGGCGGCTGTTCTCGCTCGGCCTGCTCGCGGCGTTCAGGGCGCTCGGCCTCGTGCTCGTCGCCGAGGCGGTCGCACGCGGCATCACGGCGCTCGGCGCGGGCGGCATCGGGCCGGAGGCGACACGGCTCATCCTCTCGCTCGGGATCGCCGGTGCCCTGCTGCGAGCGGGCGCAGAGTGGGCGACCGCCGTGCTGGCACGGCGCATCGCCTCGGGCGTCAAGACCGACCTGCGCGGGAGGCTCTGGCGGCGAATCACGCGGGGCGGGGCGGATGGCGGCGGCACGGCCGTGCTCGCGGCCGACGGGCTCGACGACCTCGACGACTACTACACACAGTCGCTGCCGTCGCTCGTCGCCGCCGCCGTCGTCCCCCTCCTCGTCGGGGTGCGGATCCTGGGGGCCGACTGGCTGAGCGCGCTCGTCATCGTCGTCACGGTGCCGCTCGTGCCGCTCTTCATGACGCTCATCGGGAAGCACACCCAGCAGCGCACGGACGCCGCGCTGACCGCGCTCACGCGGCTGGGCGACCACCTCGCCGAGCTCGCCAGGGGCCTCCCCGTGCTCGTGGGCCTCGGCCGCGTCGAGCGGCAGACGCAGGCGCTCGACGGCATCCAGCGCGAGTACCGCGCGCGCACGCAGGAGACGCTGCGCTGGGCGTTCCTGTCGGCGCTCGCCCTCGAGCTCGTCGCGACGATCTCGGTCGCGGTCGTCGCCGTGTTCCTGGGGCTGCGGCTTCTGAACGGCACGATCGGGCTGGAGGCGGCGCTCGTCGCCCTCATCCTCGCGCCCGAGTGCTTCGCGGCGCTGCGAGAGGTCGGCACGGCCTTCCACGCCTCGCAGGACGGCCTGTCGGCGCTCGAGCGCGCGACGCGGCTCATCGCGCGCCCCGCAGCGCGCGACGTGCGCACGGGCCCGGCGGGGGCCATCCGCCTCGAGGGGCTCGCCGTGCGCTACGCGGGTCGGGCGGAGCCCGCCCTCCGCCCCGTCGACGCGGAGCTGTCGGGCGTCGTGTCGATCGCAGGCCCCTCGGGGGCGGGCAAGTCGACGCTGCTGGCGGCGCTCGCGGGCACGCTCCCCGACGACGCCCAGGTCTCGGGCCGGGTCGTCGGCGTCGACCCGGCTGGCGTCGGCTGGGCGCCGCAGGCCCCGCACGGGTTCGCGGCGACACCGCGCGCCGAGCTCGCCCTCTACGGCGCCGATCCGGAGCCGGCGCTCGCCGAGCTCGGGCTCCTCGACCGCGCCGACGCGGCCATCGCGGAGCTGAGCCCCGGCGAGCAGCGCCGGCTCGCCGTCGCCCGCGCCTTCGCCCGCGTCGACGCGGGCGCCGGCATGCTCGTGCTCGACGAGCCGACCGCCCACCTCGACTCCGCCTCGGCCGAGCTCGTGCGCGCGGCCATCCTGCGCCGTGCCGGCCGCGCCGTCGTCGTGCTCGCGAGCCACGAGCCCGAGACGCTCGCCCTCGCGACCGCGACCGTGCCGGTGGCCGGCCCTGCGGCTGCGACCCCCGCTGCGGCTGCTGCTTCCCCTCTCTCGCCCATCGGATATCCGTTTGACGAGAGCCCCTCCGAGAACGCGTCTTCGCATGTCCTTTCGACAAGCGGATATCCGTTGGGCGAGGAAAGAGGCGGCGACCAGGTGACACGGCGGCGGCCTCTCACCCTGTTCGCGCTGCTGCGCCCGCAGCTATGGTCATGGCTCGGCGCGGTCGGGCTCGCCGCCATCGCGACAGGGCTCGGCCTCGCGCTCACGGCCGTCTCGGGATGGCTCATCGTGCGGGCGAGCGTCGAGGAGTACATCATGTACCTCCTCGTCGCGATCGTCGGCGTCCGCGCGTTCGGCATCGGCCGCTCGGTCGGCCGGTACGCCGAACGGCTCGCGACGCACCGCGCGGCGTTCCGCGCCGTCGACGCGCTGAGGCTGCGGCTGTGGCGCGCGATCGCGGCGCGCGGAGCGGGCTCACGGCGGCTGCTGGAGGGCGGTGCGCCCCTCGACTACCTCGTCACCCTCGCCGACGACCTGCGCGACCAGCTGCCGCGCGTGGTCGCCCCGCTCGTCGTCGGACTCCTCGTCGTCGCGGGCGCCGGCGTGACGACGGCGTTCGTCGTGCCGCAGCTCACGTGGCTCGTCGTCGCCGTCCTCGCGGTCGCCACGGCGGCCGGAGCGGCGCTCGCCGTCGTCTCGGCGCGGGGGTCGGGGGCGGCAGGGCTCTCGGCCCGCTCGGGGATCGTCCGCGGCACGACGTCGCTCGCCGCGGCGGCGGGAGACCTGCGCGGCAACGGGCGCGTCGACGCCGCGCTGGCGGATCTCGACACCCGCGCCGCAGCGCTCGCGCGCGCCGAGCGCCGGTCGGCGTGGTCGGCAGGGCTCGGCGCGGCCGTCGTGACCGCGGGCGCGACGGGTCTCGCCGTCGTGGTGCCCGTGCTCTCCGGGGGCGCCGCAGCCGAGAGCGCCTCCGTCGTGGCCCTGCTGTCGCTCGCGGTGCTCGAGCCGCTCGCCGCGTCGGTCGCCGCGGCGCACCGCCTGCCCGCCCTGCGCGCCGCGCTCGCGCGACTCGGCGACGTGCTCCGCCCGGCCCCGCAGCCGGAATGGGGAGACGGCGGACCCGGACGGCCCGTGGCGGAGGTCGCGCTCGACGACGTCGCGATCGGCTACCCCGGCGCGACGGCGCTCGCGGTCGACGGGGTCGACGGCGCGGCGCGGCGCGGACGCTGGCTCGTGCTCGACGGGCCGTCGGGCGCCGGCAAGTCGACCGTGCTGTCGGCCGTCATGGGCGCGCTCCCGCTCGCACGGGGCGCCGTGCGCGCCGACGGCGCGCCCCTCACGGCCTTCCGCGAGCGCGCATGGAAGGACGCCGTCGCATGGTGCCCGCAGGACGCGTACGTCTTCGACTCGACCCTGCGGGGCAACCTCCTGCTCGCCGATGCGTCCGCCGACGACGCCGCGCTCGAGGGCGCCCTGCGGCTCGCGGGCCTCTCCCCCCTGCTGTCGGCGCTCGACGAGGGCCTCGACGCGCGGGTCGGCGCGGGCGGCTCCGCCCTGTCGGGCGGCGAGCGCCAGCGGCTCGCCGTCGCGCGGGCGCTGCTGTCGCGCGCCGACGTCGTGCTCCTCGACGAGCCGACGGCGCACCTCGACGCCCCGACCGCGGCCGCGATGATGACGGATGTCCGCGCCGCGACGCGCGACCGCGTCGTCGTGCTCGTATCGCATCGGATGGCCGACCGCCACGCGGAGGACGCCGTGGTGCGGCTCTGACGCGATCCGCGCCACCGCGGGCGACACGCCGTCGCCCGCGGCTTGCACGGAGGCGCGCGCAGGCGTAGTTTCGCCCGTCGTGACGAACGAGCCCCGTGACCCGGGTGACGGGTTCACCGCGAAGCGGTGGATCATCGGCGAGACGCTGCCGACCGACAAGCTGGACGACCAGCTGCTGCCGAAGAAGATGGCGCTGCCGATCTTCGCCTCCGACGCGCTCTCCTCCGTCGCGTACGCGCCGCAGGAGCTGCTCATGATCCTCATGACGGGAGGGCTCGCGTTCCTCGCGTTCAGCCCGTGGGTGGCGGTGGCGGTCGTCGCGCTGCTCGTCGTCGTCGTGACCAGCTACCGGCAGCTCATCAAGGCGTACCCCTCCGGCGGCGGCGACTACGAGGTCGCGCGCACCAACCTGGGAGAGATCCCGGGGGTGGTCGTCGCGGCCGCGCTGCTCGTCGACTACGTGCTCACGGTGGCGGTCTCGGTCGCCTCGGGCGTCGACAACATCATCTCGGCGGTGCCGGAGATCGCGCCGCTCCGGGTCGAGCTCGCGGTGCTGTTCGTCGTCCTCATCATCGTGGTGAACCTGCGCGGCGTACGCGAGGCCTCGCTCGTGTTCGCCATCCCGACGTACCTCTTCATCGGCTCCGTCGCCCTGATGATCGTCGTCGGCGTGCTCCGCACCGTCGCCGGCGATCCTCCCGTCGCCTCGAGCGCCGAGTTCGCCGTGCAGGCGGAGGACCTCACGCAGGCGGGCGTCATCCTCCTCGTGCTGCGCGCGTTCTCGAGCGGATGCTCGGCCCTGACCGGCGTGGAGGCCGTCTCGAACGGCGTCCCCGCGTTTCGGCGGCCCAAGGTCCGCAACGCGCAGCTCACGCTGACGATGATGGGCGGCATCGCGATCGCGCTCTTCTCGGGGCTCACGCTGCTCGCGCTCGTGTCGGGAGTGCACTACGCCGAGGACCCGTGCGCGCTCATCGGGTTCGACTGCGCGACCCCGCAGCCGAGCCTCATGGCGCAGGTGGCGGCGGCGACGTTCGGGGGCGGCTCCCTCCTCTTCTACGTCGTGCAGGCCGCGACGGCGTGCGTCCTCCTCCTCGCCGCCAACACGGCGTTCAACGGCTTCCCGCTGCTCGGCGCGACGCTGGCCCGCGACGGCTACGCGCCCAAGGCGCTCAACACGCGCGGAGACCGCCTCGTGTTCTCGAACGGGATGGTCGTCCTCGGGATCGCGGCCATCGCCATCCTCGTCGTGTACCGGGCCAACCTCACGACCCTCATCCAGCTGTACATCATCGGCGTCTTCGTGTCGTTCTCGCTCGGCCAGCTCGGGATGGTGAGGCACTGGCGGCGCGTGCTGCGTGAGCTCCCCGCGGCGTCGGCGGAGCGGCGGCCGGCGCGCACGGGGCTCGTCATCAACGGCGCCGGCGCGGCGCTCACGGTGCTCGTGCTCGTCATCGTGACCATCACGAAGTTCACGCACGGGGCATGGCTCGTCTTCCTCCTCATCCCCGTGCTCGCGACGCTCATGGTGGGCGTGAGCCGCTACTACCGCGATGTGGAGCACGAGATCGCGGCCGACGACGACACGCACTTCGGATCGCGCGGCGACCTCGCGCTCGTCCTCGTCAACCGCGTGCAGAAGCCCGTCCTGAAGGCCGTCGACTACGCGCTCGCGGCCCACCACGAGAAGACCCTCGCCGTGCACGTGGCCGTCGACCCCGAGACGGCCGAGCGCGTCCAGCGGGAGTGGCGCGAGCACCGCGTCCCCGTGCCGCTCGTCATCGTCGAGTCGCCCTACCGCGAGTTCGCGCATCCGGTGAAGGCGTTCATCGAGGCGTACCGGGAGAAGCACGGCCCCACGGTCGCGACCGTCTACCTGCCGCAGTACATCGTCGGGCACTGGTGGGAGGGGCTGCTCCACAACCGCCGCGCCCGGCGCATGGCGAGCCAGCTCATGCTCGTGCACGGCGTGAAGATCGCGCTCGTGCCGTGGCTGCTCGACTCGTCCGAGCTCATCTACGGGCGGCGCTCGCGTCCCGTCCCCGGGCAGGAGCGGGCCGGCCGGCCGGTCGAGCGCGCCCGTTCCGACGGCTGAGCCGGCTCGCGGTCGTCATCCGTGCGCATTCCGTAACCACCCCGCAACCGATTCGCGACACGATAGGCGCATGTCGATCAAGGTCGCGCTGACGCATGCCACCGAGTACCGCTTCGCGAAGCCCGTGGCGGTGTCGCCGCATCTCGTCCGGCTGCGCCCTGCCCCGCACACGCGCACGCCGATCGAGGCCTACTCGCTCGACATCAGCCCCGCGAACCACTTCGTCAACTGGCAGCAGGATCCGTTCGGCTGCTGGGTGGCGCGCGTCGTCTTCCCCGAGCGCGTCGACCACGTCGCCATCACGGTGGGCCTCGTCGCCGACATGAAGGTCATCAACCCGCTCGACTTCTTCATCGAGGAGCACGCAGAGAGGTTCCCGTTCTCGTACGCGCCCGAGCTGGCCGCCGACCTCGCGCCGTACCTGCGCCCGGTCGACGATGCGGAGGAGGCGGAGGCCTGGCGCACCCGCCTCCCGGCACTCCCCGCCGACGGCGTCCCGACGGTGCAGTTCCTCTCCGACCTCAACGCCGCCGTCTACGGTGCCGTCGACTACGACATCCGCATGGAGCCCGGCGTGCAGGCGCCGGACGTCACGCTCGACCGCGGCATCGGCTCGTGCCGCGACAGCGCGTGGCTGCTCGTCAGCCTGCTGCGCGGCTACGGCCTCGCGGCGCGCTTCGTCTCGGGCTACCTCGTGCAGCTCGCGGCCGACGAGGAGTCGCTCGACGGTCCGAGCGGGCCGGCGAGCGACTTCACCGATCTGCACGCGTGGGCCGAGGTGTACGTCCCCGGCGCCGGATGGATCGGGCTCGACCCGACGAGCGCCCTGTTCGCGGGCGAGGGGCACATCCCGCTGAGCGCCGCTCCCCATCCCACGTCGGCCGCGCCCATCGAGGGCGCCACCGACCCCGTCGAGGTGACGTTCGCGTTCCGCAACGAGGTGCGGCGCGTGCACGAGGATCCGCGCACGACGAAGCCGTACTCCGACGAGCAGTGGCGGCGCATCGACGCCCTCGGCGAGGAGGTCGACGCGCGGCTCGAGGCGGGTGACGTGCGGCTCACGATGGGCGGCGAGCCGACGTTCGTCGCGCTCGACGACCAGGTGAGCGCGGAGTGGAGCACCGAGGCGGACGGCCCGCACAAGCGGGAGCGCGCGAACGATCTCGCCGAGCGCCTGCGAAGGGCGTACGCCGAGAACGGCGTCGTGCACCGCGGGCAGGGCAAGTGGTACCCCGGAGAGCCGCTGCCGCGCTGGAACATCGCGCTGCAGTGGCGTACGGACGATGTGCCGCTCTGGCGCGACGCCGACCTCTTCGCCGATCCCTGGGCGGCCGAGCGCAACCCGCGAGCAGACGAGGAGGCGGCCGAGCTCGCCCGCGTCGTCGCCGACCTCATGCGCCTTCCCGCGACCTCGCTGCACGCGGCGTTCGAGGATCCGCTCGTCGCCCTCCACGCGCAGGTGAGCCGCCCCGAGGGGCCGCGCCCCGTCGGCGGCGACCTCGACGCCGACGGGCTCGCCGCTCTCGACCGAGAGGCCGGCGATCCGACCGCGTGGGTGCTGCCGATCGCGATGGAGTTCGGACGCTGGACGAGCCCCGCATGGCGGTTCCGCCGCGGGCGGCTCTTCCTCTCCCCCGGCACGAGCGCCGCGGGTCTGCGCCTTCCCCTCGACTCCATCTCGTGGCGCGACCCCTCGTCGCAGGGCGAGCCGTCGTACGAGCGCCCCGAGCCCGTCTCCGTCGCGCCGGGAGCGCCCCGGCCGGTCATCGTCGAGCCGGAGGGGGCGGCGCGGACGGCGCTCGCCTTCGAAGCCCGCGACGGGCAGGTGCACGTGTTCCTCCCCCCGACGGCGACGCTCGAGGAGTACGCGACGCTCCTCGTCGTCCTGGAGGAGGCGGCGGCCACGGTCGGCACGCGCATCGTCGTGGAGGGCTACATGCCGCCGCCCGACGCGCGGCTCGCGCAGATCGTCGTCACGCCCGACCCCGGCGTCATCGAGGTCAACGTCCATCCGACCGCCAGCTGGGCCGCGCAGCGCGATCTCGCCTTCGACCTCTACGAGCACGCGCGGCAGGCGCGGCTGTCGACGGAGAAGTTCGACCTCGACGGCCTCCACACCGGCACGGGCGGCGGCAACCACATCACGCTCGGCGGTCCGACACCCGCCGACTCCCCGCTCCTGCGCCGCCCCGATGTGCTCGCGAGCCTGATCGCGTACTGGCAGCGCCATCCGTCCCTCTCGTACCTCTTCTCCGGGCGTTTCGTCGGGCCCACGTCGCAGGCGCCGCGCTTCGACGAGGGGCGTCCCGAGGCCGTTTACGAGATGGAGATCGCGCTCGTCGAGCTGGGGCGCCAGCTCGACATGGCCGCGTCGCTCGGGGAGGAGCCCGTGCCGTGGCTCGCCGACCGGTCGTTCCGCCATCTGCTCACCGACCTCACGGGCAACACGCACCGAGCCGAGTTCTGCATCGACAAGCTGTACGACCCCTCGACGAGCCGCGGGCGCCTGGGCCTGCTCGAGATGCGCGGCTTCGAGATGCCGCCGCACCCGCAGCTCGCGCTCGTGCAGGCCCTCCTCGTCCGCTCGCTCATCGCGATGTTCTGGGAGCGCCCGTACCGCGAGCCGCTCGTCCGCTGGGGCATGCGGCTGCACGAGGACTTCCTGCTCCCCGAGGGCGTCACGCGCGACATCCGCCAGGTCGCGGCGGATCTGCGCGCCCACGGCATCGCGTTCGACGACGCCTGGCTCGAGCCGTTCGTCGAGTTCCGGTTCCCGCGGATCGGCACGCGCACCGTCCCGACGCCCGCGGGAGCGGTCGACCTGGAGCTGCGGCAGGCGATCGAGCCCTGGAACGTGCTGGGAGAGGAGGCGACCGGACGGGGGACGGCGCGCTACGTCGACTCCTCGGTCGAGCGCGTCGAGGTGCGCGTGTCGGGATTCGATCCCCGCACCGCCCTCGTGACGTGTCAGAGTATTCCGGTGCCCCTCACTGCGACCGACCGACCCGGCGTGTACACCGCCGGCATCCGGTACGTCGCGTGGCAGACGTGGTCGTCGATGCACCCGTCCATCGGCGTGCAGGCGCCGCTCGTGTTCGAGGTCGTCGACGCGTCGACGGGCGTGAGCCTCGGCGGTGCGACGTACCACGTCGTGCACCCGGGAGGGCGCGCCTACGAGCATCCGCCCGTCAACGCGAACGAGGCGGAGGCACGGCGCGGCGGCCGCTTCGAGCCGTTCGGGCACAGCACGGGCCGCCACAGCATCGCCGAGCTGCGCGAGCGCGGCGCGCGCGCCGCGAGCCCGGATCTGCCGCGCACGCTCGACCTGCGGAGGGCCGCCATCGGGTGACCCTGCTCCGTGACTACGCGGCATCGCTGTCGCAGCCGACGCTCCCCCTGCACCCGACGGGAGGGGCGGGTGCGGCGCGCTTCGACGAGGTCGTGGGGGCCGACGGACGGCTGCGTCCGGCGTGGCGCGACCTCGCATCGGTGGTCTCCGACCTGACGCCGGACGAGCTCGCGCGGCTCTCCGCCGAGGGAGCGGAGCTGCTCGCCGACGACGGCGCGAGCTATGCGCAGCAGGGCACGAGGCCGCGGCCGTGGCGGCTCGATCCCGTCCCGCTCGTCCTGGACGCTGCGGAGTGGGACAGGCTCGAGGTCGGGCTCGCACAGCGCGCCGAGCTGCTCGGCGCCCTGCTCGCCGACCTCTACGGACCGCAGCGGCTGCTCGCGTCGCGCGTCGTGCCGTCGGCGGCGGTCTTCGGCCACGCCGGGTTCCTCCGTCCCCTCGTCGGGGCGTCGGACCCGGCGCCGCTCGTGCTCACGGGAACCGACCTCGGCCGCGGCGCCGACGGCGAGTGGCGCGTCCTGTCCGACCGGGTGCAGGCGCCGTCCGGACTCGGCTACGCGATGGAGAACCGCCGCGTCACGGCACGCGTCCTGCCGGGGCTCCACCGCGAGACGCGCGCCCACCGCGTCGAGCCGTTCCTGTCGGCGCTGCGCACGGCGCTCGTGCAGGCGGCGCCTGCGGGTGCCGACGGCCCGCGCGTCGTCGTGCTCTCGCCCGGGACCCGGTCGGAGACCGCCTTCGACCAGGCGTTCCTCGCGCATGCGCTCGGCTTCCCCCTCGTCCGCGGCGGCGACCTCGTCGTGCGCGACGGACACGTCTGGATGACGCCGTCGGGATGGCCGCGCACGGCGCCCGTCGACAGGGTCGACGTCATCCTGCGCCGCGTCGACGCCGACTGGAGCGATCCGCTCGAGCTGCGCGGCGAGTCGCAGCTCGGCGTCACGGGTCTCGTCGAGGTCGTGCGCCGCGGCAACGTGCGGATCGCGAACGGCCTCGGCGCCGGCGTCCTGGAGAACCCTGCGCTCCTCTCCGTCATGCCCGCGATCTGCGAGGCGCTCCTCGGCGAGGAGCTGCGCCTGCCCGTCGCGGAGACCTGGTGGTGCGGCGACGACGCGCAGCGGCGCACCGTGCTGGACCTCCTCCGCGCCAGCCCGGACGAGGTCATCGTGCGGCGCATCGACGGCGGGCCCGATCTCGCGTCGGCTCCCCCGGACCAGCTGCGCGCACGCATCGAGCGAGAGCCGCTCCGATACGCGGCCCAGCGGCGCGTCCCGCTCTCGCAGGCGCCCGTCCTCCGCGAGGGCGCGCCGGACGACGAGCGGATCGGCACGGCGCCCGTGACGCTGCGGGCGTTCACGGTCCGCGACGGCGCGGCGCAGCGCCCCTTCGCGGGCGGCCTCGCCATGGTGGCGGATGCCGGCCCGCGCGCGCGAGCACTCCGCCCTGCCGGCGGGGTGCCGATCACGAAGGACGTCTGGGTGCTCAAGGCGCAGGCGGACGACCCCGACCAGGGCATCGACCGCGTCGTCCGCACCGCCCTCGCGCGCGCGACGCCCGTGTTCTCGCCGCGGGCGCTCGACGATCTGTTCTGGGCCGGCCGGTACTCCGAGCGCGCCGAGGACCTCGTCCGCATCGTGCTGACGGCCGACGCGCTCGCCCGCGGCAGGCGGCGCTCCGACGGCGCGGACGCCCTCGGCTCGGCGCTCGCCCACCTGGCGGGAACGCGCGGGGAGGACCGCGAGGCCGACCATCGCTCCGTGCTGCTCGACGCCGACCGGCAGGGATCGGCCGCGGAGGCCCTCGCGCGGCTGCGCGACGCGCTCGCCGGCGTGCGCGACCAGCTGTCCGACGACACGTGGCGCGTCTTCGGAACGACCGACCGCGCCGCCGACCTGCTGCGGGCGGACGAGAGCTATCCCATCTCGGATGCCGCCGCTCGCACCCTCACGGGTCTGCTGTCGCTGCACGGCGTGACCCGGAGCATGATGCGCGACGACGGCTGGAACGCGCTCGAGGCGGGGCGGCAGCTGGAGCGCGCCATCCAGGTGTGCCTCCTCACCCAGGCGACGCTGCCGGCGCTCGCGGGCGCCGGCTCGGAGGAGGCGCTCGAGGGCGTGCTCACGGCGGCGGAGAGCGCCGTGACCTACCGGCGCCGGTACGGCGGCTCCGGGAGGTCGGCCGAGGCCCTCGAGCTGCTGCTGATCGACGCGGACAACCCGCGCTCGCTCGCCGCGGCCGTCGGCGCGCTCGCCGAGCACCTGGGCGCGCTGCCCCTGTCGACGGGGTCGACGCGCCCCGAGCGGCTGCTCGAGGACCTCGCCTCCCGCATCGGAGGACGCACGCCGCTCGCCCCGGGCACGGCGCTCGAGGAGTTCCTGCGGGCGGCGCTCGCCGACCTCCGCCAGCTCGGGGAGGCGATCGCCGTGGTCCACTTCGAGTCCGGGCCGCTGCCGCGCTCGATGGGCGCCGCCGCGGAGGTGCCCGCATGAGGTACCTCGTGACCCACACGACGACGTACACGTACGACGACGACGTGCACGACAGCTACGGCGTCGGGCATCTCGTGCCCCGGCCGCTGCCGTGGCAGTTCGTCGCCGCACACGACGTGCGCATCGCGCCGTCGCCCGCCGCCCTCCGCACGGAGCTCGACGGATACGGCAACGAGCTGACGTACTTCCAGGTCGTCGAGCCGCACCGCGAGCTCGTCATCGCCGCGACGAGCGACGTGCGCATCGACGACCCCGTGTACGACGCGACGGCCCTCGCGGATCCGTGGGAGGCGTCGCGGCCGCTGCGGTCCGACGCCGCGTCGGCCTGGTCGGCGACCGAGTTCGCCCTCGAGTCGCCCCTGGCCGCGCATGCCGAGGAGGCCGCGGCCTACGCCGCCGCGTCGCTCGTCCCCGGTCGCCCCGTCGGCGAGGCGGTCACCGACCTCGTGCACCGCATCCACGCCGACTTCGAGTACGACAGCACGGCGACGACCGTGACGAGCACCGTCGCCGAGGTGCTCCGCAAGCGAGCGGGCGTCTGCCAGGACTTCGCCCACCTGACGCTCGCCTGCCTGCGCGGCCACGGCGTCGCGGCACGCTACGTGAGCGGCTACCTCGCGACCGAGCCGCCGCCCGGCAAGGAGCGCATCGTGGGGGCCGACGCGTCGCACGCGTGGGTCGCCGTCTGGCTGCCGGGGTCGGACGAATGGCTCGCCGTCGATCCCACGAACGACCAGTGGGCGGGGGAACGGTACGTCACGGTCGCGTGGGGGCGCGACTACGGCGACGTCTCCCCCGTCAAGGGCGTCATCTTCACGGAGGCGCGTCGGTCGACGCTCGCCGTGTCGGTCGACGTCGCCCCCGTCGATCCCGCCCCCATCGCGAAGGAGACCACGTCGTGAAGACCTACTCGTGCCGCGTGTGCGGCAACCGCCTGTACTTCGAGAACTCCGTCTGCGTGAGCTGCGGATCGGCGCTGGGATACTCGCGCGTCGAGCAGGAGATCGTCCCGCTCGACGACGAGGGCTCCTACATCGACGCGGAGGGTCTCGTCTGGCACGTGTGCGCGAACCTCGATCTCTCGGGATGCACGTGGCTCGCGCCCGCGCCCGGCGCGCAGTGCGCGGCGTGCGATCTGACGCGCACCCGCCCCGCCGACGACGACGCGGAGGGCCTCGAGCAGTTCCCCGTCGCGGAGCGCGCGAAGAGGCAGCTCGTCGCCGAGCTCGACCGGCTCGGGTTCCCCGTGGTCGGGCGCGACGACGACCCGGAGGGCGGTCTGTGCTTCGACATGCTCTCGAGCGTCGGGGAGGACGTCGTGATCGGGCATGCCGACGGCGTCATCACGATCGACCTCGCGGAGGCGAACGCGTCGCACCGCGAGCGCGTGCGCGACGAGCTGGGCGAGCCGTACCGCACCATGCTCGGCCACCTGCGCCATGAGTCGGGGCACTACTTCCAGTGGCTCCTCGTCCGCGACGAGGCGCTCGTCGCCCGATCCCGCGAGCTCTTCGGAGACGAGACCGCCGACTACCAGGCCGCCATCGACCGGCACTACGCCGAGGGCGCTCCCGCCGACTGGCCCGAGTCGTTCATCACGACGTACGCGACGATGCACCCGTTCGAGGACTTCGCGGAGACCTGGGCCCACTACCTCCACATCACCGACACGGTCGAGTCGGCGCGCGAGACGGGGCTCGTCTCCGCTCCCGAGCCGACGGCGTTCCGCGATCTCGTCGCCGACGTGTGGATGCCGCTGTCGCTCGGGCTCAACCTCATCAGCCGGTCGATGGGCAAGGACGACCTGTACCCCTTCGTCATCCCCGCGCCCGTCGTCGACAAGCTCGACTTCGTCGCGTCGCTGCGCCCGTCCTGACGTGGCCGACCCGTCAGGGCTGCGGCGCGTCGCCGTCGTCGTGCTCGAGGGCGCCAAGCCCCTCGACGTCGGCATCCCCGCGCAGGTCTTCACGACGCGCGCGAGCATGCCCTACGAGGTGCGCGTGTGCGGGGCCGAGCCGGGCCTCGTGACGGGCGGCGACGGCCTGTCGTACCACGTCGCACACGGTCTGGAGGCGCTCGCGTGGGCAGACCTCGTGTTCATCCCCGGCTCCCGGGCGCCCGACCGCGAGGACCCTCCCTCCGCCGTCGTCGACGCCCTCGTGGCGGCCCATGCGCGCGGCGCGCGCATCGCGGCGATCTCGACGGGCGCGTTCGCCCTCGCGGCGACGGGCCTGCTCGACGGACGCCGCGCGACGACCCACTGGCACTACACCCGTCAGCTGGCGCGCCGCCATCCGCGCGTGCACGTCGACGAGAACGTGCTCTTCGTCGACGAGGGCAGCGTGCTGACCTCGGCGGGCGCCGCGTCGGGGATCGACCTGTGCCTGCACATCCTGCGGTCGGACCTCGGCGTCGCGGCGTCGAACCACGCCGCCCGCCGGCTCGTCGCGGCGCCGTACCGCAGCGGAGGGCAGGCGCAGTACGTGCCCCGCAGCGTGCCGGAGCCCATCGGCGAGCGGTTCGCGGCGACGCGGGAGTGGGCGCTGCACCGTCTCGGCGAGCCGCTCACGCTGGAGTCGCTCGCGCGTCACGCCGCGGTCTCGCCGCGCACCTTCTCCCGTCGCTTCGTCGAGGACACGGGATACACGCCCATGCAGTGGATCATGCGCGCGCGCATCGACCTCGCCCGCGAGCTGCTGGAGCGGTCGGAGCGCGGCGTCGAGCAGATCGCCGCGGATGTCGGGCTCGGGACAGGCGCCAACCTGCGTCTGCACTTCCAGCGCATCCTCGGGACGACCCCGAGCGACTACCGCCGCACGTTCACCCAGGGAGAATGAGCGGCACCCAGGGAGAATGAGCGGACTCTCATCCTCGGGGCCGGTCGAGCCATTCGCGCAGCCGCCCGAGAGGCCAGGTCGTGACGATGCGCTCGGCCGGCACGCCGGCTCGCTCCGCCCTCGCCGCTCCGTGGTCGAGGAGCGACAGCTGACCGGGCGCGTGGGCGTCGCTGTCGATCGCGAAGAGGCAGCCCGCATCGAGGGCGAGGGCGATGAGCTCGTCCGGCGGATCCTGCCGCTCGGGGCGGGAGTTGATCTCGACCGCGACGCCGCGCTCCGCGCACTCCGCGAACACGGCGGCGGCATCGAAGGCCGAGGCGGGCCGCGTGCCGCGTGCGCCCTCCACGAGGCGCCCCGTGCAGTGCCCCAGCACGTCGGCGTGCGGATGGCGGACGGCGGCACGCAGGCGCCGCGTCATGTCGCGCGCGTCCATGCGGAGCTTCGAGTGCACGCTCGCGACGACGACGTCGACACGCGCGAGCAGGGCGTCGTCCTGGTCGAGCTCGCCGTCGTCGAGGATGTCGACCTCGATGCCGCCGAGCAGCGCGAAGGAGTCGTCGGAGAACCCGCCGACGAGATCGAGCTGACGCGCCAGCCGCTCGGCCGACAGCCCGTTCGCCACCGTGAGGCGGGGCGAGTGGTCGGTGAGGGCGAGGTACTCGTGCCCGAGCCGACGCGCGGCGTCGGCCATGAGGTCGATGGGCGCGAGCCCGTCCGACCAGTCGGAGTGCGCGTGCAGGTCGCCGCGCAGCAGGCCGCGGAGCTCCGAGCGGACGGACGCGGCGGCCGTCGCGCGGAGGTCGGCGAGATACGTCGGCACCTCGCCCGCGAGAGCCTCCTGGATGACGCGGAACGTCGTCTCGCCGATGCCCGCGCGTCGCCGCAGCCCGGCGGGGTCGCGCAGCTCGGATGGCGACAGCTCCGCGACGACGGCCGCCGCGGAGCGGAACGCCTTCGATCGGTAGCGCGACGATCGTCCGCGCTCCAGCAGCCACGCGATCTCCGTGAGGGCGTCCAGCGGGTCCATGCCGACAGTCTGCCCCTCCCCAGCAGCGGTCGCCCGTGGCGGGATGGCGAGATCCTTTCGGACACTGTCTTTCTCGCCGCTTTCCGACGCGCATCATCCGCGAGAGCCTGTGAGGGTATTCGACGGGTTCAGCGCTCGCACCGCCGCCCGTCCGCCATACCTTTCGAACGGGTCCGACGCACAGCGGGCCCGTTCGGCTGTCTCCGGGGCCGGTCAGGCGACGATCTTCGCGACCGTCCGGATGTTCCGGGTCGTCGTCACGGCCTTCCAGCGCGGGCGCGCGAGCTCCTTCGCGAACGGCGTCGTCACGCTCGCGCCCTTCGGAGGGTGCCAGAAGACGACGCCCGGCCCCGCCGCGACGGGATCGTCGGCGGTCGACTCCGCGAGGGCGAGCACGTCGTCGCGGACGTCGCCGTCGGCGCAGAACACGATGTACGGCTGACGGGCCGCATCCGCCGCGTCGAAGGGGAACGCCGCGAGCGCGGCGCGCAGCTCGTCGCACGATGCGAGCACGATCCACGCCTCGTAGCCGAAGCGCTCGCCTAGGGCGCGCTCGATGCGCTCCTTGACGGCGGCGCGGTCGCCCTCCGCCGTGAAGCGCACATTGCCGCTCGCGACGTAGGTGCGCGCATCCGCGTACCCGAGCTCGACGAAGAGGGCCTTGAGGTCGGCCGAGCGCACCGTGATGCCGCCGACATTCACTCCGCGCAGCAGCGCGACGAGATCTGCCATGGCGCCGACTCTACGTCGCGACGAGGCGCTCGACGAGGGCGCGCACGGCCCCGACGACGAAGTCGCGCCGCACCGCGACGCGCTCCGGCCGGTCCGCCGCGTCGCCGACGTAGAGCCGGTCGACGGAGCGGAACACCTGCCATCCGTCGGCGAGCGTGACGATCGTGAGGAGCAGCTCGGCCGCCGCCGGTTCGTCGAGCGCGGGCAGCACGGACCGGATCTGCGCGATCTTGCGCGCGTGCGCCGCCGACCGGGCCTCGAACGCGACGGGCGCATCGCGCTCGAGCCCCTCCCACGCGAGCAGGCGCGACAGCTGCGGATGCGCGGCGTGGTAGTCGAAGACGGCCTCGGCGTACCGCAGCACGGCGTCGACGCCCTCCCCCCTGATCGGGACGGCGTGGATGACCGCCAGCAGCTCCGATTCGAGCGCCGCGCCGAAGAGTCCCTCCTTGTCGCCGAAGTACGCGTAGATGCGCTCCTTGTTGACGCCCGCCGCGCGGGCGATGCGGTCGACGCGCGCGCCGGCGAGTCCCGCGGCGCTGAACTCGTCGACGGCGGCGGCGAGCAGGCGCCGTCGCGTCTCCTCCGGTGCGTAGGCCATGCCGAGACCCTATCCCAACCGTCTGGTTGCAACCGCGAACGGGCTGTGCTTCACTTATCCCAACCGCTTAGTTGGAAGGCAGCCCCCGTGTCCACTCACCGCCCCGTCGCCCCGCCGTCCGTCCACGTCCGCGCCGCCCTCACGTGGCTCGCGATCTTCCCCCTCGTCACGCTCGGCTTCTACGCGACAGCGCCCTTCAGCGAGAACTGGCCGCCCGTGCTGCGCTCGTTCGTGCTCACGCTCGTCGTCGTGCCGCTCGCGGTCTACCTCGTCGTGCCGCAGCTGCTGAGGGCGTGGATGTCGCTGGCCGCTCGCCGTGCGCGGGCGCTGCCGGCGGACGCCGCTGTCGACTCCGCGGCCGACGCCTGATCAGCCGCGGATGAGGCGCAGCGTGGCCCGCTCGAGAGCGAGCTGCCGTGCGTCGGCGTCGGCGTGCCTGCGGGCGACCGCTCGGGCGATCGTCCGCCCCTCCTCGAAGGCCGACACGACCCGCGGGTCGACGTAGGAGGCGCGGGCGACCGTCGGGGTGTTCCCGAGGAAGGCGGCGACGTCGCGCATCGTCGCCGTGACCGCACGCCGTCTGGCAGTGGTCGACATCTCCTCCTCGACGCGGGCGGCGAGGTTCCCGGCGGCGAGCACGGTGCCGTGCCACGTGCGGAAGTCCTTCGCGGTCGCCTCCTGGCGCGTGACGTCGCGCACGTAGTCGTTGACGAGCGCGGGCGTGAGGCGGCGCCATCCGCCGGCGTCGCGGAAGGCGAGGAGCGCCGTCGCCCCGTCGCGCCGGCGCCGCATGGTCTCGAGGGCCGCGCCGACGGCCTCGTCGGCGATCTCGATGCGGTGCTCGACACCGGACTTGCCCGTGAACCGGAAGACGAGCGCGTCTCCCGCGCGGCGCACGTGCCCGCGCTCGAGCGTCGTCAGGCCGAAGCTGCCGTGGCGATCGGCGTACACGTCGTCGCCGATGCGGAAGCAGCCGAGGTCGAGGAGGCGCGCGGCCGTCGCGCAGGCCCGCGCGACGGGCATCCCGTCGCGGCCGAGGTCGTCGAGCAGGCGCGGCCGGGAGCGCCCGAGCGCCTCGCCGAAGTCGAGCACGCGGTCGAACTTCGCCGCGTCGCGCCGCGCACGCCACTCGGGATGGTAGAGGTACTGCCTCCGCCCCGCGTCGTCGGTGCCGACGGCCTGCAGGTGGCCGTTCTCGTGCGGGCTGATCCAGACGTCGCGCCACGCCGGCGGGATGACGAGCGAGCGGATGCGCGCGACATCGGCGGCGGGCAGGCGTGCGCCGTCCGCGTCGAGGTAGGCGAAGCCGCGTCCGGACCGCCGACGCGTCCACCCCGGCTGATCGGGCGAGGTGCGGCGCAGGCGGACCATCCCGTCAGTCTGCGGCGCGCGACGCCGTGCCCGTCAGGCCTTGACAACCTCCGTGTCGGCGCGTGCGACGACCGCCTCGACGCGCCGGGGCAGCACCCCCGTGCCCCACAGCGCCCCCGTCGCGAGCCACATCGGCGCGGCGAGGCCGAACACGGGGATGAGGCCCGGCGCGAGGTAGTACGCGCACAGCACGCCGGCGAAGACGGCGAGGTGCACGAGTGCCGCGACGGGCCGTCCCGCGAGGAGCAGCGCGCTGCGCCGGACGATCGCGAGCGGCCGCTCGTCGAAGTGCGCCCCGAGCGGCCACGCCGTCACCCCGATCGCGAGGACGAGCACGACGAGCATCCACAGCATCCCGCCGACGAAGGTCGAGAAGGCGTCGCCGCCGAGCGCTCGCACGAGGCGCTCCTCGACGACGAGCAGGGCGACGGCGCCCGCGAGCATCCACCCCAGCGCGTTCGCCTGGCGCGCCTCCGCGTGCCGGGCGGCCGCGAACTCCCGGCGGAGCGCCCGCCATCCGGCGCGGTCGTCGTCCACGCCATCGATCGCGTCGCGCCGGGCGACCGCGGCGAGCGCAGCGGTCGCGGGGAAGGCGCCGGCGACGACGACGCCGCGCAGCGTCCATCCCCACCACAGCAGGTTGAGCCGCACGAGCCGGAGGACGACGTCGACGAGCCGCAGGTGCACGGCGAGCAGGCGCTTCATCCCTTCACCGACCCGATCATGACGCCCTTGTCGAAGTACCGCTGCAGGAACGGGTACAGCACGATGAGCGGCAGGGTCGACACGACGATGACGCCGTACTTGATCTGGTCGGCGTACTGCTGGCCATAGCCCGCGCCCGATCCGCCGGCGCCGCCCGCCCCTCCCGCGAACGCCTGGTTCGACAGCAGGATGTCGCGCAGCACGATCTGCAGCGGCTGCTTGTCTGCGTCGCGCACGAAGATGAGGCCCGTGAAGAAGTCGTTCCAGTGCTGCACGAGGTAGTACAGCGCGATGACGGCGATGATCGCCTTCGACAGCGGCAGGGCGATCCGCACGAAGAACTGGAGGTAGTTCGCGCCGTCGATCATGGCCGCCTCGAACAGCTCGTTCGGCAGGGAGTGCTCGAAGAACGCGCGCGCGATGATGAGGTTGTAGACGTTGAGCGCCGAGGGCAGCACGAACACGAGCCAGTTGTCGAGCAGCCCGATGTCGCGGTACAGCAGGTAGGTCGGGATGAGCCCGCCCGAGAAGAACATCGTGAACGCGAAGAACAGCATGAGGGGCCGGCGCCACACGAACTCGGCGCGCGAGAGCGCGAAGGCCGCCGGCATCGTCACGATGAGGTTGAGGGCCGTCCCGACGAGGCTGTACACGAGGGTGTTGCGGTATCCCGTCCAGATGCGCTCATCCTGGAGGATCTGCTCGTACCCGAACCAGCTGATCCCCTGCGGGAACAGCACGACCTGGCCGGTGGCCACGAGCGACGGGTTGCTGATCGACGCGATGACGACGAAGTACAGCGGGTACAGCGTGACGACGAGGACGATCACGCACAGCGTCGCGATGACGAGCGTGAAGAAGACGTCGAGCGGGCGCTGGTGGCGCAGGCGCGCGAAGCGTGACATCGGATGGGCCCCTCTCACCACAGGCTCGTGTTCGACACGCGCTTGGCGATGTGGTTCGTCACCACGAGGAAGACGAAGTTGATGACGGTGTTGAACAGGCCGATGGCCGTGGAGTAGCTGAACTGGCTGCTCAGGATGCCGATCTTGTAGACGTAGGTCGAGATGACCTCCGACACCGGCAGGTTGAGCGTGTTCTGCATCAGGAAGATCTTCTCGAAGCCGGTCGCGAGCACGCCGCCCATGTTCAGGATGAGGAGCACCACCATGGTCGGCACGAGCGCGGGCAGGTCGACGTGCCGGATGATCTGGAAGCGGTTGGCGCCGTCGATGCGCGCCGCCTCGTACAGCTCGGGTGCGACGCTCGAGAGCGCCGCGAGGTAGATGATGCTGTTCCATCCGCAGTGCTGCCACACCTCGGAGATGACGTAGACCGGCACGAACGCGTTCGGGTCGCCGAGGAAGTTGGCGTCCTCGACGCCGAAGATCCCGAGGAACCGGGTGATGATGCCCGTCGTGGGCGAGAGGAACACCTGCAGCATTCCGACGATCACGACGATCGAGATGAAGTGCGGCATGTAGGTGACCGTCTGCATGAACCGCTTGCTGCGGTCGCGCGCGATCTGGTTGATGACGAGCGCGAGGCCGATGGGCGCGAGGAAGCCGACGACGAGGGTCGTCAGGCTGATGACGACCGTGTTCCGCATGAGCGTCCAGAACATGGGGCTCTCGAAGAACTGGATGAAGTACTTCAGCCCCACCCAGTCGCCGCCCGTGAGGCCCTTCGCGAAGTCGAACTCGCGGAACGCGAGCTGGATGCCGTACATCGGCACGTAGGCGAAGAGCGCCGTGAACCCGATGGCGGGCAGCAGCATGAGCCACAGCTGCCACGTGCGCGCCGTGTTCAGGCGCGACCGCCTCGGGATCCACGGGAGCCGACGGACCCTGCCGCCCTCCGGCGGCAGGGTCGTCACGATGCGCGTCGTGGTCATCCGGCGATGAAGTCGTCGTAGTACGACTGGTGGATCTCGATGTTCTGCACGAGGCCGGCGCCCTCGACCTGCGCGACGTAGTCGTCCCACTGGTCCTCGATCCCGCCCTGCGTGACCCACTCAGCGAACTTCGTCTGCGTGAGGTTGAGGATGGTCGTGTTGTTGAGGGAGATCGTGTTGAGGTCCTCCGCGCTCATCTTGATGAACTGCGTCGGGTAGACGTCCTCCTCGAGGTCCATGTTCGCGAGGGCGTCCTCGAGCGGCACCGTCTGGTCGCGAGCCTCCTGCAGGTCGGTGGGCAGCTCTACCTCGATGTCGTCGCGGATCCACATGGGGCCGTTGTCGGCGAGCGACGACGTCCACTTCCACGTCGACGGGTCGCTCGTGCCGTCGGCCGGCGGCAGCACGCGGTAGGTCGTGTCGTCGACCTTCTCGACGTTCGTGCCGAAGTCGCCGAACAGCACCTGGATCGACATGTCCTGGTCGTAGAACGCGTCGATCGCGGCGAGCGCCGCCTCCTTGTTGTCGGAGCTCGCCGACATCGCGATCTGGTTCGCGGGGAAGTTCTCGCCGTACCCGTCGTAGCTCCAGGTGACGGGCTCGGACTGTCCCTCCTCGGCGAGCAGCGGCGCCATCGCGGCGTACTGCGGGGCCAGCTGCGCGCCGAACCGGTCGGACGCCGTCCATCCCCAGCTGAACCCGACCGCGGCGGTGTCGCCGTCGCCGCGCGCCGTGGACTGGTACGCCGAGTAGTCGTGCGTCATGACCTCCTGCGAGATGAGGCCCTCCGCATAGGCGCGGTGGAGGAACTCCACCATCTGCCGGTAGCGGTCGTCGACGAGGAAGTTGCCCACCTCGCCGTCCTCGAGGAAGTAGCCGGCGCCGCCGCCGCTCGAGATCGGGAGGCCGAGGCTCCCGAGGAGCACGGAGGGCTGGAAGTAGCCGAAGCCGCCCGTTCCCACCGCGCTCCAGTCCCACGGGATCTCGTCGGACGGGTCGCCGTCGCCGTTCGCGTCCTCGTCGCGGAACGCGACGAGCACGTCGAAGAGCTCGTCCCACGTCGTCGGCATCTCGAGGCCGAGCTCGTCGAGCCACTGCTGGTTGATGTACTGGTGGATGACCGTCTCGGGCCAGAAGCGCTTGTAGCCGGGCACGCTGTAGATCTCGCCGCCCGACTGCGTCGCCATGTCCTGCAGCAGCGGCTGCGCCTCGAACATCCCCTGGACGTTCGGCAGGTCGTCGAGGTGGGCGGAGAGGTCCTCGAACAGCGTGCCGTAGGTCGCGAGGTCGGAGTCGGTGATGGCGTTCGTCCCGACGATGAGGTCGGGGATGTCGCCGGAGGCGAGGATGGCCGACTTCTTCTGATCCCAGTCGGCCGACACCTCCTGCCACTCGATGTCGACGCCGAGCTGCTCCTCCAGGTCGGCCGCCCACTGCATCTTCGACATCTCCTGCGTGAGCGGGTGCTTGATGACGAGGATCTGCAGGGCGCCGTCGTCGGAGCCGCCTCCGTCGCCGGCCGAGCACGCGGTGAGCGCGAGCGACGAGACGGCGACGACGGCGCCCGCCATCGCGATGGCCCGGCGCCGCCGGGATGGGCTGCGGAAAGCACTCAGGTGCACGGAATCCTCCTCGATCAGGTGCAGGAGTCGGCCGTCGGCCGCTCCGCCGGTCAGCATAGGGAGGCAGATTCAACGTTGTCAACGACAAGACAGAAATCGATGTGAGCGCTCACCGGGAAGAGGTCCGCCGGAGCGCGTCGCCCTCCGGGCGATCAGGCGGAGGCGCGGACGACGAGGTCGGCGCCCGTCTGCACCTCGCGGAGCGGCCCGTCGTAGCCCTCGATCCGCTCGACGAGCATCCGCACGGCCGCCGCCACCATCTCGTCGCCTCGCGGGCTCGCCGAGGTGAGGGCCGGCACGAGGAACGCGCCCTCGACGGTGTCGTCGAACCCCGTCACGGCGACGTCGTCGGGAACCCGCACGCCGCGTGTGCGGAGCACGCGCATGGCGCCGATCGCCATGGCGTCGTTGACGCAGAGGGCGGCGTCGAATCGGCGCCCGGTCGCGAGGAGAGCCGTCATGGCCTCGAACCCCGACGCCCGCCTGTCCCAGTCGGAGCCGAACGCGACGAGCTCGGGGTCGTGCCGGATGCCGGCGTCCGCGAGCGCATCGCGATAGCCGTCGAACCGCGGCCCCCGGGGCTCGGAGCCCTCCTCCCCCGACCAGATGAGCGCGATCCGACGCCTCCCCTGGGCGAGGAGGTGCCCCGCGAGGCGGCGGAAGCCCTCGTACTCGCCCATCACCACGCGGTCGAAGTGCCGCGATGCGTACGCGCCGAGCTGCACGGTGGGCCGATTCGGAGGCGTGACGTCGAGCATCTCGTCCGTCACGGCGTGCGGGCAGAGGATCACGCCGTCGACGTCGCGCGCCGCCGTCACGGCGCGCAGCTCGGTCTCGAGATCGTGGGCGACGACGAGGGTCGAGGTCATGCCGCGCCCCTCGATCTCGAGCACGAGCCGCTCGGCGGTCTCCGCGAAGTAGGGCTGGTAGAGGCGGGGGACGACGATCGCGACCCGCCCCGTGCGGCCGGACGCGAGCTGCCGCCCCGCGGGGTCGCCGATGTAGCCCAGCCGGGAGACGGCGTCGAGCACCCGCACCCTCGTCTCGGCGGAGGCTCCCGGTCGCCCGAGCACCACGTTCGACACGGTCTTCGCCGAGCACCCCGCCTCGCGGGCGACGTCGGCGAGCGTGACGGGGGTCATCCGATCACCGCCCCGAGAGTCGACTCCCTGCGCACGAGCTCGACCGGCAGCACACGGCGCGGCTGCGGAGGTCCGCCCGCGAGCCGAGCGTCGAGCGCATCGAGCGCGGCGCGGGCGAGGGCGCCGTAGCCCGGATCGACGGTCGTGAGGCTCGGCGTCGTGTACTGCGCGTCGTCGGTGCCGCCGAACCCGGCGATCGCGACGCGCCCCGGCAGGGGGACGCCGCGGCGGGCGAGCGCCGACAGCAGGCCGAGGGCCACCTCGTCGCTCTCGCACAGGACGGCGTCGGCGTCGGGGTGGTCGCCGAGGATGGTCTCGGCGGCACGCTCCCCCGCCTCGCGGGTCGAGGTCGGCACGTCGATCACGGCGAGCGGCGCGCTCTCCATGAGGCGCAGGGCCTCGGCGACGAGACTCGGCCGCGCGGCGTCGTGCGCGACGCCGACGAGCACCACGGCGCGGCGGCGCATGTTGGCGAGGTGGCGCACGAGCACCCCCGCGGCGGCGGCGAGGTCGGAGCCGACCTCGTCGGAGCCGCCTCGCCCTCCCTGCACGGAGACGACGGGCCCGGTCGCGGACGCAGGGTCGGCACCCGCGCCCGCGTCGCCCAGCAGCAGCACGCCGTCATGGAGGACCCCGCAGGAGGCGAGGATGCGCGCGGCCCGCGCCGGGTCGCCGTGCGTCGGCTCGAGCGAGACGGCGAGGCCGCGGCGTGCCGCCTCGGCGACGAGGGCCTCGGCGAGCATGGCCGTCGTCGGCCCGTCGAGCGCCGTGACGCCGATCGCGATGCGGCCGGTCCGGCCGGTGCGCATGGCACGGGCCCCGCCGTTCGGCACCCAGCCGAGCTCCGCGATCGCGCGCGTGACGCGCTCGACGACCTCGGCGCGCGTGTGCGGCTCGCGGTTGACGACGCGGGAGACGGTCTTCACGGAGACGCCGGCGGCGCGCGCCACATCCGCCATCGTCACCGCCATCCGCTCAGCGTATTGCGTGCACGGAGGGTTTGTGATTGACAACGCTGAACCATACACTCGGTCGCGACCCGCCCACACCCCGGGAGCCACGATGAAGTTCTTCCCCGCCGACGCCGTGCGCGTGACCGACGGCCCGTTCGCCTCGGCCATCCGCACCGACCTCGCGTACGTGCTGTCGCTCGATGCCGATCGGCTGCTCGCGCCGTTCCTGCGTGAGGCCGGGCTCGCGCCCGACGCCCCGCCCTACGGCAACTGGGAGGACTCGGGCCTCGACGGCCACACGGGCGGGCACTGGCTGTCGGCGCTTGCGCACCTGCACGCCGCGACAGGGGATCCCGAGCCGCTGCAGCGACTGACGGCGGCGCTCGATGTGCTCGAGCGCGCGCAGGACGCGGTCGGCACGGGATGGCTCGGCGGCGTGCCGGGCGGCGCGTCGCTCTTCGAGGCGCTCGCCGACGGCGGGGTCGCGGCCGCGCGCTCGCTCGGATCGAGCACGCACTGGGTGCCCTGGTACAACCTGCACAAGACGTTCCAGGGGCTCGTCGATGCGCATGTCGTCGCGGGCGACGCGCGGGCGCTGCGGATGGCCGTGCGGCTCGCCGACTGGTGGCTCGCGATCTCGTGGCGGATGGACGACGACGCCGTCGAGGCCATGCTCGACACCGAGTTCGGCGGCATGAACGAGGTCTTCGCGGAGCTCGCGGCGCTCACGGGCAGGGACGATCTCGCCGCCGAGGCGCTGCGGTTCGCGCACCGCGCCATCCTCGATCCCCTGCGCGAGGGCCGCGACGACCTCACGGGGCGCCACGCGAACACGCAGATCCCGAAGGCCGTCGGCTATGCGGCGACGGGCGACGCCGAGCAGATCGCCGCCGCCGACGTCTTCTGGCGCACGGTCGTGGAGAGGCGCAGCGTCGCGATCGGCGGCAACAGCGTGCGCGAGCACTTCCACGACCCCGCCGACTTCGCTCCGATGATCGAGGATCGCGAGGGCCCCGAGACGTGCAACACGTACAACATGCTCAAGCTCACGCGCGAGCTCGCCGAGGCGCGGCCACGACCCGAGCTGCTCGACTACGCAGAGCGCGCGCTGTTCAACCACGTGCTGTCGGCGCAGCATCCGGACGGCGGCTTCGTCTACTTCACCTCGATGCGGCCGCGGCACTACCGCGTGTACTCGCAGCCGCAGGAGGGGTTCTGGTGCTGCGTCGGGACGGGCATGGAGATGCAGGCGCGCTACGGGGAGTGGATCTTCGGCGTCGAGGGCGGCGCGCTCGCCGTCAACCTCTTCGTGCCGGCCGAGCTCGACGCCAACGCGTTCGGGGTGCGGCTGCGGATGACGACGGCGTTCCCCGCGGACGGCCGGGTGTCGATCGCCGTCGCGGCCGAGGCGCCGCGCTCGTTCGCGCTGCGGCTGCGGGTGCCGTCGTGGGCGGGGGCGCTCGAAGACCTCCGCGTGAACGGCGAGCCGGCCGGGGCCGCGGCCGTCGACGGCGCCGTGATCGTCGAGCGCACATGGGCGGATGGCGACGAGCTGTCGTTCGGCGTGCCGATCGCGGTGCGCGCCGAGCGGCTGCCCGACGGCTCGCCATGGCAGGCGCATCTCGCGGGGCCGCTCGTGCTGGCCGCGCGAGACGACTCGGGCGAGCTCGCCGGCCTGCGCGCCGACGGCAGCCGGATGGGGCACATCGCGGCCGGGCCGCTGCGGCCATTCGCCGATCTGCCCCTCGTGGCAGATGGCGCGGGCGGCGTCTCGGCCGACGGTCCGCTGCGCTGGCGGCTCGCGACGTCGGGCGGCGAGGTGGAGCTCGAGCCGTTCGCGGGCATCCACGACAGCCGGTACACGATCTACTGGCCCGTCGACGGACCGGGGCGGCGCGAGGCGCTCGTCGCGCAGGACGCGCATCTCGCGCTCGATGCGGCCACGGTCGACGTCGTCGCGTTCGGCGAGCAGCAGCCCGAGTCGGATCACGCGTTCGCGGGCGACGACTCGACGGTCTGGAGCGACGGCGACGCGCGCGGCCGCACGCTCGGCTCCGGGGTGACGGTCGTGCTGAACGACCCCGCGTGGCATTCGCGGAAGCTGCGGATCGCCGTGCGGTCGGGCGGCGACGCGGCCATCGCCATCCGTCTCGGCGACGCGCTCGTCGCGGAGGCCGACGTCGCCCCCGGGGTGGGGGCGCTCGAGTTCGTCATCGCCCCGCCCGCCGCGGGCGCGCGTCTCTCGCTGGCCCCTGTGCCGGGGCGTCCCGCGCCGGTCGTGACCGAAGCGCGCCTGCTGCGCTGACTCGCTCCGCTCGCGGGGCGACCAGGAGGCCGCTCGCTCAGCGCGAGAGCGCAGCCTGCTCCCCCAGCCGCCGCAGCAGGGGCACGAGCTGCGCGACGGCGACGGCCGGGTGCTCGGGGTGCCACTGCACGCCGGTGATCGGCGCCGACTCGTGGACGACCGCCTCGACGATCCCGTCGGACGCCCGCGCGACCACGCGCAGGCCGTCGCCGACGCGGCCGATCGACTGATGGTGCGTGCACAGCACCTCGCCCGCCGCGACGCCGGCGAGCGGGCCCTCGTGCGCGAGCTCCGTCGTGACGTAGGGGTCGGCACCCGGAGCGCCGCGGTGGCCGTCGTGGTCCTGCACGAGCGTGCCGCCGAACGCGACGTTGAGCACCTGCGCACCCCGGCAGATGCCCAGCAGGGGCGTGCCGGTGCGCAGCGCGTCGCGCACGATCGCGATGTGCGCCTCATCCGACGCCGGCTCGTGATGCCCCGACCCGGGGTAGTCGACGGCGCCGCCGTATCGCGCGGGGTCGACGTCCTCGCCGCCGAGCAGCACGATCGCGTCGGCGGCGCGCACCGCGTCGAGCACATCGTCCAGCGGTCGCTCGGACGCGGCGATGAGATCGGCGTCCCCTCCGAGCGCGTCGACGGCGGCGAGCGCGCCCGCGTTGAGGGCGTCGAGGTCGGCCTGGAAGCCCGGCGCGTGCGGCCGGGAGGTGCGCAGGTGGACGAGGGCGATGCGGAGGCTCACGCGTCCATCATCGCGCGGCCGCTCACGCCTCGAGCGCGATGCTCCACGCGGGCTCGGCGGGGCGCTGCCCGGGGAGCGCATCGGCGAGCGCATCGGCGAGATCAAGCAGATGTCGCGGTCGAGCAGATAACGACACGTCAAGCGAGATGGCTGGACACGGGAACGAGTGAGTTGGAACCGCTCCACAATCGTCAGCCGTGGCCCCCAAAATACCGACAGCGATGCCAGCCCGCGCACGATAACCTCGGCGAGCAGGCGGCCACGGGACACTAATCGCCACTATCGCCAACAAGCTGAAGAACGACGTCGCGGGGACGGGATTCGGCTGGACGGTCAGCCTCAACTATCCAGCGACAGCCTCGCTGAATCCGGTGGATACAAGTAAGGCATACACGACGAGCAGGGACACTGGCGTCTCGAGACTGGTGGCGGAGCTGGAGTCGTACCTTAATTGTCAGCAGCGCCCTATGGTATTCCTCGGCGGGTACTCACAAGGCGCAGATGTGATCGCACGAGCGCTGCCGAAGCTGACATCGTCTGCTCGATCTCTCATCAAGGGAGTCGTCCTCTTCGGGGATCCAGGATACCTCCCGAATAGAGCAATCAACGCTCCGGGGCTTAACCCAGCGAATCACGGGTATTTCCCATGGTCAACTACTGCCGCAAACCTACTCGACAATCTCAAAACCCAAGGCTGGAATGCAGACACCAATAAGTCCGGCTGGAGACAGACGGTCCGCTCATACTGCCGAAAAGGCGACGCGGTGTGCCAGAACGTGGTCGTCTCAGGATGGGATATACACGAGAACTACACGGCGTACATCGCCCCCGCGCACGCTTATCTGCGCAATTTTCTTCTTCAAGGTTAAGTGAGGAGAACGCCTGGCGACTATGATGGATCAGATGGACGACGACGATTTTGGCGTGCGGAGCCCAGACCCCAGCTCCGGTTCCGCAACACCGTGGATCCTCACAGTGATCGTCACTGTCTGTCTACCGTTCACCTTGGTCACGATGGCGTTCCAAAACGTGGGAAACGCGTCCGGAGCAGGCCGCGACCTCGCGATCATGATGGCGACCATAGGCGGTTTCGGTTCTCTGGGATTCTGGGCGCTACTGGCGTATGCGGCTCGCCGCCGACATGGGGCGGTCCGCACTATCGGATGGCTCGCGTTTTCGGCATTGGTCACGGTCGGGGTGGTCTGCGCGCTCATCGCGATGTGATCAACTCCACGAACACCACGCTCCCGGGCATTGCGCGACATCGCGCGGCCGCTCACGCCTCGAGCGCGATGCTCCACGCGGGCTCGGCGGGACGCTGCGCCGCGAGCGCATCGGCGAGCGCCGTGCGGAACGCGCGAACGGCGGGATGGCCCGCGCGGCCCGACCGCACGGCCGTGTAGAGCATCCGGTGCGGGCCGCCCGGCAGGCTCGCGAGCGGGAGCCCGTCGAGGTGCGGCGAGGCGAGCAGGGCGGGGATGAATGCGACGGCGTGGCCCGTGCGGACGAGGTGCGCGTGCAGGAGCGGGTCGGGGCTCTCGAAGCGCACGCGCGGCTCGAACCCGGCGCGCCGGCAGACCGAGCGTCCCCACAGCCCCGTCGGCGTGTCGTCGGGGTCGAGCGCCCACGGCGTTTCCGCGAGGTCGCGGAGGCGGCGCGGGCGGGTGCCGATCACCCCGCCGGGAGGGATGACGAGGCACAGCGGGTCGGCGAGCAGGTCGGCGCGGTCGACGCCGTCGAGCACCCGCTCGGGGATGCCGGGGTACTCCTCGCCGAGGATCAGGTCGAACTCGTGCGACAGCAGCCCGTCGTAGGCGGGCCCGTGATCGCGCTGGGTGATGTCGACGGAGAGCTCGGGATGACGGTCGGCGAGGAGGTCGAGTGCCGCGGGGGCGAGGGCCAGCACGACGCTCTGGAAGGACGCGACATGCAGGCGTCCGCGCAGCACGCGCTGTCCCGCGGCGAGCTCCGCCTCCGCTTCCTCGAGCCGTGCGAACGCGGCCTCCGCATGCGCGACGAGGGCACGGGCATCCCCTGTCAGGCGCACCGTGCGCCCCGTGCGCTCGAGGAGTGCCACACCGGTCTCGCGCTCGAGCTGGGCGAGCTGCTGCGAGACCGCCGACGGCGTGAAAGCGAGGGCCCTGGCCGTCTCGACGATCGTGCCGCGCCGACCCAGTTCGCTGAGCAGGCGCAGGCGCGGCACATTGAGCATCAGTTCTCCTTATGTGTTCCCGTCAGAAAGCCTTGCTGGATTGACGATACGCCGCGGGCGAGACTGGTGTCATGACGTCCGCGACCCGTGCCCGCTCCGGCGTGGGCGGCTCCGTCGCCCTCATCATCGGCTCGTGCGTCTCGCTGCAGTTCGGGGCGGCGCTCGCCGTCCAGCTGTTCCCCGCGCTCGGCTCGTGGGGCGTCACGGCCCTGCGACTCACGATCGCGGCGCTCATCCTCGTCGTGGCGGTGCGCCCGCGGCTCGGCGGGTGGACGCGGACGCAGTGGCTCGCCGTCGTCGGGTTCGGTCTCGCGCTGGGCGCCATGAACGGGTTCTTCTACGCGGCGCTCGAGCGCATCCCGCTCGGCACGGCGGTCGCCATCGAGTTCCTCGGTCCGCTCGTGCTGGCGGCCTGTCTCACACGACGTGGCTCCGATGTCGCCTGGGTCGGCGTCGCGCTCGCCGGGATGGCCCTGCTCGGCATCGACAGCGCCGTCGGCGCCGAGGCGCTCGACCCCCTCGGCGTCGTCTTCGCGCTCGTCGCGGCGGCGTTCTGGGCCCTCTACATCCGCACCAGCGCCCGCGTCGGCCGGCTCGTGCCGGGGCTCGGCGGGCTCGCCATGGCGCTCGTCGTCGCCTCGGTCGCGCTGCTGCCGTTCGGCGTCCCCGCCGTCGCCGGGGTGGCGCTCGACCCCGGTCTCCTCGCTCTCGCGATCGGGACGGCCGTGCTCGCGTCCGTCGTGCCGTACGTCCTCGAGCTGCTCGCGCTGCGCCGGCTGCCGCAGCGCGTGTTCGGCGTGCTGCTGAGCCTCGAGCCCGTGATCGCCGCGCTCGCGGGATGGCTGCTGCTGGCTCAGGCGATGAGCCCGTTGCGGATCGCCGCCGTGGCGCTCGTCGTCGCGGCGAGCGTCGGCACGGCGCTCGCCGCGCGGCGCACGACGGAGGCTCCCGCGCTGACGGGGGCCATCCCGGTCATCCCCGACTGACGCGAGGCGCGTGCCTGGGCGACGGGGCGACGATACCTAGCGAGCCCGCAGCGTGAGGATCTGATCCGACGTCCCCACAGGACCGCGGCGGTCGTGCAGCACCGTGTGCGTGAGGCCGGTGCCCGTGCGGCCGAAGCCGACGACCGTGTCGCATCCGATCCATTCGCCGACCGGGTCGTCGATGAGGTGCACCGTGACGTCGAGGTTCGGGAAGGCGAGCTCCTGCGGGTGAGCGCGCGGCGTCACGCCGTTGGCGACGTCGATCACGCCGATGAGCCGCGCCGTGTCGCTCACCTCCTCGTCCGCCACGAGCGCGAGCCGCGGCCGCAGCCAGAAGCGCGAGCGCCCCGGCGCGATGTGCTCGCGCCGCACGTCGACCGTGCGCACGAACTCTCCCGCCCAGATCGACGACGGCTCCCACGCCTCGAGTCCCTCCAGCGGAGGCAGCGGGAGGTGGTCGGCTCCCGCGATCGCCGATGTGTCGCTCGTCTGCATGAGCCACGCGCGCAGCACGATCGCGGTGCGCCCGCCGTGCGCGAGGGTCGCCTCGACGAGCTCGATCGTTCGGCCGGGGCGGATGGTCGTGACAGCGATCTCGACGTCGCCGATCGCGTACGGGCCGAGGATGTCGAAGCTCAGCCGCGCGAGTCGCGCACCGCCGGATCCGCGGCGCGCGAGCTCGCGCTCGACCGCGTGAACGAGCAGTCCGAGCGACGGCGCGACGTGCTGCTCTGCGGGGTTCCAGCCGCCTCCGACCGCCGGGGTCGCCCGATAGCGGTGCGCGTCGAGGCGCTCGAAGTAGGCCGTCACGCGTCGAGGAAGGTCGTCGGGTCGAACTCCTCGATCGGCACGACGCGCATGCGCGGCAGCCGCGCGTCGAAGACGGCGGCGTCGAACTCCAGGTCGAACTTCTCCAGCCCCGGAACGGAGGCGTAGCCGGCGTTGCGGAACTCGGAGAACGAGACGATGCCGACGCGACGGCCGTCCGTCGTGAGCGCGCTCAGGTCCTCGAGGAAGTCGCCGTCGTGGCTCACGAGCATGACGGCGGCCTCGCGTGCGGCGAGGGCGCGCAGGGTGCGCTGGATGGCGATGTCGACGACCTTGTCGTCGGGCCCGCCCGAGAGCAGCACGACCTCGTAGTCCATCGCCTTGAGCGCCTGCACGAAGCTCTGCGGCAGCACGGTCGTGGCGTTGATGAAGAAGACGCCGCGCGCCGTCTTGTTCCATTGCCGCGCGGCGAACGAGATGAGGCGGTCCCAGCGCGGGCGCTCCTCGGGGAGGGGCCGGCGGCCGATGATCGACGTGCCGAGCGTCGCGTCGATGTTCTCTCCGTCGACGAGGACCCACGTCACGTCCGCGCTCATGCGCACCTCCATCCGGCGGCGTCCCGAGCGGACGGCCCCGGCTCGATCCTAGGGCGGCTCAGCCGCAGAGCGCGTCGACCGAGCTCTTGGCCTGCTCGACGGCCTCGATCGTCTCGGGCGCGCGGAGGTCGCTCGTCTGCGCCAGCTGCTCGGCGTTCGCGCGGACGAGGTCGCCCACCTGGCCGCCGAGGTCGTCGGCGAGCCCCTCGAGCGTGGCGACGAGGTCGTCGCGCCCCGCGGAGAGCTGCTCCTCGGTCGTCGCACCCTGCTCGAGGAGCGCCTGGTACTGCGCGTACGCATCGTCGGCCGTGGCGCACAGCTCCGCGACGGGGATGCCCAGGGCCTCGCCCGCGGCCTGGGTCGCCTGCGCGCAGCCCGCGAGCGAGGATGCGGCGAGGAGGGCGAGGACGACGGCGAGGGCGGGACGACGCATGCTGCGAGCGTAGCCATGGCGCCTGGGGAAGCGGCCCGACATCTCCCGGAAACGCAGATGCGGAACTATTGTCATTGACGAGCCGCATACGCGTTGGGAGTCGCCATGTCCGTCATCCGCATCCGCGACGCCGCGCGCTTCCTCGGCGTCAGCGACGACACCGTCCGCCGCTGGGTCGACGGCGGCACGTTGACCGCGCGCGCGGACGCGGCGGGACGCAAGGCGGTCGACGGGCTGGAGCTCGCCGAGCTCGCCCGCAGACAGGCCGAGCTCCCCGAGGACCCGACGACGGGCGCCACCTCGGCGCGCAACCGCTTCGTCGGACTCGTCACCGCCGTGACGAGCGACACCGTCATGAGCCAGGTCGAGATGCAGTGCGGCCCGCACCGCGTCGTCTCGCTCATGAGCACGGAGGCCGTCCGCGAGCTCGGGTTGGCCCCGGGCTCCGTCGCGGTCGCCGTGGTGAAGGCGACGACCGTGCTCGTCGAGACCCCCTGACCGCCCTCCCCGATTCGGAGTCCCATGCGCCGCGCCATCCTCGCCCCCGCCGCCCTGCTCGCCGCCCTCGTCGCGACCGGATGCGCGGGCGCCCCCGCCGCGGCCCCGTCGACGGCGGCCGAGCGCGAGCTGCAGGTGTTCGCCGCAGCATCGCTGACCGGCACGTTCACGGAGCTGGCGGAGGCCTTCGAGGCGGATCACCCCGGTGTGACGGTGCAGCTGAACTTCGACGGGTCGTCGGGGCTCGCGACGCAGATCGTCGAGGGCGCGCCCGCCGGCGTCTTCGCCGCGGCGAACACGACCACCATGGAGCAGGTGGTCGACGCGGGGCTCACGGCCGGCGGTCCGGAGCTGTTCGCCCGCAACGTGCTCGAGATCGCCGTCCCCGCCGGCAACCCGGCCGGCATCGAGGGCTTCGCCGACCTCGCCTCCCCCGACGTCGTGCTCGTCGTGTGCGCCGTGGAGGTGCCGTGCGGCGCCGCCACCGCCGCCGTCGAGGAGGCGACGGGCGTCGTCCTCGCTCCCGTGAGCGAGGAGAACGCCGTGACCGATGTGCTCGGCAAGGTGACGTCGGGCGAGGCGGATGCCGGGCTCGTCTACGCGACCGACGTGCGCAGCGCCGGCGACGCCGCCGAGGGCATCCCCTTCGACGAGGCGGAGGAGGCGCTGAACGACTACCCGATCACGGCGCTCGCGGGCGCGGCCGACCCCGCGCTCGCGCAGGAGTTCGTCGACTTCGTGCTCGGCGACGAGGCGCAGGGAGTGCTGGCGGACGCCGGCTTCCTGTCGGCGGAGTAGGTCCATGGCCGTGCGCGCCGATCGCACCCGCGCCATGGTGACGACCGATCTGCCCCGATGGCTGTGGATCCCGGCCGCCGCGGGGTTCGCGTTCCTCCTCATCCCGCTCGCGGCGCTCGTCGCCCGGGCCGACTGGGGCGGGTTCTGGGGGCTGCTCACGAGCGAGGCCGCGCTCGACGCGCTCGGACTCAGCGTGCGGACGGCGCTCGTGTCGACGGCGTTGTGCCTCGTCATCGGCATCCCGCTCGCGACCGTCTTCGCACGGGCGCGCTTCCCCGGTCTGCAGGTCGTGCGCGCGCTCGTGCTCGTGCCGCTCGTGCTGCCGCCCGTCGTGGGCGGCATCGCGCTGCTGTACGCGTTCGGACGGCGCGGACTCGTCGGCCAGGCGCTCACGCCGTTCGGCGTGCAGATCCCGTTCACCGAGGTCGCCGTCGTCATGGCGCAGACGTTCGTCGCGCTGCCCTTCCTCGTCATGAGCGTCGAGGGGGCGCTGCGGTCGGCGGGCACGCGCTACGGCGCCGTCGCCGCGACGCTCGGCGCGTCGCCGGTGCGGGTGCTGTGGCGCGTGACGCTCCCGCTCATCGCCCCCGGGATCCTGTCGGGCGCCATCCTGTCGTTCTCGCGCGCGCTCGGCGAGTTCGGAGCGACGCTCGCCTTCGCCGGCAGCCTGCAGGGTGTGACCCGCACCCTGCCGCTGCAGGTGTACCTCGTGCGCGAGAGCGACAGCGCGTCGGCCGTCGCGCTCTCGCTCGTGCTCATCGTGCTCGCCGTCGCGGGCGTCGTGCTCGCGTACCGCCCGCGGCGGGTGGCGACGTGACGTCGGCGGATGGCGGTGGCGCCTTCCTCGGGATCCGGGCGCGGGTGGATGCGCGGGGGGTCGATGTCGATCTCCGCGTCGCACACGGCGAGACGGTCGCGGTGGTCGGCCCGAACGGGGCGGGCAAGTCGACGCTGCTCGCCGTGGCGGCGGGGCTCCTCCGCCCCGACGCCGGGACGGTCGAGCTCGACGGCGTCGAGCTCGCCGGCCCGCGAAGGTGGGTGCCGCCGCATCGTCGGGGCATCGTGCTCATGGCGCAGCAGACGCTGCTCTTCCCGCATCTCTCGGTGCGCGACAACGTCGCGTTCGCCCCGCGGGCATCCGGCCTGTCGCGTGCCGCGGCTCGCGATGCGGCCGAGCGCTGGCTCGTCGAGACGGGGGTGCGGGCGCTTGCGGAGCGCCGCGCCTCCGATCTCTCGGGCGGCCAGGCGCAGCGCGTCGCCCTCGCCCGCGCGCTCGCCGCGGAGCCGGCCGTGCTCCTCCTCGACGAGCCGATGGCGGCGCTCGACGTCGACGCGGCCCCCGAGCTGCGCGCGCTGCTCGCGCGTGCGCTCGGGGGCCGCACAGCCGTGCTCGTGAGCCACGACCCCGACGACGTCGCCGCGCTCGCCGATCGGTCGGTGCGGATGGCCGCCGGCCGGGTCGCGGGCTGAGGCGGGTCAGGGCACGCGGTGCCCTGCAGCGCGGACGAGCTCGTACCACTCGGCGCGCGAGAGCTCGACGTCGGCGCCCGCCGCGGCGGCCGCGACGCGCGCGGGCGTCGTCGTGCCGAGGACGACCTGCATCCCGGCGGGGTGCCGTGTGATCCACGCCGTCGCGATGGCGATCGGCTCGACGCCGTACTGCGCGGCGAGGCGGTCGATGACGGCATTGAGCTCGGGGAACTCGGGGGATCCGAGGAACACGCCCGTGAAGAAACCGGACTGGAACGGCGACCACGCCTGGATGGTCATGCCGTTGAGGCGGCTGTACTCGACGATGCCACCGCCGTCGAGCACGGCCGACTGCTCGAGACCCTGCATGTTCGCGGCGATGCCCTGCGTGATGATCGGCGCGTGGGTGATCGACAGCTGCAGCTGGTTTGCGACGAGCGGCTGGCGCACGGCGGTCTTGAGCAGGTCGATCTGACGCGGGGTGTGGTTCGAGACGCCGAAGGCGCGCACCTTGCCAGCGGTCTCGAGCTCGTCGAACGCTCGGGCGACCTCGTCGGGCTCGACGAGCGCGTCGGGGCGGTGCAGGAGGAGCACGTCGATGTAGTCGGTGTCGAGCGCGCGGAGCGAGCCCTCGACCGATTCGACGATGTGGGCGTAGGAGAAGTCGAAGTGGGGGCCGTCCGCGCCTGGCACGATGCCGCACTTCGTCTGGATGGTGAGCTCCGCGCGCTCCGACGGCGTGAGGCGCAGGGCCTCGGCGAAGCGCTGCTCGCAGCGGTGCAGCTCGCCGCCGTAGATGTCGGCGTGGTCGAAGAAGTCGATGCCCGCGCCGCGGGCGGTGTCGACGAGCTCGCGGATCTCGGCGTCGCTCTTGTCGGCGATGCGCATGAGGCCTGCGACGACGGCAGGAGCCTGGAGGGTGCCCAGGGCGACGGTCTTCATGGTGTCCTCTCCGGCCGGCGGCGTCGCCGGCGCGCTCCTACGATAGGGAGCGCGCCGGCAGAAATCCAACAACTGGCGCTCATGAGCTTCAGAAGCGGGAGTGGTGAATGGATCTGCGGCAGATGGAGTACCTCGTCGCCCTCGCGGACGAGCGGCAGTTCACGCGCGCGGCGGCCGTGTGCGGCATCTCCCAGTCGGGACTGTCGGCCGCCATCCGCGGACTGGAGGAGGAGCTCGGCACCGCGCTCTTCACGCGGTCGACACGCAGCGTGGAGGCGACGGCGTCCGGGCGGGCGCTCCTCCCCCACGCGCGGACGATGCTGGCGCAGGCGGCGTCGGCGCGCGACGCCGTGACGCGCGCGAGCGCGGAGCTCACCGGGAGGTTGCGGATCGGCACGGAGCAGTGCCTGGGCGTGGTCGACGTGCACGGTCTGCTCGAGCAGGTGCATCGGCGCCATCCGCTCGTCGACCTCGAGTTCACGCAGGCGGGCTCGCACGAGCTCGTGACGCGCACGCGCGACGACGAGCTCGATCTCGCCTTCGTCGCCGCGACGGAGCACGCGGGCGCACTGCACGCCGTCGAGCTGGGCAGGCTCCCGCTCGTGCTGCTCGCACCGCACGGCCATCCGCTCGCTCAGGGGCACGAGGTCGGATGGGGCGCGCTCGACGGCGCGGACTTCGTCGACTTCCCGGAGTCGTGGGCCATCCGATCGCTCAACGACGCGCTCTGCGGGGCGCGCGGCGTCGAGCGCAGCGTGCGGTGCGCCGTGAACGACGTGCACGCGCTCATCGACCTCGTGCGCCGGGGGCTGGGCGTCGCGATCGTGCCCGCGCACGTGGCGGCCAAGCCCGAGGCACGCGAGCTCGCGACGCTCGCGCTCCCCGTCGACGCGCCCGCGTGGGTCGTCTCGGTCGTGGCCCGGCGGCCATCCTCCCCCGCTACGGCGCTCGCACTCGAGATCATCCGATCGTCGCCATCGTGATGTGCGCGGTCCGCGTCGCGCGGACGATCCGAGGGGGCGGGCGCCCCGCCCCCTCGTGCCGTCAGGCCGCCTGGAGCGACTCGGCGAGTTCGCGGCCCGCCGTGCGCGCCGCGTCCTCGGCCGTCCGGCGGAGATCGGCGGCGACGTCGGCGAAGGCGTCGAGCGCCGGGTTCACGCCGACGAGCGTGAACGGGCGCTCGACGACGCGGAGGTCGAGGCCCCAGACATCCTCGAGGACGCGGCGGAGCCACGCGGTCGAGTGGTCCCATCCGTCCTTCGGGGTGCCGGGGGCGTAGTTGCCGCCGAGCACCGTGACGAGGGTGGCGGGCTTGCCCTGCAGCGCGGTGCCCTGCGGGTCGATGCGCGGGTCGGTGTAGGCCACGTCGAACCACGTCTTGAAGTGCTGCGAGACGCCGTAGTTGTAGAGCGGCACAGTGAAGAGGAGGGCGTCGGCGTCGACGAGCTCGTCGGCGAACGTCGCGGCAAGGGCCTGCGCGGCTCGGTGGCCGTCGGTGCGGTCGCCCTCGGGCACGAAGCCCGCCGTGACGGCGTTCTGCCACGTGGTCGCGGGGACGGGCTCTGCGGCGAGGTCGCGGCGCACGATGGCATCGGCGGGATGGACGGCGGTCCACTCGGCCTCGACGAGGTCGCCGAGCGCGCGGCTGGCGGAGGTCGCGGGGAGGATGCTCGCATCCAGGCGGAAGAGGGTCATGGGTCTCCTGTCAGGTTCGATGAGTCACTCTGAAAAAGAGAGCGGCTATCGGGACAGTAGCACAGGTAGGATGGGGTCGTGGCGGAGATCGAGCATGGCGGACCGGCGTGCGACGCCGCGATCTCGCTCGCGTTCTCGGTGCTCGGCAAGCGATGGAACGGGATGATCATCGACGCTCTGAGCGGCGGGGCGCTGTCGTTCGTGGCGCTGCGCCGCGCGGTGACGGGGATCAGCGACGCGGTGCTGTCCGACCGCCTGTCGGAGCTCGCGGGGGTCGACCTGGTGTCGCGCGAGGTGCACGCGGGGCCGCCCGTCTCGGTGGACTACGCGCTGACGCCGGCCGGAGAGGCGCTCGTTCCGGTGCTCGCGCAGCTCGGCACGTGGGCGTCGGAGAATCTGCGCGTCGTGCGCTGACGGTTCACGGCCGCGGCGATCGTCAGGCGCCGCGGCGGGTCACGGCCCTCACGGTCGCGGTCTGCGGTGCGAGGTCGGCCCAGTGGTCGACGGGTGCGTCGAGGACGGCGAGGGTCGCGGTCGGGAAGTCGAGGGGCACCAGGGCACGCTGGCCGGGCGCGGCGAGGGTGTCGACGAGATCGTGGATGCCCGGGTTGTGGCCGACGAGGAGGAGGATGCGGGCCGAGCCGCCGTTCTCGCGGACGACCTGGAGCAGGCGACGCGATGAGGCGAGGTAGACGTCGTCGACGATGGACGGCTCCGGCGCGGCAGGCCACACGGCACTCGCGAGGCTCCAGGTCTCGCGGGTCCGGCGGGCGGGGGAGACGAGCGCGGCATCCGGCGTGAGCGCGCGGGCGAGGATCGCTTCTCCGACGACTCGCGCGTCGCGTTCGCCGCGGGCGGCGAGCGGCCGGTCGGCGTCGTCGACGCCCTGCGGCCAGTCGGACTTCGCGTGTCGGAGCAGGAGGAGCCGCAGCATCACCCTTGCGTACCATCCGGGGAGCATCGCGGCAAGGGTGTCGCGAGGTGGCGCGGGGCGCCCTAGGTTCTGTGGGGTGCGATGGCACGCGTCCGCGACGGAGCGGCGCAGGATCGCGCACCGCAGCATCGAGGAGACACCCCATGACCATCGCCGACGACGTCACGCACACCACCTGGAGCCGGGTTCAGTCGGGTCTGCACGTCGGGAACCGCGACGGAGAGTTCCTCGGGTTCGTGGAGAAGGGGCCGGATGGCCGCTTCGTCGCGTTCGACGGGCACGCCGAGCCGGTCGGCACGTTCACGCGGCTGGAGGAGGCGGAGGGCGCGGTCGAGCACGGGTGAGCGGCTCAGCTCGCCGAGCGGGATCATCCCGCCGTACGGGTGAGCCGGCGTCAGCCCGCTGCGCGGGCGGCCCGGTTCGCCGCTCGGACGGTCGGGACGGCGCTGAGGAGGACCGCACCGTACCCGCCGAGCACGACCGCGAGCGCGGCGAGGTCGGACAGCCGGTCGCCGAACGCGATGAGGAGGACGACGCCGACGAGCACCGCTGTGCCGCAGCAGGCGAGGGTGCCGATCATCCCCGGCACCGCCGCGCGGTGCCCGGCTTCCCATGCGGCGTCGGAGGCGAGGGTGTGCCTCGTGCGGATGCCGATGCGGCCGTTCCTCTCGAGGTCGCCCCGACGCGACGGGCCGATCAGCAATGCCATGACGACGCCGACGATCGCGAAGCCGAAGAGACCGGGGACGAGGCTCGTCATGCCCTCCAGTCAATCAGAGGCGGTCAGGGGTGACGGGGGCACCCTCGGCGTCGGTGCCCGTGTCGGGTCGCTCCCGGGGTCGAGGTCGTCGTCGGGTGGTCAGAATGCGCGCACGTCTCGGTCGTCCTGCCATGGCCGAGGGCCGGGGTCGGGGTGCCATCCGGGTGGGGCCTGGTCGGTGAGGCCGTTCTCCCATTCGTGTCGCCACTGGTCGTCGAGGTCGGCCTGGGTGACGGGCGCGTATTCCCACTCCGGTATGCGCGGGTCGGGTGGGTCGGGTGCATGCATCGCGGTGTGCGCGGTTTGCGGGGGCGGTTGCGTGGGGTAGTCGTGTCCGAGGGGGCTGGTCCAGACGATGACGCCGGGTTGGGGTTGTCGGATGCGCCAGGGGGTGTGGTGTCGGACCTGGTGGTGCGCCGTGCAGAGGGCGGAGAGGTTTCCGGCGCAGGTGGGGCCGCCTCGTTCCCATTCCCGGGTGTGGTCTTTCTCGCACCGTGACGCGGGCTGCGGGCAGCCGGGGACACGGCAGGTCCCGTCGCGCAGCTCGATCAGCCGCCGGATCGCCGCGGTCGGGGTGTAGTGGTCGACGGTGTGGAGGGCACCGGTGTCGGGGTCCTGGAAGAGGCGCTCCCATCCGGGGGCGTCTTGCGCGAAACGGCGGGCGACATCCGGGGGGAGGGGTCCGTATCCGGCGAGGAGGGCGGGGTGGTCGTCGAGGCCGGCGAGGGTGGTCGCGGCGATCGTGACCGCCACGGTGCCGCGGATCGCGGCGGCCTTCTCCGTCGACCCGTCGATCGTGTGGGTCGTGGGGGCGCCGGTGAGGAGGAGGTCGGTGGCGAGGTCCGCGCGGATCTGATCCCTCGTGCGGGCATCCCGCCCCCGCTCCACCGCGGCGGCGACCTGCTCCTCGGTGGGGCGGAGGGGGAGGGCGGGGTCGTGGGGGTACCAGGTGCCGTCGTGGAACACCTCGACGTGCTCCCGGATCATCGAGCATCCCGGGAGGGTGGACCGGACGGTCCGCCGGGCACCGTTGCGCGGGCCATCCGCGGGGCCAAGGGCGTCGGAGCTGCCGGTGCTGTCGGGGCCGTGGACGTTGGCGCCTGTCGTGGGGCGGGTGGCGTACCCGTTCGCGTCGACCGCGACACCGTCACCGTTGACCCGCATCCCGAACGCGTTCCGGCGGACAGGGCCGCCCGTTGCGGCCGTCGCGGCTCCACCGGCACCCGCAGCCCCTCCCGCACCCACAGCGGTACCGGCAGTGGCGCGCCGCTGCTCGTCCTGAGCCGTCCGCTTCTTCTCTTCGGCGGCGAGTCGCTTCTCTTCGGCGGCGATGGGTTTCGCGATCGCGGTGAGGCGGTCGTGGATGGCGGTGATCTTCGCGGCCTCATCGGTCAGGATGAACTCCGCCAGCCCGTCGTCGAGAGCCCGCACCCGGGTTCCTCTCCGGTCCAGGGCGCGCCGGTGCCGTTCGGGG
>NZ_BAABKO010000005.1:26028-406495 GCF_039543865.1 Microbacterium gilvum | reverse complement strand
ACCCACCCCCGGGCGTGTCGCACCCCACCAACCCCACCGCGCCTGCGACCCGCACCGGTCCACGACACGCACGACGATGCCCAACACGCACGCCAGTGCACCGCACACACGCACCGCTCTGCACCACGCGCACCGCTCTGCACCACACGCACCGGATGCCGCCGACCGCCCCGACCGCCACGCGCACCGCTGCGCACGCCACGCACCGTGCACCGCGCGCACCGCTGAGCACGCCACGCACCGCTCTGCACCACACGCACCGCTGAGCGCCCCGCGCATCGAGAGGCAGCGCCCGCACCGCGGCGCATGACGGGCATCCGCACCCCGCGCCGCTCCGCCCGGGTACGAGAAAGGCCCCGTCCGATGGACGGGGCCTTCCGCACTGTCTCAACACAGTGTGGACCCAGGGGGATTCGAACCCCCGACCTCTTCATTGCGAACGAAGCGCGCTACCAACTGCGCCATGGGCCCTTGCAACCCGAGATACGTTACCAGACCTCGCTTCGCCATCCGAATCGGCCGGTCACCCGGCGCGTCGGTATGCCTCGAGCCAGGCCCGCGCGATGAGCGCCGCGCCGGCGGGCGTCGGGTGGACGCCGTCCGCGGCGAGCGCCGCCGGCCCGACGGCCGCTGCCTCCGCCGAGAGGATGGCCTGCAGCGGGACGAATGCGGCACCCTCCTCCCCCGCGAGCCTCGCGACGACGTCGCGCTTGGCGTCGAGGTCGCCCCGCCACTCCTCCTGCTCCGCGCGCACGGGCAGCAGGAAGGGCTCGACGAGCACGAGCCGCGCGCTCCGCGCCGCATCCGACGACAGCAGTCGGCGGTACGTCGCCTCGAAGTCCTCCGCGGAGGTCGCATCTCCCCGGTCGAAACGCCGCCACGTGTCGTTGACGCCCACGTACACCGAGAGCACCGCGGGCTCGAGGGCGTCGACGTCGTCCGCCCACCGCGCCTCCAGGTCGACCGCCCTGTCGCCCGAGACCCCCCTGTTCACGACCTCCGCCTCTCCCGCGAGCGCGTCGGCGACGAGCGCTGCATACCCCGTGCCCAGCGAGCTCCGATCTGAACGGTCCCGTCCGGCGTCGGTGATCGAGTCGCCGGTGAGGACGATACGCGGCAACGGGGTCATGGTTCTCCTTCGAACGGGCGGGATGGCCCCACCCTAGATGCCGTTCCGCCTCGTCCGTGCGAGAACGGACATCCTCGGTCAGCCGGCCGCGCGACGCGCGAGCAGACGACGGACGTGGTCCTCGATCTCGGCGTCGTCGATGTATCCCATGCCCGCGAACGCGGAGGCAGCGGCGGCGGGACGCGCCGTCGTGATCGGCACCGGCGCGCGGCGCGCGGCCTCCTCGCGGATGGCCTCCTCGCGCGCTGCCTGACGCAGGGCCTCCTGCGCGGCCGCGCCGTCGAGCGCGACGGCTGCGCGGGAGCCCGCCACCGTCGTGAGCGGCGCGGGCAGGGTGCGCGGCTTCCATCCGCGGTCCTCGGGGTTCAGGAGCGCGGGCGCCTCGCGGCGCTCGCGCACCGGCGGGAGGACGACCCGCGCAGGCTCGGCCGCGCGGACGACGCGACGACGCGCACGCCGGGCGACCGTCGCCATCCGCTGCAGCGTGCGCACGCCCACGGCGAGCGCCGCGATGCCGCCGGCGAGCAGCCATCCGCTGCCGCCCGACATGAGCGCCCAGCTGCCGAAGCCCGTGAAGGCGAGCCCCGCGGCGACGACGAGCGTGGCGATGAGGCGGACCGCACGGCGAGCACGCGCCTGCCGCACGCGGACGACCTCCGGCGCGTTGCGAGCCGCCTCGATCTCCCGGCGACGGCGCTCCGCCTCCGCGACGAGCTCGCGTCGCCGGTTCTCGAGCGCCAGCTCCGTCTCCGCGCGTGTGCGGTCGACCTGCGCCTGCACCTCGAGGCGCTTGCGGTCGACCTCGAGCTTCTCGTACTCGGCCTGCAGGCGTGCGTCCTCGGCGCGCAGGCGCTTCACGAGCCGCTGCTGCGCCCGCGCCTCCCGGGCGCTGAGCTCGAGCCGGATCTCGTCGGGCGTCTCGCTCGTCTCCGCGAGCACGCGGAGGGCCTGGTTCAGGCGAACGGCGTTGCGCTCGGCGGCGTCGTACCGCATCCGGCTCTGCCAGGTCGGCAGCAGGTAGACGATCCAGAGGAGCACGGCGACGGCGACGATCACGCCGCCGCCCAGCATCTGCCCGCCCATGGGTTCCACGGTAGGGGAACGCGACGCGCACGCCCGGATGCCCGCGAGCGTGTCGCGCGCAGGGTCATCCCGCCTCGTACCTGGCCGACCATCCGCGATCCGATCGCGTGTACCGGACGCGCCGGCTCGCCGCGTCCGCGGCCCCCTCCCAGAATGCGAGCTCGGATGGCCGCAGCACGTATCCCGCCCACGTCGCCGGGGGCGTCGGGTCGTCCTGCGCGGACGCCGACCACCTGCGCTGCCGCTGCGCCCGGGGCAGCGCCGCGAACGCGTCGTCGTTGAGCCGCGCGAGACGCCGGAGGTACGGCACGCGGCGCGCGAACGCGACGGACTCCTCCGCGCGGCCGGTCCGCTCGGCGCTCCCCCGGACGACGACCTGCCGCGCCTCCGCCTCCCAGCGGACGACGAGCACCGCCTCGGGATGCGCGGCGAGCTGCAGGGCCTTCCTGCTGCGGATGTCGGTGTGGAACGTCGGACCCTCCGCGAGCAGCCCCGAGACGAGCACGGTGCGCGCGTCTGGCGCGCCGTGGGCGTCGACGGTGGCGAGCACGGCGAGCGGTCGCGCCGGGTCGTCGTCGGCAGGCAGCCAGTCGCGCAGCAGCGCGAGGGGATCGGCCGGAGCGGTGCCGTCCTGCACGGGGCGGCCGATGCCGGCCGGCGGCACGTTGCCGGGAGCGCCGCTCATGCCGTGTGCCGGAAGCGGGAGATCTCGCCGAGCGCCTCGGCGACGAACGCGGTCCCCTCCTCCACGAGTCGCGCCCCATACTCCGCCGTCGCCCCCGTCGCGTCGCCGATGACGCCGCTCGGGCCGAAGTCGTCGGACGTCCACCCGAAGCTGACGGGGAAGGCGTTGAACCCGATCGTGCGGAACCCGGCGATGTGGGAGGGGACGCTGCGCACGGCCGCCGCCATGTCGACGAGGTCGGGGCGAAGGGCGAGCATGACGCTCGTCTCCGAGTGCCCCGCGTGGATGCCCATCCCGAGTTCGTCCGGTCCCTCGCGTCCGTCGCCCGCGCGCTGGATGCCGGAGCCCATGCTGAACGTGCGCAGCCCGAAGCGGCGCCGGATCTCGCGGTTCACGACCTGCAGGAGCGCCGTGTTGCCGCCGTGGCCGTTGACGAACACGAGCGTCTTCGCCGGCGTCGCGGCGACCGACCGTCCGAGGTCGACGAGGGTGTCCCACAGGGTCGAAGCCTCCAGCCACAGGCTCCCGGGGGCCCAGTGGTGCTCGTCGCTCTTGCTCACCGCGAGGGGCGGCAGGAGCCACGCGTCGACCCCTGCCGCGACGGCGCGCTCGACCGCCGCCGACGCGATCGCCTCGGGGATGACGAGGTCGGTGCTCAGCGGCAGGTGCGGCCCGTGCTGCTCGATCGCGCCGACCGGCTGGACGATGATCGAGTCCTCCGAGAGCGCGGCCATGGCGCGCGGCTGGGGGAGGTCGGAGAGGAGTCTGGTCACGGGAGTCTGGGCCTTTCGTCGGCGGGGCGGATGGCGGGGGCCGGCAGGCCGATGGCGGTGCCGAGCCGCACGGAGCGCTCGTGCAGCGCGGCGGCGGCATCGCCCGCGAGCGGATGCAGCGACCGGCCGTCGGCCGCGACGCGCACGCCGCCCGAGTACACGGCGGCGACGTTCTGCTGGCCGCATGCGAGCACGTAGTGCGCCGTCGCATCCCACACCGGCCCCGTGTCGGGACGCGCGGGGTCGACGACGAGGAAGTCGGCGTGCTTGCCCACGTCGAGGCTGCCGACGCGCCCGGCGACGCCCATCGCCTCGGCGCCGCCGAGGGTGTGCAGCCGCAGGACGTCGCGGGCGCTCAGCACGGCGGCGTCCCGTGCGGCGGCGCGCTGCATGCCGAGACCCGTGCGCATGTTCTCGAACGGGTCGATGAGGTCGGTGCACGACTGGTCGTCGACGCCCATCCCCACGCTCATCCCTCGGGCGAGATAGGCGGGGATGTCGGCGATCCCCGACCCGAGGCGGCCGTTCGACATCGGCTGCCAGACCATGCCCGCTCCCGCATCGGCGAGCAGGTCGACGATCGCGTCGTCGGGATGGATGAAGTGCCCTGCGAGGAATCCGGGGCGCAGGGCGCCCGCGTCTCGATACCAGTCGAGCTTCGCGCGCTGCTGGTGGAGGGCCTCGGCCGTCTCGAGCAGGTGCGCCTGGTTGCCGATCCCGTGCCTGTCCATGGCCGAGACCTCGACCTCGGCCTGCACGGCGTGCTCCGCCCACTGCACGGCGCCGAAGACGGATGCCCCGAGCGACAGGTCGTCGGGCACCTCCGAGTCGAGGTACGCGACCGCGGCGTCGAACGCGGCGTCGCTCTCGGCCCGGTCGACGAGGATCGGATCGAGCCGCATCGCGTTCTGCATGCGAAGCCCGGCGTCGCGCGCCGCGGCGATCTGGCGGTGCGTGAACGCGCGGCCGCGGTGCGCGAGCAGCGTGCGGGAGTCGCTGCCGGGGTCGTATCTCGTCACGAACGGCGCCGACAGGAAGTTGTAGGCGCTCGTGACGCCCGCCCTCATCGCGTCGATCGCGCCGTGCAGCGTCGCCCAGTACACGTCGTCCTCGTCGGCGCCGGCCATGAAGTCGGTCTGCGCGGCGACCCACGGGTACAGCGTGCTGTCGGGCGTCATGCCGCGCATGCCCGCCGTGAAGAGGTGGCTGTGCGCCGAGACGAACCCTGGCGCGACGAGGCAGCCCGACACGTCGACGCGATCGCCGAGTACGACGGCCGGCTCGCCCTCGCCGAGGCCGGCGATGCGCCCGTCGGCGCCGACGGCCATCCAGCCGGCGAAGGGCTCGGCCGTGACCGGCAGGAGGAGCGCACCCGTCAGCGTGAAGGGGCGGATCATCGGATGGACCCCTTCACCGGCCCTGCGTAGTCGGCGTTGAGCTTGCCGGGGTTGAGCAGGCCGCCAGGGTCGGTGGTGCGGGCGAGCTCGACCGTGCGGGCGAGCTCGAAGTCGACGTTCCACTGGTGCGGATTGTGCACGCCGACGCCGATGGCCTCGAGCCGCGCGATGGCGGCCTCGACCTCCTCCGGGCCGCGGTAGGGGGCGGCGAGCATCCCGATCGGCACGGTGTGCCCCGCCTCGATGTGCAGGCGGCCGTCGCCGATCGTGCCCTGCACGAGCTCGATGTCGTCGGCGAGGACGTCGCCGCCCACCTCGAGGTGGTAGTAGTACCCGGGCCGGGTCTTCTGCAGCCACTCGATCGGGTGGTTGTAGCTCAGGGTCGACAGCCGTGCCGAGGCCTGCGGTCCCGTGCGCACCTCTTCGACGCGGCCGCCGGCGGCGACGATGAGCTCCGTCGCCGCCGCCACGGCGTCTGGCGCGAGGATGGCCCGCAGGCTCGCCCGCCCGACGGGGACGGCGGGGTCCTCCGGCAGCGCGGCGGAGATCTCCGGCGGGTCCGCCGACACGAGTCGCGGCGAGGGATCGAGGCGTCCGATCTCGCGGATGACGCTCAGAGCGCCGCCGAAGGACGGGAAGGACGCGTACAGTGCACGCCAGTCGACGAGGGGGTCGAGGCGCACGGTGGCGCGCACGATGATGCCGGCGGTGCCGTAGTTGTGCACGTAGCGCTGCGCCTCCTCGCCTTCCACGCGCCGGATGCCCGTCCCATCGGCGTGGACGACGTCGAGCGCGACGACGAAGCCCATGTGGTTGGCGCCGTGCGCGATGGTCCCCGTGCCGCCCGAGCCGCCGGCGAGGAAGCCCCCGATCGACGAGTTCATCGTCGAGGGGTACATCCACAGCTCCTGGCCCGTCGCCTGCGCCGCCTGCTCGAGGGCGAGCATCGTCGCGCCGGCCTCGGCCGTGATCCATCCGCCGCCCACCTCGACGATCCTGCGGGCCCGCGAGAGGTCGAGCACGAGTCCGCCCGCGTGCGGGATGGCCTGGCCGTAGTTGCCGGTGCCCTTGCCCCGGGGCGTCACGGGGACCCCGAGCTCGACGGCCGCGGCGATCGCGGCGGCCGCCTGATCGGCGTTGGAGGGGTACGCGACGAGCTGCGCGACGCCGAGCGGCAGCAGCTCGCTGAGCACGGGCGACATGCGCGCGCCGTCGACGGAGGCGCGTTCGAGCATGCGCGCGTCGGCGGAGACGCCGCGGGGTCCGAGCAGCGCGGAGAGGCGCTCGTGCAGGGCGGAGATGAGGGCCGGTTCGGCCATGGCGGGTCCTTTCGAGGGGGTGGTGCGGGGGCACGCGCCCCCGCACCGGCGTCGTCAGAGGCCGATCGAGGAGTCGAGGAACTCGTTCGTGTAGATGTCCTCCGCCTGCAGGTCGGGATCGACGTCGGCCGCGATCTCGCGGAAGAGCTCGACGCCGATGCCGAAGAAGTCCTCGACGCGCTCGGGGTCGAAGTCGCCGATGTACGCGTTGTCGCCGTTCGACACGATGCCGTCGGCGATGAGCGTCTCCACGGCGTAGTCGGCCACGCCCTGCGAGTAGGTCCACCCGTTGTCGTACACGTCGACGAGCTCGAGGACGAGGTCGATGGCCTCCTCCGGCGCGGAGAAGAAGTCGACCTCGGCCTGCTGCAGGACGGGCACGAGCTCCTCGAGGCAGGGGGAGAGCTCGTCGAGGCGGTCGGCGCGCACCGACAGCGCCGACCCGTAGATGTCCCATCCGGTCGACGCGATGAGCGCGTTCGCGACCGGCGCGTCCCACTCCGCGACCTCGTTCTCGTAGATGTACGGCTCGGCGGAGGCGAAGCCCTGCTGGGCCGAGACGCCGCCGTCGGCGACGAACGAGGCCGGCGTGCCGTCGTACCCGCCGTCGGTGATCTCCTCCGGGACGATCCCCGCGGCGATGAGGTACTCCATGTAGGCGGCACCGCCGAAGTAGCGCCACACGCCGCCGGACTCCTCGAGCGCGGCCACGAGGCTCGGGATGTCGTCGACGTCGGGGTACGTCGCGGGATCCCACATGACCATCTGCGGGTTGACGTCGAGCTGCGCCATGACGCCGACGACGGGCGTCGTCGCGGAGCTCGAGATGGCGGCGTCGGAGTGCACGTACCCGAGCGTGATCGCCTCGTCCTGGTACATGAGCGACTGCACCGTGCTGTAGCCGACGGCGGGTCCGCCCGAGCGCACCTCGAGGCTCACGCCGGTGTACTCCCCCGAGGCGTAGAGGGGGCCCGCCACCGACTTCGCGTCGGCGTCGATCGTGTAGTCGTCGCCGAACATCTCGTACAGGTGGCCGTGCTCGGCCTCGGGGTTCCAGTCGGTCTGGACGACGACCGTCGCGGGGCAGACGCCCGAGAGGTCGACGGAGCCGATCTCGAGGTCGGCGGCGGCATCGGCCGCCGGCTCCGCCCCGGGGGAGCAGGCGGCGAGCGCGAGCACCGAGACGCCGGCGAGGGAGGCCGCGGCGAGCGCGCGGCGGCGGATGGCTGTGGACATGTTCGCTCTTCTCTGGAGGGTGCGGGAGGGGGTCAGCCGGTGGCGTCGTCGTACCAGCGGCCGACGACGAGTCGGGAGAGGAGGCCGAAGCCGACGAAGATCGCGACGCCGAGGAGCGCGGCGACGACGACGGAGGCGTAGAGCTCGGGGGCGAGCAGACGCGAGGTGTACGTGCTCATGAGCGATCCGAGGCCCGGCGCGCCGCGTCGGAAGAAGTAGTCGCCGACGATCGCGCCGACGATCGAGAGGCCGGCCGACGTGCGCAGGCCGACGAACATGGCGGGCAGCGCCGCCGGCAGCTGCAGCTTCCAGAGCGTCGTCCACCGGCCGGCGCGCTGCAGCTGGAAGAGCTCGCGCTGCGAACGATCGGCCGACTGGAGGCCGAACAGCGTGTTCGACACGAGCGGGAAGAGCGAGATGAGCACGCAGACGATGACGCGCGCGGGCAGGCCGTACCCGAACCAGAACCCGATGAGGGGCACGAGCGCGAGGATCGGGATGCACTGGAGGATGACGGCGTACGGGTAGAGGGAGCGCTCCGCCCACTTCGCCTGCAGCATGACGACGGCCCATCCGACGCCGAGCACGATCGCGATCGAGAGCCCGATGAGCGCGACGAGCACGGTCTGTCCCAGCGCCTCCAGGATCTCGGGGAGCACGATCGGATCGAGCAGGCCCTCCGTGAAGATGCGATGCGGCGCGGGCAGCAGGAAGCTCTGGTCGCCGAGGAGGGCGCTGGCCGCCGTCCAGACCGCGAGGATGACGGCGAACACGGCGAGCGGCGGCCACACCGCTCCGAGACGCGACGGGGCCCTCCTCGTCCGCGGTGCCGCCGTCGTGGGCGGCGCGATGGTCGTCTGCGCGGTCATGCGTGGGCCTCCTTGAGCGCGTGCGAGACGCGCCCCACCAGGGCGCCGAACTCGGGGGTGTAGCGGATGTCGGGGTCGCGGGGCATGTCGAACGGCACGTCGACGACGTCGACGATGCGGCCGGGCCGCCCCGACATGACGACGACCCTGGTCGAGAGGTAGACCGCCTCCGCGACCGAGTGCGTGATGAAGAGCCCGCCGAATCCGCGCTCCGCGAACAGGCGCAGGAGCTCGTCGTTGAGGCGCTGCCTCGTGATCTCGTCGAGGGCGCCGAACGGCTCGTCGAAGAGGAACAGGTCGGGGTCGAGGGTGAGCGAGCGGGCGAGCGAGGTCCGCATCCTCATCCCGCCGGACAGCTGCCGCGGCAGCGACGACTCGAACCCCGTCAGGCCGACGAGCTCGATCGCCTCCCGGGCCGCGGCGCGTCGCTCCGCCGCCGGCAGCCCGTTCAGCTCCGCGAGCAGCTCGACGTTGCTCTGCACCGTGCGCCACGGCAGGAGCGTCGCGTCCTGGAAGACGAAGCCCACGCGCGAGGTGCGCGTCTCGCACTCCCCCGCCGTCTGGTGCTCGAGCCCCGCGGCGATGCGCAGCAGCGTCGACTTGCCGCATCCGGACGGCCCGACGACCGTGACGAACTCGCCGCGGCCGACGGTCAGGTCGACGTCCTCCAGGGCGGTCGTGCCGCTCGCGTACGTCATGCCGACGCCGCGGAAGTCGACGAGCGCCGTGCTCTCAAGAGTGCCGGTGGTCATGCGATCAGCTCCTTGCCGCGGGCCGTATCGACCCAGCGCGTCGTGGTCGTGCGGGCGACGACGCGCCCATGGGAGAGGACGATCCGATCGGCGGGCGCTGTCGCGATCGCCTCGGGCAGGGTCGCCGCGCGGACGGCGAGCAGCGAGGCCTCGGCGCCGCGCACGGGTGCCGCAGCAGGGCGTCCGAGGACGGCGCGCGCCCCCGCGCTCACGGCAAGCCATGCCTCGTCGATCGCGAGATGGCCCGCGACGACGAGCAGCATGGCGGTCTCGAAGGCGTCGGCGCGCCCGAGCGGATTGAAGGGATCGCGCACGTTGTCGCCGCCCGCGGCCGTGCGCACGCCCGCCTCGCGCAGGCGGTCGAGCGGGGCGATGCCGCGCGGCATGCCGACGGGGTCGTCCCAGCCCTGCAGCCACAGGTTCGTCATGGGGTTGGCGATGACGCCGATCCCCGCCTCGGCGACGGCCGCGGCCACGTCGTCGAACCGCTGCCTCGGCATCGTGGAGAGCCGCACGCAGTGGCCGGCCGAGCGCACGACGGTCCACTCGCGCGTGCGCGCCGCATAGGCGCCCAGGGTGGCTCCCCTGTGCAGGTCCTCGTCGACGTGGAGGTCGACCCCGACGCCGCGCTCCTCGGCGATGTCCAGCAGACGGTGGAGGTCGGCGAGCTCGTCGTCGGCGAGATGCGGAGCCCCGCCCACGAGGTCGGCGCCCGCGTCGAGCGCCGCGCGGACGCGGTCGTCCGAGGTGTCCGGGCCCGCGAGGGCGACGATCTCGATGTCGACGCGGCCGGCGAACCGGTCGCGCACCCGCGAGAGCGCCGCGACGGCGCGGACGGGGTCGCCCTCGGCCGGGACGTCGGCATGCGTGCGGATGGCCGTGGTGCCGTTCGCGAGGTACTCCTCGACGGCGCGCAGCGCGCGCTGCTCGATCTCGGCGCTGTCGATGACGGCGACGTACGCGCGCCATGCGGCGATCGCGGTGCGGAGATCGCCCGACGGCGGCCGGATGGCGTCCCACGACAGCGCCTTGTCGAGGTGTGCGTGCGGATCGGCCGCCGCCCCCAGGAGGAGGTGGCCGCGCAGGTCGAGCTCGTCGGCGCCGACGGGGTCGGGGGCCGCGGCGCGCACCGCGGCGACGTTCCCGTCGGCGAGGTCGACGTCGACGATCCGGCCGTCGGCGAGCGTCGCGCCGCGGAGCGCGGAGGGTGTCGTCGTGTCCATGCTCTCCACCTGTGCGAGAATCCGAATGTTGATGTGATCAACATCTAGGACGGTACGATTCGGACGTTTCACGGGTGTGACGGACCGGTTTCGATCAGGACGGAGCGGGATGGACAGCGACGAGGCCGAGCGGCTGGGGGCGAGCATCCGCGCGCGGAGGAAGCTCTTGGGCATGACGATCGTCCAGCTCGCCGAGAGCGCACGGCTGTCGCACCCCTTCGTGAGCCAGCTGGAGCGCGGGCTCGCGCGGCCGAGCTTCGACTCGCTCGGACGCATCGCGCATGCGCTCGGCTCGAGCCAGATCGAGCTGCTTTCCGGCACGCCGCTCGACGTCGAGGCGCCCGGCGTGCAGCTCACCGGGACCTCCCCGCAGGCCGGCACCTATGGACGCAACGAGGCCCGCATCCTCGTGCACGGCGACACGCCGTTCACCCCCATCGACGTGCGCGGCGCGCGCCCGGTCGAGGGCGATCACTACCGGCACGCGGAGGCGGAGTTCGCGACGGTGATCGTGGGCGAGGTCGACGTCGACCTCGGCCCCGAGGGCGTCATCACGCTCCGCGCCGACGAGTCGCTCTACATCCCGGGAGGGGTTCCGCACCGCTGGGGCAGCCACGACGGCGCGCCGTACCGCATGCTCGTCGTCAAGGAGCGCCTCGGCCGCGGTGTGCGCGCCCACGATGGGAGCGGGTCATGAGCTTCTTCAGCGACGTCGAGCGCGAGCTCGTGGTGCGCGGCCGGGCAGAGATCGCCGACGGCATCGTGGCGATCGACCTCGCGCCGTCGAACGGCCGCCCGCTGCCGCGGTGGACGCCGGGGAGCCACATCGATCTCGTCCTCGGCCCGGGGCTCGAACGTCCGTACTCGCTGTGCTCGGATCCGTCGGACACGACGACGTGGCGCGTCGCCGTGCTGCGCGACGACGCCGGCCGCGGCGGATCCCTCGCCGCGCACGCACTCGCCGAAGGCGAGGTCGTGCGCGCCAGGGGACCCCGCTCGACCTTCTCCTTCCCGGAGGACGCCCGCGGGCGCGTCGTCTTCGTCGCCGGCGGGATCGGCATCACCCCCATCCTCCCGATGGTCCGCTCCGCCGCAGCCGCCGGCGTGGACTGGTCGCTCGACTACGCGGTGCGCACGCGCACGGCGCTGCCGTTCGCCGACGAGCTCCGCAGGCACGGCGACCGCGTGCGTCTGCACGTCTCCGACGAGGGCGGGCGACTCGACGTCGCCGCCGTCGTCGCGGACGCCGGCGCATCCCCCGTCTGGGCGTGCGGCCCCGCACGTCTGCTCGACGCGCTCGCCTCCGCCGCGGGCCCCGCCACGCGGCTCCACGTCGAGCCGTTCGTCGCGGGCGAGCTCGCCGAGCCCGTGCGGGCCGAGCCGTTCGAGGTCGAGCTGCTCTCCACGGGAGAGGTGCTGGAGGTCCCGCCGGACCGTTCCATCCTCGAGGTGTTGGAGGGACACGGCGTCCTCGCGGTGTCGTCGTGCCGCGAGGGGACGTGCGGTACGTGCGAGACGGTCGTCGTGGAGGGCGAGGTCGACCATCGCGACCGGGTGCTCACGCCTCACGAGCGCGAGACGAGCCCCGTCATGATGGTGTGCGTCTCCCGGGCGGCGTGCGACCGCCTCGTGCTCGACGTCTGACGGCGTCTCAGCGCCCATCCGACGCCGGCTCAGCGCCCGACGCGCGCCGCCAGGGCGGAGACGATCTCGCGCTCCTCCGCGCGCACGAGGCGCCCGTCCCGCACGACGATCTCGCCTGCGACGACCACATGGCGCGGACGCCGCCCCGGAGCCGCCCACAGCAGCCCCGCGACGGGGTCGGCGACGCCCGCGTCGGCGACCCCGGAGACGTCCCAGACGCACAGGTCCGCCGCAGCGCCCGCCGCCATGCGCCCGAGCTCCGGCCGGCCGAGGCCGTCGGCGCTTCCCGCCGTCGCCGCGGAGAGCACCTCCCTCGCCGTGAGCGGGGGGCCGACGAGCGCCGACACCTGCAGCGCGAGGCGCGCGTCGGCGAGGAGGTGGCCGGCGTCGTTGCTCCCTCCCCCGCTCGTCCCGAGCCCGACGCGGAGCCCGGCGGCGCGCATGCGCGCGACCGGCGCGATGCCCCACCCCATCGGGACGTCGCATCCCGGCGCGTGCGTCGCGGTGGCACCCCGTTCGGCAAGCAGCCCGATCTCGTCGCCCGTGACGTCGCACAGGTGCGCGATCGTGACATCCGGCGCCAGCCATCCCCACTCGTCGAGGAGGTCGAGCGGGCGGCGCCCGTAGCGTTCCCGCGCGATGACGGTGTCGACCTGCTCGTTCGCCTGCGTGCGGCGACGCAGGCCGAAGCGCGCCGCGACCTCGCCGAGCGCCTCGAAGGTCTCCCGGCCGTCGCTGTGCACGCCGGCGGGACCGACGGCGACCTGGACGCGGCCGTCGTCGGACACGCCGCGGGGCGCCAGCGCCTCCGCGATCGCGGACGCGCTGCGCGCCGCGGCGTCGGGACGGTCGCCCGCCGACCCCCGCACGAACGCGATGCGCCCGCCCAGCTCGCGTGCCGCCGTCGCCGCGCCCTGCGCGATGGCGACGCCGTCGTCGGCGTCGGCGTCGGGCCATGTGAGGTGGTGGTCGGCGACCGTCGTCACGCCGCTCAACAGGGCCTCGGCCATCCCCGCGCGCGCCGCGGCGTACGCGAGCGCGCCGTCGATCCCTGCGTCGCGATACGCGGCCGCCATTGTGGGGAGCCAGTCGCGCATGGCGACGCCGCGCGTGCCGGGCAGGGTGCGGAACGCCGTCTGCAGCAGGTGGTGGTGGGCGTTCACGAGGCCCGGCGTGACGACGCACCCGGTGACGTCGAGCTCCTCCGCCCCGTCGGCCGAGGCGGAGGCGATCGCGCTCCCGACGACGTGCACGTCTCCCGGCCCCTCCTCGTCCTCCGACCAGACCGACAGGGCGTTGCGCAGGGTGAGGCTCACACCCCACAGCTACCAGGCGCGTGTTGCGGGCGGATGACGGCTCAGGTCGTGAGCGTGTCGGTCGGGGGCACGGCGGCCGCCTCCGACGGCGCGCGTCCGCTGATCCAGCGCGCGAGGACGCCCTCCGGCACCTCCTCGCGCACGAGGGCGAAGACATAGTGGTCGCGCCAGTCGCCGTCGATGTGGATGTACTTGCGGCGCAGCCCCTCGTAACGGAACCCGAGCTTCTGCACGACCCGGAGGCTCGGGGCGTTCTCGGGCCGGATGCAGATCTCCATGCGGTGCAGACGCAAGTCGGTGAAGCAGAGGTCGGTCGCCAGCGCGACGGCGGTCGGCGTGATCCCACGGCCCGCGAACCGCTCGCTCACCCAGTAGCCGATCGTCGCCGACGACAGCGATCCGCGCGCGATGCCCCAGACATTGAGCTGACCGCACACGACGCCCTCGTACTCCATCACCATGGGGACGCCCGCGCCGTCACGGTACTGCTGCAGCAGGCGGCGGACCCCGGTGCGCATATCGAACGACACGGCGCCGTCGGGATTGGTGGCCTCCCACGGCCGCAGCCAGGAGCGGTTGCCGAGCAGCTCCTGCTGCAGGGGGCGCGCATCCCGGGAACGGACGAGCCGGATGGACACCGCGCCGTGCTCACGCCAGGGCTGGGTATCCATCCGGCTCATCGACCTCCGTGGACGGCGGCTCAGAGGGAGGCCGCGAACTCCTTGAACCAGGGTCGCAGATCCGGGCCCAGGTCGGGGCGGTCGGCCGCGAGCTGCATGATCGCCTTGATGTAGTCGACGCGGTCGCCCGTGTCATAGCGGCGTCCGCGGAAGACGACGCCGTAGACGCCGGGGCCCGACGCGTCGGCCGCGACCTCCTGCAGCGCGTCGGTCAGCTGGATCTCGCCGCCCTTGCCGGGCTCGGTGCGCTCGAGCACGTCGAAGATCGCGGGCGTGAGGACGTAGCGGCCGATGATCGCGAGGTTGGAGGGCGCGTCCTCCTTGGCGGGCTTCTCGACGAGGCCCTTCACCTTGACGACGCCCTCGGTGTCGGTGGGCTCGACGTCGGCGCACCCGTACATGTGGATGTGGTCGGGGTCGACCTCCATGAGCGCGATCACCTGCGCGCCGCGCTTGGCCTGCTCGTCGATCATCGTCGTGAGCAGCTCGTCGCGCTCGTCGATGAGGTCGTCGCCGAGCATGACGGCGAACGGCGCATCGCCGACGTGCGCCTGGGCGCGCAGCACGGCATGGCCGAGCCCCTTGGGGTCTCCCTGGCGGACGAAGTGGATGTCGGCGAGGTCGCTCGAGGCCTGCACGCGCTCGAGACGCCCCGTGTCGCCCTTCTTCTCGAGGTTGCGCTCGAGCTCCGGAACGGAGTCGAAGTGGTTGGCGAGCGCGTTCTTGTTGCGCCCGATGATCATGAGGACGTCGCGGATGCCGGCGGCGACGGCTTCCTCCACGACGTACTGGATCGCGGGCTTGTCGACGACCGGGAGCATCTCCTTGGGCGTCGCCTTGGTTGCGGGGAGGAAGCGGGTGCCGAGGCCGGCGGCGGGGATGACCGCCTTGATCTTCGGGGAGTCCATGCGATCAGCCTAGGTGATGGGGCGCGCCGGGCCCGATCGCGCTGCCCGTGCTTGCGCCGCTCCCTAGGATCGGGGTATGCCGGACGACCTCGACCACGCCAAGAAGGCGCTTCGTGCGGAGATCCGCGAGCAGCGGCAGCGCACCACCGATCCCTGGCGCGAGAACGCCTCCGAGGGCATCCGCGTCCAGCTCGACGCCCTCGTCTCCGAGCTCGGCGCAGGGTCGCTCTCGTGCTACCTCTCCGCGCCGGCCGAGCCCGGCACGCGACCGTTCCTCGACGCGGCACTCGCCCGGGGCATCCGGGTACTCCTCCCCATCACACGCGCCGACGGGCTGCTCGACTGGACGGTCGCGGAGCCCGGCGGCGCCGAGATCGACAGCGCGTACGGCATCCCCGAGGCCGTCGGCGAGGTGCTCGGCCCGATCGCCGTGAACGACGTCGACCTCCTGATCGTGCCCGCTTCCGCCGTCGACCGCGACGGCATGCGGATGGGATGGGGCCGCGGCTTCTACGACAAGACGCTCGGCTCGATGGCGCACAGGCCTCCCGTGTTCGCGGTGATCTATGATTCCGAGTTGGTCGATCGCGTGCCGCGCGATCTGCACGACCAGCCCGTCGACGGGGTCGTCACGCCGACGCGCACCGTCCGCTTCGCGGGCCGTCGCGACTGACGCCCCGCCACCCACGCCCGAACGAGGTCCCATGCCCACCTACGCCTACGCCTGCACCTCCTGCGGCCACCGATTCGATGCCGTGCAGTCCTTCAGCGAGCCGTCGCTCACCGAGTGCCCCGAGTGCGGCGGCACCGTGCGCAAGCAGTACGGCTCGATCGGGGTCACGTTCAACGGCTCCGGCTTCTACCGCACCGACTCGCGGAATACCGCGTCGACCTCCGGCGCGGGCGCTGGCGCTGCGCCGGCTCCTGCGCCATCATCGGGTTCGGGAGCGCCCGCCGCTCCCGCCGCGACCGGATCCTGACGCGCCGCGGCACATCATCTCGCCGGCGCAGCCGGCAGTTGGGGGAACCACCGTGATCCAGGGATTCAAGGACTTCATCTCGCGCGGCAACGTGATCGACCTCGCGGTCGCCGTGGTCATCGGCGCCGCGTTCGGAGCGATCGTCACCGCGGCGGTCGACAACCTCGTCAACCCGCTCATCGGCGCGTTCGTGCCATCGGGCGATCTCGCGACCTGGACCATCGAGATCCCGGGGCTGTTCGCGACCGCCCAACTCGGCATCGGCGCGATCATCTCCGCCATCATCAACTTCCTCGCCGTCGCAGCCGTCGTGTACTTCGCTCTCGTGCTCCCGATGAACAAGCTCAACGAGCGCCGTCAGGCGAAGCTCGGCGTCGCGGAGGAGGCCCCGGCGGCTCCCACACAGGAGGAGCTGCTCGCCGAGATCCGCGACCTGCTCGCGTCGCAGTCCGCGAAGTAGTCGCCGCAGCCGAAGGGCGCCGTCCCGTCTCGGACGGCGCCCTTCGGCGTACACGCTGCAGGACATCCGCCGGCCGCTGCGTCCTCGACGCGCGGCGTTCCGCGGTCGCAGCGGGCCGCGGCGTCCGGAACTCCTGCACCGTGTCCGGCAGTGACGTGTCCGGCCGGCGCCGCGTCACCAGTGCGGCGGGCGGTCCCTCTTCAGCCGGTCGTCGTTCGCGCCGCGCTCGCCCGAGGGCGCCGCACCTCCCGAGACGCCGTCGTCGCGCAGGGTCGACTCGGCATCCGCATCGCCGAGCGTCCCCTCCACGCGGGTCAGCCGAGCGCGCCGAGCCCCGGCGACCCGCTCGACGCGCTGCCGCGGCTCGTCGTCGGGCATCAGAACGCGAGCGGCTCGGTGTCGGGGTCGATGCGCGGCGTGTCGGCCGTGACGCCGAGCACCGCGGCGATGCGCCCGGCCACGGCGGCGGGATCGCTGTACAGGTCGAACGCGTGCACGCGCACGTAGTGCCATCCGAGCCGTCGCAGCGCGTGCGGACGCAGGCGAAGCGCCTCCCGGAGCGAGCCCTCCTGCGTCTCGGGATCGCTCTCGACGACGACCGCCTTGCCCGCCCGCTGCGCGACGAGCGGCAGCACGCCGTGGTAGTCGACGTCCACCGCGACGCCGAGCTTGCGCAGCTCGCGCGCGAGCACGCGCGTGAGCGGATCGGCGTCGTCCTCCCGCCGCGCCTCGCGCCCCTTGCCGTCGATGCCGGCGAGGATTCCCATCAGGATGGCCGCGCCGTGCTGCAGGCGCCCGTCGTCGGCCTCGGGCCGGATGGACGAGACGATCACCATGGAGCGCCGCGCACGCGTCATGCCGACCGTCAGCAGCCGCTCGCCGTCGGGCGTGGAGAGGTCGCCGAAGTCGCTCAGCACGCGGCCGTGCCTCGTCACGCCGAACCCGAGCGAGAAGATGACCCGGTCGCGGCTCTCCGCGACCGACTCCTCGAGCGTGAGGACGGCGAGCGGCTCGGCCGTCTCGCGCGAGACGAAGTCGGCGACATCGCTGCGGCCGGCGAACGCCCCCGTGACGGCGGCGCGGATGCGCTCGGCGTGACGGCGGCTGGCGGTCACGACCATGAGCGACTCGTTGGGGCGGTTCACGGCGTGCTCGACGACGAGCGTCACGACGCGCTGCACCTCGGCGTCGGGGCTCTCGACGGCGCCCGACTCCGGATCCGGGGCGCCGTAGCCCCCCTCGACGTAGTCGACCGACAGGCTGCCGCGCCCCAGGTACGACCCCGCCCACGGCAGCGACACGATCTCGCCCCCGTAGAACGCGTCGTTGACGAGCTCGGCGAGGTCCTCGCCGCCTGCGCGGTAGCTGCGGGTCAGCGTCTCGACCGGCAGCACATCGGCGAGGCGCTCGAATGCGCTCGCCGGTTCGACGGGTCCGTCCGGCGTCTCGAGCACGCCGACCGCGAACGGCATCGGCCGCTGCGTCACGGGGTCGCCGAACGCGACGATCTGGCTCGCACGCCGGATGGCGGGGGCCGCCTCGGCGATGCCGATCGCGCCGGCGTCCGCGAGGAGGACGACGTCGAAGCCGGGGTGCTCGGGAAGGAGCGGGACGTCGTACGGCGACGCGATCCACACCGGCGCGAGGGTGCGCGAGAGCGTCGGAGCGAGCTGCCCCAGCGCATGCGCCGTGACCTCGCCGCGCGTGAGGGCGCGCTTGAGCGACGCTGCCTCCTCCGGCTCGTCCACGATCCCGATGCGCCACTGCGTCGCCAGCTGCCATCCGAGGAGCGGCCCGGATGCCGCGGCGTGCGCCTCGTCGACGAGGCGGAAGTCGCGCTCGAGGCGGTCGACGACCGACGTGTTGGCCCCGAGCAGGGCGCGGTCGGTCTGCAGCAGGTGCTCGAGAGCGGACTGCCACCAGGCGAACTCGAGCTCCTCCCCCACGCGCGCCTCGTCGACGTGGCGCACCGACAGCTCCGTCAGCAGCGGCTCGAGGCCGAGGCGCGAGAGCTCGGCGCGCAGCTCGGCGCGCTCGACGATGTTCTCGAACACGTCGGAGTCGGCAGCGAGTCCCGCGAGGGTGCGCACGAGCCGCTCGACGGGCATCGAGGCGAGACGGGTGCCGCGCCCGAGGGCGGTGTCGAGGTCGGTCAGCTCGGCCTCGACCCGCTGCCACTCGACCTGCACGTCGGCGAGGCCGAGCGGCAGCTCCGGCATCGCGCCCTGGCCGACGAGCTCCTGCCACTGGGTGCGCTGGCTCTGGATGCGCGTGAGCGCCTCGTGCATGTCGGCCACGTGCACGCCGGGGCGCACGTACTCCTTCGCGAGCCGCTTCAACCGGCGGCGCTGCGCGCCCGGCATCGCCGCCTCGCGACGCGGTGCGAACGCCGTGAGGATCTCGCCGAGCGGGCGGTCGAACACGGCGGGGGTGAAGCGGTCGAGCGAGTCGCGGATGCCGTGCAGCAGCCGGAGGTACTCCCCCAGCTCGTCGATCGTCGTGAACGGCCGCATCCGCGTCTGCGAGATGAGCTCGTAGCCGCGCTCGAGCAGCTCGGGCACGGTGGTGCGGTGCAGTCGGCCGGCCATCCGGTGCGCGCCGCGGGCGGCGTCGGTCGTCGAGAACGAGACCCCATACCACGGCGACTCGTCCGGTCCGATGCGGAACTCGCCGAGTCGGGCGGCGAGCGCGAGCGTCTCGGCCGCGCTCGTGCGGTCGCCCGCGAGCTGCGTGAGCGCGCGGTAGCCCAGCCGGGCGCTCGTGGAGGGCGGCGCGGGGAGCGCGGCGAGCCGCGTGAGGGTGCGGGTCGCGTCGAGCACCGAGATGCCGAGGTCGTCGTGGCGGCGCGTGAGCGCGCGACGGTAGTCGCGCAGCACCGAGCGCAGTCGGACGAGGGCGTCGTCGATGTCGGAGACCTTGGGCTGCGTCGCCTTCTCGTTGCGCCCGATGGCGCGGATGAGGTCGCGGCGCAGGTCGGACGGCGACACCGCGAGGCCGTCGAGCCCGATCCCGGCGAGCCGGTGCCGGATGCCGTCGACCGTGGAGCGGCGGGCGCTCACGACGAGCACCCGCTTGCCGTCGCGCACGAGGGCGCCCACGGCGTTGATGATCGTCTGCGTGCCGCCCGTTCCCGGCAGGGTGTGCACCGTGATCGACTGGCCGGCCGCGATGCGGGCGAGCACCCGCTCCTGCTCGGCATCGGCGTCGAGGAGGAGCGTGTCCGATGCGGGAGCCCGCTCATCGGGGTGCGCGACGACGGGCGCCGACGCGCCGCCCAGGCGCGAGAGGTCGTCGTCATGGCCCGCGAGGGCGTTCAGCACGGGATGGTCGAGCGTGCGCAGGTCGCGCGCCATCCGCTCGCCGACCTCGGCGAAGGTCGACACGACGAGCCGAGGTTTCACGCTGAACGTCTCGACGTGCGCGAGCATCGCCCGCAACCGGTCGATGACGGGCTGCGGCTTGAAGACGCCGTCCTCGTAGGCGAGCGCCGCGAGCGCCTCTCCGTCGACGTCGACGCCGAAGTGGTCCTGCGCGATGCGGACGAGCTCCGGGTTGACGCGGAACGCGCCGTGGAGCTTGAGCTCGAAGTCGGAGTGGTGGCGTCGGATGGCGAGGGGCCGCAGCAGCACGGGCGCGACGAAGTCCTCGTCCCCCACGCGCCAGGCGGCGAGACCGACGGCGAGGCGGACGGCGTCGATGCCCCGCACCGTGCGCAGCTCGAGGTTCTTGGCCGTGATGCGCTCGGCGGCGATGCGGGCGGTGCGCAGCGCCACCTCGTCGCGGAACAGGTTCGACAGCAGCGTCGAGCGACCCGTGATGAACTGCGGCAGGCTGCCCGGATGCGCCTTGGTGATCTCGATGCCCGTGTCGGACGACGCGCGGTACCGCAGCAGCGGCGATCGGCCGCCGAGCGCCGACGCCGAGGCGCGCAGCCGGTCGCGATCCGACGAGGCGATGTGGGCGACGGCCGCGTCGGGGTCGGCGACGCGCAGGTCGGCGGGCGTCACGGGCGGGAGCCCCGTGGTCTCCACGGCGTCGTCTTCAGCGGGCAGCACACGTGCCAGGGTAGGCGCGGAGGATGCGAACTCGGCCGCGCGCCGCGGAGTTTCGCGGAATCCCGGCCTCGGAGACGCCCCGTGCACAGCTCTCGGAGACCCGCGTGTCGGTTCCCGGATCCGCGCGGGCGCCCACGCCGCGGCCGGCGTCCCGGAAGGATGGGGGAATGACGTTCCGGTTCGCTCTCCTTCCCACGCCGATCGGCGACGCCGTCTGCGCCTTCTCGGACGACGGGCTCGTCGCCCTCCGGGTCGGCTCCGACCCGGAGTGGGCGATCGAGGCGGTGTCGCGCGAGCTGAGGGGAGCGCTCGTCGCCGACCGCGGCTCCGCCGCAGCCGACGCTCTCGCGGGCGAGCTCGAGGCGTACTTCGAGGGGGAGCTGCGCGCCTTCGAGACGCGCCTCGACTGGCGCCTGGCGACGGGGTTCGCGCGCGACGCGCTCGAAGCGGTGCGCGAGATCCCCTACGGCACGACGGCGAGCTACGGCGAGGTGGCGGCGATGGCGGGTCGGCCGCGCGCCGCGCGCGCCGTCGGCACGGCGTGTCGCACGACACCGTTCTCCCTCGTCGTCCCGGTGCACCGCGTCATCCGCTCGGATGGGACGATCGGCGGCTACGGGGGCGACGAGGAGCTCAAGCGCCACCTCATCGACCTCGAGCGCGACGCGCTCGTCTGAGCCGCGCCGCCCCGCGTGTAGGCCGCGGGGCGGCGGCGGATGCCGGCCCGCGATCGCCCTCAGCGAGGCGAGGGGACCCCGTCGCGGTATCGCACCGTGCTGCGCTTCGTCACCGCGACGACGGGCGACGCCGAGATCTCCACCACGTCGTCGAGCGCACCCAGTCGGTGCAGGAGATCCCCCAGGTGCCCCGCATCGGCGCACGCCGCCTGGGCGAGCACGGATGAGCCGTCGTCGGCCGCCCAGCGCACCTCCGGCGCGTCGGCGACGGCGCCCGCGATGCGCGGAAGCGCTCCGGGGCGCGCGCGGACCTCGATCACCGCCTCGCACGGGTAGCCGAGCAGCGCGGGGTCCACGACGGCGCGGATGAAGACGAGGCCGTCGCGGACCGCGGAGTCGATGCGTCTGCTCACGGTCGACGCCGATACCCCGAGCGATGACGCCAGCTCGTCGACGGTCGCCCGCCCCTCCTCCTGCAGCAGGTCGACGAGCCGGGCCGTCAGCTCGTCGACGGCGGCGCGCGCCCCGTTCGTCGTCGCGAGAGCGGCATCCTCGCGGGCCCCGACGGCGTCGTACTCGCCCGCCGACAGGATCTCGGGGCTCCACCCGCTCACCGTGCGGTGGTAGGCAGGGAGGAGGGTCGCGCGCACCTCTGCGCGGGCATCGCCCGCCGAGCGCTCGATCCCGCTGAGCGTCTCGCGCAGATCCTGCGGACCGTGGAAGAGCTCGGCGACGCACTCGACGGGGTTCGCGAGCACGCTCACCCACGTCGAGAGGGGATGGTCGGCGAGATGCTCCGCGACCGCCTCCACGACGCGCAGGCCCCCGCGTACGCGCACCAGCGTCGCCGCCCTCCCTGCGAGGCGCCACGGCCCTGGCAGGGCGTGGATGCGGACGACGCCGTCCGCCAGCAGGCGGCTGCCGCGACGCGAGACGGTGCGCTCCTGCTCTCCGATCGCCTCGGCGACACGCCGCCAGGGCGCGCGCCCGTCGCGGAGGAGCGCGGCGGCGATACGGCGGTCCAGGTCACCGAGCGGCTGCATCGGGCCATCGTCTCACGCGGCACCGCCGGGTTACGGGCAGATGACATTCTCGTCGCGGCATCTGACGATGATGTTCACTCATTACATCTCAATGGCTGTTTCTTGCGTTCAGCATCGCTCTTTCGTCTCTTTCACTGGATCGGAACCCGCATGGACGACATCCTCCGAAGCACCGCCCGCACGCAGCTCGCGCTGCTCGCGCGGGGCGAGGTCTCTGCCCGCGATCTGCTCGCCGCCGCGCTGGAGCGCCAGGCGTCGGTCGGCCGGGAGGTGAACGCCGTCGTCTCGGTCGACGTCGACATCGCCGAGGCGGCTGCGGCCGCTTCCGATGCGCGCCGCGCGAGCGGCGCTCCCCTGGGTGCGCTCGACGGCCTCCCGACGGCGTTCAAGGACCTCGAGGAGGCGGCGGGCTTCCGCACGACGTGGGGGTCGACGCGCTTCCGCGATCACATCTCGCACCGGGACAGCGAGGTCGTCGGGCGCATCAGGGCCGCGGGCGCGGTGCCGTACGGCAAGACGAACACCCCGGAGTTCGGGACCGGATCGCACACCCTCAACGCCGTGTTCGGGACGACCCGCAACCCGTACGCTCCCGACCGGTCGGCCGGCGGTTCGTCGGGCGGGGCCGCCGCGGCCCTCGCGGCGGGGCTGGTCTCGGTCGCCGACGGCTCCGACATGGGCGGGTCGCTGCGCAACCCGGCCTCGTTCTGCAACGTCGTCGGCGTGCGGCCCACCCCGGGGCTCGTATCGATGGCGCCGGCGGCTGATCCGTGGGCCACGCTGCCCGTGAAGGGCCCGATGGCGCGCACGACGGGCGACGCCGCCCTGCTGCTGTCCGTGCTGGCCGGCGCATCCGGGCGCAGCCCCCTCTCGCAGCCGGGCGACGTCTCCGAGTTCGCGCGCATCGCGTACGAGACCCCGCGTGCCGACGCCCTCGACGGGCTGCGCGTGCTCTGGTGCCCCACGGTCGGCGGCCTCGACGTCGAGCAGCGCGTGCGCGGCGTGCTCGACGAACGCGGCCGCCGCACCCTCGAGGCGGCGGGGGCAGTCGTCGTCGAGGACGAGCTCGTCGCCGAGTTCGCGGGCGCGGACGACGCCTTCCGCATCCCGCGGGCCTTCGCCTACGCCATGCAGTTCGGCTCCCTCCTCGACGAGCACGCCGACGCGATGTCGCCCGAGCTCGTGGCGAACGCCCGCTGGGGCCTGACGATCACCCCTGCCGACCTGTGGCGCGCACAGGAGCTGCGCGGCGCCCTCTTCGCCCGCTTCGCCGACCTGTTCGACCGCTGCGACGTCATCGCCGCCCCGGCCGCGGCGGCAGCGCCCTTCCCCGCCGAGCGGCGCTGGGTCGACGAGATCGAGGGGAGCCGCCAGGGCGACTACCTCGACTGGATGCGCGCCGCGTGGCGGTTCACGCCGCTCGGCGGCGCATCGCTCAGCGTGCCCTGCGGGTTCACGCCCGAGGGGCTCCCCGTGGGCCTGCAGCTCGTCGGCCCGCCACGCTCGGAGGCGCGGCTCCTGCGCATCGCGGCGGCGTTCGAGGAGCGCGTGCCGGCGTGGTGCGAGACGCCTGCCGTCCTGCGTGCCGGGGCGCCCCCGCGCATCTGACCCCCGCGCGCCCGGACGAGCCCCCTCTCACCGGGACGGCGGATGCGGATGGGCCGGCGGGGATCCCCGCCGGCCCATCCGCAATCGTCCTGCGTCAGTCCGCGCCGAGCGAGGCGAGCACGGCGGCGAGCGCGGCCGACAGCCCCGTGACGACGGCCGAGCGGTCGTCGGGGGCGAAGAAGGGCGAATGGTTGCCCGCGGGCACGGCGCCGTCGGCGAAGAGCTCGGCGTCGAACGCGCCGAACCCCCAGAAGACGCCGGGCACGCCGATCGCGTCGGCGAGCCAGCCGGCGTCCTCAGATCCCATCCCGAGCGGGGCGACCGAGACGGACCCCTCGCCCAGCGCCGCCGCGAAGACGCGCGTCAGGCGCTCGGTGTGCGCGGCGTCGTTGACGAGGCGGGGGAAGGAGTTCAGCTCCTCGATGTCGGGCTCCGGCGCGCGGGAGGCCGCGGCCTCGGCGGAGACGATGCGGCGGATGGCGGCGAGCACGACGGCGCGCACGTCTTCGTCGGGCGTACGGACGTTGACCGTGAACTCCGCGCGGTCGGGGATGATGTTCTCCTTCAGCCCGGCATGGAACGTGCCGACCGTGACGACGGCCGGCGTCGACGGCGCGAGCTCGCGCGAGACGATCGTCTGCAGCCGGATCACGATCGCGGCCGCGAGGACGATGGGGTCGATCGACCGCTCGGGCTGCGATCCGTGCGCCTGCTCGCCGTGGACGGTGATGCGCCACGAGTCGGCGAGGCTCGCCATCGCCCCCGAGCGCAGCATCACGGTGCCCGCGGGCGCCGGCATGACGTGCTGCGCCAGCACGAGCTCGGGGCGCGGGGCGCGCTCCCACAGGTCGTCCGCGATCATCGCCTTCGCGCCCGCCGCCGTCTCCTCCGCCGGCTGGAAGAGGAGGACGAGGGTGCCCCGCCAGATCGCGGGCCGCTCGACGAGCACGCGCGCCACGCCGAGCAGCGCGGCGATGTGCGTGTCGTGTCCGCAGCCGTGCATGACGGGCACCGTGTCTCCGTTCGACAGGACGCCGGCGTCCGTGCTCGCATAGGACAGCCCTGTCTCTTCCGCGATGGGCAGGCCGTCGGTGTCGGCGCGGAACGCGATGACCGGCCCCTCGCCGTTCGACAGCACCCCGACCACACCCGTGCCGCCGGAGCGGAAGGAGGCGATCCCGAGCGCCGCGAGGCGCTCCTCGATGAGGGCTGCGGTCGCGTGCTCCTGCGACGACAGCTCGGGATGGGCGTGCAGGTGCCGGTACAGCGCGAGCTGCTCGGCGACGAGCTCCTCGCTCACCGACAGGCCAGGGAGCAGCGCGACCTCCGCAGCGGTCATCGGGCCGCCTCCTCGTCCGCGCTCGTCGTGCCGCTCGCGCTGGCGCGGTCGCGCAGCGCCCAGGCGAGGACGATCGTGACGACGACGGCGATCGCCGTGCCGAAGTAGGCCGTCGCCGGAACCGCCGGGACGAGCACGTACACGACGAGGCACGCCACGACGACGGCGATGACGGTCGTGCGGACCGCCTTCATCGAGACGATCACCTGCAGGAGCACGGCTCCGAAGATCGCCGGCAGGATGTAGAGCCGGGCGACGGCGATGAGCTCGGCCGGCAGGATGGAGACGAGCCACGTGCCGAGCGCTCCGACGAGGGCGATGAGCGTGACGATGTGGACGAGCACGGCCCCGATGATCGCGGATCCCGCGATGAGCTCGGCGCGGCGGGTGCCCGGCTTCTCACCCAGGTTGGCCTGCGCGACGATCGCCGCGGGAAGCAGCTTGTTGCTGATGTTGCCGATCATGAACGCCTGGTACATCGCCGAGCGCCCGAGGATCGGGTAGTACGAGATCGGCTCGATCACGGCGACGATCGCGAAGGTGGCGAGCACGGCGCCGACGGCCGTCCACAGCTCGGCGCCCTGGATCCCCAGGCCCGACCAGAAGGCGACGTAGAGGGCGGCGAAGAGCGAGATCAGCAGGCCGAGGCCCATCGTGACGGGGCCCCACACCGCCGTCGTCCGGTCGAAGGCGCGGAGTCCGTCCGCGCGGGTGTGCGTCGAGGTCATGAGGATTCCTTGTCTTCCGGTCCGGTTCAGGCCAGGGGCCCCGACGCCGCGAAGGCGGCGGCGAGCGCGACGGCGATCGAGATGCCCAGGCCCCACTCCCGCAGCCATGGCCGGCGCAGGACGCGCGCGAGGAGCAGGCACAGGCCCATGACGGCCGCCGACGTCAGCAGGGTGATGACGTGCACGGGCGACTTGAGCGTCTCCTGCAGCGTCAGGGTGACGAACGCCCCGAGCAGCGCTGCGCCAGGGACGATGGTCATGATCGCCGGGTTGACTCGGCGCAGCGTGACGTCTCCGCGCGACAGGATCGGCGTGAGGACGAGGGTCGTCAGCATCCACACGAGCCCGCCGATCGTCATCGCGGCGAAGCCGATGGCGAACACCTTCTGGGTGTAGCCGACACCGCCGAGCTCGGCGCCTTGCGTGCCCGCCGCGATCCCGGCCGCGGCGACGTCGAACGCCGCGGATCCGACCAGGCCGATCCGCGTGAGCACGGCGGGGGTGCCGAACAGCGGCAGCAGGGAGATCGCGACGAGGGCGACGGCGAGCGACGGGCCGATCGCGGCGACGGCGCCCGTGCGGACGGCCGAGTTCACCTGCGCGTGCGTGAGGTCGGCCGAGTGCGCGGCACGGCGGATGGCCCGCAGGTACACGGCCGACTGCACGATGATGACGAGGAAGACCCCGGCGGCGCACGCCCACAGCACGGGGCCGAGCGCGATGGCGCCGATGTCGGTCGAAGTCGGGTCTACGGCGAGGACTCTCATGGGCAGGCTCCTGCGGATTGATTGACGCAAAATGACGCAGTCGGATGCTCACCGTTCCGTACCTTGCATCCCGCGCCCTTCCAGGGTCCAGAATCATCATTCCCAGCATGTTTCGGGCGTGTCAAGATTCTGTCGCCGGGCCCACGCCCCACGCACGCGCACGCGCCCCGCGGATGCGTTCCGCGGGGCGCGTGGGACGCCGTCAGTGGTCGACGGCCTTCTCCGCTCCGTAGCCCGTGAGCGAGCGCACCTCCATCTCGGCGGCAAGCCGCCTGTCCTCGGTACGTGTGCTCGTGAGCGAGCCGATCCATCCCAGCAGGAAGCCGACCGGGATCGAGACGATGCCCGGGTTGCTGAGCGGCCAGACGGCGAAGTCGACCGCGGGGAAGACGCTCGTCTCCGTCCCCGAGAAGACGGGCGAGAGCACGATGAGGACGAGCGCCGTGGCGAGCCCGCCGTACATGCTCCACACGGCGCCCCGCGTCGTGAACCCCCGCCAGAACAGCGAGTACAGGATGGTCGGCAGGTTCGCCGACGCGGCGACCGCGAAGGCGAGCGCCACGAGGAAGGCGACGTTCTGCCCCTGCACGCCGATCCCGCCGACGATCGCGAGCGCGCCGATGACGAGCACGGTGATCCGGGCCACCCGCACCTCACCGTCGCCCTCGACCTTGCCCCGCTTGATGACGTTCGCGTAGATGTCGTGCGCGAACGACGTCGCAGCCGTGATGGTGAGGCCCGCGACCACCGCGAGGATGGTCGCGAACGCGACGGCCGAGATGAAGCCCATCAGAACGGGGCCGCCGAGCGCCTGGGCGAGAAGAGGCGCGGCGGAGTTCACACCGCCCGGCGCGGCCGCGATCGTCTCGGCGCCGACGAGAGCTCCCGCGCCGTATCCCAGCACGAGGGTGAGCAGATAGAACAGCCCGATCAGCCAGATCGCCCACACGACGGACCGTCGCGCCTCCTTCGCCGTCGGCACGGTGTAGAAGCGCATGAGTACGTGCGGGAGACCCGCCGTGCCGAGCACGAGCGCCATGCCGAGAGAGAGGAAGTCGAGCGGCTTGGCGCCGTACTGCAGCCCGGGCGCGAGGATGGCCTCCCCCGCGGCGGAGTTCGCGACGGCGGCGCCCAGCAGCCCGTCGAAGTCGAAGCCGTGCTGCGCGAGCACCCAGATCGCCATCGCGATGGCCCCGCCGATGAGGAGGAAGGCCTTGACGATCTGCACCCACGTCGTCCCCTTCATTCCGCCGATGAGCACGTAGACGACCATGAGGACGCCGACGACGGCGATGACGACCGACTGCCCCAGTTCGTCCGTGACCCCCAGGAGGAGCGACACGAGCCCTCCGGCCCCCGCCATCTGCGCCAGCAGGTAGAAGAAGCACACGGCGAGGGTCGTGAGGGCAGCGGCCATCCGGACGGGGCGCTGCCGCAGTCGGAAGGAGAGCACGTCGGCCATCGTGAACTTGCCCGTGTTGCGCATGAGCTCGGCGACGAGCAGGAGGGCGACGAGCCATGCGACGAGGAAGCCGATGGAATAGAGGAAGCCGTCGTAGCCGTTGAGGGCGATCGCCCCGACGATCCCGAGGAAGGATGCCGCGGAGAGGTAGTCGCCCGCGATCGCGAATCCGTTCTGCGGCCCGCTGAAGGACCGGCCGCCCGCGTAGAAATCGGCCGCTGATCTGTTGTTGCGCGACGCCCGGATGACGATGAACAGCGTGACGGCGACGAACGCGCCGAAGACGCCGATGTTGAGAATCGGATTGCTGTCGTTCACGCGCTCGGCTCCTGCTTCTCGAGATCAGCCCGGATCTCCGCCGAAAGGGGGTCGAGACGACGGTTCGCGAAGGCGACATATCCCATCGTGATCGCGAATGTCGTGACGAACTGGCCGAGCCCGAGAAGGAGGCCGACCGTGATGTGCCCGCCGACGCGCTGACCCATGAGGTCCGGGAAGAATCCGGCCAGCACGACGTACAGGAAGTACCAGAGCAGGAAGAACACCGCGAGCGGGAAGACGAAACTCCGCTGCGTGCGCTTGAGTGTCTGGAATCGCGGGGATTCCTCCACCGCGATGTAATCGATCGACGTCGCGGGCGCGCCGTCTCGGGATGGATCGCTCATAGGGCCTCCTTGCCGCAGATGAGGTCGACGGCGCATCGTCGCGACGCCGGATCCGGCCGGAGGCCGGGTGATATCTTCGACGCTACGGAAGACGACGCAGCGGTCGTCACCCCCGAAAGTAGGTATCCGGAGTGACCTCGACGATCGAGTCCGTCCGCGACCCGCAGCGCCTCGTGGCGGGCGCGGTGGCCGAGCTCGCCCGCCGTACGCGCTTCCCCGTCGCGTTCGGAGGACTGCTCGAAGACGGCCGGGTCGCGATGACGGCGTTCCACGGCGCACGCACCCGCGCGCTGGACGGCCTCGCGGTGCAGCCCGAGCGCGGTCTCGGCGGACGGGCGATCGCCGAGCTCAGACCGCGCATGGCCGGCGACTACCGCACGGCCGAGCAGATCACGCACGACTACGACCGGTACATCCTCGGCGAGGGCATCGGCACCCTGCTCGCGGTCCCCGTCGTCGTCGACGGCACGGCCCGCGGCGTGCTGTACGGCGGCGCGTGGGGACGCTGGAGCGTGGGCGGGGTCGCGGCGGCGCCAGCCGTCCAGGTCGCCGATGCGCTCGCGGCGCAGCTGCGCGCCCTCCGGTCGGCGCCCGCCGAGGTCGATCCCCCCGCGCCGGCCGCTGCCATCCCCGCCGCCCAGCGGGAGCAGCTCAGGGAGAGCTACGCCGAGCTCCGCCGCATCGCGGCGGACGTGGACGACGCCGCACTCCGCGCGCGGCTGGAGGAGGTCGAGCGGCGCCTGGCGAGCATCGCGGGAGAGGCCTCCGCTCCCGTCGAGACGGACGACGGCGCCCCCGTGCACCTGTCGCCGCGCGAGATCGACGTCCTCGCGTGCGCGGGACTCGGCGCCACCAATGCCGGCATCGCCGCGCAGCTGGGGCTGCGGGAGGCGACCGTCAAGGCGTATCTCGGCAGCGCGATGTCGAAACTCGACGCGGCGACGAGATGGGCGGCCGTGGCAAAAGCACGGCGCCGGGGAATTCTTCCGTGAAACACCGCAATTCCCTTTCCGGATGATGACGACGGTGCGATAGATTCATGCCATGGCACGAAAGATCATCCACCAGCTCGTCGACGATCTCGACGACACGCTCCTCGAGCCCGGCGAAGGCGAGACGGTTCTCTTCTCGCTCGACGGCAAGAGCTACGAGATCGACCTGAAGAACGAGAATGCGGCGGAATTGCGCGCCGCGCTCGAGACGTACATCTCGGCCGCGCGCCGTGTCGGATCGACGCAGACCGCGTCGAATTCCGGGCGATCGCCGCGACGCCGCTCGGGGCAGACCGATTTCGGGCCGATCCGTGCATGGGCGAAGGAGAACGGCTACGCCGTCTCCGAGCGCGGCCGCATTCCCGCGACCATCCTCGAGGCGTACGACGCGGCCCACTGACCGCGGGCCTCGATGACGGCGCCCTTTCCACGGAGCACATGTGCATCCCGTGTGAATGGGCGCCGTTTCGCGTTCCGGGGTTGCATCGGGAGCCGGATCTCGGAATCGTGGCTGGCCCGACGGAAGGAGAGCACCGTGCTCACATTGACCGAGAACGCCCAGACCGCCGTCCGCTCGATCGTCGATCAGACGCCCGACCCCGCCACGGCAGGGTTGCGCATCGCCGGCACGAGCGCATCGTCCGAGGGCTACACCCTCACGCTGGCGCCGGAGCCGCAGACCGCCGACGCGGTCGTGGAGAGCGGCGAGGCCCGCGTCTTCCTGCCGGCGGACGCGGCCGCCGAGCTCGACGACAAGATCCTGGATGCGCAGGTGACGCCGGACGGCGTCCGCTTCGCCCTCGCCGTCCAGGCCTGACGCCTCGCGGATCGGCCCCGCCCGGTGATCCGGGCGGGGCCGATCCGTGTGCGACGACCGATAGGCTTGTCGTCGAGCCCCCGTAGCTCAGTGGATAGAGCGTCGGTTTCCTAAACCGTGCGTCGCTGGTTCGAGTCCAGTCGGGGGCACCTGACCATCACGCTGCGAGGGCGAGGTAGGGCTCCCACCGCGGGTCGCCCCGCTCGGAGCCGCGCACCGCCCAGGACCCGCCGCGCGGGGCGCCGAGGGCGAAGCGCAGCGACCATCCCATCTCCTGCGGCGTGCGGTCGCTCTTGACGTTGTTGCACGTCAGGCAGCAGGCGACGAGGTTCTCCCAGCTGTCCGCTCCCCCGCGCGAACGGGGCAGCACGTGGTCGATCGTCGTGGCGGATGCCCCGCAGTACCCGCATCGGAACCCGTCCCTGCGCAGCACGCCCCGCCGCGTCACCGGTGTCCGGCGCGTGGACGGCACCCGCACGTACCGGGTCAGGATGATGACGGCAGGGCGGTCGTAGGACGATCTCGTCCCCCACACGGGTTCTCCCTCCACGTGCTCGATGACGGTCGCCTTGTCGTTCATGACGAGCACGAGGGCCCGCTTGAACGAGACGATGGCGAGAGGCTCGTATCCCGCGTTCAGCACGAGAGTTCGCATGTGCAGTCCCTTCGATACGACCCGGACGGCTTCCGGGCATTCGAACCGGCGCCGCGTCGAGGGGCGGGAGACGCGCCCGGAGACGAGAAAGGGCACCGTCCTTCAGGACGGCGCCCTTCTCCGGCCGCAGCGATGCCGCGGCCCCCGTGCACGCGATGCCGGAGGACATGACGACCCAGGGCATCCATGGTGCGGATGCGCGGTATCCGGTCCATCGGCTTCCTCCCGCCCGGTCTCGGCGACACGGTCAGGCTAGCGCACGCCGGGCGTGTCGCGGGCGAACCGGGGGTGAACGCGCGGCGAGCGTCGGCACCGGACGACGACGAGGGGCCCGGCGCATCGCGCCGAGCCCCTCGTCGAAACGGGTCCGCTCAGATCGGCAGATAGCTCAGGGGATCGACGATGGCCCCGTTCACGCGGTACTCGATGTGCAGGTGGTTCGCCGTCGAGCGGCCCGTCGAGCCGACGTACCCGATGATCGTGCCGGCCTCCACCGTCTGCCCGACCTCGACCTGCCGCGTGCCGTACGTCATGTGCCCGTAGAGCGTGGTGGTGCCGTCGCCGTGATCGATGGCGACCGTGACGCCCCAGCCGCCGAGCGACTCCTGGGAGGTGATGACGGTGCCGGACTTCACGGCGTAGATGGGCGTCATGGCCGGTGCGACCATGTCGGCGCCCTCGTGACCCGAGCCGACCGAGCGGCTCACGTAGTAGGTGCCGGCCGGAAGCGGGCAGATCCCGCCGTCGGTCACGACCGGGGGATCGTAGGTCTGCGCCTCGGCGGGGGTGGAGCCGCCGCCCTCCGACTGCTGGGCGGCGATCTGCTCCGCCTGCTCGCGCGCGCGTTCCGCGGCCTCGGCTGCGGCGGCGGCCGCCGCGGCCTCCGCCTTCGCCGTCTCGATCTCCTCCGGCGTGGTCGCCGAGTACGCGGAGCCGGCGAGCGGCGCGGTCTCGATCGACGCGTCGGCCGCGATCGACTGCGCCTCGCTCTCCGCGGCGTCCTGCATCGACACCGTCTCGGCTTCGGGCTGGGTCGCCGCGTACGCGGGGATGGCGACGCCCGCCAGCAGCGCGAGCACGGCGGCGAGGGTGCCGGCCGTGCGGAGCGGCCTGATCTTCGTCCGGCCCGCGCGTCGGGCGGCGCGCTCCATACGGCGGACGTCCGCGCGGGCCATCGTGGCTGCGGGGCGGATGGTGTGGACGGCGGTGTCTGCGGACGTCTGGCCGGCGTCGGGGGCGCCTGCGGACGGTGCGTTCTCGGCCAAGTGTTCTCCTCCGTCGCCTCGCGCCAGGGAGCGCCGGCTCGTCAGAACTGGTCGGGGCACAGTCTCACACCGTCGGGACGACGAGCCGGAGAGGCGATTCCCGATGGAGCGCCCGCGAGCTTCGCCGCGGGTATCGCACCACGGTAACGGAAGATAACGAAAAAGTCACGCTCCAGCGGGAGAGCGCTCCCACGTTCTCAGGCGACGAGGAAGATGTGCGACGCGATCTCCACCGGGAGCTCGAGGGCGTCCGCGGCGCCGTGGATCTGCACGAGCACGTACCCCTCGCTGTAGCGGAAGTCGCCCTGCGCCCCGGGGACGACGCCCGCGTCGCGCAGCTGCTGCAGCAGCTCGGGGTCGACCTGCGCCGACTCGGCGAGACGTCGCACCGTCCCCGAGATCGGACCGCCCTGCTCGTCGAGACGGCGGACGAGGCTCACGACCCCTTCCTCGACGCGTTCCACGGGGACCTCCCCGAGCTGCTCGAGCCCGGGGATCGGGTTGCCGTACGGCGACTCGGTCGGATAGCCGAGCAGCTCGACGAGACGGCGCTCGACCTGCTCGCTCATGACGTGCTCCCACCGGCAGGCCTCGTCGTGCACGTATGCCCAGTCGAGGCCGATGACGTCGGACAGCAGGCGCTCGGCGAGCCTGTGCTTGCGCATCACCTCGACGGCCTTGCCGCGCCCGTCCTCCGTCAGCTGCAGCCGGCGGTCCTCGGCGACGACGACGAGCCCGTCGCGCTCCATCCGCGCGATGGTCTGCGAGACGGTCGGCCCCGAGTGGCCGAGGCGCTCCGAGATGCGCGCGCGCAGGGGGATGATCTCCTCTTCCTCGAGGTCGAGGATGGTGCGGAGGTACATCTCCGTGGTGTCGATCAAGTCGGTCATCGGATCCTCCGGGTCGGCCTGAGGCAATCCTAACGGGGCGGGGCCCGCAGGCGGCTCGCCGTAGGATGACCTCATGACCCTCACGATCCCCGCCGACCTCCTGCCCGCAGACGGACGGTTCGGCTGCGGCCCCTCGAAGGTGCGCCCGGAGCAGGTCGCCGCCCTCGCCGGAGCGGGTGCGGAGCTGCTCGGGACATCGCATCGCCAGGCGCCCGTGAAGAACCTCGTCGGCAGCGTCCGGGAGCGCCTCGGACAGCTGCTGCGGCTCCCCGACGGCTACGAGATCGTCACCGGAAACGGCGGATCGACCGCCTTCTGGGATGCCGCCGCCTTCGGTCTCATCGAACGCCGCAGCCAGAACCTCACGTTCGGCGAGTTCGGCGGGAAGTTCGCCAAGGCGGCGGCGGCACCGTGGCTCGAGGCCCCCGACGTCCGCTCCGCGGACGCGGGATCGCTCGCGCAGGCCGCTCCCGTCGACGGGGTCGACGTATACGCATGGCCGCACAACGAGACGTCCACGGGTGTCGCTGCCCCCATCCGCCGCGTGACGGGCGACGACGGAGCTCTCACGGTGATCGATGCGACGAGCGCCGCAGGCGGCATCGACTTCGACGTGGCGGAGACCGACGTCTACTACTTCGCACCGCAGAAGAACCTCGGGTCGGACGGCGGCCTGTGGTTCGCGGCGATGTCGCCGGCCGCGATCGAGCGCATCGAGCGCCTGCACGCGTCCGACCGCTACATCCCGGAGTTCCTCAGCCTGTGGAACGCGGTCGACAACTCGCGCAAGAACCAGACGCTCAACACCCCCGCCGTCGCGACGCTCCACCTGCTCGACAGCCAGCTCGGCTGGATCCTCGACAACGGGGGCCTCGCCTGGGCGGGAGCGCGGACCGCGGAGTCGTCGCAGGTGCTCTACAGGTGGGCGGAGGCCTCCGAGGTCGCGGCCCCGTTCGTCGCGGACCCCGCGCACCGCTCGCCCGTGGTCGTGACGATCGACTTCGACGCGTCCGTCGACGCCGCCGCGGTGGCGAAGACGCTCCGCGCCAACGGCATCGTCGACACCGAGCCCTACCGCAAGCTCGGACGCAACCAGCTCCGCGTGGCGACCTTCGTCTCCATCGATCCCGACGACGTCCGCCAGCTCACGCGCGCCGTCGACTACGTCCTCGCCCACAGCTGACCTGCGCGAACGCAGAGAGCCCCGGCCGTCGGCCGGGGCTCTCTGCGTTCGCAGGACACGGGATCACTCCTCGTCGTCGCGCTCCTCGCCGTCGCGTTCCTCGCCGTCGGCCTCGAGCTCGTCGGCGTCGAGCTCGTCCGCCTCGAGCTCGTCGGCGTCGAGCTCGTCGATGTCGACGCCGTCGACGTCGCCGGCGTGGAGAGGACGCGACGCCTGCCCGGAGAGGTCGTCGTCGTTCTCGTCGTCCTCGTCCTCGTCCTCGTCCTCATAGGACTCGTCGGCGAGGTCGTCCTCGGACTCGTCCTCGTCCTCGTCGTCGTCCTGCAGGGCCGCCGCCTGCGCGGCCTTGTACTCCTCGAGGCGCACCGACCAGGGCACCCACTCGGGAGCGAGGAGGGCGGCCTCGCCCGGAAGCAGCTCCACCTCGAGCACGGTGGGGTCGGATCCCTCGACGACGGCGAGGGAGACCGTCCAGTACCAGCCGGGATAGCCCGCGAGCCGGTTCTCGAAGCGCAGAGACACGACGCCGTCGGGCTCCACGGCGTACCCCGCGGCGGGGCCCACCGTGTCGGCGGGCGTCACCTCGGCGAGCGCCGCCAGCGCCAGGCCGTGGGCCGCGAGCAGCCGCGCGTCGGGAGTGATCGCGACGTCGCCCGGGTCGGCCGGCTCAGTCATCGAGCTCGTCCGCGACCTTGCGGAGCACGGCCGCGATCTTCCGCCCGTGCGACGACGACGGGTAGCGCCCGCGACGGAGGTCCCCTCCGATGCCGTCGAGGAGCTTCACGAGATCCTCGACGAGCACGGCCATGTCGTCCGCCTTGCGACGCGAGCTCTTGACGAGGCTCGGCGGCGTCTCGAGCACGCGCACGGAGAGCGCCTGCGGGCCCTTGCGCCCGTCCGCGATGCCGTACTCGAGCCGCGATCCCGCCTTCACGACCGTGCCGGCGGGCACGGCGCTCGCGTGGAGGAACACGTCCTCGCCCGCCTCGTCGGGGGTGATGAAGCCAAATCCCTTGTCCTCGTCGTAGAACCTGACCTTGCCGGTGGGCATCGTGAACCTCGCTGAGACCGCTCGAAACGTAGAGAGAGGGATCGTCCGATCCCTCCGTCCCAGCGTACCGCGCGGCCGGGGGCACTATCCTGGTCGGGATGAGCACTCCGCCCCGCGACCAGCCAGCCGTCCGCCGCATCGACCGCGTCCTCGCGTTCATGTCGCTGGGGATCGTGGTGCTGTCGATCGGCTGCTTCCTCGCCGTCATCATCGGCACGTCGTCGGGGGTGGAGGACTTCAGCACGGGGGCCTGGCCGATCGTCTTCGTCGTGCAGATGATCGGTCCGATCATCGCCTTCGCGCTCCTCCTCGCGCTCCTCATCATGAGCTTCATCCGGAGGGGCCGCGCCTCGCGGGCGGACTGACCACCCCGCATGCGCCCCCCTTCCGAGCGCGCGGCACCGTCTCGCCTCGTCCGCTTCGCCTCGCCGCTCGCCCTGCTGGCGGCGATGTGGCTGATCCGCATCGCCGATGATGTTCTCCCCGGTTCGTTCACGGCCTTCGGGCTCCGCTCGTGGGATGCCGCCGGGCTCGTCGGCGTCGTCGTCGGCCCTCTCGTCCACAGCGGATGGCCGCACCTGCTCGCGAACAGCGCGCCCTTCCTCATCCTGGGATGGCTCGTCGCCGTCGAGGGCGCCGCCCGCTTCTGGACGGTCACCGCCGTCGTCGCTCTCGTCGCAGGCGCCGGCACCTGGGTGGTCAACGCGCCGGGCACGGTGACGGTCGGTGCCTCCGGCCTCGTGTTCGGCTACGTCGGCTACATCGTCGCGCGCGTCTTCACGACGGGGCGGATGGCGCACCGCTTCGCCTACGCGATCGTCGCGGTCCTCGTCGTCGCGGTGTACGGCGGCTCCGTGCTGACCGGCGTGCTCCCCCTGCGCGACGGCGTGTCGTGGCAGGCGCACCTCTTCGGCGCGATCGGGGGCGTCCTCGCGGCTGTCGTCCTGCGCCGACGCGGGCGGCCCGCCTCCTCCTGAGAGGGCCCGGCGCATCCGTTCGGGAGTCCGCCGCGAGCGAAATCACGGGGCCGCGCGCGTATTTCCAGCCGGCGCATACCCCGCGCAGACATAATGGGGTCATGACCGCACCGCGCATCCTGGTCGTCGACGACGAGCCGAACATCCGCGACCTGCTCTCGCAGAGCCTGCGATTCGCCGGATTCCAGGTCCGGACCGTCGCCAACGGGGCTCAGACCATCTCGGCCGTGCTCGAGGAGGAACCCGACCTCATCGTGCTCGACGTGATGCTCCCCGACATGAACGGCTTCAGCGTCACGAAGCGGCTGCGCGACGCGGGGTACACCGCGCCCATCATCTTCCTCACGGCGAAGGACGAGACCGAGGACAAGATCAAGGGCCTCAACGTCGGCGGCGACGACTACGTCACGAAGCCGTTCAGCCTCGACGAGATCGTCGCGCGCATCCAGGCGGTGCTGCGCCGCACGATGCAGAACGACGAGGAGGAGTCGGTCATCCGCGCCGGCGAGCTGACGATGGACCAGGACACGCACGACGTCTACGTGGGCGACGAGCAGATCGACCTCAGCCCCACGGAGTTCAAGCTCCTCCGCTACCTCATGCTCAATCCGAACCGCGTCCTGTCGAAGGCGCAGATCCTCGATCACGTGTGGGAGTACGACTTCAACGGCGACGCGGGCATCGTGGAGAGCTACATCTCCTACCTGCGCCGCAAGATCGACCCGCATGCCTCGGAGTCGCTGATCCAGACGAAGCGCGGCTTCGGGTACATGCTGAAGGTCGACAAGGTCTCCTGACCCGCGGACGCGCCGACGGGGCGCGGGAAGGGCGGTGACGGTGGCACGCCGGCCCGATGCGCTCACCCGCTGGTGGCGGCGCGTGAGCCTCCGCGCGAAGGTCACGGGCGTCACCGTGTTCGTGCTCGCCTCGGGTCTGCTCACGACCGGCATCGTCACGGTGCCCATCCTGCATTCGAACCTCGTGCAGAACGTCGAGACGACCGTGCTGCAGTACGCGGAGAGCGGGTCGAGCGTGACCGACCGGCTGTTCGAGCCGATCTGGCGCGCCGCCGACGGCGAGCTGATGGTGCGGGCCGTGGAGCCGGCGGTCGTCACGGAGTTCTTCGTCGCGATCTACGACCGTGACGGCCAGCTGCTGGCTGTCGCGGGGGGCGACGGAGACGACGAACCGCCTGTCTTCCCCGAGGAGCTGCCGCTCGACAAGGCGTTCACCGCGACGAACCACGCCCAGGTGCTGGAGAGCGCCGACGGGCACGGCTTCCGCGGCGCGGTGTCGGTGGAGAGCGTGACGACCGACCGGGGCGAGATCCCCTACTCCCAGGTCGTGGCCCTCCCGCTGTCGACAGTCGACGGCTTCCTCCGCACGTACATCGCGGTCTTCACGATCACCTCGATCGCGACGGTGCTCATCGCGGCGTTCCTCACGCGCGGGCTCGTCACCCTGACCTTCCGGAGGTTCGGCCAGGTCGAGGCGACCGCGATGGAGATCGCGGCAGGCGACTTCAGCCAGCGCATGACCGATATCGAGCCGCGCACCGAGATCGGCCGTCTCAAGATCGCGATCAACACGATGCTCGATCGCATCGACGGCGCCATCGACGAACGCGACGCCACCGTGCAGCAGATGCGGCGCTTCGTCGGCGACGCCAGCCACGAGCTTCGCACGCCGCTCGTGAGCGTACGGGGCTATGCCGAGCTCTACCGGATGGGCGCGCTCCAGGACGAGGAGGCGACGGCGAAGGCGATGGAGCGGATCGAGGCGGAGGCGAAGCGCATGGGCGTCCTCGTCGAGGACCTCCTCGCCCTCACCCGCCTCGACGATCGCCGCGAGGCCCTGCACATCCGCCCCGTCGACCTGCGGCCGATCGCGCACGACGCCGCGCTCGACGTGCGCGCCGCGGAGCCCGGTCGCGAGGTGGCCGTCCTCGACCACACGTACGAGGCGCTCACGGCGCCCATCGAGCTGCCTCTCGATGCCGACCCGACGCCGTCGCGATCGACGGAGGAGTCCCCGCCCGCCGCGCAGAGGCGGCGTCGCGCACCCAGCGGATCGGCGATCGCACGGGCGTCGGCGGCGACGCGTTCCGTGCTGCGACGGCGCCGCCCGGAGCAGCCGGGCGACGCGGACGAGGTCGAGCAGCTGGACATCCCCGTCCTCGCGCCGTCGAAGCCGGTCGCCCTCCCTCCCGTCGTGCTCGGCGAGGAGGACAAGATCCGCCAGGTGGTGGCGAACCTCCTCGGCAACGCGCGGCGGTACAGCGCCCACGACGCCCCCATCCGCATCGAGGTCGGAGTCGACTCCGAGCGCGGGCGCGGATGGATCGCGATCGTCGACCACGGCGAGGGCGTCCCCGAGTCCATTCGCGACAAGGTGTTCCAGCGCTTCTGGCGCGCCGACACGTCGCGCGCACGGGAGACCGGAGGCAGCGGGCTCGGCCTCGCGATCGTCGCGTCGATCGTCGAGTCGCTGCGCGGTTCCGTCGACGTCACCGACACACCGGGGGGCGGCGCGACGTTCCGCGTCTCCCTGCCGTTGGCCGACGCGTACCCCGTGCACCCGGCGGGCCGTGCACAGGGCGCGGCGCCCGGCGCGTCGGACGATCCGGCTGTGGACGCCTGAGGCGCCGCCCGGTCCGGTTCCTAGCGTGGGGAGGGCGCCGTCCGGCGCCCCGCGAAAGGAGCCCCCATGCCCGCATACGTCGTCGACTCCGACGCCCTCATGACGCAGGCCGCGAACATCGACAGCACGCGCGCCCGCATCCAGTCCGACACCGACGCGATGTCGGGGCAGCTCGCCCAGCTGGAGGCGGTGTGGCAGGGGTCGGCGTCCGCCGGCTTCCAGTCCGTGCTGCTGCAGTGGCGCGCCGCACAGCAGAACATGCACGACGCCCTCGCCTCGATCGGCCAGGCCCTCGGCCTGGCGGGCGGCCAGTACGCCGAAGCCGAGCAGTTCTCGGTCGGGATGTTCCGCTGACGCGGACGGCGAAGGGCCCCTCCGAGGAGGGGCCCTTCGTGTGGGACGTCAGCGGATCAGAAGTCCATGCCGCCCGACGGGTCGGCGGGAGCGGCTGCGGCCTTCTCCGGCTTGTCGGCGACGACGGCCTCGGTCGTGAGGAAGAGGCCGGCGATCGACGCGGCGTTCTGCAGCGCGGAGCGCGTGACCTTCGCCGGGTCGATGATGCCCGCGGCGAACAGGTCGACGTACTCGCCCGTGGCGGCGTTCAGGCCCTCGCCCACGGGGAGCTCGGCGACCTTGTTCGCCACGACGCCCGGCTCGAGACCGGCGTTGAGGGCGATCTGCTTCAGCGGAGCCTCGATCGCGACCTTGACGATGTTCGCACCGGTGGCCTCGTCGCCCGAGACCTCGAGGGTCTCGAACGCGACCTTGCCGGCCTGGATGAGCGCGACGCCGCCACCGGGGACGACGCCCTCCTCGACGGCCGCCTTCGCGTTGCGGACGGCGTCCTCGATGCGGTGCTTGCGCTCCTTCAGCTCGACCTCGGTGGCCGCGCCCGCCTTGATGACGGCGACGCCGCCGGCGAGCTTGGCGAGGCGCTCCTGGAGCTTCTCGCGGTCGTAGTCGCTGTCGGTGTTCTCGATCTCGCGACGGATCTGCGTGACGCGACCCTCGATCTGCGCGGCGTCGCCCGCACCCTCGACGATGGTGGTCTCGTCCTTGGTGATGATGACCTTGCGCGCACGGCCGAGCAGGTCGAGGTCGGTGTTCTCGAGCTTGAGGCCGACCTCCTCCGTGATGACCTGGCCGCCCGTGAGGATGGCGATGTCCTGGAGCTGCGCCTTGCGGCGGTCGCCGAAGCCGGGGGCCTTGACGGCGACCGACTTGAAGATGCCGCGGATCTTGTTGAGCACGAGCGTCGCGAGCGCCTCGCCCTCGACGTCCTCGGCGATGATGACGAGCTCCTTGCCCGACTGGATCACCTTGTCGACGACGGGCAGAAGGTCCTTGATGTTCGAGATCTTCTGGTTCGCGATGAGGATGTACGGGTCCTCGAAGACCGCCTCCTGGCGCTCCGGGTCCGTGACGAAGTAGGGGTTGAGGTAGCCCTTGTCGAAGCGCATGCCCTCCGTGAGCTCGAGCTCGGTGCCGAAGGCCTGGGCCTCCTCGACCGTGACGACGCCCTCCTTGCCGACCTTGTCGATGGCCTCGGCGATGAGCTCGCCGATCGACGTGTCGGCGGCGGAGATCGATGCCGTCGCAGCGATCTGCTCCTTCGACTCGATCTCCTTCGCCGAAGCGAGCAGCTGGTCGGTGACGGCCTTGACGGCCTTCTCGATGCCGCGCTTGAGGCTGATCGGGTCGGCACCGGCTGCGACATTGCGGAGGCCCTCGCGGACCAGGGCCTGCGCGAGCACGGTGGCCGTCGTCGTGCCGTCGCCGGCGACGTCGTCGGTCTTCTTCGCGACCTCCTTGACGAGCTCCGCGCCGATCTTCTCGTACGGGTCGTCGAGCTCGATCTCCTTCGCGATCGAGACGCCGTCGTTCGTGATCGTGGGAGCGCCCCACTTCTTCTCGAGCACGACGTTGCGACCGCGCGGGCCGAGCGTCACCTTGACGGCGTCGGCCAGCGTGTTGAGGCCGCGCTCGAGGCCGCGGCGGGCCTCCTCGTCGAAAGCGATGATCTTTGCCATGGGTTTCTCGTCCCTCCCGGGCGTAGGCGTATGGGGTTAGCACTCGCCATACGGGAGTGCTAACAAGCATTTTGGCACTCGACCCCATCGAGTGCAAGCCGGTCGGCGTCACCGGCCGACACACGCCGAAGCGCCCCGCGATCGGGTCGCGGGGCGCTTCGGGACGACGGGTGCGCGCGGCTCAGACGGGGCGCACGGTCTCGGCCTGGGGGCCCTTCTGGCCGGCGCCGACGGTGAACTCGACGGACTGGCCCTCCTCGAGCACTCGGAAGCCGCTCATCTCGATGTTCGAGTAGTGCACGAACACGTCCTGGCTGCCGTCGGCGACGGTGATGAAGCCGTAGCCCTTCTCGGCGTTGAACCACTTGACGGTGCCCTGGGTCATGGCGATCACTCCTGTAGCGGGGATGGAACTGGAGCGATCGTATCCGCGCGATTCCGCGTCAGGATGCGGATCCCGGCACCTTTGACACGGGCGACGCGGGACGTTTACCCGGCGGTAACACGGTCGAGGCCGATGACCACGGTGAGCTCCTTGGAGCCCTCAGCCTGGTACTCGGTGCTCTGCACGACCTCGGCCTGGCCGATCGCGTCGGCGAGGCCGCGCGCAGCCGCCTCGTCGTCGTCGGACGCGTAGTAGACGGTCGTCGTCTCGAAGTCGGTGGCCGACGACGCCGACGCCGACACGGAGCCCTCGGCGAAGCCGGCGTCGACGATCTGCTGCGCGACCTCGTTCTCCAGTCCCTCCGTCGCCGTCCCGTTCAGGACGAGCACGCTGTACGAGGTGTCGAGCGCGGCATCGGCCGTCGGCACGGGCTCGGCCGCGGTGTTCTCGGGCACGGTGATGGCGCCCTGCTGCGAGAGCACGAGGAACCCGAGTATGCCGGCGATGACGAGCACGGCCGTCGCGACGGCCGCCCATCCGACCACCACTCCCGCCCGCATGCCGGGGTGCTCGGCCCGGTGCGCGCCGACGCGGCCGCTCTCGTGCGCGATCTCGTCGAAGCGGTCGCGAGGATGGGTCGTGGGCATCCCCCGATGCTATCCGGCGGACTTCGGGATCAGCTGGTGGCGCCCAGGCGCCGCGCCGTCCGCTCGTCGCGCAGGCGCCGGAGGCGGCGGACGAGGAGCGGGTCGGCGGCGAGCGCGGCCTCCGTGTCGATGATCCGGCCGAGCAGCTGGTAGTAGCGCGCAGGGCTGAGGCCGAGCCGCGACCGGATCGCCTCCTCCTTGGCGCCGCCGTGCCAGGGCCACTCGGCCTCGAACGCGAGGATCGCGCTCTCGCGGGCGGTGAGGACCGGGACGGGCATGGATCGAGCGTACGTCCCGTGCGCGGTCGCGCCGTTCAGGCGCGCCAGCTCACCCACGCCCCGAGCGGATCCGCCGCGGCGAGCACCTCGCCGTCGAGCGCGACCGCGAAGCCCCCCGGCCACGCGTCCTCGTCGATGGGGCGATCCCATCCGTCGTGGAGGCCCGGCTGGTCCATCGTGAGCCACCTGGCGTCGAGCGAGCGGATGGCGGCGATGAGGGCGGAGCGTCGCGCACGCGGGAGATACGGCAGGACGCCGGGCGTCGACACGACGAGCGTCGCGTCGCGCGGAGCGCCGTCCGCGACCTCGGCCAGGAGATCGGCGTCGCCCGCGTCGCCCGCGATGAGAAGCGGCGGATCGTCGGCCACGATGTCGAGGGCCGCCGCGATGCGCGCCGCCCTCCCCTGCTCGCCCGGCCACACGAGACCCGTCAGCCACGCCCTGTCCGACGCGTCGCGGGCGTCGCGGGGGGCGAGGTCGATCCCCGCGCGCCAGACGACGTCGGGGAGCCGCAGCGCGGGGGCGCCGTCGAGCCGCGCCTCCAGCACGACCGGGCTGTCGCCGCACTCGATCGGACCCGCCGCCGTCTCGTACCGGTACGCGTAGCGGTCGGGATACAGGCACAGGCCGGCCGACGCCCCGAGCTCCAGGAGGGCGATCGGCCCCTCGATGCGCGAGAGGGCGGGCAGCAGCGCCGCACATCGCAGCGGCTCGTTGGTCTGCAGGCTGCGCCGGCCGCACTCGGCCACCACCTCGTCGGCGCGGGTGCGCACGAACGACGCCCAGTCCGCGGCGGGACCGGGGCGCGCGCCCAGCAGCCGCGTCACGGCGAAGACGAGCGGCGGCTGCCGGTGCGGTGCGGGGATGCGCGCGACGACGGCGGCGAGCTCTGGATCGGAGGCGACCGCCCGAGCCCAGGCGCCGTACACGTCGGATCGGCCCGGCGCCTCCTCCGCGGCGAATCGGGCGTACCGCTCGACCACCCGCGCGACATCGTCCATCCGCCCATTGTCTCCTGCGTATCGTCTCCCGCGCAGCGCGGCCGGAGCGGAGCCGGCGTGCGCGCACGGCACTATCCTGGAGGCATGTCGTACGAGGTGGAGAAGTCCGAGGCCGAATGGCGTGAGCAGCTGTCGCCGGAGCAGTACGCGGTGCTGCGCGAGGCCGGCACGGAGCGGCCGTGGACGGGCGAGCTGCTCGACGAGGAGCGCGCGGGCCTCTACACGTGCGCCGCGTGCGGATCGGAGCTCTTCCGGAGCGGCACCAAGTTCGACTCGCACTGCGGCTGGCCGAGCTTCTACGAGTCGATCCGGCCCGAGGCCGTGCAGCTGCTCGACGACACGAGCCACGGAATGGTGCGCACCGAGGTGCGCTGCGCCAACTGCGGCTCGCACCTGGGCCACGTCTTCCCCGACGGCTTCGGCACCCCCACGGGCGACCGCTACTGCATGAACTCGCTCTCGCTGGACTTCACCCCCGAGGCCTGATCCCGTGGGCTCCGCTCTCGAGGCCGCTCGGGCGCGGCGCTCCTGGTCGAAGGTGACGGACACCGCCCCCACACGCGAGCAGCTGCTCCCGCTCGTCGCCGCTGCGGGGCGCGTCGCCGACCATTCGAACCTCACGCCATGGCGCCTCATCGAGCTGCGCGGGGAGGACCGGATGGCGCTCGGCGCCGCGATCGGCGCGGCGACGGGCGATGGTCCCTCCGCGAAGCCGCTGCGCGCGCCGCTGCTCATCGCCGTCGTGTCGAGCCCCCGGCCTTCCGACAAGGTGCCCGAGTGGGAGCAGGAGGCCGTCGCCTCGGGCGTGGCCCACGTCCTGAGCCTCCTCCTGGACGAGGCGGGCTGGGGCGTGATGTGGCGCACGGGCGCATTCGTGCGCGCACCCGAGGTCGCGCGGGCGCACGGGCTCACGCGGCGGGAGAAGCTCCTCGGCTGGCTGTACGTGGGCGGGCGCCCTCCGCGCGACCGAGACGGCTTCCGGGCCGGCGTGGATCCCGAGCGCATGCTCGGGCAGATGCCCGCCGCGGGCTAGCGCCGACGGACGCGCAGCGCCGCGACGACCACGCCCGCGGCCGCGAGCAGCACGGTCAGACCGCGCTGCCACAGGGCGGGCGGCGCTGCCGGCGGCCACACGAGGTCGAGAACCACGGATGCCGAGAGCAGGCCGAGCACCGACCCCAGGGTCATCAGCAGGACGCCCGTGCGCGGGGTGAGCGCCGCCGAGATGAAGATGTACGACACGCCCAGCGCCCCGCCCAGGTAGATCCACGGCTCGGCGGGGGCCGGAGCGGGCGGCCCGACGAGGATGACGTGGCCCAGCGCGGCGATGCCCAGCAGGAGGGTGCCGCCCGCGAAGTTGACGAGCGTCGCGGTGAGCGCCGACCCGATCCGCTGCCGCAGGCGACCGTTCGTCGCGGTCTGCCACGCGACGCCCGCGCCGACCAGGAACGGCAGGACGAGCATCCACAGGGGCGTGCGCGCGACAGCATCTCCCGTGAGCGACACGGCGACGGCCGCGAGCACGAGGACGGCCCCGCCCACGCGCGGCAGCGTGACGGGTGCCGCGCCCGCGGGGCTGTAGCCGATCCGGTCGAGGACGAGCCCGTGCACCGTCTGACCCGCGATCATCCCCACCGAGAACATCGCGACGCCGATGACGGCGACCGTGAGGCTCTGCGTCGCGACGCTGAAGGCGCCGGCGGCGCCACCCGCAAGGAGCCACCACGGCAGCCGCCCCTCGGAGACCGCGGTGCGCAGGGCGCGGAGCCCCGCCCGGCCGGCGGGCAGCGCGAGCGAGAGGACGAGGAGGATCGCGAACCCCGAGCCGAACGACACGAACGCCGCGACGAGGCCCGCGTCGAGGGCGGCACCGAGCTGGCCGTTGACGCGCGCCTGGATCGCAGTGAGCGCGCCCACCGCGACGGCGCCGGCGACGGCGCCCGCGGCTCCCAGGGTCGTGCGCGCCGAGGAGCCCACCATGCGCTCCCTCCGCTCGCCCTCCGCCATCCTATGCGGGGGCGGTCTGCGCGACGCGGGAGCCGTCTGCCGGGGCCCCGCGGTCGCGCCGGGGCGCCGCCGGGCGACGCGGATCGGGGACGACGCCGTCAGGCGCGGGTGCGGCGGATGGCGCGGCGGGCAGGTCGGCGCGAGCCGGGGGACTCGAGCGCGGCGAGCGCCGAGGCGAGCGACGCGAAATCGCCGACGCGGCGCCCTCTGCGGTCGTGGGCGATGTGACGGCGGCCGTCGACCTCGACGAACCCCGCGTACTCGCCGCCGTGCGTCGCGACGAAGACGTCGTCTGCCGCCTGCTTCCACGCGAGCGGCTCGCCGGTATGGTGATGGTCTTCCAGGGGTGCGGTGTGCACGGGTGTCTCTTCTCGTCTCAGGACGCGGCGGATCGACCGCGATCGGCGCTCGGGGCGGCATCCGGGCGCGTCTGCGCGACCGGGCCGGCAACGGGCCCCGAGCGGTGCTCTCGGCGGCGCCGTGAGCGGCGCGCGTCGCGAGTGCTCCCCGAGTCTACCTGGTCCGACCGGACGGGGCGCTGTCGGAGGGTCGCCGTACGGTGGAGGTTCCCCCGTCCCGACGCCGCGACGACCATCCGCACCACCCGAGGACCACCGCATCATGATGGGAACCTCCCACGCCGTCGGCGGCGCCGCCGCCTGGCTGGCGCTCACGGCGACCGCCCTGCCGTCGCTCGGCGTCCATCCGCTCCCGCCCGAGGCCGTCCTCCTCGGGCTCCCCGTCGCCGCGGGAGCCGCGCTCCTCCCCGACGCCGACCATCCGAGCGCCACGATCGCCCACTCGGTGCCCGTCGCCGGGCGCGTCGCCGCGGGCGTGCTCGGCGCCGTGTCGGGCGGGCACCGGAAGGGGATGCACTCGCTCCTCGCGGTCGTCGCGGTGCTGCTCGGGACGCGGGCCCTCGCCCAGGTCGACGCCGGCTCCTTCCACCTCGGCGTCGCCCTCGTCGTGACGGCGTGCACGGCGTACGGCCTCAAGGTGCTGCGCATCGCGCGCCGCTGGCCCGCCGCGTGGGCGTCGGGTGCGGCCTTCGGGATCGTCCTCGGCGTGCTCGCCCCCGAGCGGATGGCCTGGCTGCCGTGGTGCGTCGGCGCCGGCTACCTCGCGCACCTCGTCGGCGACCTCCTCACGACGGGCGGCGTGCCGCTGCTCTGGCCCGTCCGCGTGCGGGCTCCCCGGTGGGCGCGGCGCGCGCCGGTCCTCCGGCGCATCTGGCTGCGCTCCGGCGCCGTCGCCGTGCCGCTCGTCGGCGACACCGGATCGTGGCGCGAGCAGGCCGTGTTCGTCGCGCTCGGCGCCTACGTCGTGTGGGGCGCGTGCGCGGAGGCGGTCGCCGCGGCGGCGTAGGCACCGCCGCGGCGGTGCCTCACAGGTCGAACTTCTCGTTCTCGCTGCCGCCGCCCGGGTGCTCGCCCGTGACCTTCGCGGTGAGGAACGCGATGGCGGTGGCGATGCGGCCTCCCGGGCTGTCCCAGTACTCGCCGCTGAACGCGGTCACGCGGATGATCGTCGCGTCCGACGCCTCCGGCCCGTCGGGGAACCAGGCGTCGACAGAGGGCGACCACAGGTCTCGGAGCCGTTCGACGTCGTCGACGACCTCGGCCTCGCCCGACAGCGACAGCCATGCGTCGTCGGAGCTGAACGACACCCCCACCGTGGGATCGTGGCGGACGTGATCCACGACCGATGCGTGCGCGCCGACGATGAACCACAGGTCGCCGTCCGATTCGTGCTCCTGCACGGTGAGCGGATGGGCGACGAGGGAGCCGACATCGTTCCTCGTCGTGATCATGGCGAAGCGGAATCGCTTCAGGAGCTCGTTGAGCTTGTCGAGCTCGGACGGGTTCGCGGACATGGTCCTCCTCAGATCGGGGAGGTTCCATCCCACGCGGCCGAGGCGGGCTGCGCCATCCGTTGACACTCGCGGACGGATGTGCTGACGTCCGAAGGTGCCGGCTGCGGGGCTCGAACCCACGACCCCCTGTTTACAAGACAGGTGCTCTACCAACTGAGCTAAGCCGGCGTGACCCCGCAGGGCCGTGAAAAGCATACCGTCGGGCGTGCGGCCGTCCGGCTACTCGGCAGGAGCCTCGGTCTCCGCAGGAGCCTCGGTCTCGGCAGGAGCCTCGGTCTCGGCAGGAGCCTCGGTCTCCGCGGGAGCGTCCGTGGCCTCGGGCGTCGGTGTCGACGTCGAATAGTAGGCCTCGCTCGAGACCGTGAGCACGAACTGCGCGAACTCGGCGGGGTCGTCGAGGGCGCCCGCGTAGAGGCGGCCGTTGACGAGCACCATGGGGGCGCCTGACAGCTCGACGCCGTCCGTGTCGGGGAGCGGCTCCTCGAGCGCGAGCTGCGTCGTGTCGCTCGCCCACGCGACGAAGTCCTCCTCCGCGATGCAGTCGGCGACCTCGTCCGAGCCCGCTCCCGCCTCCGCCGCGCGCGCGGCGAGCTCCTCGTCGGTGTAGCCGTCGCCGTCGGCGGCCGGCTGGTCCACGAGCAGCGCGTGGTTGTAGGCGACGGCGGCCTCGGGCGCGTACGTGCGGACGCACGCGACGGCGGCCGCGGCGCGGATCGAGTACTTCGTGCCGTTCGACTTGGAGGTGAGGAGCGCGACCGGGTGGTACGCCAGGTCGGCGGCGCCCTCGGAGACCCACTCGGCGAGCTGCGCCGCGTTCGTCTCCTCGAACTGGCCGGAACCCTCCGACAGGTAGTCGACGTAGATCCGGATGCTCACGGCGGAGGCCGACGAGGTCTCCTCCTCCGGCGCGGAGGTCGGCGTCGCGCTCATCGTCCCGAGCGCACCGGCCGCCATCGAGGACAGGTCGTCGCCGTCGCCGACGGCGATGCCGCCGTCGTCGAGGTTCTCGGGGCTGAGCGTGGGCCTGTTGACGGCGGGCACGACGACGCTCGTCACGGCGAACGCGATCGCCGCGACGCCCGCGACGATCGCGAGCACCACCGCCCCCCGCCGCAGCACCTTCGCCCGCGTCTGCTTCGCCTTCACCTGCTGCGCCTTCTCGCGCACCGCGTCTCGTCGCTCGCTGCCCGCGGGAACGATCGGATTCTCGTCCGTCATCGAATGCCTGCACTCCCCTTCGCCGCCATGGTGTCGCGGCGGTCGACCCGTCGATGGTAGAGCGCGTCTCTGGGAAATACCCACCCGGACCGCGCCGCTGGCACCCGGCGACCGGGATCAGCAAGCGATTTCCCCGCGCGGGCCGATTCGATGGCATACTGGCCCGAGGCCCAATGACGGGCTCAGCGGCGGCTCACCCCGTCGCTCCCTCACAACGGATCGTCCGGCACGTACCTGCCGGTGAAGGAGAACAGAAGATGGCTACTGTCACTTTCGACGACGCGACGCGCCTCTACCCGGGCGGCACGCGTCCCGCGGTCGACAAGCTCAACCTCGAGATCGCGGATGGCGAGTTCCTCGTCCTCGTCGGCCCCTCCGGCTGCGGAAAGTCGACCTCGCTGCGCATGCTCGCGGGCCTGGAAGAGGTCAACGACGGCCGCATCCTCATCGGCGACCGCGACGTCACGGACGTCCCGCCGAAGGACCGCGACATCGCGATGGTGTTCCAGAACTACGCCCTCTACCCCCACATGACGGTCGCCGAGAACATGGGCTTCGCGCTCAAGATCGCCGGCGTCAGCAAGGACGAGCGCGCCAAGCGCGTGCTCGAGGCGGCGAAGCTCCTCGACCTCGAGCAGTACCTCAACCGCAAGCCGAAGGCCCTCTCGGGCGGTCAGCGCCAGCGCGTCGCGATGGGCCGCGCGATCGTCCGCGAGCCGCAGGTGTTCCTCATGGACGAGCCGCTGTCGAACCTCGACGCCAAGCTCCGCGTGCAGACCCGCACGCAGATCGCGTCGCTGCAGCGCCGCCTCGGCGTCACGACGGTCTACGTCACGCACGACCAGACCGAGGCGCTCACGATGGGCGACCGCATCGCGGTCCTCAAGGACGGCCTCCTCCAGCAGGTCGGCACGCCTCGCGACCTGTACGAGAAGCCGCGCAACGTGTTCGTCGCCGGCTTCATCGGCTCGCCGGCCATGAACCTGTTCCCGGCCGACATCGTCGAGGGCGGCGTGCGCTTCGGCACCAAGGTCATCCCCGTCGAGGCCGCGGCGCTCAACAAGGCGCACGGCTCCAAGGTCACCGCGGGCGTCCGCCCCGAGGACTTCATCGTCGGCCCTGCGGGCGGCGACGGTCTCGCGGTCAAGGTGGACCTCGTCGAGGAGCTCGGCGCCGACGGCTACCTCTACGGCCACGTGGAGGGATCCGACGCGCAGATCGTCGCGCGCGTCGACGGCCGCGTGCACCCCTTCGCGGGCGACACGGTGTCGCTCGTCCCGACGCCCGACCACATCCACGTGTTCGACATCGAGACCGGCGACCGCCTCCTCGACAAGGCGATCGCCTCGGCGTAAGCATCGTCTGCCGGCCGCGGCGCGGACGAGCCACCCGGCTCGTCCGCGCCGCTGCCGTTTCGAGGGAAGATCGTCGCATGGCCGATTCGCTCCGCATCACCGCCGCCGAGATCGATCCGCAGCTCCTCACGCTGCCGTGGCGCACGAAGCTCGCCGACTGGCCGAGCAGCGCGATCGTGAAGCTCCCGAAGGGCATCTCGCGGCACATCGTCCGCTTCAGCGAGCTGTCGGGGATGGTCATCGCCGTCAAGGAGACGACGGCGCAGATGGCGCACCGCGAGTACGAGCTGCTCGGCGCCCTGCAGCGCCTCGAGGTGCCGTGCGTGCGGCGGGTCGCGGTGATCGACGGGCGGACGGACGCGTCCGGCGCCCCCCTCCCCGCCGCGCTCGTCACGGCGCACCTGAAGTTCTCCATGCCGTATCGGGCGCTGTTCACCCAGACGCTGCGCCCCGACACCGCGACGCGGCTCGTCGACGCGCTCGCCCTGCTCCTCGTCCGCGTCCACAAGGTCGGATTCCGCTGGGGCGACGTCTCGCTCTCCAACACGCTCTTCCGCAGGGACGCCGGAGCGTTCGCCGCCTACCTCGTGGACGCCGAGACGGGCGATCTCTACGAGGGCGGCCTCACGGACGGCCAGCGTGCGCACGACATCGACATCGCGCGCACGAACATCGCCGGCGAGATCATGGACCTGGAGGCGGGAGGGCGCGTCGAGATCGGCGTCGACGCCGTCGAGGTCGCCGATCAGCTCGTCGCGACCTACGGAGAGCTGTGGTCGGCGCTCACCGCATCCGAGACGTTCGCGCTCGACGAGACCTGGCGCATCACGGAGCGGGTGCGCCGGCTCAACGACCTCGGGTTCGACATCGACGAGATGACCATCCAGACCGATCCCGATGGAACGCGGGTGTCGATCCAGCCGAAGGTCGTCGACGCGGGTCACCACCGCCGTCGGCTGCTGCGCCTCACGGGCCTCGACGCCGAGGAGAACCAGGCGCGCCGCCTCCTCAACGACCTCGACGAGTACCGCTCGCGCATCGCGCGCTCGCGCGATGAGGAGGTCGCCGCGCACGAGTGGGTGACGCGCGTGTTCGAGCCCGTCGTGCGGGCCATTCCCTACGAGCTGCGTGCGAAGCTCGAGCCGGCCGAGGTGTTCCACCAGGTGCTCGAGCACCGCTGGCACCTCTCCCGAGCGCGCGGCGGCTCGGTGCCGCTCGCGGAGACGCTGTCTGGCTACATCCGCGACGTGCTGCGCCATCGCCGCGACGAGGCGACGATCATGGGCCCGCTCACCGAGACGATGACGGTGCCCGTCCAGACCGCGTCCGAGGGCCGCGACTGGCGCGATCTCGTCTGAGGCGGCGCCCGCCCGGAGCGGTCCGCTCCGGGCGGCGCGGCTCAGGCGCCGCGGATCGTCGCGACCTGGTACAGCGCGACCGACGCGGCGATGCCGGCGTTGAGCGACTCGGTCACGTCGGAGATCGGGATCGACACGACCTGGTCGCAGTTCTCCGTCACGAGGCGCGACAGGCCCTTCCCCTCGCTGCCGACGACGATCACGACGGGACGGTCGGCGAGCTCGATGGCGGGGAGCGACACGTCGCCGTCGCCGTCGAGCCCGAGCACGAAGAGGCCCTGCTTCTTGAACTCCTTGAGCGTCGTCGTGAGGTTCGGGGCGATCGCGACGGGGATGCGCGCCGCGGCGCCCGCGCTCGTCTTCCAGGCCGCGGAGTTCACGCCGGCCGATCGGCGCTGCGGCACGATGACGCCGTGTCCGCCGAACGCGCCCGTCGAGCGGATGATCGCGCCCAGGTTGCGGGGGTCCGTGATGCCGTCGAGCGCCACGAACAGCGGGGTCTCGCCGCGGTCCACGACCTCCTCGAGGAGGTCCTGCGGGTGCGCGTACTCGTACGGGGGCACCTTCAGGGCGACGCCCTGGTGGACGCCGTCGAAGCCGGCCATCCGGTCGAGCTCGGGACGCGTCACCTCGAGCACGGGGATCTCCCGGTTGCGGGCGATCGCGAGCATCTCCTTGACGCGGTCGTCCATCTCGACGCGCTGCGCGACGTACAGCGCCGTCGCGGGGATCTTCGCCCGCAGCGCCTCGAGCACGCTGTTGCGGCCGGTGACGTTCTCGGTGTCGTCCTTCGGGCGCGACGAGCGCTGCTGCGCGGGCTTCTGGCCGCCTCCGCGCTTCGCGGCGAGGCGGTCGGCCGCCTGCTTGCGCTTGTGCGCGACGTGGTACGGGCGGTCCTCCGCCTTCGGCGTCGGGCCCTTCCCCTCGAGCGAACGGCGGTTCTTGCCGCCTGTGCCCTTCGTGGGGCCCTTCTTGCCCTTCGCGGCGCCGGGTCGTCCTGGCTTAACCATCGATGCTCCAAGTGGTTCCGTGTGCGGTGTCCTCGAGCACGACTCCCGCGCGCGCGAACAGGTCGCGGATGCGGTCGGCGCTCGCCCAGTCCTTCGCGGCTCGCGCATCCGCGCGCTGCTCGAGAAGCTGCTCGACGAGCGTGTCGAGGGTGGTCTGCGCGGCGCTCGCGGCGCCGCCTGCGGGGATGGCCGCGCCCAGCGGATCGAGCCCCAGCACATCCATCATGGCGGACACGGCTGTGAACGCGCCCCGCACCGCCGCCTCGTCGCCCGCGTCGAGCGCGGTGTTGCCGGCGCGCACGGCCTCGTGCACCGCCGCGAGGGCCTGCGGGACGCCGAGGTCGTCGTCCATGGCGCGCACGAAGGCCTCCGGCAGGGGCGCCGTCGTCCGCTCGCCGCCTGCGACCCGGAGAGCGCGCACGAGGAATCCGCGGATGCGGTCGAGCGCCGCCCCCGCCTCCTCCATCGCCCGATCGGAGATGTCGAGGCTGGAGCGGTAGTGCGCGGCGAGCAGCCCGTACCGCGCCGTCTGCGCCGGCCACCGAGCCAGGAAGTCGGCGGCGAGCGTGAAGTTCCCGAGCGACTTCGACATCTTCTGCCCGTCGACCGTGACGAGGCCGTTGTGCACCCAGTAGCGGGCGAAGGCGTCGCCTGCCGCCGTCGACTGGGCGAGCTCGTTCTCGTGATGCGGGAACCGCAGGTCGAGCCCGCCGCCGTGGATGTCGAACTCGGCGCCGAGGTAGCGCCGCGACATCGCGGAGCACTCGATGTGCCATCCGGGGCGCCCCGCCCCCCACGGCGACGCCCACACGGCGTCCGCGGGCTCGCCCGGCTTCGCGCCCTTCCACAGGGCGAAGTCGTGCGGGTCGCGCTTGCCGCGCGGGTCGGCGTCGGCGGCGTCCTCCATGGCGTCCACGGACTGGCGGGTGAGGGCGCCGTACGCCTCCCACGAGCGCACGTCGAAGTAGACGTCGCCCTCCGCGGCGTACGCATGCCCGCGCTCGATGAGCTCGGAGATGATCTCCTGCATCTGCGGGATGGACGCCGTCGCGCGCGGCTCGTACGTGGGCGGGAGGATGCCGATCGCGGCATACGCCGCCGTGAACTCCTGCTCCATGCGGTACGCGAGCGCCCACCACGGCTCATCCGCCGTCGCGTTCGCGATCACCTTGTCGTCGATGTCCGTCACGTTGCGGACGAACGTCACCCGCCCGTGGCGATGCGCCAGCCACCGCCGCAGCACGTCGAACGCGAGCGCTCCGCGCAGGTGCCCGATGTGGGGGCCCGACTGCACGGTCGGCCCGCACACGTACATCGTCACGTTCTCCGGGTCGAGAGGCGCGAAGTCGCGCAGCGCCTGCGCGCGGGTGTCGTACAGCCGGAGGGTCACGGTCCCAGACTACTGGCCCGGACCCGTCCGCCCCGGTGCCGCCGCCGTCTCCCCCGCAGCCGCGCACGACGACATGCGCACGACACATCCGACCGGGTAGAAAGGCAGGATGCTCCCCGTGCTCGCCGTGCTCGCCGCGGCGGTGCTCTTCGGCACGACGGGGACGACCCAGGCGCTCGGACCGGACGACACCACGCCGCTCGGCGTGGGAGCGGTGCGCCTCGTCGTGGGAGGCGTCGCGCTCGCCCTCGTCGCGCTCGCGGCGATGCGTGCGCGCCGGTCCGGCGTGCCGCCGTGGTCGAGACGCGCCGTCCTCCTCATGGTCGTCGCAGGGCTCTGCCTGTTCGCCTACCAGCCGCTGTTCTTCCTCGGCGCCGCCGTGAACGGCGTCGCGGTCGGCACCGTGATCGCGCTGGGCTCGTCGCCCGTCATCGCGGGACTGCTGGAGTGGGGTCTCACGCGGCGCCCCCCGGGGGCGCTGTGGCTCGCGGCGACGGCGCTCGCGACGACGGGCGTCGCCCTCCTCGCCGCGGGCGGCGGCGCGGACGCCGCACCCGACGCGGTCGGGATCGCGGCGTCTGTCGGCGCCGGCGCGTCGTTCGCGGTCTTCGCCGTCGTCCAGCGACGGCTCCTCGACGGCGGATGGCCCCCGCTCGTGGTCATGGGCGGAGCGGGCCTCGTCTCGGCGGTCCCCGCCCTCGCGCTGCTGCCCACCCAGGAGCTCGACTGGCTCGCCCGGCCCGACGGCATCGGCCTCGCCCTGTGGCTCGGGCTCGGCGCGACGGCCCTCGCGTACACGGCGTTCACGTGGGGTCTCGGCGGTCTCACCGCGGGGACGGCCGCGACGCTGACGCTCGCAGAGCCGCTCACCGCGGCCGTGCTCGGCATCGCGGTCCTCGGCGAACGCCTCTCGCCCCTCGGCATCGCGGGCATCGCCGTGCTCGCCGCCGGGCTCCTCCTCCTCGCCGCGGGGTCGCGCCGACCGCGCGCACCCCGCCCCTACGCCCTGGAAGGCTGACGCATGACGATCGACGTCCGCATCGACGACCTCGCCCATCCCGCCACTCGCGCTCTCGCGGCCGCGCACCTCGCCGGGATGCGCGCGGGCTCGCCGCCCGAGAGCGTGCACGCGCTCGACCTCGGCGCCCTCTCCGACCCCGCCGTCACGGTGTGGTCGGCGTGGATCGACGGCGACGTCGCCGGCATCGGAGCGCTCGCGCCGCTCGACGACCGCAATGCCGAGCTGAAGTCGTTCCGGACGGCGGACGCGCACCTCGGGAGGGGCGTCGCGCGCGCCGTCCTCGCGGCGGTCCTCGCGGAGGCCCGCAGACGCGGCCTCGACGCCGTGTGGCTCGAGACCGGCAGCTCGCAGGACTTCCTCCCGGCCCGGCGCCTCTACGCGGGGGCGGGCTTCGTCGAGTGCGAGCCGTTCGGCTCGTACCGCCCCGACCCGCTGTCGACGTTCATGACGCTCGACCTGCGCGGGGGCCGCTGAGGTCAGGCCCTGTGCACGACCGCGACGGCGAAGGCCTGCACGCCCTCGCCGGCGCCCGTGAACCCGAGGCCGTCGGTCGTCGTCGCAGACACGCTCACGGGCGCCCCGCCCAGCGCCTCCGAGAGCACGGTCTCGGCCTCGCGCCGCCGCGGCGCGAGCTTGGGGCGGACCGACTGCACCTGGACCGCGACGCTCGCCACCGCCCACCCGTTCTCGGCGAGATGCGCGAGGGTGTCGGCGAGGAACGCCCCCGCATGCGCACCGGCGAACTCCGGCCGGTCGACGCCGAAGCGGCCGCCGATATCGCCGAGACCGGCCGCGGAGAGGAGCGCGTCGACGACGGCGTGCGCCACGGCGTCGCCGTCCGAATGCCCGGAGAGCGCGGGCTCCCCCGGCCACTCCAGCCCGGCGAGCCAGAGCGGCCCCTCCCCGCCGAACGCGTGGACGTCCGTGCCGATGCCCACACGGGGCATGCCCGAGAGCACGACGGCCGCGGGCGCACCGACCGGGAGCGCGCCGGCGGGCGCACCGGCGGGAGCCCGGGAGATCAGGGAGCGCGCACGCTCGAGATCGGCGGGGGTGGTGATCTTGAAGGCGAGCGGCGACCCCTCCACCGACGCGAGCGGATGGCCGGCGGCCGCCACGAGCGCGGAGTCGTCGGTGTACTCCGCCTGCGCGACACGGTAGGCGGCGTCGAGGACATCGCGGCGGAAGCCCTGCGGCGTCTGCGCGGCGGCGAGTTCCGCACGGTCGACGACTCCCGTGATGCGCTCCCCCTCCACACGCTTGATCGTGTCGACGACGGGGAGGACGGGGACGACTCCCCATCCCGTTCGCTCGACGGCGTCGACGACGCGGTCGACGAGGTCGCCCGGCGCGAGCGCCCTGGCCGCGTCGTGCACGAGCACGGTCCGGATGCCGGGCCACAGCGCGGCGAGCCCCGCGGCGACCGACGCCTGCCGGGTGGCGCCGCCCGCCACGACGCTGGTGAGCGGCGCGCGCTCCCCCGCCGCCTCGTGCGCGTCCACGAGCGCCTCGCCGACGCGATCGGCCGGCGCCACGACGACGACCTGCGCGGGGCGCGCGGCGAACACGCCGTCGAGGCAGTGGCGCAGGATCGTGCGGTCGTCGATCCCGACGAAGGCCTTCGGTCCCCCGGCACCCAGCCGCGTTCCCGATCCCGCGGCGACGACGACGACGGCGACATGGGGCGACGGCAGGAGGGTGCTCACCCTCCCACGCTACCGTCGGCACGGAGGAGGGCCCGGCTCATCCGAGCCGGGCCTTCCTCGACGACGCGACGGCGTCAGCTCGCGAGCACCTCGTCGAGCATCTCGGCCGCCTTCTCCTCCTCGACCTTCTCCGCGAGCGCGAGCTCGGAGACGAGGATCTGGCGGGCCTTGGCGAGCATCCGCTTCTCCCCCGCGGAGAGGCCGCGGTCCTGATCGCGGCGCCACAGGTCGCGCACGACCTCGCTGACCTTGATGACGTCGCCCGACGCGAGCTTCTCCAGGTTCGCCTTGTACCGGCGCGACCAGTTCGTCGGCTCCTCCGTGAACGGGGCGCGCAGCACCTCGAACACCTTGTCGAGTCCCTCCTGGCCGATGACGTCGCGAACGCCGACGAGGTCGACGTTCTCGGCGGGGACCTCGATGACGAGATCGCCCTGCGTCACGTTCAGCTTGAGGTAGATCTTCTCCTCGCCCTTGATGACGCGAGTCTTGACTTCGGTGATCGTCGCAGCCCCGTGGTGCGGATAGACGACGGTCTCGCCAACCTCAAAAAGCATAGAAATGTGTCCTTTCGGCGATCTCTATGATATCACAGCCCGACATGCAGTAAGGTTCGCGGCGCACCCGCCGCTCGCGGGCAAGGTCGGCCTAACCCGGGGCCCGTTGTGCATCCCTCTAGAATGGGCGGGAAGCTCCGCCGGAGGGCGGCGCCGCACCATCTGGAGGATCCGTGAACTCGCGCGCACTCGCGTCCGCCGCCCTTGCCGGCCTCGTCATCCTGGGGACCGCCGGCTGCGGCGCCATCACCCCGCAGGCGACCACCATCGAGTACTCCGCCTCCGACGGCGTCAACATCCCCGACAGCGACGGCGCGCCTCTCCAGATCCGCAACGCCGTCGTCATCGCCGACGCCGAGGGCATCGACGGCAACCTCGCCGCGGCGGTCGTCAACACGAGCGACAGCGCCGAGACGCTCACGCTCGAGTGGGGCGACGAGTCGGCGACCGTGCGCGTCCCCGCCGGTGCCGTCGTGAGCCTCGGCACGGCAGACGAGGACCCCCTGCTCCTGGAGGCCATCGACTCGCCCGCCGGCTCCACGCTCCCGATCTACTTCCAGTCCGGCGACGCCGAGGGCGTGCTGAGCGAGGTGCCCGTGCTCGACGGGTGCCTGGAGCAGTTCGCCGACCTCGTGCCGGGCGGCGCGGCGAGCGACTGCGAGAAGCCCGAGACCGGAGGCGGTGAGGAAGAGGGCCACTGACCCTTCCCCGCCTGTGTAGAGGGGGCCGAGCGGATGATCCCGCTCGGCCCCCTCTGCGCGTGCGGCCTCAGCCCTCGAAGCGGTAGCCCAGCCCGCGCACGGTGACGAGCATGACGGGCTCGGACGGCACGCGCTCGATCCGCGAGCGGATGCGCTTGATGTGCACGTCGAGCGTCTTGGTGTCGCCGAAGTAGTCGCTCCCCCACACCCGGTCGATGAGCTGGCCGCGCGTGAGCACGCGCCCGGCGTTGCGCATGAGGACCTCGAGGAGCTCGAACTCCTTGAGCGGCATGTTGATCTGGTCCCCGTCGACGGCGACCGTGTGCCGGTCGATGTCGAGCGTCACGCGCCCGCCCTCCAGCACGCGCTCGTCGAGGTCGGCGTCCGCGGGGGCGGAGCGGCGCATGACGGCGCGCATGCGCGCGAGCAGCTCGCGCGCCGAGTAGGGCTTCGTCACGTAGTCGTCCGCGCCGAGCTCGAGCCCGACGACGATGTCGACCTCGGAGTCCTTCGCGGTGAGCATGATGATGGGCGTCGTCGACGTCGTGCGGATCTGCCGGCACACCTCCGTGCCCGGCATCCCCGGCAGCATGAGGTCGAGCAGCACGACGTCGGGCTCCTGACCGCGGAATGCGGCGAGCGCGGCGTCGCCGTCCTCGGCGATCTCGACCTCGTACCCCTCGCGGCGCAGCAGATAGGCGAGCGGCTCCGAGAGGTCGGGCTCGTCCTCCACGAGCAGTACACGCGTCATTCGTCCTTCTTCCCTTCCGGGGCGCCCTCACGCCGCGTCGGCCGCGGCGGCGCCCTTCCTCTTGCGTCGAGCGGGCGTCGCGCCCGCGTCCGGAGCCTCGCTGCGCGGGAGCCGGATGGTGAACGTCGAGCCCCGGTCGGGCTGCGACCACAGGCGCACCTCGCCGCCATGGCGGCTGACGGCGTGCTTCACGATCGAGAGCCCGAGGCCCGTTCCGCCCGTGCGCCGCGACCGCGCCTGATCGGCGCGGTAGAAGCGCTCGAACACGCGCTGCTGGTCGGCCTCGGCGATGCCGATGCCCTGGTCGGTCACGGCGATCTCGACGGCGTCGGCCGTCGCCCGCACCCCCACGCCGACGCGCGACCCGTGGGGCGAGTAGGCGATCGCGTTGGCGATGAGGTTGCCGAGCGCCTCGATGAGGATGTTCGCCGAGCCCCGCACGTGCACGCCGCGGTCTCCGCCGCGGACGAGCGACACGTCAGCCGACTCGGCCTGCACCTGGTACTGCTCGAGGGCGTGGGCCACGACCTCGTCGACGGCGACATCGCCGAACTCGGTGAGCTCGTCCGCCGCCTGCAGCTTCGACAGGTTCATGATGCGGCCTGTGAGCTCGCCCAGGCGCTGCGCCTCCGCCGACATGCGCGACGCGAAGCGGCGCACCTGATCCGGATCGTCCGATGCCGACTCCATCGCCTCGGCGAGCAGCGCGATGGCTCCCACGGGCGTCTTCAGCTCGTGACTGGTGTTGGCGATGAAGTCCTGTCGCATCTGCTGCAGCCGCTCCTGCTCGGAGATGTCGCGCACGATGAGGAGCGTGAGCCGCTCGGCGATGCCCGTCGCCCGGGCGACGATGAGCCGCGTCTCGTCGGAGATCCGGCCGCGCCGGATCCGCATCGTCTGCGACTCGGTGGAGCCGCCCAGCCTGGCCGCCTTGACCAGCGCGTGCAGCTCCGGCTGGTCCAGCCCCTGGCCGGGGGTGAGGGCGAGCCATGCACCGGATGCGGACACGGACACGACGGCTCCCGAGGCGTCGATCACGGCGGTGGCGTCGTCCATCGCGTCGAGCGCCGCCGTGAGCGCGGGCGGCAGCTCCCTGCTCTGCGCGCGCGCCGCCATGCCCCTGGCGCGCACGGCCAGCGCCACGATCAGCACGAGCCCGCCGCCGAGGATGATCCCCAGGCCGAGGGCGAGCAGCCCGAGCTGCGTGGAGTCCATGGCTCCAGAGTAGAGTGCAGCCGGGAGGCCTTCCCGACGAAAGAGCTCCCGCCGGGACGCCCCCAGGCCACTGTTCACCGTCTCGGCACCGGCTGTTCACCTTCGCGATCGACAATCGCGGGGCCCGCACGCCAGTGTGAGAGCGCCGCTTTGCGGCGCGACCCGAAACCGACGAAAGGTTCCGCACGATGCGCGAAGTCTTCCACCAGGCACTCGAGGACATCCAGAACCGCCTGGTCGAGATCGCCGAGCTCGTCACCGTCGCCATCGACAAGGCCACCACGGCCTTCGAGAGCGGCGACGTCTCGCTGGCCGAGGAGGTCATCGCGGACGACGCCCGCATCGACGAGCTCGCCCTCTCGGTCGACGAGCTCGCGATCGACACCCTCGCGATGCAGCAGCCGGTCGCGCGCGACCTGCGCATCATCGTCAGCGCCCTGCGAACGAGCGCGTCGCTCGAGCGGATGGGCGACCTCGCGGAGCACATCGCGCAGCTCGCGCGGTCCCGCTTCCCCGAGCGCGCCATCCCGAAGGGGCTCAAGGGCACGTTCGTGAAGATGGGCAAGCTCGACGTCGAGGTCGCGCGCACGCTCGTCGAACTGCTCCGCACGCAGGACCTCGCCTACGCCGCCTCCATCCGCGACTCCGACGACGAGATCGACGAGCTGCACGCGAGCGTGTACGAGAAGGTGCTCAGCGAGGCCTTCTCGGGCGACGTCGGGCACGTCATCGACGCCGCCCTCGCGAGCCGCTACCACGAGCGCTTCGGCGACCACGCCGTGTCCATCGCCAAGAAGATCGTCTACCTCGCGACGGGAGACTGGACGGGGCGCGCCGACGGCGAGCCCGAGGTCGAGGTCGTCGACCGCACCGTCATCCCCGGGGTCTGAGCCCCGGTACGACGAAGCGCCCCGCCGGACGGCGGGGCGCTTCGTCGTACCGGGCTACTTCTTGCCCTGCGCCGCGACGGCGGCGGCGCCGGCGGCCGCGGCCTCCGGGTCGAGGTAGCGGCCGGGGCCCGTGGGACGCAGGTCGTCGTCGAGCTCGTACACGAGCGGGATGCCGGTCGGGATGTTGAGGCCCGCGATCTCGTCGTCGCCGATGCCGTCGAGGTGCTTCACGAGGGCGCGCAGCGAGTTACCGTGCGCCGCGACGAGCACCGTCTTGCCGGCCGTGAGGTCGGGGACGATCTCCGCTTCCCAGTAGGGCAGCAGGCGGTCGATGACGATGGCGAGCGACTCCGTGCCGGGGATCTCGCCGTCGATGCCGGCGTAGCGCGGATCGTGCGTCTGCGCGAACTCGTCCTCGGGGTCGATGACGGGCGGCGGCACGTCGAAGGAGCGGCGCCACTCCATGAACTTCTCCTCGCCGAACTCGGCGAGCGTCTGCGCCTTGTCCTTGCCCTGCAGCGCGCCGTAGTGGCGCTCGTTGAGGCGCCACGAGCGCTTCACGGGGATCCACAGGCGGTCGGCGGCGTCGAGCGCGATGTTCGCGGTCTGGATGGCGCGGCTCAGCACGGAGGAGTGCAGCACGTCGGGCAGCACGCCCTGCTCGGCGAGCAGCTCGCCACCGCGATGCGCCTCGGCCTTCCCCTGCTCGGTGAGCCGCACGTCGACCCAGCCGGTGAAGAGGTTCTTCTCGTTCCACTCGCTCTGCCCGTGGCGGAGCAGGATCAGGGTGTGCGTCATGCTCCCAGCCTAGCGAGGCGGCGCGCCCGCGACCGCCGCGATGCCGCTGCGCGACGCCGGCGCGCGACAATGGACGGCATGCCGACGACCGAGGGACGCCCCACCCGCGGCACGACCGGAACCAACCGCCTGCGGCGCGTGGACCGCTGGATCGCCCGGCATCCCGCCGTGGCCAGCGCGGACGATCCGCTCGTGGTCGACCTGGGCTTCGGCGCGAGCGGCGTGACGGCGTTCGAGCTCGCCGCCCGCCTGCGTCGCTCGCGCCCGGACGTCGCGGTGCGGGGGCTCGAGATCGACCCAGAGCGCGTCGCGCGCGCGACGGCGCAGCTCGTCTCGGTGCGCGCGGGCGGGACGCCGTTCCCCGCCGACCTCGACGTGTCGTTCGCACGCGGCGGCTTCGAGGTGCCGCTCCCCGGTGGCAGGCGTCCGGCCGTCATCCGCGCGTTCAACGTGCTGCGGCAGTACGACGAGCACGAGGTGGCGGCGGCGTGGCGGCGGATGGCCGCGCGGCTCGCGCCGGACGGCGTGCTCGTCGAGGGCACGTGCGACGAGCTCGGGCGCGTGTGCGCGTGGGTCGACGTCGATCCCTCGGGCGCTCCCCGTCATCTCACGATCTCGCTGCGGCTCGAGGGCCTCGAGCATCCCGGCGTCGTCGCGGAGCGGCTGCCGAAGGCGCTCATCCACCGCAATGTCCCTGGCGAGCGCGTGCACGCCTACCTGCGCGCCCTCGACGCGGAGTGGGAGCGCGCGGCCGCGCTCTCCCCCTTCGGCCCCGTGCAGCGCTGGATCGCGGCGGTCGACGCGCTCCGCGCGGCGGGATGGCCCGTCGCCGGCCGGCGGGGCCGCTGGCGGCTCGGCGAGGTCGCCGTCCCCTGGGAGGCCGTCGCACCCGCGTGACGGCCGCGGACCCAGGTCCGGCGCGGATGCGGGGTCGGTCAGATGCGGGGGATGGCGCGGGACGCGTCCTCGCGCGGCATCCCCGCCGCGATGAGCAGGTCGACGACGAGCGGCCGCAGCGACGCGACGAGCGCGAGGTCGCCCTGCGGGGCGTCCGGGAGGACGTCCGCAGGGTCGAGGCGGGCCGCGATCGCCCGCAGCGCCTCGCGTGCGGGCGGCTCCGCCGCGACGTCGTCGAGGGCGTCGCCCACGAGCGCTGCCGCGCGACGCACCTCGGCGAGGAGGTCGGCGGGGATCTCGCGTGCGACTCCGTCTCGCACGACGTAGGCGGCGCGCCGCGCGACGACGCGGAGGTTGCGCGCCGCGAGGTCCATGTTCTGGAGGACCCGCGCGTGCCGCGCGAGCTCCATCCGACGCGAGCGCAGGAACGGCGAGAGCGCCGAGACCGCCTGAGCGGACTCCAGCGAGGTGCGCCACGCATCCACGGGCGCCTGCAGCGCGCGGGCCTTCTCGAGCCCGCGGTCGGCGCGCAGCGCATCGCCGCGGCGGAGTCCCTGCACGATGCGCTCGGCCGCCGCGTCGAACCCCGCGAGCACGATGCGCGCGTCGCGCAGTTCGGCGCTCATGGGGTTGCGAGGGAGCAGCGCCGTCACCGCGACGGCGAGGGCGCCGCCGATCGCTCCGTCGGCGAGCCGCATGAAGGGCAACGGGCCGAGGGGCAGCACGAGGGCGATCGCCGACTGGATGGCGGCCGCCACGGCGAACTGCGGCGACGGCATGAGGAACCGCGCGACGACCATCGTGACGGCGAGTGTCAGGGCGAGCTGCCACGGGCCCGTGCCGACGAGGAGCCTCAGCACCTCGGCGATGAGGATGCCGGTGAGCATCCCCAGCACCGTCTCGAGCACCTTCCGCGGTCGCGCGTCGCGCGCGAGACCGAGGCTCGAGATCGAGACCGTCGCCGCCAGGAGCGGCGACTCGTGACCGAGGACGAGGTGCGCGAGAAGGAACGCGCCCGTCGCCGCGATGACGATCTGGGCGATGGCGATGGCCGAGCCCCGTACGCGCTCCAGGCCGGGGCGCGGTGAGACCCGCTTGCGCCATGTGACGGGGACGGCGGCCGTGAGGGGCGAGGTCTCGCCGCGGGGATCGGTCACCGTGCCGACGCTACGCCCGCCCGTGCGCCACGGGGCGGCGCGACAGGCGCGTGAGCCGCGGCACCTCGGCCGTCGCCCCCGCGTCGGCGGGGACGACGACCTCCTGGGCGGCCGCGACACGGGCTTCGCCGACCGCGACGACGAGCGTCTCATCGGCCGCGACACGGCGTGCCACGACGGCGAGCGCGATGGGCCCGAGCTCGTGGTGACGCGCCGCGGACGTGACGCGCCCCACCTCGACCTCGCCCGCGAGCACGGCGTCGCCGTGCCCGGGCAGCACGGAATCGCTGCCGTCGAGGTGCAGCAGCACGAGCCGCCGCGGCGGATGGCCGAGGTTGTGCACCTTGGCGACCGTCTCCTGACCGCGGTAGCACCCCTTCGCGAGATGCACGGCGCTCCTCAGCCAGTCGGTCTCGTGCGGGATCGAGCGCTCGTCGACCTCGGCAGCCCATCTCGGCCGCCACGCCGCGATGCGGAGCGCCTCCTCCGCGAGGAGGCCAGCGGGCGGCAGCTCGGCCAGGCGCCGCCATCCGTCCTCGTCGACGACGGCCTCCGCCCACGCCAGCTCGGCGCCGGGATGCGCCGCCGTGTCGGCGTACTGCCATCCGCCCGGCGCGACCCCCGTCCACGGGTCCTCCCAGACGACGGCGGCACCCGCGGGGCGGATGGCCGCCGCGACGGCCGCCGCGGCCGCATCGCCTCCCGCGACGAAGCCCGCGACCCGCAGCTCGGGGCGCGCGGCGACCTCCACCTGCGCGCGGAAGCGCATCATCCCGAGCCACTTCGCAAGGCCGGGCGCATCACCCCTGTCGACCACGAGCCACGTCGTCGCACCGTCGTCGACGACGGCTGCGGCATGCTCGACGCGCCCCTGCGGGTCCAGGACGAGCAGCTCCGTGCTCTCACCGGGCGCGAGCCCCGTGAGCGCCTGCGACGTGATCGAGTCGAGCCAGGTGAGACGGTCCGGTCCCGAGACGGAGACGACAGCACGGTCGTCACGCGGGACGACCGCCGTGCCGCCGGCGAGCAGCCGCTGCTCGCGGACGGGGTCGCCGAAGTGGGCGATCCCGTCGTCCGAGGCGACGGCACCGGGGAGCGAGGAGAAGACGTCGGTCATGCACCCATTCTCCGCCCCGACGGGCGGGGTGGGCGCGTCAGGCGACGCGGGCGAGGCGCGCTGAGGCGTGCGAGCCGAGCTCGCGCCCGAGCGCCGCGATGTCCCACGCCCACAGCAGGTGGTCCTCGACGAGCCCGTACAGGCGGGTGGCGGCGGCATACGGCTTCGCCGAGGCCGTGCGCACCACGGCGTCCGTCGCGAGGTCGATGCGCGGGCCCGCCACCCGACCGAGGTAGAGCTCGCTCACCCCGTCGGAGTGCACGAGTCCGACCTCGATCTCGAAGCCGTCGGCCGTGCGGAGACGCTCGACGTCGTCGGCCGTGCGCGCGGGAGCCGTTCCGAGAGCGGGGAGCAGGCCGGGGCCAGGAGACGCGTCGTCGGCGGGCCGCGCGAGCCGCCAGAAACCCGTCTCCGCGACGAGCTGCTGCGCGTCGCGCCCCTCGCCGGGGAGCGTCCGCGCCGTCGCGGCGTAGTTGAGGAAGGACCCTCCGTCGTGGCTGAAGCTCACGCGGTGCGTGAACTCCGCCTCGTAGTGCACGTCGCCGACCCGGTAGTCGACGACGCCGGTGCCCTCCCAGACGCCGATGAGCCACGACAGCGGCACGAGATCGGCTGGCAGGTCCGTCGGGATCTCGATCACGAGGATCCGACCGGGCTCAGCGCTGGCCGCGGAAGAGGTTGACGATGACGGCGCCGGAGCAGAAGGCGATCGCGAGGCTCGCGAGGCCGAGCAGGCCGACGAAGAACAGTTCGAGGGCGACGAGGTCCATGACCCCACTCTAGCCCCTCGCGGAGCAGTGTCAGGCGGGCGCGATCGCGGCGAGCGCGAAGACGAGGGAGACGGCCCCCATGACGACGACCGCGCCGACCGCCGACGCCGCGACGCGCACGATGAAGCCGCGCGCCTCGCCCATCGCGAGGTTGACGGCGAACGCGACGAGCAGGGCGAGCCCCGCGCCGGCACCGAGCCATCCTGCCCGCTCCGGCGACGGCGCGAACAGCCCGATGCCGATCGCGGCGATGGCGCCGAACAGCCATGAGACGACGATCGGCGCCGGCGAGCGGCGCGGCACGAGCACGGGTTCGGTCACGCGTCCATTGTCGCCCGACACCCCGCCCATCCGGGCAGCGGGACGCGCGCGTCGCACGAGCCGGACCCGCTGCGTCTCAGCCCGCGCCCAGGAAGCCCTATCATCGGAACCACGGTGCGGACCCCCGCCGCCCGAAAGGATGTCGCTTGGCTCAGCTCCTCGTGCTCAGCTCCGCCCCCGGCGGAGGCCCCGCCCTGCCCGCGCTCGAGCTGCTCAGCCATCGCGTGCGGCAGATCCCGGCGGAGCCCGCTCAGCTCGTGAACGCGCCCAACGCCGACGCGATCTTCATCGATGCGCGCTTCGACCTCGTCGGCGCGAAGTCGCTGTGCAAGATCCTCACGACGACCGGCATGGACGCGCCCCTCGTCCTCATCATCACGGAGGGCGGCCTCACGGCGGTCTCCCCCGACTGGGGCGTCGACGACGTCATCCTCGCGACGGCGGGGCCTGCGGAGGTCGACGCGCGCATCCGGCTCGTGATCGGGCGCCAGACGACCGAGCAGGTGTCCAGCCGCATCCAGACGTCGGGCATCACGATCGACGAGTCCTCCTACTCGGCCAAGGTGCACGGGAAGCCCCTCGACCTCACGTACAAGGAGTTCCAGCTCCTGCACTTCTTCGCCACGCATCCTTCCCGCGTGTTCACCCGCGAGCAGCTGCTCAGCGAGGTGTGGGGCTACGACTACTTCGGCGGCACGCGCACGGTCGACGTGCACGTGCGGCGCCTGCGCGCGAAGCTCGGCGATCTCGAGCAGCTCATCGGCACCGTGCGCAACGTGGGCTACCGATTCAACGTCTACGAGGACGACCAGGTCCCGGCGCCCAAGGCGCGCGCCGAGGTCGACTGACCCGACGCGCGGCGCGTTCACGCATCCGTCACCGAGCGGTGCCAGGATAGGCGCATGACGGACGCGCCCCTGGTCGATCCCGGCTTCGACACCGAGGACGACGACTTCGACGAGATCGTCGAGAAGCCCGACGCCGAGCTGCCAGAGCACCGCTACATGGACCGGGAGCTCAGCTGGCTCGCGTTCAACAACCGCGTGCTCGAGCTCGCCGAGGATCCGTCGCTGCCGCTCCTCGAGCGCGCGAACTTCCTCGCCATCTTCGCGAGCAACCTCGACGAGTTCTTCATGGTGCGCGTGGCGGGCCTCAAGCGCCGCATCGCGACGGGCCTCGCCCTGCCGACCAACATCGGCACGGCGCCCATGAAGGTGCTCTCGAACATCTCCGACCTCGCCCACACCCTCCAGGCGCGCCACGCCGAGGTCTGGAACGAGGACGTCAAGCCGGCGCTCTCGGCCGAGGGCATCGACTTCGTGCGCTGGGACGAGCTGGACGACGGCGAGCGCGCCTACTTCTACGACTACTTTCAGTCGCAGGTCTTCCCCGTCCTTATGCCCCTCGCCGTGGACCCGGCCCACCCCTTCCCCTACATCTCGGGGCTCTCGCTCAACCTCGCCATCCGCATCCGGAACGCCCGCACGGGCCGCGAGGAGTTCGCCCGCCTCAAGGTGCCGCCCATGCTGCCGCGCCTCGTTCCGGTGCCGGCGAAGCCCGACGCCCCCGAGAGCATCCGCTTCCTCGCCCTCGAGGACCTCATCGCCGAGAACCTGGACGACCTGTTCCCCGGCATGGAGATCCTCGACCACCACGCGTTCCGCCTCACCCGCAACGAGGACGTGACGATCGAGGAGGACGAGTCCGAGAACCTCATCCAGGCGCTCGAAGCCGAGCTGCTGCGGCGACGGTTCGGCCCGCCCATCCGCCTCGAGATCACCGAGGACATGGACGACGTCACGCTCGACCTCCTCGTCCGCGAGCTCGACATCTCCGAGCAGGAGGTCTACCGCCTCCCGTCTCCGCTCGACCTGCGCTCGCTGTTCGGGATGGGGCGGATCGACCGCCCCGAGCTGAAGTACACCCCGCACCTCCCCGTCACCCCGCTGGCCTTCCAGCCGGCTGACGCCGACTCGAAGCACGCGCGCGCCGACGTGTTCGCGGCCATCCGCAAGGGCGACGTGCTCGTGCACCACCCGTACGAGTCGTTCGCGACGAGCGTGCAGGCGTTCCTCGAACAGGCGGCGCGCGACCCCCACGTGCTCGCCATCAAGCAGACGCTCTACCGCACCTCGGGAGACAGCCCCATCGTGCAGGCGCTCATCGACGCCGCGGAAGCGGGCAAGCAGGTGCTCGCCCTCGTCGAGGTGAAGGCGCGCTTCGACGAGGCCAACAACATCGAGTGGGCCCGCAAGCTCGAGAAGGCCGGCGTGCACGTCGTCTACGGCCTCGTCGGCCTCAAGACCCACTGCAAGCTGGCGCTCGTCATCCGCGAGGAGAAGGGCCTGCTCCGGCACTACACGCACGTCGGCACGGGCAACTACAACCCGAAGACGAGCCGCATCTACGAGGACTTCGGCCTGTTCACGTGCGACCCCGAGGTCGGCCGCGACGTCACGCGCCTGTTCAACGAGCTGAGCGGCTACGCGATCGAGAAGAAGTTCAAGCGCCTGCTCGTCGCGCCCCTCCACCTGCGCAAGGGCCTGCTGCGGCTCATCGAGCGCGAACGCCGCAACGCGCTCGCCGGCAAGCCGGCACGCGTGCGCATCAAGGTGAACTCGATGGTCGACGAGCAGATCATCGACGCGCTCTACCGGGCGTCCATCGCGGGCGTGCACGTGGACGTGTGGGTGCGCGGCATCTGCAGCCTGCGCGTCGACCTGCCCGGCGTGAGCGACAACATCCGCGTGCGCAGCGTGCTCGGCCGCTATCTCGAGCACGCCCGCATCTTCGCCTTCGCCAACGGCGGAGACGAGGAGGTGTACATCGGCAGCGCAGACATGATGCACCGCAACCTGGACCGCCGCGTCGAGGCGCTCATCCGCGTCGTGAAGCCCGCGCACATCGCCGAGCTGGGCGCCTTCTTCGACCTCGCGATGGACGACTCCTCCGCGACGTGGCACCTCGGTGCGGAGGGCGTGTGGACGCGCCACCATGTCGACGCGGAGGGTCGGGCCCTCGCCGACGTGCAGGATCGGACGATGGCGACGATCCAGCGACGGCGGCGCCCGCGCGCGACCCGATGAGCGCACGCCCCCGCCCCGTGTACGCCGCGGGCTGCGTCGTGTGGCGCGAGCTCGACGGCGAGCTGCTCGTGCTGCTCGTGCACCGCGGCAAGTACCGCGACATCTCCCTCCCCAAGGGCAAGCTCGACCCCGGCGAGATGCTCGCGCAGACCGCTGTCCGCGAGATCCACGAGGAGACCGGCCTGCGCGTCTCGCTCGGGCCGGCCGTGGGCCGCTCCGTGTACATCCAGCCCTCGGGGCGGGAGAAGATCGTGCAGTACTGGGCGGCGGAGGCGACCGCCGAGGCCATCCGGGCATCGACGTTCGTTCCCAACAAGGAGATCGCGGGCATCGAGTGGGTCACGGTGCCCGCGGCACGGGAGCGCCTCAGCTACCCGGTCGACCGGGAGATCCTCGACGGCTTCGACCGGCTGCGGCGCGCGGACGGTCTGCGCACGTTCCCCGTCGTCCTGCTGCGGCACGGCAAGGCGCTCGCACGGGACGACTGGGACGGCGCCGACGCCGACCGCCCGCTCCAGGAGCGCGGCCGTGAGCAGGCGAAGGCCGTCGTCGGGGCGCTCGCGGCGTTCGGCGTGCGGAAGATCGTCTCGAGCTCGGCGGAGCGCTGCGTGAAGACGGTGACGCCGCTGTCGAAGGCGCTCGGGCGCCGCATCGTGGAGACCGACGCCCTGGGAGAGGAGGCGTTCGCCGCGGGCACCGCCGACGTGCGCGACGTCGTCGGGCGCCGCGTGCGGTCGGGCAAGCCCGCGGTGCTGTGCAGCCACCGGCCGGTGCTGCCGACGATCGCTCGCGAGCTCGCGCTCGCCACGGGCACGGTCGGCGGCCGCCACCTCGACGCCGCGTCGACGCTCGAACCGGGATCGTTCTCCGTCGCCCACATCTCCGCATCGCACCCGGGCTCGGGAATCGTGGCGTTCGAGACCCACTCCCCCGGGATCTGAGGCGCGGCGCCCGCGCCTAGAATCGACGGGTGACTCAGAAAGCGCGCCTCTACTCGGGAATGCAGCCCTCCGCCGATTCGCTCCAGATCGGAAACTACATCGGGGCCCTCCTGCAGTGGCGCGACATGCAGGACACGTACGACGCGTTCTTCTCCGTCGTCGACCTGCACGCCCTCACGCAGCCGAACGACCCGGCCGAGCTCCGCGAGAAGACCCGCCGCACGGCCGCGCAGTACATCGCCGCGGGCATCGAGCCCTCGAAGTCGACCCTCTACGTGCAGTCGCACGTCCGGGCCCACGCCGAGCTCGCCTGGATCCTCTCCACGATCACGGGCTTCGGCGAGGCCGGGCGCATGACGCAGTTCAAGGACAAGTCGCAGCGGTACGGCAGCGACCAGACGAACGTCGGGCTGTTCACGTACCCGATCCTCATGGCAGCGGACATCCTGCTCTACCAGACGCACGTCGTGCCCGTCGGCGACGACCAGAAGCAGCACGTCGAGCTCACGCGCGACCTCGCCGAGCGCTTCAACGCCCGCTACGGCGAGACGTTCCGCGTGCCGCAGCCGGTCATCCAGAGCGAGACGGCGCGCATCTACGACCTGCAGAACCCGACCGCGAAGATGTCGAAGTCGGCCGAGTCGCACGCAGGCGTGCTGTGGCTGCTCGACGACGTCGACGTGACGGCGAAGAAGATCATGCGCGCCGTCACCGACAACGAGGGCGTCGTCGCCTACGACCGCGAGACGAAGCCGGGGGTGTCGAACCTCCTCACGATCTACGCGGCGCTCACAGGGCGGCAGATCCCGTCGATCGAGGACGAGTACGCCGGCCGCGGCTACGGCGACTTCAAGAAGGGCCTCCGCGACGTCGTCGTGGCCGAGTTCGAGCCGGTGCGCACGCGCGCGCTCGAGCTGCTGGACGACCCTGCGGAGCTCGACCGTCTGCTGGCCGTCAACGCGGGCAAGGCGGAGTCCGTCGCGGACGCGACGCTGCAGGACGTCTACGATCGCGTCGGGCTGCTGCGCCGTGCGTGAGACGCTGGCTCTGCGCACCGCGCGCCTCGAGCTCGCGCCGCCCATCGCCGACGACATCGACGCCATCCACCTCGCCTGCCAGGACCCCGCCGTGCAGCGCTGGACGGCCATCCCCTCCCCGTACACGCGCGACGACGCGGCGGCGTTCGTCGCCCGCTCGATCGAGCGGAGCCGGACGGGCGAGGAGTGCACGTGGGCCGTGCACGATGCGGAAGGGCTCGTCGGGATGATCGGCCTCCACCGCATCGCCGACGGTGCGGCCGAGATCGGCTACTGGATGTCCGCGGGGGCGCGCGGACGCGGATACGGCGCGGAGGCGGGGTGCGCCGTGGTCGACTTCGCGCTCGGCCCGATGCGACTCGAGCGCATCGAGTGGCACGCCGTCGCGGGCAACGAGGCGTCGGCGCGGCTCGCGCAGTCGCTCGGCTTCCGCTTCGAGGGCACGCGGCGCGAAGGCCTCCGCACCGACGGACGCCGCGAGGACGCCTGGATCGCCGGGCTCGTCTCGACGGACGACCGCTCGCCCGTGGAGTGGCCCGTGCTCGCCCCGCGCACGGCCCCGCTGCGGGTGCGCCGCCGTCGCCCCCGGCCCGCCCGGACCTCCGCGCCGCGCACCGCCGCCTCCATCGCGCTGCAGGGGTAGCGCCGCCTCGGGACACACCGCAGGAGATCCGACCGCTGGGCCGGGACGGTCGCCGCGATTCGCGGCGACGCGGCGGGGACGAGCCCCGGAGTTCCTGCGCTGTGTCCGCCGACGCCGGTGGAGGGATGTCCGGCTGCGCCGCGAACCGGGCCGTCGCTCAGCCCTGGCGAAGCGCGCCGCACTCGAGCAGCCCGCGGACGGCTTCGACGAGCCGCCACGGCTCGTCGAAGAGCATGCGAGCCGTCACGCGCACGCAGGCGTATCCGCAGCGGGCGAGGGCGAGATCGCGCCGGCGATCCTCGACCTGCGCCTCCCAGCGGGTGTGGAACTCGCGGCTGTCGCACTCCACGACGATCCAGCCGTCCACGACGAGATCGACGCGCCCCACGCCGGAGATGCGGACCTGCACGTCCACCGGCCTGCCGAGCACCCGCAGCGCGAGCCGCGCCAGGGTCTCGGGCCCCGACTCGGCGCGGCCGTCGACGAGGGGCCGGAGAACGGCGTAGCGATCGGGCAGGAGCGCGAAGACGGCGTCGAGGTCGCACTCGTCGACGACGCCGAGGAAGAGCGCGCTGTCGATCGTCGCGACGGCGTCTCGCGGCGACTGGCACCGCACCGCCTGCGCGAGGCCGGCGACGGGATCGGAGAGCATCGCCGCGGCGTCGGCGCCGTCGTCTCGCCAATGGACGACGACGGCGCCGTCTGACGCGAGCGGACGCCGACGCTCGTCGGGGGAGCCGAGTCGGCCACCGTTCGCGGGCACCTGGATGTGGAGGTGGCCGGCGCAGCGGACGAACACGCCGCGCTCCACCATCGCCGAGATGCAGTCGAGGCGGCCTCCGATGCGCCCGGCCTGCTGGACGGCGGTCGACTCGCCGCCCGACAGGTAGACGTCGCGGCGAGCGCGCACGAGCAGTCCGTGCTCGAGGGCACGCCGGATGCCGCGCCGCCCGAGTCCCCGCGCCCGCAGATCGGCATACGATTCGGCGCGCGGCACGCGACGCGCCTTCGCCCGGCGCTCCGTGCTCGTGACCATGACCGCATCGTCTCGGGTCGAGGACATGCGGCATCGCCATCCGCGGCATCTGGGGACGCTCCACCCGCGGTCGGGCGGCTGTGCACGGGGCGTCGGCCTCTGCCATCCGCGGAGTGCAGGCCGTTTCGGCGAACACACCGCAGGAGATCCTGCCGCTGCGCGCGGCGCATCGCCGCGATTCGCGGCGATCGACCGGTCGTCCGCCCCGGATCTCCTGCGTCGTGTCCGCAGGCCGTCGACGCGGCTCACCGCACGGCGTACTTGAAGCCGAGGTGCGAGCCGGTGAAGCCGAGGCGCTCGTAGAAGCGGTGGGCGTCGACGCGCGCGGCGTCCGACGTGAGCTGCACGAGCGCGCAGTCGAGGACGCGCGCCACATCCTCCATGACCCACCGCATGAGCGCCGTGCCGATGCCGGTGGAACGCAGATCGCTCCGCACCCGCACCGCCTCCACGAGCAGACGCGACGCGCCGCGCCGGGCCATGCCGGGGATGCGTGTGAGCTGCAGCGTCGCGACGAGCGCCCCCTCGCCGTCGACCGCGACGAGGAGCGCGTTCGATGGCTCCGCCTGGATGGCCGCGAGCGCATCCGCGTAGCGGGCGCGGTCGCCGGGGGCTGCCACGTCGCCGCGCGCCGCGCTCACGGGGTCGTCGGCGAGCAGCTCCATGAGCGCGTCGAGGTCGGACGGATCCGCCGGGCGGACCGTGACGGCGCCGATGCGCGCCTCGAGTTCGACCGGGAGGACGAGATCGGCGATCATCCCGCCAGTCTGCCAGCCGTTGCGGATGCCGGCGGCGCCGCGGAGGATGGGGGCATGCCCGAGATGCCCGAGGTGGAAGGACTCGTCCGCTTCCTGCGGGCACGCGCGACGGGGCTCGCGATCACGCGCGTGCAGGTCGCCGCGATCGCCGCGCTGAAGACCTACGACCCTCCCGTCGACGCCCTCGTCGGCATGCGCGTCGACGGCGCGGAGCGGCACGGCAAGTTCGTCGGCCTGCGCCTGGATGACGGCGCCCATCTCGTCTTCCATCTGGCGAGAGCCGGATGGCTGCGCTGGAGCGACGTGCTCCCCGCGACGGTCGTGAAGCCGGGCCGCTCGCCGATCGCGCTGCGCGTCGGGTTCGACGACGGCTCGGGGTTCGACCTCACGGAGGCCGGCACGAAGAAGTCGCTCGCGGTGTACGTCGTGCGCGACCCCGCCGACGTGCCCGGCATCGCGCGCCTCGGCCCCGACCCGCTCGGCGCCGGCTTCGACCGCGACGCGCTCGCCGCTCTCCTCCGCGGTCGCCGCACGCAGGTCAAGGGCCTGCTCCGCGACCAGACGATCGTGGCGGGCATCGGCAACGCCTACTCCGACGAGATCCTCCACGCCGCCCGGATGTCGCCCTACGCGCTCGCCGCGACCCTCGGCGACGACGACGTCGACAGGCTCTTCGACGCGCTGCGCACGACGCTCGCGGATGCGGTCGAGACGGCGTCGGGCAAGCCTCCGGCCGAGCTGAAGGACGCCAAGCGACGCGGGATGGCGGTGCACGCCCGGTCGGGAGAGGCCTGCCCCGTCTGCGGCGACACCATCCGCAGCGTCTACTTCGCCGACACAGACTTCCAGTACTGCCCCACCTGCCAGACGGGCGGGAAGGTGCTCGCCGACCGGCGGCTGTCGCGGCTGCTGAAATGAGGCGACTCATGCGCGCCGGGGAATAACGACCCCCGACCGCGGTTGGCTATGCTGAGTGCAGAGATACGTGCTCCGGGGTCGGTGAGAATCCGAACCGGCGGTGACAGTCCGCGAACCCCTTCCTCGGGAGGGGCCGATCCGGTGGGATTCCGGAACCGACGGTGATGCAGGCGCAGCCTGCGAGTCCGGATGGAAGGAAGCACGCGATGACGTCCTTGCGAGGGCGCCGTTCGCGAACCCCGACGCGTCGAGACGGAGGTTCGGATGGCGATCAGCGAGACGGAGCGACGGGCGATGTCCCGCGCGCTCGAGCTCGCCCTGCGGGGGCCGCGCAGCCGCAACCCACAGGTGGGCGCCGTCCTGCTGTCGCCGGAGGGCGAGACGCTCGCGGAGGGCTGGCACCACGGGGCGGGGACGCCGCACGCCGAGGTCGACGCGCTGTCGCAGCTGGCGCCGGGGGCCGCGCGCGGCGCGACCGCCGTCGTCACGCTGGAGCCGTGCAATCACACCGGCCGCACGGGGCCGTGCGCCGAGGCGCTCATCGAGGCCGGCGTCGCACGCGTCGTCTACGCCCTCGACGACCCGGGCGACGTCGAGAGCGGGGGCGCCGACAGGCTGCGCGCCGCGGGAGTGTCGGTCGAGAGCGGCCTGCAGGCGGACGACGCGCGTGCGCTGCTCTCCTCGTGGCTCGACGTGCGCGCGCTCGGCCGCCCCCGCGTCACCGTGAAGTGGGCGCAGAGCCTGGATGGCCGCGCCGCCGCCGCCGACGGCACGAGCCGCTGGATCACGGGGCCCGAGGCGAGAGCCGACGTGCACGTGCGCCGAGCCGCGGCAGACGCCATCGTCGTCGGGACGGGGACGCTGCTCGCCGACGACCCTGCGCTCACGGCGCGCGACGGCGACGCGCTCCACGCGCACCAGCCCGTTCCGGTGGTCATCGGGTCGGCGGCCATCCCGAACGGCGCCGCCGTGACCCGTCATCCGCACGAGCCGCTGCACTACGCGACCCGCGACCTCGGAGCCGTGCTCGACGACCTGCTCGACCGGGGCGTGCACCGCGTGTTCGTCGAGGGCGGGCCCACGCTCGCGAGCGCCTTCCTCGCCGCCGACCTCGGCGACGAGGTCCTCGTCTACCTCGCCCCCACCCTCATCGGCGGGCCGCGGCTCGCCATCGGCGATCTGGGGGTCGACTCGATCGACGCCCAGCGGCGCCTCTCGATCGACGCCGTGGAACGCCTCGGCGAAGACCTGCTCATCATCGCGCGCCCCGGCGCACGGCCAGAAGGAGGCCACTGACATGTTCACCGGCATCATCGAGGAGATCGGCCGAATCACGGCGATCGAACCGTCCGGCGACGGCGTGCGGCTGAGCCTGCATGCTCCCGCCGTCGTGGTCGACGCCCATCACGGCGACTCCATCGCCGTGAGCGGCGTGTGCCTCACGGTCGTCGACTGGGACGCCGACGGCTTCACGGCGGACGTCATGCGGCAGACGCTCGACATGTCGACCCTCGACGGGGCCGTCGTCGGAACCTCGGTCAACCTCGAGCGCGCGACGGCGTCGGGCGGACGGCTCGGCGGCCACATCGTGCAGGGGCACATCGACGGCACCGGCGCGGTCGTCGACGTGCGACCCGGCGAGCAGTGGCGCGTCGTGCGCGTCGCGCTCCCTGCGCATCTCGCGCCCCTCGTCGTCGACAAGGGCTCGATCGCGGTCGACGGCGTCTCGCTCACGGTGAGCGCCGTCAGCCCCGCCTACGAGCCGTCTCCGTGGTTCGAGGTGTCGCTCATCCCCGAGACCCTCGCCGCGACGACGCTCGGCGACCGCCGCGTCGGCGATGCCGTGAACCTCGAGACCGACATCCTCGCGCGTCACGTGCAGCGTCTGCTCTCCTTCGGAGCGGCGGCGCAGGGCACGACGGCGGCCGGTGCCGGTACCCCGGTCGCGGCGACCTCAGCGGGGGCGCCGCAGCCGGGCCCCGGCCGGGGCGCCCTCCGCGCCCAGCGCGCGGCCGGGACGGGCGAGGAGACCTCCTTCGCCACCTACGACGTCCCCGCGGCCGACTTCGTCGTGCTGCGGACCCCCGCGGAAGGACCCACGCGATGAGCCTCGCGAGTCAGCTCTCCCCCCTCTCCGACGCGATCGAGGCGCTGCGCGCCGGGCGCCCCGTCATCGTCGCGGACGATGAGAACCGCGAGAACGAGGGCGACGTCATCCTCTCGGCCCAGCTCGCGACGCCCGAGGCGATCGCGTGGGCCGTTCGATACTCCTCCGGATTCCTCTGCGCCCCCATGCCGCGGGAGTGGGCCGACCGGCTCGACCTGCCGCCCATGGTGGCGGTCAACGAGGACGCCCGCTCCACGGCCTACACCGTGAGCGTCGACGCGGCCGACGGCGTGACGACCGGCATCAGCGCGCACGACCGCGCCCGCACGGTGAACGTGCTCGCCGATCCCTCGTCGACGCCGACGAGCATCATCCGGCCCGGGCACATCCTGCCGCTGCGGGCAGTCGACGGCGGCGTGCGCGAGCGCGCCGGCCACACCGAGGCCGCGGTCGACCTCATGAAGCTCGCGGGTCTGCAGCCCGTCGGCGTCATCGGCGAGATCGTCGCGGAGGACGGCGACATGATGCGCCTCCCCGGGCTCCTCGAGCTGGGTGCGCGCGAAGGCATCCCCGTCATCACGATCGAGCAGCTCATCGCGCATCTGCACGAGAACGAGCCGACGGAGGCGCCCGCGGTGCCGTTCCGCCGCCAGGTGAGCCTGCGCGCCGACTCCACGGTGCCCACCTCCCACGGCGTCTTCCGCTTCCTCGCGTACAAGGACCGCGTCACGGGCACCGACCACCTCGCGGTCGTCAAGGGCGACCTGAAGGATGGCGCCCCGCTCGTCCGCGTGCACTCGGAGTGCCTCACGGGCGAGGCGTTCGGCTCGCTCAAGTGCGAGTGCGGCCCGCAGCTCGACGCCGCGCTCGACGCCATCGAGCAGGACGGCGGAGTCGTCATCTACATGCGCGGCCACGAGGGCCGCGGCATCGGCCTCATCAACAAGCTGCGCGCCTACGCGCTGCAGGAGCGCGGCTACGACACGGTCGACGCCAACACGGCGCTCGGCCTGCCCGCCGACGCGCGCGACTACGCGGCGGCCGCCGGGATCCTCGCCGACCTCGGCGTCGAGCGCATCCGCCTGCTCACGAACAACACCGACAAGGTGGACCAGTTGCGCGCGCTCGGCCTCGACGTCGCCGAGCAGGTGCCGCTCATCGTCGGCGTCGGACCGAACAACCACCAGTACCTCGAGACGAAGCGCGACCGCATGGGTCACATCATCGGGGAAGAGGCGCTCGCGCAGGCGGTCGCCCGGATGCACGAAGGAGCACAGCAGTGAGCGGCAAGGGAGCGCCCGAGCAGGGCGGCATCGCAGGAGACGGCCTGACGGTCACGGTCGTGGCCGGGACCTGGCACGAGCAGATCACGGACGGGCTCATCGCCGGAGCGCGCCGCATCCTCGAGGAGGCCGGAGCGGACTGGTCGCTCGTGCGGGTACCGGGATCGTTCGAGCTCCCCGTCGTCGCGAAGGCCGCGCTCGACGGGGGTGCCGACGCCGTCGTCGCCCTCGGCGTCATCATCCGCGGCGGCACTCCGCACTTCGACTTCGTCTCCAACGCGGCGACGGACGGCCTCACGCGCGTCGCCCTCGACACCGGCAAGCCCGTCGGCTTCGGCGTGCTCACCCTGGACGACGAGCAGCAGGGCATCGACCGCGCCGGCCTCCCCGGCTCGAAGGAGGACAAGGGCGCGGAGGCCGCGGATGCCGCCATCCGCACCGCGCTGACCCTGCGGGAGCTGCGCGGCCGAGGCTGACAGACTAAGGCTCGCCTTGCTTCTACATCACGTAGAAAACCCCTAGGGTGGCGCCATGGAGATCCTGCGCAGCATCGTCCTCGTCGTCCACCTCGTCGGCTTCGCCACCCTCTTCGGGGCCTGGCTCGTCGAGGCGGTGAACAAGCGCACGCAGGTGACGCGCCTCATGCACTGGGGCCTCGCGATCGCGGGCGTCGCCGGCCTCGCCCTCGCCGCACCGTGGGGCATCGACCATCCGCTGAACTACGCGAAGATCGGCGTGAAGTTCGCGATCCTCCTCGCGATCGGCGCCCTCCTCGGCATCCTCGCCGCGCGGCAGAAGCGCGGTGCGCAGATCGCCGCTCCGCTCTTCTGGGCCGTGGGCATCCTGACCCTCGCGAACGCCTCGATCGCGGCGATCTGGTGAGACGCGAGGACTGAGCACTCCGCTCAGTCCTCCGATCGCAACGGGCCGCCCGCTGCGCACTGCGTGCGCGACGGGCGGCCGTCCGCGTCTTCCTGCGTGATGCGGGCATAGGATGGACGATCGTCATGAAAACCGCATCCGCCTCTCCCGCCTCGAAGCCCGCGAACTCCCGCAGCCGTGTCATCACGGCGAGCCTCGTCGGCACGACGATCGAGTTCTACGACTTCTACGCGTACGCGACCGCCGCCGTGCTCGTCTTCCCCGCGCTGTTCTTCCCGACGGGCAACGAGACCACGGCGCTGCTGGCGTCGTTCGCGACCTTCGGCGCCGCCATGCTCGCCCGCCCCGTCGGCGCCATCGTGTTCGGCCACTTCGGCGACAAGCTCGGCCGCAAGGCGACGCTCGTCGCATCGCTCCTCACCATGGGCATCGCGACGTTCCTCATCGGCGTCCTCCCCACGCACGCCCAGATCGGCGCGTGGGCGGCGCTCCTGCTGCTCATCCTCCGACTCGCCCAGGGCTTCGCGCTCGGCGGCGAGTGGTCGGGCGCCGCGCTCGTCGCGACCGAGAACGCCCCGGCCGGCAAGCGCGCCCTCTACGGCACGTTCCCGCAGCTGGGCGCTCCCATCGGCTTCATCATCGCGAACAGCCTCTTCCTCGTCATCAACTTCCTCATGCCCGCCGAGGGCGGCGCGGCCTCCGAGGCGTTCCTCGCCTGGGGATGGCGGATCCCGTTCCTGTTCTCCGCCGTCATGGTCATCATCGGCCTGTGGGTGCGCCTGAAGCTCGTCGAGTCCGACTCGTTCGTGAAGGCCGAGAAGCGCGGGGCCATCCAGAAGTTCCCGCTCGGCGCGACGGTCCGCAGCCACTGGCGACCGCTCATCCTCGGCACGTTCTACATGCTCGCGACGTACGTGCTCTTCTACCTCATGACGAGCTTCACGCTCGCGTACGGCACGCGGCCCACGGCGGCACCCGAGGGCACCGACGCGGCCGCGTTCGTGCCGGGCCTCGGATTCACCTACGTCGACTTCGTGCTCATGCAGATCATCGGCGTCGTGTTCTTCGGGCTCTGCACGCTGCTGTCCGGGCCGCTCGCCGACTCCATCGGCCGCCGCAAGCTCCTCATCTGGGTCACCTCCGCGATCATCGCGTTCGGCCTGCTGTTCGTGATCTTCCTCCTGCCGCAGGGCGACGCGAAGTTCACGGGCGCGCTCGTGCAGGCGTTCCTCATCTTCGGCTTCCTGCTCATGGGCATGACGTTCGGGCCCATGGGCGCGCTGCTCCCCGAGCTGTTCCCGACGAACGTGCGCTATACCGGCTCCGCGATCTCGTACAACGTCGCGTCCATCCTGGGCGCCGCCGTCGCGCCGTCGATCGCCCTCGGCCTGTGGGCCCTCGGCGACGGCAACCCGTGGCTCGTCGGCGTGTACCTCGCCGCAGCCGGCGTGCTCACCCTCGTCGCGCTCCTCCTCGGCAAGGAGACGAAGGACGTCGAGCTCGACGACGACGCGGCCGTCGCCGCGACGGCGCGCCGCTGACCCCGATGTGAACGGCAGTGGCACCCCGTCCTCCCGGACGGGGTGCCACTGCCGTTCACAGCCCGTAGGCCTCCAGAAGGCGCAGCCACACCTCGCTCATGGTCGGATACGACGGCACCGCGTGCCAGAGCCGCTCGAGCGGGACCTCGCCGACGACGGCCACGGTCGCGGCGTGCAGCAGCTCGGCGACACCGGGCCCGACGAACGTGACGCCGACGAGCACGCCGCGCTCCTCGTCGACGACGGCGCGCGCGGCCCCCGCGTAGCCGTCCGCCGTGAGGGACGCTCCCGCCACCGATCCCAGATCGTAGTCGACCACGCGGATGGGGATGCCCTGATCCTCCGCCTGCGCCGCGGTGAGCCCCACCGACGCGACCTCGGGGTCCGTGAAGACGACCTGCGGCACGGCCGCGTGATCGGCGGTCGCGGCGTGCGCCTGCCACGGGCGGTCGCTCACCTCCTCGCCGCGGGCGCGGGCGACGATGACGTCGCCCGCCGCGCGCGCCTGGTACTTGCCCTGGTGGGTGAGGAGCGCGCGGTGGTTCACATCGCCCGTCGCGTAGAGCCAGTCGGTGCCTGCGACGCGGAGCGTGTCGTCGACCGCGAGCCAGGAGCCGGGCTCGAGGCCGACCGTGTCGAGGCCGAGATCGGCCGTGCGGGGCACGCGTCCCGTCGCGACGACGACCTCGTCGACTTCCACGGCCTCGCCGCCCGCGAGCTCGATGCGCACGGCGCCGCCCTCCCTGTCCACGCGCGACGGATGCGCACCGAGGCGCACCTCGACGCCGCGGTCGCGCAGCGCCTGCGCCACCCGCTCCCCCGCGACCGGCTCGAAGGCGGACAGCAGCCCCGATCGGGCGAGCAGCGTGACGCGTGCCCCGAGGTCGGAGAGGAACGTCGCGGCCTCCGCGGCGACGACGCCGCCGCCGATGATCGCGACGCGACCGGGAACCTCCTGCAGCGAGGTCGCCTCGCGGCTCGTCCACGGCCGGGCGTCGGCGAGCCCTGCGATGTCGGGCAGCAGCGCGGCCGATCCCGTCGCGACGACGACGGCGCGGCGAGCGATCAGCGTGGTGTCGCCATCCGCGCCCGACACGACGATGCGCCGCTCGCCCGCGAGCCGGCCATGGCCGCGGACGAGGCCGATGCCCGCGCCCTCGACCCAGCGGACCTGGCCGGAGTCGTCCCAGCCGCTCGTGAAGCCGTCGCGGCGACGCAGCACCGCCGCGGGGTCGAGCGCGCCGCCCTCGACGCCGGCGGCCCGCGCAGCGCGGAGGGCCGCGCCGGTGCGCAGCAGGGCCTTCGAGGGCATGCACGCCCAGTAGGAGCACTCGCCGCCGACGAGCTCCGACTCGACGAGCACCGCCTCGAGGCCGCCTCGCACCACGCGATCGGCGACGTTCTCGCCCACGGGGCCGGCGCCGATCACCACCACATCCGTCTCGCGCACTGTCATGCTCCGACGGTACCCGCGGCCCCGCCGGACGCGGAGACCTTGACAGTAGGCTGGTTCGCGCCGCCGGCAGGAAAGCAGAGTCATCGTGAGCGACACCCGCAGATCCCCGTTCGCCCGCCCTCGCACGGAGGACGGGCCTCGTGCGTCGTTCCGCCAGCTGCTCCCGTTCCTCCTCGAGCACCGCGGCGTGCTCGTCGCCGTGGCGGTGCTGAGCGTCGTCGAGGCGGTCGCGACGCTCGTGCAGCCGCTCCTCATCGGCGAGGTGATCGGCCGCGTCGAGACCGGCGCGGCCCTCGGATGGCTCCTGTGGGGTCTCGTCGGGTTCGTCCTGTTCTCGAGCGCCGTCGGGGCGTACCAGCACTTCCTCCTGCAGAAGACGGGCACCGCGGTCGTCTACTCGAGTCGTCGTCGCCTCATCTCGCGCATCCTCCACCTGCCCGTGCGCGAGTTCGACGCCCGGCGCACGGGCGACCTCGTCTCACGCGTCGGCTCCGACACAACGCTCCTCTACGCCGTGCTCACGCAGGGTCTCGCCGACAGCGTCGGCAACGCCCTGCTCTTCGTCGGCGCGCTCATCGCGATGGCGTTCATCGACCCCGTGCTGCTGCTCGCGATCGTCGGCGTCCTCGCGGTCTCGGCCGCGTCGGTGGGGCTCCTCTCCGGCCGCATCCGGGCGGCGTCGGCGGCGCAGCAGGAGGCGGTGGGCGCGCTCGCGAGCGGCGTCGAGCGCGCGATCGGGTCCATCCGCACCGTGCGCGCGGCGGGCGCGACCGACCGTGAGGAGGAGGCGGTGGGGGCCATGGCGACCGACGCCTACCGCGCGGGCATCCGCGTCGCGAAGGCCTCGGCGCTCGTCGTGCCCGTGGCGGGCATCGCGCTGCAGGCGTCGATCCTCGTCGTGCTGGGCGTCGGCGGCATGCGCGTCGCCTCGGGCGCCCTTTCGATCGCGAGCCTCGTGACGTTCGTCATGTTCCTCTTCCTCCTCGTCATGCCGCTCGCCTCGGCGTTCGGCGCGATCGCGAGCGTGGGACAGGCGCTCGGCGCGCTCGGCCGCATCCAGGAGGTGCTCGACCTCCCGACGGAGGACGCCGACGACCGCGTCGCGGCGGATGCGTCGCCCGTCGAGGGCGCCCCCGCGATCGCGTTCCGCGACGTGCGCTTCTCCTATCCCGCGGCCGCGGTCGCCGCCCGGGAGGAGGCCGCGCAGCGGGCCCAGGTCGCGCACCTCGAGCTCGCCGATGCGCCCGCGGGCGACGGAGAGGTGCTCCGCGGCGTCTCCTTCGACGTGCCGCGCGGAGCCCGCATCGCCCTCGTGGGCCCCTCGGGGGCGGGCAAGTCGACCATCCTCTCTCTCGTCGAGCGCTTCTACGACCCGACGGGAGGGGCCATCCTGCTCGACGGCGTGGACATCCGCGATGTCGCGCGCGAGCGGCTGCGCGCGTCATTCGGCTACGTCGAGCAGGATGCGCCCACGCTCGCGGGCACCCTCGCCGACAACCTCCGCCTCGCGTCGCCCGACGCCTCCGACGCCGACTGCGACCGCGTCCTGCGGGCCGTCAACCTCGGGGACGTCGTCGACCGCGGCCCGCTCGGCATCGACACGCCGGTCGGAGAGGACGGCGTCATGCTGTCGGGCGGCGAGCGGCAGCGCCTCGCGATCGCCCGTGCGCTCCTCGCCGCCGCGCCCATCCTCCTGCTCGACGAGTCGACGTCGTCGCTCGACGGCGCCAACGAGCAGCGGATGCGGGAGGCGATCGACGCCGTCGCCGCCGGCCGCACGCTCATCGTGATCGCGCACCGCCTCTCGACCGTCGTCGACAGCGACGCCATCGTCGTCCTGGAGCGCGGGCGCGTGATCGGCATCGGCACGCACTCCGAGCTCGTCCGCGACGTGCCGCTCTACCGCGATCTCGCGAAGCACCAGCTGCTCGTCTGATGCGGTCGTCGGCGGTCGAGGGCAGGATGGCCGCATGGATCCCCTCGCACTCCGGCGGGCGCGCCTGCGCCATCATCGGCTGAACGCTCGGGCGAGCTCCGTGGCGGATGCCGCCCGCCATCTGACGGCGACCCAGTCGCAGGACCTCTGGGGCGGCCGGCTCGCGCTCGCGAGCCGCACCCGCGGCGCGGCCGTCTCTCACGTCGACCGCGCCTACGACCGCGGCGCGATCGTGCGCGCGTGGACGCAGCGCGGCACCCTGCACACCGTGGCCGCGGACGACCTCGCCTGGATCCTGTCGGTCACGGGGCCGCGCATGCTCGTGCTCGAGGAGCGGCGGATGGCGGACCTCGGCCTCTCGCGCGACGACGTCGCCCGCGCCGAGGCGGTCGCGCGCGGAGCGCTGCGCGGCGGTGGACGCCTCACCCGCGCCGAGATCGCCGCGGTGTGGGAGAGCGGCGGTGTCGCGACGGCGGGGCAGCGGACCTACCACCTCATCGCGGCGCTCGCCGTCGTCGGCGTCCTCGTGTGGGGTCCCGTCGTGCATCGGGCGGGCGTCGAGCCGCGCGAGCAGCACCTCGTGCTGGCGGAGGACTGGATCACCGCGTCGACGGCTCCCGCCGACCCCGAGGCCGAGCTCTTCGTCCGCTACATCGCGGGCCACGGGCCGGCCACCGTGCGCGACTACGCGTGGTGGGCGGGGCTCGCCCTCACGCCCGCGCGCGCCGCTGCGGAGCGCGCGGCCGACCGCGTGCGCACCGTGGCGGACGAGGGCGGCGATCCCCTGTACGCGTCTGCGTCGCCGCCCCGGGCGAGCGCGGACGCCCCGCGCACGATCGCGCTCCCGACGTTCGAGGAGTACTACATCGCGTACGCCGACCGGGGCCGCGTCTGCACGTCGGAGGTGCTCGCGGCCGCAGGGCCGGGCGCCAACGGCATGGTGCGCCCCGTGATCGTGCACGACGGCGAGATCGTCGGCCTGTGGCGGCCGCCCGCCATGGCCGTGCGTGCGACGGGAGAGGCGTCCTTCGAGCTCCTCGAGGGCGCGGACGGCTCCCCGGAGGATGTGCAGGGCGCGGTCGACCGCGCCCTGCACATCCTGCGATCCTGACGATGAAGCGGCCCGCCCCGGATCGGAACGGGGCGGGCCGCTGGGGTGCGTGCGTCCGGCGTGCGGTCCGGGCGACGCGGCGGGGCCGTCTTGTGCGGGTCAGGCCTCCGCGGTCTGGAGGCGCTCGCGCAGCGCGTCGAGCTGCGCGCGCAGCTCGGCCGGCACGCGGTCGCCGAACGTGTCGTAGAACTTCTCGGTGAGGTCGGCCTCCGCGAGCCACGACGCCGGGTCGACGGCGAAGAGCTCGTCGAGGTCGGCCTGCGGCACGTCGATGCCGTCGAGATCGAGATCGGCGACGAGCGGCAGCAGGCCGATCGGCGAGGGCACGGCCTCCGCCTCGCCCTGCAGGCGCCGGATGATCCAGTCGATGACGCGCGAGTTCTCGCCGAAGCCCGGCCACAGGAAGCGACCGTCGGCGCCCTTGCGGAACCAGTTCACCTGGAACACACGGGGCAGCTGCGGGGCCCGCCGTCCCATCGCGAGCCAGTGGCCGAAGTAGTCGGCCATGTTGTAGCCGCAGAACGGCATCATCGCGAAGGGATCGCGCCGCAGCTCGCCGACGACACCCTCGGCGGCCGCCGTGCGCTCCGACGAGATCGTCGACCCGAGGAAGACGCCGTGCTCCCAGTCGAGCGCCTCGACGACGAGCGGCACGTTCGTCGCGCGGCGCCCGCCGAACAGGATGGCGTCCAGCGGCACCGCCTCCTCCCAGTCGGCGGCGATGGAGGGCGCCTGCGCGGCGCTCACCGTGAACCGCGAGTTCGGGTGGGCGGCGGGGCGCCCCGCATCCGGCGTCCAGTCCTCACCCTGCCAGTCGACGAGGTGCGCGGGCGGGTCGTCCGTCAGCCCCTCCCACCACACGTCGCCGTCGTCCGTGAGCGCGACGTTCGTGAAGAGGACGTTGCCCCACAGCGTCTCGACCGCCGTGACGTTCGTGGAGGCCCCCGTTCCGGGTGCGACGCCGAAGAAGCCCGCCTCGGGGTTGATGGCGTGGAACCGCCCGTCGGCGCCTGGCCGGATCCACGTGATGTCGTCGCCCAGCGTCTCCACGCGCCATCCCGGGATGGTCGGGCGCAGCATGGCGAGGTTCGTCTTGCCGCACGCCGAGGGGAACGCGGCCGCGACGTGGTACGCCCGGCCCTGCGGGTCGATGACGCGGATGAGCAGCATGTGCTCGGCCATCCAGCCCTGGTCGCGCCCCAGGACGGAGGCGATGCGGAGGGCGTAGCACTTCTTCGCGAGGATCGCGTTGCCGCCGTAGCCGGAGCCGAACGACCACACCTCCAGGTCGTCGGGGAAGTGGACGATGTACTTCTCGTCGTTGCACGGCCAGGCAGCGTCGGCCTGCCCCGGCTCGAGAGGGGCGCCGACGGAGTGCACCGTGCGGACCCAGGGCGCGCCATCGGCGATGAGGCGCGTGACGTCGTCGCCGACGCGCGTCATGATCTCGATCGACACGACGGCGTACGGGCTGTCTGTGAGCTGCACGCCCAGCTGCGACAGCGGGCCGCCGACCTTCCCCATCGAGAACGGCACGACGTACATCGTGCGGCCGCGCATCGACCCCTCGAACAGCGGGCGGATGGTCGCGCGCATGTCGTCCGGCGCCGCCCAGTTGTTCGTGGGGCCCGCGTCCTCCTCGCGCTCCGAGCAGATGTAGGTGCGCGATTCGAGGCGCGCGACGTCGCCCGGGTGCGAGCGCGTGAGGTAGGAGTTCGGGCGCTTCTCCGGATCGAGCGGGATGAGCGTGCCGTCGGCGACCATCTGCGCTGTCAGTGCGGCGTTCTCCTCGGACGAGCCGGAGACCCAGTGCACGCGATCGGGTCGGGTGAGACGCGCGACCTCGTCGACCCAGGCGGCGAGCGCGGTCATGCCCTCCCCGTCGTAGGCGGGTCGGGCGCCGATCTCGGCGAGGTCGTCGCGTCGGGGTGCGAGAGGTTCGGCGATCGCCATCAGAGCTCCTCGGTGTCGGGGGTGGTCTCACCAGGTTCACGCGGTTTCGGGCGACCTTTCGGCCATCCACCCTCGAAAGAAGGACGGATCTTTCGCTATCATCAAGGAATGCCGCCCGCCAGCGATCAGAAGACGGGGCTCGAGCTGAAGACGCTCGGCCATCGCATCCGCCACCACCGGATCCAGAAGGACCTCACGCTCGACGAGCTGGGCGCGCTCGTGGGCGTCGCCGGCAGCCAGCTGAGCCTCATCGAGAACGGCAAGCGCGAGCCGAAGCTGTCGCTGCTGCAGGCGATCGCCGACGCCGTCGGCACGAACGTCACCGACCTCATCTCCGGCGAGCCCCCGAACCAGCGGGCCGCGCTCGAGATCGAGCTCGAGCGCGCACAGTCGAGCCAGCTGTTCCGCCAGCTCGGGATCGCCCCCGTCAAGGTGTCGAAGGGCCTCAGCGACGAGACCATCGCGTCGATCATCGGCCTGCACCGCGAGCTGCAGCGGCGCGAGAGCGAGGCGATCGCGACGCCGGAGGAGGCCCGGAGGGCCAACACCGAGCTGCGGCTGCGGCAGCGTGCGGCCGACAACCACCTCCCCGCGATCGAGGAGCTCGCCGAGAGGCAGCTGAAGGCGGCCGGCCACACGTCGGGTGCCCTCACCCACCGCACGGTGAGCATCATGGCCGAGCAGCTCGGCTTCGAGCTGCTGTACGTCAACGACCTGCCCGCGTCGACGCGATCGATCACCGACATCGAGAACGGGCGCATCTACCTGCCGCCCGCGTCCATCCCCGGGGGTCACGGCCTCCGGTCGATGGCGCTACAGGCCATGGCGCATCGGCTGCTCGGGCACGAGCGGCCGACCGACTACGCCGACTTCCTGCAGCAGCGGCTCGAGATCAACTACTACGCGGCGTGCTGCCTCATCCCGCAGACCGCCGCCGTCGCCTTCCTCGAGCAGGCGCGCAAGGACCGCAACCTCGCGGTCGAGGACTTCCGCGACGCGTTCGGCGTCACGCACGAGGCGGCAGGCATGCGGATGACGAACCTCCTCACGGCGCATCTCGGCATGCGGCTGCACTTCCTCCGGGTGGGCGGCGAGGGCCAGGTCGAGCGCGTCTACGAGAACGACGGGCTGCCGCTCCCGGAGGACGTCACAGGAGCCATCGAGGGCCAGATCGTGTGCCGGCGGTTCTCGGCGCGCAGCGCGTTCGAGCAGCAGAACCGCACGACAGAGCACTACCAGTACACCGACACCCCCGCGGGGACGTTCTGGTGCTCGACGCAGACCGGCTCGCGGTCGACGGGCGAGTTCTCGATCACGGTGGGCGTGCCCTTCGACGACGCGAAGTGGTGGCGAGGGCGGGAGACCTCGGCGCGCGCGGTGTCCACGTGCCCCGACGAGTCGTGCTGCCGGCGACCCCCCGGTGCGGCCGACTCGCGGTGGCGCGGCAAGGCGTGGCCGAGCGCGCGCGTGCACACGCACATCTTCTCTCCCCTCCCCCGCGGTGCGTTCCCCGGCGTCGACGACCTGGAGGTCTTCGAGTTCCTGGAGCGGCACGCCGACAGCTGAGCCGCGACGGCCTCGGCCGTCGCGGCTCAGACGGCGCCGCGGTCAGCCGAGGTCGGTCCCGAACACCTGCGCGGCGACGAGGGGGCGCACGACGCGCTCGAAACGGCCGTCGACGAAATGCTCCTTGAGCACGTCGTCGGCCAGCTCGTTGCCGATGGCCGCCAGGATCATCGACTGGTCGAGGCTGAGGTACCGCTCCGCTGCCGTGCCCGATGTCGTCGCGACGGCGTCGTAGAAGCCTCCGGGACCGTAGGCGCCGAGGTCGTGCTCGATGCCCGCGAGGTTCTCGAGCACGCCGTCGCGGTCGTACGGCAGCGCGAGGAACGCGGCATGCGGCGTCACGACGCCTTCGCCGAAGACCGGATCGGTGTTCCCGCCCTCGCGGCACCCTTCATAGCCGCGGTCGACGTCGGTCGCCGGCTCGTCGCTCGCATAGCCGTCGGCGCTCATGCCGAGCTCCTCGACGCCGTACTCCCGGTAGCCGCCGAATGGGTCGCTCGCGGGGCTGAACCCCCAGTACCCGAATCCGGCCTCCTCGAGTCCGTGATGCTCCTGGGCGGCGACGGTGGCGGGATGGTTGAGCCCCCACGACCGCGGCCCCCATTCGGCCTCCGGGACGAAGAGATCGGGCATGAGCGCCTCGAACATGCTGCCGCCCCACGCGGGCACGATGCGCATGCCGGCGTACGCGTAGGTGCCCTCGAACACCTCCACGCCCGCGTACTCGCGGACGACACCCTCCGGCTTCTGCTCCTGCCACGAGTAGTCGCAGCCCTGATCGGGCATCGTGCGGAGCGTTCCGTAATACGCCTCGGGCGGGATCTGCCCGTTGGCGATGCCGAGGTACGTCGCGATGCGCGCCTCGCTGACCGACGTGTCGTACCAGTGGCACGTGTAGAGCACGTCGGCGCCTTCGCCGGCGTAGTTGCCGGGGACGGTGCAGGTGTCGCCGGGCTGGTCGACCCAGAATCCGCCGCGGTTGAGACCGGCGCCGCCCGCAGCCTCGGTGTCGTGGAACCATCCGAAGTCCATGGAGTCGTAGAGCGCCTGCGCCTGCTTCCGCACCGACGGCTCGGCATCGGCGACGACGCGCAGGGCGGCCGCGAGCCATCCGTTGTCGACCGTGGAGAGGAACGGGTGGACGACGTCGCCGCTGTCGGGCCACGTCGTCAGCTTCTCACCCGTCTGCGGCGCGTACCAGTTGTAGAACATGCCGCTCGGCTCGTGCCGCTCGAGCTCCTCGAGCGTGTCGAGCGTGGTCGCGATCCGGTCGCGGGCCTCGCGGTGCGACATGAGATCGAGTTCCTCGGCGACGACGGCCGACCACAGGTAGCCGCCGATGTTCGTCGGCGAGGTATATCCGCTCGCCGTCTTGAGGTCGCCGTCGATGTGGTCGGCGACGAGTCCCGTGCGTTCGTCGGCCATCGCCGCCATCGACGTCCAGGTGTCCTCGGCGTAGCGCAGCAGGGTGTCGTCGGGGGACTCCCCGTGCGGTTCTGCGGCCGCCGCCGCGGAGCCCGCCAGCACGAGGGCGGCCGCCGTCGCGGCCGCGAGGACGGGGCGTCTCCACGGCCGCCGTCGGCCGATCGGTGTCCTGCGGGTCATCGTGAACCTCCTTGTTCGACTCCCGCGAGTGTATGCGCATACATTCCGCGGTTCAAGGGGACCTCATCCCCGAGGGGGACCCTGACCCTTCCCTGGTTCATCCCCGAGGCCGATGCGCGAAGGGCGTCCCGTGGCGGAGAGTGAGGTCATCGCCTCGCCGAACCGCAGGAGGAAGCCATGCCCGCCACGCCCGTCCCCGCCGACGCGCCGCGCCCGTCGCATCGCCGCACCGCCGTCGCCGATCCCGCCTACACGGCGCTGCGGATCGCCGCCGGGTCGCTCGTCTTCCTCGGCACGGAGTCGACCGTCTCGATCAGCACTCTGCACCTCGCGGAGGCCGACCGGGGGTGACAGGCTGAGCACATGAAGACGTGGCTCATCCGGTTCGCATGCCTCTACCTCTTCGACGTGCTCGTGCTCTCCCTCGTCGGGTGGTTCGTCGGCTCCGTGCGCGTCGGCTGGGCCGCCTGGTGGGCGGCTCTCGTGCTCGCCCTCGCCACGATCTGGCTGAAGCCGCTGCTCGCGCGGCTCTTCCGCGGTGCCGCGTCGTCGGTCGCCCGACGCGCGCAGATCGGCGAGAAGCTCGTGCAGTACCTCGCGTCGTTCGCCGTCCAGCTCGTCATCTGGCTGCTCGTCGTCTGGCTCTCCGACGTCTCCGTCCGCGGATGGTTCTGGGGATACGTGCTGCCCCCGCTGTACCTGCTCGTCGCATGGGTCGTCTACGACCTCGTCGACGACCGTCTCGAGCGTCGCGCGACGCGGCTCTACGACGGCACCCGGGCGCGGATCGCCGGGCGGAGCTCGGGGAAGGAGAAGCCGACCGTGCCGCCGGCTGCCGCCGAGCAGCCCGGCCGCCGCGAGCTGAAGGACGGCCTCACCGACGAGCAGCGCCGCCTGCTCGACGACCTGTGAGCGGACTCACTCCCCGCCGACGAGCGTCGCCTTGAGGTCTTTCCGTAGGATCTTGCCCGAGGCCGACTTTGGGATCGCGTCGACGAAGACCGCCCGCCGGACCTTCTTGTAGGGCGCCACCTGGCCGTTGAGCTCAGTCAGGATGGCCTCCTCGTCGGCGTCGCCGACGGGCACGATGAACGCCACGGGCGCCTCGTCGCCGTCCTCGAGCGTCTCGCCCACGACGGCGGCGTCGGCGACGCGGTCGCTCGCGAGCAGCAGCGCCTCGAGCTCGGCGGGGGCGACCTGGTATCCCTTGTGCTTGATGAGCTCCTTCAGCCGGTCGACGATGAAGACGAACCCGTCCGCGTCGTAGGCCGCGATGTCCCCGGTGCGCAGCCATCCATCGTCGGTCACGCAACCGGCGGTCGCCTCAGGGTTGTCCAGATAGCCGAGCATCACCTGCGGTCCACGCACCCAGAGCTCCCCGGACGCCGACCGTCCCTCCGACGGTGCCTCGATGTCGTCGAGCGTGTCGATGTCGACGATGCGCACCTCGGTCCCCGGCACGGCCGGGCCGATCGACGACAGCGGCACGCTGGAGCTCCTCCCCCGCTCCATGGCGTGCGAGACCGGGCTCAGCTCAGTCATCCCGTAGCCCTGCAGCACCTCGACGCCGAGCCGGTCGGCGACCGCGTGCCCCAGGCGCTCGTCGAGCGGCGCCGCACCCGAGAAGACCGTGCGCAGCGAGGAGAGGTCGTACTCGTCGACGAGCGGATGCTTCGCGAGCGCGACCGCGATGGGCGGCGCGATGAACGCGTACGAGACCTTCTCGTCCTGGATCACCCTGAGGAACTCCGTGAGATCGAACCTCGGCATCGTCACGAGCGTCGCCCGGACGCGGACGGCGAGGTCGAGCAGCACCGTCATCCCGTAGATGTGGAAGAACGGGAGCACGGCGAGCACGCGCTCCCCCGGTTCCACGTGGATGCGTTCGACGCACTGCTGCACGTTCGCGACGAGGTTGCGGTGCGAGAGCATGACGCCCTTGGGCACCCCCGTCGTGCCGGACGAGAACGGGATCACGGCGACGCCGCTGGCCGAGTCCACCGCGATCTCGAGGGCGGGACTCCCCTCGGCGAGCAACTGGGCGAGAGAGAGGAAGCCGTTCCACCCGTCCAGCACGACGATGCGGTCGTCCGCGATCCCCGCGGCCTGCGCCGCCGGGACGGAGCCGGGTGCCAGCGGCGAGACCGTGACGTGCGCGACGGCCCTCGACATCCGCAGCTGCTTCTCGATCTCGCGCGGGGTGAACAGCGCGTTGACGGTCGTGGCCGTCGCCCCGGCGCGGAGGATGCCGTGGAACGCGATCGCGAACCCGGCCGAGTTGACGGCGTGCAGGGCGACGACGTCGCCGACGCCGATGCCGCGAACGGACAGGGCGCCCGCGAACGCGTCGATCGCGTCGACGAGCTGCCCGTAGGTCGTGACGGCGCCCGTCGGGCCGTCGACGAAGGCGGGGAGATCCCGCTCGTCGACGGAGAGGTCGCCGAACAGGAGGTCGTAGAGAGGGACGCCGGGGATGGCGGGCACAGCTTCTTCGATGCGCATGGTGAACATCATGGCCCATGCCGCGTCCGCGTGCCATGTGCGGGACGAGCGGGCGAGGACGGCGCGGACGAGACCGTCGTTGACAACCCGCCGACGAGGGGATAGCGTTCCGGTCATACGTAGAAGCAGCTCAATTTTCTTCTACGCGTCGGTGCTCATACGAATGAGCACCGAACCCGATCCCGAATCGCGCGTCCGTCGAAGGAGACCGAAATGCGCCCTCGCTCCCACCCGGTCGCGGTCGCCGCTCTCGCGGCGGCCGCGGCGCTCGCCCTCGCGTCCTGCACGCCGACCCCCTCGTCGACGACGGGAGACCGCAGCGACACGATCGTCTTCGGCAAGTCCGACGGCGGCACGACGTACGTGCGCAACTACAACGTGCTTGGGCCCGCGACCGAGAAGGCGCCCAACGCCGAGCTCATCTACGAGCCGCTCGCCCGCATCGACTACTCCGCCGGGGCCGTCGTCGAGCCATGGCTGGCGGAGTCGCTGCAGTTCGACGACAGCGGCACGGTCCTCACGATCGACCTGCGCACCGACGTGACCTTCTCGGACGGCGAGGCGATGGACGCCGACGACGTCGTCTTCTCGCTCTCGCTGCCGCTTGAGCGCCCCGAGCTGAACCTCGCCGGCGTGACGTACTCCGCGGTCGAGAAGGTCGACGGCGACACGGTGGAGGTGTGGTTCGACTCCCCCTCCTTCGCCGCGCTCAACCAGTTCTCGTCGAGCTCGCTGCCCGTCGTCCCCGAGCACATCTGGGCCGATCAGGACCTCATGACCTGGACGAACCCCGACCCCGTGGGCACCGGTCCGTTCACGGTGGAGTCCTTCGCGGCGCAGCAGGTCACCCTGAAGGCCCGCGACGACTACTGGGGCGGCGAGCTGCCAATGACCTACTTCAAGATCCTCGCCACGAACGCCGAGACGGTGAAGGCGCAGCTGCTGCGCGGCGACGTCGACTGGGCGCCGGCGTCGTGGGCGGGCGCGGAGGAGGAGTTCGTCGCCGAGAGCCCCGAGACGAACCTGTACCAGCTGTACGCGACGGGCGGGGCCTACTCCATGATCTACAACACCGCGCAGGCGCCGTTCGACGACCCGGACCTGCGTCGCGCGCTCGCGCTGTCGATCCCGCGGTCGGACATCACCGCCACCCTGAACCGTCCGGGCACCGAGGCGGGCCCGACCGGGCTCGTCGATCAGATCTACGGCGACTGGATCGCCCCGGAGTACCGCGGGCTCGTGCAGGAGGTCGACGCCGAGGGCGCCGTGGCCGCCCTCGAGGCCAGCGGGTACGAGGTCGTCGACGGCGCGCTCGTGAAGGACGGCCAGACGTTCGCCCCGCGGCTGTCGTTCAACCAGGACTTCGGCTGGAACGCGTACGCCGACATCATGATCAACAGCTGGAAGGAGGTGCTGGGCCTGTCGGTGACGCCCGCCGGCGCCCCCGGCGCGACGCTGTACGACCAGCAGAAGACCGGCGACTTCGACCTCACGATTGCCACGACGGGCGGCGCAGGGGTGTACGGCGTCTACAGCTTCCTCGACAGCCGCTACGTCGAGCCGATCGGCACGGCGGCGGCGACCAACGTCGGACGCTGGGACGACCCCGAGACCGACGAGGTGCTCGCGGCGATGACCCGGGCGGCCGACGAGACAAAGATGCGCGAACTCGGCGAGCGGATGCAGCGGATCGTCGTCGAGGAGGTGCCCTTCTCGCCGCTGTACAACTCGTACTGGTTCGTCGATGTCAACGCGTCGAACTGGACGGGGTGGCCGACTCCGGAGGACTTCGACGCCGTGCCGTTCCCGAGCCTCGGCCCCGACACCATCCGTACCCTGCTGTCGCTGAAGCCGGCGTCATGACGGTCGCGCCCGAAGCGGCGTCGCCGACCACGACGACCGCGATCGCGGAGGTCGCCGCGCGACGCCGGCCGCGTCGACGCAGCGGCGCCTTCCTCCTCAGACGCCTCGGCTTCTACGCCGCGGCCGCATGGTCGGCGGTCACCCTGAACTTCGTCATCCCCCGGCTCATGCCCGGGGATCCGTCGGCGGCGATCATCGACCAGCTCGAGCGCGTGAGCGGGCAGGCGCTGCCGCCCGAGGCCCTCGTGTCGATCAGGGGGCTGTTCGGCGACCCCGACCAGAACCTGTTCGCGCAGTACCTGGCGTACCTGGGCCAGCTCGCCCGGTTCGACCTGGGCGTGTCGATCTCGAACTTCCCCGTCCCCGTCGCCGACCTCGTCGGAACGGGCCTCCCGTGGACGCTGCTGCTCGTCGGCACGACGACCGTGGCGTCGTTCGTCCTCGGCACGATGCTGGGCGTCGCGGTCGGATGGCGCGCCGGCTCGCGCTTCGACTCGATCGCGACCCCGCTCATCACGTTCCTGTCGTCCGTCCCGTACTTCTGGATCGCGCTGCTGGCGCTGTGGTTCTTCGGCTTCCTGCTCGGCTGGTTCCCGCTCTCGGGCGGCTACGACCCGAACCTCGCGATCTCGTTCGATCCCGCCTTCATCGCCAGCGTGCTGCAGTACGGGGCCCTCCCCGCTCTGACGATCGTCTTCTCGGCCTTCGGCGGCTGGATGCTCGGCATGCGCAACATGACCGTCACCACCGTCCGCGAGGACTACGTGCTGCTCGCCCAGGCCAAGGGCCTCTCGCCCGCCCGGGTGCGCTGGCGCTACGCCGCGCGCAACGCCATGCTGCCGCAGTTCACCGGGTTCGCGATGGCCCTCGGCGGCGTCGTGGGCGGGGCGCTCCTCACCGAGATCGTGTTCAGCTACCCCGGAATCGGGTACCTGCTGTTCTCCGCCCTGCAGAAGCGCGACTACCCCGTGATGCAGGGCGTCTTCCTGCTGGTCACCCTCACGGTGCTGATCGCGAACCTCATCGCCGACTCGCTGTACGTCTGGCTCGACCCGCGGGTGAGGGAGGGGAGCTGATGTCCTCGTCGCCGCTTCGCAACGGCAAGGTCCTGTTCGGCGTCGTCGTCCTCGCCTTCTTCGTCCTGCTCGCGGCCCTCGGCCCGTGGCTGCTGTCCCTGCTCGGGCTCGACGCCCGCGCCAACGACGTCACCGCGATCTCCGCGCCGCCCAGCGCCGCACATCCGCTCGGCACGACGCAGTTCGGCCAGGACGTGCTGGCGCAGGTGATCGAGGGCGCGCGCGGGTCGATGTTCGTCGGGTTCCTCGGCGCGGCCATCGGCACCGCGATCTCCATCCTCGTCGGCGTGCCGGCCGGGTACTTCGGCGGAGCCGTCGGCAACCTCCTGAACTTCCTCACGAACCTCTTCCTCGTCATGCCGGTGCTGCCGCTCATCTTCGTGGTCGCGGGCTACCTGCAGGGCACAGGCCTCGTGATGATCGCCTTCATCATCGGCCTCTTCGGCTGGGCGGGAGGCGCCCGCACGCTGCGCGCCCAGGCGATGAGCGTGCGGAGCCGCGACTTCGTGCAGGCGATGCGCATGCTGGGCGAGCCTCACCGCCGGCTGATCTTCGTCGAGGTGCTGCCCCATCTCTACGGCTGGATCGCCTCGATGTTCCTGGGCGGGCTGGTCGGCGCCGTCATGGCCGAGGCGGGCCTCGCCTTCCTCGGCGTCTCCGACTCCTCGGCCGTCAGCTGGGGCACCATGATCCAGGCGGCGCAGCAGCAGAGCGCCGTGCTGCGCGGGCTGTGGTGGTGGTTCGTCCCGCCTGGGCTGTGCATCGCCCTGGTCGGCACCGCGGCGGCGCTCATCAACTTCGGCGTCGACGAGCTGGCCAACCCCAAGCTGCGCGCCGCGAGCCGCCCCGTCGCGAAGCGCGTCGCCGCCCGCCGCGCCGCGGTCGCGGCCGTGCCGGAAGGAGCATGACATGACGATGGTCCAGGAGGCCGGCGCGCCCACGGCGGCCGGCGACGCCGACGTGCTCCTCGCTGTCGAGGGGCTCACGGTCGAGTACGCCGGCGCCGGCGACCCCGTCCGCGCCTGCACCGACGTCTCGTTCACACTGCGCCGCGGGGAGATCCTCGGCGTCGTGGGCGAGTCCGGGTCGGGCAAGTCGACGCTCATCACGGCGCTCACGCGGCTGCAGCGGCCGCCCGCGGTCACGGCGGCCGGACGCGTGCTCTACCACCCGCGCGAGGGCGGCGCCCCGATCGACCTCGTCGCTCTCTCGGGCCGGCGCCTGCGGGCGCTGCGCTGGACGCGGCTGTCGATCGTGCTGCAGAGCGCGATGGACGCGCTCAACCCCGTCGCGCGCGTCGGCGCGCAGTTCGTCGACGTCCTGCGCACCCACGACCGGTCGATGAGCCGCGCGCAGGCGTGGGACGAGGCGCGCCGGCTGCTCGGGCTCGTGGGCATCTCGGCCGACCGCGCGCGCGGCTTCCCCCATGAGCTCTCCGGCGGGATGCGGCAGCGCGCCACGATCGCGCTCGCCCTCGCCTGCCGCCCGGAGCTGGTCGTGATGGACGAGCCGACCACGGCCGTCGACGTCGTCATGCAGCGGCAGATCCTCGCCCAGGTGCTGCGGCTGCGGCGCGAGCTGGGGTTCGCCGTCGTCTTCGTCACGCACGACCTGTCGCTGCTGCTCGAGCTCGCCGACCGCATCGCGGTGATGTACGCGGGCCGGATCGTCGAGCTCGCGGCGTCGCACGAGATCTACCGCTCGCCGCTCCACCCCTACACCCGGGGACTCCGCGACTCGTTCCCGCCGCTGCACGCGCCGGTCGAGCGCCTGGAGGGCATCCCCGGCACGCCGCCCGACCTGAAGGCGCTGCCGCCGGGGTGCCCGTTCGCGGCGCGGTGCCCGCACGCCTTCGACCGCTGCCGGCACGAGCTCCCGCCGCTCTCCGCGCACGGGCACCGTGCCGTCGCCTGCCATCTGCACGACCCCGATCTGCGCGATTCCGAGGAGGCACCGTCATGAGCGAGCCCGTGCTCGAGGCCGTCGACGTCACCAAGCACTTCGCTGTGACGTCCGGCGTCGGATCGACGGCCACCGTCCGCGCCGTCGAGGACGTCACGCTGCGCCTGCACCCCGGCCGCGTCACCGCGGTCGTCGGCGAGAGCGGCAGCGGGAAGACGACGCTCGCGCGGCTGCTGGCGCGCTTCTACGAGCCCACGGAGGGGGCCATCCGCCTCGAGGGGCGTCTGGTGGGGCGTCCGCGCGGCGGGGAGGAGCTGGCCTACCGCAAGGCGGTGCAGCTGATCTTCCAGGACCCGTTCGGCTCTCTCAACCCGCTCCACCGGGTGCGGCACAACATCGACCGCGCCATCCGGCTGCACCACCGCGGCCTCTCGCGCGCCGAGCGGCTCGCGCGGGCGCGCGAGCTGCTCGAGCGGGTTTCCCTCACCCCCGCCGACGACTACCTGCGGAAGTTCCCACACGAGCTCTCCGGCGGGCAGCGGCAGCGCGTCGTCATCGCCCGCGCCCTCGCCGTGGAGCCCCGCGTGCTGCTCGGCGACGAGCCGATCTCGATGCTCGACGTGTCGATCCGCCTCGAGATGCTGAACCTGCTCGACCGGCTGCGTCGCGAGGACGGGCTCGCCCTGCTCTACATCACCCACGACATCGCCAGCGCCCGCTACCTGTGCGACGACATCGTCGTGATGTACGCCGGACGCGTCGTCGAGAGCGGCCCGAAGGAGGCCGTCATCTCGAACCCCCGGCATCCGTACACGAAGCTGCTCATCGAGTCCTCCCCCGACCCGCACCGCGACGTCGCGCTCGACCGCGACGACGTCTTCGGGTCGGCCGAGGAGCTGGGCGAGCCGCCCAGCCTCATCGACCCGCCGAGCGGATGCCGCTTCCACCCGCGCTGCCCGTTCGCGATGGAGCGGTGCCGCACCACCCGGCCGCCGCGCGCCGAGGTCGGGCCGGGGCACGGCGCCGACTGCTGGCTGCACGAGGCCGGGCGCGGCGACGAGCTCGCGAGCGCGTCCATGACCCGACTGGTGTCCCGCACCCTGACCGAGGAGATCCCGTGACCGCCCCCTCCCCCCGTCCCCGCTCCGCGCGGCAGTCCGACGTCGCCCGGATCGCCGGCGTCTCGCAGTCCGCGGTGTCGCGCGTCATCAGCGGCGACGCGGCGCGCATCCCCGCGGAGACGCGCCGGCGCATCCACGACGCCATCGCGGAGCTCGGGTACGTGCCCAACCCGGTCGCCCGCAACCTGCGCGGCGCCCGCACGCGGCTGCTGGGCGTGCACACGTTCGAGCCGCTGTTCCCGAACGCGCGCGAGGGCTTCTACGTCGAGTTCCTCCTCGGGATCGAGCAGCGCGCCGAGGAGACCGGCCACGACCTCGTGCTCTTCAGCTCGACCGGAGACGGCGCGGGCGGGCGGCGCATCTACCGCGACGAGACCAACCGGCTGCGGATCGCCGACGGGAGCGTGCTGCTGGGCGTCTCGCCCGACCGCGCCGAGCTCGCGCGGCTGTGGCACGAGGGGTACCCCTTCATCCACATCGGACGCCGCGACGTGCCCGGCGCGCCCATCCCGTGCGTCATCCCGGACTACTCGGGGGCCGCCGCGGGCATCGTGGAGCGCCTGCACGGCCTCGGGCACCGCCGACTGGCGTACCTGCGCGACTCGATCGACGTCGAGCCGTACGAGGACCGCCGCGCCGGCTACGCGGACGCGGTCACCCGGCTGGGCGTCGTCGACCGCTCGCCGGGCTTCGTCTCGGGCACAGCGGGGGTTCCGGACGAGGTGGTGTCGGCCCTCGCCGACGGTACGTGCACCGCCGCGGTCGCCGAGAGCGAGCGGGTCGCGGCCGAGCTGAGGGCGCGGCTCACCGACCGGGGCGTCCGCATCCCCGAGGACGTCTCGGTCGCCGTCCTCGAGGACACCTCGGCCGCCGACGTCGGATGGGACGACCTGCGCATCCCGCGGCAGGAGATCGGGCGCATCGCCGTCGAGCGGCTCATCGACATGGTGTCCGACCCCGCGGCGCCGCGCGAGAGCACGTACGTGGCATGCGAGGCGATGCCGGGGGAGACCGTCGCCGGGGTGCGGGAGGACCGGCGATGACGCGGCAGATCGACCTGCTCGTCGTCGGGGGCGGGGTCGGCGGCGTGGCCGCCGCGCTGACCGCGGTCACACTGGGCCTGCGCGTGGTGATGACCGAGGAGTCGGACTGGCTGGGCGGTCAGCTCACCTCCCAGGCGGTGCCGCCCGACGAGCACGCCTGGATCGAGCAGCCGTCGACCTCGCGCGGATACGCGGAGCTGCGGCGGCGCGTGCGCGATTACTACCGGCGCAACTACCCGCTCACCGCGGAGGCGGCGGCGGACCCCCTGCTGAACCCCGGCAGGGGCATCGTCAGCCGGATCTGCCACGAGCCCCGCGTGACCGAGGCCGTCATCGCCGAGATGCTCGCCCCCTGGCGGGCGAGCGGGCGGCTCGAGGTGCTGCTCGAGCACGCGCCTGTCGCCGCCGAGGTCACCGGCGACCGCGTCGCCGCCGTCGTGGTCCGCGATCCTCGCGGTCGCGAGCTGACCCTCAGCGCGCCGCTCGTGGTCGACGCGACCGAGACGGGGGAGCTGCTCGCCCTCGCGGGCGCCGAGCACGTCATCGGCGCCGAGGGGGCGGACGACACCGGCGAGCTCCATGCGCCCGCGATCGCCGACCCGCTCGACCAGCAGGCGGTGTCGTGGTGCTTCGCGCTCGAGCACCGGGCGGGTGAGGATCACGTGGGCGACCGTCCCGCACGGTACGAGCACTGGCGCACGCACGTCGACCCGTTCTGGCCAGGCCCGCAGTTGTCGTGGACCGACATCGAGCCGATCGGCCTGCGGGTGCGCACGCGGCCCCTGTTCCAGAGCGTCGACACGCCCGACGTGCCGTTCGACCTGTGGCGGTACCGCCGGGTGCTCGCGGCGTCGAGCTTCACCGGCGGCATCGACGACGTCACCCTCGTCAACTGGCCGCAGATCGACTACTGGGAGGCGCCTGTCCTCGGCGTCGAGCCGGACGCGGCCGCCCGCGCGCTCGCCGCGAGCCGCGAGCTGTCGGAGTCGTTCCTGTACTGGATGCAGACCGAGGCCCCGCGCGAGGACGGCGGCTCCGGCTACCCGGGGCTCCGGCTGCGCGGCGACGTCACCGGCACCGCCGACGGCTTCGCGAAGCGCGTGTACATCCGCGAGTCGCGTCGGGCGCTGACCGAGTTCCGGGTGCTCGAGCAGCACGTCGGCGTCGAGGCGCGGGGCGCCGGGACCGGCAGCGCGGTCTTCGACGACAGCGTCGGCCTCGGGCACTACCGGATCGACCTCCATCCGTCCACCGCCGGCCGCACGTACGTCGACATCGAGTCGTACCCGTTCCAGATCCCCCTCGGCGCCCTGCTGCCGGTGCGGATGGAGAACCTGCTGCCCGCGGCGAAGAACATCGGCTCGACGCACATCACGAACGGCTGCTACCGCCTGCACCCCGTCGAGTGGTCGATCGGCGAGGCCGTCGGCGCCCTCGCCGCGGTGTCGCTGGGCAACCGGGTGCCGCCGCGCGCCGTGCGGGCGCGCGGCGACCTCCTCGACGAGCTGCGCCGGGTGCTGACCGGACCGCTCGGCATCGCCCTGAGATGGCCTGAGGAGGTGCGCACGCACCACTGGAAGCCGCGACCCGCCGAAGGCGAAGTCGTCGCGGCCCGCTGAGGGCCGCACCCGGCGCCGGCGACGAGGCCGGCGCCGTATCCCGGAAGGAGAACGATCATGTCTCATCCCCCCGGCCTGCGCAGACGCGCAGGCGCTCTCCTGGCCGCGCTCGCGGTGACCGCCGCGCTCGCGACGGCGGCACCCGGTGCGGCGGCGGCCGACGGTTCGGCGCCCGCCCTCTCCGTGCAGGGCAACCGCGTCGTCGACGAGGCAGGCGCCGACGTCGCGCTGCGCGGGGTGTCGGTGCTCGCGCCCGAGCAGAACGACGTCTGCGACTACTGCGATGCCCGCCCAACCTCCGAGATGATCGACCTCGCCGCGGAGTGGGGCTCGAGGATCGTGCGACTGCCAGTCACGGAGATCTCGGCCACGACCGATCTCGCCGCCTACGACGCGCAGTACATCGCGCCGTACGTCGAGCAGGCCGTCGATCTCGGGGTCTACCTCATCATCGACCTGCATCTCGTGCGCGACTACGGCGACGGCACGGGCGCCGTGCCTCGCTCGACCGTGCAGCGGTTCTGGGAGTACATCGCCCCGCGCTACGGCGGCACGACGAACGTCGTGTTCGAGGTGTTCAACGAGCCCATCAACCCTGCGAGCTGGACGACCTGGAAGTCGTACATCCAGCCGGTCGTGGACGCCATCCGCGAGACGGCCCCCGACACGCTGCTGCTGATGGGCTCCCCGCAGTGGAGCACGATGCTGAACGGGGCCGTGAGCGATCCGATCGTCGACGACAACGTCGCGTACGTCTACCACCTCTACCCCAACCAGGGCGCGCCGACGACGGCGCTGCTGGACGGCAAGTTCGGCGACGCCGCCGAGCAGCTCCCGGTGGTCGTGACCGAGTTCGGCTGGAACCCGCCCGGGGAGTTCTCCGACAGCATCACCGCCGGCACGACGACGAACTGGGGTGTGCCGTTCCGCGCCTACATGGACGAGCGCCCGTGGATCGGCTGGCAGGCGTGGATCCTCGACAACTTCTGGAAGCCGCAGATGTTCGACTACGACTGGAACGTCCTCGGTGGCGAGCACCAGGGGCAGTTCGTGAAGGACTGGCTCGGAGGCCTGCCGAGCGTCTCGCCGTGCGCCTCCCACGACGCCGTCGGTGCGGCCGTCACGGTGTCGTCGACGTACTCGTCCGCGTACGGCGGGGACAACCTCGTCGACGGCGACTGCACGGATGCCGGCCGCTGGCTCTCGGCGGTCGGAGACGCGACGCCGACGGCCACCGTCGTCCTCGACCAGGCGCAGCACGTCTCGTCGATCACCGTCTACAGCGGCTACGGGGGCGGAAGCGGCGTCGTGCTCGTCGACTTCACGGTCGACGTGCGGACCGCGACGGGCTGGCAGCAGGCGGCCGACGTCACGGGCAACGCCCAGAGCGTGCGGGAGGTGACCGTCGGGGTCGACGGCGTCGACGCGGTGCGTCTGGTCGCGACCGACCCCTCGGCGTCGACGACCGAGCCGGAGATCGCCCGCGTCTACGAGCTGGCGGTGCACGGATGACCGCTGGCGGACGTCCGTGACGCCGGGTCCCGGGCCGACGCGGATCCCCGCGGCGGTCCGGGACCGCGGGCCCCGCCTCAGGCGACCGAGCGCTCCGCCGCCTCCACGACGTTCGTCATGAGGAGGGCGACCGTCATGGGCCCGACGCCGCCGGGGTTCGGCGAGACGAAGCCCGCGACCTCCGCGACGTCGGGGTGCACGTCTCCGTAGACCTTCGACCTGCCCGTCTCGGCGTCGGTCTCGCGCGTCACGCCCACGTCGAGCACGGCGGCGCCGGGCTTGACGTCGGCGGCGCGGATGAGGTGCTTGACGCCTGCGCCCGCCACGATGACGTCGGCCTGGCGCAGGTAGGGCGCCATGTCGGGAGTGCCGGTGTGCACCTGCGTCACCGTCGCATTGACGTCGCGCCGCGTGAGCAGCAGACCCATCGGACGGCCGATCGTCACGCCGCGGCCGACCACGACGACGTGCTTGCCGCCGAGGTCGTAGCCGCCCCGGACGAGCAGCTCGATGACGCCCCGCGGCGTGCACGGCAGCGGCGTCGCGATGGGCGCGTTGACGTTCAGCACGAGCCGCCCGAGGTTCGTCGGGTGCAGGCCGTCGGCGTCCTTCGCGGGGTCGATCCGCTCCAGGATCGCGTCGGTGTCGAGGTGCTTCGGCAGCGGCAGCTGCACGATGTAGCCGTGGCACGTCTCGTCGGCGTTGAGCTCGTCGATGAGCGCCTCGACCTCGGCCTGCGTGGCGTCGGCCGGCAGCTCGCGCTGGATCGAGTTCATCCCGATCGCGACGGACTGCTTGTGCTTCATGCCGACGTACAGCTGCGACGCCGGGTCGGCGCCGACGAGCACGGTCGCGATGCCGGGCGTGACGCCCTTCTCCTTCAGCGCGGCGACGCGGTCGGCGAGCTCCGCCTTGATGGCGGCCGACGCGGCCTTGCCGTCGAGGATCTGCGCGGTCATCCGGGTTCCCTCATTCCTCGGTCGGGTTCCGCCGAGACCGGCCTGCGTCGACGAGACCGCGCGGACAGCGCGGGTCCCGGCGACCGGGGCCGGTCTCGGCAGGACGTGCAGTGGGTCAGACGCCCGCGTAGCCCTGGCCGGCCTGCTCGAGGCCCGGGTAGAGCGGGAAGGCGTCGGCGAGCGCGGCGACGCGGTCGCGGAGCGCCGCGACGTCGGCGCCGGGGATGAGCGCGAGCGCGATGATGTCGGCCACCTCTGTGAACTCCGCGTCGCCGAAGCCGCGCGTCGCGAGGGCGGGCGTGCCGATGCGCAGACCCGACGTCACCATCGGAGGGCGCGGGTCGTTCGGGACCGCGTTGCGGTTGACCGTGATGCGGATGTCGTGGAGGAGGTCCTCCGCCTCCTTGCCGTTGATCGCCGCGTCGCGCAGGTCGACGAGCACGAGGTGCACATCGGTGCCGCCCGAGCGCACTGCGATGCCGGCGTCCTTGACGTCCTGCTGGGCGAGGCGGTCGGCGAGGATGGCCGCGCCGCGGACGGTGCGCTCCTGGCGGTCCTTGAACGCGGGGCTCGCCGCGAGCTTGAACGCCGTCGCCTTGGCGGCGATGACGTGCATGAGGGGGCCGCCCTGCTGACCGGGGAAGACGGCCGTGTTGATCTTCTTCGCGAGGTCGGCGTCGTTCGTGAGGATGAAGCCCGAACGCGGGCCGCCGATCGTCTTGTGCACGGTCGACGAGACGACGTGCGCGTGCGGGACGGGGCTGGGGTGCACACCGGCGGCGACGAGGCCCGCGAAGTGCGCCATGTCGACCCACAGGTACGCGCCCACCTCGTCGGCGATGGCGCGGAACGCGGCGAAGTCGAGCTGGCGAGGGTAGGCCGACCAGCCGGCGATGATGACCTTCGGCTTGTGCTCGATGGCGAGCCGACGCACCTCGTCCATGTCCACGAGCGACGTCTCGGGGTCGACGCCGTACGCGACGATGTCGTAGAGCCGACCGGAGAAGTTGATCTTCATGCCGTGCGTGAGGTGGCCGCCGTGGTCGAGCGACAGCCCGAGGATCGTGTCGCCGGGACGGGCGATGGCGTGCAGCACGGCCGCGTTCGCGGTGGCGCCCGAATGGGGCTGCACGTTCGCGAACGCGGCGCCGAAGAGCGACTTCGCGCGCTCGATGGCGAGCTCCTCCGCGACGTCGACCTCCTCGCAGCCGCCGTAGTAGCGACGGCCGGGGTAGCCCTCGGCGTACTTGTTCGTCAGCACCGATCCCTGCGACTGCAGGACCGAGACGGGCACGAAGTTCTCCGACGCGATCATCTCGAGGAAGCCGCGCTGGCGGTCGAGCTCGCGCTGGAGCACCTGGGCGATCTCGGGGTCGACCTCGGCGAGGGGGGCGTTGAACAGCGGATCGGTCATGACGATCTCCAGACGACAGGCGAAAAGGGGTCATCGCATCGGCCCAGGCGTGCGGTCGAATGCCGTCTCGGTCGCTTCCCGGTGGTACACCACCTCAACGCCAGTCGCGACGCGAACAGCATAGCGCGCGATGTGGGAGTGTTCTCGACATGGGTCTGCTGCTCCACTCCGCGATGCTCGTGACAGACGGACGTGCCGTGCGCGGCGGATGGCTGCGCGCGGAACACGGCAGGATCGTCGCGACGGGGGACGGCGAAGGATGGCGTGCCGCCGCGCAGGCGGGCGATGTCGTGCACGACCTGCGGGAGCTCGCGGGCGATGGCGCCCTGCTGTCGCCGGGGCTCGTCGACCTCCACGTCCACGGCGGGGCGGGCGCGGCCGTCGACGACGGGGCGACGGCCATCCGCACGACGAGGTCGCTGCACAGGGCGCACGGCACGACGAGCGCCGTGGTCTCGCTCGTGACGGCCTCGATCGATGCGCTCGTCGAACGCGTCGGCGCCGTCGCACGGCTCACGCGGGAGGACGCCGGCGTGCTCGGCAGCCACCTGGAGGGGCCGTTCCTCGATCCGGGCCACCACGGTGCGCACGATCCGGCGCTGCTCGTCGCCCCGTCGGAGGATGCCGTCGCGCGCGTGCTCGACGCCGGCGTCGTGGACGGACGCCAGACCATCCGGCAGGTGACGATCGCGCCGGAGCTCCCCGGCGCGATGGCGGCGATCCGGCGCCTGACGGAATCGGGGATCGTCGCCGCGATCGGCCATACCGACGCCGACGCCGCGACGACCCGGCAGGCGGTCGAGGCGGGGGCGACGCTCCTCACGCACGCCTTCAACGCCATGCCGGGCATCCACCACCGCGCGCCCGGGCCCGTGCCGGTCGCGATCGACGACGATCGCGTCGTGCTCGAGCTCATCGCCGACGGCGTGCACGTCGCCGACGAGGTGATGCGGATGCTGCTCCGGTCGGCACCGGGACGCATCGCGCTCGTCACGGATGCGATGGCGGCGACGGGCATGGCCGACGGCGACTTCCGGCTGGGCGATCTCGACGTCATGGTGACGGACGGCGTGGCGCGCGTCGCGGGGACCGACACGATCGCCGGGTCGACGCTCACGCAGGACGCGGCCGTGCGGCGGATCGCGGGGCTCGGCGTCCCGATCGGGGAGGCGCTGCGCGCGGCCACGTCGACGCCGGCCGGCGTGCTGGGGATGGCCGGGGAGATCGGGACGCTGCGCGTGGCGGCGCGCGCCGATCTCGTGCTGTGGACATCCGGGCTCGAGATCGCGCACGTGTGGACGGCGGGGGACGAGTAAGGGGCTCGGACCCCTCCCCCGAGTCGTCCGAGCCCCTGCGCCGCGTACGCGACGAGTCCCCCAGGAGACCGCCCCGCGCTCCCCAGCTGCCGGGTCGGCGTCTCCTACACCCCATGAGACGGGGTACGGGCGGTTTCATTACGCGGGTTCCGGAAAAATCTCGAGGATGGTCGAAAACGGCCCCCGTCCAGGGGAATACGCCGTGAGATCGCGCCCGGGGGTGGCGGTGGCGGACGATCCGGAGGAAGATGTCCGGAGGCCTGCGAACCCGAACGCGGGCCTGCCAGCGGCCACCGCGAACCGAAGCGGTGATCGGCATGCCTGACGACCGGACACGACCCGCGAATGACGACTGACGACACCATCCCCGACGCCGAGGGCTCGGCGACCCCGGACGCCGACCTCGTGCTGAGGTCGCGCTCGGGCGACCAGCAGGCGTACGGGGAGCTGTGGCGCCGTCACTACCGTTCGGGGATCGTCGCCGCACGGTCGATCACGTCGAGCATCGACTCCGACGACCTCGTGCAGGAGGCGTACGCGAAGATCCTGCAGTCGATCCAGCGCGGCAACGGCCCGACGGGATCGTTCCGCGCATATCTCTTCACGACCATCCGCAACATCGCGGCGTCGTGGGGGCGCGCGCCGTCGGCCGCGACGAGCGACTTCCTCGACGAGGTCGAGGATCCGGAGTCGACCGAGGCGGCGACCGACGAGGCACTCGACCGGAGCCTCACGCACAGCGCGTTCCGCAGCCTGCCGACGAGGTGGCAGGAGGTGCTCTGGTACACCGAGATCGAGCAGATGAAACCGGGCGAGATCGCGCCGCTGCTCGGGATGAAGGCGGCCGCCGTGTCGCAGCTCGCGTTCCGGGCGCGCGAAGGCCTGCGGGAGGCGTGGATCCAGGCGCACATCGCCTCCGTCGACGCCGGGTCAGAGCACGCCTGGACGATCGAGCGTCTCGGAGCGCATACCCGCGGCAACCTCGGCGCACGAGACAGGGCGAAGATGGACGCCCATCTCGCGGAGTGCGCGCGATGCGCGATCGTCGCGTCGGAGGCGAAGGAGGTCGGCAGCCGGCTCGCGCTCGTGCTGCTGCCGCTCGCGATGGGCGCCGCAGGTGCGACGTCGTATCTCGCCTCGCTGCAGCGGGACGAGGCGGCGTACATCGCCCTTGCGGCCATGCCGTCGTCGGTATACGAGGGCGCCGTCGTGGTGGCAGGCGGCGCTGTCGGCGCGGGCGGAGTCGTGGGCGCGGCCGGAGCGGATGGCGCGGCGAAGGCGCTCGCGGGCGCGGGCGCCGCATCGGGATCGGGCGGCGGCGGTGCCGCGACGAACCCTGCGTGGACCATCGGCGGGATCGTCGGGGCCGGTGTCGCGGCGGCCGCCGTGGCCGGAGCTGTGCTGGCCGCGACGCTGACGGGCGGCTTCGGAGGCTCGGCGAGCGAGGCCGCATCGTCGTTCGACGACCCGGCGCAGCAGGATGCGTCGATCGAGGCGTCGGACGAGCTCATGACCGAAGCGGAGGAGGTCGTCGAGCCCCCGATCGCGACGCCCGAGCCGAGTGCGACGCCGTCGGCGACGCCCTCCGCCAGCCCGTCGGCCTCGCCGACGCTGGCGCCCGTGCCGCCCGCCGCGCCGACGGCGGCGCCGACTTCCGAGCCGACCGCTGAGCCGACTCCGACCGAGCCCGCCGCCCCCGTCGTGCCCGATCCCGTGCCGACGGCCTCGCCCACGGCCTCTCCGTCGCCCGCGCCGACTCCGTCGGCATCGCCGTCGCCATCCCCTTCCGAGTCGCCCGCGCCGTCCGAGGCTGCGGCTGCGCCGATCGCGCTCGAGGACGCGTCCGTCGTCGATGCCGCGCGGCGGATCGTGTCGCTGGAGCTGTCGGGCGAGCCCGACGAGACGGTGACGGTCGCGACGGGCGAGGCGTCGCCCGTGTCGACGGTGTCGTCGGCGCGGATGATGTCGTTCTTCACGACGCTGTCGGGTTCGCTCGGCACGGCGTCGTTCTCGGATGACGGTCTCGCCGAGCTGCAGGTGGAGCTGACTGCCGCGCAGGTGGCCGAGGATGTGGACGTCGTCGTCTCCTACACCGAGGTCGAGGGCGACGCGCTAAGGTTCACGCTGTCGGCGGCCGGAGTGCGGGATCCGCTGCTCGCGGCGGTCGCGCCCACCCCGAAGCCGAGCCCGACCGCGACGGCGGAGCCGAGCCCGACGGCGACGGTCACGCCGGAGCCGAGCCCGACGGCGACGCTCACGCCGATGCCGGAGCCGACGATCACCACGACGCCGGAGCCGACCCCGACGCCGACCCCGACAGTCACGCCGACGCCGACCCCGACGGTCACTCCGCCCATCGAGACCCCTGCCCCGATCGCATCGCTCAGCGTGGAAGGGGGAACGGTCCTCGACAAGAACGCCGGACGGGTCGAGATCGAGGTGCGCGGAGAACGCAAGTACGACGTCGCGGTCTATGTCGGCGACAGCGCCGCTCCCGCGGATGCGGTCGAGCTGCGCGGCAACGGAAGCGGCGAACTCGAGTTCTCCCTCGGCGCGGGCCAGGCCGTCGCGGACCTGCCGATCCGCGTCGCGTACACCGGCGAGGGTCTGAGCGAACTGGATGCCACGACGACGCTGGGTGCGCTCATCGACATCGATGACGTCGCGATCGATGCCGATATCCATGTCGACGTCGACCCATTGTCAATCGACGGCGCTACGAAGTCCGCGAACTTGCGCATTTCAGGTGAGCCGGGCGCCATCGTTCTCATCTCTCCTGAAGAGAGCGTCGTCGAGAGCGTGGTAACCCTAGGCGACGACGGCGAGGCCCTCTCGACACTCGTCCTGTCCGAGACCGAAGTGCGCTCGGGACTCATGCTGACCGTCGCGTACACGGCTCCCCATGCGGTGGGAGACGAACGCACGCTCTCAGTTGCCGATCTCGGGCTGCAGTCGCTGCTCGACGAGGATCTTGTTCTCGGTCAAGCCACGCGGGACGCTAACGAGCAGTCGTTCACTGTCCTCATCCCCGTTCACGGCGAACCAGGTGCGCTTGTCAGGGCATCCGTCGACGGAGGGACATCGATTCACGTGACGCTCGACGACAGCGGGTCGGGCGAGCTGGCGTACGCCCCCGTGTTGGCGCCTGACGAGTTGGAGCTCGCGATCGACTCAGTCATAGCAGCCGAGTACGAGGAGTCGTCGGTGTGGGGACTCTCCGCATCCGCGCATCTGACCGAGCTCGGAGTAGATGGTCTGATCCCCGCGGTCACGCCTGTTGAAATATCACCGATCTCCCCTGCCGCCGCGTCCTCGTCTGAAGGCGACAACGTCACGATCACCCTGCCGGTGGGGGGAAAGCCCGGCGCGCATGTCTCGCTTTTCTACAAGGGCGAACTCGCAGCCGACGGCGTTTTCGATGAGGACGGTCGCTCGGAGCTCACCTTCACACGGGGTCGGCTGGCTCTCGTCCACGACTATGACTTGTTCGACGATATCGTCGAGGTTCGATACGACTTCGCGCACTTCGGAGCCCCGCTTGCCGGCAGCGAGGCTTCGCCGCTTCTGATGTTCGACGTCTGGCCCGAGCTCGTGGGTCCGATTGTTTTCGGATAGCCGCGACGCATGGCTACGCTCGCCTTTCGTGACCGAACACCCGTACGGGCCCGAATGGGTGCGCCGTGATGCGATCGCGGCCGACGGCATCCGGCTCGCGTACTGGAGCGCCGGCGAGGGCCATCCGCTGATCCTCATCGCGGGTCAGGCGGTCGACCACCGGTCATGGCAGATCGCCGGTCCGATGCTGCTGCCGGGGCGCCGTGTGATCGTGTTCGACCACCGCGGCATCGGCGACAGCGAGCTCGGCGACGCCGATCGCTTCACGACGCGCCTGTTCGCCGACGACATCGTGCGCATCCTCGACGACGCCGCAGTCGAACGCGCCGACGTGCTGGGCCACTCGATGGGCGGTCGCGTGGCGCAGTGGCTCGCGGCCGATCATCCCGACCGTGTCAGACGGCTCGTGCTCGCGTCGACCTCGGCCGGCGACGCGCACGGGACGCGCCGGACCGATGAGGTCGACCGCGCCATTCGCTCCCCCGACCCCGAGGTGGTCGCGAGCGTGTTCTGGGACGAGTCGGGTCGCGACCTCGTCCGGCTGCTCGCCGTGGGGCGCGACCGCACGGCGCTCGCTCGGCACCATCGCGCGAGCCGGCACCACGACTCCCTCGCGGACCTGTCGCGCATCTCCGCGCCGACGCTCGTCCTGCACGGGGAGCACGACGAGCTCACCCCGGTCGACAACGCGCGCATCCTCGACGAGCACATCCCGACCGCGCGGCTGACGATCGTCAAGGGGGCCCGCCACGGCATCGTGCTGGATGGCGGCCTCGGCCTGCAGATCGCCGACCGGTTCCTGCGCCGCGGCCTCCCGAGCTGACGCGTCACCTCCCCCGCCCGCGCCATCCGCGATAGCGTCGGCGACATGACCGCTCCGCTCCGCATCGCCGTCACGGGTGCCGCCGGCCAGATCGGCTACAGCCTGCTCTTCCGACTCGCCGCAGGCGCGCTCGGCCCGCGCGACGTCGATCTGCGCCTCCTCGAGGTGACGCCGGCTCTCGAGAAGGCCGAAGGGGTCGCCATGGAGCTCGTCGACGGCGCCTTCCCGCAGCTCGCGGGTCTCGCCCTCACCGACGACCCGCGCGTCGCGTTCGACGGCGCCGACCTCGCGCTCCTCGTCGGCGCCCGGCCCCGCACGGCCGGCATGACGCGCGCGGACCTGCTCTCCGCCAACGGCGCCATCTTCACCGCCCAGGGCCGCGCGCTGAACGATGCGGCGGGCGACGCCGTCCGCGTGCTCGTGACGGGCAACCCCGCGAACACGAACGCGCTCATCACCCAGCAGAACGCGCCGGACGTCCCCGCCGACCGCTTCAGCGCGCTCACGCGGCTCGATCACAACCGCGCCGTCGCCCAGCTCGCGCAGAAGACCGGTTCGCCCGTCCGCGCCATCACGCGCCTCGCGATCTGGGGCAATCACTCCGCGACGCAGTACGCCGACCTCTCGCACGCCCTCGTCGACGGCCGCCCCGCCCGCGACCTCGTCGACCGCGCCTGGGTCGAGGACGACTTCCTCCCCACGGTCGCGAACCGCGGGACCGCGGTCATCCAGGCGCGAGGCTCCTCCTCGGCCGCCTCCGCCGCGAGCGCGACGATCGACGCCGCGCGCGACTGGCTGAACGGAACCGGTCCGCACGACTGGACCTCGATGGCGGTCGTGTCGGACGGCTCCTACGGCGTCCCCGAGGGACTCGTGTCGTCGTTCCCCGTGACGACGTCGGATGGCCGCTGGGCGATCGTCCCCGACCTCGCGATCGACGGCTTCTCGCGGTCGCGCATCGATGCGTCGGTCGCGGAGCTCGCAGCCGAGCGTGAGGCCGTCCGCGAGCTCGGGCTCATCCCGCGTTGACAGCAGCGCTGCGCACGAACCGCGACACGTCGCCGCGACGTGAGCGCACGAGACTCAGCCCTGCGCGCTCGAGCAGCCGAGGCAGCCGCCCGGCCAATCCCGGAAGGGTGGCCGACCGGCCCGCGAGGGGTCTTGCGAGCCCGACGAGCAGCGAGACGTCGACGCCGGCGCCGCGCACCTCGACTCGCGCGTAATCCGACGACGGACGCCACACGATCTCGTCGACGTCCGCGTACGCCATCCGGAGCGTCATGGCCCCCGCTTCGAGGATGAGCCCCTCTCTCGCCATCGCGATCCGGCACGTCACCGTCCGGCGCCGCAACGACGCCCGCAGGACCGCGTAGGCCGGAAGCGCGATGAGCACCCCGACGGCGATCACCGTGACCCGCGCGCCCGCCCGCAGCAGCACGCCGTCGAGCGCGATGACGAGCAGGGCCGCTCCGATGCCGCCGGCCAGCACCGTCACGAGGATGAGCGCGACGAGGGTGCGCATCCGCAGGGGGATGGCCGCGAAGCGGGCCTGCGCGCCGTCGGCCGTCTCCTCCCACCCCGGAGCGACTGGGTGGCTCGCCGCCACGCGGCCGCCATCCGCCGTCAGCGCCGCCGCCCTGTGCCGAACAGCCCCCGGATGACGCTGTTGACGAGCGTGGTGGCGGCGGACCCGACGACGCGCTCCACGACGCGGTCCGTGCTCGTGCGCGTCTGTCGCTTCGTCGTCGAGCGCCCCGTCGTCGCCTTCAGCAGCCGGTCGTACTCCTTCTGCGCCTTCTTCTCGATCGCGGCCCGCTGCTTCTCGTACTCCGCATCGGTCCTGGCCTTCTCGAGCGCCGCCTCCTCCGCCTCGGCCGCCGCGGAGGCGGCGTTCATCTTCGCGGTGAGCATCTCGTAGGCCGACTCCCGATCGACCCGCTCGCCGTAGGCGGCGAGCAGCGGGGAAGCGGCCACGGCCGCCTCGACCGTCGCAGCGGGCGACGCGTCCATGAGCCCCTGCGGAGCCCGCATCCGCGTCCACGCGACCGGCGTCGGCGCGCCCTTCTCGCTCATCACGGTGACGATCGCCTCGCCCGTGCCGAGCTCCTGCAGCACGCGCTCGAGCTCGTATCCCGAGGTCGGATAGGTGCCGACCGTCGCGCGCAGCGCCTTCGCGTCGTCGGGCGTGAACGCGCGCAGCGCGTGCTGCACGCGCGAGCCGAGCTGCCCGAGCACGTCGCCGTGCACATCCTTCGGGGTCTGCGTCACGAAGAAGACGCCGACCCCCTTCGACCGGATGAGCCGCACGGTCTGGGTGATCGCCGCGAGGAAGTCCTTCGAGACGTCGCGGAACAGCAGGTGCGCTTCGTCGAAGAAGAACACGAGCTTCGGCTTGTCGGCGTCGCCCACCTCGGGCAGCAGCTCGAACAGCTCGGCCAGCAGGTACATGAGGAACGTCGAGAACAGCTGCGGGCGGTCCACGACGCCCGGCACCTCGAGCAGCGAGACGATGCCGCGGCCATCCGGAGCCGTCCGGAGGAAGTCCTGCACGTCGAACTCGGGTTCGCCGAAGAAGACGTCGGCGCCGCCCTCCGCGAACGCGACGAGCTCGCGCAGGATCACCCCGGCGGTCGCCGCCGAGATGCCGCCGATGCCCTTCAGCTCGCCCTTTCCCTCGTCGCTCGTCAGGTACTGCAGGACGGCGCGGAGGTCGGCGAGGTCGACGAGCGGAAGCCCCTTCTCGTCGGCGTAGTGGAACACGAGCCCGAGGCTCGACTCCTGGGTGTCGTTGAGCCCGAGCACCTTCGACAGCAGCAGCGGCCCGAAGCCCGTCACCGTGGCCCGTACGGGAACGCCCGTTCCGAGACCGCCGAGCGCGAAGTACTCCACGGCGGCCGCCTCGGGCTCCCACTCCTGCCCGATCGCCTTCGTGCGGGCGAGCAGCTTGTCGCTCGAGGCGCCCGGCGACGCCATCCCCGTGAGGTCGCCCTTGATGTCGGCGGCGAACACGGGTACGCCCTTCGCGGCGAGCTGCTCGGCCAGTCCCTGCAGCGTGCGCGTCTTTCCCGTGCCCGTCGCCCCCGCGACGAGCCCGTGGCGGTTCAGCATCGGCAGCGGGATGCGCACCTGGACATCGGCCCGCGGCTCCCCGTTCACGAGCGCCCCGAGGTCGAGCGTCTCCCCCGCGAACGCGTACCCGTCGCGGATGCGCTGCACCTCGGCGTCGTCGAGCGGGCCCTCGGACGGCGCCGGCTCGGAGGCTCGCGGATCGGATGGCGTCGGCGCGGAAGACGAGGAGGCGGACGCGCGCTCGGCGGGCGCGGGCTGGGATGGCTGCTCCGAGGAGGCGGGCTCGGGTGGCGCCGGCACGGAGGACGAGGAGCCCGACGGAGCTGCGGGCGTGCCGGCGCGGGCCGCGTTCGCTGCCGCGGCCTCCGCCGCCGCGAGCGCGGCTCGGGCCTCCGCCGCTTTCAACGCGGCATCCGCCACGGCGGCCTCGGCACGGAGTCTCTCGAGTTCGGCGGCAGCGGCGTCGGGCGCGTTCTCGGCACTCATGGGCACAGCCTAGCCAGGGTGCGGCGCCGATCCGCCGGACACGATGCAGGAGATCCGGGCCGTGCCCCGCCCGACCATGCCGGCACCCCGCGGGCGTCGCCGCCCCGCGACGCCGGATCTCCTGCGCCGTGTCCGCACCGGACTGCCGGGCCGGCGCCGCCGCGCCCCCGGACCCATGCCCTCCGCCGACCTCGGCGCGCGCCCGCCCGCGGGCCTCACCCCCGCAGGGCGCGGAGCCGCTGCTCCTCCGCGTCGAGCGGTGCGTGCAGCAGCGCGGCGAGCACGAGCGCGACCCCCACGCCGATGAGGGCGCCGCCGAGGGTGTCGCTCGCCCAGTGCGCGGAGAGGTAGGTGCGGGCGAAGGCCATCGACAGCGTCCAGACGACCGCGATGGCGGCCATCCACCACCGGTCGACGATCATCCACAGCGCGAAGACGACCGTCGCGGCGTTCGCGACGTGCCCCGACGGGAACGAGCCCTCGTCGACGATGACGAGGATGTCCTCCGGTCGCTCCCGCCCGAACAGCGCCTTGAGCAGCTGCACGAGCGCTGCGCTCGCCGCCGTGGCGAGCGCGAAGTACAGGGCACCCGCCCGCCGACGCCGGATGAGCAGCACTGCGGCCGCGGCGAGCGGCACGACGAGGATGGCCCACCAGCCGCCGCCGACCTCGTCGAGCAGGAGCGAGAACGCCAGTCGCGCGCCCGGCGGCGGATCGGCGAGCACACCGGCCCACCACGTGTCGATCGCGAACGGGATGCCGTGGAGCATCGTCGCGTAGCCGAGGGCCGCCGCCGCGACGAGCAGCCCGAGCCCCCACCATCCCTCTGCTCTGCGCGACAGCCTCATCGCCTCATTGTGCCCGCTGCGCACCGAAGCGACCGCTCAATCGGCCAGCTGCCCGAGCGAGCGCGGTCGCACGACCACCCACAGCGACAGCACCGCGATCGCCGCGCAGCCGACCATGACGACCGCCATCGTCGTGCCCGTGATCCCCGACGCCGCCGAGATGAGCCCGACGACGGGCGAGATCACGCCGGCGATGCCGTTGTTGGTCGCCCCGAGGATCGACGCCGCCGTTCCCGCCGCCTCGGGATGCCGGTCGAGCGCGAGCACCTGCGCGCACGGGAAGGTGAAACCGCACGTCGACATGAAGACGAACAGGGGGACGACGATGCCCCAGACGCCGAGGCCGAGCTGGTCGCACACGATGATCGCCGTGGCCGACACCAGCAGCGAAGCGGTCGACCAGGCCAGCACCCACTGCGGTCCGAACCGTGCCGCCAGCCGCGCGGCGATCTGGTTCCCGATGACGAGCCCGATCGAGTTCGCCGCGAACAGCAGGCCGTACTGCACCTGCGTGAAGCCGTAGGTCTCCTGGAAGAGGAACGACGACGCGGAGAGGTAGGAGAACAGCCCCGAGAACGTCATGGCGCCGATGACGAGCACGCCCAGGAAGACGCGGTCCGTGAGGACGACCCGGTAGCGGTGCAGCACCGACACGGTCTCGTGCGACGTCCGATCCGCCGCGGGGCGCGTCTCGGGAAGCGCGAGGATCGCGCAGACGAGCATCACGACGCCGTACGCGGCCAGCACGATGAAGATGCCCCGCCACGGGATGACGGCGAGCAGCGCCGAGCCGATGAGCGGCGCCGCGACCGGCGCGACGCCTGTCACGAGCGCGAGCCGCGAGAGCATCACGACGAGGCGCCGACCGCCGAACAGGTCGCGCACCATCGCCATCGCGACGACGCCGCCCGCCGCCGCGCCCACCCCCATGAGCACGCGCGCAGCGCCCAGCAGGGCGAGCGACGGCGCGAACGCGGCCGCCATGCTCGCGATGACGTGCAGCGCCGTCACGACGAGCAGGGGGACGCGCCGGCCGACCTTGTCGCTCAGCGGCCCCACGACGAGCTGGCCGAGCGCGAACCCGATCATGGTCCCCGTCAGGGTGAGCTGGATGGCCGCGCTCGTCGTGTCGAAGTCGCGCTCGAGCAGGGGGAACGCCGGCAGGTAGAGGTCGATCGTGAACGGCCCGAGCGCCGTGAGCGCGCCGAGCAGCAGCACGTAGATGAGGCGCCGACGGCTCGAGAGGGCATCGCCCCGATGCGTGGGCGGCAGCTCGCCCGCCGCGGCGCGCGCAGCGTCCGGGAGGCGGAACGACCCCGTGGGGACGGGGATGACGCCCGTCGCGGTGGGGATGATCCCGGTACGGGGGTGGGCGGAGTCGTGCTCGTCGTGGGTCATCGTGAGGCGTCGGCGCTTTCGCAGATGGGGGGGGAGAAAAGAAAGAGGTCCCGGACACCGCTTCCTCGACAGGCGATGGGGACTCATCCGATCCTAGGCCCGCGGCCAGGCGATGCATAGGGGAGAAAGCCAGGATCGTCGCGCGGTTCTCCCAGGCACGGCGTCCATGCGCCCGCATAGGATCGAGGCGTGTCGACGCAGAAGCGCCCCCAGCGGTCGAGCGGCAACCCCGCCAAGCAGGCCGAGATCAACCAGTCAGTGAAGCAGCAGCGCGAGGCGAAGCGCCAGGAGAAGCTGGCCGAGTACCAGCGGCAGCTCCAGAAGCGCCAGCGCGGCAAGGTCGTCTGGTGGACGGTCGGCTCGGTCGCCGCGGTGGCCGTCGTCGGCGCCATCGTGGCCTCCATCGTGTTCACGCCGCAGTCGAACCGCGTGACGTACACGGCCGGCGGCGACGGCGTGGAGATCGAAGGCGTCGAGACGTTCTCGAACACCAACACGCACGTCGAGGGGACGGTCGACTACGAGCAGACCCCGCCTGCCGGCGGCCCCCACAACCCGTACTGGCTGAACTGCGGCGTCTACACCGAGCCGCAGACGAACGAGAACGCCGTCCACTCGATGGAGCACGGCGCCGTGTGGGTCACCTACGACCCCGAGCTCGTGGACGAGGAGGGCGTCGCGACGCTCGAGAGCTACCTGCCCTCGAGCTACGCCATCCTCTCGCCCTACCCCGACCTCGGCACCGCGGTCGCCGTGAGCGCATGGAACGCGCAGCTGAAGCTCGACTCGGTCGACGACGAGCGCATCCCCGAGTTCTTCGAGGAGTACTGGCGCAACCAGGACGTCCCGGAGCCGAACGCCGTCTGCACGGGCGCCATCGACGGCCCCGGCAAGACCGCCTGACGGCGTCATGAGCGACCCCGTCGAGCGACCAGGGCGCCCGGGCATCCCCTGGCTGCTCGCTGTCGTCGCGATCGTGCTCGTGGGCGCGCTCGCGTTCGCCATCGGCCGCTTCTCGACGTTCGGCCTCCTCTCCGAGGCCACGGGGGCGACAGCCGGGCCGAACGCGGCAGACGCCGGCTTCGCCCGCGACATGCAGGTGCATCACTCGCAGGCCGTGGAGATGGCGATGATCGAGTACCGCTCGACCGCCGACGAGGAGCTGCGCGTGCTCGCCTACGACATCGCGACGGCCCAGGCGGGGCAGCGCGGCGAGATGTACGGCTGGCTCGTGGGATGGGGCCTGCCGCAGTCGGGAGATCCGCTCATGTCGTGGATGTCGGGCACGGGCCACGACCACGGGGCGGGCGCCGAGGCGACAACGGCCGAGCTCGAGGCCGCCATGGGGATGGCGGACGACGACGAGATGGCGCGGCTGCAGGAGGCGTCCGGAACCACGCAGGACTGCCTGTTCCTCGACCTCATGATCCGGCACCACGCCGGCGCCATCGAGATGACGGACGCCGTCGTCGAGCTCGGCAGCGACCCGCGCGTCATCGACACCGCGCGGCACATGGGACAGAACCAGACCGCGGAGATCGCGGCGATGCAGGACATCCAGGAGCGCCTCGGCTGCTCTGCGTGACGCCGGACACGACGAAGGGCCCGCCTCGCGGCGGGCCCTTCGTCGTGCCTCAGCCCTTCGCCGAGCCCGCGAGCAGGCCCCGCACGAAGTAGCGCTGCAGGAAGAGGAACACCAGCAGCGGAACGATGATCGCGATGAACGCGCCCGCCGTGAGGAGGTGCCAGTCCTGACCGCGCGAGCCCGTCATCTGGGCGAGCAGCTTCGTGACGGGCGCCACGTTGCCGTCCGCGAAGATGAGGGCGACGAGCAGGTCGTTCCACACCCAGAGGAACTGGAAGATGGCGAACGACGCGATCGCCGGCATCGACAGCGGCAGCACGATGCGGAAGAAGATCTGCCCGTGCCCCGCGCCGTCCACCTTCGCCGCCTCGATCACGTCGGCGGGGATCTGGGCGATGAAGTTGTGCAGCAGGAAGATCGCGAGCGGCAGGCCGAAGATCGTGTGCGCGATCCACACCTGCGCGTAGCCCGACGACCCCACCGCCTGGATCACCTCGACGCCGAACAGCGTGCCCTGCGAGAACAGCTGCAGGAGCGGGATGAACGCCATCTGGATGGGGACGATCTGCAGCGCGAACACGAGGACGAACAGCACGTTCTTGCCGCGGAAGTCCATCCACGCGAAGCCGTACGCCGCGAGCGTCGCGATGATGAGCGGGATGATCGACGCCGGCAGCGTGATCGCGAACGAGTTCACGAACGCGCTCAGCATCGTGAGGCCGCCCGTCGAGGTGCCGAGCGCCTCGACGTAGTTGTCGAACGTCCAGCCCCAGTTCTCGAAGACGGTCCACCATCCCGTCGTCTGGATCTCCACGCGCGGACGGAACGACGAGATGAAGACGCCGAACGTCGGGATGGTCCAGATCACGGCGATCACGAGGGCCGCGACCGTCGCCCACGGGTTGGTGAGCCGGCGCTTGGTGTCGCTCAGCGCGCGCTTCCTCGACGGCTTCCCTGCCGTCGTGACGAGCTCCGTCGCGGTCATCAGCGCACCTCCCTCTGTGCCTTGAGCTGACGGGCGTTGTAGATGACGAGCGGCAGCACGAGCACGAACAGCACGACGGCGTACGCCGCGGACCGCCCGGCCTCGAAGCTGCGGAACTGCGAGTACATCTCGTTCGCGAGGACCGAGGTGTTGTTCGCGCCCGCCGTCATCGTGCGCACGATGTCGAAGATCTTCATCGACGCGATGGCGATCGTGGTCAGCACGACGACGATCGACGCCCGGATGCCCGGCACGACGACGTTCATGAACCGCTCGAACGCGTTCGCGCCGTCGAGCTCCGCCGCCTCCAGCTGCTCGGCCGGGACCCCCTTGATCGCCGCCGAGAGCACGACCATCGCGAAGCCCGTGTAGATCCAGACGAAGACGATGATGAGGAACAGCGTGTTCCACGGCTCCACCTGCAGGAACGGCACGGGCGAGCCGCCCAGCCAGACGAGGATCTGGTTGACGAAGCCGATCTGCTCGGCATCGGCCGGGCGGGCGGTGTACATGAAGCGCCAGATGATCGACGCCCCCACGAACGAGATCGCCATCGGCAGGAACACGAGGATCTTGTAGATCTTCTCCCCGCGGGTCTTGTCGATGAAGTACGCGTACACGAGGCCGATCACGGTCGAGACCACGGGCGCCACGAGCACCCAGACGATCGTGTTGACGACCGTGCGGATGCCCTGCGGCTGCGTGAAGATCCAGATGAAGTTGTCCAGCCCCACGAAGCGGTTGCCCGCCGCGTTGAACATCGACTGCCCGAACGTCTGGATGACGGGGAAGACGAGTCCGATGAGCAGGAGGATGAGCGCGGGCGCGAGGAATCCGACCAGCTGGAAGAGGTAGCCCGCCCCCTGCTTCGACCGGTAGTCGAGCCAGAAGAAGAGGAGGCCGAGCGCGCCCGCCGCGAGGATGGCCCACCAGTACGACTGGAGGATCCACAGGATCGCGAGGGGGAAGAGAACGCACGCGGCGAGCCGGATGACGGTGTACATCCGGCCCGCGCGCGGCGCGATCTCGATGAAGAAGAGCAGCACGCCCACCGCGAGCAGGAACACCCCGATGATGATCGGGATCTCGAGCCACGGCGAGAGGGTGCTCAGCCAGTCGAGGAAGGCTTTCATGGCCGGGCCGTCACTCCTCCGGCCAGCCCGATTCGATCTGCTCGACCACGGAGTCGGTCGACGAGCCGTTCACCCAGTCGCGCATGCCGGTCCAGAAGGTGCCGGCGCCCACGGCGGAGGGCATGAGGTCGGAGCCGTCGAAGCGGAACGTCGTGTTCTCGTCCTGCAGGATCTCGATCGCCGCCTGCAGGATGGGGCTCTGCGCGTTGGCGGGGTCGAGGCCCGTGTTGGCGCTGATGACGCCGCCGAGCGCGACGCGCGAGTTCGCCCACTCCGGGCTCGACAGGTACTCCTGCACCTTCACGACGTTCTCGTCGTCGCTGAACGCGCCGACGATCTCGCCGCCGCCCGTGATGACCTGGCCGGAGCCGGCCTCCACGGGCGGGAGCATGAAGGCCCAGACGTCGCCGTCCTCGCCGACCTCGCCGCCCGCCTCGACGATGAATCCGTCGAGGAAGGACGCCTGGTGCGTGAGGAGGCAGTCTCCCGAGACGAGCGCGTTCGCCACGTCGCCGAACGGCGTCGACCCGATGGAGGCGACGTCGCCGAACCCGGCGTTCACGTAGTCGGGGTTGAGGAGGATCTGTCCCGTCGCGTCGAAGGCCGCCGTGATCTGCGGGTCCGTGAAGGGCACGTCGTTGGCGACCCACTGGTCGTACACGTCGGGGCCGGCCTGGCGGAGGACGAGGTCCTCGATCCAGTCGGTTCCCGGCCATCCGGTCGCGGCGTCGGATCCGAAGCCGGCGCACCACGGCGCCGCACCGGTCTCCTCGCGGATCTGCGCGGTGAGGTCGAGGAGCCCCTGCCAGTCGGTGGGCACCTCCCAGCCGTTCTCCTCGAACACGCCGGGCTGGTACCAGATCCACCCCTTCACGTTCGCCATGAGCGGTGCGCCGTAGACGGTCCCGTCGACCGACGCGTAGGTCTCCCAGTCCTCCGCCCAGTAGTCGCGGAGGTTCGACACGACGCCCTCCGGCGCCTTCGTGAGGTAGCCGCGGCTCGCCATGTCGGCGAGGAGTCCCGGCTGCGGGAAGATCGCGAGGTCGGGCGGGTTGCCGCCCTGCGCGCGCACCGCGATCTGCGCCTCGAACTCCTGCGAGCCCTCGTACACGATGTCGATGCCGTTCTCCTCCTCCCAGTCGGCCCACGACTCCTCGAGGAGCTCGGCCTCGGCGTCGACGATCGTGCCGTAGACCGTCACCTGGGGCGTGTCGCCGTCTCCCCCGCCATCCGATCCGCCGCCGTCCGAGGCGCCGGGGCCGCTCGTGCAGCCCGCGAGCGCGAGCCCCGCGATCCCCAGCCCCGCTGTCGCGAGGAGGATCCTCTTGCGTCCTGCAGTCTCCATCGTCTGCTCCCATCTCGAGCCATGTCTTCGTGGAACGGGTACCGTCCCCAACGTAGGAGCCGTAGGAGCGCTTCCACAATCTCTTGACAGTCACGGAGACGTAACGTCCGCAGACGCACGAAGGCCCCGGGACGAGCCCGGGGCCTTCGAGGTTCTTCGCGGGGAAGACTTACTTGAGCGTCACCGTGGCGCCGGCGCCCTCGAGGGCCTCCTTCGCCTTGTCGGCCGTCTCCTTGTTCGCGCCCTCGAGCACGGCCTTGGGAGCACCGTCGACGACGGCCTTGGCCTCGCCGAGGCCGAGCGAGGTGAGCTCGCGGACGACCTTGATGACCTGGATCTTCTTGTCGCCGGCAGCCTCGAGGATGACGTCGAACGAGTCCTTCTCCTCGACCTCCTCGGCAGCGGCGCCGCCGCCGGCACCGGCGATCGCGACGGGAGCGGCGGCGGTGACGTCGAACTTCTCCTCGAACGCCTTCACGAACTCGCTGAGCTCGACGAGGGTCAGGTCGGCAAACTGCTCGAGCAGCTCGTCAGTGGTGAGCTTCGCCATGATGTATCTCCTAGATAGATGGGGTTTGTGGGGAAAGAAAGCGCCGTCCGCTCACGCGGCCTGGGCGGTCTCCAGCTTTTCGCGAAGCGCGTCGATGGTGGCGGCAGCCTTGCCCATCGTCGCCTTCATCATGCCCGCGGCCTTCGCCAGCAGAACCTCGCGGCTCTCGAGCGATGCGTACTTCTCGACCTCGGCGGCGGTGAGGGTGTTGCCCTCGAACACGCCGCCCTTGATCACGAGAAGCGGGTTGGCCTTGGCGAAGTCACGCAGAGCCTTGGCGGTGGCGACGAAGTCGCCGTGCACGAACGCGACGGCCGACGGACCCTTGAGGTCGTCGTCCAGCGTGGTGATCCCCGCGTTGTTCGCGGCGATCTTGGTCAGCGTGTTCTTCACCACGGCGTACTCGGCGTCCTGACGGATGCTGTTGCGCAGCTGCTTGAGCTGGGCAACCGTCAGACCGCGGTACTCGGTCAGCAGGACGGCGTTCGAGTTCTCGAAAGACTTCGTGAGCTCGGAGACCGTTGCATCCTTCTGCGCCATGGTCACTCCTTGGTGGATACGGGGAGCCCCACGGTGGTGGGGCACCGGCCGCGCCGCCCGCCCCGGAGAAACAGGAAGAGCCCCGGCGCAAGCGCACGGAGCTCTGAGGAGATTTCGTGACACCTGCGCGGGCCCCTGCTTTCGCAGAGCTTCGATCGCCGGCGCTTGCGCACACGACGATGACCGGCGGTCTTCGGCTTCGACCACTGTAGCAGGCCGGATGGCCATCCGCCGAATCGGGCGCGTCCGCGCGGAGACCTGTCGGGCGCCGGGGTTAGGGTCGAGCCGTGACCCCCGAACTCGCCGCCCGGATCGTCGCGGACTCGCGCGACCGGGTCGCGTGGCTGCGGGCGCGATCGCAGGGCATCACGGCCACCGACATCGCCACCATCACGAGCGAGCGCGTCATCCCGCGTGCCGCCGAGCAGAAGCTGCGCGGATCGTCGTTCGGCGGCAACGCGTACACCGACCACGGCCGCCGGCGCGAGCCCGAGATCGCGGCATGGGTCGCCGCGACGCACGGCATCCAGCCGTCGAGCGCGCTCTTCCACGCGGAGGTCGAGCGGCGTCACCTCGCCACCCCCGACGGCATCGCCGTGGACGGCGGCGGTCGCGTGCTCCTCGCGGAAATCAAGACGACGAACAAGTCGTGGCGGTCGATCCCCCGCTCCTACCTGCGGCAGGTGTGGTGGCAGCAGCACGTGCTGGGCGCGGAGCGGACGCTCTTCGCGTGGGAGGAGCACCGCGACTTCCGACCTCTCCACGACGAGCCGAAGTGCCTCTGGATCGAGCGCGACGACGCGGAGATCGGCCAGCTCGTGCGCCTCGCCACGGCGCTGATCGACGAGCTGTACCGCCGCACCACGGGGAACGAGCCGCCGACGCGGCGCGCCGACGACGCGCCGACGCCGCGCGAGCGCGCCATCCAGCGCTCCGCGTACCGCGCGCTCGCGCTCATGGACTGAGCCCGCGCGGACGCGGCGGGCGGGCCATCCGCCCGAGGAGCGAGCGCGCCCGGGGAATTAGTTGCGCCAGGTCAACGTTCCGGGTATCGTTGACTTCCATCAACTTCTGCATGCCGACGCCGCCATGCCCTCTCCACCGCTTCATCGAAAGGCGCATATGAGCGCGCACTCCACGGACACGCAGGCTACAGCCGCGCGGATGTCCCGACGCCAGGTGCTCGAGGCCCTCTCCGGCCTCCTCCTGGCGATGTTCTGCTCCATGGTCTCCACGACCGTCGTCGGCACCTCGCTGCCGATCATCGTCCCCGAGCTCGGCGGCACCCAGGCGTCGTACACCTGGGTCGTCACCATCACCCTCCTCACCACGGCCATCTCGACCCCGATCTGGGGCAAGCTCGCCGACCTCGTCAACCGCAAGACGCTCATGCTCCTCGCCCTCGCGATCTTCGTGCTCGCGAGCGCCGGCGCCGGCATGTCGACGAGCGCCGAGATGCTCATCGCCTTCCGCGCCTTCCAGGGCCTCGGCGGCGGCGGGCTCGCCGCTCTCAGCCAGGTGCTGATGGCCGACATCATCAGCCCGCGCGAACGCGGCAAGTACATGGGCCTCTTCGCGGGCGTCATGGCGGTCGCGACCGTGGGCGGGCCGCTCCTGGGCGGCGTCATGACCGACACGATCGGATGGCGCTGGAACTTCTACGTCGGCGTGCCCCTCGGCATCATCGCCTTCGTCGTCCTCCTGCGCACGCTCAAGATCGACCAGGTCCGCGCCGCGAAGGTGCGCATCGACTACCTCGGCATCGTGCTGCTGAGCGTCGCGGCCGGGCTCCTGCTGATCTGGATCTCGAACGTCTCGGACTACGGCTGGGCCAGCTGGGAGACGCTGTACATGGTGGGCATCGCCGTGATCGCGGCCATCGCCTTCGTGCTCGTCGAGCTCAGGGTGTCGGAGCCTCTCATCCCGCTCACGCTCTTCCGCAACCGCACGTTCACGCTGTCGGTGCTCGCCTCGATCTCCATCGGCGTGGCCATGTTCGGCACGTCGGTGTACCTCGGCCAGTACATGCAGATCTCACGCGGCTACGGTCCCACGGAGGCGGGCCTGCTCACGATCCCGATGGCGGCGGGCATGCTCATCGCCTCGACCGTGGTCGGCCAGCTCGTCACGCGCTTCGGCCGGTGGAAGAGCTACCTCGTCGTCGGCGCGATCCTCATGATCGCCGGCACGAGCCTCCTCTCCACCCTGCGCTACGACACGTCGCTCTGGCTCGTCGGAACGTACATGTTCCTCCTCGGCGCCGGCACGGGCATGACGATGCAGAACCTCGTCCTCGTCGTCCAGAACACGACGAAGCCGCAGGAGATCGGCGTCGCGAGCTCGGGCGTCAACTTCTTCCGCACCGTGGGCGGCACGACGGGCGTCGCCGTGATGGGCTCCGTGCTCGCGTCGAGCCTGTCGCAGCAGCTCACCGACCGGATGGCCGAGATCGGGGCCGCGATCGCGACCCTCGGCGAGCAGGGCCAGACCATCCTCGCCGAGCTCCAGTCCGGCGCCCTGCCCACGACGCGCGACATGCCGGAGGCGATCGCCGTCATCATCGAGGACGCGTCGGCCCAGGCCATCTCGCACGCGTTCCTCATCGGCGTGCCCCTGGCCGTCCTGAGCCTCATCGCGATCGTCTTCCTCCCGAACAAGCCGCTCACCCGCCAGAACAACGTCGAGCGGATGCGCGCCCAGCGCCTCGAGGGCGAGCTCGCGGTGGCGACCGCGGAGACGGGGTCCATCCCTGTGCACGTGGCCGACGACGCGGACCGCGCGCGCTGACGCGAGAGAATGTCGTCGTGACCACCGACATCCCCTCGCGCGCGAACGCCGAGGACACCCGCTCGGGGGCGGCCGACGTCGCCCCCGAGCAGGCCGAGGCGATCAAGGCCGTCGAGGCGGAGTTCAGCGAGCTCATGACGCAGGTGCGACGGATCATCCACCAGCACGCCGAGCGCGTGTCGCCCGGCCTGAACCCGGGCGCGTACAAGATCTTCACCTCGATCGTGCGGCACGGGCCGGTCACCTCCTCCGACATGGTCGATCGGATGGCCGTGGACAAGGGGCAGCTCAGCCGCACGATCCGCGAGCTCGAGGGCCTCGGGCTCATCGCCCGCACGCCCGCCCCCTCCGACCGGAGGGTGAGCCTCCTGGAGGCGACACCAGAGGGCATCCGCCGTCTCGAGGCCGCCCGGTCGCACCATGAGAGCCTGCTCTACGACACGCTGCGCCTGTGGGACGTCGATCGCGTGCGCGATCTCGCCGAGCTGCTCCACGCCCTGACCAACGGGGTCACGCCGGAGGCGCGCTGAAGCTCACGCCTTGATGCTGCAACTCGCCGTGGTGCTCAGGGCGGGGATGTTCATCACGATGCCGCTGCTCGCCGGGGAGGTCCAGGTGGGCGTGCCGACGGGTCCGGTGGTCACGGCATCGGCGTTGATGGTCGAACCGAGGAGCAGGTTGCTGAGGCCGCCGAGGAGGTTGCCGAGCAGCGTTCCCGTGAAGGTCGTCGTGTAGGTGTTGCCGTTCACCGTCGTCGTCGGCGCGGGATTCGTCGCCGCCACGCCGTTCAGACTCCAGATGGCGTTCGCGCCCGTGTAGGCGGAATAGGGGGCGGACTGATTCGTCCAGCGCCAGGTGATCGTGAGGTACACGGCTCCCGGGTTGAGCAGCGCCGGGCGGGAGCATGTCACATTCGTGATCACGGGCGGGCGAAGCACGAACGCGGTCACTGTCGCCTGGCTGTGCTCTCGATCGACCCAGGCGGCGTCGGTCTGCGCGGGCGCGAGCGTCGCGAACAGCAGCCCTGCGGCGGCGATCACGGCGGCGAGTCGGGGCAGTCGACGGCGCGTCATCCGCTGCGCTCCCTGCCGCGTCGCAGCCAGCCCGTCGCGGCGATCGCGGCGCCGAGCACGCCCGCGACGATCGCGGGGAGGAGGGGGTGCGGCCCGCCGCCCGTCGGCGCGAGGGGCGGCGGCTGCTCCCCGACGATGATCTCCTCCGACGCTCCCCGCACGTGAACGGCGACCTCGGCCTCCTGCCCCTCGACGGCGTCGTCGTCGCGGGAGACGACGAGCCGCAGGTGGACGGACCTGTCGGCGTCGACCTCCTCGATCCAGGTCGTCCCGTCGCCGGCCGGCCGCCATCCCTCGAGCAGCGTGGTGCGCTCGCCCGTGCAGCTCGCGCCCTGCCAGGGCCGGCTGCACGTCTCGGCGTCCAGCGACACCGGCAGCTCGCCGCCGCCGCGCACGCCGACCTCGAGCGTGCCGGGATCGGGCGGCGAGGCGGAGATGTCGAGCGTCCAGTCCACGGCCTCGCCGGGAGCGAGCCGGCCGGCGCGCTCCCAGTCGGCGACCGAGACGACCCTGATCACGCTGCCCTGGTAGACCTCCGTCGACTCGGCCGCGCTCGCCGGCACCGCCGCTGCCCCGAGGAGGAGGACGGCGGCGACGATGCCGAGGGCGACGCGGATCATCCTGCGTCGGCCCTCTCGTCGACCGTCCGCTCCATCCGCGCCGTCCGCGGCCAGAACGCCCATCCCACGAGCAGAGCCGCGCCCACGGTCATCCCGCCGATCACGAAGGGGCTGCCGAACGAGGCGATCACGGGCGCGATGCCCGGCACCGAGAAGAGCACCAGACGCGCCGACGACACCGTGTAGGGCGCGACGTCGTCGGCCTCGTTCGCATCGCCGCGCATCGTGATGACCCGCTCCTCGTCGGATGCGCCGGCCGAGACCGAGGTGACCCGGTGGGTGACGGGAAGCTCCCCCGCGCGGTCGACGGTCACCACCTCGCCGACGTCGATCTCGCTCGCCGGGATGCGCTGCACCACGGCGACCGACCCCGCGGGGATGGTCGGCGCCATGGACCCGGTGCGGAACATGATGAGCGTGATGTCGAGCACGGCGGCGAGGATCACGAGGACGATGCAGATCGTGCCGGCGAGCGCGGCCGCGCTCAGCAGCAGATCGCCCAGGACGCGACCCGCCGTCCTGCGCGGGCGCGCGGCGTCGCCGCCCCCGCGACGCGAACGTCGCGTCGCGGGGACGGCGGTGGTGCTCATGGAGTGCTCCGACGTCACGAGGACGAGGTTCCCACGAACTCCCAGGAGAGGGCGGCCGACTGCCCTTGCACGCTCGACGGAGCGGTCGGGCTCATCGTGATCTCGATGCAGTAGTTCACGGCGGTGCCGGCATTCGCGGCGAGCGTCTGCGTGCCCGCAGGGCTGGCGGTCATCGCGGCACCGCGTGCGAGGATCTCGGCTCCCGCGTTGAACGTCGTCAGGTTGCACGTCGTGCCTGCGATCGTGCGCACGCCGTAGGTGAGCTGGGCGCTGAGCGTCGACGCCGTGGTCGTGGCGTTCATCTTGAGCGTCCCGCCGAGCGACGATGCGATCGTCCGCACGCTGAAGAGCGCGTACGTCGTCGTGCTGGGCGACATCGCCGTCGCGGGGGTCGAGAACGCGAGCGCTGCAGCCGTGCCGGCCGTGCTGTGTTCGGTGAAGGTCGCGCCGTCGGCGGCGCCGACGATGCCGAAGGTGCTCGCCGTCAGGGTGGCCGTCGTGTACTCCGTGTCGTTCCACGCCGCGAGGGTCGCGCCCGATCCGATGCCGAGCACGACCCCCGCCGCGAGGAGCGCGCGGACGCGACGCCAGGTGCGGCCCGACCGAGCCGCCTTCCGCGTGTCCTTGCGCTGCACGATGTCAGTTCGACGTCGCCGTGAACGACCAGGTCGCCGTCGCGGTCTCGCTCTCCACGAGGTCGGCGCCGGCCGTCACCTCGAAGCAGAGCTGCGCAGGAGCACCGGCCTCGCCCGCGGTCGTGCCGATCGCGAGGTCGACCGAGTCGCCGACCGTGATCGCGGTCAGCGTGGCGCCGGATGCCACGACGGGAGCGGCGGCGACCGTCGCCGCGTCGCACGTGCCCGCGGCCGGGATCTCATAGACCGTGTAGGAGAGGTTGGCGGCGTTCGCGCCCGTCCCCGCGACGGTGCTGTCGGCGACGAGGGTGGCCGCCGTCGTCGTCGTGTCATCGAGGCGCACCCAGAACGGGGCGTAGACGGTGTCCTCGGGAGCGAGGTTGTCGACGAGGTCTGCGGGGAGGTCGAAGACGAGGTCGGCGGCGGAGGCCGCGTCCGGGTGCTCGTCGTATCCCGCATCGGCTCCCGTCGTGGAGCCCTCGAGGTTGAACGCGCCCGCGGCGAAGTCGCCCGTGACGAACTCCGAGTCGTTCCAGGCGGCGAGGGTCACGGCGGCGCCGACCCCCAGCACGAGTCCTCCTGCGAGAACGGCGAATACCTTGCGGCGTCGAGTGTCGTCTGCCATGTCAGCTCCCCAGCTGTGTCGAAGGATACCCCCGTGGATATCGGTATGACCGATCCTCCAGGGTTCGGGCGGGTACCGCAACCCCGCACAGCATCACTCGGGCATGAGCCGACTCGCAAGGGTCTCACTCCCGTAACGCCGGGGTGACAATGCGCCTGTTGACTGCGAGGACGGGGCGCGGGGCCGCGCCCGACGAGCCGAGAGGGCACATCCATGCGCTTCCGCACCACCCGCTCCCCCGCCGCATCGGGCTCCGACGGCACGCCCGCCGATGACGCCGCCGCCGCGACCGTGCCGACGACGATGCGGAGGGCGTCGTCGGCGGGGCCCGGCCAGCCGCTGCGGATCGCCACCGTGCCCGTGCCCGAGCCGACCATGGACGAGCTGCTGATCCGGGTCGTCGCGGCGGGTGCGAACCCGGTCGACGCGGCGACGCGCGAGGGGCGAGGCGTGGCACCGCAGATCGCCGCGTACCCGACGGCGCCGGGCTTCGACTTCTCGGGCGTCGTCGTGCGCGCACCCTACGAGGCCCATCCGCTGGCGCCCGGCACGGAGGTCTACGGGATGACCGCGTTCCCCCGGGTCAGCGGGTCGTTCGCGGAATACGTCGTGGCCGCCTCCCACTCGGTGGCCGCGAAGCCGGCGAAGCTGTCGCATGTCGAGGCCGCCGCCGTGCCACTCGCCGCCCTCACGGCATGGCAGCTGGTCGTCGAGACGGCGCGCGCCCACGAGGGCCAGCGCATCCTCATCCACGCGGGCGCGGGAGGCGTCGGCCACCTCGCCGTGCAGCTGGCGTCGTACTTCGGCGCCCATGTGACGACGACGAGCTCGCCGCGCAACGCGGCGTGGCTGCGCGAACTGGGCGCCGACGTCGTCGTCGACCGCACGACGACCCGCTTCGAGGACGTCGTGCCGCAGGTCGACGTCGTCCTCGACCTCGTGGGCGACGGCGGCGACCGCACCGGGTCGCGGTCGCTGGGCGTGCTGCGGAGGGGCGGCCTGCTCGTGACGGTGCCCCGGGGCGGATGGCAGGGGTTCTCCGAGGCGGGCGCGGATGCCGGCGTGCGCACGACGTCGTTCACCGTCGCCCCCGACGGGGCCGCGCTCGCCACCCTCGCGCGCCTCTTCGACGCCGGCGACCTCGCCGTCTACGTCGACCAGGTCCATCCGCTCGCGCGGGCCGACGCCGCCCTCGACGCCGTGCGCGACGGCCACGCCCGCGGCAAGATCGTCGTCGACGTCGGCGCCGGCTGACACGGCCTGCCGCGGGGCTGCACCTGCACGCCGAACCCACACCTGCACGCCGAACGCGCACCTGATTCGGCGCAAACGGGTGGCTTCTCGTCCAACGGATATCCGTTGGACGAGAAGCCACCCGGATGTTCGGCAGGCGATGAGCTCTCGGCAGTCGGATGGCCGTTCGCGGTGAGAACGACGAAGGGCCCCGCCGAGGCGGGGCCCTTCTCACGCGGACGCGATCACGCGATGGCGTTGACGTCCAGCGGGATGCCGGGGCCGAACGTGGTCGACACGGCGCCCTTCTGGATGTAGCGGCCCTTCGAGCTGGACGGCTTGAGGCGCACGATCTCCTCGAGCGCCGCGCCGATGTTCTCGTTCAGCTGCTCGGCGGAGAACGATGCCTTGCCGACGACGAAGTGCACGTTGGCGTGCTTGTCGACGCGGAACTCGATCTTGCCGCCCTTGATCTCCTCGACGGCCTTGGCCGTGTTCGGGGTGACGGTACCCGTCTTGGGGTTCGGCATGAGGCCGCGGGGGCCGAGCACCTTGCCCAGACGTCCGACCTGGCCCATGAGCTCCGGCACGGCGACGGCCGCGTCGAAGTCGGTCCAGCCGGCGGCGACCTTCTCGATGAGCTCGGCGCCACCGACCTCGTCGGCGCCGGCCGCGATCGCGGCCTCGGCGGCGGGGCCGTTGGCGAAGACGATGACGCGCGCCGTCTTACCCGTGCCGTGGGGCAGGATGACGGTGCCGCGGACCATCTGGTCCGCCTTGCGCGGGTCGACCGAGAGCTTCAGCGCGACCTCGACGGTCGAGTCGAACTTCTTCGAGCCGGTCTCCTTCGCCAGGGCGACGGCCTCGGCGGGGGTGTAGTACTTGCCGGCCTCGATCTTCTCGGCGGCGGCGTTGTAAGCCTTGGACTTGGCAGCCATGTTCGTTCTCTCCCTCAGTCCTCGACCGTGATGCCCATGGAGCGGGCCGTGCCGGCGATGATCTTCGAGGCGGCCTCGAGGTCGTTCGCGTTGAGGTCGGGCTGCTTCGTCTTGGCGATCTCGGCGACCTGCTCCTTGGTGAGCTTGGCGACCTTGACCGTGTGCGGCGTGGACGAGCCCTTGGCGACGCCCGCCGCCTTCTTGATGAGCTCCGCGGCCGGCGGGGTCTTCAGGACGAACGTGAAGCTGCGGTCCTCGTAGACGGTGATCTCCACGGGGATGACGTTGCCGCGCTGCGACTCGGTCGCGGCGTTGTACGCCTTGCAGAACTCCATGATGTTGACGCCGTGCTGACCCAGGGCCGGGCCGATCGGCGGCGCCGGGTTGGCTGCACCGGCGTTGATCTGAAGCTTGATCAGGCCGGTCACCTTCTTCTTCGGTGCCATTTCCTCTTCCTTTCATCGAGCGGACGCCGGATGCATCCGCTCTCCCGCGGCCCGGATGGTCCGGGCGCGGTGCACGCTCGCGCCCCGTGACAGGACGCAAACCCCGCAAGTCTACCCGATCGCGCACGCCGACGGGAACGCCCCCGTCGGCATCCGACGGGGGCGTGGGAGGCGGCGGGCCTCAGACCATCTTCGTGACCTGGTCGAACGTGAGGTCGACGGGCGTCTCGCGCTCGAACAGCGACACGAGCACCGTGAGCTTTCCGCTCTCCGGCGAGATCTCGCTGATCGTGCCGGGGAGGCCGGCGAACGAGCTCTCCTTGATCGTGACGGTCTCGCCGATCTCGAAGTCGACCTCGGCCGGGATCGTGCGCGTCGCCGCCGGCGAGCCCTTCTTCGCGGGCGTGCCGGATGCGGCCTGGGCCTGCGCCTCCTTGAGCTCCGCGAGGGGCTTGAGCATGTTGAACGCCTCTTCGAAACGCAGCGGCGTCGGGTTGTGGGCGTTGCCGACGAAGCCCGTGACGCCCGGCGTGTGGCGCACGACCGACCAGGTGTCCTCGTTGAGCTCCATGCGCACGAGCACGTAGCCCGGGATGCGCACGCGCGTGACCATCTTGCGCTGGCCGTTCTTGATCTCGACGACGTCCTCCATGGGGACCTCGACCTGGTAGATGTCGTCCTCGACCTCGAGCGTCGACTTGCGCTGCTCGATGTTGGCCTTCACCTTGCGCTCGAAACCGGCGTAGGAGTGGATGACATACCACTTGCCCTCGAGGGAGCGCAGCTCCTGGCGGAACGCCTCGTAGGGGTCGTCGGACGCCTCGGCGTCGTCGTCCTCGCCGAGCTCGGGGCCGTCGTAGGGCTCCACGTCGTCGGCGGCGGCCGCAGCGGCCTCCTCCGCCTCCTCGGCCGCGGAGTCCGCGAGCACCTCGGCCGCGGCCTCGACCTCGCTCGTCTCGTCGATGTTCAGTGCGTCGTTCACGATCGCGTCCGCCTCCGGGTCGTCGATGTCGTCGATGTCCTCGTCGTCTGCGTCAGCGTCGTCGCCCTCGACGTGCATGGCGGAGTGCTCGGCGGCGGAGCTCGCGCGCTCCTCCTGCGCGAGGACGTTGCCCTCCTGGGCCTCGTCTTCCTCGCTCGACTGCTCGGCAGCCGTCGCCAGGTCGACGTCGTCGGAGTACTTCTCAGCCACGTGGTTATCTCTTCCGTTCCGGACGCCGGGCCGGCGTCACGCAGATTCGCCCTCCCCCATTGTGACGCGGGGAAGCGCGCGCGTCATCCGACGGGCTGGATCAGCTCGGAACCCCGAAGACCACCGAGGTGACCCACGAGAAGGCGAAGTCGAGGCCGTAGACGAGTGCCATCATGACGACGACGAACCCGAGCACCACGGCCGTGAACTTGACGAGCTCCTTGCGCGTGGGCGTGACGACCTTGCGGAGCTCGGCGATCACCTGGCGGATGAAGATCACGATGCGGGCGAAGACGTTCGCCTTCTTCTCGCCGGTCGTGCCGTTCGCCGCGACGATCTCGCCGCCCGATGCGTCGTGGGCCATTCGTCACCTTTCGTGGGTCAGCTGTCGCTGACGCGCAGGGCGGACAGGAATCGAACCTGCAACCTGCGGTTTTGGAGACCGCTGCTCTGCCAATTGAGCTACCGCCCTAGAGATCTCGCGATCTCGAGGCGATCCCCTCCATCCCCTCCGCCACGCCAGGCACGGCGGAAGAATGCAGACGATCACTGCTCGATCCAGCATAGGGCATGCCGATGCCCACCGCGAACCGGGGCGTGTCGGTCACTCGAGGTCGTAGGCGACGAGCTCGGGATGGTCGACGGCCGCCGCCTGCACCGCGACGACGAGCTGCTCCCACTGCGGCATGACCTTCGCGGCGTCGTTCCCCGCCCCGAGCGCCCAGCGCTCCCGGCTCCCGCCGGGGTGGACGACGGACAGCCGCCGGGATGCGGTGTAGGTCGGCGGGCTGATCCAGACGCGCTCGAGGGATCCGAGCGGGATGACCCTGCCGTCGATCGCGATCGCCCCGCGCGACACCTCGATGCGCCCGGGGATGCGGCCCGCGCGCCCGCCCGCGACGCCCGCGGCGATCCCGAGCCCCGTCGCGGCGAGCAGCAGCAGGGCCCCGACCACGATGAGCGCGCCGTCCAGGAGGATGCCCGCGACGACGGCGCCGAGCCCGAGCAGCAGGAGGGCGGCGGCGACCGCTCCCGTCACGACGGCGCGTCGCACGAGGGGCCCGCGTGTCGGCGCGAACACGGCGGGAAGCGGGACCGAGCGGAGGAACGCGTCGTCTTCGGGCGCGCGCACGGCGGGCGCCTGCAGCACGGCGAGCAGGTCGCTGAACGCGGCCTGCGGCATGCCCGCGAGCGCGATCGCCGTCTGCCCGCCCTGCGTGTGCACCGTGAGGGTGCGCGTCGTGCCGCTGCGGATGCCGTTGGTGTACTGGCGCGTCACGGTGCTCGAGAAACCGACGGCGTCGCGGCGCCAGGAGTGGACCGTCATGAACGGACGGCGCACCTCGACGAGCTCGTCCGTGACGACGACGCGCGTGTTCGCCCACCACAGCAGCCAGAACCAGATGAGCACGATGAGGATCGAGATGACGGCGAGCGACAGCATCCCGAACTGCGCCTTCGGCATCGTCACGGGCTTGAACTGCGGCAGCAGCCCGAGGCCCAGGAGGACGACGAGCGCCGACAGGATGAGACCGAGCGGGATCCTCCGCAGCATCGACTGGCGGAAGACACGGGGCGCGGCGGTCGCGGACTGGCTCACGGATCGTGAGCCTAGCGCTCCCGCGACGCGGCGCTCTCCGGACGGAGGAGCGGGAAACGCTCGCGGAGCTCACGGTGCAGCCGGCCCACGCGGGGGCTCGCCGCGCAGCCGATCCAAATCACGCGCGGCGCCTCATGGCCGCCGGCGCCCATCCACTCGTCGAACCAGGCCCTTACGGCGCGAACGACACGCTCTCCGCGCGGCGCCATGCACCTCGCCGTCCCATCGGCATCGCGCAGGAGCCAGGTCAGGGTCATCTCCGCCGGGAGGTGCATGCGCTGGACCTGGATGCGGGAGGCGACCTCGACGAGCACCTGCCCGTAGGCGTCGACGGGCAGCCGCCCGAGCATCCGCCTGATGACCGGCAGATCGGCACTGTCTCCGGCTATGAGGAAATGCGGACGGTCGACGTCGGGGATCATCGTTACATATTAGGTAAGCCTTACCTAATGAGCAAGCGGCAGCGATTCCATGATGTCCTGCCAGGCGGCGTGGATGCCGGGGGCGACGATCCCCAGCTGCGTCAGGAGGAGCAGGACGGAGCCGTCGTGCGCGTAGAGCTCGAGCGCGGAGGTCGGTCCGTGCGGTCCGTGGGAGGTCACCGCGAGCGCCTCGCGCACGTGCGCGAGGTCGACGTCGATCGTGCACGAGCCGAGGACCGCGCCGACACGGCCCTGCGCCGTCCCCGTGACCACCTGCACGGCGCCGTCCGCGATCTGCGCAGCTCCGTCCGCGAAGACGACCGCGGACAGCGGCAGCTCCGTCGCGCAGAGATGGTCGAGCACCTCGGGGATCACGCCGACGTCGATCGAGACGGCCCGCTCTCGTCCGGCACCCGCCATCCGACGACGACGCTCCGCGCCGCCGTCCGCGATCACGGCGTCGAGGTCTGCGAGCTGGTCCCCGCCGTCAGACGCCGCCCCCCGCCGAGCTGATGGGCGCGACCGGCCCAGTCGCGCCTCCGGCCGATCGAGGCTGTCGATGACGAGCGCGTCGGCGGGAGAGAGCGACCGCACGGTGTGGACGACCTCGCCGCCGCGGCTCGCGAGCCGCAGCATGCGCTCGCCCCGCCCGCGTACGATCACCGAGGCCCGCAGCCGGTCCTCCGCGACACGCAGGCCGATGGCCCCCCTCGGCGCAGCCAGCGCCTCGCCGGGGCGCGTCACGGGCTGGTAGCGCCCCGTCTGAGCCATGACGACACCCGGGCGCCCCGTGACGGCGAGCGCGAACTCCAGCAGAGGCAGCGCCGGCAGCACGAGCGCGGCGGGACCGCCGCTCGGCGCCGGCCCGCCCCAGGGGCAGTCCCCCGCACAGCCGCACGCGTCGACCGCATCCATCAGTACACGTCCCTCACGTAGCGCTTCTCGCGCTTGAGGCGGGCGAGGTAGTCGCGGGCGCCGTCGTCGTCCACGCCCGCCTGCGAGGCGATGACGTCGACGAGCGCCTGCTCGACGTCCTTCGCCATCCGCGACGCGTCGCCGCAGACGTAGAAGTGCGCGCCGTCCTCGAGCCACGCGTAGAGCTCGGCCGCCTTCTCGCGCATACGCGTCTGCACGTAGACCTTCTCGGCCTGGTCGCGCGAGAACGCGAGGTCGAGCCGGGTGAGCACGCCGCGCTCGCCGAGGGACAGCAGCTCGTCCTCGTAGATGAAGTCGGTCGCACGGTGCTGATCGCCGAAGAAGAGCCAGTTGCCACCCGTCGCGCCGCTCTCCGCGCGCTCGTACAGGAAGCCGCGGAAGGGCGCGACGCCCGTCCCCGGCCCCACCATGATGATCGGCCGCGCCCCGTCGTCCGGCACGCTGAACGCCGCGTTCGGCTGCGGGAAGATGCCGACGGGGTCGTCGTCGGAGAGCCGGTCGGCGAGGAACGTCGAGCAGACGCCGCCGCGCACCCTGTCCTCGCCGTGGCGCACGGACGCGACCGTGAGGTGGATGCGGTCGGGGCTCTGCAGCGGACTCGACGAGATCGAGTACGCGCGCGCCTGCAGCGGACGCAGCACCTCGGCGAGCTCGAGCGGGTCGAAGCGGACGCCGGGGCTCTGCTCGAGCAGGTCGAGCACGTCGCGCCCCCACAGCCACGAGTCCATGGCGTCGCGGTCGTCGCGCCGCACCATCCCGGCGAGCTCGCTCTCCGGGTCGCGCTCGGCGATCGCGGCGATGAGCTCCTTCGACGGCGTGCGGATCTCCCACTCCAGGTTCATCCGCTGCGCGAGCGGCGCGCCGCCCGCGTCGTCGTCGCCGCGCAGGCCGAGGTGCGCGATGACGGCGTCGGCGAGCTGCGGGTCGTTCTCCGGCACGACGGCGAGCGCGTCGCCCGCGGCGTAGGCGATGCCGCTGTCGCCGAGCTCGAACTCGTAGTGCCGGATCTCCTTCGCGCTCGCGGGCGCCGACAGCACGCGGTTGACGGCGAGGCGCGAGGCGTACGGCGTCCGCCGGTTCCACGGCGAACGCGCACGGGCGGGGGCGGACGGCGCGGGCGCGGCCGCGGGAGCCGTCGCGCCGGCGGGGGCCTCGGCCGAGAGCACCTGCAGCACCTCGGCCGTCCACGCCGACGCCGGCTCGTCGAAGTCGACGTCGCAGTCGACGCGCGCGGCGAACCGCACGGCGCCGAGCTGCTCGAGCCGCAGGTCGATGAGCCGGCCGGCCTGGCAGAAGTCGTCGTAGCCGCTGTCGCCGAGCGCGAGCACCGCATAGCGCAGGTGCTCGAGCCGCGGGGCGTCCTCGGCCTCGAGCGCCTCCCAGAACAGCTCGGCGTCGTCGGGCATCTCGCCCTCGCCGTACGTCGACGTCACGATGACGACGTGCGACGCCGCCCGCAGCCGCTCGACGCCGGCCGTGTCGAGCTCGGCGACGTTCGCGCCGAGGCCCGAGCCGCGGGCGCCCGCCGCGAGCTGCTCGGCGATGTCGGCGGAGTTGCCCGTCTGCGTGCCGTAGAGCACCTCGACCGTGAGCGTCGCGGTCGGGGCGTCGTCTCCGCGCCGCATGTCGAGGCCGGCGAAGAAGCCGTTGAGCCACGCCTGCTGCTCGACGCTGAAGGGCGCGCCGGTCGGGAGGAGGAGGCTCATGCCGTCACCTCCTGCGCGTCGTACCAGACACGCGCGAGGTCGTCGAGCGAGGCCGTCGCGATGATCTCGTCGAAGCGCGAGACGTCGGCGCGGCCGGCGTTCTTGCGGTCCTGGTGCAGGATCCATCCGTAGGTGCCCGGCGCGTCGATGCCGCGCACGTTCCGCAGCGTCAGCGAGCGCTTGTAGTCGTCGAGGCGCTTGGCCGAGATGAGGACGGCGAGCTCGCCGTCGTCGAAGCGGTCGAGGGCATCGCGCAGGTAGCGCACGACCTTCTGCATGACGAAGAAGTCCTCGGTGAGGATGAGCCTGCGCGCCGCGTCCTCGATGCGCGGGTCGTCGGGCCCGGACGCCCCGGGCACGCGCTCGCGGGCGATCTCGCGGGCAGACGACAGCACGGTGTACGAGGCGAGCAGTGCGAACATGTCGGACGCGCCCTGCTCGCCGGCGCGCGGCGCCCTCCCTCCCGCGATGAGCCGCTGGTCGCGGAAGTCGACCTTGAAGGCGCGGACGCGGTCGGTCGCGATGGACGTCGCGAGCTCGTCGAGCAGCTCCTTGCGCGTCGCGGCGGCGAGGATGGCGTCGGCGTCCTGCGTGAGGAGGAGCGCCCGAGGCATGCCGCAGAAGACGTGCCGCCTGGTCTCCTCCCAGTCGTCGAGCAGGCGCGCGGCGAGCTCCGACCCGGTGGCCTCGAGGTGCCAGCGGAGGAGCAGCAGCACGGCGTCCTCATGGAAGGGCTCCTCGGTGACGGGGAACACCGCGAGCGAGTCGGCGCTCACCATGCCGGCGAGCTCGCCGGCGGGGTCGTACTGGTAGACGAAGCCGCCCGACATGCCGTTGCCGAGGCCCTTGCCGAAGGAGCCGAGGTTGAGCACGGCGCCGTTCGTCATGTACTCGCAGCCGAACTCGCCGATGCCCTCGACGACGGCCGAGGCTCCGGAGTTGCGCACGGCGAAGCGGTCGCCGGCCTCGCCCTCGACGAACAGCCGCCCGCCCGTCGCGCCGAACAGCGCGAAGTTGCCGATGAGCACGTTGCCGCCGCGCTCGGACGAACCGCCGCCGGGAGTCCGGACGACGATCCGCCCGCCCGACTGGCTCTTGCCGACGCCGTCGTTCGCGGTGCCGGCGTGCACGAGCTCGACGCCGTCGTTGCAGAACGCCCCGTACGACTGGCCCGCCGAGCCGTGCGTGTGCACGACGACGGCGCCGTCCGCGAGGCGCGCTCGCCCGCGGTCGTCGCGGAGGACTGCGGGCAGCGCGTCGACGACGCCGGCATCGAGCTCGTGGTTGAGCAGGCGCTCGACGTCGATCGACAGCTGCCCGCCGACGGACTTGTTCCTGTTGCGCAGCGCGACGCCGTCGATCGCGACGGAGGGCTCGCGCCGCTCGACGAGGGCGGCGCGCACGGTCTCGACGAGCGCGTCGTCCACCGAGAAGTCCTTCTCGAGGTACACGGGGTCGATGACGACCTTCTCGGGGACGCGCGCGAGCATGGCGCGCACGTCGAGGCGTCCGACGCTCGCGGGATGCTCGAGGAGCTGCAGCAGGTCGCTGCGGCCCCGCGCATCGCGGAGCGTCCGCAGTCCGAGGCGCGCCAGGATCTCGCGGACGTCGTGGGCGATGTTGAGGAGGTACTGCGCGAGCGCACGGGGGTCGCCGTCGAACACCTCGGGGTTCGTCGTGAGCCCGGCCGGGCACTTGATGTTGCAGTTCTTGGCCATGACGCACTTGAGCATCATGAGCGCCGTCGTCCCGAACTCGAACGAGTCGCCGCCCAGCAGCGCCGAGACGACGACATCGCGTCCGGTCTGGTGCGCGCCGGAGCAGCGCAGCGTCACCTTGTCGCGCAGCCCGTTGACGAGCAGCGCCTGGTGCACCTCGGCGACGCCGATCTCGGCCGAGCGCCCCGCGTACTTGAGGCTCGTGACCGCAGCGGCGCCCGTCCCGCCGGTGTTGCCGGCGACGTTGATGACGTCGGCGCCCGCCTTCGCGACGCCCACGGCGATCGTGCCGATGCCCTCGGACGACACGAGCTTGACGATGACGCGCACGCGCGCCGCCTTGCAGTCGTGGATGAGCTGGGCGAGGTCCTCGATCGAGTACGTGTCGTGGTGGGGCGGCGGCGACACGAGCTCGACACCGGGGGTGCCGCCGCGGGCGGCCGCGATGTCGACCGTGACCTTGGGCGCGGGGAGCTGGCCGCCCTCGCCGGGCTTCGCGCCCTGGCCGATCTTGATCTCGAGTTCCTGCAGCTGCGGGTCGGCGAGGTAGCCCGCCCAGATGCCGAAGCGCCCGGACGCGAACTGCTTGATGCGCGAGCCGCGGATGGTGCCGTAGCGCGAGAAGTGCTCGCCGCCCTCGCCGCTGTTCGACATCCCTCCCACCATGTTCGTGCCGTGCGCGACGGCCTCGTGCGCCGTCGCGACGAGCGCGCCGTGGCTCATCGCGCCCGAGGCCAGCGTGCGCGTGATCTCGTGCGCCGGCTGCACGTCGTCGAGGGGGACGGACGCCGGCGCCTCCTGCAGGAGCTCCAGGAACCGGCGTGCGGAGCCCGTCGCATCGAGGTCGACGCCCTCGGCCGCGACCCGCACGTGCGCGATCTCGCCGGGATGGGCGTCGCGCAGCCAGACGGCGAGCTCGCCGTGGCGCGCGAGCGCGTCCGGCGTGCCGTAGCCTGGCGCGAGCGCGAGCGAGAACGCGCCGTCCGCGCCCGTGACCTCGAGACCGCGCACCTGGATCGAGAGGTTGCCGTCGATCGAGAACCGGCCGAGCTCGCGAGCGAAGTCGTCGGCCGTTCGCAGCCCCGTCACATCGGCGGGCAGCGCGAGCACGTCACGGAGCGCGGAGGGCCGGCGGGAGCGCTCGGCCTCGGTCGTCGAGACGAAGTCGCGGTATCCCGGGGTCACGTGGAAGCCGTCGATGCGCTCGGGCGGCAGCTGCGCGTATCCCGCGTTGCGGTACGAAGTGTCGTCGAGGCCGAAGGCGTCGCTCAGCTGCCCGAGGGTGAGCAGGCGCAGCGCGTCGTCGTCGGGCCGCTCCGCCGAGAGCGAGACCGGCTCCTCCGTCATCCCGGCGAAGCCGCGCACGGCGGCCGTCCCGAAGGAGTGGCCGGCACCCTCCGAACGTTCCTTGAAGAGGCCGATGAGCGGGATCTGGTTCTCGATCCGCACCGAGCGCGCCCTGTCGTGCCACTGCGCCGTTGCCTGCGCGATGCGCGCGAAGCCGACGCCGCCCACGGGCGCCGCCATGTGCGGGAAACAGCGTGCGAGCACGGGGTCGCGCGTGTCGAGGTAGTTCGGCTCGAAGAACTCGCCGCCGATGTAGCTCTCCACGGTGCAGAGGCCGACACGGCCCATCGTCTTGCCGAGCGACTTCAGCGCGGCCTTGCGGAAGCGGTCGAAGGCGCGGTCGGTCTCGGTCTCGCGACCTGCGGGGCCCGCGGGGCTCGGGTGCTTCTCCTCGGCGCGGAGGCGGGCGCTCAGGCTGTAGACCGCGCTCGCCCCGAACCCGAGGGCCGCCGCGATGTGGTGCGAGCTCGGCAGCTGGCCGCTCTCGGCGACGAGCGACACGCGCAGGCGCAGGCCCGTCTCGATGAGGCGCTGGTTGACGGCGGCGACGGCGAGCAGGAGCGGGAGCGGCGCGCGGCGCACGTCGACCTCGCGGTCGGTGAGCACGGCGATGCCGCCGCGCTCCCTCGCGAACCGCTCGACGCCGTCACAGAGCGCGTCGAGCGCATCGACGAGCGCCCGCTCGTTGCGCGCAGGGTCGTGCGCGTCAGCCTCGAAGAGCATGTCGAAGCGCTCCAGCGGCGCGACCTCCTGCTCGCGCAGGCGCACCATGTCGAGGTGGCTGAGGATGGGCGACGGCACGACGATCTGCCGCGTCGCGCGCCCCTGGCCGTCCGGCTTCGCCCCGAGCGCGACGCGGAAGCTCATGCCGTCGGCCTCGCGGATGCTGTCGAGCGGCGGGTTCGTCACCTGGGCGAAGCGCTGCGAGAAGTACTTCGCCATCCCGCCCTCCTGGTCGGAGAGCGCGTTGATCGCGTTGCCGTAGCCCATCGCCGAGATGCGCTCGGCGCCCGTGGCGAGCATGGGGTCCATCATGAACCGGAAGCTCTCCTGGTTCAGGGAGTAGGCGACGTAGCGGCCGGCCGGCGAGAGGTCGCCCTCGTAGCCGAGGGTGTCGTCTCCGCGCTCGATGCCCGTCACGGCGATGTCGGAGATCTCGACGCGGGCCTCGGCGAGCAGGGCACCGTAGTCGCGGCGCGCGCCCAGCATCTCGAGCGCCTCGCGCGTGCGGTGGCTGCGGCCCGTCCTGTGGTCGAGGTAGAGCATGCCGCCAGCCTCGATGCGGCCTCGCGCGACGACGTCCTCGTCGGCGGCCTCGAGCTGACCGGCCTCCGACGACACCATGAGGTACTCGGCGGTCTCGACCGTGCGGAGCGGGCGGAGGCCCAGGCGGTCAAGACGGGCGCCGACGACGTCGCCGTCGCTGAAGATGACCGCGGCGGGGCCGTCGTTCTTCTCCTCGTACAGCGAGAAGTACTCGAGCATGTCGCGCACGGGCTGCGACAGGGTGGCGTCGTTCTCCCAAGCCGGCGGCATGAGGGCGACGACGGCCTCGACGAGGTCGAGCCCGTCGTCGAACACGCGGCTCTGCAGGCTCTGATCGAGACGGCTCGAGTCGGACTGGCCTGGCGGCCGGACGATGCGGCGCGAGCGGGCGCGGGCGACGGCGTCGTCGGCGAGGCGGTTCTTGCGGTCGGTGTTGAGCTCTCCGTTGTGCGCCATGAGCCGGAACGGCTGCGCCATCGACGGGTGCGGCTCGGTGTTCGTCGAGAAGCGCGTGTGGAAGTACAGCGTGCGCACCGAGTGGCGCTCGTCGAGCAGGTCGGTGAAGAACGGGATGACCTCGTGGGAGTTCAGCCGCCCCTTGAGGACCTGCGTGCGCGTGCTGAGCGACAGCGGGTAGAGGCCCCTCAGCTCCTCGCGCCCGTACGCCTCGCGCTCGATCGCGAGGAGCGCGGCATGGGCCGCGTGGTCGGTGTCGGCCCTGGCGGCCCGATCGCCCGCAGCGAAGACCCACTGCAGGATGGGCAGCTGGTATCGCGCGGCCGCGGGGCGCGCCACGGAGTGGTCGACGGGCACCTCGCGCACGAGCACGACCTCGAGCCCCTCCGCCTCGAGCGCCGCCGTCACCACCGCGCGCGCCGCGCCCTCCTGCGCGGGGTCGTCGGGGAGGAAGAAGTTGCCGACGCCGAAGCGCCCCGTCTGGAGCGGACGGCGGGTGAGGGCGCGGAAGAACTCCTCCGAGAGGTCGACGTTGACGCCGGCGCCGTCGCCGACGCCCTCCGACGACATCCCGCCGCGATGCGGGATGGCGCAGAGCGCCGCGTCGCCGCGGAGGATCACGTCGTGCGACGGCACGCCGTCCTTGCGCGTGATGAAGCCCACGCCGCAGTCGCTGTGCTCTGCGGAGGGGTCGTACAGGCCGAATCGCTCGATCGCCACGATGGCTCCCTGATTGCCCGCGCGAGGCGCGGGGATCGCGGGCGCCCGCGCTTCCGCTCGTGACGGAGGACTGCGCGGGCACCGGCACGACATTGCTACGGTCAGGCAAGGCTAGCCTAAGTTCAGGGCCTCGGGTGGATCACGCCGGCGCGTGCGCCTCCAGGAACGCGTACACGTCGGTCGTGTCGACACCGGGGAAGGCGCCCGTGGGGAGCGTCGCGAGCAGCGTGCGCGGCGTCCGCACGTTCGGCCACGCGCCCTCGCGCCAGGCGGCCTCGAGGTCGGCGGGCGGGCGGCGGCAGCAGGTCTCGACGGCATGCCGCGACACCCCGCGATGCGGGGTGTCGCGGCCGGCGAACCACTTCGTGTCGGCGAACCTCACGCCCACGCTGACGGAGTGGGCGCCCTGGCTCGACTGCTCGACGCGCGCCGTGCACCAGAACGTGCCGCCGCCCGTGTCCGTGTACTGGTAGTAGGGGTTGAACCGGTCGTCGACGTCGAAGACGACCCGGCTCGTCCAGCGCCGGCAGCACAGCTGCCCCTCGATGGAGCCGAAGCGGTCCGCGGGGAAGTTCACGCCGTCGTTCTCGTACGCCTTCGTGATCGTCCCCGACTCGTGCACCTTGAGGAAGTGCACCGGGATGCCGAGGTGCCGCGTGGCGAGGTTCGTGAACCGGTGCGCCGCGCTCTCGTACGACACCGAGTAGGCATCGCGGAGGTCCTCGATCGAGATCGCCTTGCGCGCCTTCGCGTCCTGGAGGAACGGCACCGCGTGGCTCTCGGGCACGAGCAGGGCGCCCGCCAGGTAGTTCTGCTCGACGCGCTGACGCAGGAACTCCTCGTATCCTGTCGGCTCGGCATGGCCGAGCACACGGCTCGCGAGCGCCTGGAGCACAGCGGCCCGGGGGTCTCCGCCGCCGCGGTCGGACAGGTACAGCCGCCCGTGGCGGAGGTCGGCCACACTGCGGGTCGAGGCCGGCAGATCGGGGACGTGGTGGATGGTGAAGCCGAGGTGCGCGGCGATGTCGCTCGCCGCGCGCTGCGTGAGGGGACCGCCCGGATGGCCCACCGCGGCGAGCAGCGCCTGCGCCTGGGCCTCGAGCTCCGGGAAGTGGTTGTCCTGCCGCCGCATCAGCCGTCGCACCTCCACGTTCGCGCGGCGGGCCTCCTCGGGCGTCGCCGAGCGCTCGTCATGCAGCCGGTCGACCTCCCCGGAGAGCCGCAGGATGGTGCGGAGCACCTCGTCGGGGACGCCCTTGGGCACGCGGAACGGCTCGACGCCGATGGTCTGCATGCGAGGCGAGCGCAGCGCGCGCTCGAGCGCGATCTCGAGCTCGGCGCGTCCGTCGAGCTGCGCCGTCTCGAGCAGCGCGTCGACGCCCACCCCGAGCGCGCGGGCGATCGTCCGCAGCATCGACAGCCGCGGCTCGCGCCGCCCGTTCTCGATCATCGACAGCTGGCTGGGCGCACGCCCGACCTCCGCGGCGAGCGCGTCGAGCGTCATGCCGCGGTCGGTGCGCAGCTGCCGGATGCGCCTCCCCACAGCGAGCGCATCGAGCCCGTCGTCGTCGACGTCTTCTGCCGGTGCCATGCGCCGATGATGCCACAGGACATCCGTTTCGCAGAAGAAGCGGGGAAATTCTCCGTATAGATTCCGGTCGACGGCAGCGGCGGTCGAGCATCGTGGGAGCACCACCCCGCGGCACCGCAGCCGCCGACGACGAGGAGCACGATGATGAGCACCCCCTCCGCCGCCCGTCCGGGCGACCAGACGCAGACCGCAGACGACCTCCGCCTGGAGTGGAGCGCCGACCCGCGCTGGACCGGCATCCGCCGCGACTACACCGCGGAGGACGTCGTCCGCCTCCGCGGCACCGTCCGCGAGGAGCCGACGCTCGCACGCCGCGGCGCGGAGACGCTGTGGGAGCGGCTGCGCTCCGACACGTACGTCCGAGCGCTCGGCGCCCTCACGGGCAACCAGGCCGTGCAGCAGGTGCGGGCGGGCCTCCCCGCCATCTACCTCTCCGGCTGGCAGGTGGCCGCCGACGCCAACCTGTCGGGGCAGACGTACCCCGACCAGTCGCTCTACCCCGCGAACTCCGTCCCCGCCGTCGTACGCCGCATCAACAACGCCCTCCTCCGCCAGGACCAGCTCGAGCACGCCGAGGGGGCCGTCACACGCGAGTGGCTCGCGCCCATCGTCGCCGACGCCGAGGCGGGCTTCGGCGGTCCACTGAACGCCTACGAGCTCGCGCAGTCGATGATCCAGGCGGGCGCCGCCGGCATCCACTGGGAGGACCAGCTCGCGAGCGAGAAGAAGTGCGGGCACCTGGGCGGAAAGGTGCTCGTCCCCACGCAGCAGCACATCCGCACCCTCAACGCCGCGCGGCTCGCCGCCGACGTCGCGGGCGTCCCGACCATCCAGATCGCCCGCACCGACGCCCTCGCCGCCGACCTCCTGACGAGCGACGTCGACGAGCGCGACCGCGCGTTCACGACGGGCGAGCGCACGAGCGAGGGCTTCTACCGGGTGCGGGGCGGCATCGACCCGGTCATCTCCCGCGGCCTCGCCTACGCCCCCTACGCCGACCTGCTGTGGGTCGAGACGGGCACACCCTACATCGAGCTCGCGCGCGAGTTCGCCGCCGCGATCCACGCGGAGCACCCGGGCAAGATGCTCGCTTACAACTGCTCGCCGAGCTTCAACTGGCACCGCGCCCTCGACGATGCGCAGATCGCGTCGTTCCAGGACGAGCTCGCCGCCCTCGGGTACCGCTTCCAGTTTATCACCCTCGCCGGCTTCCACGCCCTCAACCACTCCATGTACCAGCTCGCTCGCGGCTACGCGCGCAGCGCGATGAGCGCCTACGTGGCGCTGCAGGACGCGGAGTTCGCCGCCGAAGCCGACGGGTACACCGCCACACGCCACCAGCGCGAGGTCGGAACGGGCTACTTCGACCACGTGTCCTCCGCCCTCAACCCCGAGAGCGCCACCCTCGCCCTCGCGGGCTCCACCGAGTCCGAGCAGTTCCACTGAGCACGCCGCTACCATCCGAGGAGGAATCATGACCATCGCCGCCCCCGCCACCGCCCGTGTCCGCATCGAACCCGCGCGCAGGGCGCCCGCGATCGAGATCGCCGGCGCCCTGCACGACCGCTTCGAGGAGATCCTCACGCCCGAGGCCCTCGCCTTCCTCGCACAGCTGCACGATCTGTTCGCCGGCCCGCGCTACGACCGCCTCGCCGACCGCATGCGGCGCGGCTACGAGATCGGCAACGGGCGCGATCCCCGGTTCCTCGAGGACACCGCCCGCATCCGCGCCGACCGCACGTGGCGCGTCGCAGGCCCCGGCCCCGGGCTCGAGGACCGCCGCGTCGAGATCACCGGACCGACGGACCCCCGCATGACCATCAACGCGCTGAACTCCGGCGCGCGCGTCTGGCTCGCCGACCAGGAGGACGCGACGAGCCCCACGTGGCGCAATGTCGTGGGCGGGCAGCTGTCGCTGCGCGACGCCATCCGCGGCGAGCTCTCGTTCACGAGCCCCGAGGGACGACGCTACGAGGTGACGGCGGAGCGCACGCCGACCATCGTCATGCGGCCGCGCGGATGGCACCTGGAAGAGCACCATCTGCGGTTCGCCGACCGGCACGGGCGCACGCTTCCGGCCTCCGGCTCGCTCGTCGACTTCGGGCTGTACGCGTTCCACAACGCGCGCGAGCTCGTCGCGCGCGGCGCCGGCCCCTACTTCTACCTCCCGAAGCTCGAGTCCTCCGAGGAGGCGCGGCTGTGGGACCAGGTGTTCTCGTTCACGGAGGAGTACCTCGACCTGGCGCACGGCACCATCCGCGCGACCGTGCTCATCGAGACGCTGCCCGCGGCGTTCGAGATGGAGGAGATCCTGTACGAGCTCCGAGACCACTGCGCGGGCCTCAACGCCGGCCGCTGGGACTACATCTTCTCGATCATCAAGACCTACCGCGGCCGCGGCTCGCGCTTCGTGCTGCCCGACCGCGACGAGGTCACCATGACGGTCGGGTTCATGAGGTCGTACACCGAGCTGCTCGTGCAGACGTGCCACCGTCGCGGCGCCTACGCGATCGGCGGCATGAGCGCCTCGATCCCGAACCGGCGCGACGCGGCGGCGAACGCCAGGGCGCTCGAGAAGGTCGCGGCAGACAAGCGCCGCGAGGCGGGGGCCGGGTTCGACGGCACGTGGGTCGCGCACCCCGACCTCATCCCGACCGCGCAGGCCGAGTTCGACGCCGTGCTCGGCGCCCGCCCGAACCAGCTCGATCGCACACGCGACGACGTGCGCGTCTACGAGCGGCACCTCCTCGACCTGTTCATCGGCCGCCCCATCACCGACGCCGGCGTGCACGGGAACGTCTCCGTGGCCATCCGCTACATCGAGGCGTGGCTGCGCGGGCAGGGTGCCGTCGCGATCGACGGCCTCATGGAGGACGCCGCCACGGCCGAGATCTCGCGCTCGCAGATCTGGCAGTGGATCCGTCAGGAGCAGGCGACCGAGGAGGGCACCCCGATCACCCGCGACCACGTCTCGGCTCTCGTCGACCGCGTGCTCGCCGAGGTGCCGCGCTCCCCCGGCGACCGATTCGACGACGCCGCAGGGGTGTTCCGCGACGTCGCGCTGAGCGAGACGTTCCGCGCGTTCCTCACCGTGAAGGCGTACGCCGACCACCTCGTCGAGGTCGAGGCGCGCTGAGCGGCCGCAGGACCCCGGACGGCCGCCCGTCCGGGGTCTCGCGCGTCGCGAGGCGGCTGTCCTACATTCGGAGCATGGCTGCCCCCGCGCGCATGCACGACGTCACCCCCGAGAACGAGCGGCTCATCGACCTCGTGCTCGACTACTCCCGCCGTCGGATGCTCGACCCCGACGTCCCGCTCGACAAGCCGGCGTCCGCTGCCGAGCTCCGTCGCCTCGCGGGCACGACCATCCGCGAGGAGGGCATCGGCGGCGAGCGGGCGCTCGCCGTCTTCGAGCACGTGCTCGCCCCCGCATGCATCACGACCGACCATCCGCAGTACCTGTCGTTCATCCCCACGGCACCCACGAAGGCGGCGACCGCGTTCGACCTCGTCGTCTCGGCCAGCGCGCTCTACGGCGGATCGTGGCTCGAGGGGTCCGGCGCCGTGCACGCGGAGAACGAGGTGATCGCGTGGCTCGCCGCCGAGTTCGGACTGCCGCGCGGGGCGGGCGGCGTGTTCGTGCAGGGCGGCACGCTCGGGAACCTCTCCGCCCTCGTCGCGGCGCGCGAGGCCGCCCGCGCCCGGCTCGCCGAGTCGGGCGCGCCGGCGCCGGCACGCTGGATCGTCGTGTGCAGCGCGGAGGCGCACTCCTCGATCGGATCCGCCGCGCGCGTCATGGACGTCGACGTCGTGGGCGTCGTCCCCGGCGAGGACGGCGTGCTGAGCGGCGACGCCGTGGCCGACGCGCTCGCCGCGCACGGCGACGCCGTCTTCGCCGTCGTCGCCACGGCCGGCTCGACGAACTTCGGGATCGTCGACGACATCGCCTCGATCGCCGCGCTCAAGGAGGAGCACGGCTTCTGGCTCCACGTCGACGGAGCGTACGGGCTCGCCGCCATGCTCTCGCCGCTCGCGCGCGACCGCTTCGCGGGCGTCGAGCACGCCGACTCCCTCGTCGTCGACCCCCACAAGTGGCTGTTCGCGCCGTTCGACGCCTGCGCCCTCGTCTACCGCGACCCGGAGACGGGCCGGCGCGCCCACACGCAGCACGCCGAGTACCTCGACACCCTCACGGAGACCGCCGACTGGAGCCCGTCGGACTACGCCGCGCACCTCACGCGCCGGGCGCGGGGCCTGCCGTTCTGGTTCTCGCTCGCGAGCTACGGCGCCGCCGCGTACCGCGACGCGATCGGCGCGTCCATCGCGCTCGCCCGCGACATCGCCGACGGCATCCGCGCCCGCGACGGGTTCTCGCTCGTGCGCGAACCGCAGCTCGGCGTCGTCGTGTTCGAGCGCGACGGCTGGTCGAAGGCCGACTACGCCGTGTGGTCGGACCGACTGCTCGACGCGCAGCGCGCGTTCGTCGTGCCGAGCTCGCACGCCGGTCGACCCAACGTGCGCTTCGCCATCCTCAACCCCCGCACGACCCGCGCGCAGCTCGAGGCCATCCTCGACACCATGATGTGAGGACGACGGGGCGTGACGCGGGTACGCGCAGCGGAATGCGGGCACGGCTACGCTGGGTGCCGTGACCGACCGCGCACCGCTCTCCCGCACGCCCGCCCTCTCGCGCAAGCTCAGCGCCATCGCCGAATCCGCGACCCTCAAGGTCGACGCGAAGGCCAAGGCGCTGAAGGCCGAAGGCAGGCCCGTCATCTCGTACGCCGCCGGCGAACCCGACTTCGCGACGCCGCAGTTCATCGTCGACGCGGCCGCCGAGGCGCTGAAGGACCCGGCGAGCTACCGCTACACGCCGGCCGCCGGCCTCCCCGTCCTGCGAGAGGCGATCGCGGCGAAGACGCTGCGCGACTCGGGCCTCGAGGTCGCACCGTCGCAGGTCGTCGTCACGAACGGCGGCAAGCAGGCCGTCTACCAGGCCTTCCAGGCGGTCGTGAACCCGGGCGACGAGGTGCTCCTCCCCGCCCCGTACTGGACCACCTACCCCGAGGCCATCGCACTCGCCGACGGCGTCCCCGTCGAGGTATTCGCGGGCGCCGACCAGGAGTACAAGGTCACCGTCGCCCAGCTCGAGGCCGCGCGCACCGACAAGACCACGGTGCTCGTGTTCGTGTCGCCGTCGAACCCGACGGGATCGGTGTACACGCCGGAGGAGACCGCGGCGATCGGCCAGTGGGCGCTCGAGCACGGCATCTGGGTCGTCACCGACGAGATCTACCAGAACCTCGTCTACGAGGGCGTGCGGGCGGTGTCGATCGTCGAGGCCGTGCCCGAGCTCGCGAAGCAGACCCTGCTGCTCAACGGCGTCGCGAAGACCTATGCCATGACGGGATGGCGCGTGGGCTGGCTCGTGGGCCCCTCCGACGCCGTCGCGCTCGTCGGCAACCTGCAGTCGCACCTCACGAGCAACGTCAACAACGTCGCGCAGCGCGCCGCGGTGGCCGCGCTCACGGGTCCGCAGACCGAGGCGGAGCAGTTCCGCGTCGCGTTCGACCGCCGTCGCCGTCTCATCGTCGACGAGCTGTCGAAGATCGACGGCGTCGAGGTGCCGAACCCGCTCGGTGCGTTCTACGCGTACCCCGACGTGCGCGGCCTGCTCGGCCGCGAGTGGAGGGGCCGCCGCATCGAGACCTCGCTCGAGCTCGCCGACCTCATCCTCGACGAGGCCGAGGTCGCCGTCGTCCCGGGAGAGGCCTTCGGCCCGAGCGGCTACCTGCGTCTGTCGTACGCGCTCGGCGACGACCAGCTCGTCGAGGGCATCCAGCGCCTCCAGCGCCTGTTCGGCTGACGCGTCGGGTCTCCCGGACGGCTAGAGCTCGACGCCGACCGTCACCGGCTCGGGCTGGAGGACGATGCCGAACTCGGCGGCCACGCGGCTGCGGATGAAGCGTGCGAGCTCGGCGACCTCGCCGCCCGTCGCGCCGCCGCGGTTGGTCAGGGCGAGCGCGTGCTTGGTCGACACGCCCGCCCGCGAGCGCGGCAGGCGGAAGCCCTTCTCGATGCCGGCGTGCTCGATGAGCCATGCGGCGGGCACCTTCACGTCGGATCGCGCGGGCGGCGCGGTCGGCAGCGCGCCCGTGTACTCGTCGAGCGGGATGACGACGACCGGGTCGAGGTCGGGCTCGACGGGCCAGCGCGGGCAGTCGTCGGGGAGCCCCTGCGCCACCGCCTCCGGCAGGATCGGGTTCTGGAAGAACGATCCCGCGCTGTGGGTGTCGGCGTCCGGGGCGTCGAGGACCATGCCCTTCGACCTGCGGATCGCGAGGACGTGCTCGCGGATCCACGGCAGCGACACCGGTCGATCCTCCCGCACGCCGAGCGCGGCGCGCAGCCGCGCATCGCGCAGCGGGCGGTCGTCCGTTCCGACGTGCGCGAGCTCGAGCGTGAGCGACAGGATGACGGCGTCGCGCTCGGGTGCTCCGCCGCCGTGCCGCTTCAGAACCGACGTGCGGGGCCCGAGGCCGAGGCCGGAGGCCGGCACGGTCGACACCTCTCCCGTGTGCCGGTCGATGAGGTCGACCTCGACGAGCGTCTGCACGATCTCCTGGCCGTACGCCCCGACGTTCTGGATGGGCGCGGCACCCGCCGTGCCGGGGATCCCCGACATCGCCTCGATGCCCGCGAGCCCGTGCGCGACCGTCCAGGCGACGAGCTCGTCCCAGTTCTGACCCGCCTCCACGCGCAGCCGCACACGTCCGGCGGGCGCGCCGCCGACGACCTGGAACCCGCTCGTGAGGATGCGGACGACCGTGCCGGGGAACGGCTCGTCGCCGACGAGCAGGTTCGACCCGCCGCCGAGGACCATCCACTCCTCGTCGTCCGCCCAGACCTCGCGCAGCGCGTCGACGAGCTGGTCGGGCGTGCGCGCGTCGACCATCCGCTCGGGTGCGGCGCCGACGCGCAGCGTCGTGAGCTGCGAGAACGGGATGGGCGCGACCTCGGTCATGCGCGCCGGACGCGCACCTGCGCCTTGCCGAGCACGGTCGTGTCGGCCGACGTCACGGTGAGGTCGATGCGGGCCGTCTCGTCGTCGAGCTGGCCGACCTTCGCGACGACCGACACGTCGGCGCCCGACTCGGGGTCGACCACGACGGGGCGCGTGAAGCGCACGCCGTACTCGAGGATGCGTCCGGTGTCGCCGAGCCACTCGGCGATCGTGCCGACCGACAGGCCCATCGTCAGCATGCCGTGCGCGAGGACGCCCGGGAGGCCCACCGACTGCGCGACGTCGTCGCGGTAGTGGATCGGGTTGAAGTCCCCGGATGCCCCCGCGTACCGCACGAGCGACTCGCGCGTGAGGTGGACGGTGCGCTCGGCGACGACGTCTCCGACGGCGATCCCGGTCATGCCGCGCTCTCCTCTCCGCCGACGAGCAGCACGCTCGTCGCGGTCACGACGTGCGCGCCGCCGGCATCGACGATCTCGGCGTCGCTCGTGATCATGGCGTTGGATCCCACCGTGCGGACGCCCGTGACCGTGAGCCGCGCCGTCAGCTCGTCTCCCGCGACGATCGGACGCGAGTAGCGGAACCGCTGCTCCGCGTGGATCGTCCGCTCCAGCGCGATACCGCTGTCGGGCTCGGCGAGCAGCTGCTGCAGCGTGTGGTCCTGGACGACCATCGCGAACGTCGGCGGGGCGACGACGTCGGCATAGCCCAGCGCGCGCGCCGCCTCGGGGTCGGTGTGCTGCGGGGCGTCGGCGAAGACGGCGCGCGCGAACTCGCGCACCTTCTCCCGCCCCACGAGGTACGAGGGGGTCGGCGGGAACTCGCGTCCGACCAGTTCGGGGTTCACAGGCACCCGGCCATCCTAACGATCGCCCCTGACGGCCGTCCGACCGCGCGACGGGCGTAGACTGCCGGGCGTGTCTTCCGCGATGAGCCCGTGCAGCGGGCGTGAGGGGGTCGTCGGCGCGGTCTGCGCCGGCGACAGAGCCTGAGCGAGCGCGCCCGCCCCGACGGGGCGACGGCGCGCCCTCCGTGCCACCGTGCGCCGTCCCGGCGCCGCCTCTCCTGCGCCGGATCCGGCGCCATCATCGCCGCGCCGCGTCGTCTCGCGACCGCCGGCGCCCGTCACCCAAGGACACCGTCATGACCCCGTTCACCGAGCGCGACATCCGCGCCTCGTTCGCCAACGCCTCCCGCAAGGAGGCCTCCGACCTCGCGCTGCCCGCCGGCTTCGCCGAGATCGACTTCTCCCGCCGCGACTTCCTCGGATGGGCCGATCCCCGGCTCCCGAAGCGGGCCTACGTCGTCGCCGACCTCGACGGCCGGCCCGTCGGCGTGCTGCTGCGTCAGGCCGACCAGCGGCTCTCGGCGCGCAGCCAGTGCGCGTGGTGCGACGACATCACGCTCGCGCACGACGTCCAGTTCTTCGCGGCGCGCAAGGCCGGGGCCGCTGGCCGCAAGGGCGACGTCATCGGCACGCTCGTGTGCGCCGACTTCGCGTGCTCGCAGAACGTGCGGAAGCTCCCGCCGCTCGCCTACGAGGGCTACGACCGCGAGGCCGCACGCGAGGCGCGCATCGAGCGGCTGCGCGCGCACGTACGCGCCTTCGTCGGCGAGCTCGGCGTCGACGTGTGACCGTCAGGCGGTCTTGCGTCCGGCCTTGATCGCCTTCTGCGCCATCTGGGCCGCGATGACGACGAGGAACACGGCGAACAGGATGTTGCCGACCTGCGGGTCGACGAGGTTCGCGACCCACGTGCCGAGCGGCGCCGTCACGCAGGCGGCGCCGCCCACGCACCCGGCGGCCACGAAGTCGACGTTCTGCTTCCGGAAGTTCGCGATCGTGCCGGACAGCGACGTCGGGATCATCATGAGCAGCGACGTGCCCTTGGCGACGAGGTCGCTCATCCCGAACAGCAGCATGAGCACGGGGACCACGACGATGCCGCCGCCGACGCCGATGAGGCCCGACATGACGCCCGTGACGAGCCCGAGGACGACGAGCAGGGCCCCCATGAGCACGTCGATCTCGACCGTCGCGTCGCGCGAGGGGACGATGAGGAACAGGCTCACGACGACAACCGCGAGGAAGCCGACGAAGATCCAGCGGAGCACCGGCTCCGAGAGCACGTGGAGCAGCCGGACGCCGATCTGCGCGCCGACGACGGCGCCCGCCGCGATGAGGAGCGCGGCGATCCAGTCGACGTCGCCGTTGATCGCGTAGGAGATCACGCCGACGACGGCCGTGGGGATGATCGCGGCGGACGAGGTGCCCGTGCCGAAGCGCTGCGTGAAGCCGACGAGGAGGACGAGGAGCGGCACGATCACGGTGCCGCCGCCGACGCCGAAGAGGCCGGACAGGAAGCCGGCGAACGCGCCGATGACGAGGAACGAGGCGATCGCCTTCCCCCCGCGTCGCCGTTCGTCCGTCACGCGTCCGCGCCCATCGCGAGTTCCGTCATCAGCCGCCTCCTGCTCGTCGTGCACCTACCGCTTCACACTATCCCGACCGTGTTTCCGGCAGACGACGCACCGCTCCCGCAGGGGCGGCGCGAGGCGCTCAGGCGATGGCGCGGACGAACACGGCGGACGCCGTCTCCTCCGCGACGCGGTCGAACCCGAGCCGCTCGTAGAACGCGACGGCGCCCGTGTTCGCGGGGTCGGCGGCGAGGTGGACGCCGGGGACGCCGCGCGTGCGCAGCTCGGCGACGAGGGCGTCGACGAGGCGCCTGCCCCATCCGCGCCCCTGCACCTCGGGCAGGAGGTCGATGTGGAGGTGGGCGGGATGGCGCGCCGCGTACGCGGTCGCGGCGGGGCCGCGGCCGTACGCGTAGCGGACGAGGTCGGCCTCGCGACCGAACGCGTCGCCCGCGTGCGGCCAGCGCTCGGTGTGGGCTGGCCACCACTCGTCTCGGAACCACGTCTCGAACTCGGCCGTGTCGGGAGCGCACACGATGTAGCCGGCCGGCCGGCCGTCTCGCTCGACAGTGAAGGCGAGATCGGGATGGCGGTCGACGTACGGGTACAGGAAGAGCGCCGGCCACAGGGCGTCGTCGGTGAGCATCCCGGTCGCGTCGGCGCCCGCCGCCGCCGTCCGCACGCACACGTCGCCGAGGTCCTCACGGTCGTCGGGACGGTAGGGGCGGATGATCTCGGGCACGATCCTGCAACGATACGCCCGCGCGCGGTCGCGGCGCGAGGGCCGCGACTCACCCCGCGACGTCCTCCAGGAGCGCGCGGTAGAAGACCTCGCCCCGTTCCAGGCTCTCGACCGAGACGTGCTCGTCGAGACCGTGGATGCTCGCGCGCTGCGCCGCCGACATCCGCAGCGGTGCGAAGCGGTAGACGTCGGCGACGTGCCGGTGCAGGAACCGCGAGTCGGTCGCCTGCATCATGAGGTACGGCGCCGTCACGGCGCCCGGATACGCGACGCCCACCGCCCGCTCGATCGCGCGGAAGCCCTCGCCGTCGACCGACGACTCCGGCGACGGGTCGGAGCCCGACAGCACCTCGATCCCGACCTCGGGGTCGCGGATGGCACGGCGCAGGCGCGCGGTCGTCGTCGCGACCGTCTCCCCCGGAGCGATGCGCAGGTTGAGGGTCGCCTCGACGCGCGGGGCGAGCACGTTCATGGCCGTCCCGCCCTCCAGGACGGTCGCGGCGACCGTGGTGTGCACGAGGGCGGCCGGCTCCCCGCCGAGACGCGCGAACACGCGCGCCGTGAGCCAGGGCGCACCGGTCAGAACCCGCAGCAGCAGCCGCGACGGGCCGGTCGCCCGCGGGACGAAGGCCGCGAGCATGTCCCGGATGGAGGCGGGCAGGCGAGCGGGGAACGGGTTCGGCTCCAGCCGCGAGAGGGCGCGCGCCATCCGCGTCGTCGCGGTCGTGCGGGGCGGCGCCGAGGCGTGCCCTCCCGGCGACGTCGTCTGCAGACGCGCCATCATGATGCCCTTCTCGCCGAGCCCCACCATGGCGGCCTCACCCGCGAGGAACGGCAGCGGGCGATCGACGACCGCGCCGCCCTCGTCGATCGCGAACGCGGGGCGGACGCCTCGTTCCCCCAGGACCGCGACGATCGCCTGCGCGGCCGTGCCGTCGGTCTCCTCGTCGCCGCCGAAGGAGAGGTAGACGTCGCGCGAGGGTGCGAACCCCGCCGCGAGGAGGTTCTCGACGGCCTCGAGGATGACGATGAGGGGCCCCTTGTCGTCGAGCGCTCCGCGCCCGTGCACGATGCCGTCCGCGATCCGTCCCTCGAAGGGAGGGTGCGACCACCCGTGTCCTTCGTCCGCCGGGACGACATCGAGGTGCGCCATGAGCACGATGGGGTCGCGGGAGCCCGTGCCGCGCCAGCGGTAGAGCAGCCCGAGCTCGCCGACCTGCTCGGCCTCGAGGTTCTCCGCGATGCGCGGATAGAGCTCGTCGAGCAGCGCCCGGAAGGCGTGGAACGCGCCGTGGCCGCGCTCGGCCCACGCGGCCGACACGGTCTCGATCCGGATCATGCGCGACAGTCGTCCGGCGACTCCCGGTCGCGTCGTGGCATCGGTCATGACGCCCACGCTAGCGGGCACGGTAGCGTGACGGCGTGCCGATCCTCGCCGCCCCCTGCGCCGCTTTCCACGCGGCCGTGTGGTGGGAGCGATCGCGCGCTGACCGTTTCGCGCGCGGGCGTGAGGCGCTGCGCGCGCTCGTCGGCGACGTCACCGTCACGGCGGCCGTCTGCCCCGACTGCGGGCGCCGCCACGGCGCGCCGCTGCTGGCGGACGGGCGCTTCGCCAGCGTCTCGCACGCCTCGGGCGGCTCCCTCGCCGCCGTGGCAGACCGCGCTGTGGGCGTCGATGTCGAGGACCGGCCGCTGCGGCTCTCGCCGGCCGTGGCCGTCCCGCCCGGCGAGGACCCGCTGCAGCACTGGACGCGCGTCGAGGCCGTGCTGAAGGCCGACGGCCGCGGGCTGCGCGTCGACCCCGATGCCGTGGTCTTCGCGCGCGGCGAGGGCGGATGGCGCGCCACCCTCGACGGGCGTGCCTACGTCGTGCACGACCTCGCGCTCGACGGCCCGCACGCCGCGGCCGTCGCCGTGGCGGCGAACTGAGTCCGTACCGCGACAGCGGTCAGCGACGGGTGGGCAGGGGCGGCAGCGCGGTCTCGTGCAGCCAGGGGCGCAGCGACTCCCCTGCGACGGCCTCGAAGTCAGCGGTCGTCGCGGTGCCATGGCGATGCGCGCCGCTCCACTCGCGCAGCAGCCCGAAGAAGTCGTCGTCGCCGATCGTCGTGCGCAGGGCGTGCAGCGCGAGCGCGCCCCGCTTGTAGACGCGGTCGTCGAACATGTCGTCGGGGCCAGGGTCGGCGAGGACGAGGTCCTTCCGGAGGAAGCGCAGGCGCGCGTGATGCGAACGCGCCATGGCCTCGGCGGAGGGCCCGCCCCGCTCCTCCGACCAGATCCACTCCGCGTAGCAGGCGAAGCCCTCGTTGAGCCAGATGTCGCGCCACCGCTCGACCCCCACGCTGTTGCCGAACCACTGGTGCGCGAGCTCGTGCGCGACGAGGCGCTCCGAGCCGCCGCGGCCGTCCATGTGGTTGGCGCCGAAGACGGCCATCCCCTGCGCCTCGAGCGGGATCTCGAGTTCATCGGCCGTCACGACGAGCCGGCACGTCGACATCGGGTACGGCCCGAACGCGCGCTCGAACGTGTCGAGGATGCGCGGCACGACCGCGGTGTCGGCGTCGACGCGCGCGCGCAGCTCGGGCGGATGGGCGACGGTCACCGGCACGCCGGCGGCCGTCTCGCCGATCGCGCGCGACGCGTACCGGCCGATCTGCGCCGTCACGAGATAGGTCGAGGTCGGCACGTCCTCCTCGAAGACGTGCGTCGTGCGCCCCGAGCGGGTCGTCGCGCGCACGCGGCGGCCCGTCGCCTCGACGCGGTAGTTCTCGTCGCATGCGAGCGCGATGCGGTAGCGGGCCTTGTCGTCGACCCGGTCGTTGCACGGGAACCAGGTGGGGGCTCCCGTGGGCTGTCCCGCGACGATGACGCCGTCGGCGAGCTCCTCCCAGCCGATGAGCCCCCAGCGCGAACGCCGCGGCTTGGGCGCACCGGCGTAGTCGATGCGGATCTGCAGGGTCGTGCCGGCCGGCACGACCTCGCCGAGCGCCACCCGCACACGCCGGTCAGTGTGCCGGTGCCGCGCGCCGCGACGGCCGCGCACGCGCACCGACGCCACGCGCAGGCCCACCAGGTCGAACTCGACGGCGTCCGTCGCGACGAGCGTCTCGAGCTCGATCTGCGCCGTGCCCGCGAGCCGGTTCGTCGCGATGCGGTAGTCGAGCTCCAGGTCGTAGCGACGCACGCGGTAGCGCACATCGCCCGCCTGCGGCGTGTAGTCGTCGGCTCCCTGCGCCTGGTTCATGCGTTCCGACGTCACGACGCCTGGTACGACCGCACCTTGACGGCCCGCCACGGGCCGATCGGGTTGCCGCTCCACCGGCTGCCCACGGGCACGGCCTCGCCGCGCATGACGAGCGACGCGGGTCCGACGGTCGCGTGCGCTCCGATCGACGCGGCAGGGAGGATCACGCTGTGGGGGCCGAGGGTGGCGCCGGCTTCGAGGGTGACGGTGTCCATGCTCATGATCCGATCATGGAACAGGTGCGTCTGCACGACGCACCCCCGGTTCACGGTCGATCCGTCTCCCAGATCGACGAGATCGGGCTCGGGCAGCCAGTAGCTCTCGCACCACACTCCGCGCCCGATGCGGGCTCCCAGGGTGCGCAGCCACAGGGCGAGCGCCGGCGTCCCCGACGCGGGGCCGGCGAACCACGGCGCCGCGAGCATCTCGACGAACGTGTCGGACACCTCCGTGCGCCACACGAAGCTCGACCACAGCGGCTGCTCCCCCGCGCGGATGGGTCCGACGATGGCCCACTTCGCGGCGGTGGAGACGAGCGCGGCGACCGCGCCCGCGAGGAGCATGACGGCTCCCGAGACGAGGAGCGTCGCGAGGACGCCGATCCACGAGACGAGGGCGAGGAACGCGAACAGCACGCCGAGCCCGAGCGCGCACGTCGCGACGACGGGGACGAACCGGCAGAGCTCCCACAGCGTCCGCGCGACGCGCAGGCGGGTGGGGGGCCGGAACGTGCGCGACTCGTCGACGTCGGCCACGATGCGCCGCAGGCGCACGGGCGGCGACCCGAGCCAGCTCGACCCCGCCTTGGCCTTGACGGGTGCGACCGACAGCACCGCGACGAGCCCGTCCTTCGGCACGCGGTGGCCCGCGGCGGCCATCCCCGAGTTGCCGAGGAAAGCGCGCTTGCCGATCCGCGCCGGCGCGATGCGCAGCCATCCGCCCCGCAGCTCGTAGGACGCCACCATGGTGTCGTCCGCGAGGAACGCGCCGTCGTCGATCGTCGTCATCGACGGGAGGAGGAGCACCGTCGACGCCTCGACGTTGCGCCCCACCTTCGCGCCGAGCAGCCGCAGCCACACGGGCGTGAAGAGGCTCGAGTAGATCGGGAAGAGGATGGTGCGGGCCGAGTCGAGCAGGCGCTCGATCGTCCACGCCTGCCATGCCGTCCGGCTGCGGACGGGGTACGTGCCCTGGCGCAGGCCGATCGACAGCAGCCGCACGAGCACGACGACCGCACCCGCGAAGAAGAGCCCCGTCGCGAGCACAGCGGGCACGAGGAGGGCGAAGGCGGCGAGCGCGGCGTCGGCGAGCGTCGCGGCGCCGCGCATCCCCGCGGCGAGCACGAGGCCCCCCACGGCGAACGAGACCACGGGCAGCAGCGCGAGCCCCAGCGACGACGCGGCGTAGAGCGCGAGGTGGCGGCGCCGTGCCGGCGGACGCGCGTCGGGCCATCCCCTCGTGGCGGCGCCCGAGCGCACGGCGGGCGACCCCGCCCAGTGCTGCCCCGCCCGCACACGGCCGAAGACGGCCGAGCCCGGCCCCACCTCCGCTCCCTGCCCGACCTTCGTGCCGGGGGCGAGCGTCGAGCGCGCGCCGATCGTCGCGCCGGCGCCGATGCGGATGCCGCCGATGCGCACCGTCTCGCCGTCGATCCAGTAGCCCGACAGGTCGACCTCGGGCTCGATCGCGGCCCCCGAGCCGACCTCGAGCATGCCCGTGACGGGCGGCATCGTGTGCAGGTCGACGTCGCGGCCGATCTTCGCGCCGAGGGCGCGGGCGTAGTACGTCACCCACGGGGCGCCGGCGAGCCCGACGGGGTCGATCTGGTCGGTGACCTTCTCCGCGAGCCAGAGCCGCAGGTGCACGGCGCCGCCGCGACGGTAGTCGCCCGGCCTGACGCCGGCGAGGAGCGCCCGCGCGAACAGCGCGCCCAGGGCCATCCGGCCGAACGGCGTGGCGAGCAGGACGAGCCCCGCGAGCGTCCACCACCAGTCGATGACGGGCAGCGCCTCGAACCCCGGCACGAGCGAGAGCAGCGTCGACGCCGTGAGCGCGTACACGAGCCAGCGCGCTCCCGTGAGGATGAACAGCGGGACGCCGACCAGCGTCTGCGCCCACTGCGTCGCGCGCGGCGTGGGCGCGGGGGTGCTGTACCCCGATGCCGCGTCGGGGTCGACCGTGTCGAGCGCCGCCTCGGCCATCGCCGCGAGGCGCGGATGGCCGTATACGTCGGCGACCGTGAACTCCGGCGCCGTCTCGCGGATCAGCGTGACGAGCTGCGCGGCGGCGAGCGAACCACCGCCCAGGTCGAAGAAGTCGGCGTCCTCGTCGGTCACCGGGATGCCGAGGACCGCCTGCCAGTGCGCGGCGAGCCAGGCGACGTCGGCGTCGAGGCCCTCCGCGGTCTCCCCCGCGTCGGCGAGCGGCCACGGGAGGGCGTTCTTGTCGACCTTGCCCGATGTGCGGATGGGCAGCTCGTCGATGACGGCGAGCGTCGGGATGAGCGGCGCGGGGAGGCGGTCGGCGAGGAGCGTGCGCGCCTCGGACCGGTCGAAGTCGGCGGACGCCTCGAGGTACCCGACGAGGATGGCCACCCCCGCCGCCGTCTTGCGCACGGCGACGGCGGCCGCCGTCACGCCGGGAAGGTCGTGCAGCGCCGCCTCCACCTCGCCCAGCTCGATGCGGCGCCCGCCGACCTTCACCTGGTCGTCGACGCGGCCCTGGAACAGCAGGCCCTCCGGCTCGAAGCGCACCATGTCGCCCGAGCGGTAGGCCCGATCCCATCCGAGGGTCGGCATGGGGGCGTACTTCTCGGCGTCCTTCTCGGGGTCGAGGTAGCGCGCGAGCCCGACGCCGCCGATGATGAGCTCGCCCGGCTCGCCGGCCGCGACCGGATGGCCGTCCGCGTCGACGACGGCGAGGCGCCATCCCTCGAGGGGCAGGCCGATGCGCACGGGCTCGCCCTCGCTCATGAGCGCCGCACACGCGACGACGGTCGCCTCGGTCGGGCCGTAGGTGTTCCAGAGCTCGCGGCCCTCGCCGGCGAGCCGGGCGACGAGCTCGGGCGGGCAGGCCTCGCCGCCGAAGATGAGCAGGCGCACGTTCTCGATCGTGTCGGAGGGCCACAGCGACGCGAGGGTCGGCACGGTCGAGACGGCCGTGATGCCGTGGCCGAGGAGCCACGGCCCGAGGTCGGAGCCCGATCGGACGAGCGATCGCGGCGCCGGCACGAGGCAGGCGCCATGACGCCACGCGAGCCACATCTCCTCGCATGACGCATCGAACGCGACGGAGAGGCCGGCGAGCACGCGGTCGCCGGGCCCGAGCGGCTCGTCCTGGAGGAACAGTCGCGCCTCGGCGTCGACGAACGCCGCCGCCGAGCGGTGCGTCACGGCGACGCCCTTGGGCGTTCCCGTCGAGCCGGAGGTGAAGATGATCCACGCGTCGTCGTCGGTCGTCGGCGGCAGCTCGTCGGCTCCGCGGGTCGGCTCGCCCTGCTCGAATCGGCCGTCGCCCGTGAGCACGCCGCGCACGTGCGCCTCGCCGAAGACGAGGTCGGCGCGCTCCTGCGGGTCGTCGGCATCGACGGGCACGTACGCGGCGCCCGCCGCGAGCACGCCGAGGATGGAGATGTAGAGCTCTGCCGTGCCCGAGGCCATCCGCACGCCCACGCGGTCGCCGCGCCGCACGCCCGCCGCATGGAGGCGCTCCGCCGTGCGCGCGACGGCGTCGACGAGCTCCCGGTAGCTGAGGGCTCCGTCCGCATCCTCGATCGCCGAGGCGTCGGGATGGGCCGCCGCCGTCGCGTGCAGGATGTCGATGAGGGTGCGCTCGGGCGCCGCGGCCTCCCCGCGGTCGAGCACGGCGCTCTGCGCCGCCGCGATGTCGGTCAACATGCCTCCGGGTGTGGCGTCGTCACGAGCGATGCCATCGTCTCGGGGCCAGGTTACCGAGGGGTGAACGCCCTTCCCGGGCGCGTCAGCGCGCGAGGCGTGCGCGCAGGGACGCGAGGAGGAGGTCGGCGCCGAGCTCGAACATCCGGTCCGACCGCGCACGGCCGCGTTCCGCGCCGTCGAGGAGCCGGCCGAGGGTGCGCGTCTCGCCGTCGGGCTGCCAGACGTCGTCCGGCGACGCGAGGTCGAGACCGAAGCCGATCGCGAAGGCGTCGATGACGGCGATGAGCGAGAGCACCTCGTCGTCGGCGAAGCCGCCGTCGACGAGCACGGTGGCGAGATCGTCGTACGACGCGATGACGGCGGGGCTCGTGATCGTCTTCCCGACGAGCAGGGGGACGAGCTGGGGGTGGTCCGCGTACATGCGCCGCTGCGTGCGCAGCAGCTCGCGCACGAAGACGTCCCATGCCTTCCCGTCCGGCGCGACGCTGTAGGCCTCGACGAGCCGTCCGCGCATGAGCTCGAGGATGCCGTCCATGCCGTCCACGTGGTTGTAGAGCGACGAGGGGCGGACCCCCAGGCGGCGGGCGATGGCGTTGACGCCGAACGGCTCGCCGGCCGCCGACAGCGCGAGGCCCGCGTCGCCGATGATCTCGGGCGACAGCAGCGGGTGGGACGGACGTGCCATGCGACCTCGCTCATCTGACGGCGGAAACATCCCGGAAACAGGGGGGTCTTCCGCGCGACCCCTCCCCTGTGCATAATAACGATCACCGTTCGTTTACGAATACCGTTCGTTTTCGATCGCCGCGCCTCACCCCGGCGCCCGAGCTCCACCCCGCCGTCCGCGCACACCGTCGTGCCCCGCCCTCCCGGAGTCCTCCATGACCGATCTCGGAACCCGCGTCCCCCTCCGCCTCCCCACCGCCTCCGCCACCTTCGCCATCGGCATCGCCGGCTACCTCGGCGTCAACCTGTCGCCGTACATGATCACCGCCGCGCAGACGGGCCTCGGGATCGACGTGCTCGCCGCGAGCTGGCTCGTCACGGCCGCCCTCCTCCTCACCGCCGTCACGGGGCTCGCGATCGCACCGCTGTGCGCCGGCGTGCGCAGGCGGGCCGTCGCGCGCCTCGGCCTCGCGGTCGGCGCGGCCGGCTTCGGGGTCGCCGCCCTCGTCCCCGCGCTCATCCTCCCGGGACTCCTCGTCGGAGGCGTCGGCGCCGGCGGCGCGGTCGCCGCCTCGGGCGCGGCGCTGGCGGCGTTCCGCAACCCCGACCGCGTCGCGGGGTTCAACGGGCTCGCGAACCGCGGCGTCATCACGATCGTGCTCGCGGTCATCCCGCTCGTGGGGCTCGCTCCCGTCGACGTGTTCGGCGCGCTCGCTCTCTTCAGCGTGATCGGCCTCCTCATCTCCGCCTGGCTGCCCGCCGCACCCGTCGTGGCGCCGCAGGCGGCCGCCGCCGTCGCGGAGGCGATGCCCATCGAGGTGCCGCCGACCGGCGCACTGCGCACGTCTCCCGCGCGCTCGCGCGGCGTGACGCTCGCGGGCTTCGGCCTGCTCGCCGTCTTCGCACTGTGGGCGGCGAGCGAGGATTCCCTGTGGGCCATGGCGGGCGTCATGGGCGCCGACCAGGCCTCCCTCTCGCCTGAGGGCCTCGGACTCGCGCTGAGCGGCGCGACCGCGGGCGGGCTCGTCGGGTCGCTCCTGCTCATGGTCGTCGGGGACCGGCTCGGCCGCGCCGCGCCCCTCGCGATCCTGCTCGCCGCGGGCGGAGCGCTCAAGATCGCAGAGGGGTTCACGACCGACCCGACCGCCTTCATCGTCGTGTTCGTCGCCTGGAACACCGTGTACGCGATCGCCTTCATGTACTTCGTGTCGACGTCGGCCGCGCTCGACGCGGACGGCCGCTGGTCGGGCCCGCTCCTCGCCGTCTACCTCGTCGGCTCCGCCCTGACACCCGTCATCGGCGCCGCTCTCGTCGGCGCCCTCGGCTACCAGGGCTTCGCCGTGGCGCTCGGCGTCGCGAGCTTCGTGCTCGCCGTCCCCGCCGCTGCCATCGCCCGCCTCTCCACGCGCCTCGAGCGCTCCGCCCGCACGACGTCGTCCGCCGTCGCCCCTGGGCACGCCACCCCCGAGAAGGAGTCCGCATGACCCGCGTCCTGTACCGCAACGCCCGCGTCCTCACGGCCGACGAGCCCGGATGGGCCGAGGCCGTCGTGGTCGAGGACGCGCGCTTCGCGTACGTGGGCTCGGCAGCCGATGCACCGCCCGCCGACGAGACGGTCGACCTCGCGGGCCGCGTCGTGCTCCCCGGCTTCACCGACGCGCACACGCATCTGCTCATGATGGGCGACGCGCTCGGCCAGGTGGGGCTCACGGACGCGCGCTCGCTCGACGAGATCCAGGCGCGGTTGCGCGCCGCACGCCCGGCGGCCGACGGCGTGCTGCGCGGCCGGGGCTGGCTGTTCGACAGCATCCCGGGGGGCGCGCCCACGGCGGCCATGATCGACGCCGCCGTCGCCGACATCCCCGTCTACCTCGACGCGAACGACTACCACTCGTGCTGGGTGAACACGGCGGCCCTGGCCGAGCTCGGCATCACGCGCGACACGCCCGACCCCATCGGCGGCCGCATCGAGCGCGACGCCGACGGCGAGGCGACGGGCATGCTCTACGAGACGGCGGCCGTGCAGTACGCATGGGCGCACCGCGACGCCACGACGACGGATGCCCAGCGCGACGCCGCCGTGGACCGCGTCGTCGCGGCGTACCTCGCCTCGGGAGTCGTCGGAGCCGTCGACATGGCGTTCGACGAGCACGGCCTCTCCGCGCTCGGACGGGCGTCGGCGCGCGGCGCGCAGCCGTTGCGCATCGCGGCGCACTGGTTCGTGGCGAACACGGGCGACGACGCCGGGAACCTCGCGCAGGTCGCCCACGCCGTCGAGCTCGCCCGGGTCGAGCACGCCGGCGTGCGCGTCGTCGGCATCAAGCTCGTGCTCGACGGCACGATCGACGCGTGCACGGCGGCCATGTGCCATCCGTACGCCGACGGCGCGAACGCCGCGCCGATCTGGCCGGCCGAGCACCTGCTGCCCGTCGTCGCGGCGGCCGACGCCGCGGGCCTGCAGATCGCCCTGCACGCCATCGGCGACGCCGCGAGCACCCTCGCGCTCGACGCGATCGAGCACGCCGCCGCCGTGAACGGCGACCGGCCGCGGCGCCACCGCATCGAGCACCTCGAGTACGCGGCTCCCGGCACGGCCGAGCGGATGGCGCGGCTCGGGGTCACGGCGTCGATGCAGCCCGTGCACGCCGACCCCGCGATCTTCGCGAACTGGGCGGCGCAGCTGGGCGACGAGCGCGTCGACCGGGCGTTCGCGTGGCCCGAGTTCGAGGATGCCGGCGCCCTGCTCGCGTTCTCGACGGATGCCCCCACGGCACCCCACGAGGCGCTCGCGAACATGTACGTCGCCGCCACGCGGGCATCGGCCCTCGACCCGGCGAGCGCGGCCGTCCATCCGCACCTCGCCCTGCCCCTCGAGCGCGCGATCGCGCACGCGACGCGCGACGCCGCGGCGTCGACGGGCGACGGCGCGTGGCGAGGGCGGATCGCCGCGGGCCACGCCGCCGACTTCGCCGTGCTCGACGTCGACCCGTTCGCCGAGGGACCTGACGCGCTTCTCCGCGCACGCGTCGTGCGGACGGTCATCGGGGGGCGGACCGTGTACGAGGGGTGACGGGGCAGTCCTCCTGCTGTTGCCGCGAGTCGTCGCCATCAGGACCTATCCCCCGCGCCGCACCCCGAGCATCCCCTCGGCGGCGCGGAGCAGCAGCTCGGAGCGCTCGCCCGCGCCGCCCCAGCGCACGAGTGCCTGGGCGCCCAGGCCGTCGATCATGCCGAGCAGCTGCCAGGCGGCGGCGCCCGCGTCGTCGACGGAGAAGTCGCCCGTCGCGACGCCCGCCTCGATGACGCCGCGCAGGAGGGCGGCCCAGGCGTCCATCTGGGCGCGCACCTCCGCGGCGAGCGCCTCGCTGCGGCGGCCGAGCGCCCACGCCTCGACCCACACCGCCGTGACGTCGGCCCGCGCTCCGCCGAGCAGGGTCGCGATGATCGCCTCGAGCGCGGCGCGGGGAGCGAGGCCCGCGGCGAGGCCGGCGACCTCCTCGAGCTCGTCCGCCACGATGCCCGCGAACACGCGCGCGACGAGCACATCCATGGCCGGCTCGTAGTGCGCGACGAGCGCGGGCGCCACCCCTGCGCGCTTCGCGACGGCACGCAGGGTGACGGCCGAGAGCCCGTCGGCGACGGCGATCGCGCGCGCGACGTCGGCGATCTGCGCGCGGCGCTCGTCGGGCGACCGCCGAGGCGCCCTCGTGCGCGGCCGATCTCTTGACATGGCCCCACCCTAACGTCACAATCGACTTATTGATCGCCTGATCAATAAGAGCGGAGGAGCGACGATGACCTGGCGGATGCCTGCGGAGACGGCTCGACACGAGCGCACCTGGATGGCCTTCCCCCGTGAGGGGATCACGCTCGGAGACGAAGCGTCCGAGCGTGAGGCGGGCTACGCCGCGTGGACGGCCGTCGCCCACGCCGTGGCAGAGTTCGAGCCCGTCACGATGGTCGTCGATCCGGGCGAGGCCGCCCGTGCGCGCCGCATGCTCGGTGCGCACATCGACATCCTCGAGGCCCCTGTCGACGAGTTCTGGATGCGCGACTCCGGCCCCACCTTCGTCGTCGACGACGAGCGACCCGGCGTGCTGGGCGCCGTCGACTGGATCTTCAACGGATGGGGCGCCCCCGCGTGGGCGCAGTGGCGGCTCTCGGCCGAGCACGGCCGCCTCGTCGGCGCCGCCGCGGGCGCTGAGCTCGTCAGCTCCGTGCTCGTCAACGAGGGCGGCGGCATCCAAGTCGACGGCGAGGGCACCGTGCTCGCGACCGAGACCGTGCAGCTCGACCCGCGCCGGAACCCCTACGCCGACCGCGCCCGCGTCGAGGCCGAGTTCGCGCGCACCCTCGGCGCCGAGAAGGTCGTCTGGCTGCCCCGCGGCCTCACGCGCGACTACGACGAGTTCGGCACGAACGGCCACGTCGACATCGTCGCGGCGCTCCCCTCGCCCGGCGTGCTGCTGCTGCACGACCAGCGCGACCCCGCCCATCCCGACAACGCCGTCACGCGCGCACTGCGCGCGCACCTCGAGACCCAGACGGATGCCGCGGGCCGTTCCTTCGAGATCGTCGACCTGCCGGCGCCCGCGACGCTGCGCGACGGCTCGGGCGACGACGGCGGCTTCGTCGACTGGAGCTACGTCAACCACCTCGTCGTCAACGACGGCGTCGTCGCGTGCGGCTTCGGCGAGCCGGAGGCGGATGGCCGAGCCCGCGAGGTGCTCGAGCGCGTGTACCCTGGCCGCCGGGTCGTCACGGTCGACGCGCGCGAGATCTTCGCACGCGGCGGCGGCATCCACTGCATCACGCAGCAGCAGCCGGCGGTGGCACCGTGATCTCCGTGCACGAGGCGTCGATCGCCGACCTGCAGACCGCCCTCGCCGACGGCCGCGCCACGGCCGTCGAGCTCGTCGAGGCGTACCTCGCGCGCATCGACGCCTTCGACGCGCCGGGGACGCAGACCGCTCTGAACGCGGTCGTCGTGCGCAATCCCGAGGCGCTCGCCGAGGCCCGGGCATCCGACGCACGGCGGGCCGCGGGCGAGACGCGCGGGCCGCTCGACGGCATCCCGTACACGGCGAAGGACAGCTACCTCGTACGGGGTCTCACCGCGGCCGCCGGCAGCCCCGCCTTCGGCGACCTCGCCGCACAGCGCGACGCCTTCACGATCGAGCGCCTCCGCGACGGCGGCGCCATCTGCCTCGGCCTCACGAACATGCCGCCGATGGCGAACGGCGGCATGCAGCGCGGCCTCTACGGCCGGGCGGAGAGCCCCTACAACGCGGCATACCTCACGAGCGCCTTCGGCTCGGGGTCGTCCAACGGCTCGGGCACGGCGACGGCCGCGAGCTTCGCCGCCTTCGGGCTCGGCGAGGAGACCTGGTCGAGCGGCCGCGCCCCCGCGTCGTGCAACGCGCTCGTCGCGTACACGCCGTCGCGCGGCGTCATCTCGGTGCGCGGCAACTGGCCGCTGGTCCCGACCATGGACGTCGTCGTGCCGCACACCCGCACGGTCGCCGACCTCCTCGCGGTGCTCGACGTCGTCGTCGCCGACGATCCGGACGTGCGCGGCGACTTCTGGCGCGCCCAGCCATGGGTCGGGATCCCCGCGGCATCGGCCGTCCGTCCCCCCTCGTACCTCGCGATCGAGGGAGACCTCGCCGGCCGCACCCTGGGCATCCCGCGCATGTACGTGGGCGGCGAGCCCGACGTGCCGGCCGGAGTCGGGATCGGCGGGCCGACCGGCACGCGTATCGAGACACGCGCCTCGGTCATCGCCCTCTGGCAGGCGGCCCGCGCCGACCTCGAGGCCGCGGGCGCGACGGTCGTCGAGGTCGACTTCCCGCTCGTGACCAACTACGAGGGCGACCGCCCTGGCGCGCCGACGATCGCGACGCGCGGGCTCGTCTCGCCCGAGTACCTGCGACGCGAGATCGTCGATCTCTCGGCCTGGGCGTGGGACGACTTCCTGCGCGCCAACGGCGACCCGGCCATCCCCTCGCTCGACGGCGTCGACGGGGCGCGCATCTTCCCGCATCCCGACGGGGCGCTCCCCGACCGGTACACGGGGTTCGACGACGACATCGCAGCCTACCCCGCGCACGTGCGGGAGCACCCCGTGGCGGCGTTCACCGACATCCCCTCGCTCGCGGACGGCGTCCGCGGGCTCGAGGAGACGCGCCGCATCGACCTGGAGGCGTGGATGGACGACCTCGCCCTCGACGCCGTCGTCTTCCCCGCGATGGCCGATGTCGCACCCGCCGACATGGACGTGGACCCCGCATCCGCCGACCTCGGGTGGCGCAACGGGGTCTGGGTCGCGAACGGCAACCTCGCCATCCGCCATCTCGGCGTCCCGACCGTGACGGTGCCCATGGGGACGATGGCCGACACCGGGATGCCCGTCGGCCTCACGTTCGCCGGTCGCGCCTACGACGACACCCTGCTCCTCGGCCTCGCCCGCGCGTTCGAGGCGACGGGGGCGCGGCGCACGCCTCCGCCCCGGACGCCGGCGCTGTAGGGCGGCGCCGGTCAGGCCGGCCGCGGCGCCGCGGCCGACTCGCGGACGAGCAGCGTCGTGTGCAGCCTGTGCTGACGCCGCGTCACCGCGCCCTCGTCGGCGGCGATCGCCTCCACGAGGAACTCCGCCGCCAGCCTCCCCTTGCTCGCGATCGGCTGCCGCACGGTCGTGAGCGAGGGCTGCGACCACTGCGCCTCGGTGAGGTCGTCGAACCCCGTCACAGACAGGTCGGCCGGCACCGCCACTCCGGCCTGCTTCGCCGCGTCGAGGACGCCGAGCGCGATGACGTCGCTGAACGCGACGATGGCCGTCGGGCGCTCCGGCGCCGACCAGAGCTCGTCGAATGCGCTCTTGCCGCCTTCGCGGGTGCAGGCCACCTGGACGACATGGATCCCGGGCGCGTCCACGTCGATTCCCCCCGCACGCAGGGCCGCGACGGCTCCCTGCATCCGCCGGAGCACCGGCCCGCGCCAGGACTCCCAGGGGCCTTCGTCACCCGTCTCGAGCGCCGCGATGCCGATCTGGCGATGACCGAGATCGAGGAGGTGGCGCACGAGCGTCTCCATCCCCGCCGCGTCGTCGATCTCGACCGAGGCGACTCCCTCGTGCTCCTCGCTGTCGACGAGGACGAACGGGATGCCGCGCTGGCGGAGCGCACTGACCTCTCCCCTGTCGTACTCGAGTCCGCTGACGATGAAGCCGTCGACCGCGGCGTAGGGGATGCTCTTGAGCATGGATCCCCGCAGGGGCGGCGCCAGGAGGAGCGTGTATCCCTCCTGATTGCAGGTCTGCCCGACGCCCTGCAGGAACTGCGAGTAGTACGGGTTCTCGAGCACTCGGTCGAGCTGCTGCGGAAGGAGCAGCCCCAGGCTGTTCGTGCGGCGGGTCCGCAGCATCCGAGCCGCCGGGTCCTGCGCATAGCCCATCTCGCTGGCGGTCGCGAGGATGTGCTGGAGCGTCGACTCGGAGAGGCGCGACGAGTCGTTGAAGGCGAGCGATACGGCCGTCTTGGAGACGTTCGCGCGCGCGGCGACATCGCGCATCGTCACGCGTCCCGTCTTCATTCGATCACTCCGTCCACGGAGACGACGCTACCCCGCCCGGGTACCCGGAGGCCGTCCTCGCCGACGAATCGCAGACCGTGCCGCTCGGCTTCGTCGCGTGTCATCGCGAAGGCGGCGGTGCCGCGGTTCACCACCACGACAGTCACCTCGTCGGCGTGCGCCCGCGTGACGGCGACGACATCGGGGGCGAGGGCCACGACGCGCTGCGCTCCCCGGCGGAGCGATTCGAGCCGGCGGCGGAGCGACGTCCAGCGGACGACCGCCTCGTGGATGGCGGGCTCCCAGCGGGCCGTGTCCCAGACCATGCCTCCGCGGCAGCCCGGATCGTTCGCTCCGCGGAGGCCGACCTCGTCGCCGTAGTAGATCATGGGTGCCCCCTGCGCGGCGAACAGCAGGGCGTAGGCGCACAGGAGTGCCGGCACGTCGTCTCCGTGCCGCGTCAGGACGCGCTCGGTGTCGTGGCTGCCGAGCAGGTTGAGCATCGCGGGGCGCGCCGGCTCGGGGATGCGGGCATGCAGTGCCTCGACGCCCGCAGCGAAGGCGTACGCGTCGATGCTCCCATCGGCGGTGAAGCCCAGGATGAGATCCCGCAGCGTGTAGTTCATCGTCCCGTCGGCCATGTCGCCGCGCAGCCACTCGTCCGGATCGCGCCACTCCTCGGCGACGATGTACAGGTCGTCGCTCTCACCCTTCACGACCTCCCGGAACTGCCGCCAGAAGCCGCGCTGGACGAAGTACGGCACGTCGAGCCTCCATCCGTCGATGCCCTCCGCGATCCAGTGACGGGCGACGGCGAGGTGGTGCGCCCGCACCTCCGGATTGTGCACGTTCCACTTCGGCAGGTACCAGCAGCCGGAGCACGTGCGGTAGTTCGGGACGGGGTGGGAGACGACGGGGAAGCCCTCGACCGAGAACCAGTTGACCCACCGGGACTCCTCCTCCCGCTCGACGATGTCGCGGAAGGCGGCGTGCCCGACCCCGGCATGGTTGAAGACGCCGTCCAGGACGACGCGGATGCCGCGATCGTGCGCGGCGGACAGGAACCGCCGGAAGTCGTCGAGGGTGCCGAGGCGGTGGTCGATCCGGAAGTAGTCCACGGCGTCGTAGCGGTGATTGGTGCGCGCCTCGAAGACGGGCGTGAGGTACAGCGCGGTGACGCCCAGCTCGACGAGGTGGTCGAGCCGGGAGACGATGCCGGCGAGATCGCCGCCGAAGAAGTTGTCGGGCGTCGGCGCCGCGTCCCACGCGACGACCCCCTCCGGATCGAGCCCGGGGTCGCCGTTCGCGAACCGGTCGGGGAAGATCTGATAGAAGATCGCGTCGGCGAGCCAGTCCGGCGTGTGCAGCTCGGTCATGTGTCACTCTTTCAGCCCGCTGGCGGCGAAGCCGCGCACGAGCGCTCGTTGGAAGATCATGAAGACGACGACGCTCGGCAGCGTCGCCGTGAGGGTTCCGGCCATGAGGTGGTTCCACGACGTCGCGTAGCGCCCTTGGAACGCCGCCAGGCCGATCTGGATCGTGCGCGCATCGTCGGAGTTCGTCACGAGCAGCGGCCAGAGGAAGTCGTTCCAGGCGAACAGGAAGCTGAAGATCGCGAGCGTCGCGAACGCGGGCCGTGCCAGCGGCACGACGATCCGCACGAAGGTGCCCGCTCTGCTGCACCCGTCGATCCGCGCCGCCTCCTCGATCTCGATCGGGAGCGAGGCGAAGTACTGGCGGAGGAGGACGATCCCGAAGACGTCGGCGAGCCGGGGGACGACGAGCGCGGCGAAGGTGTCGATCCAGCCGAGCTGCGCGACGATCGTGTACGCCGGGATGACGGTCACGAACGTCGGGACCAGCAGCGCGGCCAGGAGGATCGTGAAGAGCGTCCGTCGGAACGGGAACCGGAATCGCGCGAACGCATAGGCGGCGAGCGCATCGAGGACGAGGTGGCCCATCACGATCCCCGCCGCCATGAGAATCGTGTTGAGGTAGTAGCGGGCGAACGGCGCCGCGTTCCAGGCGACGAGGTAGTTCTCCCAGTGCCATGACGTCGGCAGCAGCGATGACGCCGTGTACGTCTCGGCGCGGGTCTGAAGCGAGGTCGTGAACATCCAGAGGAACGGCGCGACGACGACGACGGCCCCGGCGAGGAGGGCGGCGTGACGCGCGACGAGCGTCCCGACGCGCCCGCTCATGACTCCCCCGTTCGCAGGGCCCCGGAGACCCTGGCCTGCACGAGAGAGACGCCGAGCACGAGCGCGAGGGTGACGAACGCAATCGCCGCGCCGTAGCCGAAGTCGCCCAGCCGGAAGGCCTCGCGGTACATGAACATGCCGAGCACCTCGGTGCCTCCCCGCGGCCCGCCGCCCGTCAGGACGTAGACGAGGTCGAAGGCCTGGAAGCACGTGATGAGCGCCTGGATCACGACGAAGAACGTCATCGGGGCGAGCAGCGGGAAGGTGATGCGTCGGAAGCGCTGCCACGCCGATGCTCCGTCGAGCTGCGCCGCCTCGTACACGCTCGCCGGGAGCGTCTGGAGGGCGGTCAGATAGAGGATCGCGTTGAGTCCGACGTTCTTCCAGACGGTCAGGAGGATGAGCGCCGCGAGCGCCGACCAGCGCTCCTGCAGCCAGTCCCGTCCTTCGAGACCCAGGTGGGCGAGCACGCCGTTGACGAATCCGGCGGGGTCGAGCATGTACCGCCACACCACGGCAGCCGCGACGGACGACGTCACCGTCGGGAGGAAGTAGATCCCGCGATAGAAACCCCTGCCTCGGAACGGCGCGTCGAGGAGCAGGGCCACGGCGAGCCCGCTCGCGATACTCAGCAGCGTGACGCCGGAGCCGTACACGACCGTCACGCCGAGCGAATTCCAGAACTCCTCGTCTCCCGCAAGGCGCGCGTAGTTGCCGAGCCCGATGAACGTCGACTCCGGCGAGAAGCCGTCCCAGTCCGTCAGACTGATGCGTGCCGCGTCCGCGATGGGATACAGGACGAACACCGCCAGCACGACCAGGGCAGGGCTGAGGAACAGCGCTGCGGCGCGCAGCTCGTCGGCGGCGTACCGTCGACGGCGGCGCGCGGGGGCGCGCCGCGACGCGACGTACACGTCAGTCCTCGGCGAGGACGTCGTTGACGGCGGCCTCGGCGGACGCGAGCGCCGTCTCGACGTCGACCTCGCCCGCGAGCGCGCGTTCGATCTCCTGTGCGAAGGCGAGCGAGACCGCGGGATACGAGGCGATGTGGGGTCGCGTCCGGGCATCGGGCATCTGCTCGATGAACGGCCGCAGCAGCGGCTGGTTCTCGTCCACCCACGCGAGGTACTCGGCGCTCTGCGCGACGGACTGCGTCACCGGCAGCATCCCCGTGGCCTGGTTCCAGGACATCACCTGATCCGGTTCGAGGAACCAGGCGAGGAAGTCGGCCGATGCCTGGGTGCGCGCGTCGTCCTGCGCGAAGACCATCGCCTGCTCGCCGCCGAGGTTCGTCGCCGCGACGCCGTCGGCGGGAATCGGGAGGGGAGCCGTGGCGAAGTCGAACGGCGGGTCGGCTGCCCAGATGCCGACCATCCACGACCCCTCCTGTGCTGACCCGCCCTGCCCCTTCTCGAACTCGCCCCACCGTGCGTAGGGGCTCACCCCCGACTCGATCAGGTCGACCCAGAACTGGAGGGCTTCTGCGCCCTCCGCGGTGTGGAAGGCCGCGGCGCTGCCGTCTTCCGTCAGGAACTCGCCGCCGGCCTGCCAGAGCGAGACCTGGAAGTTCCAGGTGAGGCCTTCGCCGCTCTCCCCCGCCTCCGTGAAGAGGTCGTACCCCGGCAGTCCCGTCCGCTCGAGGATGGTCTCGCCGACGTCGAGCAGCTCGTCCCACGTCTGCGGCGGATCGTCCGGGTCGAGCCCCGCCTGCTCGAAGACCGTGCGGTTGTACATGTAGGCGAGATTGTTGGCGCTCACGGGCACCGACAGGAGCTCGCCGCCGATCGTGCCGAAGTCGGTCAAGGCGGGGAGCAGATCGTCGAGGCGGTCATCAGGCAGAGCGCTGGAGAGGTCGGCGAGACTTCCCATCTCCGCAATCTGCGGAACCCAGACCAGGTCGCCGATCGCGATGTCGGGGAGAGTGCGCGAGGTCGCGGCCGCACGCACCTTCGTCAGGAAGTCGGCATTGGGAACGCTCGACGTCGAGACGACCACGTCGTCCTGCGAGGCGTTGTACTCGTCGACGAGGGCGTCGAAGGCGTCGGCGTTCGCGCCATCCCAGTAGTGCCAGACGCTGACCGGGACGGCGCCGTCGGCTGCGGGGTCTGCCGGCGAGCATGCGGCAAGGGGGATCAGAAGGAGGATGCCGGCAGCGGCGCCGGCGGAACGTGAGCGGAGCATCTTCGCCTCTCGGATCTCGACGGCGGTTTTACCGTCTACTGAACCGATAAACTACAGGCTTATATGCGGTAGTTCAAGAGCAGGTTCCGCGTGCACGAGCGCCCGGCCGCAGCCGGGCGCTCGCGTCCGCCGGCACCGGGAGTGGTGTGCGACCCCGGCGGAGCCGTGGACGTCAGAAGGTCGGATAGACGTCGATCACCTCCCCGCCCGTGCCGGTGAAGTTCGCACCGGTCGACCACGTCGCGTCGTTCAGGAGGACCTTGAACTCGAACAGCTCGCCCTCGGGGACGCGCTCCATCTCCCACTCCCAGACGCCGCTCGAGATGTTTCGCGCGCCGCGGCCCGCCGTCCAGGACAGTGGATACTCGTCTCCGCGGATCGCGATCGAGTTCCCGACACCGGCGTCGTAGTGCACGCGGATCGTCGTCGTGGTGCGCTCGGCGGGCTCGTACGTCGACACCGGTGCACCCGGCGCGAACACCGCGGTCTCGTGCTCGTCGAGCGTGACGACGATCTGCTTGCCGGTCACGCCGCCCGCGACCACCGTCGTGGTCTCTGTCGTGTCGAGGAGGTTGGTGAGCACCGCGCCGACGGGGATCGTGCTCTCGGCACGCAGCGGGATGGTCCGCGTCTGCGCGTCCCATGCGTTCGTCGAGAGGGTGATCGTCTCCTCGCCCGAGGCGTCGACCCGTCGGGAGAAGCCGTAGAAGGACGTGTCGGACCACATCTCGCGCTGCACACCCGTCCGCAGCGGCTCGTAGGCGGCCTTGAGCGACGTCAGCCTCTGGATAAGCGTGTAGACCGAGCCCGTCTGATCGAAGGACTCCATGTCCTTGCGGTTGTCCTTGTTCGCGATCGGCACCTCGCCCGCGTTGCCGTTCCCGTCATCCGCCTGCTCGGTGCCGTAGTAGATCACTGGGATGCCCCGGCTCGTGAGCAGGAAGCTCAGGGCGGAGCGCAGACGCTGGTAGTTGTCGTCCGCCCATGTCAGGAACCTCGCACGGTCGTGGTTGTCGAGGAACGTCTCCAGCCGATTCGGGTTCGCGTACTTCACGTCCTGGTCGAAGAGATCGCCCAGCGTGTTCATGTCGACGTCGGCGGCGAAGGCGTCGCGGACGTCGAAGAAGTACGGGAAGTCGAGCACGCCCCACTGGTAGTCCTGGTACTCGGACACGTAGTCGACATCGCCGACGAAGACCTCGCCGAATGTCGGCACGCCCATCGCCGCCTCGAAGTCGGCCAGCCAGTCCTTGGGGACCGACCGCGCGGCGTCCACACGGATGCCGTCGAAGCCGAGGTCCACCCAGTCGCGGTAGGTGTCGATGAGGTGGGCCGACACCGCAGGGTCGGACTGGTCGAGATCGTCGAGGCCGCCGAGGTCGCAGTTCTCGATCTGCGTCTGCGATTCGGATCCGTCGAAGAGGCAGTCGCCGGCATGGTGGTAGAGCGACGGGTCGTTCAGCGGGGCCGCCGGAGCGTACGTCGACGGCACGTACGTCGTCGACGTGCCGGCGAGGTAGTCGGCCGTGTGGTTGGGGACGACGTCGAGGATCATCTTGAGCCCGAGGTCGTGAGCCGTGTCGATGAGCTCCTGCAGCTCGACCGTGTCGCCGAAGTGCTCGTTGGGCGTCGCGAAGTCGTGCGTGAAGTAGCCGTGATAGCTGCCCTCGTTGCCGTCGCGAGACACCGGCTCCTGCGCGGAGACCGGCGAGAGCCAGATCGCCGTGACGCCGAGATCGGCGATGTAGCCGAGCTTCTCGGTGAGCCCCGCCCAGTCGCCGCCATGGTAGAAGCCGAGGTCCGACGGATCGTACTCTCCGTGCCCGGAGTCGTTGTTGGTCGGGTCGCCGTCATGGAACCGGTCGACGAGCACCTGGTAGATGACGTCGCCCTCTTCCAGGGGTCCGGGCGAGACCGCGGCCGTCGCCGCCGGCGCGGGGGTCGCGAGAAGCGCCCCGGCGACCAGCCCGGCTGCGAGCGATCCCGCGAGCACGGATCGTACGAGGCGCCGTGCGCGTTCGCGGCACATTGAGGTGATGAGTTCCACGATCGTGACTCTTCCTTCTCATGGCGCACCGGCCGCAGGAGTGCACCGTTCAGTGTCTCGATACAACACCGCATGAGAACGAGGCCGCAACGGCGTCGAAGCCGTGGCTCAGAAGCAAGCGGGCTCTCTCCGCCGTCCTCTCGAGCTGGACTGCGCGCGGCGGAGCGAGGAGGCTGGGCCACGTGGATGACGTTCCTGCTCACGCATCGCGCATCCTCGGCGACCGGATCGTCGGGATCCGGACGAGGGCGTCGCTGTCGGCGAGCGCCCTCGCGGAGTGCGCCGATCTGGATCTGTCGCACCTCCAGCGCATCGAGAAGGGGACGGGCAACCCCACGCTCTTCACGCTGCTGCAGCTGGCGGAGGCGCTCGAGGTCGATGTCGAGGAGCTCGTGACCGGCATCCGCGCGGCCGATCTCCCCGAGCGGCATCGCCCATACCGCCACTCGGATCGAGAACGGTACCGCCGACGGCCGCGCGACAGGGCCTGAACGGCCTCTGCAGCCGCCATCCGCCCCGAAACGCGGCAATCGAAGCGACGTTCGCTCCGAAACGCGGCGACCGATTCACCGGTTCGCTCCGAAACGCGGCAACCGACTCACCGGTTCGCCCCGAAACGCGGCGACCGGCGCGCCGTTCGCCCCGAAACGCGACGAACGGCGCGTCGCCTATGCCACCCGGATGAGCTTCTTGTTCACGAACTCGTCCGCCGCGAGGAGCCCGAGCTCGCGCGAGGTGCCGCTGCGCTTCACGCCGCCGAAGGGCAGCTCCGGGCTGTCGGCGAGCACGAGGTTGACGTAGACCATGCCGGCCTCGATGCGGTCGGCGACGCGCTGCGCCTGCTCGGCGTCGGTCGTGAACACGTACGAGCCGAGGCCGAACGGGGTGTCGTTCGCGAGACGGACGGCCTCGTCCTCATCGGCGACGCGGTAGACGACGCCGGCAGGGCCGAAGAGCTCCTCGCGGTAGACGTCCATCTCGGGCGTGACGTCGGCGAGCACGGTTCCGGGGAAGTACGCCCCGTCGCGCCGCCCGCCCGTGACGAGCGTCGCGCCCTGCGCGACCGCGGTGTCGATCTGCTGCTGCAGGCGCTCCGCCGCGGCGAGCGACGACAGCGGTCCGAGCACGGTTTCCTCCTCGAGCGGATGGCCGACCTTCGCCGCCTGCATCGCGCTCGCGAACTTCGCGAGGAAGTCGTCGTACAGGCCGTCGACGACGATGAACCGCTTGGCGCCGTTGCACGCCTGGCCGTTGTTGTCGAGCCGCGCGTCCACGGCGGCCTGCACGACCGCGTCGAGGTCGTCGGCCGAGAGCACGATGAACGGGTCGGACCCGCCGAGTTCGAGCGCCACCTTCTTGAGGTGCTGCCCGGCGAGCGCCGCGACGGCCGATCCGGCGCGCTCGGAGCCCGTCACCGAGACGCCCTGGACGCGCCGGTCCGCGATGATCGCCGCTGCCTGCTCGTTCGTCGCGTACACGTTGACGTACGCGCCGTCCGGCAGCCCCGCGTCGCGGAAGATCTCCTCCAGGGCGGCAGCCGACTCGGGGCACTGCGGAGCGTGCTTGAGGATGATGGTGTTGCCGATGACGAGGTTCGGCGCCGCGAACCGCGCCACCTGGTAGGTGGGGAAGTTCCACGGCATGATGCCGAACAGCACCCCGAGAGGCGACCGGCGGATGACCGCGGTCCCCTCCCCGAGGATGTCGAGCGGCTGATCGGCCGTGATGGCGGCGGCGTTGTCGGCGTAGTACTCGATGATGTCGGCCGAGAAGTCGACCTCGCCGAGGGCCGCCTCGAGGGGCTTGCCCATCTCGCGCACGATCGTCGCCGCGAGCGCGTCGCGGCGCTCGCGGTGCAGCTCTGCGACACGGCGGATGGCCGCGGCCCGCTCGTCGACGGGGAGCGCCGACCATGACGCGAACCCCGTGGCGGCGCGCGTCACCGCCTCCTCGATCTGCGCGTCGGTGAAGGTGTCGTACTCGGCGACGGTCTCGCCCGTTGCGGGGTCGACGACGGCGTAGTCGCTCATGGTGCCTCCGGTCAGTCGTTCGGGATGAGCGTGTACTTGGTGGAGAGGTACTCGTGGATGCCCTCGAGCCCGCCCTCGCGGCCGACGCCGGACTGCTTGACGCCGCCGAACGGGGCCGCCGCGTTCGACACGACCCCGGCGTTGAGGCCCATCATGCCGGTCTCGAGCCGGTCGATCATGCGGTGACCGCGCGCGAGGTCCTGCGTGTACACGTACGACACCAGGCCGTACTCGGTGTCGTTCGCGAGGCGCACGGCCTCGTCCTCGTCCTCGAACGTCGCGATCGCGAGCACGGGGCCGAAGATCTCCTCGCGCAGGATGGCGCTGCCGGCGGTGACGCCCGTGAGCACGGTGGGCGCGTAGAACGTGCCGGGCCCGTCGAGCTTCTCGCCGCCCGTGAGCAGGGTGGCCCCGCGCTCGGTGGCGTCGACGACGAGCTCGTCGGCCTTCGCGACGGCGTCGGCGTCGATGAGCGGGCCGATCGCCACGCCCTCCTCCGTGCCGCGGCCGATCGTCATGGCGTCGACGCGCGCGGCGATGCGCTTCGCGAACTCGTCGGCGACAGAGGAGTGCACGATGAAGCGGTTCGCCGCCGTGCACGCCTGGCCGATGTTGCGGAACTTCGCCGCCAGCGCGCCCTCCACGGCCTTGTCGAGATCGGCGTCCTCGAACACGACGAACGGCGCATTGCCGCCGAGCTCCATCGACACGCGCAGCACGCCTTCCGCCGCCTGCGCGATGAGCTGGCGGCCGACCTCGGTCGATCCCGTGAACGACAGCTTCCGCAGCCGCGGGTCGGCGATGATGGGCGCCGACACGCGCCGCGACGAGGCGGACGTGACGACGTTCACGACGCCGTCGGGCACGCCGGCGTCGACGAGCAGCTGCGTGAAGAACAGCGTCGTGAGCGGCGTCAGCTGCGGCGGCTTGATGACGACCGTGCACCCGGCTGCGAGGGCGGGCGCGATCTTGCGCGTCGCCATCGCGAACGGGAAGTTCCACGGCGTGATGAAGAAGGAGGGGCCGACGGGCCGCTGCGACACGACCATCCGCCCCGTGCCCTCGGGGTTCAGGCCGTAGCGGCCCGTGATGCGCACGGCCTCCTCGCTGAACCACCGCAGGAACTCGCCGCCGTAGGCGACCTCGCCGCGCGCCTCCGCGAGGGGCTTGCCCATCTCGAGCGTCATGAGGAGGGCGATGTCCTCCTTGCGCTCCTGGACGAGCTCCCACGCTCGGCGCAGGATGTCGCTGCGAACCCGCGGGGCGGTCGCCGCCCACGCGTCCTGCGCCGCGACCGCCGCGTCGAGCGCACGCGTGCCGTCGTCGGCCGTCGCGTCCGCCACGCGGGCGATGACCTCGTTCGTCGAGGGGTCGTGGACGTCGAAGGTCTTCCCCTCTGGCGCATCCACCCACTGCCCGCCGATGAACAGACGGGTCTCCACGCGCGCCAGCAGCGCGCTCTCGTGCTCGTTCGCCATGTCGGCTCCTTACTCTCTGGGTCGATCCGGTCAGCGGCGCCGCAGGCTGGGCGGCGCGTCCATGGTGAGCACGGCGCCCTTGAAGAACGCCGGGTGGCGCACGGCCTGCACGACCATGAGCACGATGCCCACGGCGATGACGGCGATCCCGAGGACGAACACGAGGCCCACTCCCCCGATCTCCGATCCGCTGCCGTAGGCGGGGTCCATCGTGTCGACGAGCGTCACGACGAAGAGGATGGCGAGGATGACGCCGCCCACGAGGGGGAACAGCAGCATGAAGAACACGTTGCGCACGGAGTCGAACCACTGCCTGCGGAAGTACCAGACGCACGCGAAGGCGGTCAGGCCGTAGTAGAAGCAGATGAGCATGCCGAGCGCGAGGATGGTGTCCCAGAGGGTGTTCTCGCTGAGGAACCGCATGACGGCGTAGAAGGCGCCCGTCACGATCGCCGCGACGATCGTGGCGTAGCCGGGGCTGAAGAAGCGGGGGTGCACGGCGGCGAACTTCTTCGGGAGCGCGCCGTAGTGGCCCATCGCGAGCATCGTGCGCGTCGGCGAGGCGAACGTGGCCTGCAGCGACGACGCCGAGCTCGTGAGCACGGCGAGCGAGACGAGGAACCCGAGCGAGCCCATGATCGGGTTCGACAGCGCGAAGAAGACGTTCCCCTGGATGTCGGCGTTGCCGAGGCCGAGCTCCCCGTCGCCGACGCCCGCGAACATGATCATCGCGACGGCGAGCAGCAGGTAGAGGAAGACGATGACGAGCACGACGACGGTCGCGGCCCGTCCGGGCGTCTTCTCGGGGTTCTTCGTCTCCTCGTTCATCGTGAGCACGAGGTCCCAGCCCCAGAAGATGAAGATCGACAGCGACAGGCCGGCGACCGCGGCGCTGAACGACGGCACGGCGAAGGGGTTGAACCATCCGAGGTCGAAGGGCGTCGGGTCGAACGCGTCGCCCGAGGTGGCGCGCGTGATCGCCGTGACCGCGAACACGACGAGCACGACGACCTGGAAGCCGACGAGCACATACTGCAGGCGCTGCGAGGTCTGCAGGTCGCGGTACGACACCCACGTCGCCGCGAGCACGAACAGCAGGCACACGCCGACGTTGATGAACGGATTGAGCGTGAGATCGGCGATCGACGCGTCGCCCGTGATCTGGCTGATGAGGAGGAAGAGGAAGTCGACCGCGATGCCCGCGAGGTTCGACAGCACGAGGATGGTCGCCGCGACGAGCCCCCAGCCGCACATCCATCCGATCCACGGCCCGAACGCGCGCGTCGCCCACGTGAACGACGTGCCGGAGTCGGGCATGACGCGGTTGAGCTCGCGGTAGCCGAACGCGACGAGCAGCATCGGGATGAAGCCCACGAGGATGATGGCGGGCACCTGCGTCCCCACCTCCGACGCCGTGGGTCCCACCGCGGCGGTGAACGTGTACGCGGGGGCGACGGTGGAGATGCCGAGGACGACGGCCCCGATGAGGCCGAGCGTTCCGGCGCTGAGGCCCTTGGCGGAGATCCCCGTCGTGACGGGGTCGGACACGGCGTTGCGTTCGGGCATGTCAGTCTTCTTCCCGGCGCGTGCGGGGCACGACGATCATGGGGACGGGCAGCTCGTGCAGCATCTTCGCCGCGGTCGAGCCCAGGAACAGGAATCGGGGGCGCGCGAGGCGGCTCGAGCCGACGAGCACGACCTCGCCGGGCAGCCAGTCGAGGTGCGCGACGGCGTCCTCGATGCTGTCGCCCTCCGCGACGACGACGTCGGAGGGGATGCCCGTGGGCAGCTCCGCCCGCGCCGCACCGAGCACGTCGTCGGCGTGCGACGATCCGACGACGCGGATGGCCGAGGTGTCCAGCCCCGCGGGCAGGTCGACCGTGACGAGCGAGACGAGCCGCAGCGGGACGCCGGCCGTCGCGGCGAGCGCGACGGCCTCGTCGACGAGCGCATCCGCACCCGGGCGCGTTCCGACGGCCGCGGTCACGCGCGACAGCGGCTCCGTGCTCTCGGCCGAGCCGGCGGGCGCGAGCACGACCGGCACATCCGACGAGTGCAGCAGCTCGCTCGCGACGGAGCCGAGCCGGTGCCGGCCGCGGAGCCCTCCGTTGGCCGCGCCCACGACGATGTGCGAGGCGCCGAACTCGCGCGCGGCCCCGACGAGGCCCTCCGCGAACGACTCAGCGACGCGCACGTGCCCGCTGTGGCGCACGTCGGCGGGGATGGCCGCCGCCGCCTCGCGCAGCCAGTCGCGCGCCTGGGCGCGCACGTGCTCCTCGTACGAGGCGTCGGGCAGCGCGCTGCCGTCGGGCAGCACCATGACGAGGTCGAGGTCGGCGCCCGTCGCGCGGGCGAGCCGCGCCGCGAGCGCGACCGCGTCGGCGCCGGCCGCTGTCGCCGTGTAGCCGACGACGAACGGGGCGGTCACGACCTCGACCGCTCGACGATGTCGGCGGCGGCCAGTCGGCCCATCCGGATGGCCCCGTCGACATGCTGGAAGCCGAGCCCCGCGAGGTCGCTGCAGGCGAAGTGGATCGGACCGACGGGCGCCGACTGGTCCTTGCCGTAGCGGTGCAGGCCGCCGAGGTCGAAGCTCGCGGCGTAGGCGCCGCGCGTCCACTCCTCCGTGCCCCAGTCGCTCTCGTAGTAGACGACGGGATCCTTCGCCGCGGGGCCGTAGTAGTGCGAGAGCGACTCGAGGATGCGCTCCCTGCGCTCCTCGGCCGTCAGCTCGAACACGCCGTCGGCGTGGAGGTCGGAGACGAAGCCCACGAGCGTGCCGCGCTCATCGGCGTGGTTCGTGTTGTCGTAGGCCTCGTGGACGAGCTCGTACGGGCTGAACGCCGTCGCCGACAGCCCCTGCTCGCGCCAGAACGGACGGTCGTACACGGCGTGCACCTTGATGACGAAGCCCATCGAGAGGTGCTGGTGCATCTGGTGCTGACGGCGCGGCAGCGGCGGGACGAACGAGATGCGGTCGTAGAGGACCGGCGCGAGCGCGAGGATCGCGTACTTGGCGCGCACCGTGACGCCGTCGGCCTCCGCGATGACGCCGTCGGCGCCCCAGCGCAGCGTGCGCACGGGGGCGTCGAGGTGCACGTCCGCGCCGAGCCGTTCGGCGAGCAGCTGAGGGACCTGCTGGAGACCGCCCACGACGCGCTTGTCGAGGATGAAGTCGGCGTCGACGAGGTTCGAGAAGCTGCCGGCGCTCGACGCCATCTGCAGCGCCTGCAGAGCAGAGAACGCATGGGCGGGCTTCGTGAGCATGGCGCCCGCGATGAAGAGGGCGATGTTGTCGCGCGCCTCCTGGTCGTCGGTCTCGCGCGCGAGCCACTCCTCGAACGAGATCGTGTCGAGCTCTGTCGCGCGCGGATGGGTCCACGGCGCAGCCGGATCGATCTCGGCCGTGAGGGCGTCGAGCTTCTCGATGAGCGCGACCATGACCTGCTCGGTCTCGGGCGCGACGGGGAAGATCTCGCCCGTGAAGCGGGTGAGCTCGCCGTCCGGCCCGATGTAGACGCTCTCGCCCTCGCGGTAGCGGCTGTAGGTCTCGAGGCCGAGCTCGGCGATCGTCTCCTTCAGGGCGTCCTGGTCGGGCGACACCCACTGCCCGCCGATCTCGAGCGTGGCGCCCTCGACGACGTCGGTCCAGAGCCGCCCGCCGACGCGGTCGCGCGCCTCCAGCACGGCGACCGACAGGCCAGCCTTCTTCAGCTCGTTCGCCGCCGTGGTGCCGGCCGCGCCGGCGCCCACGATGACGACGTCCCGCGTGATCTCGGTCATGTCGGTCCTCCTCGGACTTCTCGGGTGGATATCAGGCCGCGGCGAGCGCGTCGGCGACGACGTCGATGCCCTCGGAGAGGAGCGCGTCGTCGATCGCGAGGGGCGGCAGGAAGCGGATGACGTTGCCGTAGGTGCCGCACGTGAGGACGATGACGCCCTGAGCGATGGCGGCCTTCGCGACGGCGCCCGTGAGGGCGGCGTCGGGGGCGCCCGTCGCGGGGTCGACGAACTCGACGGCGATCATGGCGCCGAGCCCGCGGACGTCGCCGATCCGGGCGTCGGCGGACTGCAGCGCCGTGAAGCGCTCAGTGAGGAGCGCGCCGATCTCGCGGGCGCGCTCGACGAGTCCGTCGTTCTCGAACGCCTCGATGGCGGCCAGTGCCGCCGCGCACGCGATCGGGTTGCCGCCGTAGGTGCCGCCGAGGCCGCCCGCGTGCGACGCGTCCATGATCTCGGCGCGCCCCGTGACGGCCGCGAGCGGGAGACCAGCCGCGATGCCCTTTGCGGTCGTGATGAGGTCGGGGACGATGCCGAAGTGCTCGCTCGCGAACATCGCGCCGGTGCGGCCGAAGCCCGTCTGCACCTCGTCGGCGATGAACACGACGCCGTTCGCACGGCACCAGTCGACGAGGGCCGGGAGGAAGCCGTCGGCGGGCACGATGAATCCGCCCTCGCCCTGGATGGGCTCGATGACGACGGCGGCGAGGTTGTCGGCGCCGATCTGCTTCTCGATCTGCGAGATGGCGCGCTGCGCGGCCTCGGCTCCCGCGAGGCCGTCGCGGTAGGGGTACGACAGGGGGGCACGGTACACCTCGGGCGCGAACGGTCCGAAGCCGCTCTTGTAGGGCATCGACTTCGCCGTGAGCGCCATGGTGAGGTTGGTGCGGCCGTGGTAGCCGTGGTCGAACGCGACGACGGCCTGGCGTCCGGTGTGCTTGCGCGCGATCTTCACGGCGTTCTCGACGGCCTCGGCTCCCGAGTTGAACAGGGCCGACTTCTTCGCGTGGTCGCCGGGGGTGAGCCTGTTGAGGGCCTCGGCGACGGCGACGTACGACTCGTACGGCGACACCATGAAGCACGTGTGGGTGAACGCGGCGACCTGGGCCTGCACGGCTTCGACCACCTTGGGGTGGGCGTTGCCCACCGTCGTGACCGCGATGCCCGACCCGAGGTCGATGAGCGAGTTGCCGTCGGCGTCCACGACGACTCCCCCGCCCGCCGCGACTGCGGAGATGGGGGCCGTGTGGCCGACGCCCGCGGCGACCGCCTCCGCCTTGCGCGACAGCAGCTCCTGCGAGCGCGGGCCGGGGATCGAGGTGACGAGGCGGCGCTCCTGCGGCAGGGCGGGTCCGCCCACGGCGATGTCGGGGGTCGTGGTGCTCATGCGGCGAGCGTAGAACCGCGCCCTCGACCGGCGCATTCGCCGCGATGTACAGATTGGCGCATTCGCCTGTACTCTCTGTACACGATGTCGCCGACGACGCCTCCCGCTCCCACGCTCCGCGCGCTGCTCTCCCGCGGAGATCTCGCCCTGCGTCTGTCCTCCGATGGCGCGCGCGACCTGACCCAGCCCATCCGATGGGTGCACAGCTCCGACCTCGCCGATCCGACGCCGTTCCTCGCCGAGGAGATGGTGCTGCTCACGACCGGCACGCAGTTCTCCGGAGACGACGACGCGCAGTACGACGCGTACGTGCGACGGCTGGCGGTGCGCGGCGTCGTCGCTCTCGGCTTCGGCACCGAGGTGGTGCGCGACGGCATTCCCGACCCCCTCGCCGCCGCCTGCGCTGCGCACGGCGTCCCGCTGTTCGAGGTGCCCTACCGCACGCCGTTCATCGCCGTCGCGCGCGCGGTCGCGGAGGCGATCGCGGCCGAGGCGTACGCGCGGCGGACATGGGCGCTCTCGGCCCAGCGCGCCGTGTCGCTCGCGGCGCTGCGCCGCGACGGGCTCGGCGCGGCCGTGTCCGAGCTCTCGCGCCAGCTGGGGGCGTGGACGGGACTGTACGACTCCGCAGGGGCGCCTGTCCGGGCATCCGGAGATCTCGCCGGTCCCGTCGCGCAGGTCGTGCGTCGCGAGGCCGAGACGCTGCTCGCCCGCGGGGCGAGCGCGGCGGGCGTCGTGCACGCGGACGGCACGACCGTCGTCCTGCAGACGCTCGGACCGGGCGGGAGCCTGCGCGGCGTGCTCGCCGTCGCCGCCGATGCCCTCGACGAGGAGGCGCGCGGCGTCGTCACGACGGTCGTCGCGATGACGGGCTTCGCGCTCGAGCAGAACGAGGCGCTCGCGGCAGCGCGCGGCACCCTGCGCGCGGGGGTCGTGCGGGCGCTCCTCACGGGCGATGCCGCGCTCGCAGGAGGGATCGCCGACGCCGCGTGGGGAGGGTTCCCCCGCGAGCCCGTGATGGTCGCTGTCACGGATGCGTCGCCGGACGCCCTGGGGGCGTTCCTCGAGCTTCGCGCAGGTCGCGAGCACGGCAGCTTCTTCTACGGGCGCGACCCGGAGGGAGGGACGGCCATGGTGGTGTCGGCGGCATCGGGGACGACCTTCGACGAGCTGCCCGCGCGCTTCGGCCTGCGGGTGGGCGTCTCCGAGCCCGGCCCGCTCGCGGCGTTCCCCACGGCGCTCGAGGAGGCGCGCATCGCCCGCGATCGCGGCGACGGCGTCTCTCGGTTCGGCGCCGTGGCGGCCGCCGGGGTGCTGAACGCGCTCTCCTCCGACGCTGCAGCCGTGGCGCGGACGGTGCTCGCGCCGCTCACGCGCCATGACGAGGCGCACGGGACGTCGCTCGTGGAGACGCTGCGCGCCTGGCTGCTGCACGATGCGCGCTTCGACGACGCGGCGCAGGCCCTGGGCGTGCACCGGCACACGGTCCGCACGCGCGTGCGGCTCGCCGAGCGCCTGCTCGACCGCGATCTCGGCTCGTTCGCCGCGCGCGCCGAGATCTGGGTCGCGCTGCTCGCCGTCCGGTAGGGGGATCGCCGCGCATGGGCCGGGCCCTGGCGCGATAGCGTGGCCTGATGCTGAAGCGGATGCCGACCCCGCGCCTCGCGATCCTCTCGATCGCGCTGCTCGCCATCGGCATCGCCCTGACGATCGCGTCGGGCGGGCCGCCGCGCCTGCTGGGCCTCGCCCTCGTGTTCGTCGGCCTCGCCGGCCTCATCACGCTCGTCCTGCGGCTGCTCGAGAAGGGCGGCGGCGGGCGCTGAGGCCGCCGCCGCCCTGCCCCCCTCACGCCTGCGTCGCGAGCTCCTCCAGGCGCACCGGCGACGCGAGCGGCTCGCCGCGCGCCATCCGCCGTGCGTCGTCGATCGCGCTGTCGGCCAGCCGCGCCAGCTCCCGCCCCATCGACCCTGCGATATGCGGCGTGAGGAACGCGTGGTCGGCCGTGCGCAGCGGATGGTCCAGCGCGAGCTCGTCGGGCTCCGTGACGTCGAGGATGGCCGTGATCTCGCCGCGCACGACGCGCTCCGTGAGCGCATCGTGGTCGACGAGCGCGCCACGCGCCGTGTTGACGACGACGGCGCCGTTCTGCAGGAGGGCGATGCCGGCGCGGTCGAGCAGATGGCGCGTCTCCGGCAGGGCCGGCGCGTGCAGCGAGACGACGTCGCTCGTGCGCAGCAGCTCGTCGAGGTCCACCGCGGTCGCGCCGAGCGTCGCGGCATCGGCATCCGACAGGAAGGGGTCGTACACGACCAGGTCGAGATCGTAGGGACGCAGCAGCGCCATCGTCCGCCGACCGATCCGCGACGCGCCAACGATCCCGACCCGCTTGCCGTGGTTGCCCATGTCGGGATACAGGTCGTCGGAGACGACGTGGTCAGCCGAGCGCGCCGCGATCCGCGCGAGCGGGAACGCCTGCTTGCCCGCGAGCAGGATCATCGCCACGGCGAACTCGGCCACGGGGCGCGCATTGGCGTCGTTCGCGGAGCACACCGCGACGCCCCGCTCCCAGGCGGCGATGCCCACGTGGCCCTTGACGCTGCCGCCCGCGTGCGCGATGAGGCGCAGTCGCGGCGCGCGGTCGAGCACACCCGCGTCGATCAGAGGGCTCCCCCACCCGGTGATGAGCACGTCCACCTCGCTCAGCACGGCGTCGGCGTACGCGCCCTCGAACGTGCCCAGCGGGGTCGGAGACAGCAGCCGCAGCTCCGACGCCTCCGCGATGCGCGCCAGCCGGTCGGACGGGAACACCTTCTCGGCGACGTCGGCGCCCATCGCGAGCGCGACGTTGAGCGGGCCGGTCACTTGACGCTCCCCTCGGTCATGCCGGCCCTCCAGTAGCGCTGCAGCGAGACGAACGCGACGACGAGCGGAACGAGCGACAGCAGCGATCCGGTGATGACGAGCGGTGCGTAGCGCGGGTCGACCGCCGTCAGCCCCTGCCAGTGGGAGATCCCGAGCGAGACGGGGTAGAGCGTCGGATCGCTCAGCATGACGAGCGGCAGCATGTAGTTGCTCCAGACCGCGAAGAACTGGAAGAGGGCGATCGTCACGAATCCGGGAGCGAGCATGGGGAGCGCCACGGAGAAGAAGGTGCGCACCGCACCCGCGCCGTCCATGCGCGCCGCCTCGAGCGTCTCGTCCGGCACGTAGGCGCGGCTGAACGCGCGGGCGAGATAGACGTTGAACGGGTTGCAGAGCGACGGCAGGATGATCGCCCAGACCGTGTTCACCATCCCCAGCTGCGAGAAGAGCATGTAGAGCGGCAGCACGGTCGCCGTGTTCGGGACGAGCACGCCGACGAGCACGAAGCCGAACAGCCCCTCCTTGCCGCGGAAGCGCAGCTTGTCGAACGCGTAGCCGGCCGCCGTCGACACGATGCCGCCCACGACGGCCCCCGCGAGCGAGTACAGCAGGCTGTTGCCCATCCAGCGTGCGAAGAGGCCGTCGCCTTCCGCGAGCAGGGCGGAGACGTTCTCGCCGATGAGCCACCGGTCGAGGTCGAACACCGACGTCGAGTAGAGCCCGCCCGCGTCCTTGAGCGACGCGAACACGAGCCACAGCACAGGGAAGACGGTGTAGACGGCGCCCAGCACGAGCACGCCGTTCGTCACGGCGACGCCGGCGATGCGGGGGCGGGGCCTGCGCCGCGGTGCCCCGTCATCGGCGGGCCGGGGAGCGGGGGGCGCCGTCTGCGCGCCGCCCGGACGGGTCGCGAGGACGGTCATGGGCGAGTTCCCTTCGAGGTGAAGCGGGTGATGGCGAACGACACGACTCCCGCGATGAGCGCGATGACGAGCGACGCGGCCGCCGCCTGATGCTGGTCGAGGCGGTTGAACGCGGCGTCGTACGCCCACATGTTCGGCACCCAGCTCGGAGTGATCGTCGTCGTCGCCTTCGCGAGGATCGACGGCTCCGTGAACAGCTGCAGCGCGCCGATCGCCGTGAAGAGCCCGATGACGCCCACCGACCCCGCCACGAGCGGCAGCTTGATCCCCAGCGCGATGCGCACGCCGCCCGCGCCGTCGAGGCTGGCCGCCTCGACGACATCGCGCGGCACGGCCTGCAGCGCCGTGAAGACGATGATGACGTTGTAGCCGGTCCACTGCCACACCGCGATGTTCACGACGGCAGGCACGACGAGGGCCGTGCCGAACAGGTCGACCTCCAGCCCGGCGCCTCCCAGGAGGCCGAGGAGGGGGCTCACTCCCGGGGTGTACAGGTATGTCCACAGCAGCGCGGCGATGACTCCGGGCACGACGTGCGGCAGGAACAGCAGCACCTGGAACACGCGGGCGAGTCGTGCATAGGCGGAGTCGAGCAGGAGCGCCAGCACGAGGGCGAGCCCCAGCATGGTCGGAATGTACAGCACGACGTAGAGGGCGAGACGCCAGAAGCCGTCGAGGAACGACGACGAGCTGAGCACGGCGACATAGTTCTCGAGCCCGACGAACAGCGTCTGCGCGTCGCCGCCGAATCCGAGCCCCGAACGCTTCTCGGCGAACACGCTCAGCACGAGCGCGTACACGACGGGAGCGAGCATGCACAGGGCGAACAGGGCGAAGAACGGCCCAAGGAAGAGAGCGGCCGCTCCGCGGTCGCTCGTCGCGCGGCGCCCGCGGCGCGGCGCACGAGGCGCCGCGCCGCGGAGGGATGCGGTGGTCATCGCCGCCGCCTCAGGGAGCGACCGAGAGGCCGAGGTCCGCGAGCCCGTCCGCCGTGGTCTCCTGGATCGACGTGAACGCCGCCGCGAGGTCGCCGCCCGGCGCCGTGGCGCCCATCGTCTCTTTCATGGCGGTCGCCGTGAGGTCGAAGTTCGGCCCCCACTGCCAGTCTCCGGAGTCGTGCGACGCGGCCTCGTCGAACACCTCCCAGATGTCGTTCGCGAAGAACGAGGCGTCGAACGCGGCCTGCGACACGGCGGTCAGGTCGCTGTTCGCGAGGTACGCGGATCCGGTGTCGCCCCGCGCCTCGATCGCGGCGGGATCGGTCGTGAGGAACTCGATGAACTCGGCGGCGGCCGCGGCGTTCCCGCTCGTCTCCGGCACGGCGAACGTCGAGCCGCCGTAGATGGGCGTGACGGCCTCCGCGCCCTCCCACACGGGTAGCCCGGCCGCGATCCACTCCCCCTCCTGCCCGGCGGCGCGCGTGATGATCCCGGTCGCGCTCCAGCTGGCGCCGACGATGCCTGCGGCGGTGCCGGAGGCGATGTCGTTCGTCCACTCGTCCGAGTACGACGCGACGGCCTTCACGGCGCCCTCGTCGATGAGCCCCTGCCAGTACTCCGCGACATCGGTCGTCGCGGCGTCGTCGATGTCGACGACCCAGCTGTCGCCGTCGGTGTCGAACCACTGCGCACCGTTCTGCCAGGCGAGCGCGGCGTACCAGCTCGGCTCGTTCGCGTTGAACGATGCGAGGTAGCCGCCCGTCGTCTCGTGGACGGCGCGGGCGGCATCGGCGAACTCCTCCCACGTCGTGGGCACGGCGACGCCCGCGGCCTCCAGCAGGTCCTGCCGGTACCAGACGATCGACGGCGGCGCGTCGTACGGCAGCGCCCACACCTCGCCGCCGAGCGTCGTGAGCGAGCGGCTGACATCGGAGAACGAGCTCAGGACGTCGTCGGAGTAGACGCCCGTCAGGCTCTGCAGGCTCCCCGAGCTCGCGAACTGCGGCAGGGCGTAGTACTCGATCGTCGCGACGTCGGGGGCCTCGCCAGCCGAGATCGCGGCGGCGAGCTTGGCATAGCCGCCGTTGGCGCCGTTCGGGACGCTCTCGAAGGTGACGTGGATGCGGTCCTGGCTCTCGTTGAAGGCCTCGGCGACGAGGTCCATGCCGGCGAGGGCCGACCAGAACGTGATCTCGCCCTCGGGAAGCGCGCTCTCGGTCGGCGTCGACGCGGGGGCGGCCTGACCCGCGCAGGACGCGAGGGGGACGAGCAGGGCGGCGGCCAGGACGGCGGCCCCCGTCGTGCGGATGATGCGGTGCATGGGACTCCTTGCGGATCGAAGCGGTGGTGCTTGTCGGGTGGAGCAGTGCACTCATCCTCGGGACCCGCTCGATCACGCGCACGCGATCGCACACACCCGCACATCCGACTGTGCGGAATCGTGTCAGAGCGATGTTTCCGTCGATGACGAGCCGCGCACCGTGAGGGTCGGCAGCAGGTCGATGCGCGCGTGAGCCGGCCCTCCGAGCACGCGCTCCCCCCGCGTGATCCGCTCGAAGCAGGCGCGCACCGCCATGGCCCCGACGTCGGCCTTCGGCGGCGCGACAGCCGTGATCGGCACCTCCGCGAGCGACGCGACCTCGTCGTCGTAGGCGACGACGGCGAGATCGCGCGGCACGTCGATGCCGCGGTCGACGGCGAGGTCGACGAGGCCGATCGCCGCCTCGTCCGGCAGCACGATGAGGCCGTCGACGCGCTGAGCGGCGCACGCGTCCACGACGGCCGCGAGCGACGCCCGCTGCTCGGCGACGGGCCGCTCCACGCGGGCGATCTCCAGCTCGATCGGCTCGGCGCCCGGCAGCAGGTCGCCGAGGGCACGCCGGTAGCCGTCGCGCAGCGGCTCGGCGGTCGGCCCTCGCCGCACGCCCAGGGCGATGCGCGTCCGGCCCGCGTCGACGAGGTGCCGCAGCGCGACCTTGGCGCCGTGCGCGTGATCGGTGCGCACGGCGCCCAGGAGGATGTCGGACGGCGCATCGACGAGGGAGCGCTCCATGACGATCGTCGGCGGCTCTGCGTCGGCGAGCAGCCGGTAGGTCGCGGGGTCCTGCCGGTACGGCTCGGACGGCGTCACGACGAGCCCGTCGACGCCCCTCTCGAGGAGGCGGCGGATCTGGTGGCGCTCGGCGTCGCCCGAGTAGTCCGAGATGCCGAGCACGAGACGCGCGCCCAGATCGGCAGCCGCGTGCTTGGCGCCCGCGATGACGCCGGGGAAGTAGTACCGCGCCGAGGGGACGATGAACCCGATCGTCGCGATGAGGCCCTTGTCGCGCGGTGCACGGCGGCGCACCGCGCCGCCGTGCACCCGTTCGAGGACGCCCTCCGTCTCGAGCTCGAGGAGATCGCGTCGGATCGTCATGGCCGACACCCGGAACCGGGCGGCGAAGTCGGCGACCGTCAGGCCTCCGCGCAGCTCGATCTCGCGGAGGATGGCCTGGTGTCGTTCGGAGGGCAGCACACGCTCATCATCGCGGCTCGCCCATCCGGCGCACGAGTTCGCACACGATCGCACATCGGCCTGTCATCTCCCGTGCGCCGCGCTCGGCGTCGGAAGCCCCGACCCTGCCACCGAGCCGAGATCGTCGACGGGGACGTAGGCTCCCCCGATCGCGATCCCCTCGCCCACGATGCTCGCGGACAGCGCCTCGCCGGCGGTGGCGAGCACGATGCGGAACGACGCCGCCGGCCCCGTGCGCGAGAGGCGCAGCACCCCGCCGTCGACCTCGGCGTCGAGCCCCTCGCGGTCGAGCACGAACCCCGACAGCACGACGGGCTCTCCCGCGGCGTCGGCCGAGGTGAAGGTGAACAGCGGCTCGGCCTCTGCCGCGTCCTCGTCGAGGGCGATCACGACGCCGCTCTCGGGGCGCAGCTGCCACGACCACGTGTGGGAGGTGTCGTCGGAGAAGTCGTCGGCGATGGCGACGATCGCGGTCGACGGCCCGCGCGGCTCGAGATCGACGACCTCGGACCGGTGCGCGACGTCGACGCCGAAGTTGGCCGCGCCATCCAGCTCGAGGTAGCCGCCGCCCTGCCCCGCGAAGGCGCGGGAGTCGAGCGTGGCGCCCTGGCCGTCGACCGTGCGGTACTGGTTCTCGTAGGGCTCGAGCTGGCCGTCGACGAGCGGCTTGCTCCACGCCGATGGATCGGCGTATGCCTTGCCGCCCTGCATCGCCCAGGTCGTGTCGTCGGAGATCCACGACAGCGAGAAGGTCTCGGCCGCGGCCCATCCCTTGTGCTGGCTGTTGCGGTTCGACGTCGCGACGATGGCGTCGTCGGCGTCGGCCACGTCGTCGCGGAACGCGGCGAAACCCGACTCGGGGTCGAGGAGCGCCGGCAGATCCACCGCGGCAGCCGACGCGGCGAGGGCCGCCGAACGCTCGCCGGCGGTGGGGGCGAACAGCGCCGTCCAGATGCTGTGCACGCCGTCGAAGCGCTGGGCCGCCGACGCCGTGCCGTGCACGGCGTCGTGGATCTCGACGAGCTGGCCGAGCTCCGAGGCGTCGGAGGCGAGCGGGAAGAGCAGCGGCAGAGCGCCGTCGACCTGCCCGTTCGGGCCGCTCACGCCGAACTGCGCGACGTCGCCGGCGGCCCGCGACGAGACGACATGGAGCGCGAGCCCCGTGAAGTCGATGTCCGCGAACGCCGCGTCGAGAGCCGTGAGCCCGACGGACTGCGCCGTGTAGATCGAGGGGAAGAGGTAGAGCTCCGTGTAGTGCAGGTAGTCCCAGCCCTCCTGCATCCAGCCGGTGCCGGTGTAGCCGTCTTCGAGGTGCTGGGCGACCTGGTCGGCGAGGAACAGGATGCGCCGGTCGAGCGCGTCGTCGGAGGCCGCGGTCTGGTCGCCCGCGAGCACGAGGAGCATCGCGAGCTCGGTCGACCGCGTGACGCCGACCCAGTTGCTCGCCTTGTCGCCCGCCGTGTCGAGGTTGTCGTGATGGTAGGTCGACAGCAGCTCGGAGACGCGCAGCATCATGGCCTGCGCATGGGCGCGCTGCGCGTCGGTCCACCCGGGCGACGCCCAGTCGTATGCGGGGGCGAGCAGCAGCGCGGCGCGGCCGAGCTCGAGGCCCATGTTCGTGTCGCGGGCGATGATGAACGCCTCGCCGTCGACGAGTCCGTCGTACGCCTGCTGCGCGTAGGCGGCGTCGCTCGTGACCGCGTACGCGAAGGCGGCGTCGCGCGCCTCGTAGAGCCCCGCGCTGCCATTGGCGGAGTACCCCGCCGTCGCGGGGTCGGCGAGCCGGTTGACGAGCGCAGTCCACGCGCCGACGACGGTGGGCTCGCCCGCGTCGAGCGACGACTGCACGCGGGCGATGTCGTCGGCTCCCAGCAGGGCCCGCGGATGGACGGCGCCGCCGACGAGCGCGTCGGCGACGACCACGCCGTCGGCGATGAGCTCGACGGCGTCTCCCGCCGAGGCCGCCAGCTCGACCGATCCCGTGGCGCCAGCGAGCGACGTCGTCGCGCCGTCGACGCGCAGCGCGAGCGACCCCGTGGCGGACGGCACGGCCCAGCTCGCGCGCGCCGTGCCGTCGCCCGTCGAGCGCGCGACGACCGTCGGGCTCTCGACGAGGTCGGCGACCGCCGCCGGCACGGTCGCCGTCGCGGCCGGCGTCGAGGCCAGGACGACGCCCTCGTCGTCGACCGCGTCGACCACGTAGGTGTAGGTCGCGCCGGGCTCGGCGGTCTCGTCGGCCACGGTGGGCGCCGTCGTCGTGCGCAGCCACGCCGGCGAGCCCGTCGTGCCCCGCCGCACGCGGTACTCGGCGGCGTCGACGTCGGGGAAGGACCACGTCAGCTCGACGTCGCCGCGGTCGCCGACGACGGCGGCGAGCGACCCCGATGCGACGTCCTCGACGATCTCGACGCCCGTGACCGAGAGCGACCCCGCCGTGCGGTCGAGCATCGGCTCGACCGAGATGCTCGCGGCGGCGTCGGGAAGGGTGACGGCCGTCTCGACGATCCGCCAGTCGAACGTGCCCCGCAGATACGGACCCGACGCGACGGGCACGATCACGGCGCCCGCCGCGTCGCGGACCTGCACGCGGATCATGCTGTAGCCGGCGTCGAGACCCGTGCCGCGCACGAGCGCTCGGACGACGATGCGCCGCGCGGCGGCGGCATCGACCGCGACGCGCTGCGTCAATGCGAGGCGGGCGGTCGCCCCCGATGTCGAGGCGATCGTCGCCGCGGTGCGGCCGTCGGGCCCGTCGGCGGCGACGGAGACGGCGGCCGTCCCCGCGGGGTTCCAGCGCGACCAGCCGTCCGGGGCGCCGTCGCCGTCCGCGTCGCCGAAGTCGCCGTTCACGACGGCGGGTGCGGCGGCGAGCGCAGGGGCGGGTGCGGCGAAGGTCAGGATGGCCGCGACGGCGGCCAGGACGGCGAGCGCGCGCAGGGCGCGGCGGGCAGGGCGCATGGGTTCCTCCTCGGACGGGTTGCGACGACGCTAGGACCGCGCGGCGCCGGTCGTGCGGGATCGCTCACGATCGCACAGCGCGGGCCCTGCGTGCACGAGCGCGCCGTCGGCCCAGACGGCGTCGGGTGCGCCGCCCGCCCCGAGCAGGACGAGGTCGGCCGCGGCGCCCGGGGCGAGGCTGCCGATGCGCCCTTGCAGGCCGAGCACGCGGGCGGGCGTCGCGGTGAGGGCGTCGACGGCGTCGACGAGCGGCACACCCGCCGCGACGGCGTTCGCGAGGGCGCGGTCGAGCGTCAGCGTCGAGCCGGCCAGCGCGCCGTCCTCGCCGTGCGTCGCGACGCCGTCGCGCACCGTCACGTCGAGGTCTCCGAGCCGGTAGACGCCGTCTGCGGCGCCGGCGGCTGCCATGGCATCGCTCACGAAGGCGACGCGCCCCCGCGCGGCGCGCACCGCTCCCGCGACGATCGACGGATGCACATGGACGCCGTCGACGATGAGCTCGAGCACGGCGCGCTGGTCCTCTATCGCCGCGACGACGGGCCCCGGCGCACGGTGGTGGATGCCCCGCATGCCGTTGAAGGCGTGCGTCAGGACGCGGGCGCCGCGGGCGATGGCGTCTCGCGTCGCCCCGTGGTCGGCGGCGGTGTGGCCGATCGCGACGACCACGCCGGCGCCGACGAGCGCATCGATCGCTGCCGAGGAGCCGGGCAGCTCCGGCGCGAGTGTGATCATGGCGACGGGACCCGCGTCGCGCAGCAGGGCGACAGCGTCGGGTGTCGGAGGGCGGAGGGCGTCGGCGCGATGCGCCCCGCGGTGCGACCCCGCCAGGAACGGCCCCTCGAGATGCACGCCGAGGAGCAGCGGGTCGGCGGCGACGAGCGGCGCGAGGGCCGCGATGCGCGCGGCGAGCGCGTCGACGCCCGCCGACACGAGCGACAGCATCGTGCGCGTCGTGCCGTGACGGCGATGCACGGCGAGGATGCGCGGGAGGGCGCGGGGGTCGCGTGCGGCGTCCTCGGCGCTCGCTCCCCCGCCGCCGTGGCAGTGCAGGTCGACGAATCCCGGCACCGCCGCGCGGCCGTCGGCGTCGACGACGTGCGCGTCGCCGCGGAGGTGGGAGCGCCATCCGCCGCCGTGCCCTCTGGCGACGACGACCCGCGCCCCGTCGGCCATGGCGTCGAGCGCGACCCACGCGCCGTCGTCCTCCGTCCCGTCGGAGACGATGCGCGCGGAGTGCACGATCGTGCGGCGCGCGGCCGTCACGACGACGCGACGGGCACCGCGTCGAGCAGCGCGAGCAGGCGCGCCGCCTCCGCCCGCACGGCGTCGCGGCCCGCGCGCGTGTAGGAGCGCGAGTCGACGAGAGCCGGACGGTCGGCGAGCGCGCGGCGCACGGCCTCCGTGTACTGCTTCGTGAGCTGCGTGGCGATGTTGACCTTCGCGATGCCGGCGGCGACCGCGGCGCGCAGGTTCTCGTCGGCGACGCCGCTCGACCCGTGCAGCACGAGCGGCACGTCGACCGCGTCGTGCAGGCGCGCGATGAGGTCGAGGTCGAGCACCGCCGTGCGGTCCGTCATGGCGTGCGACGACCCGACCGCGACGGCGAGCGCGTCGACGCCCGTCTCGGCGGCGAACTGCGCCGCCTCCGCGGGGTCGGTGCGCACGCCGGGCGCATGCGCGCCGTCCTTTCCGCCGATCTCGCCCAGCTCCGCTTCGACGAGCACGCCCGCCGCATGCGCGGCCCGCACGACCCGGCGCGTCGCGGCGACGTTCTCGGCGAACGGCAGGGTCGCCCCGTCGAACATGACCGACCCGAAGCCGAGGTCGATCGCCTCGAGGGCGAGCTCCTCCGACACGGCGTGGTCGAGGTGCACGGCGATGGGGGCGGACGCGGCCTGCGCGATCGCCGACACCGCGGCCGCGACGGGCGCGAGGGCGCCGTGATACGCGACACAGTTCTCCGAGATCTGCAGGATGAGCGGCAGTCCGGTGTCGTCGGCGGCGCCCGCGAGCGCCTCGGCGGTCTCGAGGTGCACGACGTTGAAGGCGGCGCGGCCGCGGGTCGTGCGGTCGAGGATGGCGCGGGTCGGCACGAGGGTCATACGGGGGTCCTTTCGCGGAGACGCGGGATGCCCGGGGCGACGATCGCCTCGGAGACGAGCGCCGGGTGGGTGGGAGAGACCTCGCCGGCGTAGGGGGCGAGCACGGCCGCGGCGGAGAGGCCGGCCGCCCGGCGGGCGAGGATCGCGAGATCGCCGACGCCGTCGGCGAGGTCGCGCGCGAGCGAGGCGACGGCCGCGTCGCCCGCGCCCGTCGCATTGCCGAGCAGGGGACGCGGCATGCGTGCCCTCACCGCCTCGGGTTCCGCGCCCCCGCCGCGCGCGATGCACAGTCCGTCGGCGCCGAACGAGGCCGCGACCATCCGGGCGCCGTCGGCGAGCAGCCGGCGGATGCCCTCGGCCGGGTCGGCGGCGCCCGTCGCCTCGACGAGCTCGACCGCGTTGGGCTTGACGAGGTCGGCGCCCGCGCGCGCCGCCTCGCGCAGGGCGGGGCCCGCGACGTCGGCGATCACGGCGATGCCCCGTCGACGGGCCTCGCGGACGAGGCCGCCGACGACGCCGTCCGGGGTCCCGGGCGGCAGGCTCCCCGACACGACGAGCACACGCGCGTCGGAGAGTCGGGCGGTGGCCGCCCGCACGAGCGCGGCGAGCTCGGCTCGGCTCAGCGCGCTCCCCCGCTCGTTGAGGAGCGTCGCCGTGCCGGTCCCGTCCTCCACGATCGCGACGCTGCGGCGCAGCGATCCCGCCCTCGGGACGAGGTCGGCGGGGATGCCCGCGGCACGCAGGTCGTCGGCGAAGACGGCGCCGTCGCCCGATACGGGGCACGGGGCGACGGCGATGACGGGACGACCGAGCGCGTGCAGCACGCGGGCGACGTTGACGCCCTTGCCGCCTGCGCGGGAATGCCCCGCCCCGACGCGGTGGCTCTCGCCGCGTTCGAGTGCGGGCAGGGACCAGGTCAGGTCGAGCGCCGGGTTGGGCGTGACGACGACGATCACCGCGCCACCGCCATCCGGGTCGGGGCGGCGGACATCCGGGCGCGGGCGGCCATCCCCCGGGCGGCCAGCGCGGCGCCCAGCACACCCGCCTCGCCGCCCAGGCGCGCGGCCTCGACGACGGGCATCCGATGGAAGCTCAGGCGCGCGGCGAGATGCTCGCGCAGCGGATCGACGAGGGCGGCGCCCGCGTGCGACAGGCCGCCCGCGATGAGCACGGCGTCGGGTGCGAGCGCCGCCACCACGTGCGAGAGGCCGAAGGCGAGCGCGGCGACGGCTGCGTTCCACACGCCGACGGCGACCTCGTCGCCCCGCGTGGCGGCGTCGAGCACCTCGCGCGCGCCCGCGACCGGACGGCCCGACAGACGGCGGTAGCGGCGCGCGATCGACGCGGCCGAGGCGACAGCCTCCAGGCATCCCACGAGGCCGCACGCGCACGGCTCGTCCGCCCCGTCGCCCGCGACGGGCGCGTGGCCGATCTCGCCGACGAGCGGCGACCCCGCCACGACGACGCCGTCGCGCACGATGACAGCCGAGAGCCCCGTGCCGATGACGACGACGACGGGGTCGCGATACGGCGCACCGCCGCCGAGGAGCAGCTCGGCGACGGCGGCGGCGCGCACATCCTGCCCGAACGAGACGGGCACAGCCAGCCGTTCGCGCACGAGGCGCCCGAGCGGCAGGTCGCTCCATCCGAGGTTCTCGGAGAACACCGCCACATCGCCGTCGACCACCCCCGGCACGACGAGGCCGACGGCATCGAAGCGCCCCGCGTGCGCGGTCGCGATGAGATCGATCTCGTCGAGGAGCGCGGCGGCCCCGCGCGGCGTCGGACGGCGCTCGACTGCTCCGACGGAGCCCGACGCGGCGACGACCGCCGACTTGATGTCGGTGCCTCCGACGTCGATCCCGAGCACGGCGGCGGGGACCTCCGGCAGGCGGAGGGGCGAGGGGACGGCCGACACGGGTCAGCCGAGGATGACGGAGCGCGTGAGGTTGCGCGGACGGTCGGGGTCGAGACCTCGGGCACGGGCCCGTGCGAGGGCGACGCGCTGGGCGCGCACGAGCTCGGCGAGCGGGTCGGCGCCTGACGCCTCGAAGCGGGCTCCCGTGGCCGCGACATCGGCGGCGAGACCATCGGGTGCCGCGCCGAAGGCCCACACCACGCGGCCGGGAGCCGCGATGCTGATGGGCCCATGCCGGTACTCCATGGCGGGGTACGACTCTGTCCACGACTGCGCAGCCTCGCGCATCTTGAGCGCGGCCTCGTGGGCGAGGCCGACGGTCCACCCTCGGCCGAGCAGCGTGATCTGGTCGGCGTCGACGAGCGCGGAGGGCAGCCCAGCGGAGATCGCCTGACGGGCGTCTGCGGCCGACGCCGCGACGTCGTGGCCGAGGGAGGCCCGCAGCGCGCTCAGCGCTGACGTGGCGAAGCGGGTCTGCACGACCGAGGTCTCGTCGGCGAACGGCAGCGCGACGAGGGCGTCGACGGCGTCGGGGAAGGGCGACGCCGTGTCGCCGACGATGCCGACCGTGTGCACGCGGCCGCGCAGCTCGGCGGCCAGCTCGAGCACCTCTGTCGTCGTGCCGGAGCGGGTGATGAGGACGACGGCGTCGTAGTCGCGGGCGGCGACAGGGGCCTCCGATGCCGCGAACGCGTCGGTCGGCCCCTGCCCCGCGGCCTCGCGGAGGGCCGCATAGCTCTGCGCCATGAACCAGGAGGTGCCGCACCCGATCGCGGCGACTCGGAGGCCCGCTGCCGGCAGCACGGCGGTGTCGCGGGCGACCTCGGCGGCCCGCTCCCAGCAGTCGGGCTGCGAGACGAGCTCGGCCTCCATGTGCGCTCCCGCCGGGGAGATGGTCTGCGTGCCGGTCTCGGCCATGCGCCTGCCGCCTTTCGAGTCGTGGGGTGACGACTCGATGATGCGGACGAGCGATGTGCGATCTCGACGCTCCGCACACACTCGCACATGGAAGCGCAGCTCGTCGGACCCGCTCTGGTGTCTCCCGAGCCCGACCGCAGCCGTGAACATGAAGGGGGAGGGATGCCGTCGAGTGCATCCCTCCCCCTTCGCGCTTCGCTCCGGAACGCCGGAGGTCAGGCCCGGCGACGCCTCCGCAGCAGGATGAAGGCGCCCGTCAGCATCCCGGCGAGTGCGAGCGCGGCGGCCGTCGTCGCCGCCACCGCGCCGGAACCGGTCGGCGCGAGACCGGAGGGGAGCGCCTCGGGATCCTCCGCTGCATCGGCGCCGCCCGGCGATGGGGCGCCTTCCGAGCTCGGGTCCTCCGCGCCCGCGGCATCCGCACCATCAGCCGCGGTGTCGGAACCCGTGCCATCCGCCGCGGTGTCGGAGACTGCGCCATCCGAACCGGCACCGTCCGCGCCCTCAGCCGCGCCATCCGAACCGGCACCGTCCGCGCCCTCAGCCGCGCCATCCGAACCGGCACTGTCCGCGCCCGCAGCATCAGAGCCCGCGCCGCCCGAACCCTCAGCCGCATCATCCGCACCGGCACTGCCCGCGCCCGCAGCATCATCCGCACCGGCAGACGTTGCGCCGTCCGAACCTGCGCCGTCCGAACCTGCGCCATCCGAACCTGCGCCATCCGAACCTGCGCCATCCGCAGCCGCGCCATCCGCAGCCGCGCCATCCGCAGCCGCGCCATCCGCGCCCGGGCCATCCGCCGCGGTGTCCGCCCCCGTCCCGACGTCCTCCGCGATCGAGAACGACAGCGCGTACGGGGAGCCGTCGCGTGTTCCGATCGACTGCGTCAGCGCGAGGTCGAACACGCCGGCCCCCGCGAGCGGCTCGGCGAGCACGATGCGCCATCGGCCGTCCGCACCGACCTCGGTGCTGCCGAGATCGCCTGCGGCGCGTGCGGAGGGGTCGGCTGTCGCGATGCGCACCTGCGCACCTGGGTAGCCGGTCCCCGACAGCGCCCCGACCGACGTGCCGGAGGCGAGCTCGCCCTGCGGCGCGTCGACGACCGAGAAGTTCGCACCGTCTCCGTCGATGTCGATGCGGTTGTAGAGGAACTCGCTCTCGTCGAGCGCGTGGTCGACGATGCGCGTCTCGCCCACGCACCCGTGCCATCCGTGGTCGGCCTCGGTGTTCCACGTCGACGTGCCGATGATCCACGGCATGTAGTCGGCCGCGACCATCCCGCCCGCGCCCGACGCGTTGCGCAGCACCGGTACGCCGTCGACGTACATGATGACGGTTCCCGCGTCGGGGTCGCTCACGACGGCGACGTGGTGCCACGCGGCCGGCATGATCTCCCCCGACCACAGGGTGTACGAGTCGGCCGTCGCCGTGTCGGCGGCGGAGAACTGGTACTCGCGCAGGCTCGAGATCCCGAGCCACGAGACGCCGGCACCGGGGTCCGACGAGTCGTCGATCCCCACCCACTCGCGCGTGCCGCCCCGCGTCAGGGCTGCGCTCCAGCGGTTCGCCGTCTCGGTCCAGTCGGCGTCGAGCTGCAGGAACGTCTCGATGGTGTACCCGCCCGCCTCGTCGAGGTCGGCGAACGTCGCGGGAGCGCCGTACTCCGTCGACAGGTAGGCGAGCCGGTCGGGCCCCTGGTCGTTGCGGTACACGGGCGCGAAACACACGGCACCCGCATCGGACGAGTAGTACGCCGTGTTCTCGTGGGTGACCTGCACGTCCTCGAGCTCGTCCGTCGCATCGGTCGCGTCCGGTGCGCTGCGGTACATGGGGCTGTCGCCCACGACGTCGGGGATGACCGAGGTCTCGTCGACGACGCCCGCCGCGACCTCGCCGAAGCGCCAGTGCGCGACCGTGCCGTCGACGGCGATGTAGTCGTCGGCGGCTCCCGCCTTCTCGAGCGCGCCGCCCGCCGCGTCGCCGTCCCAGCCCTCCGAGACGATCTGCTTCGCGAGCTCCGACAGATCGGGGCCCGTCGCCTCGGTCGGCTCGTCCCATCCGAAGCGCTCGGAGAAGTCCAACGGCACGCTGTACGACTGCCAGGTGCCGTCGAGCACGGGGGTGTCCGACGACGTGAGCGAGTCCTCGTGCTTCTGCGTCACCCACGGCGACACCGACTCGACGTCGATGCGGTCGTTCGTGAGGTCGAACTCGAACAGGGTCATGTAGCCGTTGCCACCGTCCGCCGCCATCTGGTAGTCGGTGAGCACCTGGTAGACGTCGTGGCCGAAATCGTTCTGCTGCGTGCGCATCGTGGCGCCGTGGAAGTGGCCGTTCACGGTCACGACGATCTGGTCGTTCTTCGTGATGAGCTCGTCCCACAGCAGGTCGCCCCACCACCACGATGCCGGGGAGAGCTGGTCCTCGGCGATGTTGATGATGGCGTGCGAGGAGAGCACGACGGGAACGCCGGGGTGGGCGTCGAGGATGCCCTGCGCCCAGTCGAACGTCGCATCCGACGCGTTCCACGCGATCGCGAGCGACATCCACTGATGCCCCTCGGCCTCGAAGAGGTACGCGCTCGAGAGGCCGTCCTCGAACGTGCCGATGAGCGCGCTCCCGCCCTGCGCGGCGAGCTGCGTCTGCCCGAAGCTCGCGAGGTAGTTCGCCGAGTTGCCGACCGACGACCGCGCGTTCATGTCGGCGACGTCGTGGTTGCCCGGCAGCACCGAGTACGGCACCCCGCCGTCCTCGAGGATGCCCATGGCCCTCTCTGCGGCGTCCCACTGGCCCGTCACGCCCTGCTGGTCGACGACGTCGCCGACGTGCACGGCGAAGGGGATGTCGAGCTCGTCCTGGTGGTCGACGATCCACTGCGTCTGCACCTCGAACGGGTTCGTGCCGTACTGGGGGTAGAACTGCTCGGCGCTGTACCGCGAGTAGAACTGCGTGTCGGGGATGATCGGCAGGAGGAAGCTCGACTGCGTCGCCTCGGGCGCCTCCTCGACCGCCGCATCGGCCGCGGCGGTGAACCCGCCGAGCAGGGAGGCTCCCACGAGGGCGGCCGATGCGGCCGCGATGGTCTTGATGCGCATCACAGGGCGCCTTCCACGGTCGGCCCGTAGACCTCGATCTCGGACAGGGTCATCCACGACGCCGTCGACGCGTTCGAGAACACGACGCGGATGGCGGTGGCGGTCACGGGCGCGCTCGTCACCTCAAGCGCGAGGTCGCCTCCCGTGGCGGTCGAGGGCCAGTCGCCTTCGACGGGGAGGTCGATCCACCCGCCGATGAGGTCGCGGTACTGGACAGTCACCTGGCCGATGTTCTTCGTGCCGCCGATGTCGTAGACGGCTGCGCCCGTCACGCGCCGGGGCGCATCGAGGTAGAACGACACCGAGTTCGGGTTCACGCGGTTGCCCGCGCCGCCGCTGCGCCAGTCCGAGAAGCCGGTGCGGTCGCGATCGCCGTCGGTGAGCGCGAACGTGCCGCTGTTGTACGTCTCGACGTGGTGCACTCCCTCCCCGCGCAGGATGTTCTCCTGCGCGGGCTCCGTGAGCGTCACGACGAGGGTCGCCGAGAAGCCGGTGGCGTCCGCCGCGGGGATCCGGACGGTTCCGGCCGCGGCGAGCGCGGCGTCGTCGACGGCGGACCAGTCCCACGCGACGTCGGCCGTGACGACCGCGTCCGAGCCCGACACCGCGCGGTCGACGGTGCGCGGCGCCGACATCCGCAGCTCCTGCACGGTCATCCCCGCGTAGCCGGCGAGGGGCACCTCGATGCCATCGGCGAGGGCGCCGACGACGTAGCGCGCCGTGAGCGGAACCGTCTCGCCGAACCACCCGGTCGCCGTGCCCTCGACGACCACGGTGCCTTCGGCATGCCAGACGTCCGGTTCCGGCTGGGTCCACGCGATGCCGGTGAGCGCATGCCGCAGGCCCCAGTCGTAGACGGCCGTGAGCTTCGCGGGGAGCGCAGGCGGAGTGCCGATCGCGACCGTGCCGGTCGTCTCCGCGACGACCGGCACGAGCGTCTGCACGCGCCATCTCTGCACGGCGGCGCCGCTCGCGGTGTAGGTCTGCACCTCGGAGCCGTCGGCCGTGCTCCAGTTGTACATGTCGAGCGCCGCGGTGCCTCCCGAGGCGTCGAGCCGGACGTTCTGGATGGCCGTCGTGCCGTCGCCGGCGTCGACGAACCGCCACTGCGCGGAGCTGTCGACCGCGGCGTCCGCGAGGGGCACGTCGATGAGCTCGAGGTACCGCCACGACGGATCGGCGTTGTCTCGGCGTACGAGCACCCGTCCGTCGGCGGCGGCGAGCACGAACGTCTCGTCCGCGCCGGCGACGGGATACGCCGCGATCGCCTGCTCACGGAGCGCCTCCGGCGTCGTCGCGCGCGTGAACACGGCTGCGGCGGCGGGGGCGTCGTCGGGTGTCGTCGGCTGGGCGTCGGCCGCGCCGAGTTCCACGACCTTCCCGACAGCGTGGACGCTCTCGATCAGGATGGCCTGCCCTGCGCCGAGCAGGTCGGTCTGCGGGTCGGGCGGTGCTGTCGCCTCGGCGGTCGAGGGAGCGGTCGCCGCCAGCGTGGCCAGGGCGACGACGGTCGCGGCGAGAGCGGCGTGGAGGGCGCGCCGCGTGCGGGTTCTCATCGGGGTTCCTTCCGCCGGCGCACTCGGGTCTGCGCTACGGCGGGGGAAAGCTATCGATCGACGATGAACCCCTGAAACGTTTTCATGAACGAGGGTCAAACGATTGAGTGTCACTCAACGCGCGGCGTCAGTCGCTCGGCACCGCCACGATGGGCGTCGTGGTGGGGGTTCCCGTGGGCGAGCCGCCCTCCTGCTCGACGGTGACGGCCACCACGTCGCCGGGCGCCATCTCCCCCTCGAGCAACGTGGGCGCGTCGGATCCGCCGTCGAACACGCCGGCCGGGATCGGCGTCTCCCCGCGCACGTACCAGAGCTCGTACTGGCTGCCCTCGTCGAGCACCGGCACGCCGTCGGCGACGACGACCGCCTCACCCGTCGACGGAGACCAGTGCAGCTCGAGCGTGCCGCCGCCCGCCACCTCCGCCGACGCGCTCTGCGCGTCGTCGGCGGACTCGATGCGCTCGAGCGCGACGACGGCCTCGGGCCGGTCGAGCATCTGCGCGATCGACGCGACGCCGATCCCGACCGCCAGGACGAGCGCGATCGAGGCGGCGAGAGTGAACCACACGCGGCGCATCGGGCGCGCGGGCGCGGCGGCCTCCGGCTCCGGCGCGGCGTCCTCGTCCGAGAGCGCGGGAGCAGGCTCGGCGGCGATGCGCGCGAGCAGCTCGTCCCTGATGCGCGCGGGAGGCGCGACCTCGGGCACCGCATCGGCGAGGAACACCGCGGTCTCCTCATCGCGACGGGCGCGGTCTGCGAGGGCGGGATCGCCCGCGAGCGCCTCGTCGAGCCTCGTCTGGTCATCCGGGCTCAGCGCATGGAGCGCATGACCGGCGAGCAGCTCGTCCAGATCCTTCTCGCTCATGCCAGCACCCCCATCTCCGTCCTCAGGCGCGACAGGCCGTCGCGCATCCTCGTCTTCACCGTGCCGAGGGGCGACCCGGTGAGGGCGGCGATCTCGCTCTGCGAGTAGCCGCCGTAGTACGCCAGCGTCAGGGCTTCACGCTGGGCGTCGGGGAGCAGCCGGAGCGCCGCGATCACGCGCCGCCCCTCCATGCGGAGCTCCACGTCCTCGGCGACGCCGTCGAACGGCACGCCGAGATCGCGGAACCCGACACGGACATCGCGGTCGGTGCTCGCCTGCGCCGAGCGCACGCGATCCACCGCCCTGCGGTGCGCGATCGTGAGGATCCACGCCCTCCCTTGCCCCTTGTTCGGAGAGAAGCGGGAAGCGGATTGCCAGATCTCGAGGAAGATCTCCTGGAGCACCTCCTCGCTCTGCGCGCGATCGACGAGCACGCGCAGCACGAGGCCGAAGACGCGGCCGGACAGCATGTCGTAGAGCTCGGCGAACGCGGCCTGATCACCCGCGGCGACGCGGACGAGGAGGTCGGCGACGTGGTCACGGGGGTCGTCGACGGTCTCGTCCACGTCGAAGCCGTCGATGACCATAGGGTCCAGCATGCCGTACTCCTCCCTCGCGCGTTCCTTCTTCGGGGCGCGGCGCGGATCGGATGGCCGGAAAGTTTTCTCGGATCCGTCCCCATCCGATCGGCGGAGGACCCCGAATGCCCTTGTGAAAGCCGAGAGGCGAAGGCATCGCTCAGCCGGGCGATCGTCCGTTCACAAGAGGAGAAGGCAATGTTCACGAAGAAGTCCACGCTCACCGGCGCCGCAGTGCTGTCGCTCGTCGCCGTCTTCGGCCTCACCGCCTGCAGCGGCGGGTCGACCACGACCGAGGACACCGACGCCGGCACCACGGCGAGCGAGTCGGCCGAGCCCAGCACGGCCCCCGAGGAGACCATGGAGTCGGACGACGCCATGGACCCCGCCGCGAACCTCGTCGGCGCCGGCTGCGCCGACTACGCCGAGGCCGTGCCGGATGGCGCGGGCTCGATCGACGGCATGGCCCTCGACCCCGTCGCCGTCGCCGCCTCCAACAACCCGCTGCTCACGACGCTCGTCGCGGCGGTCTCCGGGCAGCTGAACCCCGACGTCGACCTCGTCGACACGCTCAACGGCGACGAGTTCACGGTGTTCGCCCCGGTCGACGACGCGTTCGCGAAGATCGACCAGGCGACGATCGACACCCTCAGCACCGACGCCGACCTGCTGACGTCGATCCTCACGTACCACGTCGTCCCCGGCCAGATCGCTCCCGAGGACATCGACGGCACGCACACGACCGTCAACGGCGCCGACGTCGAGGTCACGGGATCCGGCGACGACATCATGGTGAACGACGCGACCGTCATCTGCGGCGGCGTGCAGACCGCCAACGCGACGGTGTACCTCGTCGACACGGTGCTCATGCCCCCGGCCGAGTAAGCCGCGGCGGGGAGGGGCGAGGCGGTCGGGCGAGAGCCCGGCCGCCTTCTGCGCGCGGTCGGCGATGTCGCGGATCTCGATCGTGCTGCCGGCGGCCGTGCTCGGCGGCCCGGCGGCTGAGCGTGCTCGTGCGCGACCTGCGCAAGCTTGCCGACCTCGAGACGCGGCCGCTGGAGCGCGAGGAAATCGACCTCGAGGCGCTCGTGGCGGACGCCGCCTCGGGCTCACGCTCGTCTCGACGGTCGCGTCGCGTCACGGCGGCGATGTCGTGCTGCGATCCGTGGAGGGATCCGGCACCGTCGCCATCCTGCGGCTGCCGCTCCTGCCATCCCCGACCGCCCGCGTCAAGCCGATGACAGCCGACGGCGCCGCGGCCTAGCGTCGAGCCATGACTGCGAACGACACCCCTCAGAAGAACCGCCGTCGTGCCGCCCGTGGCGGGAGCGGAGCGAAGGTGACGTCCGACCAGAACGCGGAGCACGGCTTCATCGCGTCGAAGTCCCTCGCCGAGAACATGCAGCGCGTGCTCGTCGATCTCATCGAGCTCTCGTTGCAGGGCAAGCAGGCGCACTGGAACGTCGTCGGCACGAACTTCCGCGACACGCACCTTCAGCTCGACGAGATCATCGACGCCGCGCGCGAGTTCTCCGACACGGTCGCCGAGCGCATGCGCTCGCTGCACGCGCTTCCCGACGGGCGCAGCGACATCGTGGCCGCGACGACCACCCTGCCCGAGTTCCCGCAGGGCGAGATCGCGACGTCGGAGGTCATCGACCTCATCACCGAGCGCCTCGACGTCGTCGCGTCGACGTGCCGCGAGGTGCACGACGACGTCGACGAGGAGGACCCGACGACGGCCGACATCCTCCATGCCGTGCTCGAGCGCCTCGAGCAGCTCTCGTGGATGGTGAGCGCCGAGAACCGCGTGCCGCGCGGCCGCTGAGGATGGTCCATCCTGGTGGCATGGACGATGTGACCGCGGAGGAGGTCTTCGCCGCCTCGCTGGAGCCGCGCAGCGGCACCGCGCTCGAGAAGGCGGGCCGGTTCATCGTGAACCTCGCGTCCGGCTACTTCGCGAACGACACCTCCGCCGTCGCCGACATCGACCTCGTCGTGCGGCGGCGCGAGACGGGCGAGGAGGTGCTCCGCACGCCGACCGAGGCCCACGCCGCGGGGTTCCTCCTCGAGGAGGTCGAGCGCGACCTCGCCATGCTCGACGAGGACGCGTTCCTCGCGGCGTGGTCGGCGCCGCGCGACGGGGACTGACGTGCCCGGTCTGCGCCGCGACGTGCTGCGTGCGAGCGGCGCCGACCGGGTGGCGTTCGTCGAGCTGTTCTTCGATCTCGTCTTCGTCTTCGCGCTGACCCAGCTCTCCAGCTACCTCTTCGCGCATCGCACGCCGCTCGGCGCGCTCGAGGGCGCCATCCTGCTGTGCGCCGTGTGGTGGACGTGGGTCTCGACGACCTGGGTGACGAACACCCTCGACCCGGCGAGGCTGCCCGTGCGCGGCGCCGTCGTGGCACTCGCCTTCCTCGCGCTCCTCATGGCGGTCGCCGTGAAGGAGTCGTTCGGCGACCGCGCGTGGACGTTCGCGCTCGCCTACGTCGCGCTCCAGGTGGGGCGCTCGGCGTTCATGGTCTGGGCGACGGCGCGGCACGACACGGGGATCTCCGACGACTTCCGGCGCATCCTCGCCTGGACGGCGGGAGGGTCGGCGCTCTGGATCGCCGGCGCGCTGCTCCCCCTCCCCGCCCAGCTGCCCCTGTGGATCGCCGCCCTCTGCGTGGAGTTCGTCGGCACCCTGACGGGATATCCGATGCCGCGGCGGGGGCGCGTCACGCTCGAACGCTGGGATCTGTCCGGCGCGCACATCGCCGAGCGCACATCGCTCTTCGTGCTCATCGCGCTGGGCGAGGGCCTCCTCGTCTCGGGCTTCTCGTTCGTCGACGAGGAATCGTCGCCGGAAGGCATCGTCGCGATGGCGTGCGCCTTCGTGTCGGCGGCGGCCGCGTGGTGGATCTACTTCGACCACGGCGAGCGCGTCGGCGCGGAGGCGATCGAGCGGTCGGATGCCCCTGGCCGGCTCACGCGCACCGCCTACACCTGGGTGCACCTGCTCATCGTCGGCGGGGTCGTCATGCTCTCGGTCGGCGACAAGCAGGCGCTCTCGCATCCCGACGAGACGGGTGTCGCGAGCGCGCTCGCCCTTACGACGGGCCCCTTCCTCTTCCTGCTCGGCTCCGTGCTGTTCCGCCGCATGCTCGAGCGCAGCGTGCCTCGCGCGCAGCTCGCGGGCGTGATCGCCGTCCCCGTGGTGGCGCTCGCCGGCGTCTTCGCCGGCGCGCTCGCGACGGCGATCGCCGTGACGGCCGTCCTCGTGCTCGTCGCGGCGGGCGAGACGGCCTGGCGCATCCGCCTCGGCCGACGAGCTGGCGGATGACGCCTCACGCGAAGCGGCGCCGGTAGACCGCGAGCGACACGGCGTACGCGACGACGAGGATGCCGACGCACCATGCGAGCGCGACCCACAGGTCGGCGCCGACCGGCTGCCGGGTCAGCAGCGCCCTGATCGAGTTCACGATCGACGTCACGGGCTGGTTCTCGGCGAACCACCGCACGGGCCCCGGCATCGACGCGGTCGGCACGAATGCCGAGCTGATGAACGGCAGGAAGATGAGCGGGTACGAGAACGCGCTCGCGCCGTCCACGGTCTTGGCGGTGAGCCCGGCGATGATCGCGACCCACGTGAGCGCGAGGGTGAACACGGCGAGGATGCCCGTGACGGCGAGCCATCCGCCCACGCCCGCACTGGATCGGAACCCCAGCACGAGCGCCACCGCGACGACCACCGCCACCGACACGAGGTTGGCGACGACCGATGTGAGCACGTGCGCCCACAGGATGGCCGACCGCGCGATCGGCATGGAGCGGAACCGCTCGAGGATGCCGCCCTGCAGATCGAGGAAGAGCCGGTACGCCGTGTAGGCGATGCCAGACGCGACCGTGATGAGCAGGATGCCCGGCAGCAGGTAGTCGATGTACGACCCGCCGCCGGTGTCGATCGCGCCGCCGAGCACGAAGACGAACAGCAGCATGAGCGCGATCGGAGTGACCGCGGTCGTGATGATCGTGTCGACGCTGCGCGTGATGTGGCGCAGCGAACGCCCGGTAAGGACGGCGGTGTCGCCGATGACGTGGACGCTCATGATCCTTCCTCCTCCTTCTCGCCGACCAGGGCGAGGAACACGTCCTCGAGGCTCGGCTGCTTCTCGATGTACTCGACCTTCGCGCTCGGCAGCAGCCGCTTCAGCTCGGCGAGCGTGCCGTCCACGAGGATGCGACCGCGATGCAGGATGGCGATGCGGTCGGCGAGGCGCTCGGCCTCCTCGAGATACTGCGTCGTGAGCAGCACGGTCGTGCCGCGTCCGACGAGCTCCTCGATCGTCTGCCACACCTCGATGCGCGCCTCGGGGTCGAGGCCCGTCGTCGGCTCGTCGAGGAAGATGACGGCGGGGTCGCCGATGAGGCTCATCGCGATGTCGAGGCGGCGCCGCATGCCACCCGAGTAGGTGCCCGCCCTGCGGCCACCCGCCTCGACGAGCGAGAACCGCGCGAGCAGGTCGTCGGCCGCCGCCGCGGGATCCGGCAGATGCCGCAGCCGCGCCACGAGTACGAGGTTCTCGCGCCCCGTGAGGACCTCGTCGACGGCGGCGAACTGACCCGTGAGACTGATCGTCTCGCGCACCCGCGCCGCCTGGCTCGCGACGTCCGCGCCGCCCACCGACGCCGAACCGGCGTCGGCGGACAGCAGGGTCGAGAGAATCCGCACGAGCGTCGTCTTGCCCGCGCCGTTGGAACCGAGGAGGGCGAAGACGGTGCCCCGCTCGACCTCGAAGTCGACGCCGCGGAGCACGGCCAGGTCTCCATAGGCCTTCGCGACGCCGCGCACCTCGATGACCGCGGTCATGGGCGTCCGTCTCCTGTCGCCTCGTCGACCGTCCTGCGCAGGCGGGCCCGCTCCTTGTCGATCCACTCGCGCGTCGTGTAGGCGCGGACGAACGCCTCCGCGAACTCGACGGGGTCCTCCCCGACGATGTCGCGGATCGCCAGGCCGTCGGCCGCCGCCCCGTCGAAGAGATCGGCGAGGTCGTCGAGCATCCTCACCATCGTCTCGCCGTCGGTCACGCCGCCCTGGTACATGAGGTACCGGTCGACGGCCTTCGCGACCGCCGCGTAGGGCTCGGGGAGCGCCTCGACGCGCGCCCGGTACTGCCGGTACTGCTTCTTCTGCTCGAGCGAGCCCGTGAGGGCCTCGATCCACTTCGCCGCCATGATCACTTCTCTCCTTCGTGGAGCTGTCCGATGCGCTCTGCGAGGAAGCTCCACGTCCTCCAGAACTCTGCGAGCTGCTCCCGCCCCTGCGGGTTCAGCGTGTAGACCTTGCGCGGAGGGCCCTTCTCCGAGGGCACCCGCTCGACGTCGACGAGGCCCTTCTGCTCGATGCGGACGAGCAGCGCGTAGACCGTGCCCTCGACGATGTCGGTGAACCCCTGATCGCGCAGCTGCGCCGTGATCTCGTACCCGTACGCGGGGCGCACGGCGAGGATCGCGAGCACGATGCCCTCGAGAGTGCCCTTGAGCATCTCGGTCATCTGATTCCCCATGAGCCGCCTCTCTCTACTCTGTGTTGCTGACTACCACTAGACGGTAACACTGAGTAGCGGTACTTGGCAAGACTGAGTAGCCGCTTCGTCCGCGACATAACGGATGCTGTCCGCTACGGTCGGGGATACCGGGATGTTTGCGCAACCATCGATGACGAGGCGCGGCATCCGGCGAGACGGCGCGACGACGCGCCGGAAGGGAGCATCCATCCGATGAAGAGGGCATTCGGGATCGCCGTGGCGATCGGCATCCTGCTGTCGGGCGGCCTCGCCGCCTCCGCCGGCGCCGCACCGTCACGGGGGCCGGCAGGCACCTCCGAGTTCCGCGGGGTGAACTGGGCCGATCCGCGCGACAACTATGCCGACGACGCCGTCGTGCCATCCGGCCTGAGCGTCGACGACGACTACCGCACGACCTACGACAAGGCGTCCGACATCGTCGCGGAGTTCCGCTCGGAGCTGCGCGCGAACACCGTGCGCCTGCCGATCAACCCCTGGAGCGTCGGCACCGACTGGTGGGAGTCGTACCGCGGCGCGATCGACGCCGCGACCCGCCGCGGGTTCGACGTCATCCTCAGCTACTGGGAGGCCGACGACGCGAAGGACGGGCGCGTCGACGACCCGGCAGCCTTCGACGCCATGTGGGACGAGGTCGTCGACGCGTACGGCCGCAACCCGCACGTGTCCTTCGAGATCATGAACGAGCCGTTCGGCTACGCGCTCGACGAGTGGGTGGACCTCTCGGCGGGCTGGCTCGACCGCCACGCCGACGTGCCCCGCTCCCGCGTCATCGTCTCGGGCACGGGCTACAACGACGACGTCACGGGAGTTGGCGCCGCCGAAGAGCTCGACGGCACCCTGCTGTCGCTGCACTTCTACGGCTTCTGGGCCAATCACACGACAGAGGACGAGTGGAAGGCGAACCTCCTGCCGCGCATCGGCGGGTACGGATGGCGCACGCTCGTGAGCGAGGCCGGCTCGCCCATGACGACGGGCCTCAACTACGGCAACCATTCGGGCGACGTCTCGACGTCGTACCTCGGTGCTCTCACCGAGGTCGCGCGCGAGCAGGGCATGGGCGTCGTCTACTGGCCGGGCCTGCGCTCGGGCGACTCGTACACGCTCACGGAGATCGCCGCCGACGGCGACCTCGAGGTGACGAACGCCTCGGGGCTCGCCCAGATCCAGTGGGGCTGGGGCCTGCTCCGCACGGAGCAGCTGAACGACCTGCCGCCCGCGCCTCCCGGAGAACCGATCCGGAGCGAGCAGCACGGCGTGTGCATCGACATCCCCGGGGCGTCGACGACACCCGGCACGACGCTCGGGCTGTGGAACTGCAACGGCGGCGCCAACCAGTCCTTCCATCCGGAGGACGACGGCGCGCTGTCGATGTACGGCGACATGTGCGTCGACGTCGCGGGCACCCTCGCCGCCGGATCAGCCCTCGCCATCGAGGACTGCAGCGGCGCCGCGACGCAGGGCTGGGAGCTGCGCGCCGACGGCGCGATCGCGAGCATCGCGGATCCGTCGCTGTGCCTCGCGACTCCGGAGACGGAGTGGGGGGTCGCGCTGGCCGTGTGCGACGCCGCGAGCGCGACGCAGCGCTGGACGGTGGGCTGACCCGCCCTGGGGCCCGGGCGCAGCGCGCCCGGGCCCTTTCCCGTGCGATAATCTTCACATGCATGAAGATACGAAGGGATGCACGTTCGACGTGCAGAGCGAGTACGTCGACATCGCCGCCGAGATCTTCCGCCTGCTCTCCGACCCGACGCGCATCCGCATCATCCTCGCGCTGCGCGAAGGCGAGCTCTCCGTGTCGCGCATCGCCGAGGTCGTCGGCAAGACGCCGACCGTCGTCTCTCAGCACCTCGCGAAGCTGCGGATGGGGCGGCTCGTCCGCGCGCGCCGCGACGGCACCACCATGTACTACCGCCTCGTCGACGAGCACGCCAGGCGGCTCGTGACGGAGGGCGTCTTCCAGGCGCAGCACACGGTCGACGACCCGCAGCACGGGACCCATCCGCGGACGGCGCAGTCATGACGCTCGCGCTCGAACGGGAGGTCGCACGCCCCCGCCGCCCGCTCCTCGCGACCGGGGCCCGGCTCCCCGAAGTGCGGTGGGCGGCGCTCGCGCTCCTCCTCTTCCTCTCGGGATGGACCGCGCAGGCCCTCGGCGCCCCGACGGCGGTCTCGTGGGGACTCTATCTCGCCTGCTACGCCGCGGGCGGATGGGAGCCGGCGCTCGCGGGCCTCCGGGCGCTGCGCGAGAGGACGCTCGACGTCGACATCCTCATGATCGTCGCCGCGATCGCTGCCGCGTCGATCGGCCAGGTCTTCGACGGCGCTCTGCTCATCGTCATCTTCGCGACGTCGGGCGCGCTCGAGGCCGTCGTCACGCAGCGCACCGCCGACGCCGTCTCGTCGCTCCTCGACCTCGCCCCCGAGCGCGCCGCGCTCATCGACGAGGGCGGCGGCATCCGCGAGGTCGAGTCCGCATCGCTCGTCCCGGGGCAGACAATCCTCATCCGCCCCGGAGAGCGGATCGCGGGCGACGGCGTCGTCGTGACCGGTGCCAGCGAGGTCGACCAGCAGGCGGTCACAGGCGAGTCGGTGCCCGTCGTGCGCGGTGTCGGCGACGACGTGCTGTCCGGCACGGTCAACGGCACGGGAGCGCTGACCGTCGAGATCACGCGCCCCGCATCCGACTCGGTCGTCGCGCGCATCGCGCGCATGGTCGCCGAGGCCTCGGAGACGAAGGCCCGTACCCAGCTCTTCGTCGAGACCGTCGAGCAGCGCTACTCGATGGGTGTCGTCATCGCGACCCTGCTCGTCTTCGCCGTTCCGATGCTCGCCTTCGGGGAGGCGTTCGATGCCGCCCTGCTGCGTGCGATCACCTTCATGATCGTCGCGTCCCCGTGCGCGGTCGTGCTGTCGACCATGCCGCCGCTCCTCGCGTCCATGGCGAACGCGGGGCGGCGCGGTGTGCTCGTGAAGACCGCCACGGCGATGGAGGGCCTCGGCCGCACGACGCTCGTCGCCTTCGACAAGACCGGCACCCTCACGGAGGGCGCGCCCGATGTCGTCTCGATCGAGGCAGCGGATGGCGATGCCGACGGACTGCTGCGCCTCGCCGCCGCGGTCGAGCGGATGAGCGAGCACCCGCTCGGGCGGGCGATCGTGCGCGCCGCCGAGACGCGCGGGATGCCGGTGCCCGCCGTCGCGGGGTTCCGCGCGCTCCCGGGGCGCGGCGTCGTGGGCGTGGTGGAGGGCCGCGAGATCGAGGTCGTGCGCGCCGATGACGCCGACGCCGCCGGCACGCTCGTGGAGGTGCGCGTGTCGGGTGCCGTCGCCGGCGTGATCACGCTGGCCGACGCCGTCCGCCCCGCCGCCGCGGCGGCGGTCGCCGCCGTCCGCGACGCGACCGCGAGACCGCCGATGCTGCTGACGGGCGACGGCACCGCGGCCGCGATGAACGTCGCTGCGGCCACGGGCGTCGTCGACGTGCGCTCGGCGCTGCTGCCCGACGACAAGGCGCGCATCGTGCAGGACCTCGCCGCGCGCGGCGAGCGGGTCATGCTCGTCGGCGACGGCGTCAACGACGCCCCCGCTCTCGCTGCCGCCTCCACCGGCGTCGCCATGGGGCGGCGCGGATCGGACCTCGCCATCGAGAGCGCCGACGTCGTCATCGTGCGCGACGAGCTCGACACCATCCCGCAGCTTCTGCGCCTGTCTCGGCGGGCCCACCGCTACGTCGTGGCGAACCTCGCGATCGCGGCCGCCTTCATCGCGGTGCTGGTCGTCTGGGACCTCGTCGGCACTCTGCCCCTCGCCCTCGCCGTCGCCGGCCACGAGGGATCGACCGTCGTCGTCGCGCTCAACGGCCTCCGGCTGCTGTCCCGGCGGGCCTGGGAGCGGTAGCGGGTCGCGTTCAGCGCAACGCCGGAAGCCGCTCGGCGATCGCATCGAGCACCGACTCGTCGCCGGCGTAGATCCCGTTCGCGCGCGGCCAGTGGGCGACGACGTCGGTGAAGCCGAGCTCGCGGGCGCGCCCGACGGCTTCCTCGTACCCGGCGACGCTCGCAAGCGAGTACCGCCCGCCGCTGTCGAGCGACAGGATGCGCGCGAGGCCGGGGCGCGCCTCGGAGGCCTCGTCGAACCGGCGCGCGAGCGCGGCGACCCCGCGCCACCATTCCGCCGGGTCCTCCTCGGGGCCGCCCGTGGTGACCCATCCGTCGCCGCGCGACGCGGCGTAGCGGATGGCGCGCGGTCCGTTGCCGGCGAGCAGGAGCGGCATGCGCGGCGCACGCGCGGGCGAGCCGACCATCCGCGCGTCTCGCGCCGTGAACCAGCCCTCGTCGAACGAGATGCCCTCGGCCGCGTCGCCCTCGTGGCGCAGCAGCACGTCGAGCGCGTCGGCGAACGCGACGAAGCGCTCGTGCCGCTCGCGCGGGGTGAGCTCGCTCTGCCCGAGCACGAACGCGTCGAAGCCCGTGCCGCCCGACCCGACGCCGAGCAGGACGCGCCCTCCGGCGATGTCGTCGAGCGTCGCGAGCTCCTTCGCGAACGGCACCGGATGGCGGAAGTTCGGGCTCGCGACGAAGAACCCGAGCTCGATGCGCGATGTGACCATGGCGGCCGCTGTGAGCGTCGGCACCGTGGCGTGCCACCGCTCCCCCGCGAGGCTGCGCCACGACAGGTGGTCGTACGTCCAGGCGTGGTCGAAGCCGTAGGCCTCGGCTCGGCGCCACAGCTCGCCGGCCGCCGGCCAGTCGCGCTGCGGGAGGATGACGATGCCGTGTCTCACGGGACGAGCTTAGGTGCGATGCTCCCCTTCTCCTGGTCGTGGAGGAAGCGAGGCACGAACGCGTCGAGACGTCGCGAGTCGACCTGCGAGGCGGACGTGACGGATACCGGCAGCCGTTCGAAGCAGCGATCGCTCGGCAGCGCTCACCGACGGTCACCAGGGTGGCGGGTCGTCGTCGTGGCTGTCGTCGGTCCAGTCGAGGTCGTCGGCGATGTCCGGGTCGACGGGCGTGCGTGCCCGGCCGGGCATGCTTCTCCCAGGTGGATGGAGGGCGCCGACGGGTGAATGCCGTCCGGTGTGGATGGTCTGCGGCGGCGGATCCGTGGCGTACTCGAACCCGAGGGGGCTCGTCCACACGACTTTCCCCGGTTCCGGCTGGTGGATCTTCCAGGGGGTGTGGTGCCGGAGGAGATGGTGGGGTTTGCACAGCGCGGAGAGGTTCCCCGCGCAGGTGGGTCCGCCGCGCTCCCACTCGACCGTGTGGTCTTTCTCGCACCGGTGCGCGGGCTGCATGCATCCGGGGGCCCGGCAGGTCCCGTCACGGAGTTCGACGAGGCGTCGGATGGCGGCGGTGGGCGTGTAGTGGTCGACGGTGTGGAGGGCACCGGTGTCGGGGTTCTGGAAGATCCGCTCCCATCCGGGGGCGTCCGCCGCGAACCGGCGGGCGATGTCGGCGGGGATGGGTCCGTACCCGGCGAGCATCGCGGGCCCGTCGTCGAGGCCGGCGAGGGTGGTCGCGGCGATCGTGACCGCCACCGTGCCGCGGATCGCGGCGACCTTCTCCGCCGACCCGTCGATCGTGTGGGTCGTGGGCGCCCCTGTGAGGAGGAGGTCGGTGGCGAGGTCCGCGCGGATCTGATCCCTCGTGCGGGCGTCGTGGACGCGCCCGGTCGCGGCGTCCAGCTGCTCCGCTGTCGGGCGAAGAGGCAGGGCGGGATCGTCGTGGGGGTACCAGGTGCCGTCGTGGAACACCTCGACGTGCTCCCGCACCATCGAGCAACCCGGCAGCGTGAGCCGCACGGTACGACGGTCGCCGTTCACCGGACCAGTGTGGGTGCGGTCGCGCGTGTCGACGGCGACGCCGTCGGCGGCGACCCTCATCCCGAACGCGTTCCTGGCGAACACACCGGGACGCGCCGCGGGCACAGTGCCCGGCCCGGCAGCGGCGCGGCGCCTCCTCTCCTCCGCGGCCATCCGCTTCTCTTCCGCCGCGATCGTCTTCGCGGTCGTGGTCAGCCGGTCCTGGATCGCGGTGATCTTCGCCGCCTCGTCCACCAGCACGAACTCCGCCAACCCGTCATCGAGCGGACGCACCCGCGTGCCCCGCCGCGACGTCGCGCGAACGTGCCGCTCGGGAAGAGGTTCGGGGTCGAGCTCTCCGGCGAGCCACTTCACGAACACCCGCAGCTGCGCCGGCGTCGCCTCCTCCGCATGTGTCAACGCCCGGTGCTGGTACTCCTCCAGCACGACTTCGCGGAGGTTCTCGCCGTGCTCCCGGATGATGTCGACCTGGCGGCGCGTGACGACCTGGTCGGCGAGCGCGGCCGCGACGATCGGAAACCGCGACTGCAGGACATGATCATGCCGGAGACGCGCCTCCACCTCACCGGGGGCGAGATGGAGGGCGGCGGCGAGTTCGAGAGCGGCGGACCGCCACGGGAACGCGTACTCCGACCCATCCGCGCACCGCCCCGTCTGCGCTTCGGCGACACGCGCCGCCGCCGCGAACGCGCCCGCCTCGATCGCATCGATCCGCGCGTGCGCGGCACGCGCATCCAGCACCGTCTCCCGCACGATCCGGAGCGTACGCGCTTCCTCATCCGTCGCCTCCCACGACGATGAATCCGAGAACCGCGGCTTCGTTGATGACATACAGACCATCATCCCCGTGGCCACCGACATTCGAACAAGTCGACGAGCGTCGACTCGCTGGCGCTCGCTCGATGACCCGGCCGACGCCTCACCCGGCGCTCGGACGGTACTCCGCCAGCTCGGCGTCGATCGCGGCGCGCACGCGCGGCGGCATGACGAAGATGCTCACCTCGAGGGGCTCACCGCGCCGCCAGCGCGTGTGGTGCGTGCGCAGCGCCTGGCCGACCCGCGGAACGTGGGCGTCGAGCGCGCCGAGCACGGCCGCGTACGCTCCCGGGTCCTCCATGATGTCGGCGAGGCCCGTCTTGAGGCTGAGACGCTCCACGCGCGGATGGCCGACCACGAGGTCGACGGTCCACTCGTGCGCGCCGGAGCCGATCGTGAAGGGGGCCGTCCCGTCGGGCAGCCGGACGACGGCCGTCGTGTTCGCCGGGACGTCCGCCGAGATCCGGACGGAGTCTCCCTCCCGACGCCAGCGCACCGACGCGTCGCCGTACGGTGTGCGATGGGTCGCCGACACGTGGTCGAACGACGGCAGCGGCACGGGCGCGATCTCGATCGTGCGATAGCCCGGCTCGGCGGGGCCGATGCCAGCGACGACGCGGTAGAGCCAGTCCACCACCGACCCGAACGCGTAGTGGTTGAACGAGACGGCACGCGGGTTGATCGAGCCGTCGGGGCGCAGCGCGTCCCACGCCTCCCAGACCGTCGTCGCCCCCATCGTGAGGGGATACAGCCACGAGGGGCACTCGGTCTGCGTGATCATCCGGTCGGCGGCGAGCAGGTGGCCCGTCGCGGTGAGCGCCTCGGTGAGGAACGGCGTGCCGGCGAACCCCGTTCCGATGTGGAACCCCGACTCGCGCACGAGCGCGGCGAGGTGATCGCCCATCCGCTGCCGCGTCTCCTCGTCCTCCGCGAGGCCGAAGACGATCGCGAGCGCGTACGCGGTCTGCGCCTCCGAGGCGACGCGCCCGCCCCGCGTGACGTACTCGGCGCCGAACGCCGCCTTGATCTCGGCGGCGAGCGCCGTGTAGCGGTCGGCATCGGCTCGCCGGCCGATCGCCGCCGCCATCTCGGCGAGCAGACGGGCCGACTGGAAGAAGTACGCCGTGGCGACGAGCTCGGCGTCGGCCTTGGCCTCGGTGGGGAACTCGGGCGGCGAGAACGGGTCGAGCCAGTCGCCGAACTGGAACCCGCCCTTCCACAGCCGCGACGGGCCGGCGATCGACGCGATGCGGTCGACCCATGCCGTCATGCTCGCGTACTGCCGCTCCAGGATGCCGCGGTCGCCGTAGCGCTCGTGGAGCACCGCCGGCACGACCGTGGCCGCATCGCCCCACGCGGCCGCGGGGCTCGTGAACGCGGTCGCCACGGCCGGCAGCGGACTCGGCACGACGAACGGGATGACCACGCCGTCGTCGGTCTGCTCCGCCGCGAGATCGCCGAGCCAGTTCGCGAGGAAGCCGTCGACGTCGAACAGCGTCGCGGCCGTCGGCGAGAACCACATGATGTCGCCCGTCCATCCGAGGCGCTCGTCGCGCTGCGGGCAGTCGGTGGGGAGCGAGACGAAGTTGTCGCGCATCCCCCAGACGACGCTCTCATGGAACCTGTTCACGAGCTCGTGCGACGAGTCGAACCAGCCCGTGCGCTCGAGGTCGCTCGAGACGGCGACGGCCGTGAAGGCGGCGTCGTCGGGCGATCCCGCCCAGCCGCTGATGCCGGCGTACCGGAACCCGCGGAAGGTGTGCGAGGGCTCCCATGTGAAGGACCCGCCGGGCGCGATGAACGAGTCGGTCGTGTCGGCGTGCCCCATCGACGCGCGCTCGAGCTCTCCGTCGGGGGCGAGCACCTCCGCGTGCCGGATGACGACCTTCGTGCCGGCCGGCAGGTCGGCGCTGATGCGCAGACGCCCCGAGATATTCTGCCCGAAGTCGAGGACGGTCTCCCCCGACGGCGCCGTCGTCCGGGCGAGGACCGGCAGCGCGTCGACACGCCGCACGGGCGGCGCCGACCGCGGGATCGGCGTGACGGCGCCGTCGACGACGGCCGCCGGCTCCCAGCCGGCGTCGTCGAACGAGGCCGTGTCCCATCCCGGCTCGGCGAGGCGCAGGTCGTCGTGCTGGCCGGCGTAGATGCCCGCGTCGATCGTCGGGCCGTGCGGCTGCGCTCGCCAGGTGCCGTCGGTCGAGACGGTCTGCGTCGTGCCGTCGGCGTAGTCGAGCACGAGCATGAGGGCGGCGGACGGCTGCGCGCCGTAGAACGGCACGGCCGCCTCGCCGAATCCGTAGCGCTCGCAGAACCATCCGCCCGACAGCCGGATGCCGATCGCGTTCGGCCCCGGCGCGAGGAGCGCTGTGACGTCGAGGGACTCGTGGATGAGGCGCCACTGGTAGGCCGTCCAGCCGGGCTTGAGGGTCTCGTCGTCGACGTCGGAGCCGTTGAGGCTGACCTCGTACACGCCCTGCGCCGTCGAGTAGAGCGTCGCCCTGGCGAGCCCTTCGCGCACGGCGAAGGTCGTGCGGAAGAGCCCGGGGTGGGCGACGCGCTCCGGCGCCCGCAGGCCGATCATCCGCGCGGTCCACTCCCCGTCGCCGAGGAACCCGGCTTCGATCGCGCGCGCATCGCTCCAGTCGGAGACGCCGCCGTCCTCGCCGGCGACCCGCACGCGCACGCGCCGCGTCTCGCGCGGCGCGAGCGGGGCGAACGGCCAGTCGACGTGCACGGAGTCGCGCCCGTCGACGCGCACGACCTCGCCCGCGCATTCGAGCTCGGCCCAGGCCTGCAGCCATCCGCCCGCCGACGACCGCGTCGTCCAGGTGAGCCGAGGAGTCGGGGTCGGCGAGTACCGGGAGTCTCCGCGGTACTCGACCTTGGTGATCTCGACGGCGGTCGTGGGGCCGGTGGTCATTTCTCTCCCTCGAACGGTGAAATAGAACTAGCGTTCTAGTTCACATATAGAGGATAGAAGGGGAGAGGAGCACTCGCAAGCCGGTCAGTCGCGGCGCAGGAACGCGATGATCGTGACGGAGAGTCGCCCCGCGATGCCGTCTCGGTTCTCGAGCTCGACCGGCTGGTCGGCCCTGAGCGTGTTGAGGCTGAGACTGTGGGCGAGCACGCCGTTGACGAGCTGGAAGCACCACGCGAGGTCGTCGTCCGCGACGGCGATCCCCGCACGGTCGCACGCCTCGCGGAGCACGCGCACGAAGACCCCGCGCGCAGCCTGCTCCGATGCCCTCCCCTGCCGGCGGATCTCGGCGTCGCCGGTCGACACCCATGCGAGGTAGCGGAGGAGGTCGGCGCGCTCGGCGAGCGCGCGCACGTAGCCGCGCACCATCGCATCCGCGGCCGCCTCGAGAGACGGATGCCCTTCGGCCTCCGCCCCGATGGCGTCGAGCTCCGCATTGAGGCGCTCGAGCTCCTCGCGCTGCACGAGGCGCACGAGCTCGGCCTTGCCCTGCACGCGCGCGTAGATCGACCCGATGGAGACCCCGGCGGCCCGGCTGACGTCGGCGAGACGGAAGTCGACCGTATCGGGGTCGCACATGAGGTCGAGCGCGGCCTGCTTCACGCGGGAGAACGCGAGGGCGCTGCGTTTCTGCTTCGGCGCCGTCACGCCGTCGAGCTGCGCCTCCGCGCCCGTGATCTCGCCGCCGCCCACACACGACACCTTACGCGGGACGGGGAGAGCGCCCCGCCTCCCCTCAGGCGGGATCGTTCGACGCGACGGCAGGATTCGAACCTGCGAGCACCGGGGTATGAACCCGTTCCCTTCGACCTCTCGGGCACGTCGCGATGCAGCGAGGTTACGCGACCGGGCCGCCACCGCCATCCGCTGTGACGGCCCGTTGAGAACCGTGACGCCGTGCGTCACTCGCGGTGGGGGTATCGGAACGCCACATCGAGTGGCACAATCACGCGCGCGCCGACCCCGCGGAACGCGCCTGCACCGCCCGATAGGCCGGCTCGCGGAGATCGCGCGCCCACCGCGGCACCCGGAGACCCGCGGGACGGTTCCGGCCGACGTCGATGCGCAGGTCCATGTCGCCGGGCCCCGCGAACGGACGCAGCTCGAGGAGCGCGATCGGCTGCCACGCGCCCCCTGGCGTCGCCGCGCACAGTCCGAGCCGCCACGGCTCCCCGCGCAACGCGCGCGCCGTGCCGGGGAACGACGCCGGCAGCGCCCGGGGCGCGAGGGGACGGACACCGAGCACAACGCGCGACCCGTCGTCGGCGAGGTAGGGGAAGAGGGTCGTCAGCCATCCCGCGGCGGGCGACGACCTCAGCCTGAGCACGAAGCGCCCCAGGGACCCGCGACCCGTGGATGCGAACGCGAGGTCGACGTCGCGCTCGCCGTCGCCGATCCGGATGGCCAGACCCACGACGTCCGGCAGCGGCGCCGGGACGCCGATCGACCGCGACAGGCGCGCCGCGACGGGCAGCACCGCCCCGGCCGCGGACGCGGGCCATCCGCAGGCAGCCGGGTCGACGACCCGCATCGTGCCGGCGAGCGCGAGACCGCGGGTGTGGATGGGCCTGTCCCCCCGGACACGCTGCAGCGCGCGGAAGCCGACGGCGAGCGAACGACCGAGGAACCGGAGCATGAACCGATCGTCGCCCGCGCCGTCGCTCCTGTCGGGTCCCTTGACAGCGGCGGTCGGCGCGCCGTCAGCCCGCTCGCAGCGCGAGCACGACCTCCTCGTCTGCTGCACGCACGCGCACCGTGATGTCGCCCTCGCCGTCCGGTCGGACGACGGCGAGCGCGCGCCCGTCGAACGTGCGCCAGGTCGACGCGTCGAACCGCTCCGTCGTCGCGGGTCTCGCGCTGCACATCCCCGCGAGCACGCCTGACCCTTCGACGGTCACCTCGACGTCCGCCTCCGCGTCGGCCGCGAGCGCGCCGTCGGCGTCGCGCAACTCGATCGCGACGAACGCGAGGTCGGCGTCGCCGGCCGCCAGGTGCACGCGGTCGGCCGTCGCCGTGAGACGCGGCGTGCCCGCCGAGCGGATGGCCGTGCGCCCGACCTCGACGTCGCCGTCGTAGGCGACCGCCGTGAGCTCACCCGGTCGGTAGGTCGTGGAGACGACGGCGAGGCGGGGCCGCTCGGCGCCGACCTCGGCGCGACCGACCTCGGCGCCGTCGAGCAGCAGCACGACCCGATCGCCCGCGGCGTAGACCTCGACCTCGACGGGCGCGCCCTCGAAGCCGGTCCACGTCCACGACGACACGGAGTCGCTCCACGCCCACGGCGACGGGCTCACGACCTCGACCCCGTGACGCGACGGCCGCCGAACGGCGATGTAGGGCTCCGACCGCAGACCGTAGACGATCTCGCGGTAGTACGACACCGGCCGGCGCCATCCGGTGATGTCGAGGTCGCCCGACCACGCCGTGAGCCACGGGAACTCGCGCTCGAGCTGCCCGGAGGCGCCTGGGTCGTCGGCGTACTGCACGGAGCCGATCCCGACCTCGCCGAGGTAGTCCCAGCCGGTCCACGTGAAGTCGCCGATGACGTTGTCGTTCGCGACGACGAGCGGCCACAGCCTGCCGATCTGCGCGGCGAACGTCTCCGATCCGACGATGACCCGGTGGGGGTGGGCAACCGCGTCGGCGGCGTATCGCGCATCGGCGTAGTTCAGCCCGAGCACGTCGAGCACCGCGCTCGACTCCTCGATGCGGGCGCTCGCGGCATCGCTCGCCCCCACGGCGTTGAAGAGGTCGTCGCCTCCCGTCGCGGCCGCGTTGAGCCCGCCCAGCTCCTCGACGACCTGCGGCACCTCGTCGATGGCGGCGAGCAGGGCGTTCACGCCGTTCGTGATCGGCCGCGAGGGATCGAGCGCCCGGACGTGCTCGGCCATCCGCCGCGCCCAGCGGGCCCCGTGCGGCGTGCCGACCTCGGCGATCTCGTTGCCGAGGGAGTACAGGATGACGCTGGGATGGTTGCGGTCCTTCGCGACCATCGCCTCGAGATCGGCCGCCCACCACTGCGGGAACTCCGCCGCGTAGTCGTAGGGGGTCTTGAACCGCGTCCACATGTCGAACGCCTCGTCGACGACGAGCATGCCGAGCCGGTCGCAGGCGTCGAGCATCGCGACGGACACCGGGTTGTGCGACGCGCGGATGGCGTTGAATCCCGCGTCGCGCAGCAGCTCGATGCGGCGCTCCTCGGCGCGGCCGATCGCGGCGGCGCCGAGCGGGCCGTTGTCGTGGTGCACGCACGCGCCGCGCAGCAGGACGGGCTCGCCGTTGATGCGCAGGCCCTTGCGCGGGTCAACCGTGATCGTGCGGATGCCGAAACGCTGCTCGACGGCGTCGCCCCCGTCGACGATGCGCACCGACGAGCGGTACAGCGCGGGGTTCTCCGGCCCCCACAGCAGCGGATCGGCGATGAAGAAGCGCTGCCGGACGACGCCCGTCTCGCCGGGTGCGAGGGTGATCGGCGTCTCGTCGCGCTCGACGACCGCCCCGTCGGGCGCGACCACCTCCGAGCGGATGCGCACGGTGCGCGTCGTGCGCTCCGTGCTGCGCACGCTCGTCGCGTACTCGACGACCGCCTGGTCGTCCTCGATGCGCACGGTGCCGATGCGGACGCCGTCCGGCACGATGTGCACCGGCTCGTCCACGTGCAGCTGGACGGGGCGGTGGAGGCCCGCGCCGGAGTACCAGCGCGAGTCCTCCCCCGCGCGCACCTCGATGCGCAGCGTCGAGGTGCCTCCGAACCGCAGATACGGGGTGAGATCGACGAGGAAGCGGGCATAGCCGTCCGCCCTGTTGCCCGCCAGCTCGTCGTCGACGAAGACCTGCGCACGGCGGAACGCGCCCTGCACCTCGAGGGCGACCGTCCTGCCGCGCCACTCCTCCGGCACCTCGAACGTCTTGAGGTAGGTGTAGGCCCCGCGCGGGAAGTAGGCGCCCGCGCCTCGGCCGGGCGCGTCGGGCGTGCGCGCCTCGTCCCGCAGCGCGTCGTGGGGCAGTCGCACGGCGCGGGTCCCGGTCTCACCGAAGACGCCCGTGAAGGGCCCGACGGGCTCGCGCACCTGCCAGTCGGAGGTGAAGGGGATGACGGTCATGGGGGTCGCCTCTCAGCGCACGCTGCGGATGGGGATGATGAGCGCTCCGGCGAGCACGAGCATGATCATGCCCGCGATGAACCCCGCCTGGTATCCGCCCGTCGCGGTGACGATCACCGACATCACGACGGGGCCGAGGATCTGCCCGCCGGAGTTCGCGATGTTGAGGATGCCGAGGTCCTTCGCGGCCGACTCCTTGTCGGGCAGGACGTCGACGTTGAGCGCCTGATCCACCGAGTTGAACACGCCGCCGCCGACGCCCGCGAACACGGCGTAGGCGATCATGGCCCACGCCGCCGGCACGAGGAACGGGAACAGCATGCCCACCGCGACGATGAGGGCGGCCGTCACGACGAAGGGCTTCCGGCGGCCGAGACGATCGGAGATCGGTCCGGAGGCGAAGCCGAAGACGAGACCCGTGACGAGCGAGATCGTGCCGTTGACGGCGATGACCTCCGCGGTGCCGGCCTCATCGAGGCGGATGTAGTCCGTGAGGATGTAGAGCTGGTAGTTCGACACCGCGAAGGTGCCGGCCACGAGGAAGAACTTGCCGAACAGTGCGAGGTAGAAGTCGCGCGCGCCCTTCGTCGGCGGTCGGAAGCTGCGGACGAGGGCACCCGCGGTGACCCGGGTGCGCGCTGCATCGAGGTTCGACGTGCGCGGCGCGATCGCGACGAAGACGACGGCCGACAGCACGGTGGCGATCGTGAACAGGACGATGCCGGCGCCCGGGTCGCCGACGAAGCCGGCGGCCACGATCGACGCGCCGGTGGCGCCGACGAGCATCCCCACCCCGTAGATCGACGAGACGGTGCCGCGGTACTTCTCGGGCACGCGGTCGGCGATCTCGGCGACCATGGGCGCGATGATCGCGTTGAGCACCGTCATGTAGACGCACCACCAGAGGATGAGCGTCGGCACGGAGTCGGCGGTGCTGAAGGCGTACAGCGATGCGGCCGACGCGAGGGCGCCGCCGACGATCCACGGGGCGCGGGCGCCGAACCGCGTGCGGGTCGCGTCGGAGAGCGCGCCGAAGACGACGTTCGACACGAGCGAGAGGAGCGCACCCGCGATGCCCATCACGCTCACGAGCGCGACCTTGTCGTCGGGGGCGATCTGCGCGACGAGGGCGGGCATGAGCACGCCGATGCTTCCGACGTACGGAGCGATCCACAGGATCCCGCCCAGCAGCAGCGCCACCGCGAGGCGCCAGTTGAAGCGCGACAGCGAGGTGCCTGCGAGCGTGACGTTGCCCTCCGTGAGGCGGTCCTGGAGGGCGGGGGCGTTCGTCAGCCCGGGGGTCTGCTTATTCGACAACGTCGTCCTTCTTCTTCGTCGCGGGGATGGCGGGGAACGCCTCGTCGCGCACGACGAGACGCAGGTAGCGGGAGAGGGTCTCCGTGACGTCGCCGCCGGAGCCGTCGATGAGGCCGTGGAGCTGCGCGCCCTCCCAGAGGGCGAGGAACGACGACGCCGCGAACGCGGGATCGACGCCGTCGCGGAGAAGCCCCTCCGCGTCGAGCTCGGCGAACCACGCGGCGAAGCCCGTGCGCACCCGCGCGATGCGGTCGCGGAAGTAGTCGCCGAGAGGATGGTCGGGCGTCACCGACTCGGCGGCGAGCACGCTGTAGAGCTGGATCACGCCGGGGGTGGCGACATTGCTGCGCGCCAGGGCGAGGAACGCCTCCGGCACGTCGCGGAGGGACTGGGGATGCTCGGCTTCGATGAGCTCGTCCGCGCGGCGGTCGCGCTCCTCCATGACCGCGAGCAGGAGCGCGGCCTTGGTGGGGTAGTGATGGAGGATGCTCGTCTGATCCATCCCCACGCGCTCGGCGATCTCGCGCATCGAGCCGGCGCGGTAGCCGCGGGTGGCGAAGACGTCCATGGCCGCGCTCAGGATGGCCTCGCGCGTCAGCACCGTCTTCCGGTACGGCCCTCGTCGACCGGGCGTCGTCGGCTCCTCGCTCGCCAGCACCGAGACCGAGGGGAATGCGGGTACCAGCATCATCGCCTCCGAAATTCACAACACCGTTGGTTTTTCAGAGCGTACGAGACGACGGGCGAAAATCCAAACGCCCATGGGATTTGTCCGCCGCCGGACGCGCGACGCCGTGCAGGCGTCGCGCGTCCGGTGGCGAGGGCGCGTCAGCTCACCGGACTCCCTTGATGGGCAGGATGAGGAGCGCTCCGAGGACCGCGGCCGCGGTGCCCGCGAGGAACAGGCTCGTGAAGTTCTGCGGGTTCGCCGCGCTCGCGCCGATCGCGAGCAGGGCGGGCGCGACGGCGGGGACGATCGACGACGGCAGCGAGCTCGCGAGGTTCATGATGCCGAGGTCCTTGGCGGGGTTCTGCGGGTCGGGCAGCACCTCCATGATCAGCGCGTAGTCGACGGCGAAGTAGACGCCCTGCCCGATGCCGATGATGGCGAGGGCGACGAGGAACATCGCGTACGTCGTCGCGGTCGCGACCACGCCCAGGCCGACGGCGAAGACGATCGCCGAGGCGATGACGAACGGCTTGCGGCGCCCGACGCGGTCGGAGAGCTTGGCGAGCAGCGGCGCGAACACCATCGACAGCCCGGTCGAGATGACGCCGCCGATGAGGATGGACGTGCCGACCGTCAGCGGATCGATGTGGTGCACCATGATCAGGTAGAACGCCTGATAGGCGTTGACCGCGGCGACGCCGAAGAAGATCATGAGGCGGCTCCACCACGCCCAGCCGTACGCCGCGTGGCGGAACGGGTTCACCCAGAACGTGCCGAGGAACTCGCGCGCCGAGAACGACGGCCGCTGATCGCGTGTGATCGCCTCGTCCGACACGGCGAGGGCGAGGGCGAGCACGGCCGCGACGGCGACGCCCGACGGCAGCAGGATCATGGCGACGAGGTTCGGCTGCATGAGGGTGGCGAGGAGGATCCCGAGCAGAGCGCCGATCGGCGCGCCGAGCCCGAGCATGGCCGACGCCGGGCCGCGATGCTCCGCAGCGACCTGATCGGGGACGAGCGCCGTCGCGCCGACGAGCGCGCTCACGAACCCGAGGGTCGTGATGACGTACCCCGCCGTGAGCACCGGCACCGTCGATGCGACGACCGTGACGGCGGCGCCTGCGGCGAAGAGCGCCGCACCCGTGAACAGGTACGGGCGGCGGCGCCCGATGCGGGCGAGCGTGCGGTCGCTCAGCCGCCCGATCACGGGATAGCCGACGAGCGAGAACAGGCTGCCGATGCCGACGACGATCGACAGCACCGTCGTCGCGCCCTCGGCGTCGATCTCCGAGGCCTTCAGGGACAGTGTGAGGATGGCCATCGCGAGCAGCGCGCCGTTGGCGGATGCGACGGCGGCGGCGAGCAGGAGGAGGAAGCCGAGCTTCGGCTTCCCCTGCGCTCCGACGGATGTCCGATGGACGGATGTGACGATGCGGGACACGGGTGTTCTCCTTTGAACGAACGGGTGAGAAGGGAGGGGCGGGTCAGAGGGCGATCGCCGGTGCGAGGTCGACGACGGGGATGGCGTTGCGCCCCGGCGCGAGCGGGACGGAGCGGTCGGCGAGGACGAGCTGCGCGTCGACTCCGAAGGGGATGTCGACATGGATGCTCGCCGGCTCCGCGCGACGCTCCCAGCGGACCGCGATCGGCCCGTAGGGGGTGTCGACCGCGGCATCGACGACGTCGAGCCCGCAGGCGAGATCCGGTTCGATGCGGGCCGTCCGCCAGCCCGGGGACGTCGGTGCGATGCCGGCCAGCCTGCGGAACAGCCAGTCGTCGACGCAGCCGAACGCGTAGTGGTTGAAAGACATCTCGCGGATCGTGCCATCCGGGGCGACGCCATCCCAGGTCTCCCAGATCGTGGTCGCCCCGTTGTCGACCTCGTAGAGCCACGAGGGGGCCTCGGCCTGCCAGAGCACGACACGGGCGAGGTCGCGATGACCGCTGTCCCACAGCGCGTCGAGCAGGTAGGGCATCGACAGGAATCCCGTGTCGAGCCGGCCGCCGTTCGCGCGCACGAGGTGCGCGAGCCGGTCGCCGGCGGCCCGCCGTCGTCCCGGAGGGAGCATGTCGAGACCGAGCGCGAGCGCGTACATCCCCTGCAGCTCGACAGGCAGCGAGCCGTCGTCGCCGACGTACTCGGCGACGAACGCGGCACGCACCCGCGCGGCGCGGTCGCCGAGCTCCGCCTGCATCACCGGTTCGCGCAGGACGCCGGCGATGCGTGCGGCGAGCGTGAGGCTGTGCGCCTGGAACATCGGCGCGACCAGCTCCGAGGTGAGCGCCGGGGCGATGCCGATCGCTTCGTGGGTCGGCCTGCCCGCCATCGTCGAGGGAGTCAGCCAGTCGCCGAAGTGCTCGCCCGTGTTGTAGAGCAGCGCCTGTCGCCGACGGCGCTCGGAGGCGAGCTCGACTGCCTGCAGCGACGGAGGCAGCTCTTCCGCGGCGGTGCGAGTCTGATAGTCGATCCACGCGAGCATCGCGGGGAGGTTCTCCTCGAGGATCCGGACGTCTCCCGTGCGTTCGTACAGCGTCCACGGCACGGCGACGATCGCGTCGCTCCACCCCGCCGCGGCGACGATGGATCCGAAGCCCTGCCCCGTCTCGGCTGCTTCCTCGTCGAAGGGCGAGCGCGGGGAGAAGATCGGCACGCGCCCGTCGGGGAGCTGGTCCGCCCGGAGGTTGTCGAGCCATCGGGAGATGAAGGGGAGCACTCTCGCGTTGTTCGTCGCGGCGGGGGCGAAGACCTGCATCTCTCCCGTCCATCCGGCCCGTTCGCGCTGAGGGCAGTCGGTCGGCACCGAGAGGAAGTTCCCCCGCTGACTCCAGACGACGTTCTCGTGGAGGCGGTTCAGGCGGGCGTCCGACGTCGTGAACCTGCCCGTGTACTCGAGATCGCTGGCGATCACGACCGCTACGGCGTCGTCCGTCTGCACGCGGTCGAGCCCGCGGATGCGTGCGTACCGGAAGCCATGGAACGTGAACTCCGGCTCCCACACCGCCGCGGCGCCGTCGGAGACGTAGACGTCGGTCTGCTCCTTGTTGATGCCCACGATGTTCGCGAACCAGTTCTCGTCCGCGTCGAGCGTCTCGGTGTGCTCGATGCGGACCTCGGAACCCGCATCGACGACCGGGATGCTCAGGCGCACGCGTCCGGCGATCACCTGCCCGAAGTCGACGATCCATCCCTCCGGCGTCGGGGTCGTCGACACGGCCGGCAGCTCGGCGACCCGTCGGATCGGCTCGCCTCGGAACGGGACGAGTCGCGCGACGTCCGCGCCGCGGTCGACGACGGGCGCCCATCCGCTGTCGTCGAACGAGCTCGACGTCCAGTCGAGCGCGCGACGTGCGTCGTACTTCTCGCCCACGAACAGATCCGCATAGCTCCAGGGCCCGGGCGCGCTCCGGCTCCGGGCGCTCGAGCGGATGACGTCGCGGCGGCCGTCCTCGAACGCGAGATGGAGCTCCCAGGTGAGCGCCGTGCGGTCGCCGAACTGCGCGCTGGATCCCGTGAGGCCGATGCGCCCTGCCCACCATCCATCGGCCAGGGCGACCGCGAGGACGTTCTCGCCCGGCACGAGGTCCGCCCCGACGTCGTAGGTCTGCACGCTGATGCGGCGTCCGTAGCTGTCGTAGCCCGGGGCGAGCACCTCGTCACCGACAGCGGCACCGCCCAGCCAGGCGGAGTACACGCCCTCCGCCGTCATGAGGAGACGCGCCCTGACGGGCGTCTCTGCGAGTGTGAACGCCTGCCGGATCAGCTGGACAGGGCGAAGGCGGTCCTCCGGATCGGAGTCCGGCCCCGCGCCGCGGATCCAGTCCTGCAGCGTCCACCGCTCCACCAGCGCATGCTCCTGCACGGGCTGGATCCACGAGGCGCCCCACCGTGTCAGATCGGGGGCTGTGCCGAATTCCGACCGGCCGACCAGGGCGTCCCGCTCCCCCGACCAGCTCGTCACCTGCCACCGGTAGTCCTCGAGGGCGGTGAGCGGCGTTCCCGCGTACGCGATGAGCGACGTCTCGGCGCTCTGCACACGACCCGAGTCCCACACCGTCTCGCCCGCGCTGTCGGAGACCTCGATGCGGTAGGCGGTCTGCCCGTGGTCGGCGATCCACGAGAACCGCGGCGCATCGGCGTCGACCGCTCTCGGTCGGATCGCGTGCTCCACGCGCAGTTGACGGCAGCGGTGCTCGGCCATGACGTGCTCCTTCGCAGGCGCCGGTCGGGACGTGGCGCACCTGGAGCCTAGACGGCGAAAACCTTAGGTGCAAGTTTTTCGGGTGGCGACCATCGCTCTACCCTGGTCGGGTGGGAGAAGGCGGATCCAAGCGGGGCCCCTATGCGGTGGGGGTCGAACGACGTCAGCGGATCCTCGCCGTCGCCGCCCGGCGCTTCTCGGACGCCGGCTACTCCCAGACGTCCCTCGCGGAGATCGCTCGCGAGGTCGGGGTGACCACGCCGGGCCTCACCCACCACTTCCCGACCAAGCAGCATCTCCTCCTCGCGATCGTCGAACACCGGTTCGACGTCGCCCAGCAGATCGCGGAAGCCGCCGAGGGAGAGCCGGATGGCACGCGCACGCTGCGACTGCTGCAGTCCATCGCCGACACGTTCGCCGCCGACCCCGGGCTGATCGACCTCTTCGTGCTCGTCTCCGCGGAGACCGCGGACCCCTCCAGCCCCGCCCACGAGCTCTTCGCCCGGCGCTACGAGCGGGTGGTCGAGGACATCGCCGGACTGTTCGACGCGGAAGCCGAGGCGGGCGCGCTGCGGCGCGACATCGACTACCGCGCCCTCGCCCGCGAGTGCATCGCGGTCAGCGACGGCCTCCAGCTCCAGTGGGTGGTGACCGGTGGGAGGATCGACTTCTCCGCCCTCATCCGGAACCACCTCGACCGGATCGCCCCTGCCATCGCGGCCCGACGGGCGCGCCCCTCCGGCTGACCGGCTCAGCGGCGCGCGGACATCCGCTCGGCCGGGGTGCGGGCGGCGGGAGCGAGGAAGATCGCGACGGCGACCAGAGCGAGGACGACGATCATGGCCGCGCGCAGCCCGTAGTGCTCGCCGAGCACTCCCAGGACGGGCGGGCCCACGAGGAACGCGATGTAGCCGATCGTCGCCGCGAACGACACACGCGCCGCGGTCTCGGACGGGTCACCCGAGTCGCCCGCCGCCGAGAGCGCGACGGGGAAGCCGAGCGAGGCGCCGATCCCCCACAGGATGACGGCGGCGGCGGCCCCGACCTGGCTGTCGACGAAGATCACGACGGCGAGCCCGATCGCCCCGAGGAGCGCGCTGCCGCCGAGCACGGCGGCACGGCCAAAGCGGTCGACGAACCACCCGCCGACGAAGCGGCCGAGCGTCATCGCCGCCGCGAACACCGCGTAGACGGCGGCGGCGAGCGCCTCGTCGAAGCCGTGGCCGTCGACCATGAGGATCGGCAGCCAGTCGTTGGCGCTCCCCTCGGCCATCGCGAGAGCGAGGATGACCCCGCCGACGAGCAGCAGTCCGGGGTCCTTCCACACGGCCGGCCGCGGTGCCCGCTCCGCCGTCCCGACGCTCCGCCCGTTTCCGCCGGGGATGGCCCGGACGGCGGCGACGAGCACGACGGCGATGAGGGCGCCCACGACGACGAGGTGGATCCAGACGGGGAAGGCGACAGCGGTGAGGAGCATCCCGACGACGGCGCCGACGACCGTCCCGAGGCTGAAGAAGCCGTGCATGAGCGGCATCACCGAGCGGCCGATGGCGCGCTCGACCTCGGCGCCCTCGACATTGAGCGCGACCTCTCCCCCGCCCATCCCGAGCCCGAAGAGACCGAGGCCGATGGCGACGACGACGCCGTCCCCGAGGAACGCTCCCGCGCCCACCGTCGCGACGCCGAGCGCTGCGCTCGCCGTGCCCGCGGCGATGACGATGCGCGTGCCGAGGCGCGCGACGAGCACGGCGGAGCTGAGGATGCCGATCATCGACCCGATCGACAACCCGAAGAGGATGTAGCCCATCTGGTCGGTGCGCGCCCCGACCAGCTCGCGCACCTCGGGCGTGCGGGTGACCCACGAGGCGATGCCGATTCCGGGCAGGAAGAACAGGACGAAGAGCGCGTTGCGGCGCCGGAGGATGCTGCGGGTCACGGAAGTGCGCTCTCGGATCGAAGGGATGCGTACAAGCGTACAGATCCGCTCGACCCGGGCGTCAGCCGCAGATCCCGCGCACGGCGCGTGCGGCGCGCTCGGGGTCCTTCGCGTCGAGGGCGTCGGCGAGCGCCGACTGCCGGCGGCGAACGGGCACGACCCCGTCGCGCAGGTGGTACCGGATGGTCCGCTCGGTGTCGCGCCAGATGCGCGCGAGAGGGTCGTTCCCCGCGAGCTCCACCAGGTCGGCCGCAAGCGCGCGCAGCGTCTCGAGGAGCTCGTCCCCCGCCTCGGCCTCGCGGAGATCGGAGGAGTGCGCCGCGAGCCGGTCGGCACCCTCGACCACGGGCAGCGCCATCCAGAGCATCATGCCGAGGAGGTTGGCGAGCAGCTGACGCGCGTCCTCCCGTGTCTTCGCCGTGACGTGCGCGACCCGCGTCCAGCGGCTCGGCTCGATCTCGACGAGACCGTCGGCCGCGAGCCTCACGCACGCCTCGCGCACGGGCATCCGCGAAATCCCGAGCTGGTCGGCCAGGCCGGCGAGGTCGAGCGTCTCCCCCTCGGCGAATCGGCCGGACAGGATCTCCTCCGCGAGCCTCTCGTGGGCGGCATCGGCGAGGGTCGTCGTGGGGCGCTGAGCGACGGCAGTGAGGGGCATGCGGATCTTCCGGGCAGGTGGCTGCGATCGCGCCTCCAGCCCCCGTGCAGAGCACCCCGGCGACGCTGATCACACGGGCGTCGGGTCCGCCCGCCCGGGAAGTATATGCGCGCGAAAGCACTTCGCCGCTCTCAGGAACGGCCCTTGACGGGGGAATACCGGATGTGATTCGCGGCCGCCCGACGAGGGCGGGCGCAGAAGCCCGTTCCGCGGAAGGCCGATCCGCCGTAGGTTCGGGGCGAGAGAGAAGAGGCCCTCATGGATTTCCGCATCGAGCTCGTCTTCGTCCCCGTCTCCGACACCGACCGCGCCGTCGCGTTCTACGGCGACACCCTCGGCTGGAACATCGACCACGATCAGCGCGTGCACGACGCGCTGCGGTTCGTGCAGGTCACGCCGCCTGGGTCGGCGTGCTCGATCGCGTTCGGCGACGGCATCTCGGGCGACGAACCCGGCACGCTGCGCAACGTGCAGCTCGTCGTCGACGACGCGGATGCCGCGCTCGCCTACCTGACCGAGCGCGGCATCGAGGCCGACGGCGTCGACGAGCAGCCCTGGGGCCGCTTCGTGCGCTTCGCAGACCCCGACGGCAACGCCTGGGTGCTGCAGCAGCTCGTCCGCGGCTGACGGCCGGCGCCTGCTCAGCCGAGCAGGTGCCGGAGGTATCGCGGCGGGCTGTCGAGGAACGAGCGCCAGTGGTGCACGAGCTCGAGGTCCTCCCACTCCGCCGGCCGGACGCCCCACTCCCCGACCTCGAGGATGCGGGCACCCGGCAACGCGGCGAGCACGGGAGAGTGGGTCGCGCACAGCACCTGGCCTCCCTCCTGCGCGATGCGCTGGAGCACGGCGATGAGGGTCAGCGTGGAGGAGAACGACAGGGCGGCCTCTGGCTCGTCGAGGCAGTAGAAGCCCGGCTCGTCGAAACGGCTGTCGAGCAGCGCGAGGAACGACTCCCCGTGGCTCATCTCATGGAACGGCGTATCGGGCACCCCCGTCGAGGGGTTCTCCTCGAGGTACGTGTAGAACGAGTGCATCGTCTCGGCGCGGAGGAAGAAGCCCCATCTGCTCGCGCCGATGCCGCGGCGCACGTGGATCCAATCCGACAGCGGCGACTCCGTCGGGCGCGTGCTGTGCATCGCCTGGCGCGATCCGCCCTCGGGCGAGAGGCCGTAGGCGATCGCGATCCCCTCCACGATCGTCGACTTCCCGCTGCCGTTCTCGCCGACGAGGAACGTCACGCCGGGGTCGAGCTCGAGGCCGTCGCGCAGCAGCTGTCGCACGGCCGGGATACTCGCCGGCCACCGCCGTCCGGGCACCGGTGCGTCGTCGGCCGCCCGCACCGACACGATCGGCTGCTCCCGCCGTCGGCGGCTTCCCGGCGTCCAGATCGACTCCATCGGGCCTCCTCGCCCAGCAGGCTAACGTGCCGTCACCCCGCGAGCGCGTCGCGGAACCCGCGCGGCTCGCGACCGGGCGGCGGAGACGGCGCCGGCCCCGTCTCCCGCAGCGGCGGTGTCGCCGCCTCGATCGGCCGCTCGGGTTCGACGACGATCGGCTCGCCGAAGTGGCGCACCGTGAGAGGGACGCCGCCGCCCGTCAGCCGGTAGACGGTGCGGTCGGCCTCGACCTCGAGCCGCAGGGTGCGTCCCTGCACGCGGATGCCGAAGGCGAGCAGGTCGACGTCGGGCGGCAGCCGCGGGGCGAAGGCGATCCCGTCGGCCCCGTCGCGGAACCCGCCGAACCCCGCGACCACGGCCATCCACACGCCGGCGAGGGCGGCGAGGTGGACGCCGAGCGCGGTATCGCCCTGCAGGTCGTCGAGGTCGATGAGCGCCGTCTCGGCGAGGTAGTCCGCTGCCCGCTCCAGGTACCCGAGCTCCGCCGCGATCACGGACTGCGCAGCGGCCGACAGCGATGAATCGCGCACCGTGAGCGGCTCGTAGTAGGCGAACGCAGCCGCCTTCTCCTCCGGCGTGAAGGCGTCGTGCGCGAACACGAGCGCCAGCACGAGATCCGCCTGCTTGACGACCTGCGTGCGGTACAGCTCGACATAGGGGTGGTTGTCCTGCAACGGGTACGGATCGCGCGCGGCGAAGTCCCACCGCTTCCGATCGGTGAAACCCGCCGACTGCGCGTGCACGCCGCGGCTCTCGTCGAACGGGACCGCCATGTCGCCGGCCGCGGAGCGCCACCTGCTCGACTCGTCCTCGCCCACCCCGAGCGCGCCCGCGGCGGCGGGATGACGCTCCGCCGCGTCGGCTGCGCCGGCGAGGTTCCGCGCGGCGAGCAGGTTCGTGTAGACGTTGTCGTCGACGAGCGCGGAGTACTCATCCGGCCCCGTGACGCCGTCGATGTGGAATCGCCCGTCGGCACCGCGGTGCCCGAGCGACATCCACAGCCGTGCCGTCTCGACGAGCAGCTCCAGGGCGATGTCGCGTTCGAACGCGGCGTCGCCCGTCGCCTGCACGTGGTGCATCGCGGCGGCCGCGATGTCGGCGCCGACGTGGAATGCCGCGGTGCTCGCCGGCCAGTAGCCGGACGACTCCGTCCCGTCGATCGTCCGCCAGGGGAAGGCGGCCCCCGCCAGACGCAGCTGCCGCGCCCGCGCCCGCGCGGCGTCGAGCCCCGCGTGGCGCCATCGGAGCGCCTGCGCGGCGGCGTCTGGCGCGGTCGCCGTCAGCACGGGGAGCACGAACGCCTCGAAGTCCCAGAACGTGTGCCCCTGGTAGCCCGCCCCCGTGAGTCCCTTGCCGGGGACCGATCGGCTCTCGATCCGCGCGGACGCCTGGAAGACATGGAACAGCGCGAACCGCACGGCCTGCTGAAGACGGGGCTGCCCGTCGACGACGACGTCGGCGCACTGCCAGTAGTCGTCGAGCGCCGCGCGCTGCCCGGCGACGAGGTCTCCCCATCCGGCTCGCGCCGCGTCGGCGACGGCGCCCTCCGCCCGATCGCGCAGCGCGTCCGGCGCGGCGTCGGCCGACCAGGCGTGCCCGACGAGCTTCACGACCTCGAGATGCTCGCCCGCACCCAGGCGGATGGCGATGGTGGTGCGGGCGAGGTCGGGCGACGTCTCGACGCGCTGATCGACAGCGGGCGAGACGACGTGGTCCATCGCGACGGCGACCGCGATCCCGCTGCGCCGCGTGCGGTGCACGAGTGTCGCGGTCGTTCCGATCGCATGGTGGTCGACGCTCACGAACGGCCGATCGAGGGCCGCCTGCACCCGGTCGTCGGGGTGGAGCCCCGGGATCGGCTCGTTCGCGGCCAGCTCCGACAGCAGCGTGACCGATGCGGCGCCGTCGACTGCTGTCACGGTGTAGCGCACCGCGGCGACGGCCCGATGGGCGTAGGAGACGAGACGCGTCGACGCGATGCGCACGGTGCGGCCTGCCGGCGACGTCCACGTGACGTCGCGGTGCAGGACCCCGCCCCGCAGATCGAGCCGCTGCTCGTGCACGGCGAGCTCGCCGCTGCCGACGTCGAACGGCTCGTCGTCGACGAGCAGCCGGATGATGCGGCCGTCGGCCACGTTGACGACGCTCTGCCCTTCCTCGGGATACCCGTAGCCGTCCTCCGCATACGGCATGGGATGGGCCTCGTGCACGCCGTTGAGGAAGGCCCCGGTCGTGCCCAGGGGCTCGCCCTCGTCGAGGGAGCCGCGCCATCCGATGTGCCCGTTCGACAGGGCAAACACCGACTCGCGGTGCCCCATCCGCTCGGCGTCGACGCCGGAGAGGCCGACGCTCCAGGGGGCGATGTCGAAGGGCAGCGGCCGCGTCATGCCATCCGACGCTACGGCCGGCGGCGGATGGCCGCACGCCGTTGACAGCGGACCGGGGGCGCGGTTATGCGCCCCCGGTCGCGCCCGGCAGAGCCATCCGTCGCCGATGCTCAGACGAGGGCGGCCTTCAGCTGCTCCGCCGCCGCGCCGGGGTCTGCCGCCCCGTAGATCGCCCCGCCCGCGACCGCGACGCGGGCACCGGCGGAGCGGACCGCGTCGATCGTGGCGGGGCCGACGCCGCCCGCCACTGAGAACGGCACATCCGACGCCGTGCCGGCCGCGAGGAGGGTGTCGAGGCTGAATCCGGGCTGCGCCTGCTCGTCGAGGCCCGCGTGGAACTCCACGAACTCGGCGCCGAGGGCGTGCACCTCGCGGGCGCGAGCCGCTTTGTCGGCGACGCCGATGAGGTCGACGACGACGCCCTTGCCCTTCTCCTTCGCCACGGCGACGGCACCGGCGATCGTGGAGTCGTCGGCCGTCCCGAGCACCGTGATGAGGTCGGCACCCGCGTCGAACGCGATCTGCGCCTCGAGCGCACCCGCGTCGGCCGTCTTGAGGTCGGCGAACACGGTCTTGTCGGGGTGCGCGTCCTTCACGGCGCGGATGACCGAGAGGCCCTCGTGCTTGATGAGGGGCGTCCCGAGTTCGATGATGTCGACGTGAGGCGCCACGCGGCCCGCGAGGTCGAGCGCGGCGTCGGTGGTGAGGAGGTCGATCGCGACCTGCAGCTTGGTCATGGGGGTTCCTTTCAACGGGGGTCATTCGAGGTTCGCGTGACGGGTCCACAGCTCCTCGGCAGAGGTGCCCGACGCCATCCAGAGCGCATGGAAGAGCGCGTCGCCCACGACGAGCACGGCCTGCTCGAAGAGGCTGCCGGCGTACTGGCGCGACGCGCTGCCGCCATGATCTGTCTTCACCGCGGCCGGCACGGCGACTACGACGTCGGAGGCGGACGCGAGCGGCGACCCCGGAGCGGCCGTGAGCGCCACGATGCGCACGCCGAGGGAGGCGGCCTTCTCGGTCGACCGCACGACCGAGGCGGTCGTGCCCGAGCCGGAGGCCACGACGAGCACGTCGCCCGGCCGCACCGCGGGCGCGGTCGTCTCGCCGACGACGTGCGTCTCGATCCCGAGGTGCATGAGCCGCATCGCGAGCGCACGGAGCGCGATGCCCGAGCGACCCAGCCCGAAGACGAACACGCGATCTGCCCCGGCGACTGCCCTCGCCGCCGATGCGACCGCCGAGGGCTCCACTGCGGCGAGCGCCGCAGCCAGCTCCTGCCGGGCGAGCAGAAGCCCCGCCCGCACGTCCGGTTCGGCGATCTCGACGGCATCCATGAGGACGATCCTGCGGGACCGACGGATGGCGCGGCACCACCCGACACGGTCGATCCACTACCCGAACGGGTGGGCGGAACGTACGCTGGCGCGATGGAGACCACCATCCCGCGCGTCGCCGTCGAACTCCTCCGCGCGTTCGGAGACGTCGCCACCGCACCGCTCCTCGGCGTCGCCGAGAAGCTCAGCGACGGCCTGCGCGCCATGCTCCCCCACCGGGCGCTCGTGATCTTCACGGAGGACTGCACGGGGCGTCCGCAGAAGAAGGCCGGCGACGCGGGGATCACGGAAGCCGTGACCATCCACGAGATGGCCGACGTGCGCCGGCGCCTGCGAGCGGGAGACCCCGTGCGCACCGCCGTGATCGCCGGCGCCGAACGCGACGTGCGCGCGTGGGAGGCGTCGACCGGCGCGGTCCTCGTCCTCTGCGACGCCGATTCCCCGGCGGACGCGGCCGTCGACGAGCTCGTGGAGACCGTCTGGGAGACGACGGCCCTGCACATCCGGCAGCTCGTCGGCCATGCCGACCCGTCGCAGCCCATCGAATCGCGCGCGGTGTCGGCGGAGCGCGTGCGCGTGACGACCGAGCTCACCGAGCGCCACGCCACCGACCTCGAGTCGTTCCTCGCGGTGCTGCGCGGCCGCGCCATAGACGACCGCCGGGCGCGCACCGCCGTCGCCGACCTCGTCGCCGACGCCCTCGTGCGCACGAAGACGGCGAGCGATGTGCTCCTCACCGTGTCGGAGGAGCAGGTCGCGGGAGCCTTCCGGCGGCTGCGTGCGGACCTGCGCCCGCTCACGCAGTACGGGCGGCTCGACATCGAGTTCGTCGAGCCGCCCGCCGACGGGCGCGCCCTCCCTGGCGAGGTCGCGCACGCTGCGCGCGCGATCGTCCGCAGCGCCGTGCTCGCCATGAATGATCAGGACGACATCACGCGCGTGCGGGTGCAGTGGGACTGCGACGGCCGCAATCTGCTCGTCAACGTGCGAGATGACGGACGCGGCGGGGTCGACGCCGACGCGCCGGCGCTGCACATGGCGCAGGCGAAGGCCGCATCGCTGGGAGGCGGCGCCGAGCTCACCCGCGTGCCCGGATGGGGGTCCGAGCTCGACGTGCGGCTGCCGCTCGACCCGCCATCGCCCGTCGACGTCGCCGAGTGGGGGCTGGCCCCGCGGGAGGACGAGGTGCTGCGCCTGCTCGCGCAGGGGCGGCGCAACCGCCAGATCGCCGAGGCGCTCTCGCTCAGCGAGAACACCGTGAAGTTCCATCTCGCGCGGGTCTACCGCAAGCTCGGGGTGGGCACGCGCGCCGAGGCGGTCGCCCTCGCGGTCGGCGCAGGGCTCGCCTGAGCCCCGCGCCGCCTCTCGGTCAGCCCGCCGTCACCGCCCCCACCGGCTCGCCCGTGCGCGCGGCCGCGAATGCGTCGAGGAGCCGGTGGGTGTCGTCGAGCTGCTCGTTCCACACCGCGCGCACGATGTCGATGCGATCCTCCGCCTCCTGCAGCCCGGCGAGATAGCCGGCGACCGGGGCGAATCCGCCCGACCGCTCGTGCAGTTCCATCATGCGCAGGGCGAGCTTCGTCTGCACGCCGTAGACCGGGATCTGCGGGCCGCGTGGCGCGGCCATCCCGATGTAGTAGAGCTTCTCCAGCCCCTGCGGGACGACGCCAGCGCCGTAGCGCAGCGGTGCGCCCCGTCGGCGCTGCACGAGGGCGTCGTCGAGGAACGGGAAGCTGGAGTGGAAGCCGGTCGCCCACAGGATCGTGTCGTACTCCTTCTCCGTGCCGTCCTCGAATCGCACGAGACGGCCGTCGATGGCATCGATGCCCGGCCGGATCGCGACGCGCCCGTGCTGGACCCAGTACAGGAGCAGGCTGTTGACCACGGTCGCACCGTCGGCGAGAGTCCTGTGCTCCGGGCGCGGCATCCCGGGGTAGGCGTCCCACTCCCCGATCGACACGCGTGCGAGGAGTCTCGCGATGAGATCCTGCTCATCCGGGGCGAACTGCGCCATCCACGGCACCTCCTGACGGGGGACGCCGAAGTACGACTTCGGCTGGAAGTAGGTGCCTCTGCGGATGACGATGTCGACATCGAGCCGGTGCTGTGCGGCGTCGACCGCGAGGTCGCACCCCGAGTTGCCCGCGCCGACGACGAGAACGCGGTCGCCCTCGATGTCGGACGTGCTCCGGTAGGAGCCGGAGTGCACCTGCCGGCCGGTGAAGGACGACGCGATATCGGGAATCCGCTGGTCCCACAGGTGCCCGTTCGCCACGAGCACGCCGTCGTATCGGAGGGACTCCCCCGTGTCGAGTGTCACGGTCCAGCCGTCGGACCCGACCGGGCCGTCGGCGGCCACGGGGACGACCGAGCGGACCTCGACGCCGAACCGGATGACGTCGTACAGGCCGTGGTGCCGTGCGTACGACTCGAGGTACTCGCGCACCTGGTCGCGCCGCGGGAAGTGCGGATAGTGCTCGGGCATCGGGAACCCCTCGAACTGCGTCATGTCGCGCGAGGTGATGAGGTGCAGCGCGTCGTAGTCGGTGTGCCAGTGGCCCCCGACCCGATCGGTCTTCTCGTAGCAGTCGACGTCGTGGCCGGCGGCGCGCAGAGCCGCGAGGGCGGAGATGCCGGCGGCGCCGGCCCCGATGACGCAATAGCGGGTCATGTGATGTTCCTTCTGACGGTGTTTCAGTGGGAGCCACGCGCGAGCCTGCGCTCGACCGCGACGGAGAGCCAGGTGGCGGGTACGGCGATCGCGGCGAACACGAGGCCGGTGACGGCGTACACGGCGAGGTACTCGAACGTGATCGTGCTCACCTGGTATGCCTGGCTCATGAGCTCGTTCACCGAGATCGAGTAGGCCAGCGATGTCGCCTGGAAGGACATGATCGCGAGGCCCATGAGCGGCGGGATGGCGGACCGGAGTCCCTGCGGCAGCACGATGCGGAGGAAGGACGTCGTCACGGTCAGCCCGAGCGCCGAGGCCGCCTCGCTCTGGCCCCGGGCCACGGACTGGATGCCGCCTCGGAAGATCTCCGACGAGTACGCCGCCGCCGTGAAGGTGAGGCCGACGACGGCTGCGGCGAAGTTCTCGAAGAGCACGCCGATGGCCGGCAGCCCGAAGTAGACGATGTAGAGGACCACGAGCGCGGGGATGCCGCGCCCGATCTCGACCACGATCAGCGCGGGCCATCGCAGCCATCCGCGCCGCGACGTCGTGCCGAGCGAGAGCAGCAGGCCGAGCGCGAAGCCCAGCGCGACCGACAGCACGGTGAGCTGGAGACTGACGAGCAGCCCTTCCCCCAGACGGGGCAGGTAGTCGACGAGGGTCATCGCACGTCCTTCCGGAAGCGGGCGTCGAGCCGGCGAGCGGCGATCGCGACGGGAACGCTCACCACGAGGTACACGCCGGCCGCGAGGAAGAACGGGACGATGCCGGCCGTCGTCGGGTTCTGGCGCGCGAACATCGTCGCGGCGAACACCATGTCGGCCACGCCGATCGTCGAGGCGATCGACGAGTCCTTGAGGAGCGACAGGAGGTAGGTCGTGAGCGAGGGCAGCGCGGTGCGCACGGCCTGCGGTGCGAGCACCATCGCGAACGACGTCCGCCGCGTGAGCCCGAGGGCGGCGGCCGCCTCGCTCTGCCCGCGCGGCACCATGGCGAAGCCGCCGCGGTACATCTCCGCGATGTAGGCGCTCGAGATGATCCCGAGCCCGAGGATGGCCGCGGTGAGGGCATCCAGGCGGATCGTGCCGATCGAGACGCCGAAGTAGAGGAGGAAGAGCCACACGATGGGCGGGATCCCGCGGACGAGGTCGACCGCGAACCGCATGACGAGAGCGAGCGGGCGGAACCTCGATCGGAGCGCGAGCAGGACGGGGATGCCGACGACGAGGCCGATCGAGAACGCGGCGGCGGTGACGAGGAGCGTGAGAGGGAGGCCGAGCAGGACGGCGGCGAGCGCGTCGGCCACGTCAGCGCTCCAGGACGGCGCTCAGGAACCGCCGCGTGCGCTCCTGCTGCGGGTCGGCCATGATGGCGCGGGGATCGCCCTCCTCGATGATGTGCCCGTCCGCCATGACGACCAGGTGGTCGCCGACGTCGCGCGCGAACTGCATCTCGTGCGTCACGACGATCATCGTCATGCCGGCGTCGGCGAGCTCGCGCATGACGGCGAGCACCTCCACGCCGACCTCCGGATCGAGAGCGCTCGTCGGCTCGTCGAAGAGCATGGCGCGGGGGCCCAGGGCGAGCGCCCTGGCGATGGCGATGCGCTGCTGCTGCCCGCCCGAGCACCGCCCGGGGTGCTGGTGCGCCTTCTCCTTCAGCCCCACGCGCTCGAGCAGGGTGAGCGCGCGCGCCTCGGCCTCCTCCCTGCTTCGTCCGAGGACCTTCTCCTGGGGGAAGGCGACGTTCCGCAGAACCGTGAAGTGGGGGAACAGGTTGAACGACTGGAAGACCATCCCGACCTGCCGCCGGAGCGCGAGCAGCTCGCTCTCGCGCACGCGACGACCGGCCTCGATGGTCTGCGAGCCGACGGTGATGGTGCCGCGGTCGGGGGTCTCGAGCATGTTCACACAGCGCAGCAGCGTGCTCTTGCCCGAGCCGGACGGCCCGATCAGCGCCGTGACGCTGCCCGGACGCACCGACACCGAGATGTCGTCCAGCACGAGGTTGCTGCCGAAGCTCTTGGAGAGGCCGGCGATCTCGACGCCGGCCGTGGCGGTCTCGTTGACCTGGGTGAAAGGACTCGCGTTCATGATGTCTCCTGTCCGGAGCGCGCCGCGGGCGGTGCGCTCCGGTCGGTCAGCGGATGGAGCCGGCCGCGACGTCGGCCGGGATGAGGAGGTCGGCGGGGAGGTCGTAGTCGGCCAGCAGCTCGGCGAGAGTGCCGTCCTCGCGGTAGCCGTCGATGAGCTCGCTCAGGGCGTCGGACAGCGCGGTGTTCTCCTTCGCGACGGGGAAGGCGATGGTCGGCTTCTCGGTCGTGATCGCGATCCTGTCGTCCTCCGCAGCCTGCTCCACGACGAGGTCGGTGTCTGCGTAGGCGGCGACGGCGACGGCGTACCCGTCGAGGGCCGCCTGGATGCGGCCGCTCGCGAGATCCTGCTTCATCTCGATCGTGCCGGGGTAGACCTTCAGGTCCGATCCGAGCACGGCGCTCATGTCCGCCTCCCACGAGAAGCCCGCCCCGCTCCCGACGGCGCCGATCTCCTCGAGCTCGTCGACGGTGGTGGCGCCGTCGGCGGAGACGATGCCCATCGAGTCGTAGAAGGTCGGCGAGGTGAATCCGACCTGCTCCGCACGCGCCTCCGTCACGTACCAGCCTCCCGTGATGATGTCGGCGCGCTTCTGCTCGCTGATCATGGGGACGCCGTTGGCGTAGGTGATCGGCACGAAGGAGACGGCGAAGCACTCGGCATCGGCCATCCGCTTCACGAGGTCGATCTCGAGGCCCGACGCATCCGACCCCGACGTCTGCGTGTAGGGGAGGTTCTCGGGGACGCCGACCGTGAGCGTGCCGTCGGTGTACGTGTCGAGCCCCTCGTGGACGGGCTCGCACCCGTCGGCGACGGCGGTCGCGGCGGGTCCGCCGGCGGAGCTGCACGATGCGAGGAGCGCGACGGCGGAGACGGCCGCCGTGACGACGAGAGAACGGCGGAGGAAGGTGGGGAGGGACATGGTCGATCCAATCGGGGGATGAGGGTGATGCTCTCGGGTGGAGGTCAGACGGCGGTGAGGCCGCCGTCGAGCGGGAACACGGCGCCGGTGGCGAACGACGATGCGGGCGACAGGAGGTAGTCGACGAGCGGCGAGACCTCTTCGGGTCGCGCACGTCGCCCGAGCGGCGCCGATGCGCTCGAGCCGCCCGCGGGCTCGTCGTCGTTCATGGCGGTCGAGACGCCGCCGGGGCAGATGGCGTTGACGCGCACCGCCGGCGCGAGCTCCGCGGCCGCGGCGCGGGTGAGCCCGATGAGGGCGGCCTTCGATGCCGAGTAGGCGGCGTAGCCCGCTGTACCGACGAGCGCGGCGGTGGAGGAGATGTTCACGATGGATCCGCCGCCGCTCGCCGTCATGACGGGAGCGAAGGTGCGGATCCCGAGGAACGCGCCGTGCACGTTGATGCGGTCGTGGAGCCGCCACATGTCCATCGTCGTGTCGGCGATCGGGGCGTACCGCAGGACGCCCGCGTTGTTCACGAGGCCGCGGACACGGACCCGCGCCTCGGCGAGGGCGGCGGCGAGCGCGACCCACGACTCCTCGTCGGCCACGTCGAGGTGGTGGTACTCGGCCCGTGCGCCGCTGGCGCGGAGGACGGCCGCGGTGCGCTCGCCCTCGTCGTCGAGGACGTCCGTGAGGATGACGCGTGTGCCGGGGCGCCCGAGCAGGGCGGCGTGCGCGGCGCCCTGGCCGCGGGCGGCCCCCGTGATGATGACGGCATCGCCGGCGTGCGTCATCGGATGACATCCCCGCCGGAGAGCACGACGGTCTCGCCCGTCATGAACGCCGTGGTGTCGGGAGAGGACAGCAGCACCGTCCATCGTGCGATCTCCCCGGGCTGGGCCACGCGCCCGAGGGGGATGCCCGAGGCCGCGGCTTCCATGCGCCCCGTGGCGGCGTTCCCCGGTGTCGCGACCCAGCCGGGGGCGATGCCGTTCACGCGGATTCCCGCGGGAGCGAGCTCGAGCGCGAGCGACTTCGTGAGCATGACGACCGCCGCTTTGGACGCGCCGTACAGGAGCTGGCCGGGCGACACGGTGAACGCGTCGACGGAGGCGAAGTTCACGACGGTCGCGCCTTCGCCCATGCGCGGGCGCGCCGCGGCCACGACGTTGACGACGCCGAGGACGTTGATGTCGAAGATGCGGCGGTAGGTGGCCTCGTCGTAGCTCTCGAGCGTCGTCGGCGGATAGACGCCGGCGATGTTCGCGACGGCGTCGATGCGGTCGCCCGGAGCGAGCACCTCGTCGAGTGCGCGGGCCACGTCGTCGCGCGAGCGGACGTCGGCCACGACGGAGAGCACCCCGTCGTCGACCGCGGGAGCTGCGACGTCGATGCCGACGACGCGCCATCCCTCGGTGCGGAATGCCGTCGCGGTGGCGAGGCCCATGCCGGACGACGCGCCGGTGACGACGGCCGTGCGCGGGGGCTGATTCATGTGTGTCCTCCGGGTGAGTGGTGTTGAACGTCAAGTGAACTCATGCCGCCAGGACAGGGCAACGCTTGTTATCCGGGGTTGGACATAGGTGAAACCTTGAGCAAGGATGACGGGATGGCCCAGCCCACCATCCGCCAGCTGGAGTACTTCCTCTCCGCCGCTCGCAACGGGACGTTCGCGGCGGCCGCCGTCGAGAACCACATCGCCCAGCCGAGCCTGTCGGAGCAGATCGCTGTCCTCGAACGCACCCTCGAGGTGACCCTGTTCACGAGGACCTCACGCGGGCTCCTCCTCACCGACGCCGGCAAGCAGCTGATCCCCCTCGCCGAGAAGACGCTCGCCGACCTGCGCGAGTTCACCGACTGGAGCCGCCGCATCCGCTCGATCGAGGAGGGGACGGTGTCGTTCGGCACCTTCAACAGCGCGCACCTCTACCTCCTCACCGACCTCATCCGCGACTTCCATGCGCGGCACCCGCGCGTGCGCATCCAGGTGGTGGGCCTGAACTCCTCGGAGGTCGCCGACGCGGTGCGCGACGGACGGCTCGAAGCGGGTCTCGTGCAGCTGCCGGTCGACGACCGGGAGCTCACCCTCACGCCGTCGGTCTTCAGCGACCAGGCGGTGTACGTCTCGCGCGACCCGTCGCACACCGTCAAGCCGGTCGACATCGCGACGCTCGCGGAACGCCCGCTCATCCTCTCGGAGGCACGCTGGTCACAGGATGATCCGCTGCGCGTCTCCCTCCTCACCCGCGCCCAGCGCGACGGCATCGCGATCCACCCGATCGTCGAGGTCGAGTTCCAGACGCACGCCCTCGAGCTCGCCGCGCAGGGCATCGGCGACTCCCTCGTGTCCTACCACGTGGGTCGTCCGCTCATGGCGGCACGGGGCCTCACCTGGGCGCCCCTCGATCCCCCGATCATCGAGCACTACGCGTTCATCACCCGCCGGAACGCGGCGATCTCGCCCGCCACCGCGCAGTTCATGCGGCTCGCCCACCGTGTCCTCCAGCGCATCGCGGACGACTCTCCCTTCGCGGAGCGGGACTGAGGCCGCCTGCCCGCAGGGTCGGCGCGTGTCAAGCACGGGCGCCCACGGCCGTGGGCGCCCTAGCATGCCGCCATGTCGAGTCCCGAAGACGCCCGCCGGCCGGTCCGTCGACGGTGGCTGATCGCGACGACCGAGTACGCCGGGCTGACGCCCTACACGGGCGGCATCGGCCGGCACTATGCGGCGCTCGCCCCTGCGCTCGTCGATCTGGGCGCCGACGTGGACCTCGCGGTCTTCGCCGACGGGCCGCCCGCCCGCGCCGACCTGCGCGGTGTGCGCCTCGTCGCCTACCGCAGGACGGATGGCGTCGACCGGACCGCCCTGCTCCACCGCCGTGCGCGGGAGCTGCGACGGATCCACGCGGCGGGGCGGTACGACAGGGTCTTCCTGCCGGAGTGGAGCGCCCTGGGGAGCCTGCTCCCCCGCTCCGCTCCTCTTCTCACCAACCTCGCGACGGGGATGCGGCTCGCCAACGAGGTCTCGGGCCTCCGGCTGCGCGATCTGCCCGCAGCCAGCCGCCTCCCCGTCGCCGCTCAGATGGCCGCGGAACGGCGGCAGATCACCCGCTCCGCCGGGCTCGTGGCGATCTCGCACGCCATGCTGGCGTGGACCCGCCGCGCGTACCGCGCCGACGCCCCCTCCGTCGTCGTGCGCAACTGCATCGACGTGGCGGGCGTGCACCGTGCGGCGGAGCGGTCGCCCCTGCCCGGCGGATGGCCGGGAGGGTGCGATCCGATCCTCCTCTTCCTCGGCCGCTCGGAGCGACGCAAGGGCGTCGTCGACGCATTCGCCGCGTTCGCGCGCGTCCACGGTCGGTTCCCCCGCGCCCGTCTCGTGCTCGCAGGCGCCGGGGGCGACGCGCGCTTCGAACCGCGCAGAGCCGATCTGCTCGACATGCTGCCGCCGTCGGCGCGCGATCTCGTCCACTGGCTGGGGCACGTCCCCGGCGATGAGCTGTACGCCGCGATCCGCGCCTCCGATGCGGTCCTGTGCCCGTCCCTCTGGGAGGGTTTCGGCAACGTGGCCCTCGAGGCGAAGGCGATCGGAAAGGCGGTCGTCGCGACGTCCGGGAGCGGCTTCGACGACTTCTGCTCCGACGGGGTCGACAGCCTGCTCGTCCCGCCCGGCGCACCCGCCGCGCTCGCGCACGCCGTCGAGCGGCTCCTCGACGATCCGGCGACCGCCGCGCGGCTCGCTGCGGCCGGCCGGGCCGGCGCCGGGCGCTTCGCGCCCCGTCCGGTCGCCCGCGATCTCATCGCTGCCGCAGACGAGCTGCTCCCGTCGGCGCGCTCCCTCAGGCGCGCACCCAGCCCGTCCCCTCGCGCCTGACGGCACCCGCCTCGGCGAAGGCCTCGAGCCACCCGCGCATGGGCCACTCGCCCCAGCGCTGCGCGAAGAGCGCCCCGTTGCGCAGGATGTCGTCGAGGTGCTGCCAGGGTGGCGACGACGTCGCATGGTGCTGGTGGTAGGCGTGGGCGCCGCCGACCCAGATGAGGGGCACGCCCGTCTTGCGGAGGCGGAAGGCGTAGTCGGTGTCCTCGCCGCCGTATCCCTCGAATGCCTCGTCGAAGCGGGGCGGCTGCGCCGCCGCCGACACCGCGAACGACAGCGACCAGAAGAGCGGGTACTCCTCGTCGCTGGCCCGCACGAGCACCCCGTCCGGCGGAGCGGGGCGGGCCGGGTGCGGAGCCGTGGCCGCGGCGAGCGCGAGAGGATCGACGACATCCGCTCCCGGCGGCAGGTAGGTCACGGGGCCGCACAGGACGGCCTCGGGATGGCGCGACGCCGCCTCGCGGTAGCGCGGGAGCAGCGCGGGGCCGGGCACGCAGTCGGCGTCGAGGAACACGACGACCTCGGCCCCGCGCCGCACCGCCGCATCCCCGCCCGCATTGCGCGCCGCCGCGAGACGGAGGCCCTCGCGACCCGGCGGTACGTGCAGGAGCGCATCGGCGTCGAGCCCCGGCGGGTCATCCTCTCCGATCCAGACGACGATGCGATCTGCGTCGCAGTCGTGCGCGAGCGCGGCCAGCTGGCGACGGAGATGGCCGACCCGCGGCGTCGAGCACAGCGTCACGACCGCCGTGCGCGGGGTCGCGCTCATCGGCCGCCCGCCGTCTCCAGGATGGCGTGGGCCGCACGGGCCGCCGCGTCGTCGATCTCCCACCGCTCCCACTCCGGCCGCACGGCCGCCGCACCATCGAGCACGGCCGGCCATTCGTCGGCCATCGGCCAGTCGTCGAGGACCAGCGCCAGTCCGGCGCGCGCGAGCGCGCGGGCCGTCTCCCGCTGCTCGTCGAACGGCCGTTCCTGGGGGATGACGACCGCACGCGCACCCGCCGCCGCGAGGTCGGCGATCGCGTTCTGTCCCGCCCACGAGACGACGACGCCCGCCTCCGAGATGTCCTGCCACGGATCGGCGACCCAGGGCGCTCCCGGCCCCGCGCCGACGGCTCGCCATGTCCGCCCCGTGACGTCCTGCGCCGCGGCGATGTCCTGGGTCGTGATCGCCGATCCTCCCAGGCCGCCGAGCACGACGACGTCGTCGCCCGGCGCCGCGCGACGGCGCCCGGCGAAGCGGGTGATCCCGCCCGTGAAGACGACCTTCGCGAGGTGCCGGTCGAGATGGGCGGGGCGCAGCAGGTCGCGCGGCCACGGCGCCACGATGCGCGACGCGGCGTCGAAGGCGAGACGATGCGGGCGGTCGTCGCGGATGCCGGGCTGCGCCATGAGCACGGTGCGCACGCCGAGCAGACGGGTGAGGAGCGCGACCTCGGCGGAGACGTCGACGACGAACGCGCTCGGCCGATGGGCGCCGATCCACGCGGCGATAGCCGCCAGCCGGCCGGCATGACCGGGATGGCCGATCGGCGCCCAGTGCAGCAGGCCGCCCGCCTCCGGCTCGATCACCGGCGCCGCCGACGCATCGTCGAGGGGGATGCGCACCCAGGAGCAGTTCGCGGGCAGGTCGTCAGGCCGCGCGAGCGAGCTGAAGCACGTGATCGCGCCCGGCAGGTGCGCCGCGACGGCGCGCAGTCGCGTGGCGTGGCCGAGGCCGTGGTGGTGCACGTACCAGCCGATGCCGCCGCTCATGCGCTGAGCGCCGCTCGGGTCGACGCGCGAGCGGAGGCCAGAAGTCGCAGGCGCGCTTCGAGGCGATCCATCCGCGCATCGAGGGAGAAGCGCCGCACCGCGCTCGCACGGATGCGCGCGCGCAGATCGGGCTCCGCGCGGGAGCGCTCGATGAGGGCGGACGCGGCTCGTGCCATCGCGTCGACATCGCCGGCCGGCACCGGTGCCATCCCGGGGCTTCCCGAGGCGATCTCCGGAACTCCTCCGACGGCGAAGCTCACCACCGGGGTGCCGCACATGAGCGCCTCGGGGGCGACGAGCCCGAAGGGCTCGGGCCATGCCGGCGTGAGAACGGCGGCGGCGCTGCGGCCGACGAGATCGGCGAGGTCGAGGGGTGCCAGCTCTCCGACGTAGCGCACATCGGCCGAGAGCTCGGGCAGGATGGCGTGCCGCGCGTAGTCGGCGTCGCCGATGCGTCCCGCGATCGTGAGCGGGAGCCCCAGGGCGCGTGCCACGCGCACCGCGAGGTGGGGCCCCTTCTCCGGCACGATGCGGCCGAACCAGACGAGCCCGTCGCCCCCGGGCCCGAAGGCCCAGGTCTCCGGATCGGTGCCGTTCGCGAGCACGTCGGACGGCACGCCGGCTCGCTGCCACTGCGCTCGCGTGTACGCGCTCACCGACAGGAAGACGCTGCCCGACCCCCTGGCGCGCCGGTGCGCCTCGACGAACGCGGCGTCGACGGGCGTGTGGAGCGTCGTCACCATGGGCGCGTCGAGCTCGGGAGCCCGCAGCAGGGGGAGCGCGTGGAGGCAGTGGTTCGACACGACGTCGAACCGTGCTCGGGCGGCATGGTCGAGGGCGCGGTCGAGGGCCGACACCGAGACGGCCTCGTACGAGGACGGGTACGTGGAGTCGCTGGGCCGCTCCGTCGGCGCCCACCGCATCGCCGGGATCTCGAAGGGGCCGCCCGCCTCGACGAAGTCGGAGCCGGCCGCGGCGATGACGGCGACCTCGTGGCCACGGGCCCGCATCGCCGTCACCTCGGACCAGACCGCCGACTCGAGCCCGCCGGCGTGGGGTCTGCGGATGGGGAAGCGCAGCGGCGCGATCACGAGCACCCGCAGACGCCCGCCACCCCTCACCTCGGCACGCCTTCGACCAGGTCGCGGTAGAGCGATGCGTGCGCGGCGGCGACCGCCGCGTCGCTCTCCTCCCGCACGAGCCGCCGAGCGCCGACGAGCGCGCCGCGCGAAGGTGAGCCAGGGCGTGTGGCCCCGGGGCGTCGAGCAGCCCGGCAAGAGCCGTCGCGAGCGAGCCGGGGTCGTCCGGTGCGAACACCGCGACCGTGCCGTCGTCGTGCTGATCGCCGTAGTGCCCCACCGCAGGGGCCGCGACCGGCACCCCGAGGTCCCAGCACAGCTCGAGCCAGCCCGAGTGCGTGCCGTGCCGATACGGCAGCACGCACACGTCGAGGGTGCTGAGCGCGACCGCGAGCTCGGCATCGGAGAGCCGCTCGTGCTCGATGAGGACGACGCCGTCGATGTCGTCGCAGAGCCGGCGGATCTCGTCGCGGGCCCGTTCGTCGCGCACGCGGTGGTGCAGGCGCACCTCGACGCCCACACGGCGGCCGTCGCGACGCAGGCGATCGGCTGCGCCGCCGAGCAGGCGCACGGTCGACGGGCCGTCGACGTTGGGGCGCAGATCCTTGAGGTGCACCCCGATCGTGGGCCGGCGGCGCGCGAGGACGCGGGGGCCCCCGTCGTCGTGCCGGGAGATCGACGGATGCGGGATCACGAGCGCGTCGCGCTCCCAGCGGTCGCGGATCTCGCGCGCGGCGCCCGCCGTGAGCGTGACGACCGCATCGGCTCCGGAGACGAGCTCGTCGAGCTGCGCGCGGTAGCGATCCTGCCCGAGCAGCTGCGGATGCGCGAGGTCGTGCGCCGTGAACACGACCGCCCACCCGACGTCGCGGGCCGCATCGATGCACGCGGTGAGGTGGCCGGGCGGGAACGACTCCGTGCCGAAGTGGATGTGGAGGACGGACGCGTCGTGACGGTGCGCCCTGATCCAGGTCGGATCGAGCGCGACGGGAGGCCACCACACGTCGGCGGCGGCCCCCGGCACCGGCGGATCTGGCCGGACCTCGATTCCCGGCGCCGCCGTCGCCCGCGCGACATAGGGATGCCCCGCGGGCACCGACACGACGGTGATCGGCGAGTCGTCCCCCGGCGCCTGCGCCGTGCCATACCCCTGCTCGTGCACTCTCCACCTCCCTCTCGGAGGTCACCGTACGCACACCTCGCGCCGCTTCTCACGAGGGTTGACGCCGACATCGCGCGTCTGTATCGATGGGGTGGATGCGCACCGGACTCCCCACCCTCCTCGTCGTCGGCCCCGCGGGTCATGGCGTCGCCGCGTATGCCGACGACGTCGCCCGCGCCGTGCGCGCTCGTGCCCCCGAGGTGCGCGTCCGCCACGCGGCGGACGCGATCGAGGCGCTGCAGGCCGCATCCGAGCTCGAACGCGTCCACCTGCACGTGACGGATCGGCTCCTGGGCCGCGTGCCGGAGGACGCGGCCGGCGTGATCGAGGAGATGGCCCGGCGGACCCGGCTGACGCTGACGGTGCACGACGTGCCGCAGCGCTCGGACGGCGCCATGATGCGCAGACGCGTCGACGCCTACTCCCGCATGCTCGACGCGGCGGCGGGCGCGATCGTCAACAGCCGTCACGAGCTCGCCCTGGTGGCGGAGTTCCTCCACACGGCCGTGCGACCCGGCGTCATCCCCCTCGGGGCGACCCGCGCGCGCTCGCCCCGAGTCGCCGCGCCGCCGGTCCGCGATGAGGCGCTCACCGTCCTGCTGGCGGGATACGTCTATCCCGGGAAGGGCCATCTCTCCGCCATCCGCGCCGCCGATCGCGCCCGGCGCCGTCTGCGGGAGCGGTCGGCGGGGCCTCGACGCGCCGTCGTGCGGGCGATCGGCGCCCCTTCCGCGGGTCATGAGCGCGACCTCGACGCCCTCGCCGCCGAGGCCGCGCGCCTCGACGTCGGATGGGAGGTGACGGGGTTCCTCCACGACCGCGACTTCGCCTCCGCCATGACGGGTCAGGGGATTCCGCTCGCCGCGCACGAGCACGTCTCGGCGTCGCGTTCGATGCTCGACTGGGTCGAGGCGGGGCGGCGGCCGCTCGTCGTCGACTCGCGCTATGCGAGGGAGATGGCGCAGCTTCGTCCCGGCACGATGACGCGCTACCGTGCCGAGGCGCTCGACGATGCGCTCGCGGACGCGTGGGAGCGGCCCGAGTCGACGTGGCTGCCGTCGGCGACGTCGCTGGTCCCGTCGTTGGACGACGTCGCCGGGGCGCACCTCACCTGGTGGCGGGCCCGCGCATGATGCACGGTCGGGCCCTGCCGGGCAACCGCTGGGATCTCCTCGACGGCGTCGTCGCCGACCCGCCCTCCGTGAGCGTCGTCGTGTCGCACTACGAGCAGCCCGCCCAGCTCGCGCGTACGCTCGCGGCACTGGGCGCCCAGGACCATCCGCCCGATCGGCTCGAGATCGTCGTCGCCGACGACGGGTCGTCTGCGGCCCCGACGGTGCCGGAGGGGGTGGTCCTCGTGCGCCAGGAGGATCGCGGGTTCCGTCTCGCGGCCGTGCGGAACCTCGGGGCGGCGCACGCGAGCGGCGACGTCCTCGTGTTCCTCGACGCCGACACCGCGCCCGAGCCGTCGTTCGTCCGCGAGCTCGCGCGCCTGCCCGCGCTCGCGCCCGACTGCGTCGCGATCGGACGCAGGCGGCACGCCGCGCTCTCGGATGCGCCGCCCGGCGCCGATCTCGCCCGGGCCGCAGCCGGCCGCGAGCTTCCGGAGCCCGCGTGGCTCGCGGAGGGGTACCGCCGTTCGCGCGACCTGCGCGATGCGGACGACCGCAGCTACCGGTTCGCCATCGGGGCGGTCGTCGCGTGCGCGCGGGAGATGTTCGCCGAGACGGGCGGATTCGACGAGTCGTTCACCCGGTACGGCGGGGAGGACTGGGAGTGGGCGTACCGCGCGTGGATCCGCGGCGCGGTGCTCGCGCACGTGCCGACGGCGGTCGCGTGGCACGACGGACCCGATGCGGGTGCGCGCAGCAGGCCGGCGGCGGAGCGTCAGGAGGAGACCCTGCGGCTCGCCGATCTCGTGCCCGTGCCGGGATCGCGCCCGCTCGGCCACCGGCCGTCGCGCGCCGACATCGTCGTCACCGGGCCGGGGGCGGCGACGCCGGGGCAGGCGTTCGTGAGCCGCGACAGCGTCCTCGCGGCGGTGCCGGGCGCCGAGCCCGCGGGCGACGGAGCGGACGTGCGGTTCGACCGGGTGCGCATCCGGATCGACCTCCTCCGGCCCGTGCGGTCGAGAGGCTCCGTCGTCGCCGACGCGGTGCAGCAGGTCGTCCGATCGGGGCTCGGCTCCCTCACGCTCGTGGACGACGACGGCGTCCCCCCGCTCCGCGTGGTGTCCTGCCGCGCGGAGGCGCGCGCCCGGCGCTGGGGCCGCGACGATCTGTTCCCGCACGAGACAGCGCACGCCGCGGAACTCGAGGACGTGCCGGAGACCGTCGACGTCGAGGCGTACCTCGGCGGGTGGGAGACGCCCGGCGCCTGATCCGGCGGCGGATCGCAGAAACACAATCGTCACACGCAGTTAGCCCACGAAGCATTCGTGCCCTTTACGTTTGCGCCATGGTCGACTTCCCCGCCTCCTCCCCCTCCCCGGCCGTGCCGCACCCCGAAATGAGATCGTTCCACGCGGAAACCGCTTCGCATTCCGGACGAAACCACTCCGAAACAGATCGTGCGTCTACTGGATGCATGACCCTCACGCCGACGAGCACCACCGACCGCGTCTCCACTCGCGTCAGCATCGCGCTCCTCGGTGTGCGCAGCGACGCTCCCGTCCGCCGCACCGGCGGCGCCGGTCCGAGCGACGACGGACATTTCGTCATCGACGGCGCCGGAGCCGCCATCCCTCTCAATCCCGCGAGTCCCTACGTGGTGAACGCCCGAGGACGCCTCACCCTCGACGGCGCCGACCTCGGATTCGACGTCTCGCCCGTGACCCGACCGCGCTTCTACGACCTGCGGACGTCGGAGGGCGTGGCGTACGACAAGATCGCGAAGCTGCACGGCAAGAACGTGCTCGCCACCACCGTCGTCCAGACGTGCGTCCGCTATGAGGAGAGCGAACGGTGCAGGTTCTGCGCGATCGAGGCCTCCCTCGACGCCGGGACGACGATCGCCGTGAAGACTCCCGCGATGCTGGCCGAGGTTGCCGAAGCCGCCGTCCGCCTCGACGGGGTCACGAACATGGTCATGACGACCGGCACGTCGAACGGATGGGACCGCGGCGCGAAGCACCTCGCTCGGTGTGTGCGCGCGGTGAAAGAGGTCGTCCCGTCGCTCGAGATCCAGGTGCAGTGCGAGCCGCCCGCCGACCTCCGCGCGATCACCGACCTGTACGAGGCAGGTGCCCGATCGATCGGCATCCATGTCGAGTCGATGGATGATGCCGTCCGCGCCCGGTGGATGCCGGGCAAGTCACGGGTGAGCATGGACGAGTACCGTGCGTCGTGGCGCGAGGCCGTCCGTGTGTTCGGGTGGAACCAGGTCTCGACCTACCTTCTCGTCGGACTCGGCGAGGACCCCGACGAGCTCGTCGCGGGCGCCGCGGAGCTCATCGGGATGGGTGTCTACCCGTTCGTCGTCCCTTTCCGTCCTCTGAAGGGCACCCTCGCGACGGACATCGACCGTGTCCCCGCCCCGGACCGGCGAGTCCTCAACAGTGTCACAGCCCGGGTGGCCGCGCTGCTGCAGGCGGCGGGGATGCGCGGTGAGGACCAGCGTGCCGGATGCGCGGCGTGCGGAGCGTGCAGCGCCCTGCAGACGGCAGGCGCCTGAGATGCTGGAGATCCCCGCGATCATGGGTCCGGTGCGCGAGCGGACAACGCCTGCATGGGTGATCCGCCGCGCCGACGGGCGCGAGATCGACGCCTACTGCGTCCTCCGCCGCGACGTCTTCGTCGCCGAGCAGGGTGTGTTCGGAGAGCACGACCGCGACGACGTCGACGACGATCCGCGCACGATCGTCCTCGTCGCGAAAGACGCCGAAGGCGACGTGCTCGGCGGAGTGCGCCTCGCGCCCGCCACGGCCGGGCGCGACATCGGATGGTGGACCGGCAGCCGTCTCGTCGTGCGCGCCGATGCTCGTCACGCCGGCGGAATCGGGCCCGCCCTCGTGCGGGAGGCATGCGCGACCGCCCTGCGGCACGGTGTGCTCCGCTTCGAGGCGACCGTCCAGCACCGCAACGAGGTCCTGTTCCGCCGACTCGGCTGGACGACATGGGGTGCCGTCGAGATCGGGGGGATGCGCCACGCGCGCATGCGGTGGCCCATCACCCGCATCCGCGACCTCGTGGAATCGACGAAGACCGGTCTCGGGCCGCTCCTCGGAGACCTGCGCCATGATGCGCCGTTCTCGCTCGGCGGCGCGGGCTTCGTCGGCGACGACGGCGCCCCCGTGCCCGGCACGGATGTCGTGGCCGCCTGCGACGCCATCCTGCCCGCGCTCATCGAACACGATCCCGAATGGGCCGGGTGGTGCGCCGTGCTCGTCAACCTCAACGACCTCGCGGCGATGGGGGCGACTCCCGTCGGCATGCTCGACGCCATCGGCGCGCCATCCGCCGAGGTCGCCCGACGCGTCGTCGGCGGACTGCGCAGCGCCGCCCACGCGTGGAGCGTGCCCCTCCTCGGCGGCCACACGCAGCTGGGGGTGCCGGCAGCGCTCGCGGTCACGGCGCTCGGCCGGACGGCCCGTCCCGTACCCGGAGGCGGGGCTCGCCGCGGCGACGACCTCTCGCTCACCATCGATCTGCACGGTCGCTGGCGCCGCGGATTCGAAGGCCGCCAGTGGGACAGCACATCCGCGCGGACAGGCGACGACCTCCGGGCGCTCGGCGCGCTCGTGCGAGACGCGCGACCCGCCGCTGCGAAGGATGTGAGCATGGCGGGCATCGTCGGGACGACGGCCATGCTCGCCGAGGCGTCGTCCGTCGGCGCCGTGCTCGAGCCCGCGGCCATCCCTGCTCCCGACGCCGTGTCGTTCGGCGACTGGCTGACGTGCTTCCCCGGATTCGGGATGGTCACGGCAGACCGGCCAGGTCGCAGCCGGATGTCCTCGCCGATCGCGCAGACCGCGCGCATCGGCACCGCGACCGCCGCACGCGGCGTGCGACTCCTCTGGCCCGACGGCATCGAGACCGATGCCGTCGGACCCACAGCCACCGGGCTCCTCCCGGATTGATCCACCCCACCCCCACGAAAGGCCATGCCATGACCACCGACATCGACGCCCAGATCGCCGAGAACATCGCCACGTCGCTCGGCGAGGTACCGCATCCCTCGCTTCCCCAGGGCAGCAACCTGTACGGGTCGACGAAGATCTTCCCCGACTTCCAGGCAGAGGACGGCGAGACCTACTTCACCCTCATCCACGGCATCCCGCACGAGTCGTCGGTGAGCTTCGTCGCCATCCTCCAGGCGACGCGCGCGCTGCGGAAGGGCTTCGAGTCCGCGATCTACCTGTACGGCCCCGGCACCCTCGCCGCGACGGCGAACCGGGGCTTCCCCACGACCGGCGACTCGGGCTTCCCCGGCGAGCTGAACATGAACGCCTCCCTCGAGACGTTCATCAAGGAGGGCGGCACCGTCTACTGCTGCCGCTTCGGTCTCGCCCTCCACGGCATCCGCGAGGAGGACCTCATCGAGGGCGTCATCCCCGCGCACCCGCTCGACGTGCAGGATGCGCTCATCTACTACGCCCGAAAGGGCGCCATCATCAACTCGACCTACAACCTCTGAGGCCCGCAGATGACCATCAAAGTCGCGTCCGTCTCCGCGAACTTCACGCGCGATCTGGAGCAGAACTACGCGCTCATCGCGCAGCTCCTCGACGATGCCCGCGCCGCCGGCGTGTCCTTCGTCGCCTTCCCCGAGGCGGCGATCGGCGGCTATCTCTCGTCGCTCGGCAACCACGGCGACACGGTACAGAACACGCGACGCTCCCTGCCGCCCGCCATCCGGATCGACGGGCCCGAGATCCGCCGTGTGCAGGAGCTCGCCGGCGACATCGTCGTGACGATCGGCTTCTGCGAGCTGGCCGAGGACGGTGAGACACGCTACAACGCCGCCGTGTGCCTCGACGGCACCACGATCTACGGGTCTTACCGCAAGGTGCATCAGCCGCTGGGCGAGAACATGTCCTACTCGGCGGGCGACGACTACCGGGCGTTCGACACCCCCGTCGGCCGCGTCGGCATGCAGATCTGCTACGACAAGGCGTTCCCGGAGGCCGCGCGCATGCTCGCTCTCGACGGCGCGGAGATCGTCGTGAGCATGTCGGCATGGCCGGCTGCGCGCACGGCGACGGCCGAGAACCTCCAGGACGACCGCTGGACCTACCGCTTCAACCAGTTCGATATCGCCCGCGCCCTCGACAACCAGGTGTTCTGGATGGCGTCGAACCAGTCCGGCACGTTCGGCTCGCTGCGTTACGTCGGCAACGCGAAGGTCGTCGACCCGGGAGGGAACATCCTCGCTACGACGCTGCTCGGCGCGGGACTCGCCATCGCGGAGATCGACGTCGACGAGACATTCCGCACGATGCGCGCAGGCATGTTCCACCTGCGCGACCGTCGACCCGACGTGTACGGTCCGGTCGCCGAGGTCTCGGCGCCGCACGTCGACGGATGGCGGGAGCTCGCGCATGCCTGAGATGACATTCACCGTGCGCTGGCCCGACGGGGCGGAGAGCGCGCACTACTCCCCCAGCCTCGTCATGCACGACTATCTCGTCACGGGCCTGCGCTACCCGCTGCAGGAGTTCGTCGCCCGCACGAAGGAGGCGCTCGACGCCGCCAGCGAGCGCGTGCGTGCCCGCTATGGGTTCGCGTGCACATCGGCCATGCACTCCGAGGAGAAGATCGCCGCCGCCGCGGCGCGCTACCCGGCTGATGCCTTCCCTGCGGGCGAGGTCGAGATCCTCGCCATGGAACCTCCGCTCGAGAGGAGCGATGCATGATCCCCCGGAAGATCGTCGACGGCGAGCACGTCGAGGCCGTCGTCGTCGGCGGCGGCCAGGCCGGACTGGCGCTCAGCCGTCATCTCGTCGAGCGCGGCATCGACCACGTCGTGATCGAGCGTGGAGAGGTCGCCCACGAGTGGCGCGACGGCCGCTGGGACGCGTTCACCCTCGTCACCCCGAACTGGCACTGCCGTCTCCCGGGCTACCCCTACGAGGGCCCCGATCCTGACGGCTTCATGACGCGCGACGAGGTGCACGCCTGGGTCCGCGGCTACGCGGAGACCTTCGACGCACCCGTCGCCGAGGGCGTTGAGGTCCTCCGGGTGACCCCGCGCCCCGAGGGGGGCTTCACGGTGGCGACGACGGCAGGCGTGCTCACGGCCGACACGGTCACGTCGGCGACCGGCGGCTACCACGACCCCGTCGTCCCCGCCTGGGCCGCCGACGTTCCGGCATCGGTCGCGCAGATCCACTCGCACGAGTACCGCAACGCCGAACAGCTGCCCACCGGGCCCGTGCTCGTCGTCGGCACCGGGCAGTCGGGCACCCAGATCGCCGAGGACCTCCTCATCGAAGGACGCGACGTCCACCTCGCGGTCGGCCGTGCTCCCCGTGTCGCCCGGTTCTATCGCGGCAAGGACTGCATGACCTGGCTGGCGGAGATGGGCCTGTACGACGTCCCGGTCGCCGCGCACGGTCTCGCCAAGCGCGAGTCGACGAACCACTACGTGACGGGCCGCGACGGCGGTCGCGACATCGATCTGCGGGAGTTCGCCCTGCGCGGGATGATCCTGCACGGACGCGCGCTCGAGGTCGTGGGCGGCGCCGTGCGGTTCGACGACACCCTCACGGCGAACCTCGACCACGCCGACTCCGTCGCGGAGTCGATCAAGGACGACATCGACCGCTACATCGAGCGGGAGGGGATCGCGGCCCCGCCCGAGTCCCGGCGCGAGCCGGTCTGGGTCCCGTCCCCGGGTGGCAGCGCAGTCGATCTCGGCGAGATCGGCAGCATCGTGTGGGCGGTCGGCTTCCGTGCAGACTGGGGATGGCTGGGCGATCTCGACGTGCTCGACCATGAGGGCCACCCGCAGCACGATCGCGGGGCGACAGCCGTCCCCGGGTTCCACTTCCTCGGGCTCCCCTGGCTGCACACGTGGGGATCGGGGCGGTTCCATGCGATCGCCCGCGACGCCGAGCACGTCGCAGGTCTCGTCGCGGACCGCGCCACCGCGGGCGTCGCCTGACGGGGTCCTACCCTGGACGGATGAGCACGGTGACGATGGCGGCGGTCGCGGCGCACTTCGGACGCGATGTCGAGCGGACGCTCGCCAAGCTGCCGGGGATCTTCGCGCAGGCGCGCGAACGCGGGGTCGACCTCCTCGTCCTCCCGGATGCCACGATCGGCGGCTACCTCGGCGATCTGCGGCACCCAGGAGGCGAGGAGTCCGACCTGCCGCCGGCCGTCGCCCTCGACGGGCCGGAGATCGCGGCGGTCATCGCGCTCGCGGGCGACATGACGGTCTGCGTCGGCCTGTCCGAGCGGAGCCACATCGCCGGCGAGACGGTGCGGTTCAACACGGCCGTGTGCGTCGACGGCGACGGCGTGCTCGGAGTCCATCGCAAGGTGCATCTCCCCCTGGGCGAGTCCGAGGCCTACCGCGCGGGCGAGACGTTCGAGGCGTTCGACACCCCCGTCGGCCGGATGGGGATGCTCATCGACTTCGACAAGACCTTCCCGGAGGCCGCGCGCACGCTCGCACTGGACGGAGCCGAGGTGATCGCCTGCCTCAGCGCCTGGCCCGCGAGCGTCACCGACCGGTCGGATCGCATGCGCAACGACCGGCAGGCGCACCTGTTCGACCTGTACGACTGCGCCAGGGCAGCCGAGAACCAGGTGTACCTCGTGTCGTCGAACCAGACCGGAGTACTCGGCGGGCTGCGCTTCCTCGGCCAGGCGAAGGTCGTGGATCCTGCCGGCGAGATCGTCGCCAAGACCTGGGCGAAGGGCGGGCTCGCGATCGCCGAAGCCGACGTGCACGCTGCCGTCGCGCGCGCCCGCCGCTCGCTCGACCACATCCACCAGCGTGCCGAGCACGCCTACCGTCTCACGACCCGCGCCTGATCCGCCCGCGGCGGGCGCACCTCACGGAGTCCCATGCGCATCGCCCAGCTCACCTACTCGACCAAGCCGCGCGGCGGCGTGGTGCACACGCTCGCGCTGTCGGAGGCGCTCGCCCGCCGCGGTCACGACGTGGAGGTGTGGACCCTCGGCCGCGGCGGCGACCGGGCGTTCTTCCGCGAGGTCGACCCCCGCGTGACGCTGAGGGTCGTGCCGTTCGTGCCGCGTGACGACGAATCGGTCGGCGACCGGATCGAGCGGTCCATCCGCACCATGGCAGCAGCCTTCGACTCCTCCGCCGACATCGCGCATGCCCAGGACTGCATCTCGGCCAACGCCGTCCTCGACGCAGGACGGGCTCCGATCCGCACCATCCACCACCTCGACGCCTTCACGACCCCGCGTCTCGTCGCGTGCCACGAACGTGCCGTGCACGAGCCGGCATCCCGCATCTGCGTCTCGCGCGCCGTGGCAGATGAGGTGGAGAGCTTGTACGGGTATCGGCCGACGGTCATCCCCAACGGCGTCGACGCCGAACGGTTCGCGCGGGCGGCGGGGCCGGACGGCGCCGCCGCCCGCGCAGCGTGGCATGACCGGCTCGGCGACTACATGCTCGCGCTCGGCGGCATCGAACCCCGGAAAGGGTCTCTGGATCTGCTCGAGGCGTACGCGACCGCACGCGAAGCGCATCCCGGCCTCCGACTGGTCTTCGGCGGCGGCGAGACCCTGTTCGACTACCGCGACTACCGGGCGCGCTTCGATGCGCGCGCACACGCCCTCGGCGTCGACCCCGTCATCCTCGGCACCATCGACGACGATAGCCTGCCCGCTCTGGTCGCCGCCGCCCGCGTCCTCGCCTTCGTCTCGATGAAGGAGGGGTTCGGCCTCGCCGCGATGGAGGCGCTGGCTGCCGGCACGCCGGTGGTCGCCCGTGACCTCCCGGTCATCCGCGAGGTGTTCGGAACGACGGTGCGGTACGCATCGGTCCCGACGCGGATCGCCGCGGAGATCGGCGCGGCTGTCACGGAGGACGGGTCCCGCGCCGACACGGGCCTCGCGCTCGCGCGGTCGTACTCGTGGGAGTCTGCCGCACGGCTGCACGAGCGCTTCTACCGTGCGTTCCTCGGCGAGAACGGGCGCCGGCCGTGAGCCGCCTCACGTTCTCGAGGATCATCCGGGAAGGGGCGATGGCCGAGCCTCGCCGGGTGATCGCAACCGACTCCGACGACGTGCTCACCGCGCGCGAGCTGGATCTGGCCGCCACGAGCCTCGCCCACGCGCTCATCCGGCACGGAGTGCGACCCGACGACAGCGTGGCGGTCACGCTGTGCAACGGGATCGACTTCGTCATCGCCTGCGCGGGGATCTGGCGCGCGGGTGCCACTCCGCAGCCGATCGACCCGCGGCTCCCCCCTGCCGACCGCTCCGCGATCGAGCAGCTCGGCGGGTTCGCCGCGATGATCGGGCGGAAGCCGGAGACACCCGGCATCGCGTGGCTTCCCCGCGCGAGGGTCTCTCCCGACGCACGTCAGCTGCCCGACCTCGCATCGTCCTGCTGGAAGGCGGTGGCGACATCCGGATCGACGGGTCGGCCGAAGATCGTGCGTGCGTCCGCTCCGGCCCTCCTCGACCCCGACATGCCCGTCGCACCGTTCCTGCCGCTGCGCGCGACGCAGATCATCGCGGGGCCGATGTGGCACTCCGCGGTCTTCACCTACGCCTTCCGAGGTCTGCTGACCGGCCACGAGCTCATCATCATGCGCCGCTTCGACGCCCGCCGATGGGTGGAGCTCGTCGAGCAGCACCGCGCCACATGGGGACTCCTGGTCCCGACCATGATGTCTCGGCTCCTGCGGCTCTCCGAGGCGGAGCGAGCGCCGTCGCGACTCGCGAGCCTGCAGCGGGTCCTGCATATGGGGGCGCCGTGCCCCGTCGAGCTGAAGGCGTCCTTCCTCGACTGGCTCGGCCCATCCCGCGTCGACGAGGTCTACGCGGGGAGCGAGTCGAACGGCCTCACGCACATCAACGGCGTCGAATGGCTCGAACGCCCAGGCAGCGTCGGCCGAGCCATCAGCGGCACCGTCATCCGCATCCTCGACGAGCAAGGCAGGGAGCTCCCGCCAGGGCGCACGGGCGCCATCTGGATGCGCCGCGGGGAGGCACCGGCGTACTCCTACCTCGGCGCGGTCTCCCGCCGCGACGAGGAGGGGTGGGACACCCTCGCGGATGTCGGGCGTCTCGACTCGGACGGCTACCTCTACGTGCACGACCGCGCCGACGACCTCATCAACCGCGGCGGGGAGAAGATCGCTCCGGCCGCCGTCGAGGCGGTTCTCGAGTCCCACCCCGACGTGCTCGAGGCCGTCGCCTTCGGTGTCCCCGACGACGACCTGGGGCAGGCTGTGCACGCCGCCGTCGTGCTGTCGGCGTCGCACACCACCGCAGACGCACTCCGCGCCTACGCCGCACTGCGCCTGCGAGCCGGCGCACCGTCGACCATCCACGTCGTCGACGGTCCCCTGCGGAACGAGGCCGGCAAGATCCGCCGATCATCCATGCTCGAGCGCACCGACCAGCACCACCCGCTCACCGAGAACAGGAGAACACCATGAACACCATGAACACCACCCCGGTCGTGGACATCCAGGTCGCCGACCAGCGCCCGCAGGCGTGGACAAAGCTGCCGATCCCCGAGCTCGGAGTCGAACTCGATGCCCTCCCGCTGATCGACGACCTCGACACCGGCATGTCGGTGCAGAAGGTCATCTGACGAGGCCGTGACGTTCCTCTTCATCGTCAGCAAGCCCTTCGCCATCGACTTCTGCGACACTCTCGAACCGTCCTGATCCGGATCGCGGCGGCGGGGCTCCCCTCCCCGCCGCCGCGTCGCGCCGCGGCGAACCGCTGCGTCTCAGCCGCCGTCCTCGGGATCTCCCCCGCGGCGGCGAGCCCGCTTGGCCGCCCGGCGCGACACGGTCGGGTAGGCGGCCGTCGCCAGGCGCCCGCGGTCGAGCTGGGGAGTCGGCTCCTGCAGCTCGATCTCCTCGTCGAGCGTCTGGATGGCCGTGGTCGACTCCGTCGGCTCGTCGCCGTCGGGGAGCGCGGCTTCGAAGCGCGCCTGCCGGCGCCGCAGCCACAGGGCGACGGCGATGAGCACGACGACCGCGACGTAGGCGGCGATCGCGAACGGCGAGTGCACGAGGTAGGCGGGGTCCCCCGTCCCGAGCTGCATCGCCTGCCGCAGCCGCTCCTCCGCCATGGGGCCGAGGATGGCGCCGACGACGAGCGGCGACACGGGGAAGCCCTGTCGGCGCATGAAGAAGCCGAGCAGGCCGAGTACGAGCAGCACGCCGATGTCGAACGTCGTGAAGTTCGCCGCGTACGCGCCGAGCCCCGCGAACACGAGGATGCCGGCGTAGAGGTACGGCCGCGGGATCTGCAGCAGCTTCACCCAGAGCCCCACGAGCGGCAGGTTCAGCACGAGCAGCATGACGTTGCCGATGTAGAGGCTCGCGATGAGCGCCCACACGAGCGCCGACTGCGACTCGAAGAGCCGCGGCCCCGGCTGGATGCCGTACGTCTGGAACGCCGAGATGATGATGGCGGCCGTCGCCGTCGTCGGGATGCCGAGCGTCAGCAGCGGGACGAGCACCCCGGCCGCTGCGGCGTTGTTCGCCGACTCGGGGCCGGCGACACCCTCGATGGCTCCCTTGCCGAACTGCTTCTTATAGGGCCCCTTCGCGAGACCGCGCTCGGCGGCGTACGAGAGGAACGTCGCGACATCCGCCCCGCCGGCGGGAATGGTTCCGATCGGGAACCCGATCGCCGTCCCGCGCAGCCACGGCTTCCACGAGCGCCGCCAGTCCGAGCGGCGCATCCACGTGCGCCATCCGCGCGTGATGGGGATGAGCGGGATCTGCCCGCCGCGCAGTCTCGAGCCGACGTAGAGCGCCTCGCCGAGCGCGAAGAGGCCGACCGCGACGAGCACGACGTCGATGCCGTCGATGAGCTGGGGCACGCCCAGCGTGAACCGCGCCTGCCCCGTGATGGTGTCGACGCCGACGAGGCCGATGAGGAGTCCGAGGGCGAGCGACACGAGGCCCCGCCACAGGCTCGATCCGACGAGCGCCCCGACGGTGAGGAACGCGACGACCATGAGCGCGAAGTAGTCGGCGGGGCCGAGGGCCACCGCCCAGCGCGCGAGCGTCGGCGCGACGAGGGTGAGCAGGGCCGTCGCGATCGAGCCCGCGATGAACGAGCCGATCGCGGCCGTCGCGAGCGCGGCCGCCCCGCGGCCCGCGCGCGCCATCTTGTTGCCTTCCAGCGCCGTCACGATCGACGCCGACTCGCCGGGCGTGTTCAGCAGGATGGACGTCGTCGATCCGCCGTACATCCCGCCGTAGTAGATGCCGGCGAACACGATGAGCGCGGCCGTGGGCTCGAGCGAGTAGGTGATCGGCAGGAGGAGCGCCACGGTCATGGCGGGCCCGATGCCGGGCAGGACGCCGACGGCCGTGCCGACGAAGACGCCCAGCAGCGCGTACAGCAGGTAGACGGGCTGGGCGGCGGTGGCGAAGCCCTCGAGGAGGAGGCCGATGCTATCCAACGGGGATCCAGGAGGTGAGGGCGCCCGTGGCGGGCAGCGAGAGGCCGAGGAGGGTGCCGAAGACGAGCTGGCTGACGACTCCCAGCCCGAACCCGACGAGCACGGCCGCCCACCACCGGCGGGCGCCGAGGGCGATGGCCGAGGCGGCGAACGTGAGGGTGACGCCGAGCGGCCATCCGAGCCACGGGATCGTCACGACGAGCGAGACGAACGCCGCCGCGATGACGACCGTCGTGACCCACGACGTGCCGCCCGCGAGGTCGACGTCCTCCCCCTCCTCGGGGTGGCCGTACCGGCCTCGCAGCTGGCCGACGAGCACGGCGACGCCCGAGACGAGCAGCAGGCCGCCCACGACATAGGGCACGACGCGCGGGCTCAGCGTGAGCGCGCTGCCGGTCTCGCGGATGGTCGAGGCGAGGACGAGCGCTCCGATCGCGATCGCGATGATGACGACCGCGACGATCATCGCCTCGATGCGCTGGCCGCGCGAGGGAGCGGCGGCGGACGACGCGGTCATGATGTGAGGCCGATGGTGCGCAGGGTCTCCTGGGTCTGCGCGATGTCGACGTCGAGGAAGGCCTGGAACTCCTCTCCCGCCTGGAACGCATCGGTCCATCCGTTCGCCTCGACGGCCTCCGCCCATGCCGGGCTCTCGGCGAGTTGCGTCACGAGGTCGACGAGCTGCTGCTCTTCCTCGGCCGAGATGCCGCCGGGGGCGAGCAGGCCGCGCCAGTTGGTGAGGTCGATGTCGATGCCCTCGTCCTGCAGGGTCGGGGCGTCGGGCAGGGCGAGCGCCGGCTCGGCGGAGGAGACGCCGAGCGCCCTGAGGTCCCCCGACTCCACCGACTCGGCGAACTCGCCGACGCCCGAGATGCCGACCTGCGCCGTGCCGCCCAGGAGCATCGTGAGCGCCTCGCCGCCGCCGGAGTTCGGGATGTAGTTCAGGGTCGACGGCACGTCGGCCGCGTCGACCCCGGCGGCCACGAGCAGCTGGCCGGCGAGGATGTTGTCGATGCCGCCCGCGCTGCCGCCCGTGACGGTGATTTCGGGCCCTCGATCGACGATCGCGTCGACGAGATCGTCGATCGACTCGAACTCGCTCGCGTCGGGCACGACGATGACGAGCGGCTCCTCCGTGAGGCGCGCGATGGGCGTCATGTCCTCGATGCGGTTCTCCGACGCGTTCGTCTCGACGGCGCCGACCATGACGGAGCCCGTCACCATGAGGGTCGCGGCGTCGGTCTCGGTCGCGAGGCTCGCGAGGCCGACCGTCCCGCCCGCGCCGCCGATGTTCGTGACGGGGGCCGAGTCGACGAGCCCCTCGTCCGTGAGGGCGGCGCTCAGCGCGCGGGCCGTCTGGTCCCATCCGCCCCCCGGGTCGGCGGGCGCGATGACGTCGACGGCCGTGAGCGCGGCGGCCCCGCCGTCGCCCGTCGCGGGCTCGGCGCCGCCGTCGGCGCTGCAGCCTGCGAGAGCGGCGGCCGCGAGCGCGGCGGTTCCGATGGCGGCTGTCCAGCGGGCGCGGGGGTGTGCGGTGATGCGCATGGGATCGCTCCTCGTCTTTGAGCGCCGGCTCCCTGCCGGTCGCGATCTGAAGAGGACGGTAGGGCGGACGGCGGTGGCCGCGCGGGTTGCGCGACTAACGTCGCGTTCTGTTCATTTCGGTCCGCGGCGGGCGCCTCCGCCCCGACGGGCGGTGCCATACGATCGGCTTCATGATCCGGGCAATGCCGCTGCGGAGCCAGCTCGTCCTGCTGCAGGGCGCCGTCATGCTCGTCGTCATCCTCAGCGCCGGCGTCGCGGCGGTGCTCGTCCAGGAGCGTCAGATCCGCGACCAGTACCTCGATCGGATGATCGGCGTCGCGCAGTCGGTCGCGCAGCTGCCGACGGTCGTCGAGGCGTTCGACGACCCCGATCCGTCGGCCGTCATCCAGCCGATCGCCGAGCTCATCCGCACCTCGGCCGACGTGACGTACGTCGTCGTGACGGATGTCGAGGGCATCCGCTTCTCGCACCCCGATCCCGATCGCATCGGCGAGCGGGCGTCGACGGAGCCGACCGCCGCGACATCCGGCGAGGTGTTCGTCGGGACGCAGACCGGGACGCTCGGGGAGTCGTGGCGCGTCAAGGTCCCGGTCTTCGGAGTGGACGGGGACGTCGTCGGGCAGGCGTCGGTGGGGATGCTGGAGTCGGATCTGCGCGCCGACCTGCTCGGCTCTCTCGGCATGCTCGTCGGATGGCTGACGGGGGCCGCGATCGTGGGGCTCGCCCTGTCGTTCGCGCTCGCGAGCATCGTGCGACGGCGCACGTACGGCCTCGAGCCCGACGAGATCAAGGCGATGCTGGAGACCCGGGATGCGACGCTGCACGGCATCCGCGAGGGCATCCTCGTCGTCGACGAGGCGGGCGACGTCGTGCTCTGCAACGACGCGGCCGCACGCCTGCTGGGCGGCGCGGCGGCCGTGGGCCAGCCGTTCGCCGAGGTGCTGGAGCTCGACCTCGACGAGGCGGTGTCGTCGCAGTCGCAGGCGCTCGTGCTCGCGGGCGAGCGCGTGCTCGTCGCGCACGCCGATGCCGTGCTCGTCCACGGCAAGGCGGTCGGAGCCGTCGTCATCCTCATGGACCGCACCGAGACCGACGCGGCGCTGCGCGAGCTGGCCGGCGCGCAGAGCATCGCCGAGGGGCTGCGCGCGCAGCGGCACGAGTTCGCGAACACCCTCCATACGATCGGCGGGCTGCTCGAGCTCGGCGAGGGCGCCGCAGCGCTCCGGCTCGTGCGCAGCGCGGGCGACGGCGGGGCCATCTCCGACGCCTCCATCGCGGGCATCCACGATCTCGAGCTGGCGGCGCTCCTCCTCGCGAAGAAGGCGAGGGCGCGCGAGCTCGGCGTCTCGCTGACGGTCGACGCGTCGGGGCTCGTCGAGGCGTTCGCAGTCGACGGCGCCGACCTCGTGACGATCACGGGCAACCTCGTCGACAACGCGATCGAGGCGAGCGCCCCGCACGGAGCGGTCGAGGTGCGCCTGCGGGGGTCGGGCGGCGGCGGCTCGATCGAGGTGTCGGACGACGGGCCGGGGATCGCGGTGGAGGAACGGTCGAGCATCTTCGACCTCGGGCACACCTCGAAGAGCAGCGCGGGCGGGCGCGGCTACGGTCTCACGCTCGTGCAGCGCGTGGTGCGCCGGCTCGGGGGCACGATCGAGGTGGGCGACTCGGCTCTCGGGGGCGCGCGCGTCGCGGTCGTCGTCCCGGAGAGGGTCGGAGCGGGTCGGCGATGACGCGGCTGCGCGTGCTCATCGTGGAGGACGAGCCCGCCGTCGCGGTCGTCACACGCGGTTTCGTGGAGCGCCATCCGCACTTCCAGGTCGTCGCCGTGTGCGCGACGGGCGAGGCCGCGCTCGAGAGCATCGAGACGCTCGACCCCGACGTCGTGCTGCTCGACGTGCACCTCCCCGACATGTCGGGGCTCACGGTGCTGCGGCGCGCCCGCGCGCGCGGCAGCCGTGTCGAGGTGATCGCCGTCACGGCGGCGCGCGACCTCGAGACCGTGCGGCTCGCGCGTGTGCAGGGCGTGCGGCACTACCTCGTGAAGCCGTTCGCGATGGACGCGCTGCACCAGCGGCTCGACGACGTGCGCACCGTCGTCGCGCAGGACGCCGACCTCGCGCGGTCGACGCTCGACCAGGAGCGCATCGACGCCGTGCTCGGCTCGGCGCACGGTCCGCGGTTCGTGCGCAAGGGCGTCAACGAGCGCACGCTGCAGGCTGTGCTCGGCGCGCTGCGGGCAGAACCGCACGACGCGTCGGCGACGGGCATCGCGGAGCGGCTCGGGATGTCGCGCGTCAGCGCCCGTCGCTACCTCGAGCGCCTCGTCGAGCTCGGCGAGGCGACCGTCGTCCCGCGGTACGGCGCGACCGGCCGCCCCGAGCACCGGTACCTCGCGACCGGGAGGTGACCGCGGGCGCCTGCGGACGGCGACGTGAGGTGACGATGGCCATGCTCGCGAGCACGAGGAGGATGCCCACGAGCTGCAGCGGGGCGAGGATCTCGCCGCCCGCGAGCACGCCGAGCGCGACGCCCGTGACGGGGTTCAGCAGGCCGATGACGCCCACGACCCCTGCGGGAAGGTGGCGGAAGCCGGCGAACCAGCAGACGAAGCCGAGGGCGGTGGCGATCAGGCTCACGTAGGCGAAGGCGAGCGCCTCGACGGGTGCGACCGCCGGCGCCGCACCCTCGACGAGGACGGCGGCCGCGAGGAGCTCGAGGCCGCCCACGACGAGCTGCCACGTCGTGACCGCGAGCACGGGGGTGTCGTCCTGCCATCGCTTCGTCAGGATCGCGCCGATCGACGACAGCACCATCGACGCGACCGACGCCGCGATGCCCCAGCCGTCCAGGGCGCCGCTCGCCGTCCCCACGACGAGGAGCACGCCGGCACCGCCGACCAGCGCGCCGACGACGACCCGCGGCGCGGGGCGCTCGCGGATGAGGGCCCAGGCCGCGACGGCGATCACGATAGGGCTCGCCGATGTCAGCGAGGCGGCCACGCTGGACGGCAGCAGCTGGGCGGCCACGTAGACGAGACAGAAGAACATCCCCATGTTCAGGGTGCCGAGCACCGCCGAACGCCACCACCACGCGCCCGTCGGCAGACGCCGCGAGACGACCAGGAGGACGATGCCCGCCGGCAGCGCCCGTATCGCCGAGCCCCACAGCGGGGAGTCGCCGGGAAGGTACTCGTGCGTCACGAAGTACGTCGACCCGAACGCGATCGGGCCGATCGCGGCGACGATCGGCCACCGGGCCGCGTTCCGCGGACGTCTCCGCCGCAATTCCGTTTCCATGGAAACGAGTATACGTTCCATGGAAACTAGGATGGCGGCATGAGCGGAATCGATCGCGTCGGGGTCTTCGTCGAGCAGTGGCGTCGCGAACGCCCCGACCTCGACCCGAGCCCCATGGCGGTGATCGGCAGGATGCGCAGGATCTCTGACGACTTCACGCGGGAGCTGATCGACAACTACCGGCGATTCGGCCTGGGAGAGGGCGAGTTCGACGTCCTGTGCGCCCTTCGCCGAGTGGGCGTGCCGTTCGCGCTCACGCAGGGTGACATCGCCGAGCACACCGTGGTGACCGCGGGCGCGACGTCGAAACGCGTCGACCGGCTCGAAGCGGCCGGGCTCGTCACGAGGCATCAGCGGACCGACGATGCCCGCGGGCGCATCGTGGAGCTCACGCCCGAGGGGCGCGCGCTCATCGACGAGGCCTACCCCGCGCACCTGCGCCTGGAGAGCGAGCTGCTCTCTCCGCTCGACGACGGCGAACGCGCGCAGCTCGAGGGGCTGCTCCGCAAGCTGATCCGCGGCTGACGCGGGCGCGGCGGCCCGCGGTCACTCCTCCGGCTCGTCGGTCTCGCGGGCGAAGAGCAGCAGCTCGGGAAGACTCGTCGCGAAGTAGTCGGTGACGCCGTCCTCACGTCGCGCCGCGGGCGCGACGTAGTCGGAGCGCGCTTCCCCCAGCGACGCCGGCGGATCGGCCGGCGGCATTCCGAGCGCCGCCAGCGTCGCGTCCCAGGCGGCGATGACCCGGCCCTCGCCACCCTCCCACGGATGGAAGGCGCGGCTGACGAGGATGCGGAAGGCCGACTCCGCGTCGCCCTCCGCGACGAGCAGCCCGATGTACTCGATCGTGAAGTCGTCGCGGGTGAGGACGAGGGCTTCGACGGGGCGCAGGCGGGCGAGCCGCTCGGCGGAGCCGTGCCCGAGGCGCGCGGCCAGCTGGTCCTGCTCATAGCGGACCCGCGCATCCGCCGGGGCAGCCGAGACGGCGCGCGCATAGAGCGACCACGCCCTTGCGTCATCGTGCGCGACATTGGTGGCGGCGAGGGCCGCATTGCGCAGCAGCACGGCGTCGACGAGGCCGAGCTCCGCCGCACGGTCCCAGTGCGCGGCCGCACGCCGGCGGCGCCCGTGCGCGTACAGCAGCATGCCGATGAGCGCGTGGGCGCGCGCGTCGTCGGGCTCGGCGTGCAGAGCGGCCTCCAGCGCGTCGAGCGCGTCGAGTCCCGACGGGAACGCGCGCGTCGCGTCGGCAGCCTGCGCCCGTGCCCGCGCTTCGGCGGCTTCGGCGGCCCTCCCGACCTCGTCGAGGATGGCCGCGGCCAGGTAGAGCGCGATCGGGAGGTGGTTGCCCCCCGCATGCACCGGCGACGCGGCCGCCTCGGCGAGCTCGGCGAGCGCCTCGTCGACCGCGCCCGCGCGGCGCAGGTCGAGCGCGACGTCGATCCGCAGACCGGCATCGTGGGCGATCGGCCGCCCGGCGAGCACGCGCAGCACCGCGTCGAGCGGGTCGACGTCGAGCGCGGCACGCAGCAGCTCATCGGCCTGCGCGTGCGCGCCCTGCCGCCGCAGGATGACCGTGCGCAGCGCGATGCGCCGTGTGTCGTGCCCGACGACGCCGTCGAGGGAGTCGAGCACGCGCAGCGCAGCGCGATCGCGACCGCGCCCCGCGAGCGACTGCGCGAGCGCGAACCCCGCGGCCGCCGCCCAGGTGCCATCCCACCCCGCTTTGCCGAACGCCTGCTCGGCGTCGACCGTGCGCCCGAGGCGGCGCAGGATGAGCCCCTTCAGGTGGAACGCCTCGGCGTCGACCGGATTCGCGTTGCGGCGCGTCAGCCGGGCGAGGGCGCGTTCGACCCGCTCGAGGGCGCGCCCGTAGCGGCCCGACCGGTAGTCGCGGTCGGCGAGCGCGAGGTTCGTCCGTACGTCGCCCGCGTCGCGCTCGAGCGCAGCGGTCCAGTACGCCGTCGGGCTGCGCGTCGGATGACGGTACTGGCTGAGGTGCAGGCCCGTGAGGTAGAGCTCCTCGACCGACTCGATCTGCTCGGGCAGCGGCGGCTCCTCGGCGACCCACGGCTCCGCATCGTCGACGACGGTCGGCGTCCACCGGACGAGGACACGGCCGGCGTGCGAGAGCAGCTCCACGGCGACGTCGTGGCCGTGATCGCCGCCGAGGTCGGCGTCGATGCGCACGGGAGCGCCGGGGGCGACATCGACCGTGTGCTCTGCGACGACGCGGTCGCCGACGCGCACGCGGGCGACCGCGCGCATCTGCCGGCGCGTGGTCGCGAATGCGGCCGCCAGCCGGGCGCCGCGCTCGACGTGCACGGCGGCGTCGGGCGTCGCCTGATGCACGGGCCCGATAGCGGGGATCGGGTACCAGTACTGGGTGAAGACCTTCGTCTCGCCGGGCAGGATCCACGAGAAGTCGGGCTGGTTGTCGGTGTAGACGCCGGCCATGAGCTCGACGTACGGTCCGTCGCCGTCGGTGAGCTGGGCGTCCCACGCGTGCCCGAAGGGCGCATTCCCCCAGGTCCACTGCTTCTTGCCGGGTGACACCCGCCGCTCGGCCCAGTGCACGAAGCCGGCTCCCGCCGCATGGTCGTAGCCGCCGAAGAAGTCCTGCTCGGAGTCGACGATCATGTACGACGTGGGCACGGGGATGTTGCGGTACCAGTCGATGCGGTCGGCGCCGGGCCGCTCCGCGGCGAGCGCCGGGTAGTCGACGCCGTAGTAGGGCCGGTCGGCCTCGGGGAACGCCGTGAGCGCACGCCGCGCATGGTCGGCGACGTAGCGCACGTCCTCGGGGAAGAACGACTGGTAGTCGTCGTGCACGCGCGCCGCGACGTTCGCCCACCACAGGAAGGTCTGCCGCTCATCCGTGCGGTTGTGCAGGCGCACGGCCAGCTCGACGACGGAGCTCCCCGGCCGCAGCCGGACGCCGTGCTGCGCCGACATGCGGGCGAAGGGCTCGTGATCGTGGCACCAGACCGTCACGGTGCCGTCCGGGTCGCGCTCGATCGTCGTGTCGACGGGGAGGAAGGTCGCCGGGCGGTGATGCTGCGGCCAGTTGAACTCCACGCCGCCCGAGATCCAGGGCCCGGCGAGCCCCACGAGGGCGGGCTTGATGACGTTGTTGCGGTAGAAGAAGTCGTGCCCGGTGGTCTTGTCGTAGCCGACGTGGATGCGGCCGCCCAGCTCGGGGAGGACGACGAGGCGCACGAACTCGTTCTCGAGATGGACGGCGTCCCAGTCGCGCATCGTCGGCTCATCGGCGACGCTCTCCGTGAAGGGCAGCGGATAGACCGTGCCGCTCGACCCCTGGTACACGCGGCGGTCGAGGTACATGGGGTAGGCGCTCGGCTCCCCCGCCTCGTACGTGCGGATCGTCAGCGGCTCCCGCCAGGCGACCGCCTCGCCGCGCGCGAGGGCGGCGGCCTCGTCGGCGGGGGCGTCGGGCAGGATCAGCAGCCCGGCGTCGGGGGCGGCGTCGACGTCGCTTCGTTCAGCGGACATCGCTGACCTCCTCGGGGAGTTCGCGGCCGGACGGCCGGACGGTGCATCGGCAGCGGGGCTGCACATCCCTCTCGACGGTACGGATCGGAGAACCTGCCGGGTATGGTGAGACCGAGGAGATCCATGGACGAAACAGCGACAGGCGAGGAGGCCACAAGCCGCACGGAGGGCTTCCGCAACCAGCGCCTCTGCGTGGTCCCGCGACCGCAGGTCGAGACGGCGCTCGCCCAGCCGGGCACACGGCGGCTGCTGGTCACGGACGCCGGCTACTTCCCCGCGGCCGCGGGCCATCGCCGTGTGCGCCAGCGAGGCGCAGCAGAGACCATCGTCATGCTCTGCGTCGCCGGCTCCGGCACGGTGCTCCTGGGCGACGCCGCCCATCCGCTCACGCCGGGCGCCTGCATCGTGATCCCCGCGCGTCAGCCGCACGAGTACGTGGCAACGAGAGACGACCCATGGACGATCTGGTGGATGCACGTCCGCGGCACGGATGTCGCGGAGCTGACCGGGCCGCTCCTGGGCATCCCTCGCCCGCTCACGCGGCTGCGGTCGATCGAGGGCGTGGCCGCGCTCTTCGACGAGCTGGTCGGACTGCTCGAGCGGCGCCTCTCCCCCGTGCAGCTGGTCGCCGCTGCGGGCGTCGCGTGGCGGCTCCTCACGCGCATCGTCGCCGACAGCATCCTCCCCGCCGACGGTTCGCCGCTCGAGCGGGCGATGCGCTTCCTCGAAGCCAGGGTCGACAGCAACATCCCGGTCGCCGAGCTCGCGGCGATGGTGGGGCTGTCGCCCTCGCATCTCAGCGCGCTCTTCCGGCGCGCGACGGGCGGCGGGCCCGGCGCCTTCCACACGTCGCTCAAGATGACGCGCGCCCGCAGCCTGCTCGACACGACGTCGTCGAGCGTGAGCGAGATCGCGGCGGCCGTCGGCTACGCCGACCCGCTGTACTTCTCACGCCACTTCCGGCGGGTGCACGGGATGAACCCCACGCAGTACCGCGCGACGCACAAGGGATGACCGGCGCCGCACCCCGCGGCGCTCAGGAGCGGGTGCCGATCATGCAACGGCCACGATCACGCAAGGGCCACCGTGCGCAGCGACCGCACCCGCGCCGAGTGGATGGCGAGCTCCGGCTCCCGCACGTCGGGGCGCACGCGCGGATCGACATACACCGGCGACACCGGCGACCACGCGAACGCCTGGAGCGTCAGCGGGGTCGTCTCGAGCTCCGCGGCATACGGCGTGAGGTCGATCTCGAGCGCCCGCCCGTACCAGAACTGGTCGGCGATCAGCCGATCTCCGAGCAGCACCCGGATGACGTCGCCCGTCCAGTCGAGCTCGAGGATCGAGCGCTCCCCTTCGTGCGGGTCGGGGTGCACGGCGAGCTCCACGACGGCCGCGTCGGCGAAGTCGGCGTCGCGGGGTGCGGACAGCCGGTTCGATGATCCGCCCCTCCGCACCGGGGCCACGGGCGCGCACGGGAAGTCGGCCGCATCCAGTTCCCGGGAAGCGCTCGCCGCGGGCACCTCGTAGCGGGTGAAGACCGTCCCCTCGCGCGGGAGCTCGGCCGGCGCAGCCTCCTCCAGCGGAGGGAACACGGCGATCTCGCGCGAGCGGTCGTCGACGACGGCGCGGAAGGTCGTGTCGAACCATCCCGACCCCTGCCAGATGACCACCGAGTCGCGACCGCCGATGTCGCCCCGCCACACGGCGTCGCCCTGCGCGGCGTCGAGGAACACGAGCGTCGTGTCTCCCACGTGCACCTCGCAGGCGAGCCCCGGTGCGGCGTGGGGCCTCGCGATGACGACGCCGTCGTCGATGTCGACCTCGGCGCCCGACACGTCCGACGCCCGGACGCCTTCCAGCTGCAGCTCGACCTCGATGCCGTCGACGGCCGCGAAGATCACCACCGTGCCTTCCTCGGTCGTCCGCTGCGTGATCGGCTGCGCGGTGACCGTGAGCGCGGGGATGGCGCCGTACCGCTGACGCAGCGGCCAGACGAAGTGGGCACCCGACGCGATGCGCACCGGACGCGTCGGCACGGTGAGCTCGCGGTCGTCGAACTGCACCCCGAACCGGATCCCGTCGATCGCCTCGAGCGCGGCGATCGCCGGCTGGTGGTTGTTCGCGAACAGGAAGCCCGAGGTGCCGGTCGAGCGCACAGCCCAGCGCGGCGCCCCGTCGACCGGCTCGGGGATCGTCGCCGCCGCGGGAGCGATCTGGGCTGCGAAGGCGTCGAGCATCAGATGCTGCCGGCGCAGCGCGTGGAAGTGCGGGCGCTCGGTACCGGCGGCCCCCAGCGGTGCGGAGAAGTCGTAGTCGCGCGACGGCATGTCGTTCGGGTACCCCGTCGCCTGCGCCTCCTGCGTGGTCGAGCGGGCACCGATCGGGTGGAGTCCGCCGTGGTACATGTAGTACCCCTGCCAGGCGGAGCCGCTGCCCATCTTGGTGAGCGCGAGCGCGGTGACGTCGTCGGGATCGACCAGCGGCCTCCGGTGGTAGGCGATGGCCATCCCGCCACCCAGCTCGCAGGTCGCGAACGGCCAGGGGTCATCCGCCCCGAGAGCGGCGCCGCCGTGCACGACGGCAGGCGCCTCACGCAGATCGGCGCCCACGGTGAGGTCGTCGCGGACCGTGCTGTAGGTGAAGTGCATGACGCCGAACGCCGGCCACCCCGTGTCCGACTCCTCCCAGAATCCGTCGCTGTAGCCGGCGTAGACCGGCAGCACGCGGCCGTGGGGCAGCTCTGCGCCGCCCCAGCCGGTCGCCGTCCACAGGCTCGCCGACATGCCGACCTCCTCCGCGATGTCGCGGAGGGCGGCGAGATGGGGACCGTCGTCGTACAGCTCGTTGTCGACCTGGATGCCGATGATCGGCCCGGACGGGTTCTCCGCCGTGTGGAAGAGCCCGCGCACCTGCTCTTCGATGCCGGCGTACCATCGGCGCGTCAGATCGAGGTAGGCCGGGTCGTTCGACCGGTGCCGGATCGGCAGCGCCTGGAGCCAGTCGGGGAAGCCGCCGTTGCGGGCTTCGCCGTGCGCCCACGGCCCGATCCGCAGCATGACCTCGAGGCCGACGTCCTGCGCGAGCTGGATGAAGCGACGGATGTCGCGCGGCCCGTCCCAGCGCATCTCGCCCCGGGTCTCCTCATGGAGGATCCAGATCATGTACGCGGCCACGACGGAGATGCCCCCGGACTTCATCTTCCGCAACTCCACCTCCCAGTTCTCGGGGAGGTCGCGGCTGAAGTGGTACTCGCCCATGACGGGGATCCACGGGGCGCCGTCGCGCGTGAGGTATCGGCTCGTCAGCTGCACGCGCCGCCCGATGCCGTCGGCGTCTCCCATCTCGAGGGGCGTGCCGGTGACCGGCGTCGGGGAGGAGACGCGGATGCGGAAGGGCACGGCGGGCTGTTCTTCTGGCGAGGCGGTCACCCGACGAACCTAGTCGGCGGGCCGCCTGCCGATCCATGACGATCCCACGTCGCACCTGGATGATCCGCCGATCATGGTGCGGCTACGACAAAACCCCGGGTGGAGCCGGGGTTTCATCTTGTAGCAGGAGCGGGGCTTGAACCCGCGACCTCACGATTATGAGTCGTGCGCTCTCACCAACTGAGCTACCCTGCCGCACGGCATCGGATGATGCTGCGAGCCCCGAGTCAGGATTGAACTGACGACCCCTTCCTTACCATGGAAGTGCTCTGCCACTGAGCTATCGGGGCGTGTCACCTCGGAAGGCAACCAGACGAGAATACCATCTCGCGTCTGCGCTCGCGAACCGGCGAAGGCCGCGCGCGTCGGTCAGTCGGAGGTGATCTCCGAGCCGAGGAGCTCGTCGATGGCGGCTGTCGCCTCCGCCTCCTCGTCGTCGCTGTAGCGCGTGTTCGCGTGCTCCTGGAGCCACGGCAGCGGATCGGTGGTCGACCCGTTGATGATGACCTCGAAGTGCATGTGGGCGCCGTACGATCGGCCCGTGTTGCCCGTCAGGCCGACGACGTCGCCGACCTCGACGCGCTGCCCCTGAACGACCTGCAGCGAACCGTACTGCATGTGCGCGTAGTGGCTCGTGACGACCTGGCCGTCGATCACGTGGTCGATGTAGACGGTCACGCCGTAGGCGCCGCCCGACTCGGTCGCGATGCGCACGACGCCGTCGGCGATCGCCTGCACGGGTGCCCCGTCGCCGGGCGTGAAGTCGATGCCCTCGTGGAGGCGACCCCAGCGCATGCCGTAGCCCGAGCTCATGCTCGTGCCCACGGCGAACGGCCACTGGATGTCGGCGGTCGGGTCGTTCACGAAGAACGCGCCGCTCGTCGAGATGCCGTCGGCCGAGGCGAGCGAGGCGAAGGTCTCCGCCGTGTACGCCTGCGAGCGCGACACGTCGGCGTTCTGGACGTCGGACGAGGCGACGTACGCCTGGATCTCCTCGTCGGCGAGGTCCTGGTCGTCGCCCGCCGAAGCCGCGATCGACACGGTCGCGGCGGCGGTGTCGCCCTGCGCGACGGCCCCGAGCGGCGTCGTCATGCCGACGGCGAGGAGGCCGATGACGCCCATCGCACCCAGCGACGCGGCCGTCGTGGCGACGCGACGGAACGCACGGCCCTTGCGGGGCGCGATGTGCACGGCCTCGGGCACGGCCTCGGGCATCGCCGTCGGAGCGGGAGGGATGACGGCGGTCTCGGCCGTGAACCTCAGGGCGCGTGCGGCGGCGAGGAACTCGTCTTCCTCCGGCAGCGGGATGACACCCGTCTCGGGCGCGGTGGTCGCCACCTGCTCGGCGACCTTGAGCGCCTCGCCGAAGTCGGCGTCGCCGTCGTGGATGATCTCGGGGGCCGGGGTGGCCGAGGCGAGCTCGCGGAGCCGGCGACGCGTCAGCGGCGGCTCAGGCAGAGCCGCCTCGACATCGTCAGCACGCGTCTGCTCGCTCAGCGGCTCCGGTGCCGGCGTCGCACGGCGGGCGCGACGCGTGCCGCGTGCGGGCGCGGCTTCGGCCAGGGGGGAGTCGAGCGGCAAGGCGTACTTTCCGTCGGTCGCTGCGGGGGAACAGCGAGGAACGTCATCAGGGGGTGTGATCGCGCACCTTGCAAGTCAGGGTCACAAAAGTAACGATCGGGTAACCCCACGGTACCCGATGTTCCCTGGGAGCGCCATCCGGGATCACGAAAAGGTGGAAGAAGTCACGCGAGATCACACCTGTGCACGCGATGTCGCCCCCGGTCGGAGCGCCGCGGCGAGGGCGTCGTAGGCGTGCTCCGCCGCCGCGATCATCATCGTCCTGCCCCACGCGTCGGCATCGAGCCATCCCACCCGGCCGCCGGCCTCGGCGACGAGCAGCGCGCCCGCCGCGAGGTCCCACGGCTTGAGCCCGCGCTCGAAGTACGCGTCGAGACGGCCGGCCGCGACGAAGGCGAGGTCGAGCGAGGCAGCGCCCGCGCGGCGCAGGTCGCGCGCGAGCGGCATGACGCCCCGGATCTCGTCGAGCGTGGCGGCGTGCGTCGCGGGGTCGTACCCGAATCCCGTCGCGACGAGCGCCCCGGCGGGCGCCTCCTCCGTGACGGCGAGACGCCGCTCGCCCAGGAACGCACCGTGGCCGCGCGCAGCGGAGTAGACCTCGCCGAGAGCGGGCGCGACGACCGCGCCCGCTTCCAGGCGCCATCCGCCCGGGTCGGCCGGCCCCGTGACGGCCGCGATGCTCACGCCGTACGACGGCTGGCCGAACGCGTAGTTGACGGTGCCGTCGATAGGGTCGACGACCCACGTGACGCCCGACTCCCCCGCGCCGCCGCCCGACTCCTCGCCGAGGAACCCGTCGCCCGGCCGCTCGGCGGCGAGCCGCGCACGGATGAGCGCCTCGACCTCGCGGTCGGCCTCCGTGACGATGTCGGCGAGCGTCGACTTGCTCGCCGCGATCGCGACGCCCTCCTCGCGGCGCCGATGCGCGAGGGCGCCGGCTTCGCGGGCGATGTCGATGGCGAGGTCGCGGAGATCGAGTTCGAGGGTCACCCCTCCACGCTATCGGCGCCGGGCGAACGGGGCGTGAACCGGTCAGACGACGGGAGGCACGGGCGGCAGCGGAGGACGCGGCGGCAGCGGCGGCTGCGCAGTCGGGTAGCCCGTGTAGTACGCGTTCCAGTCCGGGCTGCCGTCAGGAAGCACGGGGAGGGGCGTGACGCCGTCGTAGTACGTCGGCCATCCCTGCGGCGCCGGTGCCGCGTAGCCGCCGGCATGCACCTGCGGTGCCGCCGTGATGGGACGCTCGCGCGGCTTCTTGGGAGCGAACAGGGCATTCAGGAGCGGGAGCAGGGTCGTCCCGACCGCCGCGAGGATCGCCAGGGCCACGACGATGCGCCAGTACAGATCTGCGTAGTCGAACGAATCGGGGAAGGTGAGGAAGAACACGAGGAGCAGCGCGAGCGCGACGACGAACGCCGTCGTCGCGATCGCCACACCGCGCGTGAAAGCCGTGACGTGGCGCTCCGCCGCGCGCCAGAACAGACGCAGGTGGAGGAGCGCGAGCTGCAGGACGACGATGACGAAGAGGAGCTGGAAGAACCGCTCCACGCCGCTCGCACCGTACTCGAGGTACCGGTAGTCGTCGCCGGCCCACGAGGGGGTGACGTCGAGCCAGATCTTCACCGCCCCGACGAGCAGCGCGATCACCCACGACACCATGCTCGCGAGGGCGAACCAGTCGGGGCGCCGGGGCGCGAGGTTCGCGTCGAGCAGCACGACGCCGGCGAAGGCGGCGAGCAGGAGCACGGTCGTGAACGCCTTGCCGACGAGGCCGTTCTGATCGCCGACGAGCACCCAGACCACGCACACGATCGCCGCGGCGATGAGCGAGCCGATCGCGATCCAGATGGCGCCCGTGATGAGCTTCGACATCGGCTTGTCCTGCGGCGGCTGCGCGTACGGCGCCTGCGGTGCGGACATGGGTGCCCCCTCTCGACGGGGCCGGCACCCCGGATGGTGCCATCCTGCCATCCGCTGCCACGCCCGCAGGGGCGGCCTCGCGCAACGCGCCCGGGCATCCGAGGATTTCATCTCGCCGCCATGGCGGGGTAACATGGGTCTCCGCGCCTCCGGTCGTCTGTGCAAGTCGGGCGGGCGCGCCCTGGCAAGTTGCCCGAGCGGCCAAAGGGAGCTGACTGTAAATCAGCCGCGTCATGCTTCGGGGGTTCGAATCCCTCACTTGCCACCCACGAGAAGGCCCCCCGCGAGAGCGGGGGGTCTTCTCGTCCTCCTTCACTCCGAGCGCGCTCTTCTGGCCGACCATGACGAGCTTGACGCCGCAGCGTCGCATCGGGATCTGGAGGGCCGGATTCGCTCGGCCGATGCCGTCTCGTACCCCTGCAGACGGGCCCGTTCGCCGGATCCGAGCGTCAGGAGGCAGCGCTCGGATCGGGTGATCGAGATGTCAGCAGATCTTGGCGGTCGCAGGTGCGGTCGTCGATGCGGAAGCGATGAGCGAGACGGCCGTGGTGAGGGCGCCGAGACCGTCGGCGCGCACGCAGATGTGGTCGCCGTCCTCGAGCCGGCGAGGCGGAGTGAAGGACTGTCCGTTGCCATGCGGGCTTCCCGTGAGGATGATGTCGCCAGGAAGGAGCTCTGTGAACTCGGAGATGAGCGAGATCAGCTCGTCGACGGGGTAGATCAGGTCTCGGAAGCACCCGTCTTGCACGAGCCGGCCGTTGATCCATGTCCGTAGTCGTGCGGCGCTCGCGTCGAACTCGTCGGGGGTGACGATCGCGGGTCCGACGGGGCAGGACCTGTCCCAGGCTTTGCCTTGCAGCCATTGGCTGCTGCGGTGCTGGTAGTCGCGGATGGAGACGTCGTTGGCGAGGGCGTACCCGAGGACGTGCTCGAACGCGCGCGTTCGGGGGATGTTTCGTCCGGGCTTGCCGATGATGACCGCGATCTCTCCTTCGTAGTCGCCGTGGACGGCGATCGGCAAGCACAGGTCTTCGTCTGCGGCGAGAAGAGATTGGGCGAACTTCGTGAACAGGATCGGGTACCCACGCGCGGGGGTCTGCTGGCCGGGGGTCGGATAGTTGCGACCGACGCCGATGACTTTCGCGGGGACGCTGACTGGACGAAGAGTGACAGCGGTTCGCGGCAGCGGACGTTGCCGCGCTGCATTCGCGAGGGCGTCGCGATCGGTGGCGGCATCGATGTTGCGGATGCCGACGAGTGGATGGAGATCGCTGCCGCGAGCTTCGGCGACGCCATCGCGTCCGTCGTGATGGAAGCTGACATACCGCATCTTCGGACCCTCCTGACAGGTGATGAGTGCGTATCCTCACCGACGCTCCCGCATGCATGCGCCGGTGAGGATACGCCCGATGCAGAGACCGCTATCCGCTGATGAGGCTGACGACAAGCCGTCCGGACAGGAGCAGGACGGAGAGGAGGCCGACGACGCCGAGGAGGTTCTGCCACCACCTGTTGCGCAGCGGCCCCATGAGCTTCTTGTCGTTCGCCATGATGACGATCAGCGCAGCGAGGACCGGAGCGAACAGCACGGTGAGGGCCTGGGCGATGATGATCAGCTGCACCGGTGAGGAGCCGGAGAAGACGATCGTTATCGTGATGCCGAAGGCGAGGATGAACGCGCTTCCGAGGCGTGCGGTCGCTGTGTCGGCGGAGGGCCCGCGCCCAAGGGCATCGGAGAGCATGGTTCCTCCAGCGACGCAGTTCGGGATCATCGAGCTGAAAGCGGCGCCGAAGAAGCCGAGCGCGAATATCCAGGCGCCGACGGGGCCGGCGATCGGTTCGAAGATCTTCGTCAGGCCGCCGAAGGCTCCGGGAGCGTCGGTGCCGGTCGCGTTGAGGACTGCCGCCGCGACGATGATGACCAGGGCGGTCATGATGCCGGGAGCGACGATGCCAGGAACCGTGTCGACCATGGTGATGTCGCGGTAGTCGGCCTCGGTACGCTTGCGGGCTTTGGTGCCGTAGGACGTGTAGAAGGCGGCGTTGATGGAGAAGTTCGTCCCCACAAGACCGATGATCAGCAGCCAGGCGCCTTCCGGGACGACGGGGATGAGGCCCGCTCCGGCCGCAGCCCAGTCGGGATTCGCGGCGAACGCAGAGGCGATGAAGCAGAATGCCATCAGCGCGACGATGACGATGAGGATCTTCTCCACGACACCGTAGATGCCCTTGAGCAGCAGGATCGCCCCGACCGCGACGGTGCAGATCACCGTCCACATCACTGGGCTCGTACCCGGGATGAGCATGGACAGGCCGACGCCGGAGCCGACCGCATTGCCGACGGAGAAGCACAGTGTGATCAGGAAGACGCCGACCCCTGCGACGACGCCGACCCAGCCGCCAAGGCGCTCTTTGATGGAGGAGATGAGCGAGACGGGTGTGCGGATTCCGAGGCGCACGCTCATGTCGGTGAGGAAGATCATCAGGATCGTGGAGATGATGATCACCCAGATGAGGGCGTACCCGTACAGGGCACCCGCATTCATCGCGGTGGTGAGGTTGCCCGGGCCGAACTGCCAGGCGCCCGCGACGAACGCGGGACCGATGAGCGCGAGCTGTTTCCAGAACGTGCGCCGGGTGTGGCGGGCCTCGACGATGGTGCGCACGGTCTCGGTGGAGATGCGTCCGTGACCAGTGCCGGGGGTGGCCGGTGGGCGGGTCTTCGGCGGGTGGTCAGTGCTCATGGTGTCTCCTTCGTTGGAGGCCAGACTGCGGGCCGGTAAGTCGTCATTGACTGTGCTGCCGCTCTGCGGAGAAGTCGCGGCAAGGGTATGGTCTCCTGACCGGCACGCACAGTGGCGTGCCGGCCAGGAGAGGGAATGGGTCAGGCGGGGACGGTGACCTTGCCGAGATCAGCCGACGCGAACGCCGCCGCGATCTCCGCGTCCGCACCGGCGGGCAGCGGGAGGAGCGGGGTGCGCACGGTGGCGTGGTCGAGGATGCCGCGGTTGACCAGGCCCCACTTCAGCGCGACGGTTCCCTCCATGTGCGAGCCGCGGTGGTAGACGGCCTTCGTGACCGGCAGCAGCCGCTCGTGGATGGCGTGCGCCGCCGCGTAGTCCTTCGCCTTGCCCGCCGCGATCAGCTCAAGCAGCAGCTCGGGAGCGATGTTGCCGTAGCCGACCAGCAGTCCGTCGACGTCGAACATCGTCGGCAGGAGGTACTCGTCGTGGCAGCTGAGGATCTGGAGCTCGGGGTAGGCGGCACGCAGAGCGGGGATCTCCGTGTACCAGCGACGCATGTTGCGCACACCGTTCTTGGTGTGGTTCACCCCCTCCTGGCCGGCGATCTCGAGCTGCGTGTCGAGGTCGTACGAGGCCTTGGTGTTGTCGGGGTACTGGAACAGGATCTCCTCGAGGCCCGACTCCTCCCAGATCGCCCGGTAGCGGGTCTGCGGCGCACCGGGCTGGAATCCGAAGCGCAGCCACCCGTGCGACGGGTACACAAGAGCGCCCTTGGCGCCGGCATCCGCCGCCGCCTTCGCTTCGAGGGCCGCCGTGAGGTTTCCCTCCTTCGTGATGCCCGCGATGATCGGGATCTCATCGTTCACGGAGTCACGGAACGCGCGGATGACGTCGAGCTGCTCCGGCTCGGTGAGGAACGTCCCCTCACCGGCGTGCCCGAGCACGACGAGGCTCTTCACTCCGTCGATGGAGCCGAGCCACGAACCCAGGCGCTGGATGGCCGCGTAGTCGACGGCGCCATCCTCGGTGAACGGGGTAACGGGTGCGGGGTTCAGGCCGCGGAGGTCGAGGACCATGACGTCTCCTTCTTCTCTTCCTTGAGACCCATCACATCTTGACCGGATGGGAACGTTTGCGGGAACGATTGCAAGTCTGCGCGTCAGCCCCCTTCCTTGTCAAGGATCTGAGCTGAAGTCCCCGCCGCGACTCGCAAGCCCTTCGCACCCGAAGGGTGCGGGCGGGTTCGAATTAGACTCGCGGATGAGGGGGCATCCATGACGATCAACGCAGAGCAGCGTCCAGTCACGCTCCGCGATGTCGCGGAGGCGGCCGGAGTGAGCGTCTCCACCGCCAGCCGCATGCTCGACAACCGCACCCCGACATCCAGAACAGCCACCGCCGAGCGTGTCCGCAAGGCCGCGGACGACCTCGGCTACCGCCGCAACACCTCCGCTGCGAGCCTCAGGCGGGGAGCGACCACCACGATCGGCGTCCTCGTCCCTCGGCTGACCGACGCGGTCATGGCCCTCATGTTCCAGGCGATCGAGAAGGAAGCGCGCTCACGCGGATACTTCGCCGTCGTCGCGACCAGCGGAGATGACCCGAAGGACGAACGTCGCGCTACCGAGACGCTCTTGGACCGCAACGTCGATGGACTGATCCTCGCGACCGCACGCCTTGACGATGACCTGCCCGCGTCTCTTCGCGACCGGGGCATCCCTCACGTCCTCGCGCTGAGGACGGACAGAGTCAGCCCTTCCGCGCTCGGAGACGACGAAGCGGGAGGCTATCTCGCCATCCGCCATCTGCTCGACCTCGGTCACCGCGACATCGCCGTCGTCACCGGACCTTGGTTCACTTCCAGCGCTCGCGACCGCCTCGCCGGTGCACGGCGTGCCTTCAGCGAGGCGGGACGCGAGCTCGCCAGTCAGCTCGTGCACTCGGTCGGGTACGGGCTGGACGATGGCATCGCCATCGGACACGAGCTCTTCGACGCTGCCGGCTCACGACCCACCGCGGTATTCGCGGCCAACGACAACCTCGCCATCGGCGTGCTCAGCGCAGCTCGATCGCTCGGTATCGAACCTGCCCGCGATGTCTCCATCGTCGGCTACAACGACATCCCGCTGATCTCCAGGCTCCCCGTTCCCCTGACCAGCGTCCGCACGCCCTTCGATCAGATCGCGGATGCCGCACTCGATCTGCTGCTGCCGACCGGCGAGTCTGGAGATCCGATCCGCCGAAGCCTGCCCACGCTCATCCCCCGGGCTTCGACGGCGAGGTTCCACGAGCAGGAGAGGTGATGCAGGTTTCGCCGTCGGGAAGCCCGCCCACCGCCATCCTGATCGTCCGCTTTCCCCGCCGAGGCAGCCGAACACTCCTGGCCGAGGAGCGCCGCGCTCGCCCGACGATGGTCGCTCCGAACCCCATCCGCTGATGGAGCCTGGCGGCGGCGGGCCGGATGCGGACAGCGCGCCCGCCGACGCCGAGATCCGGACCCCGCCCCCGCCGGGCGCTCAGCGCGCGAGGAAGCCCTTCAGCGCGGCGTTCACCTCGTCGGCGTGCGTCCACAGCAGGCCGTGCGGGGCGCCTTCGACCTCGACGTACTCCGCGGCGGGCACCGCCTCGTGGAAGCGTCGCGCGGTCGCATCGATCGGGAGGATGTTGTCCTTCGTGCCGTGCAGGATGAGCGTGGGCTTGCCGGCCTCTCGCACGGCCTCGACATCGGCGCGGAAGTCCTCGATCCAGGCGGGCACGACCGCGTAGGCGGCGACGGGCGCGCTCCCGACGGCGACGTTCCAGCTGCCCGTGACGGCCTCCTGGCTGATGCGAGAGCCCAGGTTCTCGTCGAGGTTGTAGAAGTCGTTGTAGAACTGCGTGAACCACGCGAAGCGGTCGCCCTTGGCTGCGGCGGCGATGCCGTCGAAGACGCTCTGCGGAACACCCTCGGGGTTGTCGTCGCGCTGCACGAGGAAGGGCTCGAGGGAGGCGAGGAAGGCGAGCTTCGCGACTCGCTCGTGGCCGTAGCGCGAGACGTAGCGCGCGAGCTCGCCCGTGCCCATCGAGAAGCCGACGAGAACGACGTCACGCAGGTCGAGGGTCTCGAGCACGGTGTTCAGATCGGCGGCGAAGGTGTCGTAGTCGTAGCCGGAGCCGACCTTCGACGACTGCCCGAATCCGCGGCGGTCGTAGGTGATCACGCGGTAGCCCTGCGCGAGCAGCTCACGCGTCTGGCGCTCCCAGCTGTGGCCGTCGAGCGGATAGCCGTGGATGAGCACGACCGGCTGGCCCGCACCCTGGTCTTCGTAGTACAGCTCGGTGTCGGTGCTGTTCTCCTGGCCGACGGTGATGAAGCCCATGATCTCTTCCCTTCCGATGAGGTGAGAACGGTCGTTCTCACCGATGGACACCACGATAGAGAACGCTCGTTCTCATGTCAAGTAGGATGGTCGCATGAGCGAGGACGAGGCCAGGGAGCGCATCCTCCGCGCGGCGGAGGGCCTCTACTACGAGAAGGGGTACGCGGCCGTCGGGATGGACGAGCTGCGGACGGCGGCCGGCGTGTCGCTGCGACGGCTCTATGCGCTGTTCCCCGCGAAGAGCGACATCGTCGCGGCCGTGCTGGCCCGCAAGCACGACGAGTGGGAGCGCGCGCTGAGCGGTGCGGTCGCCGTCGCGGGGTCGCCGCGCGAGCGGCTCCTCGCCGTCTACGGCTACCTCGAGGACTGGTTCTGCACGGACGGCTTCCGCGGCTGCGCCTTCATCAACGCCTTCGGCGAGCTCGGCGGCACGAACCCCGAGGTCGCGCGCATCGTGCGGGCCCACAAGGCCTCGTTCCAGGCGTACATGGCCGAGCTCGTCACCGGCATCGGCGCGCCCGCGTCGCTCGGCGCGCAGCTCGCCATCCTCGCGGAGGGCGCGCAGAGCACCGCTGCCATCTCGGCCGACCCGGAGGCGGCCATCCAGGCGCGCGGCGCCGCCGAGGTGCTCATCGACGCGGCCGTGAGCCGGGCGGCGTAGCGGTCAGGCGGCGTAGCTGTCAGGCGGCGTCTTCGATGACGCGCTCGACGAACGCGCGCGATCGCCGCGCGGTTCCGTCGATCTTCATGTCGACGCTCGCGCGGTACTCGCTCGGAGCGAGCGGAAGGGCGAGGCGCACGTTCTCGTGGCACGACAGGTCGGCGCAGATGTACGTGCCGATGCTGTCCCCCTTCTCCCCCGCCGGGCCCGCCTTGCGCGCCGTGAACATCGTCACCTGATTGCCGGGCTGCATCGTACGGCAGATGTTGCAGATGCTCTGGCGCGCGCTCGACGATCCCGATGCCGCGCGCAGCACGATGCCGGTGGGCTCGCCCGCGATCTCGGCGACGATGTAGCCGCGGCTGCGCGTGTGCGGGTCGCGCCAGGCGAGGAAGTCGAGGTGGTCCCACTCCGTGAGGGGGAAGTCGTGCGGGAGCTCGACGAGCTCGAGCTCGCGGTCGTCCGCGTTCACGAACGATCCGAGGACATCCTGTTCGGTCAGCGGGCGCATGCGGTCCTCCTCCGTGAGCCGGCTCGCGGGACATTCTACGAACCGACGGCGCCCTCAGGGGCCGCTCGGTAGGCTTCTCCCATGGCAGACTCCAGCTTCGACATCGTCTCCAAGATCGACCGCCAGGAGGCGGACAACGCGCTCAACCAGGCGCGCAAGGAGGTCGAGCAGCGCTACGACTTCAAGGGCACCGGCGCCTCCATCGAGTGGAGCGGTGAGGCCGTGGTCATCAAGGCCAGCAGCGAGGACCGTGCCAACGCGGTGCTCGACGTCTTCCAGTCCAAGCTCATCAAGCGCGGCATCTCGCTCAAGAGCCTGGAGTCGGGCGAGCCCGTCGCCTCCGGCAAGGAGTACCGCATCACCTCCACGCTCAAGGAGGGGATCACGCAGGAGAACGCGAAGAAGATCGGCAAGATCATCCGCGACGAGGCCCCCAAGGGCGTGAAGTCGCAGATCCAGGGCGACGAGCTGCGCGTCTCGTCGAAGAGCCGCGACGACCTGCAGGAGGTCATCCGCCTGCTCAAGGCCGCCGACCTCGACATCGACCTGCAGTTCATCAACTACCGCTGAGGCGGGGTCCCTCACAGGCCCGGGTGCTAGGGTCGGGGTCTGCGCGACCTGTGTCGCGCGTCGTCGTGTCCTGATCGCGCGGACTCCCATCCCGATCGCGAACATCCTGCCGCGGCGAACGGATCCGGCACCCGCCGAGTTCGCCATCCTCCGCCGCGTCGCGCGACCCGCGCCATCCTGCACGGCGGACCCCTCGAAAGAAGTCTCCGTGACCTCTGCTCCCACGTTCGCCGATCTCGGCGTCCCCGCCCACCTCGTCGACGTCCTCGTCGCCGAGGAGCGCCCCACCCCGTTCCCCATCCAGCGCGAGACGCTGCCGTCGACCCTCGCCGGGCGCGACGTGCTCGGTCGCGGCAAGACCGGCTCGGGCAAGACGCTGGCCTTCTCCATCCCGCTCGTCGCGCGCCTCGCGCAGACGAAGCCGACGCGCACGGCGGGCCGGCCATCCGCCCTCGTGCTCGCCCCCACGCGCGAGCTCGCGACGCAGATCGCGCGCGTCGTGACCCCCCTCGCCGAGGCCTCCGGCCTCAAGGTGACGACCGTCTTCGGCGGCGTCTCGCAGAAGCCCCAGGAGACCGCGTTCCGCACCGGCGTCGACATCGTCGTGGCCTGCCCCGGCCGCCTCGAGGACCTCATGAGCCAGGGCGTCGTGAACCTCGACCGCATCGCCGTGACGGTGCTCGACGAGGCCGACCACATGGCCGACCTCGGCTTCCTCCCCGGCGTGACGCGCATCCTCGCGAAGACCCCGGCGAACGGCCAGCGGATGTTCTTCTCCGCGACGCTCGACAACGGCGTGGACAAGCTCGTGTCGCGGTTCCTCAAGGACCCGGTGCGCCACTCCATCGACCCGGCGGAGTCGCCCGTCCCGGCTATGACGCACCACGTGTTCGAGGTCGACGACGAGGAGAAGAACGACCTCGTGCGCACGCTCGCCTCCGGCGTCGCGCGCCGCATCCTCTTCACCCGCACGAAGCACCAGGCGAAGAAGCTCGCCAAGCAGCTGACGGCGCGCGGCATCCCCGCCGTCGACCTGCACGGCAACCTGTCGCAGAACGCGCGCGACCGCAGCCTCGCCGACTTCTCGTCGGGCCGCGTGCGCGTGCTCGTCGCGACGGATGTCGCCGCCCGCGGCGTGCACGTCGACGGCGTCGACCTCGTCGTCCACGTCGACCCGCCCGCCGAGCACAAGGCGTACGTGCACCGCTCCGGCCGCACTGCCCGTGCGGGCTCGGCCGGAGACGTCGTGACCGTCATGCTCGCCTCGCAGCGTCAGGACACGAAGCTGCTGCTCCGCAAGGCCGGCATCGCGGCGCAGCCGCAGCGCGTCACCCCGACGAGCGCCGCTGTCACGGCCCTCGTCGGCGAGGTCGCCGAGCGCGTCGCCCCCGTTCCCGGCGGGCCCGGCTCGGGCAACGCCCCCGCCCCCGCCGCTGCGGGCACGTCGCAGGGCGCCAACGCGCGCCGCAAGCGCGCGGCACGCGAGGGCGCCGCGACGGCGACCGCAGGGTCGGCTGCAGGGTCGAGCCGTGGCGGTCGCGGCGGCCGCGGAGGGCAGGCCTCCGGGGCGTCCCGCGATGGCCAGGTGCGCGACGGCGCCCGAGACGGCCAGAATCGCGACGGCCAGGGTTCGCGGCGTTCGCGCGGCGGCAACGGCGGCGGTCGCGGCGGGCAGGGCGGTCGCGGCGGCAACGGCGGTCGCGCTCAGTCTGCTCCGCGCGTGTACTCGACGTCGACGGGCGACCCGGCTCCCCGCACGGACGCGGCGGCTCCCCGCCGCCGCGAGCCGCGCCGCGTCTCGGCTCCCGGCCAGACCACCCAGCGCTGATCCGCGACGAAGCGCCCCGGCCATCCGAGTGATGGCCGGGGCGCTTCGCTGTGTGCGGGCGGGGTCGGTGGTCAGTGCGGACACAACGCAGGAGATCAGCTGCTCCCGTCCGCGGCTCAGCGCGGCTTCATGCGGCGCGGGCACCCCTCGCGGCGCAGATCTCCTGCGTTGTGTCCGGCTGCGCCAGCGATCGACTGCTCAGGTCGCAGTTCCCGGCCTCAACCGGCCCCGGAAGGACGGAAACCGCAACCCCGGCGAGTGATCGGCAACCGCCCACCGGCCACCCAGCGGTCGACCCTCTCACCCAGGTCGCAGTTCCCGGCCTCAACCGGCCCCGGAAGGACGGAAACCGCAACCCCGGCGAGTGATCGGCGACCGCGACGACCGACCTACTTCACGGCGCCGGCGGTGAGTCCGCCGACAATGTACTTCTGCAGGAAGAGGAAGAGCGCGACGACGGGCAGCGCCGCGATGACGGCGCCGGCCGAGAACGCGCTCCAGTCGGCGTAGCGGGGGTTCGACACGAGCTTCGTCAGGCCCACCGCGAGCGTCTGCACGTCGGTGTCGATGAGCAGCACCGACGCCACGACGTACTCGTTCACCGATGAGATGAACGACAGCAGCGCGACGACCGCGAGGATGGGCGCGACGAGCGGCAGCACGATCGTGAAGAACACGCGGGCGTGACCCGCGCCGTCGATCTTCGCCGCCTCATCGATCGACTGCGGGATCGTGTTGAAGAACCCGTACATGAGGTACGTGTTCACGCCCAGCGCGCCGCCGAGGTACACGAGGATGAGGCCGATGCGGGTGTTGAGCCCCAGCGCGGGGAACCACTCCCCGATCGCGCTCATGAGCAGGAAGATCGCCACGACGGCGAGCAGCTGCGGGAACATCTGCACGACGACGATTCCGATGAGGCCGAACCGCCGCCCGGCGAACCGCATGCGCGAGAACGCGTAGGCCGCCAGCCCGCCGAGGAACACCGTCGCGATCGCCGTGATGCCGGCGATGATGAGCGTGTTCGCGAACCACGCGAGGAACGGCGTCTTCGGGTCGTTCAGGATGCGCGCGTAGCTGTCGAAGCCGATCTGCGAGAACAGCGCGTTCGATCCTGTCAGCGTGCCGTTCGGGTTGAGCGAGCTCGAGATGACGAACACGATCGGCAGCAGCGAGAACGCGACCATGACGACGCCCACGAGGTGGCGCCATCCGGTGTCCGCGAACCAGCGGCCGGCGGAACGGCGGCGCGGGGCGGGGCCGCGGCGCCCGCCCGTGATGGCGACGGTGTCGAGCGAGGCGGTCATCCGTTCAGCTCCTCGAGGGACTTGGTGCGGCGGAACGCGATGATCGAGATGACCGCCACGACGATGAAGATGATGATCGAGTACGCGCTCGCGAGGCCGTAGTCGCGGGTCTGCCCCGTGAACGCGACCTTGTAGACGAGCGAGATGAGCAGATCGGTATGGCCCACGGGGATGGGCGCATCCCCGTCGCGCGGTCCGCCGTTCGTGAGCATGTAGACGATGTTGAAGTTGTTGAAGTTGAACGCGAACGACGCGATGAGCAGCGGCGCGACGCTCACGAGCAGCAGCGGCAGCTTGATGAGGCGGAAGATCGCCCACGGCCTCGCGCCGTCGACCGTCGCCGCCTCCTGCAGCTCGTCGGGGATGGCCTGGAGCGCGCCCGTGCAGACGAGGAACATGTACGGGAACCCGAGCCACAGGTTCACGATGAGCACGGACACCTTCGCGAGAACGGGGTCGGTGAGCCACGGGATGTCGGCGCCGCCGAAGATCACCTGGTTCAGGAATCCGAAGCTCTGGTTCATCATGCCCGCCCACACGAGCGCCGACAGGAACGACGGCACGGCGTACGGGAGGATCATGAGCACACGGTAGGTCCGCCGGAAGCGCATGCGGGCGTGGTTGAACGCGATCGCGAGGAACAGGCCGAGGAAGAACGTCGACGCCACCGAGATCAGGGCGAAGGCGAAGGTCCACAGCGTGACATACAGCAGCGGGCCGGCGAGCCGCGCGTCCGTGACGGCGCGCACGAAGTTGTCGAACCCGACCGTGACCTGCCATCCCGGCAGGATCTCCGTCCCGTCGGGCGCCGTGAACGCCCCGGTTCCGAGGTCGGAGTACACCGTGTCCGTCTCGAGGTCGGTGAGCGTGCCGGCGGCCTCGTCGTACTCGAGCGACGACGTGTACAGGTAGCCGCTCGAGCCGTCGGGCGTGCGGATGGCCCCGTCGTTGGGGTCGTCGGAGAACGCCACCGACAGCTCGGTGATCTGGTCGGTGCGGGCGAGCACGTCGGCGAACTGGAGGGTCGTCCATCCGTCGACCTCGACCGCCTTGCCGCCGTCGAACGACGCGGCGGCGGGGGCGAGCGGTTCGTCGGCCGTGCCGATGAGCGCCTCTCCGTCCGGCGTCGTCACGAGCAGGCCGATCGCCCCGCCCTGCTCGACGACGGTCACGGGGTAGCTCGGCGAATCGGGCACGCGCTCGAGCGCCGACGCCATGAGCGCCGACACGGCCTGCTCCTTGGTGCCGTTGTGTCCTGTCCCGTAGTTCGTGAAGGCGACGTAGCCCGTGTAGACGAGCACGAACACCTGGAACAGGCACAGGAAGATGACGCCGGGCGTGAGGTACTTCGACGCGAGAGCGCGCCGGGAGAAGTACACCCAGTTGACGATCGCCGTCACGACGACGACGGCGCCGATGACGAGCCACTGCCCGTACCCGAGCAGCACGAGCACGGCGTAGACCGCGATGGCGTCGACGATGGCGAGGGCCGCGATCTTGATGACGACGGAGCGCAGCCCGCCTCCCGCCTGGTCGGCGATCGATCGCGCGCGGCGCTGACGCGCCGTGGGCGTGGTGGTGTCGGTCATGGCTTCCTGTCGCTGTGTCGGGGCTCGGTGCAGGGCGTTCGCCAGTGCGGATGTCACGCTCCCGCACGCGGGAGGCGGACATCCGCACTGGCGGAGCGGGTCGTCAGCCGATCGCGGCCTGCACGTCGGACGCGAGCTTCTGCCACGTCGCGACGGGGTCGGCGCCGTTCACGATCTCGGCCTCGGCGATGCCCCAGTACTGCCACACGGCGCCCATCGCGGGGATGGCCGGCATCGGCACGGCCTGCTCGCCGACGGCGGCGAAGCCCGCGATGATGGGGTCGCTCGAGGCCGTCTCCGCGGCAGCGGAGAGGGCCGGCAGGATGTTGCCCGCCTCGAAGAGCGCGAGCTGCGCCTCCTCGCTGCCGAGGTAGTTCACGAGGAAGTCGTTCGCGGCGACCTGGTTGGCCGACTCCGACGAGACGAAGAAGCCCTTCACACCGGCGAACGGCGCAGCCTCCTGGTCGGTCGGGCTCGGCACGGGGTCGATCGCGACGTCGATGCCGGCATCGACCGCCGTGCCGACGTTCCACGGACCCGTGAGCCAGAACGCCGCCGTGCCGTCGAGGAACGCCTGCTTGGCGATCTCGCCGTCGATGTCGGTGTTGAACACGCCCGTGCCGTTCTTGCCCTGCGCCGAGAGCCACGCGGCGAACTCCTCGCCGCCCGCGTTGCCGAGCTGCAGGTCGGTCGGGTCGTAGCCGGCGTCGTTCGTGCCGAAGACGGGGGCGCCGAAAGCGGTCTGGAACGGATAGAGGTGGTACGGGTTGCCCTCCGCGCCCTGCTCGACGACGAACGGCTGGTCGAGGCCGGCGGCCTGCCCCTTCGCGATCATGTCGTCGAAGCTCGTCGCGGCCTCCGGCACGAGCGCGGCGTTGCGGAGCACCGCGATGTTCTCCACCGCGTAGGGGAGCATGTACACGGTGCCCTCGTAGGTCGACGCCTCGACGGCGACGTCGAGGTAGCCCTCCGCGGAGTCGCCGAGCTCGAGCGGGGCGACGACGCCGTTGGTGGCGAGCTCGCCGAGCCAGTCGTGCGCGCCCATCGTGATGTCGGGGCCCTCGCCCGTCGGCACCTGCTGGATGAAGTCGTCCTTGATGTCGTCGACGCTCTTGCCGACGAGATCGATCTCGACGCCCGTCTTCTCCGTGTAGGCGTCGGCGACGGCCTGCAGCGCGTCCACGCGCTCGGCGTCGACCCACACCGTGAGGGTCGAGGCCGCGGTGTCGCCGGCGTCGGCCGTGTCGTCTTCGGACGCCGTGCCGCCGGCGCATCCGGCGAGGCCGATGGCGGTCGCGGCCGACACCGCGACGAGCGCCGCGAGACGTCCCCTGCTGTTCACCTTCATTGGTGTGTCCTCCTGGTTGTCGTGCTCGCCGCTGTGCAAGCGCTTACAGGTATACACGCTCCGCGTTAAGAATGGAAACCGCATCAGCGCCGCCGTGACGGAATTGAGACCATCGTGAACGCTCGGTAAAGTGCAAGCGCTTACAGGTGCCGTCGAAATCCTCTAGAGTTCTGATCCATGACAGCTGAATGGTGGCGCACCGCCGCGATCTACCAGATCTACCCGCGCTCGTTCGCGGACGCGTCGGGCGACGGGGTCGGCGACCTCCGCGGCGTGACCGCTCGCATCGACGCCCTGTCGGATCTGGGCGTCGACGCCATCTGGCTGTCGCCGTTCATGACGTCGCCGCAGAAGGACGCCGGATACGACGTCGCCGACTACCGCGACGTCGATCCGCTCTTCGGCTCGCTCGCCGACTTCGATGACATGCTCGCGGCGGCCCACGACCGCGGCATCCGCGTCATCGTCGACCTCGTGCCGAACCACTCCTCCGACCAGCACGTGTGGTTCCAGGCGGCTCTCGCGTCGGCTCCCGGAAGCTCGGAGCGCGCCCGCTACCTCTTCCGCGATGGGAAGGGGCCGGACGGCTCCGAGCCGCCCAACAACTGGCAGTCGGTGTTCGGCGGGCCGGCGTGGACGCGCGTCGTCGAGGCCGACGGCACCCCCGGGCAGTGGTACCTGCACCTCTTCGACTCGAGCCAGCCCGACTTCGACTGGTCGCAGCGCGAGGTGCGCGACGAGTTCCTCGACATCCTGCGGTTCTGGCTCGACCGCGGCGTCGACGGCTTCCGCGTCGACGTCGCCCACGGGCTCGTGAAGCAGGAGGGCCTCCCCGACTTCGTGCCCCCGGCCGACGCCGACTCGATGGGCGGCGACTCCGAGGACGTCCCCTACTGGGGGCGCCCCGGCGTGCACGAGATCTACCGCGAGTGGCACGACCTCCTCGCCGGCTACGACGGCGACCGGGCGCTCTGCGCCGAGGCATGGCGTCCGACGGCGCAGGAGACCGCACTCTGGGTGCGCCCCGACGAGATGCACCAGGCCTTCAACTTCCCGTACATGATGACCGACTGGGCGGCCGCGCCGCTGCGCGAGGTCATCGCCGAGTCGCTCGAGGTCTTCCCCGCCGTCGGCGCACCCGCGACGTGGGTGCTGTCGAACCACGACGTCATCCGCCACGCCTCGCGCCTCGCCCTCGGCGACGACAGCCCGCAGGGCCACGGCATCGGCCCCCTCTCCCCCGGAAAGCCCGACCCCGTCGTGGGCCTGCGCCGCGCACGCGCCGCGACGACGGTCATGCTCGCGCTGCCGGGCAGCGCCTACCTCTACCAGGGCGAGGAGCTCGGCCTCCCGGAGGCGATCGAGCTCCCCGACGAGGCCCGTCAGGATCCGACGTGGTTCCGCACGAACGGCGAGCGCTATGGGCGCGACGGCTGCCGCGTGCCCATCCCGTGGGAGGCCGACGCCCCCGCGTTCGGCTTCAGCGCGACGGGCGCGTCGTGGCTGCCGCAGCCGGCGGAGTGGGACGTGCTCGCGCGCGACCGGCAGGACGGCGTCGCCGGCTCCACGCTCGAGCTGTACAAGGAGCTCCTGCGCCGCCGCCGCGAGCTCGCGCTGCCGTCCGGCGACCTGGCATGGCTCGAAGGATGGCCGGAGGCGGCGCTCGCGTTCCGCAACGGACCCGTCACGGTCGTGGCGAACACGGGCGCCGACGACGTGCCCGTGCCCGACGGGCTGCGCGTACTGCTCGCGAGCGGCCCGCTCGGCGACGGCGTGCTGCCCGTTGACACCGCCGCCTGGTTCGTCGCCGCCTGACGGCCGCCCTACGATGAACCCGTGCAGACCGTGAGCATCGCCGAGGTCGCCCAGCGTGCGGGCGTCTCGACGGCCACGGTCTCACGGGCCCTCTCGGGTCGCGGGCACGTGTCGGCCGCGGCGAAGGACGCCGTGCTCCGCGCGGCCCACGATCTCGGATACGTCGTCTCGTCGAACGCGTCGAGCCTCGCCAGCGGCCGCACCCGCAACGTGGGCGTCGTCCTGCCGTTCCTCGACCGCTGGTACTTCACGTCGGTGCTCGAGGGCGCGCAGCAGGCGCTCATGCGCGCGGGCTACGACGTCACGCTCTACAACGTCTCGGGCGGCCCCGAGCTGCGCGACCGCGTGTTCGAGGAGTTCCTCCTCCGTCAGCGCGTCGACGCCGTGATCGCCGTCTCGCTCGAGCTGACGCCGCACGAGGTGTCGCGCCTGCTCGCCCTCGGGAAGCCCCTCGTCGGGGTGGGCGGGCCCATTCCCGACGTGCGCACGCTCGCGATCGACGATGTCGCCGTCGCCCATCTCGCCACGGAGCACCTCATCGGCCTCGGGCACACGCGCATCGGGCATCTCGGCGGCCGCCCCGAGTTCGACTCCGACTTCCACCTCCCCGTCCAGCGCCGGCAGGGGTACGAGGCGGCGCTCGCCGAGGCCGGCATCCCCCTCGATCCCGACCTCGTCGCGAACGCCGACTTCACTGTGCAGGGCGGCTACCACGCCGCGAAGCAGCTGCTCGGCGCCCACCCTCGGTCCCGCCCGACGGCGATCTTCGCGGCGTCCGACGAGATGGGGATGGGCGCCATCCTCGCCGCCCGCGACCTGGGTCTGTCGGTGCCGCACGACGTCTCCGTCGCGGGCATCGACGACCACGACCAGGCCGACTTCTTCGGCCTCACGACGGTCGCGCAGTTCCCCCGCGAGCAGGGCGCGCGCGCCGTCGACATTCTGCTCGAGCAGCTGGAGCCGCAGCACGACCACGCCGTCGCCGCCGACATCCCGCTGCCGTTCGCGCTCGTCGTGCGGTCGTCGACGGCGCGCCCGCGCGACTGACTGAGCGGATGGCCCGCCCGGGCCATCCGCTCAGTCGCGTGAGATGCGCACCATCTCGTCGCGCGGCACGACCTTGACGCGGGCGCGGCCCTGCGGCGCGCCGAGCTCGATCTCGTGCGCGTCGAGCCGATGCCAGCCCTCGAGGTCGGTCCACGCGACGCCGCGTGCGGCGAGGAGGGCGGGGATGGCGTCCTCCGACGGGTCCTCCGGCTGCCACCACGACCCCTGGTCGTTGACGAGGTGCTGGATGGTCTCCATGGCGTCCGACTTCGTGTGGCCGATGAGGCCCACGGGCCCGCGCTTGATCCATCCCGTCGCGTAGACGCCGGGCATCCGCTCGTTCGAGTCGGCGCGCAGCACCTGCCCCTCGTGGTTCGGGATGACCCCGTGCCGGTCGTCGAAAGGAACGCCGGGAAGCGGCGATCCGAAGTAGCCCACGGCACGGTACAGCTGCCCCATCGGCACCTCGCGCAGCTCGCCCGTGCCCACGACGCTGCCCGAGCCGTCGGGTCGTGTGCGCTCGTACACGAGCGCCGCGACGCGGCCGTGCGCGTCGGTGCGCACCTCGACGGGGCGCGCCCAGAAGTGCAGGTGCAGTCGACGCGACGCCGATCCCGCCGACCCGTTCGCGCCGGGGCGCGTGCGCCACTCCTGCAGCACGCGGTCGATGACCTTCACCTGCTTGTTCGATGCGACGGCGGCCTTCGACGCCTCGTCGTAGTCGAAGTCCTCGTCGTACACGACCATGTCGACGTCGCGCAGCTCGCCGAGCTCACGCAGCTCGAGCGGCGTGAACTTCACCTGCGCGGGGCCGCGACGGCCGAAGACGTGCACGTCCGTCACGGGCGACGACGCGAGCACGTCGTAGACGTTGTCGGGCACCTCGGTGGGGAGCAGGTCGACGGCGTGCTTGGCGAGGATGCGCGCGATGTCGAGCGCGACGTTGCCGTTGCCGACCACGCCGACCGATGCGCTGTCGAGCGTCCACGAGCGGGGCACATCGGGGTGCCCGTCGAACCAGCTCACGAAGTCGGCGGCGCCGAACGACCCCGCCGCGTCGATGCCCGGGATGGCGAGCTCGGCGTCGCGCACCGCGCCCGTCGCGAAGATCACGGCGTTGTAGTGGCGCTTGAGGTCGTCGAGCGTGATGTGCTCGCCGAAGCGCACGTTCCCGAACAGCCGGATGTCGCCGCGGTCGAGCACCTCGCGCAGGGCCCCGATGACGCCCTTGATGCGCGGGTGGTCGGGGGCGACCCCGTAGCGCACGAGCCCGTAGGGCGCCGGCAGGTGCTCGAAGAGGTCGATCGACACCTCGAACGAGCGCTCGACCTTGAGGAGGATGTCGGCGGCGTAGATGCCGGCGGGGCCGGCGCCGACGATGGCGAGACGCAGCTTCGTCATGCCGGCAACCCTACCGGCGGCGGCCGGTCGGCGGTGCGCCGCCGCGGTGTGCCCGTCGCGGTTCGTCGCGGTTCGCCGCCGCGCGTCAGCTCGAGCGGATGGCGAGGCTCTCGGCGAACCTCGTCAACGCCTCGCGCACGGTGCCGCGCGGAAGCGCATCGAGGGCCGCGATGGCGTCGCGCGTCCAGTCCAGCGACAGCTGCCGCGTCGCCTCCGTGACGTCGTGGTCGCGCAGCTCGGCGAGCGGCCCGTCGAGGATGGCCGGGTCGGCGCCGTCAGCGATCCGCGCGACGCCGTCTTCGATGCGGGCGAGCAGGTCGCGGGAGGCGTCGTCGTCGCGCCGTGCCAGCAGGAGGTACGGCATGGTCGGGACGCCCGCGCGCAGGTCGGTGCCGGGCACCTTGCCGGTGTCCTCGGGGCTCGCGGACAGGTCGATGACGTCGTCGGCCAGCTGGAAGGCGACGCCGACCTTCTCGCCGTACACGCGCAGCGGCTCGCCGAAGCGCTCGTCGGCGCCCGAGAAGAACGCTCCCGCGCGCGCCGCGGCGGCGATGAGCGATCCCGTCTTGTCGGCGAGCACCTGGATGTAGAAGTCGATGGGGTCGTCGCCCGGCTGCGCGCCCACGGTCTCGTGCATCTGACCGAGCACGAGGCGCTCGAACGTCTCGGACTGCAGGCGCATGGCCTCCTCGCCGTTGCGCGACATGATGACGCTCGCGCGCGACAGGAGCAGATCCCCCGTGAGGATCGCGATGCTGTTGCCCCACACCTGGTGGGCCGCCTCGACGCCGCGGCGGCGGTCGGCGCCGTCCATGACGTCGTCGTGGTACAGCGAGCCGAGGTGCATGAGCTCGAGCGCCTTGGCCGCGTCGACGACCGCCTGCGTCGCACCGGCGCCGAGCTGGGCCGTGAGAAGCACGAGCATGGGGCGCACGCGCTTGCCGCCGGCCTCGTAGAGGTAGCGGCTCGTCGCGTCCACGAGCGGGTCTGCGGCCTTCAGCTCCTCGGCGAGCTCGCTCTCGACGCGCTCGAGGCCCTCCTCGATCTTCGCCGCGAGGCGCCGCGCGACGGGTCCGACGAACACGCGGTCGCTCAGACCGAATCGGCTCGCCAGCTGCGAACCCGGCGCGGAGGGGCTCGGAGTCACGCCCCCAGCCTACCGTCCGCCGCGGGAGCGCCGTCCGCGGTGTCTTCAGCCCGAGACAACAGCCGTCTCAGAGCCCGGGCTTCACCGCGCGATGGAGCGCGACGATGCCGAAGCTGAGGTTGCGCCACGCGACGTCCTGCCATCCGGCCTCGCGGATCCATCCCGCGAGCGTGGCCTGGTCGGGCCAGTCGCGGATCGACTCGTTGAGATAGTCGTAGGCCTCGCCGTTCGAGCCGAACACGCGGGCGACCCGCGGCAGCACCGTGCCGTTGTAGAAGCGGTAGAAGCCGCGGAAGAGGGGGCTCGGCGGCGTCGAGAACTCGTTCACGACGAGACGCCCTCCGGGCTTCGTCACACGGAGGAGCTCCCGCAGCGCCTTCTTCGGGTCGTTGACGTTGCGCAGCCCGTACGACATCGTCACGGCGTCGAAGGAGTCGTCCTCGAACGGCAGGTCGGTGGCATCCGCCTCCACGAAGCGGAGGTTGCGGAGGGCTCCATGGCGACGGCGGCCCTCCGCGAGCATGCCCGGCGAGAAGTCGGCGGCGACGACCTCCGCCCCGCTGCGCGCGAGCGAGGCCGACGAAGCCGCCGTGCCCGCGGCGAGATCGAGGATGCGCTCACCCGGGCGGGGCGCCACGGCGCGCGTGGTCGCGGCGCGCCACAGGGCGTCGTTGCCGACCGTCATGGCGACGTTCGTGAGGTCGTAGCGGGCGGCGACCTGGTCGAACATCCCCGAGACCCTGGCAGGGTCCTTCCCCAGGTCGGCGCGGTTCGGCTCGTTGTTCTCGGCGCTCATCACGTCGAGTGTAGATCGCCCGGATCCGCGCCCGCACAGGGGGCGGTCGGCGATATGCTCACGGCACACGGCGACCCGCGCGACGGCCGCCCCTTCGCCGAGGAGGCGCAGATGGTCCCCGAGATCAACTACTGGGCGGTCGTGCTGGCGACGCTGTCGAGCATGGTCGTCGGCTCGGTCTGGTACACGCCGAAGGTCTTCGGAACGCGATGGGCGCAGCTCGCGAAGGTCGACATGGACCGCCCAGGCGCGACCGCGATCGTCCCCATCGTGGTCACGCTCGTCGTGAGCTTCGTGACGGCATGGGTGCTCGCGGGCGCGGCGTCGATCGCCTGGCACTTCTACGCCGGTTCGTACCTCGTCTCCGCCGTCGGCACGGCGGTCGTGCTGTGGGCCGGGCTCACGGCGGCCCGGTTCATCACGCACGACGCGTTCGAGGGCCGCCCCTCGGCGCTCACCACGATGAACATCGCGCACGAGCTCGTCACGGTCGTCGTCATGTCGCTCATCATCGGCGTCTGGCCGCCGACGGGCACCGTCTGACTCAGTCCAGGTCGTGCCGGCTCAGTCCAGGTCGAGCGCGCGCAGCACCGCGAACCAGCGGTCGGCTGTGACGTCGTCGAAAGGGGCGGCGTCGGCGCGGACGGCGCGCTCCAGCGCGTCGGTGCGCGCCTCGAGCGCCTCCTGCACGGCCGCGGGGTAGCCGAAGCGCACGCGGTGCGCGTCCCATTCATCGCGGTCGTCGACGTAGACGCCCCGCTCGTCGAGCGCGTGCACGACGTCGAGGTCCATGTCGATCGCGGAGGGCTCCCCGCCCTCCCACCGCGCGTCCCAGGCGAGGTCGATGTAGACGCGCGTGGTCGACGGCGGGGCGTTGCGCGTGAGCACCCACTCCCCCGATCCGGCGGGGAGCAACTCGACGCAGGCCGCGCGGAGCACCATGTCGCGCCCGGGGCGCGAGCTGCGCCATCCCGGGAGCTGCCCGAACCAGTCTCCCCACTCGTCCGCTCCGAGGTACACGCACTCGTGCACCCAGTGCGGCGAGCCGTCCCATTTGCTCCAGCGGAACAGCAGGCGGGTCCCCACGGCGGGTCGTTCGACGGTCACCCGCCGAGTCTAGGCGCGAGGCGAGGCGAGGCGGGGCGGGGCGGCTCGGGGCGGGCGGGCGCAGCCGCGGGCGGGCGCAGCCGCGGGCGGGCGCAGCCGCGGGCGGGCGCAGCGGACGCGGCGCGCTCGGCGGGCGCCCAGCGTCGCGGCCTAGGCTGAAAGCCGTGTCCGACCCGCTCTCCCTGCCCCGCCTGCGCGCGGTCACGCGCCCCATCGACGCCGTGGAGGACCTCCTCCTCCTCGCCGCACCCGACGACCCGCTCGTCTGGCTGCGCCGCGGCGACGGGTTCGTCGGCATCGGGCCGGAGGTGCTGCGCATCGACGTGGGCGAGCACGACCGGCTCGAGGCGATCGCGGATGTCTGGCGCGGGATCTCGGCGGCCACAGACGTGCTCGACGGCGTGCGGCTGCCGGGTACGGGGCTCATCGGCTTCGGCGCCTTCGCCTTCGACGACGCCTCCGACGCGCCCAGCACGCTCGTCGTGCCGAGCGTCGTCGTTGGACGCCGCGGAGGGCGCGGATGGATCACCGTCATCGGCCCCGTCGACGCCCCCGATCCGGCCGAGCCGACGGCCATCCCGTACGGACCGCACTGGTCCGCGACGCTCGGCCCCGGGCTCCTCGACCCCGCGGCGCACACCGATGCCGTGACGGCCGCGCTCGCGCTCATCGCCGACGGCGAGCTCGAGAAGGTCGTCGTCGCGCGCGACGTCGTGGGGACGCTGCCCGCCCAGGCCGACCTGCGCCGCCTCGTGCGCGCCCTCGCGGAGGGCTACCCAGACACGTGGACCTATTCCGTCGACGGCATCATCGGCGCGAGCCCCGAGACACTCGTGACGGTGTCGGGCGGGACCGTGACGGCGCGCGTTCTCGCCGGAACCCGACCGCGCGGCGCCACCGCCGACGAGGACACGGCGCTCACGGCCGAGCTCGCGACGACCGCGAAGGACCTCGACGAGCACCGCTACGCCGTCGAGAGCGTTCTCGCCGCCCTGCGCCCCCACACCTCTGAGCTCGTGGCGGCCGAGCAGCCGTTCACGCTCAAGCTGCCGAACGTCTGGCACCTCGCGACGGATGTGGAGGGCACGCTCGAGAACGGCGGCTCGGCACTCGACATGGTGCGCGCTCTCCACCCCACGGCGGCAGTGGCCGGAACCCCGACGGTGCCGGCCGTCGAGGCCATCCGCCGCCTCGAGCCCTTCGACCGGGGCCGCTACGCGGGCCCGGTCGGGTGGGTGGACGGCGCTGGCGACGGCGAGTGGGCGATCGCTCTGCGCTGCGCGCAGATCGGTGCGGCCGACGGCGACGTGCGCCCCGTCACGGCGCATGCCGGGGGCGGCATCGTCGCGGGGAGCCGCCCGGAGGCGGAGCTCCTCGAGACGCGCGTGAAGTTCCGCCCCATCATCGACGCCCTCGCGTAGCCCCCACAGCCCCCTCGCCCAACGGATATCCCTTTGACGAGAGCCCACGCGATACCGCGGAATCCGGTGTGCTTACGGCAAGCGGATATCCGTTGGACGAGAGAAGGGGAAGAGGAGTAGGGGTCAGGCCGTTCCGAGCACGCGGTCGAGGAAGGGGTTGCGCAGCTTCCCCTCGGGGTCGTATCGCTCCGCGAGGGCGACGAAGTCGTCGAAGCGCGGCCACGCGGCGGCGATCGCTTCGCGGTCGAGCCGCGTGAGCTTGCCCCAGTGCGGGCGGGCGCCGAGGGGCGCGAGCGCCTCCTCGAGCGTCGCGACGACGGCCTCGACCTCGGGCTGGCGCTGCTGCCACGTGAAGTGGATGCCCACCGCGTCCGTCCCGTACGCGGGGCTCAGCCAGAGATCGTCGGCCTTCATCGAGCGCACCTCGGTGACCTGGATGAGCGGGGCGATCACATCGGCGTATCCGCGCAGGATGCGCAGCGCCTCGACGGCGTGCGCGCGCGGCACCAGCAACTCCGACTGCAGCTCGGCGCCGTTCGAGGGCGTGTGGCTGAGCCGGAAGTGGGCGAGACGGTCGAGCCACGGGCCCGGCTCGCCGCGCTGCGCCGTCGTCGCCGCCGGCGAGACGCCCGCGAGCATGTGCACCTGCTCGGCCGCCTCGGCGACGCCGCCGGGCAGCCGGGGCGAGGCGTCACCGCGCGCCTTCGTCCACACCTGGTCGACGACGTCGGGCTCGGTCCAGCGCAAGAACATGCTCACGCTGTAGGCCGCGCCCATGACGGCGTCGAACTCGGCGAGCGCCACGTCGAGCGGCAGCCGCTCGTACACGCGCTGGCTGACGGCGAAGGTCGGCTCGATGTCGAGGACGACCTCGGTCACGATGCCGAGCGCTCCGAGCGAGACGACGGCGCCGTCGAAGTCGGCGTCGCCGCGCGAGAGCCGCGCGACGTCGCCCGCCGGCGTGACGATCTCGAGTGCGGCGACCGCCGACGAGAGCGTGCCCACGCCATCCCCCGAGCCGTGCGTGCCCGTCGCAACCGCCCCCGCGATCGAGATGTGCGGGAGCGACGCGAGGTTGGCGAGCGCCCACCCCTCGGCCTCGAGCAGCGGCGCGAGATCGCCGTAGCGCGTGCCCGCGCCGACCGAGACCGTGCGGGCGTCGGCGTCGATGCGCGGCGGTGCGGCGAGCCGCGCCGTGGAGAGGAGCGTGCCGTCGGTGTCGGCGATGAGGTTGAAGGAGTGGCCCGACCCGAGCGCGCGGACCCGCCGCGACGCGGCGAGCACGGCGCGCACCTCGTCGACGGTCGCAGGGGCCTCGACGCGCTCCGCGCCGAAGCGCACATTGCCCGCCCAGTTCGTCAGCGTCATCCGCGTCTCCTTCGTCGCCGTATTTGTTGTGAGTATAGCGTTATGGGTGCGATGGCGCCCCTCGAGCCCCGGCCCCTCGATCCCGGCTCGGCTGGCACCCCAGCCGGGTGCGCCCAGCCGGGCGCCCCAGCCAGAGCCCAGCTCAGCTCAGCTCAGCCCAGCGCGACCGCCGACCACGACACGGGCTCGAGGCGCACCGTCAGCACGCCGTCGGCGAGCGACGCCGCGAGCGGCTTCAGCCCGACACGCTCCTGGTCGTCGATCGTGTTCTTCGCGTACACGTCGTCGTCCCACAGCGTGACGGCTTCGGTCACCCCGCCGCGGCCGAGGCCCGACACGTCGATCGTCACGTCGACCGCCTCGCGCGAGCGGTTCACGAGGAACACCGCGGAGCCCTCATCGCCGTGGGTCGCGACGGCCTCGACGGCGGGCGCCTCGCCGAACTTCCGCGACGACACGGTGTGCGTCTCGACACGCGGCCGCAGCACGGCGCCCTGGGCGAGCCGCGACGTCACCGAGAACGGGAAGAACGTCGTCTGGCGCCACGCGTCGCCGCCGGGCTCGGTCATGATCGGCGCGATGACGTTGACGAGCTGCGCAAGCGATGCCGAGCGGACCCGGTCGTGGTGCGCGAGCAGCGTCATGAGGAGGCTGCCGAAGACGACGGCGTCGGCCACGGAGTACACGTCCTCGAGCTGGCGCGGCGCGATCGGCCACGTCTCGTTCACCTCGTCGGACTCCTGGTGCTCCTTGAGGTACCAGATGTTCCACTCGTCGAACGACAGCATGATCTTCTTGTCGGTCTTGCGGCGGTGGCCCACGGCGTCGGCGGTCGTCACGACGGTCTCGATGAAGTAGGTCATGTCGAGCGACGACGCGAGGAAGGAGTCGAGGTCGCCGTCGTGCTCCTGGTAGTACGCGTGGCACGAGACGTAGTCGACGTGGTCGTACGCGTGCTCGAGCACCGTCCGCTCCCAGTCGCCGAACGTGGGCATCGACGAGCTGGACGAGCCGCATACGACGAGCTCGAGGTCCTTCTGCGCCGCCTTCATCGCCTGAGCCGTGCGGGCGGCGAGCTTTCCGTAGTCGTCGGCCGTCATGTAGCCCGTCTGCCAGGGCCCGTCCATCTCGTTCCCGAGGCACCACATCCGGATGTCCCACGGCTCGGGGTAGCCGTGCTCGGCGCGGAGGTCGCTCAGCGCCGTGCCGGAGGGATGGTTGGCGTACTCGAGCAGATCGAGCGCCTCGAGGATGCCGCGCGTGCCGAGGTTGACGGCGAGCATGAGCTCGCTGCCCGTCTCCTTCAGCCAGCCCGCGAACTCGTTGAGGCCGATCTGGTTCGTCTCGAGCGCGTGCCACGCGAGGTCGCGGCGCACCGGTCGCTCGTCGCGAGGACCGACCCCGTCCTCCCAGCGGTACCCCGAGACGAAGTTGCCGCCGGGATAGCGGATGGTCGTGGATCCGAGCTCCTTGACGAGCGCCGTCACGTCGGTGCGGAAGCCGTTCGCGTCGGCCTTCGGATGGCCGGGCTCGTAGATGCCGTCGTACACGCAGCGGCCCAGATGCTCGACGAAGGAGCCGAAGATCCTGCGGTCGATGGGCGCGACCACGGCGTCGGGGTCGATGCGGATGCGTGCGGAGGTCATGGTGTCCCTTCGGGTCATTTCAACGATGTAAAGAGTGGCAGGACGCAGCCGCCGCGTCAAGCCGGACGGCTCAGCCGGCGGCGCGCGCGACGACGGGGCCGATGAGCGCCGATGCGACGAGGAGCGGCGCCGAGGCGCCGAACAGCAGGGCGACGGCGGGTGCCGTCGCGATCGCGAGCGCGAGCGCGGCGAGCACGCAGAGCACGCCGACCGCGCGCCACGGAGACGCCCACGGCGCGAGGAGCGCGAAGCGCAGGACGGCACGGGCCGTCGCCGCGGGCACGCGCGCCTGGGCGACGACGGCGTAGCCGGCGGCCACCAGGGCGCCGGCGCCCGCGACCGTCACGGCCGCGAGCACGACGGCGGGCATCGGCACGAGGAGCACCTCCAGCACGACGAGCGCCGTCGCGAGGGTGAACCCCGCGCCGACGAGGTTCGCGCGGACGAGGGCGCCGCGGTACGCCGCCCAGAACGCGCGGGTCAGCCCCGACGGCGCCTCGAGGGCGCGGACGGCGGCGACGGAGGCGGGATGCACGCCCAGCACGACGCACCCCGCGAGCACCCCGAGCGCCCACAGCCCCTGCACCGCGAGCAGCCTCGACACGTGCGCGAGCACCTGCATGACGCGCCCGGTCCATCCGAGCGCCTCGCCCGCGCCATCCGCCGTCGCCATGGTCAGCCCTTCGAGCCCGTGAGGGCGATGGACTCGATGATCTGCTTCTGGAAGATCACGAAGACCGCGAGCACGGGGACGAGCGCGATGCACGACGCCGCCATGATGAGCGGGTAGTCGGTCTGGCTCGCATAGGTCGCGTTGAAGCGCGCGATGACCAGCTGCAGCGTCTGCACCTCGGGCGAGTTCAGGTAGATGATGGGCGCGAGGTAGTCGTTCCACACCCCCATGAACCACAGGATGAACTGGGCCGCGATCGCAGGGCGGATGATCGGGAAGATGAGCCGCCAGAAGATCGCGAAGTGACCAGCGCCGTCGATCGTGGCGGCCTCGATGATCGAGTCGGGCACGGTGTCGAGGTACTGGCGCAGGAAGAACACCATGACGATGTTCCCGAAGACGCCCGGCAGGATGAGCGGCCACAGGGTGTCGACGAGGCCCGCGCGGGCGAACATCTGGAACTGCGGGATCATGAGCGTGGGGAACGGGATCATGATCGCCGCGAGCAGCGAGAGGAAGAGCGCGCCCTTGCCGGGCAGCCGCATCTTCGCGAAGGCGTAGGCGGCGAGCGCCGACGCCGCTCCGCCGACGAGCGTGACGCTCACGGCGACGATCGCGCTGTTGAGGATGCCCGTGAGGAGCGGTCCCGACGTCCATACGCGCACGTACGTGTCCCACTGCACCGGATCGGGGATCCACTGCGGCGGGAGGGAGAACACCGCCTCGCGCGTCTTGAGGGAGGTGGCGAGCATCCACAGCAGCGGGGCGACCATCGTCACGCCGCCGAGCGACAGCACGATCGTCACGAGCACGTTGCCGAGCCGGTAGCGGCGCGACAGGCGCGGTCGCCGCCCCGTGCGCGAAGGCTGCACGAGCGCGGCCGACGAGAGCGGTGACGTGGTGGGCGGGTTCTGGAGAGCGGTCATCGTCGGCCTCACTCGATCGAGAACTGGTTGCGCCGGTTGAGCGCGAACTGGATGGCCGTGACGGCGAACACGAGCAGGCCCAGGACGATCGACATCGCCGTCGCGTAGCCCATGTTGAGGTACTCGAACGCCTGGCGCCAGATGTACCAGACGATCGTCGCGGTGGAGAACTCCGGGCCGCCCGTCGGCGTCATGATGTTGATCTCGACGAAGATCTGGGCACCGCCGATGATGTTCGTCACGACGAGGAAGAACGTCACGGGCCGCAGCATCGGCACCGTCACGGAGCGGAACTGCTGGAGGGCCGACGCGCCGTCGAGGCTGGCCGCCTCGTACAGCTGCCGGGGCACCGACTGCAGGGCGGCGAGGTAGAGCAGCATCGAGTACCCGAGTCCCTTCCACACGGCCATGATGATGATCGCGGGCTTCGCCGTGGCGGCGTTCTGCAGCCAGTTCGGGCCGTCGATGCCGACGTATGCGAGCGCCTGGTTGACGAGCCCGAAGTCGCCGTTGTAGGCCCACTGCCACAGGATGGCGATGGCCGCGATCGACGAGATCACCGGGATGTAGTAGATCGTGCGGAAGAACGTCGTCCCGCGCATCCGGCGGTTCATGGCGAGCGCCAGGAGCAGGGCGAGCACGAGGCCGATCGGGATGCCGATCATGAGGAAGACGGTGTTGCCGAGCGACTTCCAGAAGTACTCGTCGCCGAGCATGCGCGCGTAGTTCGCGACGCCGTTCGCGCGCGGCGCGGTGATGCCGTTCCAGTTCGTGAACGAGGTGACGAGCGCGAACACGAGCGGATAGGCGACGAAGGCGAGGAAGCCGATCACGGGCAGCGCGACGAACAGCGCGGCCTGTCGGTGCTCGCCGCGATGCAGCCGGCTCTTCCTGCGGAGGGGTGCGGCCGTGGTCATGGTCGATCTCCTTCGTTCGACGCGGGGACGGGGCGGGACGGTCGTCGCGGTCATCCGCCCGTCCTCGACATCTCGGACTGGTCGTTGGCCATGTCGAGGAAGTCCTGCATGCGCGGCTGCGCCTGTGCGAGGTACTCCTCGGCCGAGACGGCGCCGTCGAGCACGGGCTGGATGTTCGTGAACAGCTCGTCGTACCACTGCCCGTTGTAGGTGTAGGTCGCCGGGAGCGCGCGGCCGTCCTCCTGCAGGACGTCGAGGAACTCGTGCTTGTTGGCGGGCATCGTGGAGTCGTCGGCGGCGTACTCCTCCGCCATGTCGATGAGATTGGGGATCTGCACGCCCGCATCGACGAGCGCCTGCTGCGTGTCGCGGTCGGCGGAGAGGTATGCGGCGAGGTCGACGGCGGCGGAGGTGTCCGCGGTCGAGGCCGACACGGCGATGCCGAGCGTGCCGATCCACGATGCGCTCTCGCCCGTGGCGCCCACGGGCCACGGGATGAGGTCCCACTCGAAGTCGAGCTGGCTGTAGGTGGGCACGTCCCACGGCCCGACGGGGAAGAACCCGATCTGACCCTGCATCCAGCGCTGGTAGGTGTCGAGCGTCTGCGCCTCGGCGACCGACGGCGTCACCTGGTAGACGTTCTGGATGTCGGCGAAGAACTGCAGCGCCTCGGCGAACTCGGGGGTGTCGACCGTGACGGTCTCGGCATCCGCGTCGATCCAGTCGGCGCCGTTCGACCAGGCGAACGACTGCAGGTTCCACACGACGTTGAGCCCCGTGCCCCACTGGTCGAGCTCGCCGTCGCCGTCGACATCCTTCGTGACGGCCTGCATGACCTCGATCCACTCGTCCCAGGTGTACGGATCGTCGGGGTCCGGCCGCTCGATGCCCGCCTCGTCGAGCATGGTGGCGTTGTAGCCGAACGAGAACGGGCCGACGTCCTTCGGCAGGGCGTAGAGCGGCCCCTGCCCGAGCGAGTCGCCGTCGTATCGATAGGAGTCGATGCCGTACGCCCACATGTTGTCGAGGTCGACGACGTCGGACGCCTCGACCTCGTCGGTGATGTCCTGGATGACGCCCGCGTTGACGTAGGCCTCGACGCTGCCGGGGTCGACGTAGAACACGTCGGGCACCTGGCCGCCGACGATCGCGGCGCGCAGCTTCGTGGCGTACTCGTCGGCCGTCGTCATGATGATCTCGACGTCGACGCCCGTGTCGGCCTCGAACTGCTCGATGGCGGCCGTGTAGGCGGCTTCCTCCGCGGGGCCGCCGCGGAACATGAACGTCAGCGCGTCCGGATCCTTCGTCGCGGCGCATGCGCCCAGGGCGGGCGCTGCCGCCGCGAGCGCGGCGATCACGGCGAGCGCCCGCGGCGCCCTCCTCCTGATCGCGATCGACGTCGTCGACATCGCGACCTCCTTCGTCTCTGGCGGCTGCCTCGCCGCTCCGTGCTCGACTGCGAGCATTTCCAACGTTGTAAATCTAGAGGCGGACTCGTCATCCGTCAAGGGCGACGGGGCGCGGGTGGGCGGAATCCGCCGCTTCCCCACGGCGAGAACGGCGGATACCGCCCAGCGACGGGACGGCAGCGGGATCAGCGCGCGCGGGTGGACTCCCGCTCGACGATGCGGAAGCCCGTCGTGTACCGCTGCGGCGGCGAGGGCTCCCCGCCTGCCGCACGCTCCGCGATCCGCTCGAGGAGGACGCGGACGGCCGTGCGCGCGATCTCGAGGCGCCCGGGATCGACGGTCGACAGCGACGGGGCCGTGTAGCGGGTCTCGTCGAGGTCGTCGAAGCCGATCACGCGGACGTCGTCCGGCACGCGGCGTCCGGCGTCCTGCAGGGCGCGCAGCGCGCCGAACGCGAGCGTGTCGTTCATGCCGAACACGCCGTCGATCTCGATGCCGCGCGCGAGCAGCGCCCGCATGGCCTCCGCGCCGTCGACGCGATGCCACATGCCGACATAGCCGACGAGGTCCTCGTCGTACGGCAGGCCGGCCTCCTCGAGCGCCTCGCGGTAGCCGCGCAGTCGCAGCGCCGCCGACCCCTGCTCCTCGCCGAGGTGCGCGCCCACGGCGGCGATCCGACGGCAGCCGGCCGCGACGAGGTGGGCCACGGCCGCCCGCGCGCCCTCCACGTTGTCCATGACGACGTGGTCGCAGGCGGGGTCGAAGATGCGCTCGCCGAGGATGACGAGCGGGTAGTCGACGTCGAGCCGGTCGACGTCGTCCTGCCCCATCGCGAGCGGGCTGAAGACGAGCCCGTCGGTGAGCTGGCGGGTCGGGCTGCGCAGCACGCCGTGCTCCGCGTCGAGCTCGGCCCCCGTCTGCTCCACGAGCACCGTGACGCCGGCCGCCTTCGCCTCGTCGATGACGGCGCCCGCGAGCTCGGCGAAGTACGGCAGCGCAAGCTCGGGAAGCGCCAGCCCGATGACCCCGCTGCGGCCGATCCGCAGGCTGCGAGCCGACAGGTTCGGCTGGTATCCGGTCTCGGCGATCGCGGCCAGCACGGTCGCCCGCGTCGACTCGCGCACATGCTGGTACCCGCGCACGACGTTCGACACGGTCTTGATCGAGACGCCGGCGAGCTCGGCGACGTCGCGCAGGGTGGCGGCCACGGGCATCCTCCTCGTCGCGGCGGAGCTCAGCGCGCCTCGGGGAGGAGCACGCCCGCGAGCGCGGCGCCCGCAGCGCGCAGGTGCACGGCGGGCTCGGCGATCGCCGCCTGCGACGAGCCGGCGAGCTCCGTGAGCGAGACCGCGTGCGCGAGATCCGACGTGTCGGCCGCGATGCGGCCCGCGACGACCGCGACGCGCGCGCCGGCGGCATCCGCGAGCTGCGCCACGTGGGCGGGGGCCTTGCCCGCCGCCGACTGCCCGTCGTACGACCCCTCGCCCGTGATGACGACGTCAGCGCCCGCGATCGCTTCCTGGAGCCCCGTGAGGTCTGCCACGCGCACGGCACCGGGCACGATCTCCGCTCCCCACGCGAGCAGGCCGTAGCCGGCACCGCCGGCCGCTCCGGCACCCGGCGACTCCGGGTCGGCCATCCGCGCCATCTCGACGGGGAGGCTGTCGCCCTCGAGCCCCTTCAGCACCCCCACGAGCCGAGCGAGACCCGCGTCGGCGCGCGCCACACCGTCGGGGTCGAGACCCTTCTGGGGGCCGAAGACGGCCGCGGCCCCGCTCCCGCCGAGGAGCGGGTTGGTCACGTCGCACAGCACCTGGACGCCGTTCACGGGCAATGCCTTCAGAGCCGAGAGGTCGACGCGTGCGACGTCGTCGAGGCCCGACGCTCCCGGTGCGATCGAGGTCTCGAAGGCGTCGACGAAGCGGGCGCCGAGCGCCGTCAGGAGGCCCGTTCCGCCATCCGTCGACGCACTCGACCCGATGCCGAGGACGAGCTGGGAGACGCCTGCCGCGAGCGCGGCCGCGATCGCCTGGCCGAAGCCGATCGTGGACGCCTCCCAGGGCCGGCGGGCGTCGCCGAGGAGCTCGATGCCGGACGTGGACGCGAGTTCGACGACGCCGACGCCTCCCGGCGCCTCGTCCGTCGGCGGCAGCCGCAACCAGGCGGCGTCGACCGCGAAGCCCGTCGGCCCCGTGACGCGCACGGGCACGCGCACGGCGTCGGGGAAGGCGCCGGCGAACGCCTCCAGCGTGCCCTCGCCGCCGTCTGCCATGGGCCGCAGCATGATCTCGTCGTCGGGCCGCGCCGACGACCATCCCTCCGCGAGCGCGGCGGCGACATCGGCCGCCGCGATCGTGCCCTTGAAGCTGTCCGGTGCGATGACGATGCGAGCCATGCCCCCATCCTCGCGCATCCGGGAGGCCTCAGCGGATCGTCGCCCGCAGCCGGGCCTTCTCGGCCTCGACGTCGAAGTCGGCGGCCGGCCATCGCGGGTCGATGTCCTCGAGCGTCTCGAGCAGGAGCGCCTGCACCGCGAGGCGCGCGTACCACTTGCGGTTCGCCGGCACGACGTGCCACGGCGCGACATCGGTCGACGTGCGCTCGATGACTGTCTGGTACGCCTCCTGGTAGGCGGGCCAGAGCGCGCGCTCGTCGACGTCGCCGGGGTTGTACTTCCAGTGCTTGTCCGCGCGGTCGAGTCGCTCCATGAGGCGCCCGCCCTGCTCGTCGTACGAGATGTGCAGCATCACCTTGACGATGCGCGTGCCGCCCTCGACGAGCCTCCGCTCGAAGTCGACGATGGCGCTGTAGCGCCGTTCGATCTCCTCCGGCGGGGCGAGCTCGCGCACGCGGCCGATGAGCACGTCCTCGTAGTGCGAGCGGTCGAAGACCCCGATGTACCCGGGGCGGGGGACGCGCTGCTCGATGCGCCAGAGGAAGTCGTGCGCGCGCTCCTCCTCGGTCGGCGCCTTGAACGCGGCGAGCTCGACGCCCTGCGGGTCCACGCCGCCGACGACGTGGCGCACGATGCCGCCCTTGCCCGCGGAGTCCATCGCCTGCAGCACGAGGAGGACGGCGTCGCGCCCCGGACCGGCGTGGCTCGCGGCGAACAGCCGCTCCTGGAGGTCGGCGAGCTGGGCGAGCCCCGCCGCGAGATCGACGGCGCCGTCCTTCTTGTCGCCCGCGTAGCCGGGCGTCGACTCCGGGTCGAGATCGGCGAGCCGGAAGCCCTCCCCCGCGCGGAGCGCCGTGCGCGCGTCGTCGGTCCACTTCACCTGGCTCTTCGCGGTCATGCCGTCCATCCTGCCCTCCGGCGGACGCCGCGGTCCAGATCAGCGGGCGAGCGGCACCTCGATGAGGATGCGGCGTCCTGCTGTCGAGGTGAGCGCCTGGTCGAGGGCCCCGCGCGTGGTCACCCTGCGGTGCTCCCACCCGTAGGCGGTGGCGAGCTGCTCCAGGCGCACGGCGTGCGGCGTGTACTGCACGCGCGTCATGTCCTCCTCCGACGCCGTCGCGGCGACCTCGAGCCCGTCGAAGATCGTGCCGCCGCGGTCGTTGCCGACGACGATCTGCATGCGCGGCTCGTCCTCGCCGTCGGGCAGCAGCAGGGCCCCCGCGTCGTGCAGGAGGGCGAGGTCGCCCAGCAGCACGCGCGTGACACCGGCCATCCCCGGCAGCTGGCTCGCGAGCGCGACGCCCGTCGCCGTGGCGACCGTGCCGTCGATGCCCGCGAGGCCGCGGTTGGCGTGCACGCGCACCTTCTTGCCCGGGAGGAGCTCGTCCGCGACCCGCACGAGGCGCGACGAGCCGAACACGAGCCGGTCGTGCGGCCACGTCGCCGCCCACACCGCGGCCACGAGCTGGGCGCGGTCGAGGGGCCGCCGCACGGCGTCCAGCTCTGTGCGCACGGCGTCAGCGCGCGCGTGCGGATCGGTCGACGAGAGGCCGTCGAGGTCGGGCGCTGGTCCGTCGAGATCGGGCGCATGCGCGCGCGAGAACCGCATCCAGGCGCCGAGCCACGCGCGGTCGGCGTCTCCCTCGTCGACCGCCACGGCGTCGACGGCGCGGGTGCGGCCATTGAGGTCGAGCTCCTCGCCGCGGCCGCGCACGGCGATCACCTCGACATCGGCGCGCGACAGCAGGCGCGTCGCCTCACGGCTGAGCGTCGGATGGCCGACCGCGACGACGCGCTCCACGCGCCCTCCGAGGTCGGGGTCGGCGAGCGCCGCGCGGTAGCCGTGGACGACGTGGCGCCCGAAGCGGGCACCGCTCACGATCTCCGCGACGAGGGGCCATCCGCCGTCGTGGGCGATCTGCTCGGCGGAGGGCCCGGCGCCCGCCCCCGCGAGCACGAGCGTGCGCGGTCCGCGGGCGAGCGTCGTGACGGCGCGCTCGACGACCGGGCGATAGCGGCCGTCGTCGATGTGCGGATCGACGTCGCCGCGGGCCGCACCGGGCAGGTCGCCCGCGAGCGGCTCGCGATACGGGAGGTTGAGGTGGACGGGGCCGGGGGCGCCCTGGCCCGCGCCGACCGCCGCATCGAACGCACGCGTGGCGAGATCGCGCGCGGACCCGTCCTCGCCATCCGCCCCCGTCGGCGTCTCGGCGTCGACGGACAGCCGCACGGCATCGCCGAAAATGCCGGGCTGCGTCGTGGTCTGGTTGGCGCCGATGCCGCGCAGCTCGGGCGGGCGGTCGGCCGTCAGGAGGAGGAGGGGCACACCGGAGTGGTGGGCCTCGAGCACAGCGGGCAGCAGGTTCGCGACCGCCGTCCCCGACGTGCAGACGACGGCGGCGGGGGTGCCGGTCTCCCGCCCGATCCCGAGCGCCGTGAATCCGGCGACCCGCTCGTCGATGCGCACGTGCAGGCGGATGCGCCCCTGGCGTTCGAGCCGAGCGGCCGCGAGCGCGAGGGCCTGCGAGCGCGACCCCGGGCTCACGACGAGGTGGCGCACGCCCAGGCCGACGAGCTCCGACAGCAGCGCCCACGCGGAACGCGACGCCGGCGAGTCGATGCCCATGTCAGCCGCGCCGGGAGTCGCGCGCGTCGCCGTCGTCCTTCTTCTCGTCGTCGCCTGTCGTGTCGGAGGGCTCCTCGGCGTCGAGCTTCGCGAGCTCCTCCTCGAGCTGGCGGATGCGCTCGTCCTGGTCGGAGATGCGCCCGATGCTGCCGAGGAACGTCGGGTCGTCGTCTGGCGCGACGGGGCCGGCCGACGCGCCGCCCGGCCGGCTGCGGCCGACGATGAACCACAGGACGCCGCCGAGCACGGGGATGAGGACGACGATGAGGATCCACGTGCTCTTCGCCACGCCGCGGTGGCGGGCGGCGGGCTGGACGGCGCAGTCGACGATGCTGAAGACCCAGAAGACGACGGCGGCGACCGCGAGGACGATGAGCAGGCGGGCCATCGCCCCAGTCTAGGCAACGCGCCTGCGGGGAGTCTGCGCGTGGCGGGGACGCACAGGGGCGGTTCGTAGGATGGCCCCGTGAAGATCCGGTCGGTCGTCGTCTACTCCGTGCTGCGCCTGCTGGCGTTCCTCGTGCCCTTCGGCATCATGATGATCTTCCCGGTGTTCCAGGACCTGTGGTGGCTCGCGGCGGTGTTCGCGGCCCTCATCGGCCTGAGCCTGTCGATCCTGCTGCTGCGACGTCCGCTCGAGGACGTCTCGACCGGGCTGTACGAGCGCGGCCGGCAGAAGCAGGCGAAGTCCCCGCGCGAGCTCGACGCCGACGCCGAGGACGCCGAGGCCGAGGGCCGCTGACCCTCCGGCTGCTCTCGATCAGCCGACGAACGCCCAGGCGAGGAAGGCGCCGTAGGCGACAGACGTGAGCGAGGTCAGCTGCAGCACGAGGATGAGCTCGCGGGCCGTCTGGTACGTCCACACGATGACGATCGCGGGGCCCGCGGCGAGCAGCACGAGCAGCGTGAGCCACGCGATCGGGTAGAAGAACGCGAGGTACACCGCGATGGCCACGGCGAGCACGACGAACGCCGTGTAGAGGATCTGCGTCCCGCGTCGGCCGATGAGCACCGTGAGCGTGCGCTTGCCCGAGACGCGGTCCTGGTCGATGTCGCGGAGGTTGTTCGCGAGCAGCACGGCGCACGCGAGGAGCCCCGCCCCCACCGCGCCGAACCACGCCTCCTGCGGGAGCACGGTCGCCTGCACCCACGTCGTGCCGAGGGTCGCCACGAGCCCGAAGAAGACGAAGACGAAGACCTCCCCGAGCGCGTTGTACCCGTAAGGCCGCCTGCCCCCGGTGTAGAACCACGCCGCGACGATGCACACGGCGCCGACGGCGATCATCCACCACTGCTGCGTGCGGATGACGATGGCGAGGCCCGCGATGGCCGCGACGCCGAAGAAGGCGAGGGCGACGACGAGCACGGCTCGCGGCTGCACCCGCCGCGAGGCGGTCAGTCGGGCGGGGCCGACGCGGTGGTCGTCGGTGCCGCGCACGCCGTCGGAGTAGTCGTTGGCGAAGTTCACGCCGATCTGCAGCGCGACGGCGACGACGAGGCAGGCGAGCGCGATGACCCAGTGGAAGAGGTCGCCGACGAGCACGGCCGCACCCGTGCCGATGAGCACGGGCGTGATCGCGAGCGGCAGGGTGCGCAGCCGCGCCGCGCCGATCCAGTCCCCGAGGGTGACGGGCTTCGGCGGCGGGGCGACGGTCGTGCCGCGCCTCGCCGGGTTGCCGCTGGTTCTCGCCGTGCGCTTCTTCGCCTGTGCCACGGCTCTCGATCCTAGAGCCGGGCGGCTATGGATCGGCTCAGCGGACGAGCGCGCGGATGGCCCGGCGGTCGGGCTTGCCCGATGCGAGGCGCGGCAGCGTGCCCACGACGACGACGCGGGACGGCCGCGCCGGCTTGCCGAGGGCGGCCTCGACGGCCGCCCGCACGGCCGCCAGCGACCGCTCGTCTCCGTTCTCGCAGACGACGACGGGGGTCTCACCCCAGCGCTCGTGCGGAGCGGCGACCACGACGGCCCCCTCGAGGCCGGGCAGCTCCCGGACGACCCGCTCCACCCGGTCGAGCGAGACGTTGACGCCACCCGAGACGAGGACGTTGTCGATGCGCCCCGTGACGGAGACCGAACCGTCCTCGACCCCGCCGGCGTCGCCCGTTCGGTACCAGCGCACGCCGTCGCCATCCGTCGGGAACACGCGCGCCGTGAGGTCCTCGTCCAGGTACCCGTCCGCGAGCGTCGGACCCGCGATGCGCAGCTCGCCGTCGACGGCCTCGACGCGCACGCCGTCGAGCGGCACCCCGTCGTAGACGCATCCCCCGCTCGTCTCGGTGGAGCCGTAGGTGCGCACGATGCGCGCTCCCCGGGCGGCGGCGCGCTCGCTCATCGCGGCGGGGAGGGCCTGCCCGCCGACGAGGATCGCCTCGAACCCGGCGAGGGCGCGGTGCACGGCACGGTCGTGCTCAGCCGCGTCGAGGAGCGTCTGCAGCTGGGCCGGGACGAGCGACGTGAACCGCGGCACGGCGATGCCGCCGCGCGTCGAGTGCATTCCGTTCGCGGCATGCGCGAAGGCGGCGGCGGAGAAGCGGCCGGAGAGGACGGCGGGCTCCTCGCCCTGCACGAGCCCGCGCACGAGCACCTGGACGCCCGCGATGTACGAGCCGGAGAGCGGCAGCAGCCAGCGGCCGGCGCCGATCCGGGCGGTTGTCGCGAGGGCGCTCGACGTGAGGGCGTGCCGCGACAGCACGACGCTCTTCGGGACGCCCGTGGATCCCGAGGTGGTGAGCACGACGGCGGTTCCGGCGGGCACCTCGTCCGGCACCTCCGCCCCGCCGAGCGCCACAGCGGGGCCCGCGCCGAGCGCCGCCCGCAGCGCCCGCAGGAGGTCGCGGGGGTCGTCCGCGTCGAGCCGCTCGAGCCTCATGCGCTCAGAAGTGCCAGGGGAACGACGACCAGTCGGGATCGCGCTTCTCGAGGAACGAGTCGCGCCCCTCGACGGCCTCATCCGTCCCGTAGGCGAGGCGCGTCGCCTCGCCCGCGAACACCTGCTGTCCGACCATCCCGTCGTCGACGGCGTTGAACGCGTACTTCAGCATGCGGATGGCCGTGGGCGACTTCCCGAGGATCGTGCGGGCCATCGCGATCGCCTCGCTCTCGAGCTCGGCATGCGGCACGACGCGGTTCACGGCGCCCATCTCGTACGCCCGCCGCGCCGTGTACGTCTCGGCGAGGAAGAAGACCTCCCGCGCGAACTTCTGGCCGATCTGGCGCGCGAAGTACGCCGACCCGTACCCCGCGTCGAACGACCCCACGTCGGCGTCGGTCTGCTTGAAGAGCGCGTGCTCCTCCGACGCGATCGACAGGTCGCACACGACGTTGAGCGAGTGCCCGCCGCCGGCCGCCCATCCCGGCACGACCGCGATGACGACCTTCGGCATGAAGCGGATGAGCCGCTGCACCTCGAGGATGTGCAGACGTCCGGCGCGTGCGGAGTCGGTCACCGACGTCTCGTCGTCGGAGTACTTGTAGCCGTCGCGTCCGCGGATGCGCTGGTCGCCGCCCGAGCAGAAGGCCCATCCGCCGTCCTTCGGGCTCGGGCCGTTGCCGGTGAGCAGCACGACGCCGATGCGCGGGTCGGTGCGGGCGATGTCGAGCGCCCGGTACAGCTCGTCGACCGTCCCGGGGCGGAAGGCGTTGCGCACCTCCGGCCGGTCGAACGCGATACGGGCGATGCGGCCGTCCGTCGAGACGTGCGCCGTGATGTCGCGGTAGCCATCCGACCCGGGAGCCGCCCGCCACTCGGAGGGATCGAACAGGTCGGATACGAAGGCGTCGCTCACATGCTCCAGCCTATTCCCGCGCTCGCGCAGACGGTTCGCGGCGAGGGCTCGGGGCGGGGCGCGGCGGCCCACGGTCGCCGCGTTTCGCGGCGACCGTGTCGGGTTTCGCCGCGATTCGCGGCGAAAGAACCCGGAAGCGGACCGACGGCGGCCCACGGTCGCCCCGATTCGCGGCGACCGTGTCGGGTTTCGCCGCGATTCGCGGCGAAGGAACCCGGAAGCGGGCCGACGGCGGCCCACGTTCGCCCCGTTTCGCGGCGAACGGGTCGTCCTTCGCCGCGATTCGCGGCGAAGGAACCCGGCGAACCGCCACCGGCGAACGCCGCGCGGCGAACGGCCCCGCTCAGTTCTGCGCGTCGCGCCAGTCGAGCCAGCGCTGCACCTCGGCGAAGTCGAGCTCGGGGCCCGTGATGCCGAGGGTGAAGAGGCGCACGCCGGCCGCGTGGAGCTCGTCGGCCTTCTGCTCGTCGCGGCCCTTCAGCTCGTTCGACACGACGAGCTGCGACAGGTCGCGTCCCTCCTTCTCGCCCCACTGCGCGAGGACGTCGAGCTTGCGGGCGAGCTCCTCGCCCTCCGTGAAGCTGTGCCAGATGTCGGCGTGGCGCGCGACGAGGCGCAGCGTCTTCTGCTCGCCCTTGCCGCCGATCATGACCGGGATGTCGCGCGTCGGCGCGGGGTTCAGGTTCTCCCAGCGCCGCTCGATGCGCTCGAGCCCGGCCGCGAGGTCGTTCAGGCGCGAGCCGGGCGTGCCGAACTCGTAGCCGTACTCGTCGTAGTCGCGCTCGAACCATCCGGCGCCCGTTCCGAAGATGAAGCGGCCCGCGTCGCCGCCCTTCGCGGAGATGTGGTCGACCGTGCGGGCCATGTCGGCCTGCAGATCGGCGTTGCGGTACGAGTTGCAGTTGACGAGGCAGCCGAACTCGACGCGCTCGGTCTGCTCGGCCCACGCAGCGAGCATCGTCCACGCCTCGAAGTGCGTGCCCTCAGGGTCGCCCGACAGCGGGTAGAAGTGGTCCCAGTTGAAGAGGATGTCGACGCCCATGTCCTCGAGCCGCGTGACGGCATCGCGGATGGTCGCGTAGGAGGAGTGCTGCGGCGCGATCTGCACGCCCAGCCGGACGGCGGTGTCGAGAAGAGGCATGGCGCCAGCCTAAGGGCGGCGCGGATGGCCGGCGCCGGCCGGGAGGGGCAGGATGGTCGCATGTCCGCTCCCGTTCCCGCCCTCGCCGAGGTCGTCGCGCAGATGCGCGTCGTCTCGCTCCCGCTCGCGACGCGCTTCCGCGGCGTCGACCATCGCGAGGCCGTGCTCGTCGAGGGTCCGGAGGGATGGGCGGAGTTCTCGCCGTTCCTCGAGTACGACGACGCCGAGTCCGCCACCTGGCTCGCCGCCGCGCTCGACTTCGCGTGGAACCCGCAGCCCGCGGGCCGCCGTGCGGCCATCCCCGTCAACGCCACCGTTCCGGCCGTCGCCGCGGCGGACGTGCCCGGCGTGCTCGCGCGGTTCGACGGCTGCCGCACGGCGAAGGTCAAGGTCGCCGAGCGCGGCCAGTCGCTCGACGACGACATCGCCCGCGTCGCGGCCGTCCGCGCCGAGATGGGCGCTGAGGCGCGCATCCGCATCGACGCGAACGGCGGCTGGAACGTCGACGAGGCGGAGCGCGCCGCGCACGCCTTGGCCGAGTTCGACCTGGAGTACGTCGAGCAGCCGTGCGCGTCTGTCGACGAGCTCGCCGAGATCCGCCGCCGGCTGCGGGACTGGGACATCCCGATCGCAGCGGACGAGAGCGTCCGGAAGGCCGCCGATCCGCTCAGGGTCGCGCGCGCCGGCGCTGCCGACATCCTCGTCGTCAAGGCGCAGCCCCTCGGCGGCGTGCGACGCGCGCTCGACATCGTGCAGGCCGCGGGGCTGCCGGCGGTGGTGTCGAGCGCCCTCGACACCTCGGTCGGCCTCGCGCAGGGCGCGGCGCTGGCGGCGGCGCTGCCCTCCCTCGAGTTCGACTGCGGGCTCGGGACGGCGGCGCTCCTCGCCGTCGACGTGGCAGAGCCCCGCCTCGCCGCGGCGGGCGGCGTCATCCTCGCGTCGCGTGTGGAGCCGGAGGCCGAGCTCCTCGACGCCCACACGGCGTGCTCCGACCGTGTCGCGTGGTGGCGCGAGCGCGTGGCGCGGTGCCACGCGCTGCTCTCCTAGCGGCGCGGCGAGCCCCTAGCGGCGGGGCGAGCGCGCAGGGTGCGGGTCCGCCGGCCGCCCCGCCGAGGCGACGAACACCGGCACGGTGCGCCGCGCGAGACCGAGACGGTACTGCAGCTCCCCCTGGGCGAGTGCGGAGTCGAGCACCTCTGAATGCGGCGCGAACGCGACCCCGCGCGCCGCCGCCTCCAGCCAGACCCGCTGCAGCGCCCTGCCGGCCTCGAACACCGTCTCCGCGGGCAGCCCCAGCGGCCCGTTCAGCACGCGGGTGAGCGCGGCCCCCGCGCCGAGGTCGAGCTCGTCCGACTCCACGGCGAGCACGAAGTGGTCGGCGTCCGCGGCGTCGCCCGCACGCTCGACGGGCAGCTCGAGCAGCGCGCGGCGCGCGATGTCGCCGCCGATGCGCGCGAGGCGCGCCGCGGTGTCCCGCAGCCGCCGACGCCGGGTGAACGGCGCGGCGATCGCGGCGAGCGGGCGCGGCAGCAGCAGCACGCGGTCGCTCAGGCCGTCGACGTCGTATCGCGGATGGTGCGACGACAGCCGCAGCCAGGCCGCCAGCTCTTCGGCGACGCCCGGCCGCGTGAGCGTGTCGGCCGTGCCGAGCGCGGACAGCCGGCGCAGGTCCTTCGCGGGCAGCGGCACGAGGCGCATCCAGCTCGGGAGGACGGCGGCGGCCGCCTCCGCGAAACCCGGCACGCCGCGCAGGTCGCCCCGGTACGTCAGACGCCGCCCGAGCGCCGACCCCTTCGGGTCGATCTCCCCGCCCAGCCGGATGCGCGCGACGGGTCCTCGTCGCACGGCGCGCACGACGACGTCGGGGGCCGACAGGTCCGGCAGCGTCTCGACCTCGATCGCACGGCCATCCGCCCGGGCAGCGGCGGCCGCCGTCTCGGTCCAGGCGCCGAGCGCGAGGAGCGTGTCGCGGCCCGTGGCGTCGCCGGCCGGCAGCGTGCGCCCCGCCGCGACGCCGAGCTCGACGACGTCGCCCACGACGCGGGCGTCCCAGGGCTGGGTGTTGTGCGCCGAGGGCGCGAGCGCCGCCGCTGCGACGAGGGCCTGCAGATCGGTCATGCGTCCTCCCGGGGTGCATCGGTCGTCCGGCGGTAGAAGACGGTCGCGTGCAGCGGGCGTCCGCCGAGGCGCTCGATCGGGCGTGCGGAGGCCCGGTTGCCGCGGCCGATGTACGTCGTCCGCAGCGTGCGGTACCCGCCGTCGCGCAGGCGCACGGCGAGCGCCCGCCAGAGCAGGCCGGCGACGCCCCTCCCCTGCCGCGCGGGGACGACGCCGTGGATGACGAGCACGGCGTCGCGTCCGCGGCCTCCCCGCAGGAGCCGGGCGATCTCGCGCAGGCCGACGCGGCCGCCGGATGCCCGCAGCACGTCGACGGGATCGGGCACGACGAGCGCGAACCCGACCGGCTCGCCCGAGCGCGCGTCCTCCGCGACGAGCCACAGCCCGGGGTCCATGAGGCCGACGAGGCCGCTCGTCGCATCGCGCATCTGCGCGGGCGAGATCTCCGTGTAGTAGGGCAGCTGCGCGAAGGCGGCGTTCACGAGCGTCCGCAGCCGGGCGACCTCCCGAGGGAAGCGCAGCCGCGACGCCCGGCGCAGCCGGACTCCTGCCGCGGCGAGCTCGTCGGCCGTCGGCGCGGCGGGCTCCGGGGCATCCGGCAGCTGCGCGATCCACGTGTCCGATTCGTTCCAGGTGCCGAACCCGGCGTCGGCATAGGCCTCCGGCACCCACGCCGGGTTCCACGCGCCGTCGAAGAACCCCGGCTCGGCGAAGCCGCTCGTGATCACCCCGCCCGTCTGGTTCGGCAGGAGCGAGACGGGTCCGAGCACCTCGGCGCTGCCATCCCGGCGTCCGCGCTCGACGACGAGCTCCAGCAGCTCCCGGAGGTCGTCGCGGGTCCGCGCCCACGTCGCGCCGAAGAGCGTCGCGCGCGTGCCGAGCTTCGCGTCGAGGGCGCCGTCGCGGTGGATGGTCGTGCGCCCCACGGTCTCGTCGCCGCGCCGCGCGAGGTGCAGCTCGACGGGACCGTCCGCCGCGGCCGAGCCGTCGGACCAGGCGCGCACGTCGGCGTCGAGGAGCGGAACGGCGAGGTGCGCGGGGTCGTCGCGGCGCGAGACGGCGAGGAACTCCTGCAGCTGCGCCTCGGTCTCCACGCGCTCGAGGCGGAGCCGCGCGGTCGCGAGCGCATGGCCGTCCCGGCGCGCGATCTCCTCGGGTGAGGAGAAGATCCGGATGAAGCCGCCCGTCGCGTTGACGGTGTCGCGCACGATCCACTGCATGAGGTGGCGGTGCTCGGGCATCCGCGCGAAGCGCATCATGTCGTCGCGGGTGCGGTAGGTGGCGAGCGTGCCGAGCGTGAACGGCCACTGCGCGTAGACCCCGTGCCACACGCTGCCGGGCATGCGGCGCATCTTGCGGACCATCTGCCACCAGTGCCGGTTCGTCGCGATCCACGCGATCGGATGGCGGTACCGCGTCGCGCCGAGGAACATCGACTCGCTGTCGAACAGCGTCCACCGCCGGGGCGGCAGGGGAGCCCTGTCGCGGCGCGGGCGCTTCACGGGACCGCCCACGGGCGGCGGCTCGCGATGCGCACGTTCCTCCGTGGAGGTGGGGTGGAACCGCTCGTTGTGCGCCATGGAGCGGTCCTCCGCGCGCCAGACGCCGTTCGTGTAGCCCCGCTCCTCCGCGACGAGCAGGCGCGAGCGGGCGGGATGGGCGGCCGCCGCCGTCCGGGCGGCCTCCACCGTGCCGAACAGGACGAGCTCGGCCCGGATCGAGCCGTCGCGCACGCGACGGCGCCACACCACGCCCTCGCGGGCCGCCGAGCGCCCCTCGACGAGGAGGAGCGCCGCGGCGCGGCCCTGCACGGGTGCACGGGTGAAGTCGGTCGTGAACACGTCAGTCCTCCACGAGGTAGACGTTCTTGATGCGCGCGCTCCCGCCGGCGAACGGGCCGTCGCCGTGGAGGTGCACCTCCACCCGGAGGTCGCCCGTCGTGGGGTCCTCCTCGAGCGACTGCTCGAAGTCGCGCGAGACGGCCGCGAGGTGCGCGACGATGCCCGCCCGCGCCGCCGCGGCGAGCGCGTCGCGGTCGGCTGACGACAGCGCGGCGTCCTCGCGCAGCTCGACGTGGACGAGCGGGCGCTGCTCGTGGCCGTCGAGCTCGAGGAGCGCGAGCTTGAAGGAGGCGATGTCCGCCGCGAACGGGTTGTCGCGGTAGAGGCCGTTCTCGATGTCGACGGGATAGAGGTTCGCGCCCATGTACGAGATGGTCGAGTCCTTCCGGCCGAACAGGAGCAGGAAGGGCAGGCGCATGCGCTGCACGGCGAAGGCGCGATGGAAGGCCCGCTGCAGCTGGGGGTCGAACGAGAGCTTCTCGACCACCTCGGGGAGCGGGACGATGCGCGCCTCGTCGCCGATGTTGTACCGCAGCTTGGGGCTCATGATCGAGGTCGAGGTGAGCGTCGCGACGAGCTCGCCGCGCGGGTTGACCTCGAGGTACGTCTCGAGCGGGTTGTACTGGAACACCATGGGGATCCGGGTCTCGTCGGGCCCGAGCAGCGCCCGCCGCACGCGCTCGTCGGCGTACATCGAGCGCCGCAGCCACACCGCGGCGTCCGACTCGCCCCCCATGCCGATCGTGAGGTCGCTCGCGCCGTACCCCGAGTACACGCGGCCGAACCGCACCTCGAGGTAGTCGCGCAGCCCCTCGGTCATCGCCTCGCCGCCGACGAAGCCGTTCAGCCGGTAGTCGCGCCATGAGAACCACTCCTCGCGGTCGAGGCGGTCGCGCAGGTGCTTGAGGAACGGCGGGTACGCGCTCACGAGGTACACGAAGCGGGGCCCGAAGTGGCGGATGGTGTCGACGATCTTGTCGAGGTCGGGCCCGGTGTTCTTCACCATCGCGATCTTCGACATGGCGTGCCCCGTGTTCGTGCCCGTCGCCCACGCGCCCATCGAGAACGCGTTGATGCAGAACAGGCGCTTCGAGCCGAACAGGAGGGTGACGTAGCCCGCGACGTTGCTGTGGATGGTCTTCAGCTCGTCGCGCCCGCGCATCCAGTTGAACGGCGCGCCCGACGAGCCGGACGATTCGTCGACGACGGTGCCGACCGTCACGATCTCGCCGCGCCAGCATCTCTCGTCCTCGGGGTGGGCCGCCACGTAGCCGTGCTTGTCGGTCTCGGGGAAGGCGTCGAGGCGGAACCACCGGAACCGGAACCCGTGCGCCCGCAGATGCCGCTGGTACGCGGGCACGTCGAGGTTCGCGAGCTGGCAGATCATCCACGCCGTCGCGCGCGCGAACCTCTCCATGCCTGGCCGGTAGTGCCGTGCCGTCCATCGCCAGACGACGGGATGGACGCGGTACAGCTCGTAGGCGTTCGTGATCGCCTTAGCGCCGAGGCGCAGCAGCCCCTGTCGCAGGGCCGATCCCGGTCCGTCGAGCCCCGCGGGCCCTGGCCCCGTGTGCCTGCGCGCCATCGGCGTCCCCCTCCCGTCCGCGCCGGCGCGGACCCCTGGGAGAAACCTAGCGCGTCAGCACTTCTCGATGATGAGGTGCACGACGCGGCCGACCTCGATGCTGCGCAGCTCGCTCGTCGCGGCGGCGTCGAGCCCGGCGATGGCCGCGCGCCCGGAGACGTCGCCCCAGACCGCGAGGATGATGCGCGCGGCCTCGTGGGCGGGCAGCCGGAGCACGAGCCCCCCGTCGTCGACGATCTCCTGGATGAGCTGCACGACCTCGTCGAGCATGTCGGCGTCCTGCGCGCGATAGGCGGCGGCGAACTCGGCGTCGCGCATGGCGTGGATGTTGATCTCGTGCATGAGGAGCGTGCTCACGCGGTCGTCGCCGATGACGTCGAGCACGCGGATGATCGACGCCGCATCGTCGGCCTCCACGCCGAGCTCCTCCGCCACGTCGATCTCGGCGACGCGGACGCGGACGGCCGCGACGCGGTCGCGCGCGACGGCCTTCGCGAGCTCGAGGAACATCTCGTCCTTGGACGCGAAGTTCGAGTAGAAGGCGCCGCGGGTGAACCCCGCCCGCTCGCAGATGCGCTCGACGGAGGCCTCTCCGAGCCCCACCTCCGCGAACACCTCGGCGGCGGCGTCGAGCAGCCGCGCTCGCGTGTTCTCCCTGCTGCGGGTCGCACCCTCCGCCATCCCGGTCCTCCCGTCATCGACATCCCACCGTCTCACACCGCGGACTCAGCCACGCGGCGCGCGAACTCGATTACGATACACACTTGTATCGGATACAGCGCTGTATCGAAACCCCCCTCACTCCCGGAGGCGCATCCGTGTCCACCCTGCTGTCATCGCTCGGCCGATGGTCGTTCCGGCACCCCTGGCGCGTGCTCGGCTCGTGGCTCCTCATCCTCCTCGTCGTGGGCGGCGGCGCGCTCGGCCTCAACAAGGGCTTCGAGAACAGCTTCTCCATCCCCGGCACGGAGGCGCAGGAAGGGCTCGAGCAGCTCAGCCGCACGTTCCCGCAGGTGTCGGGCACGGCGGCGCAGTTCATCGTCGTCGCGGCCGACGGCGACGACATCGAGGACGCCGCGTACCGCGAGCCCATCGAGGAGAAGGTCGACGAGCTCGCCGACTTCCCCGGCATCGAGGGGACGACGTCGCCCTACAGCGAGCTCGTCGACGGCCTCGTCTCCGCCGACGGCACGGCCGCCATCGTGCAGGTGCAGTTCTCCGGGCAGAGCACGTCGATCGCGGACGAGACGAAGGACGACTTCGCCGACGCCGTGCACGAGCTCGCCGGCGCCCTCCCCGACGGTGCGACGCTCGAGCTCGGCGGCGACCTCTACGCGACCGAGCTCCCCGCGCTCTCCATCGTCGAGGCCGTCGGCGTCGTCATCGCGCTGCTCGTGCTCATCGTGACGTTCCGCTCGTTCGTGCTGGCGGGCCTGCCGCTCGGCGTCGCGCTCCTCGGCGTGGGCGTCTCGATGCTCGGCATCCTCGCGGCGACCCAGTTCGCCACGGTCTCGTCGACGACGCCCATGCTCGCGCTCATGCTGGGCCTCGCGGTGGGGATCGACTACGCGCTCTTCATCGCAGCGCGGCATCAGGACCAGGTGCGCGAGGGCGTCGACCCGGAGGAGTCGGCCGCCCGCGCGACCGGGACGGCGGGCTCCGCCGTCGTGTTCGCGGGCGTCACGGTGCTCATCGCCCTCATCGGCCTCGGGTTCGCGAACATCCCGTTCCTCACGACGATGGGCATCGCCGCGGCCGTCGCCGTCGCGATCGCCGTGCTCATCGCCGTCACCCTCACGCCCGCCTTCCTCGGGTTCGTCGGCGCGCGGGCGCTCGGCCGGCCGCGGCGCGCTCGTCGGCAGGCTCCGGCCGACGAGGAGACGGCGACCGGCGACGCCCGCCCCGGGTTCGCGACCCGGTGGGTCAGGGGCGTGACGCGCCATCCGCTCGTCACGACGATCGCCGTCGCCGTCGGGCTCGGCATCGTGGCCATCCCGTCGGCGCAGCTGGGTCTCGCCCTGCCGAACGCCGGCGTGCTGCCGGAGGACAACGAGGCACGGCAGACCTACGACCTCGTCGGCGAGCACTTCGGCGAGGGCTTCAACGGCCCGCTCATCCTCACGGGGACGATCGTCACCTCGGACGACCCGCTCGGGCTCATGGAGGACCTGGGCGACGCCGTCGCCGGGATCGACGGCGTCGCCGAGGTCGCCCTCGCGACGCCCAACGAGACCGCCGACACCGGCATCGTGCAGATCATCCCGGAGACGGGGCCGTCCGACCCCGCGACGAGCGAGCTCGTCCGCGAGCTGCGCGCGCACCACGACGAGTGGCTCGACGAGTTCGGCATCGACCTCAGCGTGACGGGCTTCACGGCCGTGTCGATCGACATCTCCGACCGGCTCGGCGAGGCGCTGCTTCCCTTCGGCGTCTTCGTCGTCGGCCTGTCGTTCATCCTGCTGATGATCGTGTTCCGGTCGATCTGGGTTCCGCTCAAGGCGGCGCTCGGCTACCTGCTCTCGATCGTCGCCGCGTTCGGCGTCGTCGCCGCCGTCTTCGAATGGGGATGGGGTGCCGACCTGCTGCACGTCTCGCGCACGGGGCCCGTCATCGCGTTCATGCCCATCATCGTCATGGGCGTGCTGTTCGGGCTCGCGATGGACTACGAGGTCTTCCTCGTCTCGCGCATGCGCGAGGACTTCGTGCACGCCGCCCGCCGGCTCGGACGGACGAACCAGGTCGCGGTCGACGCCGTGCACAGCGGCTTCGCGGCCTCCGCCCGCGTCGTCACGGCGGCCGCCGTCATCATGTTCGCCGTGTTCGCGGCCTTCGTGCCAGAGGGCGACAGCAGCATCAAGCCCATCGCGCTCGCGCTCGCCGTCGGCATCGCTGTCGACGCCTTCCTCATCCGGATGACGCTCGTGCCGGCCGTCATGACGCTGCTGGGGCGCCACGCCTGGTGGATGCCCGCATGGCTCGAGCGGATCCTGCCGCACTTCGACATCGAGGGGGAGGCGGTCGAGCGCGAGCGCTCGCTCGCCGACTGGCCGGAGCCCGGGTCGACGGCCGTCGTCGCGGCCGACGGCCTCGTCATCGCGGATGGCGACCGCCGGGTCGTCGAGGACGTCTCGCTGCGCGTCGCCCCCGGCGGGGCGCTCGTCGTCGCGCACCGCGACCCGCGGGCCTCCCGAGCCCTCCTGCTCGCCGTCGGCGGGCGGCTGACCCCTGCCGACGGCCGCCTGCGCGTGGCAGGGCATCTGCTCCCCGGTCGCGCGGCCTGGGTGCGCCGGCACGTCGGCGTCGCCCTGCTCGACGGCGCGGACGACCCGCTGGCCGTCGTGCGCTCCGCGCTCGCCGGCGGCACGCAGCTCGTCGTCGTCGACGGCGTCGACACGCTCACGGCCGCCCAGGCCGACCAGGTCGCCGCCGCGCTCCGCGACGCCGCTCATGCCCAGGACCCGACGACGCCCCTCACGGTCGTCGCCTCCGCGCGGGAGGTCGCCGCCGCGACCGTCCTGCTGCGCTCGGCGGGCTTCGACGCCCCCGCCGTCTCCGACATCGACACGCTTCCCGAGAAGGTGACCGCATGACCCGCTCCCGGCTCCCCATCGAGCGCGCGAACGCCCGAAAGCCCGTCACCTGGCTCACGGTGCTCGGCGTGCTCGCCCTGCCCGCGCTCCTCGGGGGCGTGCTCGTCGGCTCGCTCAACGACCCCGTCGCGCAGCTCGACAACATGACGGCCGCCATCGTGAACGTCGACGACGGCACCGAGATCGACGGCCAGACGGTGCCGCTCGGGCGCCAGCTCGCGGCCGGCCTCGTCGAGGGCTCCGACGACCTCGACAGCAACCTCGACTGGGTGCTGTCGAACGAGGAGGACGCCGCCGACGGCATCGCCGACGGCACCTACCAGGCGGTCATCACCATCCCGGAGGACTTCTCGGCGGCGGCGATGTCGTCGGCGCAGTCGCTCTCCGGCGAGGATGCCGAGCCCGCGCAGGCGACGATCGAGGTCGAGACGGCGCCCGACGCGCGCATCGTCGACGGCGCCATCGCGAACCAGATCGCGGCCGTCGCGGCCTCGACCCTCAGCTCGACCCTGTCGGAGTCGACGCTCGAGAACGTCTTCATCGGCTACACGACGCTCGGCGACCAGCTGGGCGACGCCGCCGACGGCGCGAGCCAGCTCGCCGACGGAGCCGGCGAGGCGCAGGATGGCGCGCTCCAGCTCGCCGACGGCGCGGGATCGGCGCAGGAGGGCGCCGTGCAGCTCGCCGACGGCGCGGGCGAGGCGCAGGACGGGGCGCTCCAGCTCGCCGAGGGCGCGGCGCAGGCGCAGGACGGCGCGCTCCAGCTCGCCGACGGCGCGGGCTCCGCGCAGGACGGCGCCACGCAGCTGTCGGACGGCGCCGGTCAGGTCGCCGACGGCATCGGACAGCTCGGAACCGGGGCGGGCGCGCTCGCGACGGGCGCCGACGAGCTCGCGACGGGCGCGACGGAGGCCGCGACCGGTGCGACCCAGCTCTCGGACGGCGCGGGTGAGCTCGCGACGGGCGCCGCGCAGCTCGCCGACGGCATCCGGCAGGCGGCCTCGGGAGCGGCCGAGATGCAGACCGAGCTCGATGGAGGCGCCGCGGCGCTCACGGCGAGCGGGCTCGTGCCCAACGAGCTCTTCACGGCGGCCGACGGCGCAGCGCAGGCGACGACGGGCGTGTCCGACGGGCTCGACGGGCTCGTCGCGGGCTGCGCCGCCTCAGGGGCCGCGGCCGAGTACTGCGCGCAGCTCTCCGCCCTGGCCGGTGCCGCCGACCAGGCGGAGCAGGCGGCGGGCGGCACCGCGACGGGTCTGTCGACCTTCGATGCCGAGGCGACCGCGACGCTCGCTGGCCAGCTCCAGCAGGCGGCGGCGGGCGCCGGCTCCCTCGCCGGAGACGAGGGACTCGGCGCGCTCGCGACGGGAGCCGACGAGATCGCGACCGGCGCGACCGGGCTGCAGACGGGGGCATCCGACCTGGGCACAGGCATCGGGCAGCTGGCCGGGGGCGCGACGCAGCTCGGCGACGGCGCGCGCGAGCTGCAGGGCGGCACGACGCCGCTCGCCGCCGGCGCGACCGAGCTCGCCACAGGCGCGACGGAGCTCGGCACCGGCATCGGACAGCTCGGCGACGGCGCGACCGAGCTCGGCGACGGCATCGGACAGCTCGCCACGGGCGCAACGGAGCTCGGCACCGGCATCGGACAGCTCGGCGACGGCGCGACCGAGCTCGGCGACGGCATCGGACAGCTCGCCACGGGCGCAGCCGACCTGGGCACCGGCATCGGACAGCTCGGCGACGGCGCCACGGAGCTCGGCGACGGGCTCGGCCAGGCCGTCGACGCGCTGCCGTCGTACACCGACGACGAGGCCGCCTCGCTCGCGAGCGCCGTCTCCTCCCCCGTCACCTCGAGCGCGGGCGACCTGGAGCTCTTCGGCGCATCGGCCATCCCCCTGCTCGTCGCCGTCGTGCTGTGGTTCGGCAGCCTCGCGACGTTCATCGCGCTGCGCCCCGTCACCGCGAGCGCGCTGACGTCGCGGCGCTCGTCGGGGGCGCTCGCGGGGCGCGCGCTGCTGCCGGGCGCGCTCATCGGCCTCGCGCAGGGCGCCCTCGTTGCGGGCGTCGTTCAGATCGCCGCCGGCTACGAGGCGGCCGAGTTCTGGGCGCTGCTCGGCGTCAGCGCGCTCGCCGGCGTCGCGTTCGCGGCGATCAACCAGGCGCTCGTCGCCGTGCTCGGCGGCGCGGGTCGCTGGGTCTCGGCGATCGCCGGAACCCTCGCGGTCGCCACGGGCATCGTCTCGACGACGCCCGGGCTGCTGGGGGATCTCGCCTCCGCGCTCCCGACGGCTCCCGCGTACGATGCGCTGCTCGCCGTCATCGCCGATGCGGGCGGCGCGGGCACCGCGATCACGGGGCTCGTGGTGTGGGCCGTGCTGGCGTTCGTCGCGACGATCCTCGCCGTGACGGCACGGCGGACGGTGTCGGCGAAGGCCGTGCTCGCGGGCTGACCGCCCGCGCTGCGGCGGAGGCCCTCCCGGGCCTCCGCCGCAGCGCTACCCTGAGCGCATGACCGCGCTGACGCTGCACACGACGATCCACGCCCGCGGGCCCGCCGCGGCCATCCTGCTGGACGACGCGCAGGTCGCGGCACTCGGATCCGCGAAGAACCCGCCCGTCGTCGTCACGATCGGCGGTGCCACGGCACGGCTGCGCATCGCGCGGATGGGCGGCGAGAACATGCTCGGGCTCAGCAAGGCGGCCCGCGCGCAGCTCGGCGTCGAGATCGGCGACGAGGTCGAGGTCGAGATCGCGCTCGATGACGCAGAGCGGACCGTGGAGGTGCCGCCCGAGCTCGTCGCGGCGCTCGCGGCCGACGGGGTCGCGCGCACGGCGTTCGAGGCGCTGTCGTTCACACGCCGCAAGGAGATCGCCCGCTCGATCGCCGAGGCGAAGCAGGAGGCGACGCGCACCCGCCGCCTCGAGAAGGCCCTCGCCGACCTGAGGACCTGACGCCCTCGCCCCGGTTCCGGCGCCCTCTCCCCCTCGCCGAGGTCGCAGATCCGGTCCCGAAACCGCCCCAGACGGCCGCGAACTGCAACCCGGGCGAGACATCACCTCGCCCAGGTCGCAGTTCGCGGCGGCGGATCAGGCGGCGGCGAGCACGGGCTCCGCGACGGCGTCGACGCGACGACGGGCGAAGGTCTTCAGGACGACGACCGCGAGCGCCGTGACGATCGTGCCCGCGACGACCGAGAGCGCGAAGCCCCAGATGGGGTCGATCGCGAACGCGACGAAGACGCCGCCGTGCGGGGCGCGCGAGCCGACGCCGAACACCATCGACAGCGCACCCGTGACGGCGCCGCCGAGCATCGAGGCGGGGATGACGCGCAGCGGGTCAGCTGCGGCGAACGGGATCGCGCCCTCCGAGATGAACGACGCTCCGAGAAGCCATGCCGCCTTGCCGTTCTCGCGCTCGGGGGCGGTGAACGCCTTCGGCGCGAGGATGGTCGAGGCGAGCGCCATGCCGAGCGGCGGCACCATGCCCGCCGACATGACGGCGGCCATGATGAGATACGGCACGGTGTTCGTCTCGGACGCGGCACCGAGGCTCGCGACGGCGAACGCGTACGCGACCTTGTTGACGGGTCCGCCGAGGTCGAAGCACATCATGAGCCCGAGCACGAGGCCCACGACGACGATGAGGCCGGAGGCGGCGAGGCCGTTGAGGCCGTCCGTCATGGCCGACATGAGGGCCGCGATGGGCCATCCGAGGAACAGGATGAGCAGACCGGACGCGAAGATCGACCCGAGCAGCGGGATGATCACGACGGGCATGAGCCCGCGCAGCCACCGCGGGACGCTCAGCGATCCGAGCCACCACGCCGCGAGTCCCGCGAGCACGCCGCCCACGATGCCGCCGATGAAGCCGGCGCTCATGAGCACGGCCACGGACCCCGCGACGAATCCCGGCGCGATGCCGGGCCGGTCGGCGATCGCGAAGGCGATGTACCCCGCGAGCGCCGCGATGAGGAAGCCCATCGAGATGCTGCCGATCTGGAAGAACACGGCGCCGAGGTACTCGAGGAGCCCTCCCGCCGGCAGATTCCACAGGGCGTTGCCCACGACGATCTCGCCCGCGTTGTCGGTGATGTCGAACCCTCCGAAGAGGAAGCCGAGCGCGATGAGGAGACCGCCGCCCGCGACGAACGGGATCATGTACGACACGCCCGTGAGGAGCACGCGCTTCACGCGCGCCCCGATCGACTCGCGCTGCTCGGGCCCCGATGCGGCATCGGCCGATCCGCTCACGCGCTCGGCCGCCGGATCCTGCGCAGCGGAGACGGCCGCCTCGATGAGCTCGCCCGCGTGCTCGATGCCGGCCTTCACCGAGCGGCGCACGACGGGTTTGCCGGCGAAGCGCTGCGGCTCGCGCACGTCGACGTCGACCGCGAAGATGACCGCGTCGGCGTCGCGGATGGTCTGCGACGCGAACGGGTCGAACCCGCTCGAGCCCTGCGGCTCGACGGCGAACTCGACGCCGGCCTTCGTCGCGGCCGCTGTGAGCGCATCGGCCGCCATGTAGGTGTGCGCGATACCCGTCGCGCAGGCCGTGACGGCGACGATGCGCGCGGGGCGTCCGTCGATCCGCAGGCCGTCGGCGGCGACGGGAGCGGGAGCGGGCGTCGCGACGGGAGCGGGCGCGGCCTCTTCCTCTCCGATGGCGCGGCGCACGATGCCCACGGCCTCCTCGGCCGTCGACGCGGCGCGCAGGGCGGAGAGGAAGTCCTCGTCCATGAGGTGCCGCGCGAGCGACGACAGCACGGCGAGGTGCTCCTCCGCCGCCGTGTCGGGCGCGGCGATCATGAAGACGATGTCGGCGGGGCCGTCGTCGGCGCCGAAGTCGACGCCGGGGCGCAGCCGGGCGAACGCGAGCGACGCGGCCGTCACCGTCGCGCTCTTCGCGTGCGGGATGGCGATGCCGCCCGGCAGGCCCGTCGCGTCGGTCTCCTCGCGTGCCCACGCGGCGGCGAAGAGCGCGTCGGCGTCGACGGCCCTGCCCTCTGCGACGAAGCGCGCCGAGAGGGCGCGGAGCACGGCTTCCTTGTCGTCTCCGAGCGGCGCATCGAGGCTGACGAGCCGCGGGGTGATGGTGGACGGTGTGGTGGACACGGGGCCCTCCTGGGGGTGTCGGGTGGGGGATGGCCGCCGGCTCAGACGAGCGGGCGGACGGGGATGTCGCCGGACGGGAGGTCGGCGGGGGTCGCGAGCCGCGTGCCGGGGAGCGACGCGGTCGCGGAGCCGCAGCGCACGGCGGAGCGCAGCCGCTCCGCTGCGTCGGCGCCGCGCAGCTCGGCGAGCAGATAGCCGGCGAGCGAGCTGTCGCCCGCCCCCACGGTGCTGCGCACCTCGACGCCGGCGGGGATGCCGGCGTGCCATATGCCGTCGGCGTCGACCAGCAGGGCACCGTCGCCGCCGAGCGTGACGAGGGCGGTGCGCGCCGCGATCGGCACGATTCGGCGCGCCAGCCGTGCGGATGCGCCCACGGCGTCGCCGCGCACCTCGGCGAGCAGCGCGCCGCGATCGGAGCCGGGGACGATGTCGGCCACGAGCTGCGCGAGCTCGTGCTCGTTGGGCTTCACGAGGTCGACGGGTCCGATCTCGTCGGCGGCGGAGACCACAGCGGCGAGCGCCGCGCCTGTCGCGTCCACGGCGATGCGCGGCGGAGCCGCCGCACGGCGGCGCACCTCGGCGATGATGCGCGCGTACAGGTCGTCGGGGGCGTCGGCGGGGAGCGATCCGCAGAGGGCGAGCCAGTCGGCGCCGTCCGCGGCGTGCACGACCGCGTCGACGAGCGCGTCGACGACGGCGGCTCCGAGCGGCGCGCCCGCGAGGTTGATCTTCGTCGTCTCGCCGGCGGCGTCGGTGAGCGCGAGGTTGACGCGCGCAGCCGCGGGAGCGGCGATCGTGCGCACGGGGAGCTCGGGCGGCAGGAGACGCCGGTACGGGTCGTCGTCGGCGACCGGCAGCACGGCGAGCGCCTCGGCGCCGAAGGCGCCGAGCACGCGTGCCACGTTGACGCCCTTGCCCGCCGCGTCCTCCTGCACGGAGGACGCCGACTGCACCTCGCCGGGTGCGAGGGGCGCGTCCAGCGCGATGGTCCTGTCGAGGGCCGGGTTGGCCGTGAGCGTGACGATCATGCGACCCGCACCTCCACACCGGCGTCGCGGAGGGCGGCGGCCAGGTCCCCCTCCGGCGCGGCGTCGGTCACGAGCACGTCGATCTCGTCGAGGCGCGCGAAGCGCTGCAGCGACTCCTCGCCGAACTTCGTCGCGTCGGCGAGCAGGACGACGCGACGTGCGGAGCGCACGATCGCCCCCTTCACGTCTGCCTCGTCGGGGTCGGGCGTGCTGAGGCCGAACTCGGCGGAGAGGCCGTTGGTCCCGATGAACGCGATCTCGGGTCGGAGCGCCTCGATGGCGTCGACCGTGCGCGCGCCGACCGCCGCACCCGTGATGCCGCGGACGCGCCCGCCGATGACCGAGAGCGCGACATCGGCGGTGCTGAGGCCTGCGGCGAGCGCGATCGCGTGCGTCACGACCTCCGCCCTCGCTCCCGCCAGCCGGGCGGGGAGCAGGTCGGCGAGCGCACCCGTGGTCGTCCCGGCGTCGAGCAGGAGCGAGCCGGCGAAGCCGTCCCCGATCTCGGCAGCCGCGCGCTCCGCGATGGCGCGCTTGGCGGCTCCGCTGCGCCCTGCCCGCTCGCGCAGGTCCGCCTCGGCGAGGCTGCCGCGGCCCGCGGGCACGGCGCCGCCGTACACGCGGCGCAGGACGCCCGCCCGCTCGAGGACGGCGAGGTCGCGCCGGACGGTCTCGGTCGTGACGGCCAGCCGCTCGGCCAGTTCGGCGACGGCGACTCGCGCGTCGTCGGCGAGTGCCTGCTCGATGAGCTCCCTGCGCTCCGTCGCGTACATGCGTCCTCCTTCGGATTCCCACAGAGTACAACTCAAAACAACACAAAGCAACAGGTTGTCAAGCTCGTGCATCCCTCAGATGCCGCAGCTACCCTCGTCCGCATGCTCTCGCGCGGTGTCCGACTCCCGCCCGGCGCGCAGTACGCGCTCACCTGGGCGGTGGCCGACGAGGCGGGAGGGATGACGTCGGCGCTGCTGCATCGGAGCGCGGCCTTCTCGCGCCTCGGCGGCGAGCCGGTCTCGGTCCTCACGCTCGACCCCGACCCCGACTACCCGGCGCGCGCCGAGCGGCTCCGAGCAGCGGGGCGCCTCGCCGAGGGCGTCGAGCTCGTCAACCTGTGGGACTGGCTGCGCGGCCATCCCCTGCCCGGCGGCTCGCTGGCGCTCGACCGCCACCCGTTCACGCCGATCTCCGCGCTGCCGCCCGCACCCGGTGAGCGCATCGACGAGCGGACGCGGGATGGCCGGGTCCTGAGCCGCGTGCGCCGTGCGCCGGACGGCGCCATCCTGCAGACCGATCACTTCCGGCTCGACGGATCGCTCCTGCTGTCCGAGCGCCGCGACGTGGGCGTACGGGGCACGCCGGGCGGCAAGTCGGTCGTCCTGTGCGGTGTCGACGGCACCCCCGTGCGCTCGTGGGGGCGCATCGCGCATCTGTACCGCGCGTGGCTCGACGCCGTGACGAGCGGCGAGCCCTCGTTCGTCGTCGTCGACAGCAAGACCGTCGCGCAGTGGGCGATCGCGTATCGCCGCCCCCACGTCGTGACGATGCACGTCGTGCATGCCTCCCACCTCGTCGGCACCCGCCGACCGCACGGCCGCCTGCGCGAGTCGCGGCGCCGCGTGTTCGAGGACCTCGACGGCTTCGACGCCGTCGTGCTCCTCACCCCGCGCCAGCGCGACGACGTCGTCGCGCTGCTCGGTCCGCATGCGGGGCTCGAGGTGGTGCCGAACGGCCGCGACCTGCCGTCTGCCCCGGTGACCGCGGGGAGGGAGCCTGGTCGAGGCGTCATGCTCGCGAGCCTGACGCAGCGCAAGCGCGTCGGCCATGCGATGCGCGCCGTGCGGGCCGCCGCCGATGCGGGCGCCGACGTCTCGCTCGATGTCTGGGGCGAGGGCGAGGAGCACGGCGCGCTCTCGGCATCCGCCGACGAGCGCGTCCGGCTGCGCGGCTACTCCCCCGATGCCTCCGCCGAGCTCACGCGCGCCTCGTTCCTCCTCTCGACGTCGACGTCGGAGGGCTTCCCGCTCGTCCTCGTCGAGGCCATGGCGGCGGGATGCCTGCCGATCGCCTACGACGTGCCGTACGGGCCGGCCGACATCATCCGCGACGGCGAGAACGGCTTCCTCGTGCCTGCGGGCGACGAGGAAGCCCTCGCGAGCGCCATCGTGCGCCTGCGCGACCTGCCCGAGCGCGAGCGCGCGCGGATGCGGCGAGCGGCCGTGCGCACAGCGCGGGCCTACTCGGACGAGGCCGTCACGCGCGCGTGGGCGCGGGCGATGCGTCGCGCCCGTCGCCGGAAGACCGGCTGAACACGGCGGCCGCGCGCGATCCCGCCGCGCGCGCCGCCCGGTGCGCCGGCCGTTCGACGACCCGGAAGAACGCCCATGCGAGCGCGAGGCTCGCGGGAACGCCGACGGCGGCGACGGCCATCCAGTGCGCGTCGCCCCATGCGAACGCGAGGGTCGCGAGGAGCGGCGCGTGCACGAGGTAGAGGCTGAAGGAGATCTCGCCGAGCCACCGCAGCGGCGGCGAGGACAGCGCGCGCGAGGCGAGAGGAGAGCCGATCGCGACGAGGATGAGGCCCGCCGCCCCTGCGCCCGCGAGCCCCCACAGCGCGTCGCCGAGCGGCGTGGAGCGCGGGACGAAGGGCCGCGTCCACCACGCCGCGATGAGGACGAGCGCCGATGCGGCCGTGGCCGCCGCCCAGAACACCGGGCGTCGCCGCGCCCCCGCCCATTCCCGGATGTCATCGAGGCGCACGGCGATCAGGCAGCCGAGGAAGAACGTCGGCAGGTAGACGAGGGCGTCGAGATCGAAGGGCGCCTCGTCGAAGACGCGGCCGACGACCATCGCGAGCACGCACAGAGCCGCGGCGCTCCGGGCCCACCGCCGCACGAGCAGGGCGATCGCCACGTAAGCGGGCAGGAGGACGCTGAAGAGCAGCTCCCACCGCAGCGACCACAGCGTGTTGACGGTGTCGTACGACGCGGGTGTCAGCGTCGCCTCGCGCAGGGCGAGCTGCCAGTCGGGGAAGACGATGTTCGCGTTGACGATCCACGCGTCGGCCGTCACGGCGGCCTCGTCGCGAGGGAGCACGACGACGAGCAGGACGGCGAGGAGGATGGCCGCCCACACCGGCAGGTAGAGGCGGACGAGGCGCGAGACCGCGTAGCCCGGCCAGGAGAACCCGTCGCGGAGGGCGGGAAGCGTGATGACGAGACCCGACAGGACGAAGAACACCTGCACAGCCTCGGTGCCCGCGAATCCGAGCTTGAGGGGCGTCTCCGTCGCGGTCTCCCAGATCAGCCGGGCCGTGCCGTCGTCGGCGAAGGGCTGCGCGATGAGGCTCGCGTGGTAGAGCACGACGACGAGCGCCGCCGCTCCCCGCACGCCGTCGAGCGCGTGCAGTCTCCCCGTCCCGGCCATCCGACCAGCCTATGCAGACCGGGTCGGGCGGCGTCCAGGGGCTTCACACGTGCGTCAGCTCAGGCCGCTGTACGCGTGCAGCCCCTCGAAGAACATGTTGACGATCGTGAAGTTGAAGATGACCGCCACGAAGCCGACGATCGACAGCCACGCCGATCGCGTGCCGCGCCAGCCGCGCGTCGCGCGCGCGTGGATGTATCCCGCGTAGAGGACCCAGATGATGAACGTCCAGACCTCCTTGGTGTCGAAGCCCCAGTAGCGTCCCCACGCGTCGTTGGCCCACACGGCGCCAGCGATGAGCGTGAAGGTCCAGAAGATGAAGCCGATGATGGCGAACCGGTACGCGAGGCCCTCGAGCGCCTCGGCGCTCGGGATGGTCCGGAGCATGCTGCGCCGCGGAGCCGCTCCCTCCGCCGCCACGGCCAGGCGCTCTCGCCGCGCCTGCAGCAGCTGCAGCACGGAGAGGCCGAAGGCGAGCGCGAGGAACGCCGTCGCGAGCGAGGCGACGAACACGTGGATGACGAGCCAGATCGACTTGAGCGGGTCCATGAGCGGCACGATCTCGACGTAGAACATCGACGACGCGCCGAGCAGCACGGTGACGAGACCCGTCATGAAGGCGCCGAGGAAGCGCAGGTCCTTCCAGAACAGCACGCCGAGGTAGACGGCCGTGATGAGGAGCGTCCCCGTCATGGCGAACTCGTACATGTTCGACCACGGCACGCGCCCCGAAGCGACGCCGCGCAGCACCGTCGCCCCGAGGTGGAAGACGAACCCGAGCCACGCCATCGACGTGCCGATCCGACCCCACACGTAGCGCGGGGGCGTCGTCTGGGCGGGCGCCTCGGGCCCCGTGGCCGTCGCGGCGCGCGCGCCGACGCCCGCGAGCTGCCTCGCCTGCGCCGCGTCCTTCGCGACGAGCGACGACTGCGAGCGGTTCGCGAGGTCGACGGCGTACGCGATGAACGCGATCACGTAGAGGGAGACCGCCGTCCACACGAGGACGACGGAGAAGGTGTCCAGCGTCACGGCATCGAGCTGCATGGGTCCATCCTAGGTTTCGGGTTCGGTCGGGAGGCCGTCAGGAGTCCATCGCCGCGCGGTGCCGATCGCGCAGCTGGTCGACGGCGGCGGCGAGGGCGGGATCCTCGCCGCGGGCGAGCGCGGCGTACTCGAGGCGCACGCCGTCGCCGTCCGGCGTCGCCTTCACCCACATGCGGCGGCGCGGCACGAACAGCGCGACGAGGAGGCCGAGCGTCGCGAGCACGGCGAAGACCAGCACGCCGACGGCCGAGGCGTCGTGATGGATCTGGAGCGACGCGAACCGCTTGACCGACTCGGTGTAGCCGACGTCGGACGGGGCGTCCTCCGGTGTCTCGTCCTCGAACGTGATGGTTCCCATGCCGTCGGGCAGATCCGCTGTCTCGCCGGGGGCGAGCTCGATCGAGTCGACGCCGGTGTCGCCGCCCGTGAGCTGCTCGAGCCCCGTGACGTCGAGCGCGTAGACCGATCGGGGCGTGCCGTCGTCGATGCCGAGGTCGCCCGCGTAGATGTTGAGCGTGAGGGCGGGGTTCAGCAGGTCGCCGTAGGCGGAGGCGAACGCCCCCGTGTCGAGCGCGACCTGCGTGGGATAGAAGAATCCGACCATCCCGAGCTGCTCCGGAAGGCCGTCGGTCACCTTCACGACGCCCGTCGACGTCATGGCGGCGTCCTGCGGCAGGAACGGCACCGAGTCGCGGAAGACGATGTCGCCGTTGGCGTCGCGCACCGTGATGGTGGGCGCGTAGCCGTTTCCGAGGAGGTAGATGGCGTCGCCGTCGAGCTGGAGCGGATGGTTGACGACCACGGCCTCCTCGCTCTGGGAGCCGTCGGTGTGCGTCACCGTGACATTGGCCGAGAAGTCGCCCGCCTGGCCGGAGCCCGCCGCGCCGTACTCGACGTAGCTGACGTCGAACGAGTCGAGCTTCATGGCGTAGGGCGACAGCGCCGTCTCGGAGACGAAGCGGCCCCTGTTCATGGAGGAGTAGTCGAGGAGGGTGTTGACGAAGGTCGTGCCCTCCACGACGACGCGCTGGCCCGTGTACGCGAAGCCGCCGCCGATGCCGACCGTGAGCAGAACGCCGACGAGCGCGGCGTGGAAGACGAGGTTGCCGGTCTCGCGGAGGTAGCCGCGCTCGGCGGAGACGGAGTACGACCCCCGGCCGTCGTAGCGCTCGATGCGGTACCCCTGGGATCTCAGCTGCGCTGCGGCGAGATCGATCGCGTGCGCGGCCTCGGCGTCGGTGTCCTCCGCGTCGACGCGCTCTTCGCGGAAGTCGTCGAGGCGCTTCAGCCGGGCGGGCGTCCGCGGCGGTCGCGTGCGGAGCGCCTTCCAGTGGTGCTTCGTGCGCGGCAGGATGCACCCGATGAGCGAGACGAACAGCAGGATGTAGACGGCCGAGAACCATGCCGACTGGTACACGTCGAACAGCTGCAGCGCATCGAGCACGGGGAAGAGGTCGGGGTTCTCGCTCTCCCATTGCGTGACGCCGTTGGGGTTCGCCATCCGCTGCGGGAAGATCGATCCTGGCACGGCGGCGATCGCGAGGAGGAGCAGGAGCACGAGCGCCGTGCGCATGCTCGTCAGCTGACGCCATCCCCATCGCAGCCACCCGGTGAAGCCCAGCGTCGGCTGCGTGATCTGCTCGTCGCCGTCGACGTGGTCGGATGGCCGCAGCGGCTCGCTGCCGTCGCGCGTGTCGGTCACGGTGCCCTTCCGGTCGGCGGTCACAGCGGCGCCTCGATCGTGCCGAAGAGCGCACCGAGGCGCGACATGATGTCGGTCCACACGCCCGTGACCATGAGGAGGCCGAGGACGATGAGGAGCGCGCCGCCGACGATGTTGACGGCGCGGATGTGCCGGCGCAGGAACGCCGTGGAGCGCGTGGCCCAGCCGAAGCCGAGCGCCACGAGGAGGAACGGGATGCCGAGCCCGAGGGAGTAGGCGAGCCCCAGCACGCCGGCGCGCCATCCGTCGCCCTGCAGGAACGCGATCGACATGATGGCGGTGAGCGTGGGGCCGATGCACGGCGCCCAGCCGAGGCCCAGCGCGATGCCGAGCAGCGGCGCGCCGACGAGGCCGAGGCCGCTCTTGACCTGGGGGCGCGCGATCCGCTGCGCGAAGCCGAGGAACCCGAGGAACACCACGCCCATCACGACGACGACGACGCCGAGGATGCGCGTGACGAGGTCGCCGTAGAGCACGCTGAAGCGCGCCATGGCGCCTCCCGCGAGGCCGCCGAGCACGATGATCGAGACGAAGACGAGCGTGAACCCGGCGATGAAGAGGAGCGTGCCGCCCACGAGCCGGCCGCGAGAGCCCCCCGGCACCGCGCCATCCGCCCCTCCGCGTGGCGCGACGGCGCCGCCGATGAAGCCGAGGTAGCCCGGGATGAGCGGCAGCACGCACGGCGAGACGAACGAGACGAGCCCCGCGAGCATCGCGATGGGGATCGCGAGCCACAGCGCCCCGCCGAAGACGACGGCGTCGAGGCTCACGACGCCGCGCCCGCGGGCGTCACGCCGACTCCGCGAGCGTGTCGGCCACGAGCGTGGAGAGGATCGACGCTCCCTCGAGCTGGCCGATGAGCACGGCGGCGATGCGCCCCTCCGTGTCGAGTACGAGGGTCGTCGGCGTCGCCGCGATCGATGTGGCCCCCGCGAAGGCGAGCTTGGCGCGCCCGTCGTCGATGTCGATGAGGCTGGGGTAGGTCACGCCCCACTGCTCGGCGAACGCCTTCGCGGTGTCGGCCTGGTCGTAGGTGTTGACGCCCACGAACGACACGCCATCGCCCTCGTACTCCTGCCAGACCGCTTCGAGGTCGGCCGCCTCGACGCGGCACGGGCCGCACGCGGCGTACCAGAAGTTCACGACCGTGACGTCGCCCGCGACGTCGTCGCTCGTGAGCTCGTCGCCGTCCTCCGTGACGCCCGCCCACTCGACGGGCTCGCCGCGCTCGCCCTCGGGGATCTCCTTCACGCGGAAGTCGCTCGGGATGTAGCCCTGGTTCGTGCCGTTCTGGTAGGCCTCGGCGACGGGATCCGCGGCGCACGCGGCGAGGCCGGCGCCCACTGCGACGACCGCTGCCGCCGCGAGCGCACGGCGCATCCGAGGGGCGCGGGAGACGGGGGCTGCGGTGGGCTTTCGCACAGCCCCCATCCTACGTTCGCGCCTTTGCGTCACCTGGGTCGATGCTGTACGGCGCGGGAGCGTCAGACCGCGGCGCCCACGCGACGCAGCTTCGCCATGGGGGCGAGCTCGCCCGGGAAGACGCGCTTCACGCCGTCGCCGAGCGCTGGCTCGATCTCGCGGATGCCCGCCACCAGGGCGGCGAGCTCCTGCGGCTCGATCGACGCGGCGTGGTCCGACCCCCACATGCCGCGATCGAGCGTGATGTGGCGTTCGACCGCGACGGCGCCGAGCGCGACCGCCGCGAGCGAGAGGGCGAGCCCGGTCTCGTGCCCCGAGTACCCCACCGGCACGCCGGCGAAGCGCTGCTGCAGCGTCGGGATCATGCGCAGGTTCGCCTCGTCGAGCGGCAGCGGGTAGGTCGAGGTCGCGTGCAGCAGCACGAGCCGCTCGGTGCCGAGGAGGTCGACGGCGCGGTCGATCTGCTCCATCGTCGACATGCCCGTGGAGAGGATGACGGGCTTGCCCGTGTCGCGCAGGGCGGTCAGCAGGCCGTCGTCGGTGAGGCTCGCCGACGCGACCTTGTGCGCGACGACGTCGAGGTCCTCGAGGAAGGCGACCGACGGCTCGTCCCACGGCGAGGCGAACCAGTCGAGGCCGAGCGCGTCCGCGTGCGCGCCGATCTCCCGGTACTCGTCGCGGCCGAACTCCACGCGGTACCGGTACTCGAGGTAGGTCATCGTGCCCCACGGCGTCTCGCGCGGGACGTCGCGCATGTGCGCGGGGGTCGAGATCTCGGGCGTGCGCTTCTGGAACTTGACGGCGTCTGCGCCCGCCGCCGCGGCGACGTCGACGAGTTCCTTCGCGATGTCGACCGAGCCGTTGTGGTTGAGGCCGATCTCCGCGATGACGTAGGTGGGGTGCTCCGCGCCGAGCGTGCGCGTGCCGATCGTGACCGTCATGGGTTCTCCTCCGAGGATGATGAGGACGGGGTGGATGCGCCGGCTCCCGCGAGGGCGCCGCCGGCGCGCGAACGCAGGACGCGCTCCGCCAGTTCGCGGACGGCCCCGTCGCCGCCCGCCCGGTCGAGGACGATGCGCGCGGCGCCGAGCACATCGGGATGAGACCCCGGCACGGCCACGGGCCATCCCACGATCGCGAGGCAGGCGAGGTCGTTGACGTCGTTGCCGAGGTACGCGACGTCGGCGAGCGGGACGCCCTGCCCGTCCGCCCAGTCGCGCAGCGCCGCGGCCTTGTCTTCGAGCCCCTGGCGCACGTCGACGCGGAGCTTCCTCGCGCGGGCCGACACGACGCCGTCGGTCTCCGTGGAGAGGATGAGGAACGGGATGCCCGCGCGACGCAGCAGCGCGACGCCCATGCCGTCGGAGCGGCTGACCCGCACGAGCTCGCGGCCGTCGGCGTCGACGAGGGCGGTGTCGTCGGTGTGGACGCCGTCGAAGTCGGTGACCACCGCGCGGGCGTGGATCGCCCGTCCGTCCGAACCGCTCACATGACCTCCGCCGCGGGCGCCTCCCGCTGGCCTTCTACGGTCGGCGGCTCATGTGAACGGCGGGGGTACGCGCGAGGGCCCGGCGGTGAAGGTCGGCGGTCCCGCAGGGGGCCGCCGGGTGAACGGCGTCAGACGGCGCCGACGTCGACGGCGCCCGTCGTGGGCGCGGGCTCCGCGTAGTCGACCTCGCGCCACACATCGCCCTTCCGCTCGAACGACGTCACGCTCGAGAGCGCGCAGCGGCGCGTGCGCGGATCGTGCCGCAGCGGCAGGCCGGCGACGGACAGGTGCGTGATCCAGATCGGCGCCTGATGCGTGACGACGACGACGTCGCCCCCGTCCGCCGCATCCCAGGCGTCGTCCATCGCGGCGCCGACGCGGTCGGCGACCTGCCGGTACGGCTCGCCCCAGCTCGGCCGGGAGGGGTTGCGCAGCAGCCACCAGTTGCCGGGAACGAGCACGGCCCGGCTCATCCGCTTGCCGGCGAAGGAGTTCCACGGCTCGATCACGCGCTCGTCGGGCACGGGTTCGAGGTCGAAGAGCTCGGCGAACGGCTCGGCCGACTCGCGTGTGCGCTCGAGGGGCGAGCACACGAGCGACGACACGGGGCGGTCGAGGCCCCTGACGTGCTCGGCGGCCGCACGGGCCATCCGCCTGCCGTCGTCGCTCAGCCGGAAACCGGGGATGCGCTCGTAGAGCACACGCAGCGGATTGAAGACCTCGCCGTGGCGGACGAGGTGGAGTCGTTCGGCTGGCACGCCCCCACGCTACCCGCGTCAGTCGGCGGCGGGGACCTCCGCGCCGTCTGCCTGCTCGGCGCGGCGATCAGCGCGCTGCGCCCGCACGCGCACGACGACGAACCACACCACGGCGGCCACGACGCCCACGATGACGACGTTCTGCACGACGTCCATGTACTGCTCGACGATGTGCCAGGCCTCGCCGAGGTACCACCCGACGAGGATGAACGCCGTGTTCCAGATGAGGCTCCCAAGCGTCGTGAGGAGCGCGAACCGCCACAGCGGCATCCGCACCACGCCGGCCGGGATCGAGATGAGGCTGCGGAAGATGGGGACGAAGCGCCCGAAGAACACGGCCTTGCCGCCGTGCTTCTCGAACCAGGCGACCGTGCGGTCGACGTCCTTCGCGTCGACGAGCGGCAGCCTCGCGGCGATGCGGCGGAGGCGATCGACGCCGAACCACGCCCCGATGCCGTAGAGCAGCAGGGCTCCGAGGAGCGAGCCGACGGTCGTCCAGAGGACGGCCTCCCACAGCGCGAACGACCCGCGGCTCGCGGCGAGGCCCGCCATGGGGAGGATGGCCTCGCTCGGCAGCGGCGGGAAGAGGTTCTCCGCGGCGATGGCGACGCCGGCGCCGTAGGGCCCGATCACGTCCATGAGCCCCACCACGGCGTCCACGAGGGTGGAGAGCCAGGAGCCCTGATCGGCGGCGGCCGCGATCTCGGTCGTCGTCATGGAGGTGCCTTTCCGTCGTATGCGGCGGGGGTGCTCGTGGTCTCGAAGATATCGGTCGAGGATCGGGGATTCCTGTGCGCGGTCGATCGGATGGCCCTGGGCGGGTGCCGCACGGCGCGCCCGTAGAATGGTGCGGTTCCCTTTCCCCTTCAGGAGGATCCCCCGTGCTCCGCACTCATACGGCCGGCTCCCTGCGAGCCGAGCACATCGGTCAGACCGTCACCCTCACGGGCTGGGTCGACCGCCGTCGCGATCACGGAGGCGTCGCCTTCATCGATCTGCGCGATGCGTCCGGCATCGCCCAGGTGGTCATCCGCGACGAGGAGACGGCGCACCCGCTGCGCAGCGAGTTCGTCCTGAAGGTCACGGGCGAGGTGTCGCAGCGTCCGGACGGCAACGCCAACGCGAACCTCGCGACGGGCGACATCGAGGTCATCGCCTCCGAGGTCGAGGTGCTCAACGAGTCGGCGCCGTTGCCCTTCCAGGTGTCCACGGCGCTCGACGGCACGGAGACCGTCGGCGAGGACGCGCGCTTCAAGCACCGCTACCTCGACCTGCGCCGTCCGGCACCCGCCGCCGCGATGCGCCTGCGCTCGAAGGCCTCCGCCGCGGCTCGCCGCGTGCTCGAGGGCCACGACTTCGTCGAGGTCGAGACGCCGACGCTCACCCGCTCGACCCCGGAGGGCGCGCGCGACTTCCTCGTGCCGGCCCGCCTCAGCCCCGGCAGCTGGTACGCCCTTCCGCAGTCGCCGCAGCTGTTCAAGCAGCTGCTGCAGGTGGGCGGCATCGAGCGGTACTACCAGATCGCCCGCTGCTACCGCGACGAGGACTTCCGCGCCGACCGCCAGCCCGAGTTCACGCAGCTCGACATCGAGGCGAGCTTCGTCGACCAGGAGGACGTCATCGCGCTCGGCGAGGAGATCGTCGCGGCGCTGTGGCAGCTCATCGACGTCGAGATCCCGCGGCCCATCGAGCGGATCACGTTCGCCGACGCCATGCGCCTCTACGGCTCCGACAAGCCCGACCTGCGGTTCGGCAACGCCATCGTCGAGCTCGCGGAGTTCTTCGCCGACACGACGTTCCGCGTGTTCCAGCAGGAGTACGTCGGCTCGGTCGTGCACCCGGGCGGCGCCTCGCTCCCCCGCCGTCAGTTCGACGCGTGGCAGGACTGGGCGAAGTCGCGCGGCGCGAAGGGCCTCGCCTACGTCACGTTCGGCGAGGACGGCGAGCTCGGCGGCCCCGTCGCGAAGAACCTCTCCGACGCCGAGCGCGCGGCCCTGGCGGCCGCGACGGGCGCGCAGCCCGGCGACGCGGTGTTCTTCGCCGCCGGCCGCACGGGCGAGGCGCGCGCGCTGCTCGGCGCCGCGCGTGTCGAGATCGCCAAGCGCACGGGCCAGATCGACGAGAACGCCTGGTCGTTCGTGTGGGTCGTCGACGCGCCGCTGTTCAAGCCGACGGGCGAGGACGACGACGTCGACCTCGGCCACTCCGCCTGGACGGCCGTGCACCACGCCTTCACGTCGCCCAAGCCCGAGTGGATCGACCGCTTCGAGGAGGCTCCGGGCGACGCTCTCGCCTACGCCTACGACATCGTCTGCAACGGCAACGAGATCGGCGGCGGCTCGATCCGAATCCACCAGCGCGCCGTGCAGGAGCGGGTCTTCGAGGTCATGGGCATCGGCCCGGACGAGGCGCAGGAGAAGTTCGGCTTCCTGCTCGACGCCTTCCAGTTCGGCGCACCGCCGCACGGCGGCATCGCGTTCGGCTGGGACCGCGTGGTCTCCCTGCTCGCCGGTGCGGCCTCGATCCGCGAGGTCATCGCGTTCCCCAAGGTCGGCAGCGGCTACGACCCGCTCACGGCCGCGCCCGCCCCGATCACGCCGGAGCAGCGCGCCGAGGCCGGCGTCGACTTCGTGCCGGAGGACGACGAGGCCTGAGCCCGATACGAGAACGCCCCCGCCGAGGCGGGGGCGTTCTCGTATCTGCGGGGTGACTCAGATCTCGATGTCGATCCCGGCGCGGGCGCTGCGGATGGTGCCGATGTAGTCGGCGACCTCGACGTGCGCGGGATGCACCTGGTAGGCCTCCAGCGCCGCGACATCGGGGAAGACGGAGTCGAGCACGATGTCGTAGTTCGTGCCGTGGAACGCGGCGTTCGACGACACGGTCAGCGACTCGAGCCCCGGCACGACGCCGACGAGGCCCTCGAGGCGGCGCTTCGCCTCCGCGGCGTGCGCCGCGCGCACGGAGTCGTCGGCTGCGGCGAGCTGGAACAGGACGATGTGGCGGATGGCCATGAGGGTGCCTTTCGGGTCAGGAGAGCAGGGCGGCGCGGAGCCGGTCGGGTGAGACGCGCCAGTGGCCGTGGAGCCGGCCGTCGATGAGGACGACGGGGATCTTCTCCCACCACTCGGCGTGGAGGGCGGGGTCGTCCGCGATCGACAGCTCGACCACCTCCACGCCGTCCGCCGTCTCGTCGGGGAGCTCGGCGACCACCTGGTCGACGACCTCGCGCGCGACGTCGCACAGGTGGCAGTCGGGCTTTCCGATGAGGGTGAGCCGGGTCATCCCCGTCAGGCCTCGACGTCGAAGCCGGCCTCGCGCCATGCGCTCGTGCCGCCGGCGACGTTGGTCGCCTCGTAGCCGCGCGCCGAGAGCGCCTCGACGACGCGGGCCGAGCGTCCGCCGACCTCGCAGATGACGTCGAACGCCTCGGCGGGGAGCTCGTCCAGACGCGCGCCGAGCTCCGACATCGGGATGTTCACGGCGCCCGGAACGCGGCCGGCCGCGAACTCGTGCGCCTCGCGCACGTCGATGAGGGGCACGCCGTCGCGCGCGCGGAGCTCCTGGACCGAGATGTCGTTCATGTCCTCAAGTATCCCGTGAAACCGCAAACGCCGACCCGTTGGCAACGGGTCGGCGTGAGAGGGAAGCCGCTTACTTCTTGTTGCGGCGCTGGTGGCGCGTCTTGCGAAGCAGCTTGCGGTGCTTCTTCTTCGCCATGCGCTTGCGGCGCTTCTTGATGACAGAACCCACGGGAACCTCACTAATGTCAGGGGTTGGACGGCCCGGCGACGCGAGTCGCTGCCGTCCGGGAACGGGCACCACGAAAAGTGCCTCAGAGCATTCTAGCCCATCGCCGGATGGGTCCAGCCCGTCAGCCCGCGTCGGCGACGGGGCGATCGGCGGGCACCTCGAGCATGGCCGTCACGGCGGACTCCGGTACCCGGTAGCTGCGTCCGAAGCGCACGGCGGGGAGCTCGCCGGAGTGGACGAGCCGGTAGACGGTCATCTTCGAGACGCGCATGATGTCGGCGACCTCGGCGACCGTGAGAAACCGCACGTCGGGCAGTTCTGCCATTCCCCCACGACCCTTCCCTGTGATCCCCCCAACTCTAGGGGCTGGCGGTGATCGGTGTAAACCTGAGGGACCCATGTGGCGCATGGGGAGTCCGGTCGTGCGCGCTCATAGCGGCCTCATGGCCGTTCCATGCCCTTCGCCTCACGACGCGCACGAGAGTGGGCGCATGACGACTCCGACCTCCGATTCCTCCTCCCGGGGCGGCACCTTCCCTTCCGCCTCCGACACCGCCGCCACACTGCCCTACGAGCGTCCCGCCGACGCCTCGACGCCCGCGGACGCGGCCCCGCCCGCGGCGTCCTCCGCGCCGGGGCATGCGCAGCCCGCCTACGCGCAGCCCGCGTACGCCACGCCCGCCTACGCCACGCCCGCCTCCGCGCAGCCCGCGTACGCCCAGCCCGCGTACGCCCAGCCCGCCTACGCCCAGCCCGCGTACGCCACGCCCGCACCGGGGCAGCCGCACGGCGCCGAGGCGGCCGAACCGGCGCCCGAGCAGCCGCGCAGGAGGCGCCGCATCCTGAGGATCGTCGGCATCGTCGCGGGCGCCCTCATCGCGTTGGGGCTCGCCTTCGGCGGCGGCGTCGCGGTCGGCGTCGGCATGGCGGGAACCGCGAGCCAGAGCGGGTTCCCGGGCGACGGCGCGTTCCCGGGCGGGCAGGGCGGCCAGGGGTTCCAGGGCGGCACGCCGCCCGAGATGCCCGACGGGACCGTCCCCGACGACAGCACGACCGACGGAACCACGACCGACGGCACCGACAGCTGAGATCCGGGCCCCAACCGGCGGCTCAGCCGGCGTCGTCGAGCTGGTACCAGTCCGCGCGATCGCCCTCGAGCTCGCCGTTGAGGTCCTCGCGCTCCTCCGGCACGGCGACGCGCTGTGCCGTGAGGTCGCGCGGACGCAGGGCGAAGCCCTGCCAGTGCATGTCCATGGGCGACTGGTCCTCGTCGCGCACCACATGGTGGAAGCCGACCGCGACCCATGACACGACGTCGGCCAGCTGGTCGTCGGCGGAGTCCTCGATGTACTCGTGCACGCTGCGCCCGCAGTCGGAGGTGAGGCTGTTGCGCGACGCGAGCAGCTGGCACGGATCGTCGTTCGTGAACGCCACGTCGTACGCGGCGGCGTCGCCGTGCTCGAGCCGATCGCTCGTGAAGGAGAAGGTGTCGCTCCGGCCGAGCTCGATCTCGTACGAGATCGGATGGCCGTCGTCGTTGAGCACGTCGGGTGCGAGCACGCGCCACCAGCGCCTGTCCTCCCACACCGCCGTGGCGGGGTGGTCGATCCGCTCGAGCGTGCCCTCGACGATGGGCGACTGCGCGCCCATCTCCCCCGTGTCCTCGGCGTCGTACTGCTCGACGGCGAGGGCGCCGGGGGCGTCGAGCGCCCAGTGGATGCGCCAGACCGCGTTGTGGGAGTGGCTCGTCGCGTACGCCGAGTCGCCCTCCCCCACGGCGGATCCGTGCTCGTGGTCGCTGAAGTCGATGGGCGAGATATCTCCCGTCGCACCGAGATCCGATCGGATGATCCCGTCTGACCCGAACACGTACTGCGTGACGTATTCGTACCATCCCACCTTCGAGATGGTGGAGAGCTGCCAGTCCTCGCGGCGCTCGGCGACGACCTCGCCGAAGTCGCCCGAACGGTAGCCGAGACCGCCGTCGACGACCTCCGCGCACAGCACCTCGCGGTTCTTGATCTCGCCGTATGTGCCGTCGCCGATGTCGGGGATGTCGGCGGCCACCCGCTCCCCCGTGCACTCGGTCTCGGTGAGCGTCTGCATCTTCGTGCCGCCGAAGCCCGCCGACGTGATGTCGTAGGTCGTGTTCTCTCCCGAGTCGTAGGGCACCTCGAGCTGGGCGATCGCGATCTCCTCGGCGACGAGCACCGGCTCGTCGCCCGCGGGGGTGAAGCGGATGTCCGACAGCACGAGCCCCCGGTCGGGGTCGACGCCCCAGCACATGGCCCATTCCGACCCGTTGTCGAAGGCCTGCGCGATCGGGGCGCCGCTCTCGCAGTCGTAGGTCGTCGCCTGAGCAGGTCCTTCCTGGCCGGTCGGCGCCGCCGTGCATGCGGCGAGCGCGCCTCCGGCGACGAGCACGACCATCCCCGCTGCGATCCGGCCCCGCATCATGCCCTCGATTCTCACAGACGCCTTCCTCCGTCCCCGCACGCCAGCGGCGGCCCCGTCTCCGGGGCCGCCGCCGTGTGCGTCAGGGCATCAGTCCTTGCGGACCTTCCACTTTCCGCGGGTGGCGCCGAGCAGGATGCCCGCGCCGGCCAGGATCACCAGCAGTGCCAGCGGAACGGCGTCGAACTCGCCGCCCGTCGGAGACAGGCCGCCGTTGCTCGAACCGCTGCCGTTCGCGCTGCTGGAGCCGTTCGCGTTCGAGCTGCTCGACGCGTTCGCGCCGTCATCGCTCGAGGCGTCCGAATCGCTGTCGCTCGAGGCGCCGGCGTCGGCCGAGCTGCTCGAGTCAGCCGAAGCGCTCGAGTCAGCCGAAGCGCTCGAGTCAGCCGTGGCGTCAGCCGTGCTGTCGGCCGTGGCGCTCGAGTCAGCCGAAGCGCTCGAGTCAGCCGTGGCATCGGCGGTCGAGTCGGCCGTCGCGTCGGCGTCCGCCGAAGCGTCCGCGTCCGCCGTGGCGTCGGCGTCGTCCGAGATCGCGACCGGGGTCGTGATCTCGGCGCCGTCCTCGTCCGTCCCGACGACCTCGTAGTCGCCGGGCTCGGCGTCCTCCGGGATCGGGATGCACGTGCCGGCGGGCAGGTTGCCGTCGGCGTCGGCCGTGACGACCACGGGGTCGCCCACCGGGGTGCCGTCGGCATCCGTCAGCTGCAGCGTGACCTCGCTGCCCGGCTGCCAGCCGCCCGACGTGACCGCGGCGCACGCACCGGGCTCGACGGGCGTCTCGACCTCGAGGGTCGGGGCGTACACGGCCACCGTGGCGGCCTCGTCGTTCCCGAACTCGTCGACCGCGGCGAGCGTGAAGTCGCCCGCCTCGCTCTCGGTCGCGACCGCGACCGCGGTGCCCTCCGGCAGGTTGCCCTCGCCGTCGGCCGTGACGACGACGGGCTCGCCCGCGTCCACACCCTCAGGGTCGGTCAGCTGCAGGGTGACATCGCTCTCCGGCACCCAGCCGCCCGAGGTGACCACGGTCTGACCGCCGGCCGGGACCGGCGACGTGGCCTCGAGGGTGGGATCGATGGCCGCGATGACCTCGACGGGAGCCGAGACCTCCGCACCGTGCGCGTCCGTCGCGACGACGGCGAGCACGTCGCCCTCGACGGCTTCGGCCGGGATGGCCACCGTCGTGCCGGCGGGGACGGCGCCGTCGGCGTCGGTCGTCACCGTCACGGGATCGCCCGCCGCGACGCCGTCGGCGTCCTCGAGCTGGAGGGTCACCTCGTCGGCGCCCTGCCACCCGCTCGACGTCACCGTGGTCGCGCCGCCGGCCGGAACCGGCGACGTGGCCTCGATGGCCGGCGCGTAGACCGCGAGCGGAGCCGTGAGCGTGTTGCCCGTGTCATCCGTCGCGCTCACCTCGTAGTCGCCTGCCCCGGCATCGGCCGGCACGGGGACCACGGTGCCGGCGGGCACGGCGCCCGCATCGTCGGCCGTGACCGCGACCGGGTCGCCCACGGGCGTGCCGTCGCCGTCCGTCAGCTGGAGCGTCAGGATCGCACCCGGCGCCCAGCCGCCCGACGTGATCTCCGACTCTCCGCCCGCGGGAACGGGCGACTCCGCCTCGAGCGCCGGCGCGATGACCTCGACCTCGGCCGAGACCTCCGCTCCGTTGTCGTCCGTGGCGATCACCGTGTGCGCACCGGGGGTCGCGTCCGCCGGCACCGGGAGCGTCGTCCCCGTCGGCACCGCGCCGTCCGCGTCGGCGGTGACCTCGACCGCGTCGCCGACGGGGTCGCCGTCGCCGTCCGCGAGCTGCAGGGTCACTGCCGAGTCGGGCAGCCATCCGCCCGATGTGACCTCGGTCGCTCCGCCGACGATCACCGGCGACGCGGCCTCGATGGCCGGAGCGTAGACCGAGACGGGAGCGTCGACGGTGTTGCCGTCGCCGTCCGTCGCGACGACCGCGTAGTCGCCTGCGGGGAGGTCGGCGGGGATGGCCACCGTCGTGCCGGCGGGGACGTTTCCGTCCGCGTCGGTCGTGACGACCACCGGCTCGCCCACGGGGGCGCCGTCGGCGTCCTCGAGCTGCAGGGTGACCTCCGACTCGGGCAGCCAGCCACCCGACGTGACCTCGGTCTCACCGCCGGCGGGAGCCGGCGATGTCGCCTCGAGCGTCGGGTCCACGGCCGCCACGATCTCGACGGTGTCGGAGACCTGGGCGCCGTTGGCGTCGGTCGCGACGACGGCGAACACATCGCCCTCGACCGCGTCCGCGGGCGTGGGGACCGTCGTGCCGGCGGGGACGCTGCCGTCTCCATCCGTCGTGACGACCACCGGATCCCCCACGGGGGCGCCGTCGGCGTCCTCGAGCTGCAGGGTGACCTCCGACTCGGGCAGCCAGCCACCCGACGTCACCTCGGTCGCCTCGCCGGCCTCGACCGGCGACGTGACGTCGATGACGGGTGCGTAGACCTCGACCGGCGCGGAGACGGCGTTGCCGTCGCCGTCCGTCGCGACCACCGTGTGCTCGCCCGCTGCGGCGTCCGCCGGAACGGGGACCGTGGTGCCGGCCGGAACCGCACCCGTGTCATCCGTCGTGACCTCGACCGGCTCGCCCTCGGGGTTGCCGTCGGCGTCGGTCAGCTGCAGCGAGAGCGGTGCGACGGGCGCCCAGCCGCCCGACGTCACCGTGGTCTCGCCGCCGGCCGGAACCGGCGAGGTCGCCTCGATGGTGGGAGCGATGACCTCGACGGGAGCCGAGACCTCTGCGCCATTCGCGTCGGTGCCGACGACCGTGTAGTCGCCCGCCGGCGCGTCGGCCGGGATGGCGACGACGGTGCCGGCCGGAACCGCGCCCGCGTCGTCGGCCGCGACCGTGACAGGGTCGCCGACGGCGTTGCCGTCGACGTCCGTCAGCTGCAGCGTGACATCCGAGAGCGGCACCCAGCCGCTCGACGTGACCTCGGTCTCGCCGCCCGCGATCTCGGGCGACGTGGCCTCGATGACCGGCGCGTAGACCTCGACGGGCGCCTCGACGGCGTTGCCATCGGGGTCGCTCGCCACGAGCGTCAGCGTGCCGGCCGGGGTCTCGGCGGGGACGGGGACCGTCGTTCCGGCGGGGACGTTGCCGTCGCCGTCCGTCGTGACGACCACCGGCTCGCCCACGGGCGTGCCGTCGGCGTCCTCGAGCTGCAGCGTGACCTCGCTCGCGGGGTTCCACTGCGTCGACTCGACCTCGGTGCCTCCTCCGGCCGGAACCGGCGACGACGCCGTGAGCGTCGGGCTGACCGCGCCGATCTCGACGACGACGGGGGCCTCGGCCACCGCGCCGTCCGCGTCGGTGCCGACGACCGTGTAGTCGCCCTCGGGAGCATCAGCCGGGATCGGGACCGTCGTTCCGGCGGGGACGTTGCCGTCGCCGTCCGTCGTGACGACCACCGGCTCGCCCACGGGCGTGCCGTCGGCGTCCTCGAGCTGCAGCGTCACCTCGCTGGCGGGCTGCCAGCCGGGGGACGTGATCTGCGTGGCGTCTCCCGGCGCGACGGGGCTCGTCGCCTCGAGCGTCGGCGCGTACACCTCGACGGACGCCTCGGCGGTGTTGCCGTCGGGGTCGCTCGCGACGAGTGTCAGCGTGCCTGCGGGCGTGCCGGCCGGGATCGGGATGACGGTGCCGTCCGGGACGGCTCCCAGGTCGTCCGTCGTGACCGTCACGGGCTCGCCCACGGGGGTGCCGTCGGCGTCCTCGAGCTGCAGCGTCACCTCGGAGGCCGGAACCCAGCCGCCCGACGTGACGTCGGCGTCCGTGCCCGCGGGCACGGGCGACTCGACGCCGAGCGTCGGGGTCAGCGGAGCGTCGGCCTCGACGGTCAGCGTGTCGGTGATCTCTGCGCCGTTCTCGTCGGTCGCCACCACGGGGTAGTCGCCGTCGGGCGTGCCCTCGGGCACGAGAACGCAGGTGTCGACGGGCAGGTTGCCGTCGCCGTCCGCGACCGCCGTCACCGCATCGCCGACAGGGTTGCCGTCTGCGTCGGTGAGCTGGATCGTGACCGTGCTGCCGGGGACCCAGCCGCCCGACGTCACGGGCGTGCACACGCCCGGCGCCGCGGGCGACGTGACCTCGAGCGTCGGCGCGTAGACCGTCACGGGCGCGTCGATCGCGTTGCCGTCGGGGTCGGAGCCGTTGACCGTGTAGTCGCCCGGCGGCGTGTCCGCGGGGATCGTGAGGCACGTGTCGGCCGGGATGACGCCGTTCGCGTCGGCCGCGACCGTCACGGGCGTGCCGAGCGGGTTGCCGTCGGCGTCGCGCAGCTCGAACGTGACCTCGCTGTTCGGCGCCCATCCGTCGGACGTGATCGCGGCGCACGAGCCGGCGGGGGCCGGCGAGGCCACCTCGAGCGTCGGAGCGACCGCCGCCGCACAGGCGTCGATGCGGACGCCGGCGTTGCCGATGCTGAGACGTGCGAGATCGCCGCCCACGAGCCCCAGGCTCAGGGCCGAGACCTCGAGACCTGTCGTGAGGTCGCCCGCGGCCGACGTGCAGGTCGTCGTCTCCTGATGGTTGATCTGGAGGGAGAGGAACTGCGCGAGGATGTCGAGGAACGGGTCGACCGCCGCCCGCACGGGCACGGTGATGAGATCGGTCTTGATGGTCGTGAACAGCGAGTAGAGCACGCCGTCCGGGTCGGTGAGGATCGGGCTCAGCGCCGCGGACGCGATCTGCGCGGCGGAGACGATCGGCGCGAAGACGAGGCATGCGCTGCCCGTGCACGGCTGCACGATCTCTCCGGCGAGGTTGATCGCGAACGCCGCGTCCCCGACGAGCGGCACTGCGCCGCTGAAGTTCAGCTGCACCGACTCGAGCGAGGTCGCGACGGTCTCGAGCGTCACCTCGAGCACCTTCTCGATGACGTCGTGCACGCTGCTCGCGATGAACGGGTACGTCGTCGAGTCGATGAGCTCCGTGTTGGGGTCCTGGTTGTTCAGGCCGACGGGGCGGTCGGGGATCACGCCGTCGTCATTGCCGCCGAAGCGCCCGAGGTCGATCGTGATGGTGCCGTCGCCGAGGTTGAGCGAGACGAGGCCGTCGTCGGTCGTGATCGGCGCGAGCAGGAGCGCGTCGAGCACGTCCTGCTGCAGTGTCGTCGCGATATCGACGTCGAGGCTCGCACCGGGGACGAGCGCGATGAGGCTCGTGAGGTCGAGGGCTCCGTTGATCGTGTCGACGAGCGTCTGCTCGACGTTCGCTGTCGCGTCGCTGAGGCCGTCGGCCGCCTGGTCGATGACCGGCGAGTGGAGGGTGAGATCGGCGCCAGCGAGACGGTACTGGCCGAGGCCGCCCACGCCGTCGGGGTCGAGGAACTCGCCCGCGACGGCCTCCACCCACGCGCCTCCGAGGCCGACGTTGAGGTCGGCCTGGTCGATGAGGGTGTCGGTGATCCCCGAGACGCCGGCCTCCTGCAGGATCGCGAGGAGGTTGATGCTGGCCATGCCGAAGTTCGCGTCGTCGCCGTCGAGGGTGACCCCGCCGTCGCCGCCCGCGATGCCCGAGATGGCCTCGCCGTTCTGCCCGTCTGTCGCGGTCGACTCGCTGAGGAGCACGCCCGCCTGGCCAAAGTCGAGGAACTGGTCGATCGGCAGCGAGATGCCGCCGAAGTCGATGAGCTGGCTCCCGAAGAGCTCCACCTGGAGCGTCTCCTGGTTCGGTCCCGGGTCCGACACCGAGCCGGCGTGCGAGTGCGCGCCGCCCAGGATGTCGGTGCCGCCGATCGTCGAGTCGAGCACGCTCGCCTCGGCCTCCGTCGGCTCATCGGGGTAGGTGTCGAGACCGGCGGCCAGAGCCGGATTCGTCGTCGACACGATCATGGCCGCGGCGACCGCCGCCGCTGTTCCCGTGAGGAGAACGGGCAGACGCCCGATCCTCCTCGTTCGTGCGCCGCCGCGTGGTCGCGGAACGGATGGTTGCTGTCGCATCTACCTCGCCCTTCTCAGAACGTGGCTCCCCCAGATGCCGGCATTCGCCGACGAGCACCGCCGCCAGTATTACGGGATCTCGACGCAGCTGTCCACAGGAACTTCCGATATATCTCCCAGGTTCCCGTCGGGGAGGGAATCCCCGCTCACGCGCGGGATCCGACTATCCGGGGAGCGATGGGGACGACGCGGAGCGCACGCGTCTGACGGTCTTTCGGCCCCCGAGGACGGCTGGTATGCATGCGCGCGCGGGACCGTCGTCCTCGCGCGCCGACGGCGGGATGCACGCGCGCACCGGACATGCCGCAGAAGGCATACCGGAGGGAGCGTAACGCGTGCCGATGCCGGCATACGCGCGTCAAACCGTCGGGCTGTCAGGCCCCCAGCCGCCGCAGAGCCGACTGGACGACGTTCTTCGCGGAGGCAGCGGCACGGCCCACCGACTCGGCGACGCGCGCGGCGGGCTCGGGCAGCGCGACGTACGCCGCCGCCTCCTCGGCGAGCTCGGCCTCGTCAACGAAGAACGGCACGAGCCAGTCGTCGACCGCCTCGAGCGGCTCGGGGGAAAGGCTGTAGTAGCGGTGCTGGCCCTCTTCGCGCACAGAGACGAGGCCCGCCTCCCGCAGCACCTTGAGGTGCTTGGACACGGTCGGCTGGCTGACGCCGAGCTCGGCGACGATCTCGGAGACGCTCGTCCCGTCGTGTCCCTCCGACGATCGACGGAGCAGAAGCCGAAGGATGTCGCGCCTCGTGCCGTCCGCGATCACGTCGAAGATGTCCGCCATGCCGATAGGTTAGCCGCGCGCGCCGCCGAGTACCATGATGGGCGACCTGGGCGCGAGAGGGGACGGCATGGCGACGAGCGCGTCTGCGGCGTTCGCCGATGCGCTGCGCCGGCTCCCGCGGCGCTCCGGCCAGCTCTTCCGCGACTTCACGACGTCCTCGCCCGCCCGGTTCGCGGTCCTCGTCTTCCTGTCGCTCATCCTCCTCTTCACGGCCCTGCTCTCGCTGCCCATCGCGAGCGAGAGCCGCACCCACACCCCGCTCGCGGATGCGCTCTTCACGGCCGTCTCCACGATCTGCGTGACGGGCCTCGCGACGGTCGACATGGCCACGCACTGGTCGGCGTTCGGACACGTCGTCATCTTCGTCGGCGTCAACATCGGCGCCCTCGGCGCGCTCACGCTCGCGAGCGTGCTGGGCCTCGTCATCTCGAAACGGCTCGGCCTGCGCGCGAAGCTCATCGCGGCGGGCGACACGAACCCCCTCCGCTCGCACGGCGGCGTCGTCAACGAGGGCCAGGCCGTCCGCCTGGGCGAGATCGGCCAGCTCCTGCGCGTCGTGGCGCTCTCGACGCTCGTCATCGAGGGGGTCGTGTCGATCCTCCTCTACGTGCCCATCCTGTGGGCCGGGTACAGCTGGCTCGATGCGCTGTGGATCGCGCCGTACTACGCGGCCATGTCGTTCACCAACACCGGCTTCACCCCGACCGTGGGCGGGCTGGAGTCGTTCCACACCGACTACTTCTTCCTCGCCGTGCTGATGGTCTCGGTCTTCCTCGGCAGCATCGGCTTCCCCGTCATCTACGCCCTGTCGAAGCAGCTCTCGAAGCCGAAGAAGTGGCCGCTGCACACCAAGCTCACGCTCATCACGACCGTCATCCTCTTCGTCGCGGGCGGCCTGGTCTTCCTCGTCCTGGAGTACGGCAATCCCGGCACGTGGGGCGAGAGCGACGCATGGGACACGGTCTTCCAGGCGTTCTTCCTCTCCGCCATGACCCGTTCGGGCGGCTTCTCGGTCATCGATCCCGGCGAGCTCTACGATTCGTCGATGCTGGCGGCGTCGATGCTCATGTTCGTCGGCGGCGGCTCCGCGTCGACGGCGGGCGGCATCAAGGTCACGACGCTCGCCGTGCTCGCCCTCTCGGTGTGGTCGGAGGCGCGCGGCCGCCGCAGCGTCGAGGTCTTCGGCCGCCGCATCCCGAGCGACGTCCAGCGCGTCGCCGTCGCGGTGCTCGCGTGGGGCGCGACGATCGTCGCGCTGTCGACGATCATCATCGCGCAGATCACGAAGGCGCCGCTCGCCGAGGTGCTGTTCGACGTCATCTCGGCGTTCGCGACGGTGGGCCTCTCGACGGGGCTCACGGCGGAGCTCCCCGACGCCGCGGTGTACGTTCTCGCCGTGACGATCTTCATGGGGCGCGTTGGTACAGTGACCCTCGCCGCGGCCGTGGCCGCGACCTCGAAATCGCAGCAGTACGCGCTGCCCGTCGAAAGGCCGATCGTTGGTTGAGCAGATCCGCAGCGACGCCCCCGTCCTCGTCATCGGGCTGGGCCGCTTCGGCGCCGCATGCGCGGGAGAGCTCGACCGCCTCGATCGCGACGTGCTCGCCATCGACGACAACCTCGAGCTCGTGCAGAAGTGGTCGGAGCGCGTCACCCACGCCGTGCAGGCCGACGCCCGCAGCCTCGAGGCGCTGCAGCAGATCGGCGCAGCCGACTTCCAGGTCGCCGTTGTCGCCGTGGGGTCGTCGATCGAGGCCTCCGTTCTCATCACGGCCAACCTCGTCGACCTCAAGGTGCCGCAGATCTGGGCGAAGGCGGTCTCGCAGTCGCACGGCAAGATCCTCGCCCGCGTAGGCGCGAACCACGTCATCTACCCCGAGCGCGAGGCCGGCGAGCGCGTCGCGCACCTCGTCAGCGGCCGGATGCTCGACTTCATCCGCTTCGACGACGACTTCGTGCTCGCGAAGATGTACCCGCCGAAGTTCATCCGCGGCATCGGGCTCAACGAGTCGGGCGTGCGCACGAAGTACAGCGTCACCGTCGTGGGCGTGAAGAGCCCCGGGAAGCCGTTCCGCTACGCCGAGGCGAACACCGTGGTCACGAACCACGACCTCATCATCGTGTCGGGCACGAACGAGGACATCGAGCGCTTCGCGTCGCTCGACCGCTGACGCTCATGCGCCCTGGGCGAGCTCCTTCGCCCGGGCGATCGCGGCGTCTGCCGCCTCGCGGAAGACGCCGTCGAGAGCGGCCCCCTGCAGCACGGCGATGGCCCGCTCCGTCGTCCCCTTGGGGCTCGTGACGCGTCGGCGCAGCTCGGCGGGGTCCTCGCCCGTCGCGTCGAGGAGCGCGGACGCGCCGATGAACGTGCCCTCCGTCATGGCGCGCGCATCCGCCTCGGAGAAGCCGTGCTCCACGGCGACGCGCGTGAACAGCTCGACGAGCAGATAGACGTACGCGGGTCCGGAGCCGGAGATCGCCGAGAGCGCGTCGATCCGGTCCTCCGGCACCTCGATGACGATGCCGACCGTCTCGAAGAGTCGCCGCACGAGCGCGACATCGTCGTCGGAGGTCGCGGCCCCGCGCACGAGCCCCGTCACGCCCTTGCCGACGAGCGCCGGGGTGTTGGGCATCGAGCGGAGCACCGACACGTCGTCTCCGAGGATGGTCCGGAAGGTCTCGAGCGTCACACCGGCCGCGAGGCTCACGACGATCGCGTCGTCCCGCAGCGCGGGGGCGATCTCTCGCAGCAGGTCGGGGACCATGGCGGGCTTCACGCCGATGAAGACCACGCGGGCTCCCGAGGCTGCGCGCGTGTTGCCGCCCGGCTCCTCCTCGAGCGCGATGCTCGTGACGCCGTCGAGGCCGGAGAGCTCGGCGGCCTTCGCCGCGGAGCGGTTGGTCGCGAACAGGGCGGCATCGCCGGCCAGTCCGCTCGCGACGAGACCGCGCAGGATCGCGCCGCCCATCGAGCCGGCACCGAGGAACGCGACGGAGGGGAGGGTCTCAGGCATACGACGATCCTATGGACCCGCGCTGAGGCGCCGCTGCGCGCCGGCCGGTCCCCCTGACGACGGCCGGCGCGCCGCCTAGACTTCGAGCATGAGCGCACACGGCGGCGGCAAGGCCATCCTCGCGGCCTTCGCCGCGAACATGGGGATCGCGATCGCGAAGTTCATCGGATGGGCCCTCTCGGGCTCCGCGTCGATGCTCGCCGAGGCGATCCATTCCGTCGCGGACTCCGGCAACCAGCTCCTCCTCATGCTCGGGGGCCGCAAGGCGCGCCGCTCCGCCGACCGGGAGCACCCGTTCGGATACGGGCGCGAGCGCTACGTGTACGCGTTCGTCGTCGCGATCATCCTCTTCTCCGTCGGCGGCGTCTTCTCCGTCTACGAGGGCATCGACAAGCTGACCCATCCGCACGAGCTCGAGAACGTCTGGCTCCCCGTCGTGATCCTCCTCATCGCGATCGGCCTCGAGAGCTTCTCGCTGCGGACGGCGATGGCCGAGAGCAACCAGATCCGGGAACGCGGGCAGTCGTGGGCCTCCTTCGTCCGGCGTGCGAAGGCGCCGGAGCTCCCCGTCGTCCTGCTCGAGGACGTCGCCGCGCTCACCGGTCTCGTGCTGGCGCTCCTCGGCGTCGGTCTCACGGCGATCACGGGCGACGCCGTGTTCGACGCGATCGGCACGCTCTGCATCGGCGCGCTCCTCATCCTCGTCGCGATCGTGCTCGGCATCGAGACGAAGAGCCTCCTCGTCGGCGAGGGCGCCACGGAGGCCGACTTCGACCGCATCGTCGCCGCGATCGAGGGCGGGCCGGAGGTCGAGAAGCTCATCCACGTGAAGACGCTGTACGTGGGTCCGGAGGAGCTGCTCGTCGCCGGGAAGATCGGCCTGCCCGAGGACATCTCGGTCGCCGACGCGGCGCGTGACATCGACGCGGTCGAGGCGCGCATCCGCGAGGCCGTCCCGGCGGCGCGCATCATCTTCCTCGAGCCGGACGTGTACCGCTCGCCCACCGAGCAGGCGCCCCCGACCGAGACGTTCATCCTGAAGTCGTCGGACTGACCGGCGCTGCCGCTGACAGACTGGCGGCATGGAGTTCTGCGTCTTCACCGAGCCCCAGATGGGGGCCAGCTACGACACCCAGCTCGCGTTCGCCAGGAAGGCGGAGAGGAGCGGCTTCGACGGGTACTTCCGCTCGGACCACTACCTCACCCTCGACGGCGACGGCCTTCCCGGCCCGACCGACGCGTGGACGACGCTCGCCGGTCTCGCCCGTGAGACGTCGACCATCCGCCTCGGCACGCTCGTGTCGTCGGTGACGTACCGCTGGCCGGGCATCCTCGCGATCCAGGTGGCCCAGGTCGATGCCATGTCGGGCGGGCGCGTCGAGCTGGGGCTCGGCACGGGGTGGTTCCAGGCCGAGCACGAGGCGTACGCCATCCCGTTCCCCGCGAAGCGGTTCGGTCTCCTCGAGGAGCAGCTGGAGATCGTGCAGGGGCTGTGGGCGACGCCCGTGGGCGAGCGCTACTCGTTCGAGGGAGAGCACTACCGCCTCGTCGACGCGCCGGCGCTGCCCAAGCCCGTGCAGGATCGCGTGCCCGTCATCGTCGGAGGGGGCGGGACGAAGCGCACGCCCGAGCTCGCGGCGCGCTTCGCGACCGAGTTCAACGCCGTCTTCGCGTCGGAGGAGGAGATCGGCGCGCGGTTCGCCCGCGTCCGCGAGGCGTGCGAGCGGGACGGTCGCGACCCCGCGACGCTCAAGCTGAGCGCCGGCCTCACGACGGTCGCGGGGGCGACGGAAGCCGATCTCGCACGCCGCGCGGAGGCGATCGGCACCGACGCGGAGACGTTCGCGGCCGGCACGGGCTTCTTCGGCGACGCGCCCGGGATCGCCGAGAAGGTCGAGCGGCTGAAGGCGCTCGGGGCGACGCGCATCTACTTCCAGCTGCTCGATCTCTCGGACCTCGACCACATCGCGTACCTCGGAGAGGAGGTCCTGCCGCTCGTCCGCTGAGACAGGCGGCGCGCCCCCTCAGCGGCGCGCGTCGAAGAAGCGCCGCAGCCGCGCGGCCGACTCGACCTCGCGGACGCCGGCGACGACCTCCGCGCGGTACGGGAGGCGCCGGTCGCGCACGACGTCGTAGAGCGAACCGGCCGCCCCCGCCTTGTCGTCCCATGCGCCGAAGACGAGGCGCCCGATGCGGGCCTGGAGCAGGGCCCCGGCGCACATGAGGCACGGCTCGAGCGTCACCACGAGTGTGCAGCCCTCGAGGTTCCACGAACCCGTCGCCGCTCCCGCCTCGCGGAGCGCGACGACCTCGGCGTGAGCGGAGGGATCGTGCATGTGCTCGCGCAGGTTGCGGCCCTCGCCGAGCACCGCGCCGTCGGGGCCGAGCACGACGGCGCCGACGGGAATGTCGCCGTCTGCCGCGGCGAGGTCGGCGAGCGCGAGCGCGCGCCCCATCGCGGCGCGGTCGGCGGAGGACGCGTTCACGCCTCCGAGCCTACGACGCGCGCTCTCGCGCAGCGGCGGGTGTCCATGCAGGTGCGCCCCGGTAGCCTGGTGGCATGCGCCTGCACGTCGCCGACCATCCGCTCATCACGCACAAGCTCACGGTGCTGCGCGACGAGGCGACGTCCTCGCCGGTCTTCCGCCAGCTGACGGAGGAGCTCATGACGCTCCTCGCCTACGAGGCCACGCGCAACGTGCGCGTCGAGCCCGTGACCATCCGCACGCCCGTCGTCGAGACGACGGGCGTCAAGATCGCCGAGCCGCGGCCGCTCGTCGTGCCGATCCTGCGCGCCGGCCTCGGCATGCTCGAGGGGATGACGAAGCTCATCCCGACCGCGGAGGTCGGCTTCCTCGGCATCGTCCGCAACGAGCAGACGCTGCAGCCCTCGACGTACGCCGAGCGCCTGCCCGACGATCTCAGCGGGCGGCAGTGCTTCGTGCTCGACCCCATGCTCGCGACGGGCGGGTCGCTCGCGGCCGCCATCAAGTACCTCTTCGACCGCGGTGCGACCGAGGTCACCGCGGTCTGCCTGCTCGGCACACCGGAGGGCCTGCACGCGATCGAGTCGCTCGTGGGCGACCGCGACGTGACGCTCGTGCTCGGAGCGCTCGACCAGGGCCTCAACGAGCACGGCTACATCGTGCCCGGTCTCGGCGACGCGGGCGATCGCCTCTACGGCACCGTCTGACGAGGTGCCGGGTGCTTCTCACCCGACCTCACCGCCCGTCCCGACCAGGCGGATGAACGCGCTCAGGCGCGCGACGCCCTCCGCCGTGTAGGGCAGGTCGTCGAGCAGCGCGGGCGAGTGGACGAGGTACGCCGCCACCATGGCGCGCGAGATCGCGACGTTGAGGCGGTTCTGCAGGAGCAGGAACTCGGTGCCGCGCGGGGCGTCCTTCCCGGAGGACGCCGCGAGGGTCGTGATCGACACGGCGGCCTCCTGGCCCTGGAACCGGTCGACCGTGCCGACGCGCACCCGCGCGAGGCCCGCCGCCCTCAGGGTGTGCTCGACGAGCCGCTGCTGCGCGTTGTAGGGGGCGACGACGATGACGTCGTCCTCGCCGAGCGGGCGCGACGGGCACGGGTGCGCGGTCTGCGCGTCGTCGATCCGGATGTCGGTGAACGAGCGCCCGAGGACGTCCTGGACGATGCGGAGGACCGCGTCCGCCTCGTCCTGCGACTCCGTCGCGTCACCGCGATGACGGACGGGCACCGGATGGAGCCCAGGCTCGACCCCCTCGACCGTGCGCAGCTCGGCCCCCTGGCGCGACGCGAGCCGGCCGGCGTACGACAGCTGCGAGACGGCGCCGGCGACAGCGGGGTGCATCCGCCACGTGCGCCCGAGGAAGAACCCGTGCGACGCGGGGATGACCTGCGCCCCGTCCATGACCCATCCGAGCGCCGACGTGTCGACGGGCGCAGGGTGCACGCCCTGGCTCACCTGCGGGAGCTGCTGCGGATCCCCGAGGAGCAGGAGGTTGCGCGCCGCCGTCGACACGGCGATCGTCGACGCGAGGGAGAACTGGCCGGCCTCGTCGACGACGAGGAGATCGAGCGAGCCGCGCGGGATGCGCCCGGTGTGGGTGAAGTCCCACGCGGTGCCGCCGACGACGTAGCCGGCCGCACGCTCGGACGCGAACCGTGCGACGCCGTTCTTGGGGATCAGCGTGAAGGCGGGGTCGACCGGCTCGGCGCCCGTCTTCGGCGCCTTCGCGACGAGCGCCCCCGGGACACCCGCCGCGACGACGCGGTCGAGCATGTGCTCGACGACGGCGTGCGACTGCGCGACGACGCCGACGCGGTATCCGTGCTCGGCGACGAGCCGCGCGATGACGTGCGATCCGACGTACGTCTTGCCCGTGCCGGGAGGTCCCTGCACGGCGAGGAACGAGCGGTCGAGACCGAGCACGGTCCGCACGATCGCGTCGACGTCGTCGCCCTCCGACGCGGCGATCCCGGCGCCGCGCGGCGGGCGGCGCCGCAGGATGTCGGTGGCCGCGTCGTCGGGGAACCCGTCGCCCGCGCGCACCAGGGCCTCCGCCCAGGCGTCGATGGCGGTCTGCTGGTTGCCGGCGCGGGGAGGGGGCGCAGGGGCGAGCGCGACGGGCAGCTCCTGCCAGGTCTCGCCGTCGGCGGCGCGCTCCTCCACGACGACGCCGTCGCCCAGGACCTCGACGACGCGCGCCTGGCGCGGGACGTGCACCCAGCGAGGGGACGCCTGGTTCGGGAACGGAGCGGGGCGCGGGTAGAGCAGGTAGGGCTCCGCGCCTTCTCCGACACGGGAGCCGGGGGCGAGATCGCCGCGGAGCGTCACGATCCGGCGCACCGAGCGCGCTCCCTCCGGCCTGGCCCAGTCCTCCACGATCTCGCACCGCGAGGCGTCGACTGCGAGCACGTCGCGGGTGTCGAGCCACAGCCCGAGGGGCTCGCGCAGCCGCTGGAAGTGGCCGTGCCAGAAGCTCTTCGCCTCGCGCGGGTAGTAGTCGATCGCGGCGGCGGCGAGGCGCACGGCGTCCTCGTCGGCCGACGGCGTCGACACCGGATCCGCCGCGACACGCGCGTCGCGCAGGGCCGCGGCGCGATGGTCGAGCGCGAGGGCGAGGGGCGACGGCGCGTAGGAGAGCTCGTCCGGCACCTCGGGAGGGGCGGGCAGGGCGCCGGTCTCCCGCGCCCTCTCGACGAGCCAGTTGCGCAGCCGCCGCGTCGACACGCAGTCGTACCGGTTGTAGTCCGCGAGGTCGTCGAGGATCGCCTGCGCGGCAGACTCGTCCCCCGCGTCCTCGAGCGCTCGCGCCTCGACGTACCGGACGATCGAGTCGTCGCCCTTCTGCACGTCCTGCGTGCGCACCTCGTCGCCCATGTAGAGGGGCTCGAGCTTCTTGATCGAGTAGGACCGCGACCCCACGCGCAGCGCCCGGCGCACGATGGGATAGAGGTCGACGAAGAGCTCGTCGCGCAGCATGCGGTCGACGTCGGCCTCGCGCACGCCATGCCGCGCCGCCATGGCCGACAGGTGGGTCGGCTCGTAGGGCGCGTAGTGGTAGATGTGCATGTCGGGGTGCGCCTCGCGCCGTGCCGCGACGAAATCGCAGAAGCGCTCGAGGGCGGCCTTCTCCTGCGCGAGCGTATGCGCCCACAGCGCGGAGTACTGCTCCTGCTGGTCGACCCAGCCGAACAGGTAGTCGATGCCCCATGACGTCGCCGTCGCGGTCTGCTCGGCGTGGAGCGGGTCGCCCTCGAAGTCGAAGAACACGTCGCCCCGGCTCGGCCGCGGCATGGCGCCGAGGGCGTGGGGCTGCACGACCTCGTAGGCGGGGACGGGGTGCGCGTCCTCCTGTGCATCGCCCGGCACGCCGGCGGGGCTCGCGAGCTGCAGGCGGGCCTGCGTGCGGAGGGAGTCGAAGACCTCCGCGGCCATCCGAGCCGGGCCGGTCGTGGCGTCCGCGAGCTCGTCGATCGTGCGGATGCCCGCATCGCGCAGCCGCGAGCGCTGCGACGGCCGCATGCCGGCGACGAGGAGGAGGTCGCGATGCGCGACGACCTCGAGGTCGCACGTGGCGCAGCGGCCGCACGCGACGACCTGCAGCTCGCCCCGTTCGTCCCCCCAGGCGATCGCCTCGGCCGCGGCGCCGAGCTCGAGCGCCCGATCGGCGATGAGAGCGCGCAGGCGGGCCCGTCGGACGTGGAAGAGGGGGAGGACGTCGGAGACGGCGTGCGTGGAGGTGGTGCCGTCGCCGAGCAGGAGGTCGACCTCGTCGGAGACGGGCACGCCGAGCCGCTGCAGCTGATCGACGTAGGCCGCGAGCTGCATGAGCGCGGTGACACGCGCCGTGCGGGCGAGCTTGCTGTCCTGCACGCGCCAGCGGCCATCCGGCTCGCGCACGAGGAAATCGGCGAACCCGACGAACTCGTCGGTCGCGAACGCGGCCTGGAAGAGCACGTCGACCCGGGGGTCGGCGAGCGCGGCGCCGGTGCGCGCGACCGCTGCGGCGAGCGCCTCGGCATCGGCGGATGAGGCGCGCTCGATCTCGACGACGCGGTCTCGGTGCTCGCGCCGGTACCGCTGCAGGACGCGCTCCTCGTGCCGGTCGCCGAGGCGGGCGGCGCGCTCCAGCATGGCGTCCTCCGGCTCGTCGACGGCGGCCGTGCGGCCGGCCTTCGCGTCGATGGCGCGCAGCCACGCGAACTCGCACTCGGCGGCCGCCTTGAGGTCGCTCGCGCTCCACACGAGCCGCTGCTCGGCCGGGATGTATCTCACCCTCCGACGCTATCCCGGACGGCGGACATCGCGGGCCGGCCCCGTCACCGCCGGGCCGCGACCCTCCTCTGCACGCCGCGGGCGATGCCGGCGAGCCCGGCGACGAGGACGGCGGCACCCAGCGCGAGCACCACCGCGAGCGATACCGACAGCGGATCCGCGGCGAGCGTCCACTCGACGACCCCGTCCTGCAGGGTCGTGAAGCGCGACGGATCGACCGTCTGCCCCAGGCCCAGCGCGGCGGCGATCGCAAGTGCGACGCCCCACACGATCGCCGCCCACCGCGTGCGCGGCTGCTCGGCGACGGTCGGCGCCGCGCCGGGCTCTGGCGCGGCGGCGACCGCGGTCTCGTCACCCGCTGCCGGGTGCGGCGTGCTGCTCATCGTTGCGTCTCCTCTGTCGTCTCCGTCGGCTCCGGCGTCGCGGTCGGCGTCGGCTCGCTCTCCTGCTCGACGGGTGCGATCACCCAGATCGTGATCTGGCCGCCCTCGGTCTGCGTGATGTCGACCGTGCGCCGTGCCGTCGTGCCGTCGACGCCGTCATGGTGCCAGGCGTAGACGCCGTCGTCGGCCGACAGCACCTCCTCGTCCACGATCTGCCCCGTGGCCTCGTCCTGACGCAGCACGCTGATGTACGTCGACGGATCTGCGTCGATCCGGATGTCCGCATCGACGTCGGAAGGGACCGTCACCTGGGTGAAGCCACCCCGCCGCTCGACGACGGCGGTGCCCGCGCCGTCCCCCTCGGAGGTCAGCCCGAGGTCGACGGTGCCGAACGCCTGGGCGATCTCGTGGTCGCCGTCGCCGATCGCCACGCTCTGCCAGCTGTTCATGCCGAACACGCTGTTCGCGCCGAGGGCGGTGGACGCCCCCGCCACCAACGCCACGACCGCGGCGAACGCGAGCACCCCGCTGCGCCGCCGCAGGATGCCGGCCACGACCATCCCCAGCGCGGCGACGAGGGCGCCGGCGAAGAGCGCCCCGGAGACCGCTCCGAGGATGCGCGCCTCGTCGCCCGGCCATGCCTCGTTCTTCATGACGACGAGCGCCGTGGCCGCGCCGACGACGAGTGCGAGGCCCACGACCGACGCACCGTATGCGAGCGGGATGCGGGGGCGCGCGGCCCGACGCGCCGCGCGGATGCGGGCCGCGTCCTGGGCGAAAGCGTGGGCGGCCGCCTGGCGCTGCGCGCGGTCGGCGTCGCGGGCCGCGCGCTCCGCGTCGGCCTGCTGCGCGCGCCACGCGTCGTGCTGCGCCCGCCACTCGTCGTGCTGACGGCGCCATCCGTCGAAGTCGCCGTCGAGCGGCGGCTGCACGGGAGGAGCCGCGGGGGGCGGCGAAGGGGGCACCGACGCGGACGGTGCGGCGGGCGGTACGAGCGCCGCGCCGCCGAGGATGCGACGCCCCGCCCACACGGCGAATCCCACGGCGGCGACGCAGAACGCCGCGGCGGCGAGCGCGCCGACCGGCGAGCCGTACCCGAAGACGAAGGGCGCGACGACCCCGAACCCGAGCGCCAGCACGGGGACCGCCACGGCGACGCAGAGGACGACGACGAGCACCACGCGACCCGGCGCCGGCGGCCGCGCCCCTGCGGCGGGTTCGCGGCGGACGAGCCACAGCGCGAAGGCGACGACGGCGCCGAGCACGGCGATCCACAGCGATGCCTCGATCGCCGTCCACACGATGCGTCCGGGGTAGGCGAGCTGGAGCAGGTCCTCCATCAGGGTCGCGCTCGCCCAGCTCGCGACGGCGCCGAAGGCGACCATGATCGCGACGCCCACGAGCGCGGGCCCCGACCCCGTGCGCAGGCGGATGGCGATCTCGCCCCGTTCGTCGGGGAGGAGCGCCCATCCCAGGGCGTACAGCCACAGGGCGGGGAACCCGAGCACCGCGGCGACGACGAAGATCCCCCGCACGATGACGGGGTCCGCTCCCGTGCGCCGCGCGATCGCCGCGCACACGCCGCCGATCCAGCCGTCGGCCCGGACGAGTCCGAGCGATCGGACCCAGTCGAAGAAGCCGCGTCCGACGCGCGGCGCGTCGCCCCTCGGCGCGAAGCCGCCCCCAGGGGCCGCGGGCGGCGGGGCGGTCGTCGGTTCTCTCTCGGTCATGTCCTGATCCTCGCCCGCCGCCGATGCCGCCCGCCATGAGGGATGCCCCCGATCCGACCCTGAGTTCCCCCGCGCCTGCGCCCTCCGCGTGGTTGCATGGCCTCATGGCCCTTCCCGCCCCTCCCCCGCTGACGCGCCCTCGCAGCGCCGTCATCGCGGGCGTCGCCGCGGGCGTCGCGGAGCACCTCGGATGGCGGGCGCCCGTCACGCGCCTGCTGTTCGTCGCGACGAGCGCGATCTGGGGCGTCGGCCTGCTGCTCTACCTCTGGCTGTGGGCGTTCACCCCGCTGCGCGACGGAGCGCAGCGGGTGACGCGGCGAGCTCCCGTCGCATGGGCCGTGCTCGCCGGGTCGAGCGTCTTCCTCCTCGTAGCCCTGCAGATGAACTACTGGTCGCTCTCGCAGGGGGTGCTGCCGCCCGCGAGCCTGCTGCCCGCCGTGCTCGCGATCGCGCTCGCCGTCGGCGGCGGCGTGTGGTCCGCGCTCCTCGACCGCCCCGATCCCGCGCGCGGTCCCCGCCAGGACGTCCTCGTGCGGGCGTGCGCCTCCGCGCTCCTCGCGGCCGTGGCCATCCTCATCTTCGTGCGCTCCCCCGCCGTCGGATGGCAGCTGGCGCCCGTCATGCTCCTCATCGCGCTCGCTGCCGCGCTCGGGATCGCCGTCGTGTGGTCGTCGACGTGGATCGCGCGGTTCCGGGAGCTGCAGTCGGCGCGCATCCAGGGCATCCGCGACGAGCAGCGCGCGGAGATGGCCGCCCACCTGCACGACTCGGTGCTGCAGACGCTCGCGCTCATCCAGAACCGGGCCGGCGCCTCCAGCGAGGTCGGCCGCATCGCCCGCGCGCAGGAGCGCGAGCTGCGCGCGTGGCTCTACGACGACGACGAGCCGGCCGACAGCGACCTCGCCACCGATCTGCGCGACTACGCCACGGCCCTCGAGCTCGACTACGAGGTCGCCGTGACCGTGGTGTCGGCCGGGTCGTCGGCCGAGCGCGCGAGCGGCGAGGTCGCGGCGGCCGCGCGGGAGGCGATGCTCAACGCGGCGCGCCATGCGGGCGGCGAGGTCTCGGTGTACATCGAGGGCGCGCCCGGTGCCGTCGACGTCTTCGTGCGCGACCGCGGGGCGGGATTCGACCCCGCCGACGTGCCGGACGACCGCTTCGGCGTGCGCGAGTCGATCATCGGCCGCATGCGGCGCGTCGGCGGGATGGCCGCGGTGTCGCGCGGCGCGGGCGGACTCGGCACCCAGGTGCACATCCGGTACCCTTCGGCGGGTGCCCGTGCCTGAGCTCGCCGTCGTGATCGTGGACGACCACTCCATCTTCCGGTCGGGGCTCCGCGCCGACCTCGACGGCGCGCTGCGCGTCGTGGGCGAGGCCGCCGACGTGCCGGGCGCCGTCGCTGTCATCGCCGAGACGCGGCCCGACGTCGTGCTGCTCGACGTGCATCTGCCGGGCGGCGAGGCGGGGAGCGCCGGCGGCGAGGACGTGCTGCGCCGCGCGGCACCCCTCTCCCCCGGCACGCGCTTCCTCGCGCTCAGCGTCTCGGATGCCGCGGAGGACGTCGTGCGGGTCATCCGCGCCGGCGCCCGCGGCTACATCACGAAGGGCGCGTCCGGCGCCGAGGTGTCGCGTGCCGTGCGGGTCGTCGCGTCGGGAGACGCCGTGTTCTCACCGCGGCTGGCCGGCTTCGTCATCGACGCGTTCGGCGCGGCGTCGGGGGAGACGGCCGTGGCCGACGACGAGCTCGACCGGCTCTCGGCGCGGGAGCAGGAGGTCATGCGCCTCATCGCGCGCGGCTACGCGTACAAGGAGGTCGCGACGGAGCTCTTCATCTCGGTGAAGACCGTGGAGACGCACGTGTCCGCCGTGCTCCGCAAGCTCCAGCTGTCGTCGCGGCACGAGCTGACGGCGTGGGCGTCGGCGCGCCGGCTGCTGTAGCCGGGGTTTCGCCGCGATTCGCGGCGACCGAAGCTGGTTTCGCCGCGATTCGCGGCGACTGAAGCGGGGTCCGCCTCGAGGGTCGCCCCGATTCGCGGCGACTGAAGCGGGTTTCGCCCCGAAACGCGGCGACTGCAGCGGGGTCCGCCTCGAGGTTTGCCCCGATTCGCGGCGACTGAAGCGGGCTTCGCCCCGAAACGCGGCGACCGGGACCGACGACCCCACCTCCCGCGGGACCGACGGCCCCACCGCCCGCGGGGACCGACGACCCCACCGCCCGCGCGGATGCCAGACTGGACGCGTGAGCGACTTCGACTTCGGCAGCGCGTACGGCCACGGGTTCGCGCGCGTGGCGGCAGCGACCATCCCCCTCGCCATCGCCGACCCGGCGGCCAACGCCGAGACCGTCCTCGAGACGGCGCGCGGCCTGCACGACGACGCCGTCGCGGTCGCCGTCTTTCCCGAGCTGTGCCTGTCGGGGTACGCGATCGACGACCTCGTGCTGCAGGATCCGCTCCTCGACGCGGTCGTCGAGGCGATCGAGACCATCGTCGCGGCCTCGGCCGACCTGCTGCCCGTGCTCGTCGTCGGCGCGCCGCTCGCGCACCGCAGCCGCGTCTACAACGCGGCCGTCGTCATCCACAGGGGGCGCATCCTCGGAGTCGCGCCCAAGTCGTACCTGCCGACGTACCGCGAGTTCTACGAGCGCCGCTGGTACGCGCCCGGCGACGACCAGCGCGGCGACATCCGCATCGGCGCGCACCTCGCGCCGTTCGGCCCCGACCTGCTCTTCGAGGCGCAGGACGTCGCCGGCCTCGTCGTGCACGTCGAGGTCTGCGAGGACATGTGGGTGCCCGTCCCGCCCTCGTCGCTCGCCGCGCTCGCCGGCGCGACCGTGCTCCTCAACCTGTCGGGGAGCCCGATCACGATCGCCAGGGCGGACGACCGGCACCTGCTGTGCAAGTCGGCCTCTGCGCGCTGCTCGGCCGTCTACGCGTACGCCGCCGCGGGGCTCGGCGAGTCGACGAACGACGTCTCCTGGGATGGCCAGACCATGGTCTACGAGTCGGGTGCGCTCCTCGCCGAGACGGAGCGGTTCCCCGACGGCCCGCGAGTCTCGGTCGCCGACGTCGACCTCGACCGGCTGCGCCAGGACCGACTGCGCCAGGGCACGTTCGACGACAACCGGCGCACTCTCGCCGACCGCACGGAGTTCCGCACCGTCGCCTTCGAGCTCGACCCTCCCCGTGGCGACGTGGGTCTGCGGCGGGCGCTCGACCGGTTCCCCTTCGTTCCGGATGACCCCGCGCGCCTCGCGCAGGACTGCTACGAGGCCTTCCACATCCAGGTCTCGGGTCTCGTGCAGCGGCTCTCGGCGATCGGCGGCCCGAAGCCGGTCATCGGCGTGAGCGGCGGGCTCGACTCGACGCACGCCCTCCTCGTCATCGCGCGTGCGATGGACCGGATGGGGCGGCCGCGCAGCGACATCCTCGCCTACACGATGCCGGGATTCGCGACGAGCGACCACACGAAGTCCAACGCCATCGCGCTCGCCGAGTCGATCGGCGCGACGATCGAGACCATCGACATCCGCCCGGCCGCGACCGAGCTGCTGCAGAAGATGGGCCACCCGGCGGGCAGCGGCGCGCCGGTCTACGATGTGACGTTCGAGAACGTGCAGGCGGGCCTGCGCACCGACTACCTCTTCCGGCTCGCCAACCACCACGGCGGCATCGTCGTCGGCACGGGCGACCTCTCGGAGATCGCCCTCGGATGGGCGACCTACGGCGTCGGCGACCACATGAGCCACTATTCGGTGAACACGGGCGTGCCGAAGACGCTCATCCAGCACCTCATCCGGTGGGTGATCGCGGAGGGCGAGGGCGTCTCCGCCGAGGAGGCCCGCGTGCTGCAGTCGGTGCTCGACACCGAGATCAGCCCCGAGCTCGTGCCGGCCGGGCAGGACGGCAAGGTGCAGTCGACCGAGAGCACGATCGGCCCCTACGCCCTGCACGACTTCACGCTCTTCCACGTGCTGCGCTACGGCATGCGGCCGTCGAAGATCGCCTTCCTCGCGGAGAGGGCGTGGGCCGACGCCGATGCCGGCGCCTGGCCCCCGGGGTTCCCCGCCGAGGACCGGTACGCCTACGACCTCGCGACGATCGCGAAGTGGGAGCGGGTGTTCCTCGCGCGATTCTTCGGCTTCGCGCAGTTCAAGCGGTCGGCCATCCCGAACGGACCGAAGGTGTCGCCCGCAGGATCGCTCTCGCCGCGCGGCGACTGGCGCGCGCCCTCCGACGGCAACGCCCGCGCCTGGATCGCCGAGCTGGAGGCCGCCCTGCCCCAGTACCTGGACTGACGCCGAACCGGGCTACTCCCGGCGGTCGAACTCCCGGTCGCGCAGCCCCACCCGGTCCGGGATCTGCATGGACAGCCCCGGCAGCCAGCTGGCCGGATCCGGCCACGGGCGCGACGACGGCAGCGCGCGCAGCATGCGCCCGGCCGTCCCCTCGCCCTTCACCGGCACGACCCGTCGCGGGGCGCGGTGCCCGAGCGCACCGCACCACCAGTGGCGCCATATCTCCGGGGCGTCGTCGGGCTCCAGCACGAGGTAGTAGTCGGGCATGAGCGCGTCGCCGCGCGCGAACCGCGCGAGGGCGTCTCCGATCTCGGCCTCGAGCGCGCCGAGCGTCGAACGCTCCTCGAACAGCTCGATCCACGCCGCGGCGACGTGCTCGAGCGGGTCGGCGTCGTGCACGACCCAGGGCGTGCCGGCCGCCGCGATCCGATGGGAGGCGATGGCGGGCTCCGACCCGCGCAGCGCGAGCGCCGAGACGCCGCCGAGCGCGTCGACGGAGGCGAGCACGTCGTCGGCACCGGGGCCGACGACGGCGACGATGGTTCCGGTGGGTGCGTCCATGCCTCAGGATGGCACAGGCGCCACCCGTCGTGGAGGATCGCGCGCCGCCTACCCCTCCGCCCAGATCCGCCGCTCGCGCGCGACTCGGACGACGGTGTCGCGGACGAGCAGCACGGCCGCGCGCGCCTCTCCTCCGGCGGTGACGGCGCACATCCGTCGCGACGCGAGCCGGCTGCGGATGGGCACCTGCACGCAGTCCGCCGGCACGACGGGCTGCTCGGGCATGACGGCGAGGCCGAGCCCGGCCGTGACGAGGCCGCGCACCGTGATGAGATCCTCCCCCTCGAACGCGATGCGCGGCGTCCGCTCGCTGCGCGCGAAGAGGGCGTCGAGCGAGTCGCGCAACCCGAACCCCGGGGCGAGCGTCACGACGGGCCAGTCCGCGATGTCGGGCACCGAGACCGATGCGCGGCTCGCGAGCGGATGGCCGTCCGGTACGAGCGCGACGAGGGGCTGCTCGAAGAGCGGCACGACGTCGACGTCTCCCCCGATCGCCGGCATGTCGACGACGAGCGCCATCGCCACGCGCCCCGCGCGCAGCTGGTCGATGAGCACCGACCGCGCACCCTGGTGCAGCTCGAAGCGGATGTCGGGGCGCTCGCGGCGCACGGCGCTGATGACCTCGGGGATGAACCGCTCGCCCAGCGACGTCTGGAAGGCGAGCGAGACGGTCGAGGCCGATGCGCCGACGACCGCGTCGATGCCCTCCTCTACCGTCTGCAGCGCGCGGCGGAAGGCGGGGAGCAGCGCCCTCGCCTCGTCCGTGAGCCGTACGCCGCGGCCCTCCCGCACCACGAGCGCGACCCCGAGACGCCGCTCGAGCGTGCGGATGGCACGGCTCGCGTTCGGCTGCGGCATTCCCAGCATCTCCGCGGCGGCCGTGACGTGCTCGGTCTCGCCGAGCGCCACGAGCACGGGGACGAGGGGCAGGATGGCGCGGAGATCCATATCAGGATTGTATGCGTTGTGGCAATCCGGTATTGGAGATGCATGCCTTCTCGGAGCTAGCGTCGAGACGTGACCCAGACGGCCCCCCTCCCTCTCGTCGAGGCGGCGGCCGCGACACGGGCGACGGGCCGACTCTCCCTCGCGATGTGGTGCGCAGGGATCGCCTCGTTCGCCCTCCTGCACGCGCCGCAGGGGCTGCTCACCTTCATCGCCGCCGATACCGGCCGGGGCGCATCCGACGTCGCGTGGGTCATCTCGGGCGCGACGCTCGGCCTCGCCCTGTCGTTGCCGCTGTGGGCCGTGCTCGCCGCGCGCCTCGGGGTCGCACGGGCGATGCGCGTCTCGGCGACGACCTCGGCGCTCATCGCCCTCCTGCTGCCGCTCTCCCCCACGCTCGAGGTGCTCGTCGCGGGGCGCTTCCTGCAGGGCGCGGCGATCGGCGGCATCCCCGCCCTCGCCGTCGCGCTCGTGCACGAGGCGGTCGCGGGGCGCACGGCCGCCGTGGTCGCCGGCGGCTACATCGCCGCCGCCTCTGTCGGCGGCCTCTCGGGGCGCGTGGTGGCACCCGTGCTCGCGGAGGTCGCGGGATGGCGCGCGGGGCTGCTGCTGCTCGACGTGCTGGGAGCCCTCGTGACGGTCACCATGGCGCTCCTGCTGCCGCGCACCGCGCCATCCCGCGCCCCGGCGGGGCGAACGCTGCGCGTGTTCGTCCGGCAGCTCCGCGACCGGCGGCTGCTCGCCCTGTTCGCCATGGGCGGGATGCTGCTGGGCGCCATGATCGGCATGTACAACGCGATCGCGTTCCGGCTCGAGGCACCGCCGTACGCGCTGCCCGCCGCCGTGGTGTCGCTCGTCTTCCTCGCGTACCTCGGCGGGACGGCGGCGGCGCAGGTCTCGGGGCGCCTGTCGCAGCGCTTCGGCCTGCGCACGCCCCTGCTCGCCGGCTGCCTCCTCATGCTCGCCGGAGCGGCGCTCACGGCGGCACCGCCGCTGCCGGCCGTGATCGCCGGCGTCGTGCTGCTCACGACGGGGATGTTCCTCGCCCACTCCGTCGCGAGCTCCGCCGTCGCGGGGTTCGCCGGCGCCGACCGCGCGAGCGCCGGCTCGATGTACAACGTGTTCTACTACGGCGGGTCGAGCCTGTTCGGATGGCTGTGCACGCTCGCCTGGACCGGGGCGGGATGGCTCGCCGTCGCAGGCGTGCTGTGCGCGCTGTCGCTCGCCGCGGCCGTCTGCGCGCTCGTCGCGACGCGGGCGCCCGCTCCCCCGCGTCAGCCGCGCGCGTTGTAGACCGTGATCGAGCCGTCGTCGACGGCCGTGCGGTAGGCGCGGAACACGGCGATCGCCTCGTCCTTCGCGACGGGGTCGATCACGGTGATGCCGCGCGCCTCGAAGGCCGCCGCCCAGTCGTCGATCATCGGCCCCTCGTCGAACGTCGTGATCTCCTCGACCTCGGGGCCCGAGCCCGCGATGGCGAGCGTGGTGATGCCCGACCACATCGCGGCGCCGTAGCACTGCACGCAGGGGCGCCAGTTGACGACGAGCTCATGGCGCGGCTGGCCCTCGCCGCCGAGATCCCACGCGCCCACGCGGGCCTGCGCCAGGCCGAGCGCAGTGACCTCGGCGTGGCCGGAGGTGATCCCCGTCGACAGCACGACGTTGACGCCGACCGACACGATCCGCCCCGTGTCGGCCTCCGCGACGAGAGCGGCGAACGGTCCTCCGTTCCCCTCTCGCCAGTTGCGGTCCGCGAGCCGGTTGACGAGGGCCATCCGCTCGTCGAGGGTCGGGAGGACGTCTGGCACGTCGGCGAGCTCGTCGGCGACCCACTCGGGGAGCGCGATCGTGTAGGACGTGGCGAGGGGCGGGAATTCCATGGAGCCAGCTTGCGCCATGGATGTGTCGGGAATGTGTCGCGTCTCAGCCGCGGTCGCCGCGGAACAGCGATCGCAGCACGAAGAACACGATGACCGCCACGACGGCGACGACGCCGAGCTTCACGATGAACCACAGCACCGAGAAGATGACGTTCACGATCCACCAGGCGATGACGGCGGCGGCGATCACTCCGATGATGGTCCACACGCTGTTCTTCGTCATGGCCCCAGCGTAGGCGGTTTCGATGTGTTTCCTCGGGACGGGCCCCGGCCATCCCGGGACTCCTAGCCTGGGAGGACGGTTCATCTGCGAAAGGACATCCGCATGGCACGCATCGGCTCCAGCGACCTCGACGTCTTCCCCCTCAACCTCGGCGGCAACGTCTTCGGATGGACCGCAGACCGCGACGAGTCGTTCCGCATCCTCGACGCGTTCGTCGAGGGCGGCGGCGACTTCATCGACACGGCCGACTCGTACAGTGCATGGGTGCCGGGGAACACGGGCGGCGACAGCGAGCGCCTCATCGGCGCCTGGCTCGCCGACCGCAAGCCGTCGGGCATCACCGTCGCGACGAAGGTGAGCCAGCACCCCGACTTCCGCGGTCTGTCGGCGTCGAACGTCCGCGCGGCGGCGGAGGCGTCGCTGGAGCGACTCGGCGTGGAGTCGATCGACCTCTACTACGCGCACTTCGACGACGAGGCGACCCCGCTCGAGGAGACGGTCGAGGCCTTCGGCGCCCTCGTCTCCGACGGTCTCGTGCGCTACACGGCGGTGTCGAACTACAGCGCCGAGCGCATCCGCGAGTGGATCCGCATCGCACGGGAGCTCGGCGTGCCGGAGCCGGTGGCCGTCCAGCCGCACTACAACCTCGTCGAGCGCGGCATCGAGCAGACGATCATCCCGGTCGCCGAGGAGTTCGGCCTCGGCGTCTTCCCGTACTTCTCGCTCGCCAAGGGCTTCCTCGCGGGGAAGTACCGGTCGGCGGATGACGGAGGCTCGCCGCGCGCCGGCGCCGCGACGGAGTACGTGAACGACAAGAACCTCGCCGTCATCGACGCCCTCGAGCGGATCGGGCGCGCGCACGGCGCGTCGATCGCGACGACGTCCCTCGCCTGGCTGCGCTCGCGCCCGGCCGTGGTCGCCCCCATCGCGTCGGCCTCGCGGGTCGACCAGGTCGCCGACCTGCTCGCGGCCGGCCGCCTCGAGCTGGCGCCGGAGGAGATCGCCGAGCTCGACGCGCTCTCCGCCTGACCCGACACGGGCTGCGGCCCCGGGCTCCCGCGGGCTCCGGGGCCGCGGCGGGCTCCGGGCCTGCGGCGGGCTCCGGGCCTGCGGCGGGCCCCGGGGGCTGCGGGTTGCCTCGCCCAGGTCGCAGTTCCCGCCCCCCTAGACGCCCCAGACGGCCGCCAACTGCCACCCAGACCAGACACCACCCCGCCCAGGTCGCAACTCCCGCCCCCTCGACGCCCCAGACGGCCGCGAACCGCCACCCGAACCAGACACCACCCCGCCCAGGCCGCACCTCCCGCCCCCTCGACGCCCCAGACGGCCGCGAACCGCCACCCGAACCAGACAC
>NZ_BAABKO010000005.1:0-25929 GCF_039543865.1 Microbacterium gilvum | reverse complement strand
CCACCCCGCCCAGGCCGCACCTCCCGCCCCCTCGACGCCCCAGACGGCCGCGAACCGCCACCCGAACCAGACACCACCCCGCCCAGGCCGCACCTCCCGCCCCCTCGACGCCCCAGACGGCCGCGAACTGCCACCCGAACCAGAACGAGACCCTCCCCCGACGCGTGCTCGGCGCGACCGGCGATGACAGGATGAGGCGATGGACGACGAGCTGCGCCTGCTGCACGAGCAGGCGTTCGGGCGACGGTCGGATGGCGCCGCGCGAGACGCCGCGATGGCACGTCTCGCCGACATCGACGCGACACGCCGGCAGCGGGTTGCCGGGCCGCCGGAGTCGTCGCGCGACGACATCGCGGCCCCGGCCCCGGCGACCGCGTCCGCCGCACCCGCCGCAGATGAGCCCGACGAGAGCGGCACCGCCGATGCGCCCGGTGGCGCCCGGGAGGCCGTCGCACCCGACGAGCCCGATGCGGCTCCCACGACCGCTCCCGGCGGCGTCGAGCGTGCACTGCGCCGCTTCGGGATGTTCGTGGCGTCGCTCCCGCGGGGTCGCGCCATCCTGCTGTGGGCCGGTTCGCTCGTCGCGACGGCGCTCGCGACCCTCGGCGTCGCAGGAGCCGTCGCGCAGATCGACCCCTGGCGGGTCGCGGAGCTGCGCATCGACCCGGACGGCGAGGTGCCGAGCGAGATCGGCGTCCCGGATGACGATGTCGTCGTCTTCGAGGACTTCGCCGGGTTCGCGGTGTTCTCGATCCCCGGCGGTGTCTGGGGGATGGACGACGACGGACGATGCGTCTCAGGATTCGAACGCGACCCCGGCGACGACCAGGGCTCCTACGGCTTCGGGGGGTGCGAGGCGGGCCCGTTCCCCGCCCTCGCCACCCTCACGGTCGATGAGAACATGCCCGAACCGCTGCGGGAGCGGTTCCCCGACGGCACGTCCCTGCAGTTCGAGCTCGCCGGGGATCGCGTCATCGTCCGCGCCGGCTGAGCGCTCACTGCGTGACGGTGCTCCACCCCTGCGGCGAGCGCTCGACGCGCAGCTGGGCGGGGATCTGCTCCTTCATCGCCTCGACGTGACTGATGATGCCGACCGTGCGGCCGCCCTCGCGCAGACCGTCGAGGGTGCGCATGGCGACCTCGAGCGTCTCGGCGTCGAGGGAGCCGAATCCCTCGTCGATGAAGAGCGTGTCGAGGGTGATGCCGCCGGCGCGGTTCGTGACGACCTCCGCGAGGCCGAGCGCGAGGGCGAGCGAGGCGAGGAACGTCTCGCCGCCCGACAGCGACCGCGGCGGGCGGGCCTGTCCGGTGTAGCGGTCCATGACCTCGAGCCCGAGACCGCTCGCGGCATTGCGATACGCCAGCGCATCGGTGTGCTGGAGGGCATAGCGGCCCGCGGACATGTCGGCGAGCCGCCGGTTCGCCGCCTCGACGATCCCCTCCAGTTCGGCCGCGAGCACGAACGTCTCGAGGTCCATCTTCTTCATGTTGCGGCCGGCGACCGCGTCGGCCAGGGCGCGGACGACGGACGCCTCGCGCGCCGCGTCGGCGATCGCGGCATACGCGTCCTCGGCATGCGCGAGGGCGTCGGCCAGACCCGTCGCGAGCTGACGCATCGCGGCGAGGCGCGCGACGGCGTGGTCGAGGTCGGCAGCCGCGTCCGCGAGAGCGTGCGCGGCGGCGTCGACGTCCACCGGCTCCTCGGGCAGCACGAGCAGCTCGAGGTCGACGAGCGTGGCCTTGGTGTTGCGCAGATCGGCGTCGTGCCCGGCGATGCGCGAATCGAGCGCCTCCTGTCGTTCGGCGTCGAGGATGGCGGCGCGCGCGCTCTCGACGTCGAGGAACCCCGCCGCCGTGGCGGCTTCGGCGACCGCGTCTGCGGCGTCGGTCGCGACCTCTTCGGCACGCGCGGCGGCGCGCAGGGCCTGCGCCAGGCCTGTCGCGGCGGCCGCGCGGTCGCGCTCCGCGTCGATCCGTGCGGCGATCGACGGGGCATCGCCGCACGCGGCACCGACCGCCGCTCGATCGCGGGCGAGCTCGTCGTCGAGCGAGCGGATGGCCGCGGCGCGTTCGGCGCGCGCGGTGTCGGCTTCCTCCCGTTCCCGGTCGAGTCGCTGCTCGCGTGCGACGAGCTCGTGCTTCGCGGCCTCGAGGCGGCTGAGCTCGGCGGATGCGGCGTCGGCCGCGTCGCGCTCGGCGCGCGCCTGCACGAGGTCGTCCTCCACCGGCCCGACGGCTCGGCCGCCGGCGCGCGCCTCGGCGTCCGCAAGGGCGCGCTGCGCGTCACGACGGGCATCGGATGCTGCGAGCTCGGCACGGGATGCCGCCGACTTGCTCTCCTCCGCCGCGTCGATCTCGTCGGCCGTGACGTGGTCGTCGGCACGCGGTGCCGGTGAGGGATGGGCCGTCGCCCCGCACACGACGCATGCCTGGCCGTCGACGAGCTTCGCGGCGAGCTCTCCGGCGATGCCGCCGAGGCGCCGCCGGTGGAGGTCGGCCAGGTGCGCGTCGGCCGCTTCGCGCGCGCGAAGCGCCGCGTCGGCGGCCTGCGACGCCTGCGCGTATGCCTCGGCGAGCCGGACGCCCTCGCGCGCGGCATCGAGCTGCGCGCTGAGCGATGCGACGCGGTCGGCCGCGTGCACAGCACCGGCCGCGGCGGTCGCCGCCACCGTGGCGGCCTCGTCGAGCCGCGCGCGCTCGGCGGGGATGGCCGTCAGCGCGGTGGCGAGCTCGGCGAGCGCCTGCGCCTGCGCCTGCTCATCGGCGCGGAGCTCGGCGAGCGCCCGCTCCTTGGCGGCAATGCCGCGCTCGACGTCGCGCGCGGGCTGCCACTCGCCGATGTGCTGCTGCGCCTCGGCGGCGATGGCGTCGAGAGCGGCGGGATCGTGGTCGCCGTCGTCGCTGACGGCCGACCACGCCCGCCGTGCCGCGTCGACGGCGTCGGCCGCGGCGGCCGCGGCCGCGAGCGCACGGGTCGCGGCGTCGATCGCGCCGCGCACGCTCTCGGCACGACGAGCGGCGCCGAGCTGATCCCGCGCGACGTCGATCTCGTCCGCCCTCGCCTCGAGAGCGTCGAGCGTCGCGCGGAGCCGGTCGCGCTGCGTCTGCTTCTCGCGATCGGCGCGCAGGCGGTCGTACGCCGTCGAGGCGGCATCGCGGCGTCTGCGCGCCTCCGCCTCGGCGGCTTCGGCCGTCTCGATCTCGTGCCGTGCACGGCTCTCAGCGTGCGCGAGATCGGCGAGGCGGTGCTCCTCTGCGGAGGCGCTGGTCGTGCCGGGCGCCGGTCGATCACCAGCCGGGCCGACGCCGCCATCGCCTGGGGCGACGAGGGCCTCGTCCGCCCCGGGGTCGTCCGATCCTTCTCCGGGACCCGGCCCATCCGCCCCGCCGCGGGCGGACAGCTGGGCGGCGAGCGCCTCCGCGTGCACGAGCACGGCGTCGAGCGTACGGCGCCCGTCGGCGACCGCGGCCTCCGCGTCGACGCGTCGGCGCTCGATCTCCTTCTCGTAGTCCTCGAAGCGGCGGGAGCCGAACAGAGTGCGCAGGAGCTTCTGCCGGTCGTTGTTGCCGGCGAGCAGGAACTCGGCGAAGCGCCCCTGCGCGAGCAGGATGACCTGGAGGAACTGATCCTTCGTGAGGCCGATCTCCTCTGCGACGAGGGTCGCGACGTCGCGATCCTTCGCCGCGCGCCAGACGACATCGCCGCCGGCCACCTCCCCCATCCGCGCCGTCGCGGGGGAGGTCGTCATCCCCTCTCCGCGCTTCTTGGGGCGCTCGTACTCGGGCGATCGCTCGATGCGCCATCGTGTGTCGCCCGAGGTGAGCTCGACGCTCACGAGCGTCGGATCGTCGGGCGCGCAGTGGTCGCTGCGCAGACGCTTCTCACCGCCCTCGTAGCGGGGCACGGCACCGAAGATCGCGAAGGCGACGGCGTCGAGGATACTTGACTTCCCGGCGCCCGTGCGCCCGCCGATGAGGAACAGCCCGTCGGCGGCGTAGGCATCGAGATCGACGATCTGACGGCCGCGGAACGGCCCGAATCCCTCGATCTCGACGCGGTGGATCCTCATGCCCGCGCCTCGGCGGCGGCGTGCACCGAGACGACGTCGCCGATGATCTCCCGCTCGACGTCGGTGGCGGCTTCGCCGTTGCGCACGTGGACGAGGAAGTCGTGGACGAGGTCGCCATCCGATCTGGCGCCCTGCACGCGCTCGCGGAACGTGCGCTGATCGGAGCGGATGCCGCCGGCAGGGGCGAGTTGGATGGTCGCGCAGTGAGCGAAGCGCTCGCGCAGGCGGCGCATCGGCTCGAGGGGCGGGTTGACGTCCGTCAGGATGGCGCACACCCAGTCGTCGGCGTGCGGCGCATAGGCCGCGTCGGAGAGCAGCTCGTCGAGGGTGCCGCGCAGGGTGACGAGACGGCGCGGAATCGGGAGGTCGAGCCAGTCGATCCCCTCGACGCCCTCGGCGCCGAGGTCGACGATCCAGGCGCCGCGGGGCTTGCTGCCCTCGCCGAAGCTGTAGTGCAGGGGTGCGCCGCTGTAGCGGACGTTCTCGGCGAGGCGCGAGCGGCCGTGGATGTGACCGAGGGCGACGTAGTCGGGGCCGTCGAAGTCGACGAGGGGCACGACGTCGAGCGAGCCCTGGCGGATCTCGCGCTCGACGCCATCCGTCGGCTGCACGTCGCCCGCGAAGCAGTGCGAGACGACGACCGAACGCCCGCCGCGCTCTGCCCGGTCGGCGTTGACCAGTGTCATGGCGTGTCGGATGGTCTGCTCCTGCGTGCGCAGGTCGGTTCCCGGCCAGATGCTTCTCACGATGGCAGGTTCGAGGTAGGGCAGCCCGTAGAAGTGGACGGGCCCGTGCGCGTCGTCGATCGTGAGGGGCGTGCCGACGCTGCGGGCGTCGGTGACGATGTGCACGCCCGCCGAGGTGAGCAGCGGAGAGAGGAAGCCGAGACGCGCCGCCGAGTCGTGGTTGCCGCTCGTGACGACGAGCTTCGCCCCCGTCCCGCGGATCTCCTCGAGGGTCTCGGTGAGAAGCTCGAAGGCCGCGGCGGACGGCGTCGCGGAATCGAACACGTCGCCCGCGACGACGACGACGTCGATCTCGCGATCGCGCACCTCGGCGACGAGCGCGGCGAAGACGTCGCGGAGCGCATCGAGCGTCGCGTACCCGTGGAAGGTGCGCCCGATGTGCCAGTCGGAGGTGTGGAGGATCCGCATGCCTCCACGGTAAGGACGGGGTCGGACATTGGTGGGGAGACGCGGCGGGGTGGATGCCGACTCCTCCACGACCTCCGAGCCTGCGTCGAGCGGCGCCGCTCGCCCCTACGCCCCGTACCTCTCGATCACCCGGTCGAACGCGTCATCCAGGTCGCCGTCGACCACCTGCCGCGTCTCGTCGGCGAGGTACCAGTCGACGATCTCCCGCGCACCGCGCGAGAACGGCGTCGTGGCGGCCCATCCCGGCACGAGCCGCTTGACGAGCGAGTTGTCGAAGACGACCGAGTGCGCCTTGTCGCCCACGAGGCCAGGCCCGAGCGACGGGATCTCCCGGGCGATGGCGGAGGACGCCACGTGCACGATCTCGGGCTCGCGGCCGAGCGCCGCCCCGAGCTGCCGCGCGATCTCGTCCCACGTGAGGCTCTCATCGCTCGTGATGTGCACGGCCTGCCCGATCGCGTGCGGGTTGCCGAACAGCCCGACGAACGCGGCCGCGAAGTCGCGCGAGTGCGTGAGCGTCCACCAGCTCGTGCCATCCCCGTGCACGACGATCGGACGGCCGTCCCTGATCCGCTGCAGCGCCGTCCATCCGCCCTCGAGCGGGATGAGCGACGGACCGTAGGTGTGGCTCGGGCGCACGATCGTGGCGGGGAACCCGCTCTCGCGATACGCCGCGACGAGGAGGTCCTCGCTCGCGATCTTGTTGCGCGAGTACTCCCAGAACGGGTTCCGCAGCGGCGTCGCCTCGGTGATCGGCAGCTGCGCGATCGGCTTCTGATACGCCGATGCGCTCGAGATGTAGAGGTACTGCCGCGTGCGCCCCGCGAAGATGCGGATGTCGTCGGCCGCCTGCTGCGGAGAGAAGCTGCGGAAGTTGGCCACGACGTCGAACGTCTCGTCGCGGATGGCGGCCTCGATCGAGCCGGCGTCGCCCGCGTCTCCGACGATCCCGCGCACGCCCTCGGGCAGCGGCGAGCGCCCGCGGTTGAGCACCGTCACCTCGTCGCCGCGGCTCGCGGCGAGGTCGGTCACGAAGGAGCTGATGTTGCCGGTGCCGCCGATGAGGAGGATGCGCATGCGCGCCACGCTACCGTCCATCCCCCTCCGGAAGGCGGCTCAGCGCGACGCGAGCACGCCGGCGCGTTCGGGATGAGCGGCGAACCAGTCGGCCACGTACCAGCACACGGGCAGCACCCTGCGGTCTCCGCGCGCCTCGATCTCGGCGACAGCGCGCTCCGTCAGGATCGCGGCGTACCCGTGGCCGCGGAAGGTCGGCACCGTGAACGCGCGTGTGAGCGCCACCGTGCCGCCGTTGTCGCGGTAGTCGAGCACGCTCACGAGGTCGTCGCCCCGGCGCAGCTCGTACCGCGACGACTCGGGCGCATGGGTGAAGGACAGATCGCTCACCCCGACAGGGTACGCCCGCGGCGGATGGCCGGGGCCGCCCGGCAGATCGCCTCCGCAAACAGGTCGGGTCCGGGCACATCCGTCACATTTCGTCACGGCGGCCGTCATAACCGGTCGCCGTTTGACACGCGGAGACACGCCCGGCCATAATCGCCCGTATGACTGACAACACGCACCCCCTGTCCGCCCGGGAGGCGAGGGGAACGGACGGCATGATGATGGCCGGCCGTGTTGTCATGTGCTGTCGAATGTGCAGCTGAGGCGCTTCCGCCGATCCTCATGCACGCCAGGGCCTAGCGAGACCATCCATGGTCGCCACGCCCACGAGCGACGGTCGTCCCGTCCGCTCCGACACAGGCCGTCACTCCGACCAGGCGCACGCCGGTCCGGCCGCCCCCACGCACGCTCCTCCTTCGAAGGAACCCATCATCATGTCCGCGTCCCTGCTCGAGCGCCCCACCGCCATCCGCCCCGCCTCCGCGACACCCCTCCCCGGCACGCCCCGCGTCCGCACCCCGCAGCCGGCCGCCGCCCGCCCCGTCCAGCAGCCGGCGCCGGCTGCCGCCGCGACGACCACCGCACCACGAGGGTTCGCCCTCTACGTCGGACTCGACGAGGCGAAGGCCGCTGCCGACGGCGTCTCGCTCTCCACCATCGTCGAGGCCCTGCGCCGCACGATCGCCGAGCTGTCGCCGAGCGCCGAGACCTACGCCGCCGTGGCCCTCGCGCCGCAGAGCGCCGGGGGACGCGACGTCGACGTCGTCCGCCTCGCGCTCAAGGAGCCCGGCGCCGTCGCCCGCACGCTCCCGGACGCCAGCGAGACGGAGCACGCCGAGGGCGTCGTCGTCGACATCTCGCGCAAGCGCGTGCTGCTCGACGGCGAGTCGGCCGCTCTCACCTTCAAGGAGTTCGAGCTGCTGCAGTACCTCGTCCTCCGCGAGGGGCGGACGATCGAGCGCACCGAGCTCGTCGACTCCCTGTGGCAGGCCCAGACCGAGGACGAGACGCCCGGCGAGCGCACCATCGACGTGCACGTGCGGCGCCTGCGCGCCAAGCTCGGCCGCTACGAGGACATCGTCCGCACCGTCCGCGGAGCCGGCTACCGCTTCGACCGCCACGCCGACGTCACGATCCGGTACGGCGCCGGCGCCCCCTCCCCCGACCGCTTCTGACCCCGCATCGTCCGACCCTCCTTCCTTCCCTGCTTCCCCTTCCTCCCTCGCCCAACGGACATCCGCTCGCCGAAAGCACACCGGAATCCGCGTGATCGGATGGGCTTTGGTCAAACGGATATCCGTTGGACAAGTCAGCAGCTCGCACTCCCGCAGCTCGCACCCCGCGGCTCACGGCTTTGTCGGACGACGGGCGTAGCGTGACGGCATGATGCAGCGCACGGCACCTCCCCCGCGGATGGGCGTGCGCGCGCACCTGGCCGGCAGCTCCGGCCCCGGGCCACACGCCGACCCCGGGCCACACGCCGACCCCGGGCCCCACGCCGACCCCGGGCCACACGCCGACCCCGGACCACACGCCAACCCCGGGCCACACGCCGGCGCCGGGCCACACGCCGCCCCCGAGCGCCCCCCCGGAGCAGGGAACCGAGTGACGCCCGCGACCCGCTCGGCGCGCGCGTCGCGGCTCGAGGCGATCTACACCCCCCGGCACGACGTCGACCTCCTCCGCACCGTCGGAGGGTTCCGACGCGGACACGGCGATCCCACGCAGGTGCACGACGGCGCCGTCATCTGGCGCGCGACGCGCACGCCGGAGGGCGTCGCGACGACGGCCCTGCGGCAGGCGGGCGACGGCACCATCCGCATCGCGGCGTGGGGGCCGGGCCGCGCGTGGGCCGTCGAGCAGGCACCGGCCCTGTGCGGTGCCGAGGACGACCCCGCGGGCTTCGATCCACGCGGCCATCCGCTCGTCGCGGAGGCGCACCGCCGCCATCCGGCCCTCCGCCTCGGCCGCACGGACCTCGTCTTCGACGCGCTCGCGCAGTCGATCATGGAGCAGAAGGTCACGGCGCAGCAGGCCTTCCTCGCCTGGCGCAGCCTCGTCACCTGGTTCGGCGACCGTGCGCCCGGCCCCGTGCCGCGTCCGATGTTCGCGCCTCCCTCCGTCGACGGATGGCGGCGCATCCCGTCGTGGGGATGGCACCGCTCCGGCCTCGAGCCGCCGCAGTCGCGCTCGATCGTGGGCGCAGCGCGCCGCGGCGACTCCCTCGTGCGCGCTGCTCTCGGCGCCCGCGACGGCGATGGCCGGGACCGCGTGCTCACGTCGCTCCCCGGGATCGGCGTATGGACGTCCGCCGAGACGCGCATCCGCGCCTTCGGCGACCCCGACGCCGTCAGCGTCGGCGACTACCACCTCGCGCACCAGGTCGGCTACGCGCTCACGGGCGCGCGCACCGACGACGACGGGATGGTCGCTCTGCTGGAACCGTGGCGCGGTCACCGCCAGCGCGTCATCCGCCTCCTCGCGGCGTCGGGCGTCGCCGAGCCCCGACGCGGTCCGCGCGTGCACATGGAGGACCACCGCGCGCGATGAGGGCGGCATGATGGAGGGATGACCCGCGCCACCGCCGCCCTCATCGCCCTCGGCGTCCTCGCCCTCGCGATCGTCGTCGGGCTCATCCTCGGCAACGTCGGGCTCGGGCTCATCCTCGGGCTCGTCGTCGGGCTCATCCTCTTCCTGTCGTTCGAGTCGCGGCGCGGGCGCAACCAGGGCGTGAACGACGAGGACCACGGCATCGAGCTGTGACCTCCGCGAGCCTCAGCCGTAGTACAGCGCGACGGGCCTGCCGTCGATGAGGCGCACGTCGACGTCGGTGTCGTAGACCGCGGCCAGCACCTCCGGTCGCATGATCTCCGCGGCGGGGGCATCCGCCACAACGCGCCCCTCGCGCATGGCGACGATGCGGTCGGCGTAGGTCGCGGCGAAGTTGATGTCGTGCAGCACGACGACGATGCGCTTGCCCAGCTCGTCGGCCATCCGCCGCACGAGCTTCATGATCTCCGTCATGTGCTTGAGGTCGAGGTTGTTGAGCGGCTCGTCCAGCAGCACGTACTCGGTGTCCTGCGCGAGCACCATCGCGATGAACGCGCGCTGCCGCTGGCCTCCCGACAGCTCGTCGAGGAACCGCGACCGGAACGGCTGCAGGTCGAGGTAGTCGATGGCGCGCTCGATGTGATCGCGGTCGACCGTCGTGAGGCGTCCCTTCGAGTGCGGGAAGCGCCCGAACTCGACGAGGTCGTGCACCGTGAGACGCGCGGCGATGTGGTTGTCCTGCCGCAGCACCGCGAGCCGCGTGGCGAGCGTCGCCGACGGCGTCCGGTCGACGGCCGCCCCGTCGACCGTGACCGCGCCCGAATCGGGTCGGATGAGCCGCCCGATGAGGCCGAACAGGGTCGACTTGCCCGCTCCGTTCGGACCGATGAGGGCGGTGACGCCCTCGCCTCCGAACGAGATCGTCACGTCGTCGAGCACGATCTGCCCGCCGTAGCGCTTGACGGCGTTCTCGAGCGCGATCATCGCGCCCCCTTTCGCAGGACGAGGAACAGGAAGAACAGCCCGCCCGCGAACTCGATCACCATCGACAGGCTGCCGCCGAACGACAGCAGCTGCTCGAGAACGAGCTGGGCGCCGAGCAGGCAGACGAGCCCGATGAGCGCCGCGGCAGGCAGCGTCCAGGCGTGGCGGAACGAGCCGGCGTACGAGTAGGCGAGGTTGGCCACGATGAGTCCGAAGAAGAGGATGGGCCCCACGAGCGCGGTCGACGCCGCGATCATGATCGACACGATCGTGAAGAGCGCGAGCACGACACGGCGGTGGCTGACCCCGAGCCCGACCGCAGCGGGCTCTCCCAGGGTCAGGACGTCGAGCGTGGGCACGAGGGGCACGAGCGCCGCGCAGGCCGCCGCGACGAGGAGCGCTGTGAACAGCAGCAGCGTCGGATCGGGCCGCGTGAGCGAGGCGAACATGGCGTCGGACAGGATCTGGAAGTCGAGCGGATCGAGCATGCGCTGCATCCACTCCGTGAAGCTGCGGAAGAAGGTGCCGAGCACGATGCCGACGAGCAGCATGAGGTGGATCGAGCGGCGCTTGCCTCCGAACATCCAGGTGAAGAGGAACACGCTGAACGCGACCATGACGACGAGCTGCGTGAGCCACAGGGTGAGCTCGTCGGCGTGCAGGAACGACGCGGAGCCGAAGAAGAAGACGATGATCGTCGAGATGAGCGCGTAGAACGCGTCGAAGCCCATGATCGACGGCGTGAGGATGCGGTTCTGGGTGATGGTGTGAAACACCACCGTCGACACTCCGACCGCGACGGCGACGACAGCCATCGCCGCGACCGTGAGGATGCGGATGCGCACGGCGAAGGCCAGCGACCCCGGCACGTCGGTGAAGAGGTAGACGGCGACGAGCGCGACGACGGCGATCGCGAGCGCACCGAGGCGCACGGCGGGCCGCCGCCAGACCGCGAGAGGCGGGGCGGGGGCGAGGGCGGCGAGGTCAGCGGGCACGGCTCCTCCTCCGCAGCAGCAGCCAGAGGAACAGGGCGGCGCCGACGACGCCCACGATGACGGAGAGCGGGATCTCGTAGGGGAAGCGCACGACGCGCGCGACGATGTCGCACGCGAGCACGAAGACGGCGCCGAGACCCGCGACCCAGGGGATGGACCGGCGCACGTTGTCGCCGATCACGAGGCTCACGATGTTGAGGACGACGAGGCCGAGGAACGGGATCATGCCCGCCGTGACGAGCACGGCTGCCGTGATGACGGCGATCACGACCATCCCGATCGCGACGACACGGCGGTAGTCGAGCCCGAGGTTCGTCGCGAACTCCTCGCCCATGCCGATCACACTGAACCGGTCGGCGGCGAACCATGCCACGACGACCATGGCTCCGGCGATCCACACGAACTCGTACCGCCCCTGCATGACGGTGGCGAAGCTGCCCTGCGACCACTGACCGAGCGACTGCAGCAGGTCGAGGCGGTACGCGAGGAACGTCGTCACCGATCCGACGACGCCGCCCAGCATGATCCCGACGAGCGGCACCAGCACGAGCTGGCGCACCGGCACGGCCTTCACGACCTGCAGGAACACCCACGTGCCGATGAGGCCGAACAGCGCCGCCACGCCCATCTTGCCGACCACGGCCATCCCGGGCCAGAAGATCATCGTGACGAGCATGCCGAAGGTCGCGAACTCGCTCACGCCCGTCGTCCCCGGCTCGACGAAGCGGTTGCGCACGAGCATCTGCATGATGAGGCCGGCGATGCCGAGCGAGGCCCCCACCAGGATGACGGCGACGGTGCGGGGAATGCGGCTCGCAGCGAGGAGGAACGTCGCCGTCGCGTCGCCCTCGACGAGGGCGAAGGGCGACACGTCGGAGACGCCGATGAAGACGCTCATCGTGGCGAGCGCCGCGAGGAGCACGCCGATGAGCGCCCCCACCCACGTCCGCCGGGGGCGGACGGGGGCGGGGGCGCTTGTCGAGGACGGGGCCGTGACGGTCACGTCGAGGCCGGGGTCACTCCGCGATCTGCATGACGTCGTCGATGAGCAGCTGCGTCGTCTCGATTCCGCCGTAGACGATGTACCACGCCACGGGGTCGAGGTAGACGATCTTGTCGTTCTGCGCCGCGCTGGTCTGCTTGACGATGTCGTTGTCGAGCACCTGAGCGGCCGCACCCGCTTCCGCCTCTCCCGTCGCGGCATCGCGGTCGACGACCCACAGCGTGTCGGGGTCCTGCTCGAGGAGGAACTCGAACGACACCGGCTCGCCGTGCGTCGCCGAGGCGATGTCCTCGACGACGGGCTCGACGCCGAACACGTCGTAGATGAGGCCGCCGCGCACGTTGGAGCTGCCGCCGTCGGCGGGCGAGGGCGACATGGCGTTGAGCTCCCCGCCCGACACCATGACCGCGAGCCCGTTGCCCGCCTCGGCTGTCACGGCCTTCGCCTCGTCGATGCCGGCCTCGAGGTCGGCGAGGGCTGTGGCCGCCTCGTCCTCCGCGCCGAGCACCTCGCCGAGGAAGGTGACGTTGCGCTCGAGCGTCTCGAGGTACGTTCCCGTGATGCCGAGGTCGATGGTGGGCGCGATCTGGCTGAGGTCGTCGTACAGCGCCGACGAACGGCCCCCGATGACGATGAGGTCGGGCTGCTGCGCCTCGATCTCGATGAGGTCGGCCTCGAAGAGCGTGCCGGCGTTGAAGGCGTCGTCGGCGAGGGCGTCCTGCAGGTAGTCGGGGACCGACTCGATGGGCGCGCCGGCGACCTCGCCGCCGAGAGCGCCGATCGTGTCGACCGTCGCCATCTCGAACGCGACGATCTTCTCGGGGCTCTTCGGCACCTCGACGGTCGTGGTCTCGTACTCCGGGTCGGCGTCCTCTGCCGCGACGTTGCGCTCCCATGAGTAGGTCACGGTGTCGGCGGCGGCGGCCTCCTCGGCCTCGGCCGGCTCCTCCGACGCCGACGAGCAGCCGGCGAGGACGAGCGCGGATGCCGCGACGAGCGACAGCGCGATGGCGGGGGTGCGGACGGACATGGCTGTTCCTCCTCTGCGGGCGCGCCCTCTGCGCGCACGACGCGTGCGTCGGCGGCGCATGTGATCACGCCACCAGGTCAGGTTAGGCGTACCTCACCCGACCTGGGTAAGGGTAACCTGATCCCATGCAGGTGTCGAATTCCTTCTCGCTCGAGCGCTCGCGGCTCGACCTCCGCTTCCGCTTCACGACGCTCGTCTCCCGCGAGTGGATCGGCCCCGACTACGTCCGCGTCCGCGTGCAGGGCGACGACCTGCGCGGGTTCGGCGAGGGCAGCGGCCACGACGACCACATCCGCATCTTCTTCCCGGACGACGCGCCGGAGACGGTCGAGGAGATGCGCGAGGCGCCCAGCCGCGAGTTCACGCCGCTCTCCTGGGGCGACGACTGGCTCGACCTCGAGTTCGCGGTGCACGGCGACGAGGGCGTCGCCGGCGTATGGGCGGCGAACGCCCCGATCGGCTCGCTCCTCGGGGTGGGAGGGCCGCGCGGCACGGTCACCGTCTCGGGCGCACCCGGCGGATGGCTCCTCGCGGGCGACGAGACGGCCATCCCGCAGATCCGCCGGTACGCCGCGGCGATCCCCGTCGGCGCCGACGCCCGGATCCTCGTCGAGGTCGCCGATGCCGCGCACGAGGTCGCGATCGACGCACCCGTGGACGTCGAGTACGTGCTCCGCGACGGCGCCGCGCCGACGACGGCGCTCATCGGCCGGCTCGACGCGCTCACGGCCGGCGACCGCCCTGCAGGCGACGTGTTCGCCTTCATCGCGGCCGAGCAGGCCGTCGTCAAGCCCGGCCGCGCGCTCGCCGTCGACCGCTGGGGCCTCGACCCCGACCGCATCGTCGTGAAGGGGTACTGGAAGGCCGACGAGACCGGCGCGAGCTACCACGCCGCGCACTGACGGCACGTGCTGCGGCTACCGCAGCACGTGCGCTCGGATGGCCATGGCTGCCGCGCCGCGCGCCCACTCCACGAAGTCGGCGGGGCGCACGACGATCTCGAGCGGGTCGGCTCGGTTATCGCGCAGGGGCGCGATGGCCTCCTCGAAGGCGTCGCGCGCGACGTCGAGGACGCCGTCGCCCTCTCCGGAGATGACGATCGTGCGCGCGAACGTGAAGTTCGACGCGAGGGCGACGAGGCGGCCGAGCGCGACCGCCGCCGCCTCGACGGCCGTTCGCGCGACGCCGTCGGCCCGACGCGCGAGGGTCAGCACCTCGTCGTAGTCGACGGTCCGCCCGAGCCCGACCGACACCTGGCCGCAGATCGCGTCGATCGTGAGGAGGGCGGCGGCGCATCCGCGATGCCCCGCGAAGCAGAGAGGGCCGGCGGGATCGAGCGGGATGTGGCCGACGTGACCCACCCCGTCGTCGTCGCTCGCGACGACACGGCCTCCGGCGATGAGTCCGAAGCCCACTCCCGCCCCGACCGTGACGACGGCGACGTTCGCGGCGTCGCGCCCGGCACCGAACCACTGCTCGGCGTGCGTGAGCGCGACGAGGTCGTTGCTGAGGGTCGTCGGGATGCCCGTGGCCGACTCGACGAGGTCGGCGAGCGCGATCTCGCCCTCCCAGCCGAGGAAGGGCGACCCGACGACCGACCGGCCGCCGCGCACGGGCCCGCTGATGCTCACTCCTATGCCGTCGGCCGCGCGGTCCCGCGTCAGGCGGGCGACCACGTCGGCGACGGCCGCGACGACGTCGCCGACTCCCCGCGACGCGAGCGCGACGTCGTGACGCGCCACCTCCGCGCATCGCAGATCGACGCAGACGCCGTGGGCGGCGTCCGCCGTGACCTTGACCCCGATGAAGCGCCGCGTGTCGGCGGCGACGTCGAGCGGCTGACGCGGTCGCCCCACCCGACGCCCCTGCTCGTCGTCGGACCCGGCGTCGGCCTCGACGAGCAGGCCCGACTCGAGCAGCGGCTTCGTGAGCCGCGACAGGCTGGACTGCGAGAGGCCGAGTCGCCGGGCGAGGGCGCTGCGGGAGATCGGCCCCGCGGTGAGAACCTCCAGGGCGACGGCGTGAGCCGAGCCGTCCTGCGCCGCCCATCCGCCATCCACCCCTCTTTTCTATCACTTCGGCACGAATAGGTTGCCGAAGCCGCGCTTCGTGCGGCTCTTGACGTGCAATAACTTCTGCCGTAGAACTAATAGCGCCCCAGACATCCCGTCGACGAAGGAGTCCCATGTCCGCCATCCCCCTGCGCGCCGCCGGCGTCGCGTTCGTCCTCGACGTCCCCGAGGTCGGAGCGCCTCGTGTCCTCCACTGGGGCGCCGACATCGGGGAGCTGACCGAGGCCGACATCGACACGCTGCGCCTGACGGGACTGGCGGGCATCGGGTCGGGCATGCCCGACACGGGCATGCCGCTCACGATGCTGCCCGCGCACGCCGACGGCTGGCTCTGGACCCCTGCCGTCACGGGCCACCGCGACGGCTCCGCCTTCTCCCCGGCGTTCTCCGACACGACGGCCGAGGTGCTCCCGGTCGACGACGACCCCGTGATTGCGCATCGCGTGCGGGTGGACAGCGCGGACGCCGCGAACGGTCTCGCGCTCGCCCTCGACGTCGAGATGACGCACTCGGGCATAGTCCGCACGCGCGCCCGGCTCACGAACACGGGCGACGGGCGCTACGACCTCGCCTCCCTCGACGTCGCCCTCCCGGTGCCGGGGCGCGCGGGCGAGATCATGGACATGGCGGGCCGGCAGCTGCGCGAACGCGACCTGCAGCGGTCGCCCTTCGCGATCGGCTCGCACCTGCGCGAGTCGCGCCGGTCGTCGGGACACGAGGCGAGCATCGTCCTCGCGGCGGGCACGCCCGGCTTCGGATGGCGCCACGGCGAGGTCTGGGCCGTGCACCTCGCATGGTCGGGCAACACGCGCGTGCTCGCCGAGCGCACCAACCAGGGACTGTCGACGCTCTCGGGCGGAGAGCTGCTGCTGCCCGGCGAGGTGCGCCTCGCGCACGGCGAGAGCTACACCTCGCCCTGGCTGTACGCGTCGACCGGCATCGGCCTCGACGCCATGGCCGCGCGCTTCCACGACTTCCTGCGCGCGCGCCCGGAGCACCCCTCCCCCGACCGCCCGGTCACGCTCAACGTATGGGAGGCGGTCTACTTCGACCACGAGCTCGGCAAGCTCCTCGAGATCGTCGACCGCGCCGCCGAGGTCGGCATCGAGCGCTACGTGCTCGACGACGGCTGGTTCCGCCACCGCCGCGACGACCACGCGGGGCTCGGCGACTGGTACGTCGACGAGGGCGTGTGGCCGGACGGCCTCGGCCCGCTCGCCGATGCGGTCGTCGCCAAGGGCATGCAGTTCGGCCTCTGGTTCGAGCCCGAGATGGTCAACGAGGACTCCGACCTCGCACGCGCCCACCCCGAGTGGATCATGGGCACGGGCGACCGCCTCCCCCACCCGCAGCGCCATCAGCAGGTCCTCAACATCGCCATCCCCGAGGCGTACGCCTACATCCGCGACCGCATCCTGGCCATCCTCGACGCGTACCCGATCTCGTACATCAAGTGGGATCACAACCGCGCGCTCACGGAGCCCGGCGACCGGACGACGGGGCGGCCCGTCGCGCACGAGCAGGCCGCGGCCCTGTACCGGCTGCTCGACGAGATCCGCGCGGCGCACCCCGGCCTCGAGATCGAGTCGTGCTCTTCGGGCGGCGGGCGCATCGACCTCGGCATCATGGCGCGCACCGACCGCATCTGGGGGTCCGACTGCATCGACCCCCTCGAGCGCCAGGCGATCGAGGCGGGCACGGCCCTGCTGCTGCCGCCCGAGATGGTCGGCTCGCACGTCGCGAGCCCCCTCAGCCACACGACGGGGCGGGCGCACTCGCTCGCGTTCCGCGCCGGCACGGCGTTCTTCTCGCACATGGGCGTGGAATGGGACGTCACGAAGGCCGACGACGCCGAGCGCGCCCAGCTGGCCGAGTGGATCGCCCTGCACAAGACGCATCGCGCGCTCCTCCACACCGGCCGCGTCGTGCACGCCGACCCCATCGGCGACGGCATCTGGACGCACGGCGTCGTCGCCCACGACGCCGCCGAGGCGATCTTCGCGGTCGCCATGGTGGAGACGGGGCCGTACTGGCCCACACCCCGCGTGACGATCCCCGGACTCGATCCCGCCCGCCGGTACCGCGTGCAGCCGCTCGCGCCGGCCGACGCCCGCGACCACCGCACGGCGCACACGCGCCCGGCATGGTGGTCCGAGGCGATCGAGCTTCCGGGTGCCGCGCTCGCCGACGTCGGCGTGCAGGTGCCGGCGCTCAATCCCGAGCAGCTCGTTCTGCTCCACGTGACGGCGGTCTGAGCCGCCCGATCCCCACCATCCCGTCGCAACGAAGCGGAGGCATGATGACCGTCCTGACCGAGCCCGGTGCGCGGCAGCGCACCGGGGTGCGACCTCCCGCGCGCGGGAGGAGGCCGCGCGGCGATCTGCGGATCGCCGCCGTCTTCCTCCTCCCCGCCGCGGTGGGCCTCGTCGCGTTCTACCTGTGGCCAGCGCTGCGCGGCCTCTACTTCTCCTTCACGGAGTACGCCGTCCTCACGCCGCCCGAGTGGGTGGGCACGGCGAACTACGAGCGGATGGCGGCCGACCCGCTGTTCTGGAACGCGCTGTGGGTGACGGCCCTCTACGTCGTCATGAACATCGGCGTGCAGACGGTGCTCGCGATCCTCATCGCCGTGCTGCTCCACCGCCTCACGCGGTCGACGATCGTGCGCGGCATGGCGCTCCTGCCCTACTTCGTCGCCAACGTCATCGTCGCGCTCGTGTGGTACTTCATGCTCGACTACCAGATCGGCATCGTGAACGTCGTGCTCGACGGCCTCGGTCTCGACCGGATGGCGTTCTTCGGCGACTCGGCGCTCGCGCTTCCCACCATCGCTCTCATCAACGTGTGGCGGCACATGGGCTACACGGCGCTCCTCATCTTCGCCGGTCTCCAGACGATCAACCCGTCGCTCTACGAGGCCGCGCGCGTGGACGGCGCGAGCGAGCTCCGCCAGTTCTTCTCCATCACGCTGCCGCAGCTGCGCCCCGTGCTCGTCATGGTCCTCGTCGTGACGGTCACCGGCTCGTTCCAGGTCTTCGACACCGTCGCCGTGACGACGGGCGGCGGCCCCGTGAACGCCACGCGCGTGCTCAACATGTACATCTACGACCTCGCGTTCGGGCAGCTCGACTTCGGATACGCCTCGGCGCTCGCGATCGCGCTGTTCGTGCTCCTGTTCGCCATCGCCTTCGTGCAGCTGTGCCTCATGCGCGCCGGCGAGCACGACGAGAACTGAGGCCGCCATGACGCACACCGTCTCCGAGACCCGCCTCATCGTCACGGGCACCGCGAAGCCGCAGCGCCCGCGCATCGGCGCCGGCCGGGTCGTCGCCTGGATCTGCCTCGTCGCCATCCTGCTCGTCACGCTCGTGCCGTTCTACTGGATGCTGCGCACCGCGCTGTCGTCGAACGGCGCGCTCTCTGCCGAACCGGGCAACCTGCTGCCGGCCGGCTTCACCCTCGACGCCTTCCGCCGCGTGTTGGGCCTCACGAGCCTCGAGGAGAACCTCGCGCAGGGCGGGGCGGGATCGGCCATCGACTTCTGGCTGTACCTGCGCAACTCCGTCATCACGTCCACCCTCATCACGGTCGGCCAGGTGACGTTCTCGGCGATGGCCGCGTACACGTTCGCCCGTCTCCGGTTCCGCGGGCGCGACGCCCTGTTCGCTGTGTTCCTCTCGGCCCTCATGGTGCCCGGCATCTTCACGGCCATCCCGAACTTCGTGCTCATCAAGGACCTCGGGCTGCTCAACACCTTCGCCGGCATCGTGCTGCCGTCCATCCTCATGACCCCGTTCGCGATCTTCTTCCTACGGCAGTTCTTCCTCGGCATCCCGCGGGAGATCGAGGAGGCGGCGCTCATCGACGGCGCAGGGCGCGTGCGCTGCTTCCTGCGCGTCATCGTGCCGATGAGCACGGCGCCCCTCACGACGCTCGCCGTCCTGACCTACATCACGGCCTGGAACGAGTACCTGTGGCCGCTGCTCGTCGGGCAGAGCGAGGACGTCCGCGTGCTCACGGTCGCCCTCGGCATCTTCCGCTCGCAGACCCCGCAGGGCACGCCCGACTGGTCCGGGCTCATGGCGGCGACCCTCGTCGCGGCGCTCCCGATCGTGCTGCTGTTCTGCGTCCTGGGGCGCCGCATCGTGAACTCCATCGGCTTCAGCGGGATCAAGTGAGGGGGACGGACATGGATCGCAGGCACAGGACGGCCGCGGCGAGCGCACTCGTCGCCGCGACGACGCTTGTCGTCTCGGGATGCGGCGCACCAGACGGCGTCGCCGCCGACGGGACGACGATCATCCGCTACGCGATGTGGGATTCGAACCAGATGCCGGGGTACCAGCAGTGCGCCGACGACTTCGAGCGCCTGCACCCCGGCATCGAGATCCGCATCGAGCAGAACGGGTGGGACGACTACTGGACGCAGCTCACGGCGACGATGGTCGCCGAGTCGGCGCCCGACGTGTTCGTCGACCACACCTCGCAGTTCGGGAAGTTCGCCGTCCTCGGCCAGATCCTCGACCTCTCCCCCTATCTCGCGGAATCGGATGTCGACCTCGCGCAGTACCAGGACGGCCTCGCCGATCTGTGGCGGGGGCCGGACGGGGAGACCCTGTACGGCCTTCCGAAGGACTGGGACACGGAGGCGCTGTTCTACGACGCAGACCTCCTGGCGGACGCCGGGTACACGCCCGACGACCTCTGGTCGCTCGAGTGGAACCCCGACGACGGCGGCACGTTCGAGGAGTTCGTCGCCGCCATGACGGTCGACGAGAACGGCGTGCGCGGCGACGAGGAGGGCTTCGACCCGCACAACGTCGAAAGGTACGGCCTCGGCTACAACGACGCCGGCGGCGGCTACGGGCAGGTGCAGTGGTCGGCGTTCGCGCTCTCGAACGGCTGGTCGTACACCGACGAGAATCCGTGGGGGACGTCGTTCGGCTACGGCGACGATGCGCTCCTCGAGACGATCGGATGGTGGCGCTCGCTCATCGAGAAGGGCTACATGCCCCCTCTCGCACAGGCGACCTCGGGAGTCGGCACGCAGGAGTCGCTCGGCTCCGGGGCGTACGCCACGGTCATCGAGGGCGCGTGGAACGCCCGGGCGTTCTCCGAGCTCGAGGGCGCCGACGTGCAGGCGGCGCCGACGCCGATCGGCCCGGCGGGGCGGCGCGCCTCCGTGTTCAACGGACTCTCCGACGCCATCTGGTCGGGGACGCCGAACCCCGACGAGGCGTGGCTGTGGGTGGAGTACCTCGCGAGCACCGACTGCCAGGACGTCATGGCCGGCACCGGACGCATCTTCCCCGCGATCTCGACATCGTCCGATCTCGCCGTCGAGACCTTCGCGGACCTCGGGATCGATGCGGACGCCTTCGCCGTGCACGTCGCCGACGGCACGACCGTGCCGACGCCCGTCACAGACAAGTGGGCCCAGGCGCAGGCGATCATGACGCCCGCCATGGACGCCGTCATCGCGTTCGACGCCGACGTCGATTCGCTCGTCGACGCGGGTGAGCGGGTCAACCGCCTCTTCGACGAGTGAGCCGAGCGCGGGCGCGGGCTCAGCGGCCCACGCCCGCGCCGTCACGCCCGCGCCGTCACGGCGCAGCGGTCGTCGCCCGGAGCGGCTCCGCTCGCGGCGTGCTCGAGCAGGCCGCACAGCTGCGCGCGCTGGCCGGGCTCGAGCCCCGAGAGCAGCTCGTCCTCGGCCGCACGCACGCGGATGTCGAGCGCGGCGACCGCATCGCGCCCCCGTGCCGTGGCCGCGATGCGGCGCGCGCGGCGATCGGCGGGGTCGAGGCGGCGTTCGATGAGGCCTGCGGCGGAGAGCTCGTCGAGCACGTAGGTCATGACGGTGCGGTCGATGCCGAGGCGCGCGGCGAGCGCCGACTGCGTGGGCGGCTGCTCGTGCGCGGCGACCGAGAGCACCTGGTAGCCGCGCTCGCCGTGCGGCAGATCGGCGGCGATGACCGCGATGCGCGCCTTCCACTCGCGCAGCAGCGCGGCGAGCGACCAGCCCAGCAGGGAGGGGCGGGGAAGCGATGCGTCGGCCATCCCCACATGGTAACGGAATAGGATGCCCCCAAGATAAGTTGTGAAGCAGATGATCGGCCCACAAGATCATCACGAGGAGCGCGCACATGCCCGACTACGGCCAGGAGCTGTCCTTCGGCTCGTTCATCACCCCGGCGAACGCCGACCCGCACCGGCCCGTGCGGCTCGCCCGGGTCTCGGAGGCGGCCGGGCTCGACCTCGTGACGTTCCAGGACCATCCGTACCAGCCGGGCTTCCTCGACACCTGGACGCTCCTGACGTGGGTCGCGTCCGCGACCGAGCGGATCACCGTGTCCGGCAACGTGCTCAACCTGCCGCTGCGGCAGCCCGCCGTGCTGGCGCGCTCGGCCGCGTCGCTCGACCTGCTCTCGGGCGGACGCGTCGCGCTCGGCCTCGGAGCCGGGGGCTTCTGGGACGCGATCGCGGCGATGGGCGGCACGAAGCTCACACCGGGTGAGGGCGTCGACGCGCTGTCCGAGGCCATCGACATCATCCGCGGGATCTGGGACGTGTCTGAGCGCGGACCGCTCCGCGTCGACGGCGCGCACCATCGCGTGGCGGGAGCCAAGCGCGGACCGGCGCCGGCCCACGACATCCCGATCTGGATCGGCGCCTACAAGCCGCGCATGCTGCGTCTGACGGCGCGCAAGGCCGACGGATGGCTTCCCTCGCTCGCGTATCTGGACGACGGCGAGCTGCGGCGCGCGTCGCGCACGATCGACGCCGCCGCCGAGGACGCCGGCCGCCATCCCGCCGAGATCCGCCGCCTGCTCAACGTGGCGGGCGCCATCCAGCCAATGTCGAGCGGACGGCTGCAGGGGCCAGCGGCGCAGTGGGCCGACGAGCTCTCCGAGCTCGCGCTCGCCGACGGCATCTCGACGTTCGTCCTCGCGAGCGACGACGACGCGACGCTGCAGGCCTTCGGGGAGGAGGTCGCCCCCGCCGTGCGCGAGGCCGTCGGCCGCGAGCGCGCCGGGCGCGGCACCGTGCCGGCGGCCGCGCGACGCGGGTCGGCGGCGCTGGCGCTGCGACGCGACGGCATCGACTACGCGCGGATCCCCGCCGCCCTGGCCGCGAGCGCGGTCGAGCCGGGCGACCGCTCGTACGACGCCGTCCGCCACAACTACCTGCGCTCGGGTGCCCCCGGTCTCGTGCTCCTGCCGCGCACGGCAGACGAGGTCGTCGAGGGCCTCGCCTACGCCCGCACGCTCGATGTGCCGCTCGGCGTGCGCTCGGGCGGCCACGGGATCAGCGGGCGCTCCACCAACGACGGCGGCGTCGTCCTCGACCTGCGCGCGCTCGACGCCGTCACACCGCTCGGCGGCGGTCGTGTGCGGCTCGGAGCCGGTGCGACGTGGGGACACGTGGCGCGGTCGCTGCAGCCGCTCGGCCTCGCGATCAGCTCGGGCGACTACGGCGGCGTCGGGGTCGGGGGGCTCGCGACGACGGGCGGGGTGGGATTCCTCGGGCGGCGGTTCGGCCTCACGATCGACCGCGTCGTCGGCGCCGACGTCGTCACCGCCGACGGGCGTCTCCTGCGCGCGAGCGCCGAGGAGAACCCCGACCTCTTCTGGGGGCTCCGCGGGGCAGGCGGGAATCTCGGCATCGTGACCTCGGTCGACGTCGAGGCCATGCCGCTCGGCGAGGTGGTGTTCTCGCAGATGGCCATCGACGCCCGCGACACCGCCGGCGTGCTGCAGCGCTGGGGCGGGGCCGTCGAGGCGGCTCCCCGCGAGCTCACGAGCTTCCTCGTGCTCTCCCCCGCTCGGCGCGGCCAGCCGTCCGTCGCGCAGCTCATGACCGTCTATGCGGGCGACGACACCGAGGCGGCCGTCCGCGAGCTCGAGCGCCTCGCCGATGCGGGGCCGCTGCTCGACCACAAGGCCTACCTGCTGCCCTACCCCGGCATCCTGCAGGACGCCGGCCGCCACCATTCGGGCGGCGGGGACCCGTCCGTGCGGTCAGGGCTCGTCACCCACCTCGGCCCGGACGAGGCGGGCGCCTTCGCGGACCTCGCCGGCACGGGGGCGGCGTACTTCCTGCAGATCCGCGCGACGGGCGGAGCCGCGCACGACCTCGCTGCGGACGCGACCGCGTACCCCCACCGTCACCAGAACTTCCTGCTGTCGGCGATGGGCGCATCGCAGCACGCGCTCGACGCCGTGTGGGACGAGCGGATGGCCCCGCACGTCGACGGGCTGTACCTGTCGTTCGACACCGATACGCGCATCGAACGGCTCGTCGACGCCTTCGGCGCCAACCTGCCGCGACTGCGCGAGGTGAAGCGCGCCTACGACCCCGAGAACGTCTTCCGCGCGAACTTCCCGATCCCGCCAGCTGGCTGAGCGGCGACCGCCGTCAGCGGCTCCGCACGGCGAGGATGGCGTCGAGGAGCGCCTCGGCGGTCTCGCGCTTGGCACCCGACGCCGTCGCGACGACCTCGTCGTGCGCGTCGATGACGAGCAGCGCGTTGTCCGCCCGCTCGAAGCCCTCGGTCCATCCCACCTCGTTGACGGCGAGGAGGTCGACGCCCTTGCGGCGGCGCTTGCGGATGCCGCGTTCGAGCAGCGTCTCTCCCGGTGCGGGAGTCTCCGCCGCGAAGCCGACGATCGTCTGCCCCGGCCGCCGGCGTTCGGCGAGCCCTGCGAGGATGTCGGCGTTCTCGACGAGGGTCAGGGTGGGCGCGACGCCGGCCGCCGCCTCCTTGGTGAGCTTGCGCTCCGCGACGTCGGCGACGCGATAGTCCGCGACGGCCGCGGCCATGACGACGACGTCGGCTCGGGGCGCGAGCTCGGCCATGACGGCCTCGAGCTCGGCCGCCGTGCCCGCCCTCCGCACGGAGACGCCGTGCCCGGCATCGACGAGCGCCGCCTCCTCCACGTGCGCCGCGACGAGCGTGACCTCGGCACCGCGGTCGGCGGCCGCCCGCGCGACGGCGACGCCCTGGCGGCCGCTCGAGCGGTTGCCGATGTAGCGCACCGGATCGATCGGCTCGCGTGTGCCGCCCGCCGACACGACGATCCTCAGCCCCGCGGCATCAGCGCGGCGGGCCAGGGCTCGCGCGATGGCGTCGCGGATGGCCTCCGGCTCCGTCATGCGACCCGGCCCGCTGTCCTCTCCCGTGAGGCGGCCCGAGTCGGGGCCGATGACCTCGACCCCGCGCGCGGCGAGCACGCCGACGTTCGCCTGCGTGGCCGGGTGCTCCCACATCTCGGTGTGCATGGCCGGCGCGACCAGCACGGGGGCGGCCGTCGCGAGCAGCGTCGTGCCGAGCAGGTCGTCGGCGAGGCCGGCGGCCATCCGGGCGAGCGTGTTGGCCGTGGCGGGAGCGACGACGACGAGGTCGGCGGCCTGGCCGAGGGCGACGTGTCGGACGTGCGCCACGTCGTCGTGGACGGACGTCGTGACGGGATTGCGGCTGATCGCCTCCCACGTCGGCTGGCCGACGAAGCGGAGCGCGTCGACCGTCGGCACGACGTGCACATCGTGACCGTCCTTCACGAGCAGGCGGACGAGCGCGACGACCTTGTACGCGGCGATCCCGCCGGAGACTCCCACGACGATGTTCATCGCCTGCGATTCTCCCACCTGCCCGGCCGCGCCGCTCCCTTCCCGCGGCCATAGGCTGAAACCGCCATGTGCACCGTCGTCATCCGCGTCCCCGAGGACGCCGCCCAGCCCATCCGCCTCCTCGCCGTGCGCGACGAGGATCCGCTGCGGCCCTGGAACCCGCTCGGGGCACGGTGGCCCGAGCGTCCGCAGCTCACGGGCGTGCAGGACCGCCTCGCCGGAGGGGCCTGGCTGGCGGCGGAAGGCGGACGCCTCGCGGTGCTGCTCAATCGCGCCGGCGCACCGCTGCTCCCCTCGAGCGCGATCACGTCACGCGGAGGCATCGTGCTGGATGCCGTCGGCGGGCGCCTTCCCGGCCCGCATCCGACGACGCTCGGGTTCAATCTCGTCTCGGTGGCCGGCGGCCGGGCGGAGCTGGTGTCCTGGGATGGGGATCGCCTGTCCCGCGAGGTCATGCCCGCCGGAACGCACATGATCGCGCACGACGGCCTCGACGACCGGGCCACCCCGCGCATCGCGACCTGGCGCGACGCGTTCGCGGCCGCACCCGCGGAGGGCGACGGCGCGTGGTGGGAGCCTTGGCTCGCGGTCCTGACGCGCAGCACGACGCTGTCTCCGGAGGACGATCGCGCCATCATCCGCGACAATCGCGTGCACGGATACCCCACGCAGTCGCTCCTCGCGTGCGTGACCTCCGTGACGCCGACGACGGCGGACATCCGCTACGCGGAGCTCGAGACCGCAGGCCGCTGGAACCCGCTGCAGTTCTGAGCGCACGTCGTTCCGGCCGCTTCCGGTGGCGGGGGCATCCGGTGGCGGGGCACCCGGTGGCGGATGCCTCCCGCCCGGGTCGCTGTTCGCGTCCGTTCGGGGGCTGCTGGGGGCGGTTATCGCGACCTGGGCGGGTGGTGTTCTCGCCGGGGTTGCTGTTCGTGTCGGTTGCGGGGTGGGCCGGTGAAAGCACGAAAGGCCACCCAGCGTTGGGTGGCCTTTCGTTCAGGTTAAGTCCGGCGGTGTCCTACTCTCCCACAAGGTCC
>NZ_BAABKO010000004.1:0-425644 GCF_039543865.1 Microbacterium gilvum | reverse complement strand
CTCAACCCGACCATAAAGGCCGAGACGAGGATAATTTGGCATTTGACAAGTGCACGCTGTTGAGTTCTCAAGGATCAGACGCACCCAGCCCTCGACCTCACGACCGAGCCCTCCGGGGCACCCACCCACCCAGCCACAGCCCAAAGACCGCAACCAGAGATTGTGTTATGTGATGTCATCGTCCTGGGGCGGGGAACCTTCCGGCTCAACCTCACCGCTTGGCGGCGACAAGGGAATACATTACGCCGAACCACCCACCCCCGCAAACCACACCCACCCCCGGGCGTGTCGCACCCCACCAACCCCACCGCGCCTGCGACCCGCACCGGTCCACGACACGCACGACGATGCCCAACACGCACGCCAGTGCACCGCACACACGCACCGCTCTGCACCACACGCACCGCTGAGCGCGCCACGCACCGGATGCCGCCGACCGCCCCGACCGCCACGTCCATCCCCCGGATACGCCGAAGGGCGCGCCTCCTGGAGGAGACGCGCCCTTCGGCACGGATGGTCGGCGTCAGCCGACGAACAAGCCGGCGAGAGCCTTCTTGCCTCGCCGCAGCACCGAGACCGAGCCCGGCAGCGATCCGCTCACGGTCGCATCGTCCGATTCGACCTTCGCCCCGTCGAGCGACACGCCGCCCTGCGCGATGGCGCGGCGCGCCTCCGACGCCGAGACGACGAGCCCCGTCGCGACGAGCGCCTCCACGACCGTCGTGCCGGTGGCGACGTCGGCGTGCGGGAGCTCCCGCAGCGCGGACCCGAGCGTCTCCGCATCGAGCGCGGCGAGATCGCCCTTGCCGAACAGCGCCTCCGAAGCCTCGATCGCCGCCTGCGTGGCCGCGGCCCCGTGCACCGTCGTCGTCACCTCGAGGGCGAGGCGCTTCTGCGCCGCGCGGCGGAACGGCTCCGCCGCCACGAGCTCGGCGTACTCGTCGATCTCGGCGCGGCTCAGGAACGTGAACACCTTGAGGCGCGCGATGACGTCGGCGTCGTCGGTGTTGAGCCAGAACTGGTACATCGCGTAGGGGCTGCACATCGCGGCGTCGAGCCAGATGGCGTTGCCCTCGCTCTTGCCGAACTTCGTGCCGTCGCTGTTCGTGATGAGGGGCGTGCCGATGGCATGCACCGATCGCCCCTCGACCCGGTGGATGAGGTCGGTGCCGCTCGTGAGGTTGCCCCACTGGTCGCTGCCGCCCGTCTGCAGCACGCAGCCGTACTGACGGAAGAGCTCGAGGAAGTCCATGCCCTGCAGGATCTGGTAGCTGAACTCGGTGTAGCTGATGCCGGCGTCGGAGTTGAGCCGCGCGCTGACGGCGTCCTTCTTCAGCATCGTGCCGACGCGGAAGTGCTTGCCGATCTCCCGCAGGAAGTCGATCGCCGACAGCGGCGCCGTCCAGTCGAGGTTGTTGACGATGCGCGCGGCGTTCTCGCCCTCGAAGCTGAGGAACCGCTCGACCTGCGCCTGCAGCTTCGACACCCAGTCGGCCACGGTCTCGGGGGTGTTGAGCGTCCGCTCCGCCGTCGGGCGCGGGTCGCCGATGAGGCCCGTGGAGCCGCCGACGAGCCCGAGCGGGCGGTGGCCGGCCAGCTGGATGCGGCGCATCGTCAGCAGCTGCACGAGGTTGCCGAGGTGCAGGCTCGGCGCCGTCGGGTCGAACCCGCAGTAGTACACGATCGGCTCGCCCGCGAGCAGCTCGCGGAGAGCCTCCGGATCGGTCGACACGTGCACGAGGCCGCGCCAGACGAGCTCATCCCAGATGGTCTCGAAAGAGGGATCGTTCGTCTGCACGGCAACGGGGGTTGCGGGTACAGTCATGCCCTCCAGCCTAGGGCGTCGCGGTCGACCAGCCGTCCGCTTCGCCGCCGCCGGAGCCGCGCCCGCCCCTCAGAGCCCGAGCGCGTGCGCGACGGCCTGCGTGCGCGCGACGAGCTCGGCGCGCTGCTCCGCGACGCGCACCGGCGCCGTGCCGCCGACGCCGGACCGGGAGGCCACGGACCCCTCGATCGACAGCACGGACCGCACCTCCGCCGAGAGGTGCGCCGACACGGACGCGAGCAGCTCGTCGGACGCGTCCTCCAGGCCGATCCCCTGCTCCTCGCACGCACGCACGAGCGCGCCGGAGATCTCGTGCGCGTCGCGGAAGGGCACCCGCTGCTTCACGAGCCACTCCGCCACGTCGGTCGCGAGCGAGAAGCCCTCTGGCGCCAGCGCGGCCATCCGCTCGGTGTCGAAGCGGAGCGTCGCGACCATCCCCGTGAACGCGGGGAGCAGCACCTCGAGCGTCGCAATCGAGTCGAAGACGGGCTCCTTGTCCTCCTGCAGATCGCGGTTGTAGGCGAGCGGGAGGGCCTTGAACGTCGCGAGCAGCCCGGCGAGGTTGCCGAGCAGGCGCCCCGACTTGCCGCGCGCGAGCTCGGCGATATCGGGGTTCTTCTTCTGCGGCATGATGCTCGACCCCGTCGAGTACCCGTCGTCGAGCGTCACGAAGCCGAACTCGCGCGTGTTCCAGAGGATGATCTCCTCCGCCAGACGCGACAGGTCGATGCCGATCTGCGCGGCGATGTACGCGAACTCCGCCACGACGTCGCGCGCGGCCGTGCCGTCCATCGAGTTCTCCGCGGGACGGTCGAGCCCGAGCTCCCGCGCGACGAGCGCCGGATCCAGGCCGAGGGTCGAACCGGCGAGCGCTCCCCCGCCGTACGGCGAGACCCCGGCGCGGGCGCGCCAGTCGCGCAGGCGCTCCAGGTCGCGCACGACGGGCCATCCGTGCGCCTGCAGATGGTGGGCGAGCAGCACGGGCTGCGCGTGCTGCAGGTGGGTGCGACCGGGGAGGATGGCCGTGGCATGCGCCTCCGCCTGCGCGACGAGCGCGTCGACGAGCTGGACGAGCTCGCGCGCGATCACGGCCGCGTGGTCGATGAGGTACAGGCGGATGAGCGTGGCGATCTGGTCGTTCCGGCTGCGGCCGGCGCGCAGCCGTCCGCCGAGCTCCGCGCCGACCTCGTCGAGCAGGGCCGTCTCGAGGGCGCCGTGCACGTCCTCGTCGGATGGCCGCGGCTGCAGCGCTCCCGTGCGCACCTTCTCGGCGAGCGCATCGAGGCCCGCGTGCATCGCGGAGGCCTCGTCTGCGGTCAGGTACCCCGCCGCCTCGAGCGCCGTCGCGTGCGCGTGCGATCCGCGGATGTCGTAGAGCGCGAGCTGCCAGTCGAAGTGGGTCGAACGGCTCAGCTGCTGCAGCTCGGGGCTCGGCCCCCCTGCGAAGCGTCCGCCCCAGAGGGCGCCCTCGTTCGTCCCGCGCGTCTCGCCTGTGCTCACCCGACCAGCGTAGTCGGCGCCCGCCGCGGCCTCGAACCGGCCGGGGTCGGCCGGGATCGGCCGCGGGCACGGGTCTCAGTGGATCGGACCGGGCACGAGCGCGCGGGAGAGCCATCCGATCCCGGCTTCCAGCGGCCCGCGGCCGACGAGCAGGGCCCACAGGGTGCATCCGACGAGCGTGGCGATCGTCAGCGGCCAGAACGGGTCGGTCGCGCGGAACGCGACGAGGTCCGAGCCGAGCTGCAGCACCGTCGGCTCGGGCTGGAGCACGGCCCACGCCACGAGCTGCGCTGCGTACGCCGTGAGCGGCATCGATCCGACCGCGCGCAGCGGCCACAGCGGCCATCTCGCCGGGGTGCGGCAGACGAGCACGCAGACCCCGATGACGGCCATCGCGACGCCGCCCGACCCCAGCGCCTCGGCGACGCCGCTGGAGTGCGCGTCCGCGGACAGCGCGAACGCCCATGCCCCTTCCGACGGCACGGCCCCGCGCCAGGGCGCGAGCGCACCGTACCCGAGGAGCGCGAGCGCGGTGCCGAGCAGCACGAGGGAGAGCGCCGTCGACGCCCGGTCGAGCGCCGTCCGGCCGATCGCGAGGCCGGCGGCCACGAACGCGATCCACAGCACGAACGGGTAGTGCCAGCCCGTGACCTGGACGAGCACCTCGCCGACGGACGTCGCCCATCCGCCCTCGCTCGACAGGGCCCACAGCAGGAACGGCGCCACGAGCACGACACCGCCGGCGATCGCGAAGAGCGCGGGCGCACCGAGCCGCAGGAGCGGCAGCGCCAGCAGGAAGAGGATGCCGTACGCGGGCAGGATCACGTACACGGGGGTGTCGAGCGCGATGAGCGCGATGCCGATCGCCCACACGCAGACGGCGCGCACGGCGATGCGCCCGCGTGCGACCCGCATCCGCTCCCGCGCGACGGGATGCGCTCCCCCGGAGACGAGGGCGAGCGAGACGCCGGCGAGGGTCGCGAACAGGATGGACGAGCGTCCGTTGACGGCGTCGGTCCACGTCGCGGGGTCGTCCCACGCGAACGGCACGGTGTCGAGGAGGTGCGCGGCGAACATCCCGATCACCGCGATGCCGCGCGCGAGGTCGATCCCGGCCGCGCGATCGGACCCGTCGAGCCGCGCCCGACGGGTCCGGACGCGGGCCGTCAGGCCGCCTGGCGCAGCAGCCACACGAGGAGGGCCTTCTGCGCGTGCAGGCGGTTCTCCGCCTCGTCCCAGATGACGCTCTGCGGTCCGTCGATGACGGCGGCGTCGACCTCGTAGCCGCGGTCGGCGGGGAGGCAGTGGATGAAGACCGCCTCGTCGTCAGCGAGCGCCATGAACTCGGGAGTGACCTTGTACTCGCCGAGATCGCGCAGTCGGGCGAGCTTCTCCTCCTCCTTGCCCATCGACACCCACGTGTCGGTGACGACGACGTCGGCACCTGCCGCCGCCTCGAGCGGATCGGTGAGGAGCGTGACCGATCCCCCGGTCTGCTGCGCGATGCGGTCGGCGTCCGCGACGATGTCCTCCCGCGGCGCGTAGTCGACCGGCGAGGCGATCCGCACGTGCATGCCCGCCATGACGCCGGCGAGCGCATACGAGTGCGCCATGTTGCTGCGGCCGTCGCCGAAGAACGACAGCGTGAGCCCCTTCAGCTCCCCCTTGTGCTCGCGGATCGTGAGCAGGTCGGCGAGCAGCTGGCAGGGGTGGAAGTCGTCGCTGAGCGCGTTGACGACGGGAACGCGCGTGCCCTCCGCCATCTGCTCGAGGCCGCTCTGCGCGTAGGTGCGCCACACGATCGCCGCCACCTGCCGCTCCAGCACGCGCGCCGTGTCGGCCGGCGTCTCCTTTCCGCCCAGCTGGCTGCTCGCGGTCGTGATGATGAGCGGCGTGCCGCCGAGGTCGGCGATGCCCACGGCGAACGACACGCGCGTGCGGGTGGAGGACTTGTCGAAGATGACGGCGACCGTCTGCGGGCCCGCGAGGGTCTTGTCGGTCCAGCGGTCCTTCTTCAGCTCGGCGGCGAGGTCGAGGATCTCGGCCTGCTCGGCGGGCGTGATGTCGTCGTCGCGCAGGAAGTGGCGGGTCATGCGGGGGTCTCCGTCGGGGTCGGGATGGTCGTGGCGACGGCGGCGAGCGCCTCGCGGAACAGGGTCAGGAACTCCCCCACCTCGTCGTCGCCGATCGTGTAGGCCGGGGCGATGCGGATGACATCGGCCGCGGGGGCGTTGACGATGAGCCCGCGCTCGTGCGCGGCCTGGCGCACCTCGTTCGCGACGGGCTCGCTCAGCACGATGCCGATGAGCAGGCCGGCGCCGCGCGTGCCGGCGACGAGCGGCATTCCCTCGACGCCCGCGCGCAGCTCGGCGCCGCGCGCGGTCACGTTCGCCAGCAGCCCCTCCGACTCGATATGCCCCAGCACGGCGTTCGCCACGGCGCTCGCGAGCGGGTTGCCTCCGAACGTCGAGTTGTGCGTGCCGGGGTAGAACAGGTCGCTTGCGGCGCCGAAGGTGATGAGCGCGCCGAGCGGGAACCCGCCGGCGATGCTCTTCGCGACCGTGACGGCGTCGGGGACGACGCCCTCGCGCTGGAAGGCGAACCAGTCGCCCGTCCGGCCGGAGCCCGTCTGCACCTCGTCGAGGATGAGCAGCGCGCCGTGCGATGCGGTCAGCTCGCGGGCCCGGGCGAGGAACCCCTCCGGGAGCGGGACGACGCCCGCTTCGCCCTGGATCGGCTCCGCGATGAGCGCGACGACGGAGTCGTCGAACGCGGCCTCGAGGGCGTCGATCGTCGCGGCGATCGCGGTGATGCCGGGCAGCACGGGCTCGAACGGATCGCGGTAGGCGGCCTTCGGCGTGATCGACAGCGCCCCCATGGTGCGCCCGTGGAAGGCGCCGTTCAGGACGAGGATGGTCGACTTGCCGGTCGCGCCGCCGTGCAGACGCGCGAGCTTGATGGCCATCTCGTTGGCCTCGGTGCCCGAGTTCGCGAGGAAGACGCGGCCTTCGTCGCCCGTCCCCGCGAGGCGCTTCAGGCGCGCGGCGAGCTCGAGCTGCGCGGGGCTCGCGAAGTAGTTCGACACGTGCGACAGCGTCGCCGCCTGCCGCGACACGGCGTCGACGAACACGGGATGGGCGTGGCCGAGGCTGTTGACGGCGATGCCGCCGAGGAAGTCGAGGTAGCGGCGCCCGTCGGCGTCCCAGACGGAGGATCCCTCGCCGCGCTCGAGCAGCGCGAGGCGCCCGCCGAGGCTCATGAGATCGCGCGTCGCGTCATCCTGCCAGGTGGTCACGAGGCCACCACCTCCGTTCCGATTCCCTTGCTGGTGAACAGCTCGACGAGCACCGAGTGCGGCACCCGTCCGTCGATGATGGCGGCCGTCGGCACGCCGCCGTCGACCGCGTCGAGGCACGCCTGCATCTTCGGGATCATCCCCGACTCGAGGCGCGGCAGCATCTCCCGCAGCTCGCCCGCCTTGATGTGCGAGACGAGCGAGTCGCGGTTGGGCCAGTCGGCGTAGAGCCCCGGCACGTCGGTCAGCACGACGAGCTTGCGGGCGCCGAGGGCGACGGCGAGGGCGGATGCGGCGGCGTCGGCGTTGATGTTGAGCGTCTGCCCGAGGTTGTCGAGATCGGGCGCGACGCCCGCGACGACGGGGATCCGGTCGGCCGCGAGCTGGTCGAGCACGGGCGTCGGGTCGACCCGCACGACGTCTCCCACGCGGCCGAGGCTCTCCTCGACGCCGTCGATGTAGACGCCGCGCCTGCGACCTCCGAAGAGTCCCGCGTCCTCGCCGGAGACGCCCACGGCGAACGGGCCGTGGGAGTTGATCTTCGCCACGAGCTGCGGGTTGATCTGGCCGGTGAGGACCATCCGCACGACCGAGATCGCCTCGGTGCTCGTGACGCGGTAGCCGCCCTTGAACTCGCTCGGGATGGCCAGCCGGTCGAGCATGCTGGAGATCTGGGGGCCGCCGCCGTGCACGACGACGGGCTTGATGCCGACGTAGCGGAGGTAGGCGATGTCGGCGGCGAACGCGTCCTGCAGCTCCTCGGAGATCATCGCGTTGCCGCCGTACTTCACCACGACGATCTGGTCGCGGTACTGCTTGAGCCACGGCAGCGACTCGATGAGGGTGGACGCCTTGAAGGACGCCTCCTCGGGGCTCGTGTCCTGGAGGTCGATGGGTGTCATGAGGAGTACGCGCTGTTCTCGTGGACGTAGTCGTGCGTGAGGTCGTTGGTGAGGATGGTCGCGGTCGCGGTGCCGACGCGCAGGTCGATGAGGACGTGCGTGTCGCGCGTCGACAGGTCGACGTCCTCACGGGGCCGGTCGGGGCCGCCCTGCGTGCAGACGCGCACGCCGTTCATCGACACGTCGACGTCGTAGGGGTCGAAGTCCGCCTCGGTCGTCCCGATCGCGGCGAGCACGCGGCCCCAGTTCGGGTCGTTGCCGAAGATGGCCGCCTTGAAGAGGTTGTTGCGGGCGACGGAGCGCCCGACCTCCACGGCGTCCTCCTCGCTGGCGGCGCCGACGACCTCGATCGCGATGGCGTGGCTCGCTCCCTCCGCGTCCGCCTGCAGCTGCCGCGCGAGATCGGCGCACACGCGCGCGAGCGCGGCGGCGAACTCCTCGGGATCGGGGGTCGTCCCGGAGGCGCCGCTCACGAGCAGCGTGACCTGGTCGTTCGTCGACATGCAGCCGTCGGAGTCGAGACGGTCGAAGCTCACGCGCGTCGCGGCGCGCAGGTGCGCGTCGGCAGCCGGCACGTCGAGCACGGCATCCGTCGTGAGGACGACGAGCATCGTCGCGAGCCCGGGCGCGAGCATTCCCGCGCCCTTCGCGATGCCGCCGATGGTCCATCCTGATCCCTCGTGCACGGCGGTCTTCGGCACCGTGTCGGTCGTCATGATGGCGCGCGCCGCGTCGGCGCCCCCGTCTGCGCTGAGGGCCGCGATGGCCTTCGCCGTGCCGTCGAGGACCTTCGCGCGGAAGACCTCATCTCCCGTGCCGATGAGGCCCGTCGAGCACACCTGGATGCCGACCGCGCCGACGCCGAGGAGCTCGGCGGCCTTCTCCGCCGTCTGGTGGGTCGTCTGGAAGCCGAACGCGCCCGTGAAGCAGTTCGCCCCTCCGGAGTTCAGCACGACCGCCTCGACCGCGCCGCCCTTGATGGCCTCCTGCGACCACAGGATCGGATTGGCCTTCGCACGGTTCGACGTGTAGACGGCGGCTCCCACCTTGAGCGGTCCGCGGTTGACGACGACGGCCACGTCGGGCTTGCCGGTGGACTTGAGCCCTGCGGCGACGCCCGCCGCCTCGAATCCTGCGGGTGCGGTCACGCTCACGGCGCCACTCCGTTCACGGTCAGTGCGCGGCCCTCCGGGAGGCCGAGCGCGATGTTCATCGACTGGATGGCGGCGCCCGCTGTGCCCTTGGCGAGGTTGTCGACGGCGCCCACGACGACCACGCGGTTCGCGGCACGGTCGATCGCGAGGCCGATGAGCGCGGTGTTCGCGCCGATGACGTCGGCCGTGCGCGGCATCTGGCCCTCCGGCAGGAGCTGCACGAAGGTCTCGTCGCCGTAGGCGTCCTCCCAGGCCGCGCGGATCTGCGCGTCGGTCGCACCGTCCGCGATGGGCGCCGTCGACGTCGCGAGGATGCCGCGCGACATCGGCACGAGGACGGGGGTGAAGGAGATGCGGATGTCGCCCGTCGCGCCGGCTCCGCGCAGCGCCTGCCGGATCTCGGGGATGTGCCGATGCGAGCCGCCGACGGCGTACGGGTTCGCCGTGCCGAGCAGCTCGGCGCCGAGGAGGTTCGTCTTCAGGCTCTTCCCCGCGCCCGAGGGGCCGACGGCGAGCACGCTCACGATGTCGGAGGCGTCGACGACGCCCGCGGCGACACCCGGGGCGAGGCTCAGCGCGACCGTCGACGCGTTGCAGCCGGGGGCGGCGATGCGCGCCGCGCCGACGAGCCGCTCGCGCTGCTTCGCCCCGTCCACGACGAGCTCGGGCACACCGTAGGTCCACGGCTCGTGGAAGGCTCCCCCGTAGAAGGCCGCCCAGTCGTCGGCGTCGGTCAGCCGGTGGTCGGCGCCGCAGTCGATGACGAGCGCGGCGTCGCCGAGCGCGTCGGTGTACTGCCCCGACTGCCCGTGCGGGAGGGCGAGGAACACGATGTCGTGCCCCGCGAGCTTCTCCGGGGTGGTCTCCTCGAGGACGAGGTGCGACAGCGAGCGGAGGTGCGGCTGGTGCTGGATGAGGGGCTGTCCGGCGTTCGAGTGCGCGGTGACCGTGCGGATCTCGATGTCGGGATGTTCGGCGAGCAGGCGGAGCAGCTCGCCGCCGGCATAGCCCGAAGCGCCGGAGACGGCGACCGAATACGACATGACTTCTACCTTATTGTCCGTGAGCGGGGGCCGGAGACGGCGACACCGGTCGACGGACCGCGCGGGCGCGCGGAGATCTCGCGGTGTCGCCTAGATTCGGCGGCCGCGGAGACGTCGGGGCGCGACGGCGGTGCTCGGAGGGAGCACCGGAGCGGTCGCGGGCGAGGTCATGGGATGACGGTAGCACGGGCGGGGCTGCTCGCCGCCCCGCCCGTGCCTGTCAGCGCAGTCCGAGTTGGCGCGTCGGGACGCGGAAGGTCTCTCGGGCGGTGAGGGCCGACGTGGCGGCGACCACCGCGATGACGGCCGTGAAGATCGACGTCGGGATCCAGCCGTCCTCGCCGAGTCCCCCGAGGGCCGTGACGATGGACGGCGCGAACCCGGCCATGAGGAAGCCGAGCTGCGTGCCGATCGCGAGGCCCGAGAAGCGCACCTTCGAGGAGAACATCTCCGCGTAGAAGCTCGGCCAGACGGCGTTGGCGGCGGCGTACCCGCAGGAGAACACGAGGATCGACAGGGCGAACTGCAGCGCGGGCGCGTCGACCTGCATCGACTGCAGGTAGAACGGCATCACGGCCGCGGCCATGAGGGCGCCGTAGATGAAGACGGGCTTGCGGCCGATGCGGTCGGCGAGCATCCCGAAGAGCGGCTGGGTGAAGAGCGCGACGGCGTTGCCGACCACGACGAGCCACAGCGCGGTCGTCTCCGAGAGCCCGCCGACCTCCTTGCCGTACGAGATCGCGAGCGTGCCGTACACCGTGGACACAGCGGCGATCGTCGCGCACAGGACGACGCGCAGCACGTCGCGCCAGTGGTCGCGCAGGAGCACGCCGAGCGGCAGCCGAGCGATCTCGTTCTTGCGCTTGTTGGCCTCGAACTCGGGCGTCTCCTCGAGCGTGCGGCGGATGAAGAACGCGACGACGACGATGACGGCGGACAGCCAGAACGGCACGCGCCATCCGATGCTGTACTTCACGTCGTCGGGCAGCGCGGAGACGGGGATGAACGCCATCGCCGCGAGGATCTGGCCGCCCTGCGTGCCCGTGAGCGTCCACGACGTGAAGAACGACCGGCGGTCGTCGGGGGCGTGCTCGAGGGTGAGCGACGACGCGCCGGCCTGCTCCCCCGCCGCCGACAGCCCCTGCAGCAGACGGGCGAAGACGAGGAGGATCGGCGCGAGCCATCCGACCTGGGAGAAGGTCGGGAGGCACCCGATGAGGAACGTCGCGAAGCCCATCGTGAGGAGCGTGAACATGAGCACCTTGCGGCGGCCGATGCGGTCGCCGAAATGGCCGAGGAACACGGCGCCGACAGGGCGGGCGATGTAGGCGAACCCGAACGTCGCGAGCGACATGATGTAGGCCGAGGTGCCGGTGTCGGGGAAGAAGATGTGCGGGAAGATGAGCGCCGCGGCCGAGCCGAAGATGAAGAAGTCGTAGTACTCGACGGCGCTGCCCATGAACGAGGCCACGGCGGCCTTGACGGGTGTGCGCTGCGCGGCGATCACCGTCGTCGTCGACGGGCCGGTCCCCGTCGGCACGCCCTCGCTGTGATTCGTCATTGTTCTCCTTTGAACCGAGTTGCGCGGATTGCGCACACATGTACGTATTCCGTACACTCCACTGTAGCGCCATCACGCCCCCGTGCAAAGGAGTCGGAATCGTGAGCACCCTGCAGGAGTCGTTCCTCGTCGGCCTCATCGGAGACGGCGTCGATCCATCCCTCACCCCGCCCATGCACGAGCGCGAGGGCGACGCACAGGGCGTCCGCTACCTCTACCGGCCGATCGACCTCGGCCGCATCGGCCGGGCGCCCTCCGCTGTCGGCGACCTGCTGCGCGCTGGTCGCGACCTCGGGTTCACGGGGTTCAACATCACGCACCCGTGCAAGCAGCTCGTGCTCGCGCACCTCGACGAGCTGTCCGACGATGCGCGCCGGCTCGGCGCCGTCAACACGGTCGTCCTCCGCGACGGGGCGTCCGTCGGCCACAACACCGACTTCTCCGGCTTCGCGGGAGCGCTGCGCGACGGCCTCCCCGGCGCCGACCTGTCCGACGTCGTGCAGGTCGGCGCGGGCGGTGCGGGCTCCGCCGTCGCCTACGCCCTCCTCGCGTCGGGAGCACGGCGCCTCCTCGTGGCCGATCTCGACGGTGCGCGGGCCGCGTCGCTCGCCGAAGCGATGCGCAGCCTCTTCCCCCACGCGGACGTCGTCTCCGGCGCAGCCGACGCCGACGCCATCCGCCGTGCGACGGGCGTCGTGCAGTGCACGCCGATCGGGATGCACCACCATCCCGGCACCCCCTTCGACCCCGCGCTGCTCTCGCCCGCGCAGTGGGTCGCCGACGTCGTCTACCGACCCGTCGAGACCGCGCTCGTGCGCGCCGCACGCGAACGCGGGTGCCGCGTGCTCGACGGCGGGCGGATGGCCGTGGGCCAGGCGGTCGACGCGTTCCGCCTGTTCACGAGGCGCGAGCCCGACGCCCAGCGGATGCGCGCGCACTTCCTCGCGATGATCGAGGAGGGACGCTGATGCGCACGTCGATCGCGACCGTCTGCCTGTCGGGCACGCTCGAGGAGAAGATGCACGCATGCGCCGCGGCGGGCTTCGACGGCATCGAGATCTTCGAGCAGGACCTCGTCGTCTCCCCGCTCTCGCCCGAGGAGGTCCGCGCCCTCGCGGCGCGGCTCGGGCTCTCGCTCGACCTCTACCAGCCGTTCCGCGACGCCGACGGCGTCACGGAGGACGTCTTCGAGGAGAACCTGCGGCGCGCCGAGGCGAAGTTCCGCCTCATGAACCGTCTCGGCATCGACACGATGCTCGTGTGCTCGAACGTCGCGACCATCACGATCCACGACGACGACGTCATCGCCGGCCAGCTCCGCCGACTCGGCGAGCTCGCGCAGCGGCACGGCGTGCGAATCGCCTACGAGGCGCTCGCATGGGGCACGTACGTGAGCACCTACCGCCATGCGCAGCGCATCGTCGAGCTCGCCGGCCATCCCGCCGTCGGAACATGCCTGGACAGCTTCCACATCCTGTCGCGCGGCGACGATCCTTCGGGCATCGAGCTCATCGACCCGGAGCGGATCTTCTTCGTCCAGCTCGCCGACGCGCCCGCCCTCACCATGGACGTGCTGTCGTGGAGCAGGCACTACCGGCTGTTCCCCGGTCAGGGCGTGTTCGATCTTCCGGCCTTCCTCGCGCATCTCGTGCGGGCGGGCTACGACGGACCGGTGTCCCTCGAGATCTTCAACGACACGTTCCGGCAGTCCGACGCCGTCGCCACCGCACGCGACGGACTGCGTTCGCTCCGCTGGCTGCAGGACCGGGCGGCCTCCGCCGTCACGGGCGATCCCGCGCGGCGGATGGCGCTCGACGCGCTCCCGCCGACACCTGCACCGACCCGGCTCGACTTCGCGGAGATCCGCACGGAGGAGCCGGAGGCGGTCGCCCAGCTCCTCGACCAGCTCGGCTTCTCCTTCCGCGGGCAGCATCGCCGCAAGCCCGTGCAGCTGTGGACGCAGGGCGACGCGCGCATCGTGCTCAACGGACAGCAGGCGCGCGGCGTGGCGGCGTCGATCTCCGCCCTGGGCGTGCAGAGCGCCGACCCGGACCGGGCGCTCGAGAGGGCGCTCGCCCTGCAAGGGGTCGCCGTCCCCCGTCATCACACCGCCGACGAGGCGCCCCTGGTCGGCGTCGCCGCTCCCGACGGCATCACCGTGTTCTTCTCCCCCGCCTCCGACGACCCGGTCTGGACGGCCGAGTTCGGCTCGGCGCCGACGGCCGACGCCGGGCGCATCCGCGGCATCGACCACGTGAACCTCGCCCAGCCGTGGGATGCCTTCGACGAGTCCGTGCTGTTCTACGACGCCGTCCTGCAGCTGCGCTCACGTCCGTCGACGGAGGTGCCGAGCCCCGTCGGACTCGTGCGCAGCCAGGTGCTCGAGAGCGGGGGCATCCGGCTCGCCCTCAACATCGTGCCCCAGGTGCTCGACACGGCCAGCCGCTATCCCGAGCACATCGCCCTCGCCACCGACGACGTCGTCGCCGTCGCCAGGGCGGCGCGGGACGCGGGCATGGAGTTCCTCGCCGTGCCCGACAACTACTATGAGGACCTCGCGGCACGGTGCGCGCTCCCCGACGACCTGCTCTCGACGCTGCGGGAGCTGGACCTCCTGTACGACACGGACGGCGATGGCGCGTTCCTGCACTTCTACACCGCGACCGTCGGCAGGATGTTCTTCGAGGTGGTGGAGCGGCAGGGCGGCTACGACGGGTTCGGGGCGCCCAACGCCGCCGTGCGCCTCGCCGCGCAGTTCGAACGCACGCGCCGCCAGCCCGCTGCGCGCCGCTAGGAGGACGACATGACCGACGACCGCGATCCGGCCTACTTCGTGAAGTCGGCGGAGAAGACGCTCGCCGTGCTGCTCGCGTTCCGTGCGACCCAGCCGCGTCTCACGGTGACGCAGGTCGCCGAGGCGACCGACCTCACCCGCGCCGCCGCTCGACGGTTCCTGCTCACGCTCGTCGACCTCGGCTACGTCGCGACGGACGGCCCCTCGTTCGAGCTGACGCCGCGCGTGCTCGACTTCGGTGCGGGATTCCTCGCGGGGCTCGACCTGCCGAAGATCGCGCATCCGCACCTCACGGCGCTCGCCCACCGGCTCGACGAGTCGGCGACGCTCAGCGTGCTCGACGGCGACGAGGTCGTCTACATCGCCCGCGTCGCGGCGCCGCGTCTGCATTCCGTCACCGTCAACGTCGGTCGGCGGCTCCCGGCGTGGGCGACATCGATGGGCCGCGTGCTCATCGCAGCCCTGCCGGAGGAGGCGCGCGCGGCCCTGCTCGACCGCGTGCAGGTGCAGCCGTTCACCGATCACACGATCTCGACGTCCGCCGAGCTGAGGGCGGAGATCGCACGGGTCGGGGCGCAGGGGTGGAGCTTCGTCTCGCAGGAGCTCGACGACGGCCTCCGGGGGCTCGCCGTCCCGGTGCGCCGCGGCGCCGACGTGCTCGCGGCTCTCAACATCTCGGTGCACGCCTCGCATCTGCGCGGCGCGTCGGTCGACGAGCTCGTGCCCGACCTGCTCGCCTGCGCCGAGGCGATCGGCGCCGACTACGGCGGCCGCGCGCTCATCTGAACCCGGGAGCACCGCGCCTGGACGTGCGGCGTCCTGTGCCCGCCCGGCTTCCCGGGCGGGCACAGGACGCCGCGGATCAGTCGCGGATCTCCGCTCCGAACCGCTCGCGGGCCACGGCCACGCCGGCGAGCTTCGCCTCCGTCGCCTCGGCGGCGGTCAGCGTGCGGTCGACGGCGCGGAAGCGCAGCGCGAACGTGAGGCTCTTGGCGCCGTCCGGCACGCCCTGCCCCCGGTAGTCGTCGACGACACGCAGCGACTCCAGGAGGTCGCCGGCGCCGTCGACGAGCGCGTCGCGCAGGTCGGAGGCCGGGAGCTCGGCCGGCACGACGAGCGACACGTCCTGCGTCGCGGCGGGGAAGGTCGAGAGCGACGCGACGACGACGCGGTCGCCCGCGAGCGCGAGCACCCGGTCGAGGTCGAGCTCCGCGACGACGACGCGTCCGGCGAGATCGGCGTCGGAGGCGACCTGCGGCAGCAGCTCGCCGACGTAGCCGACCTCCGCACCCCGCACGGAGAGGGCTCCCGTCCGTCCCGGGTGGAGAGCCGCGCGCGCCCCCTGCGTGACCTCGATCTCGACGCCCGCGGCGGCGGCGATCGTGCGCACGGCGTCGAGCGCCACCTCGAGACCGGCGTGCTCGGCCGCGCGGCCCGGCTGCTTCGGCGCCACGTTGCCGGCGAACAGCAGCGCGACGTGACGCGGCTGCGGCGGGATCGACGCGTCGAGCGCCGCGAGCGTCTCGGCGTCGGGCCGGACGGCGAGCGGCGGGATGGCGTCGGTGCCGTAGGCGACGCCGTCCTGCGGCAGGAAGACCGTGCCGATCTCGAAGAGCGCGAGGTCGGTGAGACCGCGGGAGAGGTTGCGGTGCGCCGTCTGCAGGAGACCGGGGACGAGCGAGCGCCGCAGGAACGGCGCCTGCCCGTCGAGCGCGTTCGCCAGCCTCACGCTCGGCAGGTGCGACCCGGCGGCCGAGCCGTGCAGGTCGTTCTGCTCCTGCGTCGTGAAGGGGAACGCGGGCGTCTCGACGAGCCCCGCCGCCGCGAGCGCGTTCGCCACACGGCGGCGGCCCTGCTGCGAGGACGTGAAGCCGCGACCGGACGGCGGCACCGGCAGCACGGACGGGATGCGGTCGAGGCCGTGGATGCGCGCCACCTCCTCCGCGAGCGTCCACTTGTCGGTGAGGTCGGGGCGCCACGACGGCGGGAGGACAGACCATCCGCCCTCCGTCGTGCGCACCTCGGCGCCGATCGTCTCAAGCGCTCCTGTGATCTCGTCGGGCGTGTAGGCGACGCCGACGAGTCCGGGGACGAACGTCGCCGGCAGGTCGATCGCGCGGGGCGCGTGCACTCCCCCGAGACGCGCGCCGAGACCATCCGGTTCGCCGCCCGCGAGCTCGACGAGCAGGTCGACGACGCGCTGCGCCGCCGCGACGGCGACCAGGGGGTCGACGCCGCGCTCGAACCGGCGCGACGCCTCGCTCGACAGCTTGTGCCGCCGCGCCGTGCGGGCGATGGAGACGGTGTCGAACGTCGCCGCCTCGACGAGCACGTCGGTCGTGCCGTCGCCCATCTCGGTGGCCGCCCCGCCCATGACGCCCGCGAGGCCGATCGCGCCCGAGTCGTCGGCGATGACGAGGTCCTCCGCGTGCAGCGTGCGGACCTGGCCGTCGAGGGTCTCCAGGGTCTCCCCCGGCGCCGCACGGCGCACCGTGATGCCCCCCGTGAGCGTCGCGAGGTCGTAGCCGTGCACGGGGTTGCCGAGCTCGATCATGACGTAGTTCGTGATGTCGACGAGCACGCCCAGCGAGCGCACGCCGGCGAGCGTGAGCCGGGCGATCATCCACGGCGGCGTCGGGCGCGACGCGTCCACGCCCCGCACGACGCGGGCGACGAAGCCGGATGCCCCCGCGTTGCCGCGGAGAGGAGCGGCGTCGTCGATCACGACGGGGAAGCCGTCGGCCTCGGCCGCCTCGGCGACGAGGCGCTCGGCGGGGTCGCGGAACACGGCGCCCGTGGCGTGGGCGTACTCGCGCGCGATGCCGCGGATCGACAGCGCGTATCCGCGGTCGGGCGTCACGTTGACGTCGACCGCCGCGTCGTCGAGGCCGAGCAGCGCGATCGCGTCGGTCCCGATCTCGGGGTCGAGGCCGAGCTCGGCGAGCCGCAGGATGCCGTCGTGCTCGTCGCCGAGGCCGAGCTCGCGCGCCGAGGCGATCATCCCGTCGGACACGTGCCCGTAGGTCTTGCGGGCGGCGATCGGGAACGGCCCCGGCAGCACGGCCCCCGGAAGCGTCGCGACGATCTTGTCCCCGGGGTGGAAGTTCGACGCGCCGCACACGATGCCGCGCGGCTCCGCCTCGCCCACGTCGACCTGGCACCAGCGGATCGTCTTGCCGTTCTTCTGCGGCTCCTCCTCGAAGGAGAGGACCCGGCCCACGACGATCGGCCCCGTCAGGTCGAACCCGACGACCTCCTCCTCTTCGAAGCCGACGCGCACGAGCGCCGCGAGGACGTCCTCGGGCGTCGTGCCGACCGGAAGCTCGACGTACTCACGCAGCCACGAAAGCGGGACGCGCATCACACCACCATCCCGAACTGCTCGCTGAAGCGCACATCGCCCTCTGCCATGTCGCGCATGTCCTGCACATCGCTGCGGAACATCAGCGCCCGCTCGATGCCGATGCCGAACGCGAAGCCGCTGTACACGTCGGGATCGATGCCCGCCGCGCGCAGCACGTTCGGGTTGACCATGCCGCAGCCGCCCCACTCGATCCAGCGCGCACCGCCCTTGAACGTCGGGTGCCACAGGTCGAACTCCGCCGACGGCTCCGTGAAGGGGAAGAAGTTCGTGCGCAGCCGCGTCTTCGCCTCGGCGCCGAACAGCTGCTGGGCGAGGTGGTCGAGCGTGCCCTTGAGGTGCGCCATCGTGATGCCCTTGTCGACGACGAGGCCCTCCAGCTGCGTGAAGACGGGCAGGTGCGTGGCGTCGAACTCGTCGGTGCGGTAGACGCGGCCGGGGCAGACGACGTAGACCGGCAGCTCGCGGTCGAGCAGAGAGCGCACCTGGACGGGGCTCGTGTGGGTGCGCATGACGAGGTGGCGCGAGACGGGGTCGACGAAGAACGTGTCCTGCAGCTGACGCGCCGGGTGGTCCTCGTCGAAGTTCAGGGCGTCGAAGTTGTACCACTCGTGCTCGAGCTCCGGCCCCTCCGCGATCTCCCATCCCATGCCCACGAAGATGTCGGAGATCTGGTCCTGGAGGAGGGTGAGCGGATGGCGGGCGCCCGTGCGCGTGCGGGTGCCGATCGCGGTGATGTCGACGCGCTCCGCCTCGAGCTGCGCGGCGAGCTCGCCGGCGGCGAGCTCCTCCTCGCGGGTGCTCAGCGCCTGCGTGACGCGGCCGCGCGCCTGGCCCACGAGCTTGCCGAACTCGGCCTTGCGCTCCTTGGGCACGCTGCGCATCTGCGCGTTGAAGGCCGCCAGCGGCGACCCCTCTCCCGCATGTGCGGCTCGAGCGGCTTTCAGGGCGGCGGTATCGGGGGCTGCGGCGATCGCGGCGAGCGCATCGGCGACCGCGGCCTCCACCCCTTCCGGCGTGATCTCGGGAGCGTCAGACACGAGAGTCGAGTCTAGTCGGCCCGGCCGACGCCCCCGAGCGGCTCAGACCCGGCCGTCGGCGTCGGGCTCGCCCTGCTGCAGGATGACCGACGTGTTCGTCGCGCCCTCGTGCTGCCGGGGATCCTTCGGCCCGCCCGCGAGACGGACCTTCGGGGACTTCCGCATGCGCTTCTCCACCGTCCTCGCGACGAGCGACAGCAGCAGGCAGAGGACGATGTAGATGCCGCCGATGAGGATCGCCGCCGGGATGTACGGACGCCCGTACGCGAGCTGCCCGCCGATGAGCTTGGCGACGTAGAGCAGTTCATCGTAGGTGATGATCGAGCCGAGCGCGGTGTCCTTGAGCGTCACGACGAGCTGGGCGAGGATCACGGGCAGCATCGCCCGGAAGGCCTGCGGAAGGAGGATGAACGTCATGACACCCGACTTCCGGAGGCCGATCGCGTACCCTGCCTCGGTCTGCCCCTTCGGCAGCGACGCGACGCCCGCGCGGATGGCCTCGGCCATGACCGAGCCGTTGTAGGCGATGAGGGCGACCACCACCGCGAGGTAGGGCGACACGGAGACCCCCACGCTCGGGAGCCCGTAGTACATGATCATCATGAAGATGAGCACGGGGATCGCACGGAACACCTCGATCACGATCGTGAACGGGATGCGGACCCAGGCATGATCGGACAGTCGCCCGACGGCGAAGACGACCGCGAACACGAGGGAGCCGACCGCTGCTGACACGAACGCCAGCAGCGTCGACACGAGGCCGCCCACGATCTGCTCCCAGATCGTCGTGTACCCGAAGATCGACCACTTCTGCGCGGTGAGCTGACCGGAATCGATGAAGAGCCACAGCACCCAGGCGAAGAGGGCGACGAGAGCGACGATGGTCACCGCGCCCAGGATCCGGTTCCGCAGGATCGCCTTCGGACCAGGGACGTCGTACAGGACGGAGGTCATCGGATCACCTTCCACCGGGTCTCGAGCGTTCGCTGGAGCCATGAGAGCAACAGGACCATGACGACGAAGAACGCGGCGATCCAGAGAAGCACCACCATCGCCGGCTCGCCGCGCTCCGACAGGTTCGCGCGCATGGCACCCAGCTCGAAGACCGAGAAGCCCGCCGCGACCGTCGTGTTCTTGAGCAGCGCGATCAGCACGCTCATCATCGGCGGCACCACCGAGCGCACCGCCTGAGGCAGCACGACGAGCGTCATGACCTGCCCGAACGAGAGCCCGATCGCGCGGGCTGCCTCGGCCTGGCCGACGGGAACTGTGTTGATGCCGGAGCGGAGCGCCTCGGCGACATAGGTGGCGGTGTAGAAGCCGAGCGCCAGGATGGCGAGCGTCGTGTAGCTGAGGTCGGCCACACCGAGCGCGGGGAAGCCGAGTGCGAAGAAGAAGAAGATCAGCGTCAGCGGCGTGTTCCGCACGAGATTCACGTACGCGGTCCCGACCGCGCGCGCGATGGGGACTGGAGACACGCGCATGGCACCGACGACGAACCCCAGGACGAGCGCCATCAGACCGCTGACGAAGAACAGGAGAACGGTGTTCGCGAGCGCACCGCTCCACAGATCGAGGTTGTCGACCAGTGTGTCCACGCTTCATCCCTTCCGCGAGTGGTGGTCCGGGCGGCGCGAGCCGCCCGGACCGATGATCAGTACTGGTCGACCGCAGGCTGCTCCGCGGAGACTCCGGAGGCACCGAGGTTCGCGTCGAAGATCGCCTGCCACGTGTCGCCGCCGTCTGTCAGCGTCTCGTTGAAGAACGTGCGCAGAGCGTCGTCGCCCTTCGGGAGCCCGATACCGTAGTTCTCCGTCGAGAACGGCTCGCCGACGACCTTGAGCTCCTCCGGGTTCTGCGCCGCGTATCCGATGAGGATCAGCTCGTCTGTCGTGACGGCGTCGACGGTGCCATTAAGAAGGGCGTCGACGCACTGCGTGTAGGTGTCGAACTCCTCAGTCTGCGCCTCGTAGTTGTCGCGGATGTTCTGGATGGGAGTCGAGCCGGTCGCCGAGCACACCGTCACGTCCGACGTGAGGTCGGCATCCGACTCGATCGTGTCGTTGTCGGCGGCGACGAGCAGACCCTGCCCGGTCACGAAGTACGGGCCTGCGAAGTCGATCTGCTCCTTGCGGGCATCCGTGATGGAGTACGTGCCGACGTAGTAGTCGATGTCGCCGTTGATGATGGCCTGCTCGCGGTTGGCCGACGGGATCGCCTCGAACTCGATCTGCTCCTCGCTGAAGCCGAGCGAAGCGGCCATCCAGCGAGCGATGTCGATGTCGAAGCCCGTGCGCTCGTTGGTCGTGGCATCGAGGTATCCGAGCCCCGGCTGGTCCTCCTTGACGCCGACGACGACCCCGTCACGCTCCACCATCGCGTCGTACGTGGGGCTGCCCTCGAGGTCGACCTCGGTCGCCACTTCGAAGAGCGGCTCATCGGCGTCGTCGCCGCCGTCACCCGTCGTGCTTCCGGGCGTGCCGCTGTTGCAGGCGGTCAGGGCGAGCAGCGCCGTGGCGGCGATCCCCACGCTCGCGAGGGTCCTGATCTTGCGCATGTGCGTTCCTCTCTCTCGGTTGAGAACTTGACCGGGCCTCACGCCGTTGTGCGGCTCCGGAGTCAGGGGTCAGTGCGTGATGAGCTTGGACAGGAAGTCCTTGGCGCGGTCGGAGGTCGGGTTGGTGAAGAACTCCTCCGGCGCCGACTGCTCGACGATCTGACCGTCCGCCATGAACACGACGCGGTTGGCGGCCTTGCGCGCGAACCCCATCTCGTGGGTGACGACGATCATCGTCATGCCCTCGTGGGCGAGCCCCACCATGACGTCGAGCACCTCGTTGATCATCTCCGGGTCGAGCGCGCTCGTCGGCTCGTCGAACAGCATGACCTTGGGATGCATGGCGAGCGCTCGCGCGATCGCGACGCGCTGCTGCTGCCCGCCGGACAGCTGGGCGGGCAGCTTGTCGGCCTGCGCTCCCACGCCGACGCGTTCGAGCAGAGCGCGCGCCTCCTTCTCTGCGTCCGCCTTCTTCATGCCGCGCACCTTGATGGGACCGAGGGTGACGTTCTCGAGGATCGTGAGGTGCGCGAACAGGTTGAACGACTGGAACACCATGCCGACCTCGGCGCGCAGGTTCGCGAGCGCCTTGCCCTCCTTCGGCAGCTCCTTGCCGTCGATCGTGATCGACCCGCTCGTGATCGTCTCGAGGCGGTTGATCGTGCGGCACAGCGTCGACTTGCCGGAGCCGGACGGCCCGATCACGACCACCACCTCGCCCTTGTCGACCGTGAGGTCGACATCCTTCAGCGCGTGGAAGTCTCCGTAGTGCTTCTGCACGTCCTTGACGACGACGAGGGGCTCAGCCATGGGTTCACCCTAGGCGCAGGCTGTGCAGATCCTGAACATCCCCGGGCGAGGATTTACAGAGTTGTGACGGGGAGAGCTCCCCAGGTGCTCATTCCGCCTCGCGCTGGGCGAACGCGCTCTCGTACAGGCACACGCTCGCCGCGGTCGCGAGGTTGAGCGACTCGGCACGGCCGAAGATCGGCAGCCTCAGCGCTCGGTGCGCCAGGGCGAGCGCATCGTCGGCGAGGCCTCGCGCCTCGTTGCCGAACAGCCACGCCGTCGGCCGCGCGAGCGATCCGTCCCGTCGCGCGGCGAGCAGGTCGTCGCCCTTCACATCCGCAGCGACCACGTCGAGGCCGGCCCCGCGCGAACGCGCGACGACGTCCGCGAGATCGGCGCCCACGACGACGGGCACGTGGAAGAGCGATCCCGTCGTCGACCGGACGACCTTCGGGTTGTAGGGGTCCACCGTCCGCCCCGTCAGCACGACGGCGTCGGCGCCCACCGCGTCGGCGGCGCGGATGATCGTGCCGAGGTTGCCGGGATCGCGCACCTCCTCGCAGATCGCGACGAGGCGCGGGCGCGCGGAGAAGACGTCCTTCAGGGCGGTCGGGTTCTGCTTCGCGACCGCGACGAAGCCCTGCGGCGTGACGGTGTCCGCCATGGCGGCCAGCACGTCCTCCGTGACGAACTCGATCTCGACGCCCTCGTCGACGAGCGCGGAGCGGAGGTCCGCGTGCTTCTCGAGCGCGGTCGGTGTGGCGTACAGCTCCACGATGACATCAGGGCGGAAGGCCACGGCCTCACGGACCGCCTGCGGGCCCTCGAGCAGGAACAGCCCGGTCTCCTTGCGGGCGACGCGCCTCGCCAGCTTCGCAACGGCCCGCACTCGCGGCGATCGGGGATTCTCCAGCACGCCCTCAAGTGTAGAGACAGCAGAAGAGGGCGCCCCTCAGGGGCGCCCTCTTCGCGAGGCGTGTCAGATCACGCAGCCGACTTCGGCGCGTTCACGTCGCCGGGCAGAGCCTTCTTGGCGACGTCGACGAGGGCCGCGAACGTCGCGGGCTCGTGGACGGCGAGCTCCGCGAGGATGCGACGGTCGACCTCGACGCCGGCCAGGCCGAGGCCCTGGATGAGGCGGTTGTAGGTGAGGCCGTTCTGGCGGCTCGCGGCGTTGATGCGCTGGATCCACAGGCGGCGGAAGTCGCCCTTGCGCTTGCGACGGTCGCGGTACGCGTAGACGAGGGAGTGGGTGACCTGCTCCTTCGCCTTGCGGTACAGGCGCGAACGCTGACCACGGTAGCCCGAGGCGCGCTCGAGGATGACGCGACGCTTCTTCTGCGCATTTACTGCGCGCTTGACTCTAGCCATTCTTCATACTTCCTAACGAACGTCCGTCGCGGTTCAGCGACCGAGGAGCTTCTTGACGACCTTGAGGTCGTTGCCCGAGATGACCTGGTCCTGGTTCAGGCGGCGGGTGCGGCGGCTCGACTTGTGCTCGAGGTTGTGGCGCATGCCCGCCTGCTGCTTCTTGATCTTGCCGCTGCCGGTGATCTTGAAGCGCTTCTTGCTGCCCGAGTGGGTCTTCTGCTTCGGCATCTTCTTCTTTCCTTGCGTCTGCGCCCGGTGGGCGACGTGATGTGCAACCCGCCGAAGCGGGAAGTTCGGGGGACTACTCCGCCGCGGGCTCCGCGGCGACCGTCTTCGCCTCGCGCTGCGCCTGCTTGGTCGCTGCGCGCGCGGCGTTCTGCTCGGCCTTCGCCTCCGACTTGTTCCGATGCGGGGCGATCACCATCACCATGTTGCGGCCGTCGATCGTGGGCCGCGACTCGACCGATCCGAACTCCGCGACGTCCTCCGCGAACTTCTGCAGCAGGCGCACGCCCTGATCGGGGCGCGACTGCTCACGGCCGCGGAACAGGATCATGGCCTTGACCTTGTCTCCCGCCTGCAGGAAGCCCTCGGCACGCTTGCGCTTGGTGTCGTAGTCGTGCTGGTCGATCTTCAGGCGGAAGCGGACCTCCTTGAGGACCGTGTTCGCCTGATTGCGGCGCGCTTCCTTGGCCTTCTGGGCGGCCTCGTACTTGAACTTCCCGTAGTCCATGATCTTGACCACGGGAGGACGCGAGTTGGGGGCCACCTCGACGAGGTCGAGGTCGGCCTCCTGCGCCAGGCGCAGTGCCACCTCGATACGGACGACGCCGATCTGCTCGCCTGCCGGGCCGACGAGTCGGACCTCTGGCACGCGGATGCGCTCGTTGGTGCGGGGATCGCTGATGCGGAACTCCTTGGGTGCGTGATTCGAGCCACCGTGTCGCGAGGGTCGCGGCGCGGGCGGGAGAAGAGTTCAGCATCCACCCGAGCACGACGATCGACATCGGCTCGACACCCTGATCGACCCGCGCGGACGCGAGCGGAGTGTGCATGACCCGGTAGCCTGGAGCGGCAAGCGCGGGTGGGAACTGAATCCTCTTTCGTCCGGAGCGAACTCCGGAGCCCGCAAGAGTCTACCAGAGAGCGGTCCATGAGCGCCATTCCGTCCGACGAGCCCATCCACGACGCCGAACGCCACGCGCGGTGGGAGGAGCAGGAGCGCGCCGCGGCCGCCACCGAGGCCGTCCGGGACATCGCCGACGTCGCCGCCGTCGAGGTCATCGCGTCGAGCTGCGTCCACCTCATGAGCGCCGCAGCGGTGAAGCTCGGCCTCGCCGACGCGGCGGACGCCGACGAGCTCGTCGACCTCGACGAGGCGCGCAAGCTCATCAACGCGCTCGCGGGCCTCGTCACGGCCGCCGCCCCGGAGATCAGCGACATGCACGCGCGGCCCATCCGCGACGGGCTGCGTTCGCTTCAGCTGCGCTTCCGCGAGCTGTCGCTCATCCCTGACGCGCCGGGGGCGGGCCCGGGCGAGAAGTACACCGGCCCCGTCATCTGAGGCATCCGGCCGTCCGAGCCGAGGACGGCCGCGTCAGCCGCGCTCGAGCGTGACCTGGAGAGAGTCCACGAGCACGGCGATGCGGTCGTCCGCCGCCCAGCGGCGCGCCAGCCGCTGCAGGACCGCGTCGAGCTCCCCGCGCTCGAGACCGTCGACGAGGCGGAGCCGGACGACGAGCTCCGGGCCCCGCAGGCGCGCCTCCGGATCGCCGGCCTCCACCGCGAGATCGAGCACGGCCAGCTCGCCGCGGATGCTCGTCTGCAGCGCGAGGAACACGTCCGGGCTCTCGGGCGAGGGCTCCCAGGCCTGGTCCTGCGCGATCGCCCAGACGGCGGGCCGGCGCACGACGAACTCCGTGGGGCTCGTCGGATCGAGGACGATGAGGTCGGTGTCCTCCCCCGCGGCCGCGAGCGCCGCGCGGGGGCCCGCCACGGGGATCGGCCGAGCAGCCGCGTCCCACGCCGAGAGGGTCTCGACGCAGCTGAAGAGCGGAAGCACCTTTCGGCCGTCCGGCGCCGAGACCGTCACGATCGACAGCTCCTGCGTCTTGTCGACGGCGAGCCCGTGCGCTCCGACGCCCTCGTCGCCCTTCTCCGCGACGAGCGGGACGAGCACGCGCGCGCCACGCAGCGCGTCGACGACCTCGCGCGCGGACGCGCGACCGGCGCGGAATCCCGTCAGCGCGTCCCACAGTGCGGGGTCGGCCGAGCCGTCGTCTCCCGCAGCGGGGTTGGGATGGAACCGGCGCCCCTCCCAGGGGACGCCGGCGGAATCGGAGAGGCCGTCAGTATCCGGCGACATCCAGCGCCTCGGCGAGCGTGAACGCGCCCGAGTAGAGGGCCTTGCCGACGATCGCTCCCTCGACGCCGAGCGGGACGAGGTCGCGCAGCGCGGCGATGTCGTCGAGGCTCGACACGCCGCCAGATGCGACCACCGGCTTCGGCGTGCGCGATGCCATCTCGCGCAGGAGCTCGATGTTCGGCCCGCGCAGCGTGCCGTCCTTCGTCACGTCGGTGACCACGTAGCGGCTGCAGCCGGCCTCCTCGAGGCGCTCGAGCACCTCCCAGAGGTCCCCGCCCTCCTGCGTCCATCCGCGGGCGGCGAGCGTCGTGCCGCGCACGTCGAGCCCGACCGCGACCGCGTCGCCGTAGCGCCCGATGACGGATGCCGTCCACTCGGGGTTCTCGAGCGCGGCCGTGCCGAGGTTGATCCGCTGCGCGCCGCTCTCGAGGGCGGCCTCGAGAGAGGCGTCGTCGCGGATGCCGCCCGAGAGCTCGACGTTCACGCCGCGCACGTGCTTGATGACCTTCCGCAGGATGCCCGCGTTCGACCCCCGGCCGAACGCCGCGTCCAGATCGACCAGGTGGATCCAGTCCGCACCCTGGCTCTTCCAGTTGTCGGCGGCCTCGAGCGGATCGCCGTAGCTCGTCTCGGAGCCGGCCTCGCCCTGCGTCAGCCGGACGGCCTTGCCGTCGGCGACGTCGACAGCGGGGAGGAGGGTCAGTGCGGGTGTGGACGCGAAATCGTTCATGGCTCCTCGTGCACGCGGGCCTTTCCCGCGGACGCACGAGTCAAGAGACTAGACCGCCCGCGGCCCCCGCTCCAACTCGGTGCTGTCACAGCACGGGAGCGAGGCCGTCCACCCAGTTGCGCAGCAGGCGGATGCCCGCCTCCCCCGACTTCTCGGGGTGGAACTGGGTGGCCGACAGCGGCCCGTTCTCGACGGCGGCGAGGAAGGGACCGCCGTGGTGCGCCCACGTCAGCACAGGCTGGGGGAACGGCGGCTGGACGTCGAGCTCCCACTGCTGCGCCGCATAGGAGTGCACGAAGTAGAAGCGCTCGCCCTCGAGCCCGCGGAAGAGCCGCGACCCGTCGCCCGCGTCCACCGTGTTCCAGCCCATGTGGGGGACGACGGGCGCATCGAGCTGCGCGACGGTCCCCGGCCACTCGCCGAGGCCCTCCGTCTCGACGCCGCGTTCGATGCCGCGCGCGAAGAGCACCTGCATGCCGACGCAGATGCCCAGGACGGGACGCCCGCCCGCGAGACGCCGCTCGATGAGCTCTCCGCCGCGGATGGCGTCGAGCTGCTCCATGACGGCCTGGAAGGCGCCCACTCCGGGGACGAGGAGGCCGTCGGCATCGAGCACCGTGGACCGGTCGCGGGTCAGGGACACGTCGGCGCCGGCGGCCTCCAGCGCCTTCACCGCCGAGTGCACGTTGCCGGAGCCGTAGTCGAGGACGGCGACCTTCGGACGCGCCGTCACAGCGCGCCCTTCGTCGACGGGATGCCGTCCACGAGCGGGTCGAGCGCCTTGGCCTGCCGGAACGCGCGCGCGAACGCCTTGTACTCGGCCTCGGCGATGTGGTGGGGATCGCGGCCGCCGAGGACGCGGACGTGCACGGTGAGGCCCGCGTTGAACGCGAGCGCCTCGAACGTGTGGCGCACGAGCGAGCCCGTGAAGTGGCCGCCGATGAGGTGCTGCTCGAACCCGGCAGGCTCCCCCGTGTGCACGAGGTACGGCCGGCCCGAGATGTCGACGACGGCCTGCGCGAGCGCCTCGTCGAGCGGGACGAGCGCGTCGCCGTATCGCGAGATGCCCGACTTGTCGCCGAGCGCCTCGCGGATCGCCTGCCCGAGCACGATCGCGGTGTCCTCGACGGTGTGGTGCGCGTCGATGTGGGTGTCGCCCGTCGCCGTGACGGAGAGGTCCGTGAGCGAGTGCTTCGCGAACGCCGTGAGCATGTGGTCGAAGAAGGGCACGCTCGTGTCGATGGTGCTCTTCCCCGTGCCGTCGAGGTCGAGCTCGAGCTCGATGGTCGACTCGCTCGTGGAACGGGTGCGGCGCGCGATTCGGGTCATGCATCGATTCTATCGGCGCGCCGTCGGCCCCATCCCGCGCTCAGCGGCCGATCTCGGCGAGCGCGTCGAGGAACGCGCTCGTCTCCTCCTCCGTGCCCGCCGTGACCCGAAGGTGACCGGGGATGCCGATGTCGCGGATGAGGATCCCGCGGTCGTAGAGCGCCTGCCACGTGCCGCGGACGTCGTCGACCCCGCCGAACAGGACGAAGTTCGACCAGGTCGGGTAGACCGTGTAGCCGAGCGCCTCGAGCGTGGCGGAGATGCGATCGCGCTGCACGACGATGTCGTCGACCATCGACAGCATGGTGTCGGAGTGGCGGAGTGCGGCCGACGCCGCGGCCTGTGTGAGCGCACTGAGGTGGTACGGCAGTCGCACGAGGCGGAGGGCGTCGACGAGCGCGGGATCGGCGGCGAGGTACCCCACTCGCGCGCCCGCGAACGCGAACGCCTTGCTCATGGTGCGCGACACCACGAGGCGTTCGCGCCCGGGGAGCAGCTGCAGCGCCGACGGCACGTCGCGCGGGGCGAACTCGCGGTACGCCTCGTCGACGATGACGATTCCGCGGGACGCCTCGTAGACCGCCTCCACGACGTCGTTCTCGAGCGGCGTCCCCGTGGGATTGTTCGGTGCGCACAGGAAGACGACGTCGGGCCCCGCGTCGGCGACCTGCTCGGCGGCGCTCTCGGGAGTGAGGGTGAAGCCAGCGCCGCGCTCACCCGCGACGAATGCCGAGCCCACGCCGCGGGTCAGCAGCGAGTACATCGAGTAGGTGGGGGCGAAGCCGAACGCCGTGCGACCCGGTCCGCCGAACGCCTGCAGGATGTGCTGCAGCACCTCGTTCGAGCCGTTCGCCGCCCAGATCTGCGCGGGCTCGATCCCGTGGCCGAGGTAGTCCGCGAAGCCCTCGCGGAGGGTCGTGAACTCGCGGTCTGGGTACCGGTTGACATCGCGGAGCGCGAGGGCCACCGAGTCGGCGATGTCGTCGGCGACGTCGTCGGGGATCGGGTGGGTGTTCTCGTTGACGTTGAGGGCGACGGGCAACGGCGCCTGGGGAGCGCCGTACGGCTGCTGTCCGCGGAGGTCGTCGCGCAGGGGGAGGTCGTCGAGGGTGGCGGTCACCCCATCCATGCTAGGGCGTGCGCACGGGGCTCAGTCCGCCGAGGCGTAGGCCGCGGGGATGGCGATCTCCGCGCCGGCGTCGACCCCGCCGCCGTCGAGGCGGTTGAGGCGGACGATCGCGTCGACCACGTCCCGCGGGTCGGCGTCGGGAGCGATCTCCTCCGCGATCCCCCACAGGGTGTCGCCCGCGAGGACCGTCACGGTCTCGAACCCGCCCGCAGGCACGCCGGCATCGCTGGATCCCAGCGCGCCGCCCCCGTTGAGCACACCGAGACCGATCGCCGTCACCACGGGCGCCGCCGCGAGCGCGGCGACGACGCGACGACCACGCGCCGTGAGGCGCAGTCGAGTACGGCGGACGGGGGCTGTGCGGATGGTGCTCATGTCGGTTCCTTCCTCGGGTCCGCTTCGAACCTGCATCTCGGCCGGGAGATGCAGGCCCGAAGCGATGTTCCGAATCTATCTTCGATGTGCCGGGCGTGTCAAGAGTTGTCTTCGAAGCCGTCGCCCGCTCCGTGCGCGACACGCTCGAACAAATCTCCTCGGATCCGTGTCGCATCCGATACCGTCTTCTCGACGGGATCACCACATCACGCACCACCGACATCCGCTCGGGGCAGCGAAGGAGCACGGACATGACGGATGCCCAGACGCGCGGCGAGAAGCCGCGGACGCGCAGGCGCAAGAACCTCAGCGAGAAGCAGCTGGCCATCCTCGAGGTCATCCAGCGGTCCATCCAGGTGAACGGCTACCCGCCGAGCATGCGCGAGATCGGAGACGCCGTCGGCCTGAAGTCGCTCTCGAGCGTGACTCACCAGCTCGGTCAGCTGGAGCTCAGCGGCTACCTGCGGCGCGACCCGGGGAAGACCCGCGCCATGGAGGTGCTCATCGACCTTCCCGGCTCCGCCGCGGAGAACCCCGCCGACTCCGCCCCCTCCGTCGGCGACGCCGCTCTCGTACCGCTCGTCGGCCGCATCGCCGCAGGCGTGCCGATCACGGCCGAGCAGCATGTGGAGGAGATCTTCCCGCTGCCCCGCCAGCTCGTCGGCAAGGGCGACCTGTTCATGCTCAAGGTCACGGGCGAGTCGATGATCGACGCGGCCATCTGCGACGGCGACTGGGTCGTCGTGCGATCGCAGGGGACGGCCGACAACGGCGACATCGTCGCGGCCATGGTGGACGGCGAGGCGACCGTGAAGACCTTCCGCCAGCGCGACGGGCACACCTGGCTGCTGCCGCGCAACTCCGCGTTCGAGCCCATCCTCGGCGACGAGGCCGTCGTGCTCGGCAAGGTCGTCGCCATCCTGCGCGCGGTCTGATCCCGCGGTCCCGCATCCCGCCCGCCCGGCGGCCGCGGCGCCGGATAGCGTGGACGGCATGACGCAGACGCTCCCCTACGGCTCCTGGCCCTCGCCCCTCGCCGCGTCGGACATCGCGGTGTCGGCGCCCCGCCTGTCGGGCGCGCGCTTCGCCGACGACGACATCTGGTGGGCGGAGGGCGTGCCCTCCGAGCGCGGACGCACGGCCGTGCGCCGCGCATCGGACGGCGGGATGGTGCTCCCCTCCCCGTGGAGCGCACGGTCGCGCGTGCACGAGTACGGCGGCGGCGCATGGCTGCCCGGTCCGGACGGGACGCTCCTGTTCGTCGAGCAGTCGGATCAGCGCGTGTACTCCCTCGCGGCCGGCGGCCTGCCCGTCGCGCTCACCCCCGCGGACGAGCACGCGGCGTACGGCGACCTCGTGCTCGCCACGGGGCGGCTGTGGGCCGTCCGCGAGCGCCAGGACGGGCGGCGGGTGACGCGCGACATCGTGACGGTGCCGCTCGACGGCTCAGCGGCGCGGAGGCCCGACCGGATCGTCAGCGTCGTCGCCGGGAGCGACTTCCTCGCCTTCCCCTCCCCGCGCGCCGGCCGCCTCGCCTGGATCGCGTGGGACCATCCCGACATGCCGTGGGACGCCGCGGAGCTGCGCATCGGCGACCTCGGCGCCGACGGCCGGATCTCGCAGTGGCGAACGCTCGCGGGAGGGCGCGTCGACGGCACGGAGGTCTCCGCGCTCCAGCCGGAGTGGATCTCCGACGACACGCTCCTGTTCTCCGCCGACCCGCCCATCCGCCCCGGCGGCGCCGCCCGCTGGAACCTGCACCGCGCCCGTCTGGATGCGCGGGGCGACGAGGTCGCCGTCGTCCGCACGGTCGACGCCGACACGGGCGGACCGCTCTGGAACCTCGGGACGCGCTGGTACTCCCCGCTGGCCGACGGACGCATCCTCGCCGTCGAGACGGACGGGCGCGACCGACTCGTCCTCATCGACGGCGGAACGGTGACCGACCTGGACACCGTGCTGGGAGAGATGCACGTCGAGGACGTCCGCGGCACCCGCGCCCTGCTGACGGGCGCGGGTCCGCGCACACCCGGCGGGATCTGGCTGCTCGATCTCGCCCTCGGGACCCTGACGGCGCTGCGGGGCGGAGTGTCCTCCCTCGACCCGGAGTGGCTGCCTGAGGCCAGGGCGGTCGCCTTCGACGGCCCGTCCGGCGAGGTGCACGCCTTCCACTATCCGCCCACGAGCCCCGTCGCCGAGGGCCGGGACGGCGAGCTGCCGCCCTGTCTCGTACTCGTCCACGGCGGGCCGACCGCCCACGTGGCGGGATCGCTCTCCCTTGCCATCACGTACTTCACGAGCCGCGGCATCGCCGTCCTCGACGTGAACTACGGCGGCTCCACGGGCTACGGGCGCGCCTACCGTGAGCGGCTCCGCGGCGAATGGGGCGTCGTCGACGTCGCCGACGTCGCCGCCGCGGCGCGCGGGCTCGCGGCGGAGGGGCTCGCGGACGCCGCGCGGCTCGCCGTCCGCGGCGGGTCGGCGGGGGGCTGGACCGTCCTGTGCGCCCTCGCCGGAACCGACGTGTTCGCGGCCGGCATCAGCCGCTATGGCGTCGCCGACCTGCGCCTGCTCGTGGCGGAGACCCACGATTTCGAGGCCAGGTACATCGACGGCCTCGTCGGCCCGCTGCCGGGCGCCGAGCAGCTCTACGTCGACCGGTCGCCGCTGTCGCACCCCGAGCGGCTGCGCACGCCGCTGCTCATCCTCCAGGGCGCCGACGACCCCGTGGTCCCGCCGTCGCAGTCCGAGGCGCTCCGCGACGCGCTCTCCGAGGGCGGTGTGCCGCACGCGTACCTGCTCTTCCCCGGGGAGTCCCACGGGTTCCGCGGCGCGGACGCGATCGTGCGCGCGTTCGAGGCGGAGGCGGCCTTCCTCGGCGCCGTGCTGGGATTCGACACGCCGGGGGTGCCTCCGCTGCCCCTCTCGGGGATGTCGGAGCCTCCGGCTATCGTCTGACCAGATGGAACTGACCGGCCTCGTCCTCGCCGCGGTCGGCGCCTCCGATCTGGGGCGCCGGCTCGTCGCACCGCGCGCGGCGCGCGCGGTGTCCGTGGCCGCCGTCCTCCTCCTCTGCGCGCTCGCGGGAGCGGCGCTCGGCGCGGATCCGGCCTCATCGGCCGTGCTGGCGGTCGTCCCCGCCGCGTGCGCCATCGGATGGCTCGGCACGGTGCGTCCGGACCGCGCACCGCTCGGCTTCGCGCCCGTCGTGGTGCTCGCCGCCGTCGCGGCCGCCGGTCTCGCCTTCCCTCCGGGCACCGTGCCCGCCTCCATCGGATCCGCGGGCACGCCGGTCGGGCTCGTCGTCCTCGTCGCAGGCGGGGCGCTCTTCCTCCTCGAGTCGGCCAACCTCGTCGTGCGCGCGGCGCTCCGCAGCGAGGACGTCCCCGCCGACGACGAGCCCTCTCCGCCGCGGCGCCTGTTCGCCCGTTCCGACCGCGCTGCCGTGGACGCCCCAGACCCGCGCACGACGCACACCCTGCGCGGCGGGCGCATCATCGGGCCGCTCGAGCGCATCGTGCTGGCGGGGCTCGTGCTCGCGCAGGCCTACCCCGTCGTGGCGGCCCTCATCGCCGCCAAGGGGATCGTCCGCTTCCCGGAGATCTCCCGGGACCGCGATCGGGGCACGCAGGCGGAGTACTTCCTCGTCGGCAGCATGGTCAGCTGGGTGCAGGCCCTCGCCGTCGCGGCGCTGGTATGGCTCGGCGCCCGTTGAGGGGTCAGACCGCGTAGGGCGCGAGGTCCGCGGCGAGCCGCGGCGACACCCGCACGTGCACGCGCGTGCCGCCCTCCTCATGATCCTGCGAGAGGAAGATCCCCGTCTCATGGATGGCCGACAGCAGATCGCCGCGTCCGTACGGCACGAGGGCGCGCACCTCGACGGCGGGAAGCGGCAGCGCCGCCTCCACCACGGCGCGGAGCTCGGCGATCCCCTCCCCCGTGCGGGAGGAGACGAACACCGCGTCCGGCTCGAGACCGCGCAGCACGAGGCGCGCGTCGTCGTCGATGAGATCGGACTTGTTGAAGACCACGATCTCCCGGATGTCGCGGGCCCCGACATCCGCCATGACGTCGCGGACCGTCGCCAGCTGCCCGGCGGGATCGGGATGGTGGCCGTCGACGACGTGCACGATGACATCGGCGTCGGCGACCTCCTCGAGCGTCGATCGGAACGCCTCGACGAGCTGATGCGGGAGGTTGCGGACGAAGCCGACGGTGTCGGCGAGCGTGAAGACGCGGCCATCGGCGGTCTCGGTGCGGCGCACGGTCGCATCGAGCGTCGCGAACAGCGCGTTCTCGACGAGCACGCCCGCGCTCGTCAGCCGGTTGAGCAGCGACGACTTGCCTGCGTTGGTGTAGCCCGCGATGGCGACCGACGGCACCGTGTTGCGCTTGCGCTCTGAGCGCTTGGCGTCGCGCGCGGGGGCGAACTCCCGGATCTGCTTGCGCAGCTGCGCCATCCGCGTGCGGATGCGACGGCGGTCGAGCTCGATCTTCGTCTCTCCGGGTCCGCGCGAGCCCATGCCCGCGCCCCCCGCGCCGACCTGGCCGCCCGCCTGGCGGCTCATCGACTCGCCCCATCCGCGCAGGCGCGGCAGCAGGTACTCGAGCTGCGCGAGCTCGACCTGCGCCTTGCCCTCGCGCGTCTTGGCATGCTGGGCGAAGATGTCGAGGATCACGGCCGTGCGGTCGATGACCTTGACCTTGATGACGTCCTCCAGCGCGCGGCGCTGGCTGGGGGCCAGCTCGGTGTCGGCGATCACGGTGTCGGCGCCCACGGCCGCGACGATGTCCTTGAGCTCGTCGGCCTTGCCGCGCCCGATATACGTCGCGGGGTCGGGGTGCGGCCTGCGCTGCAGCACGCCGTCGAGGACCGTCGAGCCCGCGGTCTCCGCCAGCGCGGACAGCTCGCGGAGCGAGTTCTCGGCGTCGGCGAGCGACCCCTGCGCGTACACGCCAACGAGCACGACGTTCTCGAGGCGCAGCTGGCGGTACTCGACCTCCGTGACGTCCTCGAGCTCCGTCGAGAGCCCCGCGACGCGGCGCAGCGCGTGCCGGGCCTCGAGATCCCACTGCTCGCCGTCGGTCGTCGACCCGTCGGCCGTCGACTCCGCCTGGAGCGCCTGCGCGGCTCCGAAGATGCGGACGCCCGAGCGCGACTCCGCGCGGGAGAGCACGCGATCGACCGGGTCCGTCTGCGGATCGGCCTGCACGTCGGACGGGGTCGTGTCGGTCAAAGGGTGCCTCTCGTCGGGTGCGCCAGCGGTGCGCGGGCGTCCAGCCCTCCAGGATACCCCGTCGGGCGTGTCGCCGGGGCGGCGCGGACCCGCCGTCGAGGCTTCGCCCCGAGCCCGCTCCTCGGGTAATCTCGTTCCCCATGGGGGATCACTACTTCAGTGCGAATCCCTCCGCTCCCGAGCAGCTCCGTCGCATCCGCGTGTCCCTGGCAGGTCGCGACGTCGAGGTCACCACGGCGGGCGGGGTGTTCAGCCCGGGTCATGTCGACGCGGGCACCGCGGTGCTGCTCGCGCACGCCCCGACTCCCCCGCCGGGAGGGGACTTCCTCGACCTCGGATGCGGATGGGGGCCGCTCTCCCTCGCGCTCGCGATGCAGTCTCCACACGCACGGATCTGGGCCGTCGACGTGAACGAGCGGGCGCTCGACCTCGTCCGTCGCAACGCCGAGGAGCTCGGGCTGGACAACGTCGTCGCGGCACGGCCGCACGAGGTGCCCGACGACGTGGCCTTCCGGACGCTCTGGTCGAACCCGCCCATCCGCGTCGGGAAGGCCGTGCTCCACGAGCTCATGGAGACGTGGCTCCCCCGCCTCGCTCCCCGCAGCGACGCCTACCTCGTCGTGCAGCGGAACCTCGGGTCGGACTCGCTGCACCGGTGGCTCGAGAGCACCCTGGAGCCGGACTTCAGCGTGCACCGCCACGCGACGTCGAAGGGCTTCCGCCTCCTGAAGGTGCGACGGCACGGATCGCCTCCGACGGGGCCCGTCCCGACCGCCTAGGACGTTCGGGCGGCAGGGCGGCGCGCGCCGCGGCGACGACGGCTTCGCGGATGGCGACGAGGGCCGGCGAGCGCAGGTTCCACTGCTGCCAGTGGAGCGGCACGCGGAGGCGGGGCTCCCCGAGCAGCATCAGAAGGCCCGTGTCCAGAGCGGGCTTCGCCTGCAGCGGAGGCAGCATCCCCCATCCGAGCCCGAGGCGGACGGCCGCCGCATAGTCCTCCGATGCCGGCACGTAGTGCCGCGGCGGGAGCGCCGGGTCGGCTCCCTGCTCGCGCAGCCACGCGGACTGGATGTCGTCCGCCCGATCGAAGTCGATCGCGGGCGCCTGCTCGAGGGAGCGCGCGGTGACGCCGTCCGGCATCCACCGCGCGACGAAGGCGGGAGTCGCTACGGCGTCGTAGAACGTGTCGCCGAGCGGCGTCACCGTGCAGCCCGCGATCGGCTCGCTCTGCGACGTCACGGCGGCCATGACCGTCCCCGCCTCGAGGAGGGCCGCCGTGCGGTCCTCGTCCTCCCGGTGCAGCTCGAAGGTCACGTCGTGCGTGCGGCTGACGGGCTCGAGCGCCGGCAGGAGCCACGTCGCGAGCGAGTCGGCGTTCACCGCGATGGGAACGCTGAGCCGACCGGGGCCGTCGAGGCCCAGGGCGATCGCCGCGTCGTGCGCGAGCAGACCGTACTGCCGGGCCATCCGGACGACCACGGCGCCCGACTCCGTCGCCCGCGCAGGCTTCGAGCGGACGATGAGCACGCGCCCGAGCTGTCCCTCGAGCGTGCGGAGGCGCTGGCTCACCGCCGACGGCGTGATGCGCAGCGCCCGCGCGGCGCCGTCGAGGCTGCCTGCGTCGACGATGGCGGCGACGGTCTCCGCGAGTTCCGGAGCGATCTTCATTAGCTCAGCTTACGCAGGATGAGAATCAGAAGATCTGCTTTCCGCAATCGAGATGACCGGCGTAGCGTCGCCTGCTGTGATCACCGCTCTCCTCGCCGGCCTCGGACTCTGCCTCTCGCTCATCATCGCCCCCGGCGCGCAGAACGTCTTCCTCCTCAAGATGGGCATCCGGCGCGAGCACGCGATCGCCCTCGCGGTGACGTGCTTCGCGAGCGACATCCTGCTCATCGGCGCAGGCGTGGCGGGGTTCGGCGTGGTCGTCGAGCACCTGCCGTGGCTCTTCCAGGCTGTCAAGTGGGCGGGAGTCGTCTTCCTCGCCGGCTACGCGCTGTCCGCGGGATGGCGCGCCATCCGGCCGGGTGGATCCGCGATCGAGGTCGCGGCGGATGCGCCGGCACCCGCTGCGACGGAGACGCCGAGGGGCGGCGGCACCGCGACGGCCGTGATCGCGCGCCCCGTCACGACGACGCGGACGCTCCTGCCGGCCATCCTGTCCTGCCTCGCGATCACGTGGCTCAATCCGCACACCTACCTCGACACCGTGCTGCTCCTGGGGTCGATCTCCGCGAGCTACGGCGATGCGCGCTGGATGTTCGGACTCGGCGCGGTGCTCGGCAGTGCGCTGTGGTTCGCCTTCCTCACGGCACTCGCGCGCGTCGCGGCGCGCTGGCTGCGCTCGCCCCGCTCGTGGCGGATCCTCGACGGCTCCATCGCCGTCGTCATGCTCGCCCTCGCGGCGAGCCTGGCGCTCGCCTGACGTCAGGCGAGCGCGACAGACCCCGAGAAGACGAGGGCCGCCGGCCCGGAGAGTGCGACGTGCTCGCCCTCCTCGGTGGGGAGCATGCGCACGCCGAGCGTGCCTCCCGGGACCTCGACGCGCCAGACGTCGGGCGCGCCCGCTCCGGCCCAGTCGCGCACGGCGAGAGCGGCCGCCGCGGTGCCCGTGCCGCACGAGAGCGTCTCGCCCACCCCGCGTTCGAAGACGCGCATGCGCAGCCGTCCGATCCCGTCGTGGACGCCCTGGGGGACGACGAACTCGATGTTCGCGCCGTGAGGCGGCACGGGGTCGATGAGGGGCTGCACCGTGAGATCGAGCCCGTCGAGCTCCTCCTCCGACGCGAGGGCGACGACGACGTGGGGGTTTCCCACGTCGATGCCGAGGCCGGGTCGGGCGACGGGAAGCCCCTTCGCCCGGACGAGCGGGTCGCCCGGCTCCGCGCGCCAGCGGCCGAGATCGACCTGGAAGCCGTTCTCGCTGCGGACGATGTCCTTGACCCCGGCTCGCGTGCCGATCGGCAGGGTGGTCCCAGACGGCAGGTCGGCGAGGCCGGTCTCCAGCAGGTAGCGCGCGAACACGCGCGTGCCGTTGCCGCACATCTCGGCGCGGGAGCCGTCGGCGTTGCGGTAGTCCATGAACCACTCGGCTCCGGGCTCCTCGGCGAGAGCCGCCGCGCCCTCCGGGAGGTGGGCCGAGCGGACGACGCGCAGCAGCCCGTCGGCGCCGATGCCGAACCGCCTGTCGCAGAGCGCCGCGACCTGCTCGTCCGCGAGGTCGAGCTCTCCGTCGGGGTCGGCGACGATGACGAAGTCGTTGCCCGTGCCGTGCCCCTTGGTGAACTGGATCTCCGCCATGGCCCCAGTCTACGGGCGCCGTCCCGGGGCCGCTCCGTCGCCCAGAGCCGGCCGGACAGTCAGAGCAGGCCGGACAGTCACAGCAGGCCGGACAGATCGGGAGCCTGCGCGTCCAGCCACGTGACTCCGTCGTAGCGGCGGAACCACGAGACCTGCCGGCGGGCGTACCGGCGCGTCAGCGCCTGCGTCTCGGCCACGGCCTCGTCCCGTGACTTCTCGCCGGAGAGCTGCGCGAGGGCCTGCGCGTATCCGATCGCGCGGCTCGCCGTGACGCCGCGTTCGAGGCCGCGCTCGCGCAGCGCCGCCGTCTCGTCGAGCATTCCGTCGGCCCACATCCGCTCGACGCGCGCGTCGAGGCGCGCGACGAGCGCGGCGCGGTCGAGGGCGAGGCCGATGACCGTCGCCGGGCGCCAGCGCGCTGGCGCCTCGGGCAGGGCAGCCCCGTGGGTCGGCGCTCCCTGCTCCAGCACCTCGAGAGCGCGCACCAGCCGTCGCGCGTTGCGCGGGTCGACGCGCGCCGCCGCCTCGGGGTCCGCGCGGCGCAGCCTGTCGTGGAGGACGCCGGGTCCGAGGGCGTCGAGCTCGGCCTCGAGCCGCGCACGCAACGCGGGATCGCGCGGCGGGAAGCGGAAGTCGAACAGCACGCTCGAGACGTAGAGGCCCGAGCCGCCGACGAGCACGGCGTCGCGTCCGCTCGCGAGAACGGCTTCGATCGCCGCGCGCGCCTCGCTCTGGTAGCGCGCGACCGCGGCCTCCTCCGTCACGTCGAGGACGTCGAGGAGGTGGTGAGGGACGCCGCGGCGCTCGGCGATGCCGAGCTTCGCCGTCCCGATGTCCATGCCGCGGTAGAGCTGCATGGCGTCGGCATTGACGATCTCCGCCCCTCCGACCGCGTCCGCGATCGCGAGCGACAGGTCGCTCTTGCCCGTCCCTGTGGCGCCGACGACGGCCCACAGGCGCGGCGGGCGCTCCGCGGTCACACGCCGACGCGGATGGTCGGAAGACCCAGTCGCACCGCTCCGGGAGCAGAGCCCGGAGCCGGGACCGCACACGACTCCGCCTGCGAGCGGTCCCACGCGTCGCCGGCGCGCGTGCGGCGGATCCGCAGCGGAGCACCGTCGGCGCTGTCGGCCAGGAGGTGGAAGGGCGCGGCGTGCGTCACCTCCACCGTCACGACGTCGCCCGGGCGCGGCCGCGCGGAGCCGGCGGGGAGCTCGAAGTGCACGAGGCGGTTGTCCTCCGCGCGCCCCGTCAGCCGGTGCGTCTCGGCGTCCTTCTTCCCTTCGCCGGTCGAAACGAGCACCTCGAGCGACCTCCCCAGCTGCTTCCGGTTCTCCCCGAGCGAGATGCGCTCCTGGAGGGCGATGAGCCGGTTGTACCGCTCCTGCACGACCTCCTTCGGCACCTGGTCGGGCATGGTGGCCGCCGGCGTCCCCTCCCGGATGGAGTACTGGAACGTGAAGGCGTTCGCGAAGCGCGCCTGCTCGACGACGCGCAGGGTGTCCTCGAAGTCGGCGTCGGTCTCTCCGGGGAAGCCGACGATGATGTCGGTCGAGATGGCCGCGTCGGGCATGCGCTCTCGCACGCGGTCGAGGATGCCGAGGAACCTCGCGCTGCGGTAGGAGCGTCGCATGCGCTTGAGGACGTCGTCGCTGCCCGACTGCAGCGGCATGTGCAGCTGCGGCATGACGGCCGGGGTCTCCGCCATGGCGGCGATGACGTCGTCGGTGAAGGCGGCGGGGTGCGGGCTCGTGAAGCGGATGCGCTCGAGCCCGTCGATCTCGCCTGCCGCGCGGAGCAGCTTGCCGAAGGCCTCGCGGTCGCCGAACTCGACGCCGTAGGTGTTGACGTTCTGCCCCAGCAGGGTGACCTCGATCGCACCGTCCTCGACGAGGAGACGGATCTCGCTGAGGATGTCTCCGGGCCGGCGGTCCTTCTCCTTGCCGCGGAGGCTCGGGACGATGCAGAACGTGCAGGTGTTGTTGCACCCGACGGAGATCGACACCCACCCCGAGTACGTCGAGTCGCGCTTCGTGGGGAGCGTCGAGGGGAAGACCTCGAGCGCTTCGAGGATCTCGAGCTCCGCCTCGCCGTTGTGGCGCGACCGCTCGAGCAGTTCGGGGAGGGAGCCCATGTTGTGCGTGCCGAACACGACGTCGACCCAGGGCGCCTTGTCGAGGACGGCCTGCTGGTCCATCTGCGCGAGGCATCCGCCCACGGCGATCTGCATGCCGTCGTGGACGTCCTTGCGCGACTTCAGGTGCCCGAGGGTGCCGTAGAGCTTGCCCGACGCGTTCTCGCGCACGGCGCACGTGTTGATGACGACGAGGTCTGCGTCCTCCCCCGGTGCCGCCTTGACGTACCCGGCGCTCTCGAGCGACCCCGACAGCCGCTCCGAGTCGTGCACGTTCATCTGGCACCCGAAGGTGCGGACCTCGTACGAGCGGGCGCGGCCGTCGGCGTCGAAGGCGGCGTCGGAGGGCGCGATGAGGGTCGGGGCACTGGATGGCGTAGTCATGACCCCGTCATTCTACGTTCCGGCCGCGCGCTCGCATCGGGCATCCGCTCAGCGGAACCGGACGCCGCCGCCCCCGCGGCGCGCCTCGTCGAGGGCGGTGCGCGCCGCCGTCATCGCAAGCCCGCCGCCGAAGCCTCGGCGGGCCAGCTGACCGACGAGACGGCGCACGGCGGTGTCGTCGTCGAAGCGCACGAGGGAGGATGCCTTGCCGCGCGCGAACTCGAGCGCACGCTCTCTGTCGTCGTCGGGGAGTCCGTCGAGGGCGGCGTCGACCGTCTCGCGCGCGATCCCGCGAGTCGCGAGGGCCTGCGCGATCGCCCGGCGCCCCTGGTTCTTCCTCGAGACGCCGATGTGCACGAGCTGCTCCGCGAGGGCCGCGTCGTCGAGAGCGCCGATCCGGCTGAGGCGTCGGACGATGTCCTCCACCGCATCCTCGGGGACGCCCTCCCTCCGCAGACGGGATCGGGCCTCGCTCTCCGAGAGCGATCGGGAGCGGAGCGCCTTCACGAGGCGCTCCTCGGCCGCCGCGGCGATGTCCGTCGGGATGTCGCCGTCGTCGTCGAGCGGATCCGCCGAATCGTCTCCGCCCTCCGGCAGCTCGACGAACCGCACGCCGTCGCGGACGGTCGTCGTCACGGTCGGCGCCGGGGCGAGGCGGCGCTCGCCGGACCCGAGATCGCGCCAGGTCGTGTGCCAGCCCTCGCCGTCGGGCGCCGGCGACGCCCCGCCGCCACCGGCGCCGTCGTCCGAGACGGAGCGGTCGGCCGCGGAGTCCCCGACGCGCGCGGTGTCCCGGTCGTGCACGGCCGGTGTGCGCCGCGTCGGGTGGACCGCCTGGCTCCCGCCGAACAGCGGGATGACGGGAGCCAGGCCCTCTCCGTGATCGTCGCTCATCGAGCGGCGCCGATCACGCCGATCGGCGGACCGGCTCGACGGCCGGTGCGCCCTCCGCCTGCGCAGCGGGACGCGGGCCGATACCGAGCTTGTCCTTGATCTTGCTCTCGATCTCGAGCGCGACATCCGCATTCTGGATGAGGAAGTTGCGGGCGTTCTCCTTGCCCTGACCGAGCTGATCGCCGTCGTACGTGTACCACGACCCCGACTTCTTCACGATGCCGTGCTCGACGCCGAAGTCGATGAGGCTGCCCTCGCGCGAGATGCCGACGCCGTAGAGGATGTCGAACTCCGCCTGCTTGAACGGCGGCGCCATCTTGTTCTTGACGACCTTGACCCTGGTGCGGTTGCCGACGGCCTCCGCGCCGTCCTTGAGCGTCTCGATGCGCCGGATGTCGAGACGGACGGAGGCATAGAACTTCAGCGCCTTGCCGCCTGCGGTGGTCTCAGGCGAGCCGAAGAACACGCCGATCTTCTCGCGCAGCTGGTTGATGAAGATGGCCGTCGTCTTCGTCTGGTTGAGCCCGCCGGTGATCTTACGGAGCGCCTGCGACATGAGGCGCGCCTGCAGGCCGACATGAGAGTCGCCCATCTCCCCCTCGATCTCGGCGCGGGGCACGAGCGCGGCGACGGAGTCGATGACGACGAGGTCGATCGCCCCGGAGCGGATGAGCATGTCGGCGATCTCGAGCGCCTGCTCGCCGGTGTCGGGCTGCGAGACGAGGAGCTGGTCGATGTCGACGCCCAGCTTCTGCGCGTAGTCGGGGTCGAGCGCGTGCTCCGCATCGATGAACGCCGCGATGCCGCCCGCGCGCTGCGTGTTCGCGATCGCGTGGAGGGTGAGCGTCGTCTTTCCCGAGGACTCCGGCCCGTAGATCTCGACGATACGGCCTCGGGGGATGCCGCCGACGCCGAGCGCGACGTCGAGGGCGATCGAGCCCGTCGGGATCACCTCCACGGGTGCCCGCTCATCGCTGCCCAGTCGCATGACCGAGCCCTTGCCGAACTGCTTGTCGATCTGCGCGAGGGCCGACTCCAGGGCCTTCTCGCGGTCTGCTGCTGCGGGCATGTGCCGCTCCTTCTCCACTCGTGTTCCGCCGCCTGTAGGCTGCCGCGCACCAGGGGGTGCTGCGGCAAGGCGCGTGGCTCATCCGCCGCATCCCACGCTAGGAGGGACCACCGACATCGTCGGAGGCGAATCCATCCCGGGGAGAGACGAGGCCGGAGAACCGCGTTGTGGACGAGACTACGCGCGTATCGAACGGACTTTCGACGACACGCCGTCAGGAGATCCGGGAGGATCGAACGTCAGCGCCGCGGAGCGAGGGTGCCGACGCCGTATCGCCGCTCGGCAGGCACATCCATCTCGGCGCACAGCGACGCCCAGATCTCGCCCGGGGCGATCCCCGCGTCCAGCGCCTCGCGCGCCGTCCTCCCGATTCCGGGGAGCACGAGGTCCGAGACGAGAGATGATGCGCTGCCGCCGAACTCGGCGTCGACGGCGCGCAGGAACTCGCTGCGGCGCATCCGGTTCAGCGGAGCGACAGCTCGGGCTCGACCTCGGCGATGAGCTCGTCGGGGACGACGTCGGGGAAGGCGGAGGGGACCTCGATGCCCTCGAGCACGGCGATCCGATCGCCCACCGTGCGGTAGATCGTGGAGATGGGAACGTCGAGCGCGTCGGCGACCGAGGCGAGGATCTCGCTCGACGCCTCTTTCTGCCCGCGCTCGACCTCGCTGAGGTACCCGAGCGCCACACTCGCCTTGCTCGCGACCTGACGGAGGGTCTGGCCCTTCTGCTGACGGAAGCTGCGCAGAACGTCGCCGATCTCTTGACGAACCAGGATCATGATCTCCCCTCCCCACTCCGAGTCGATTGCCGGGTGCACCAGAGTACAACACCGGTGAGACCAATCTAATCCCGACAGCCTGGGGGTGGACGCGGAAACACCCCTGGAATCACCCGATCGCGGTCAGGCGAGCTCGGCGACGGCGAGATCGAGCGCCGCGAGCACCGCCTGCGCGCGGATCGCCGTGCGATCGCCGTCGAAGACATGGGAGGCGACGGCGACCCGCTCGGGCGTCGAGACGGCCACATGCACCGTTCCCACGGGCTGGCCGTCGGGCGAAGCCGGACCGGCGATGCCCGTCGTCGAGATCCCGACGAGCGCTTCCTCGTCCCCCAGGGCGAGCACTCGGCGGATCCCCGAAGCCATCTGCCGCGCGACGTCGGGATGCACGGCGCCGTGCTCCTCGAGCAGCGCCGCGTCGACCGCGAGCACGGTCCGCTTGACGGCGGTGTCGTACGCCACGACCCCGCCCCGCATCCACTGCGACGACCCGGGGATCTCGACGATCGCGGAGGCCAGCAGACCGCCCGTGAGCGACTCCGCCGTGCCGATCGACCATCGGCGGGCGGCGAGCCGGCGGAGCAGCTCCTGCGCCACGGCGGAGGTGACGGTGCCGCCGGGCGCGCTTTCCTGCTCGGTCACGCCTTCTCGCTCCGTGCACCGCGCACCTGCGCGATCACGTAGTCGACGCCGCTCGCCACCGTCAGGACGAGGACGATCCACATGAGCACGGCCGTGACGGCCTCGAAGACCGGCACTCCCACGAGCAGCCAGACCGGCAGGAGCGCCCAGGAGAGGGCCACGCCCTGGAACGCCGTCTTGATCTTGCCCATCCAGGCGGCGGCCACGACATGCTGCTTCGCCACCGCGAAGCGGTGCACCGTGATCCCCCACTCGCGGACGAGGATGACGACGACCATCCACCACGCCATCTCGCCGAGCACGGCGAGGCCGACGAACGCGGCGCCCGTCAGCAGCTTGTCGGCGATGGGATCCCACAGCTTGCCGAAGTCGCTCACGATGTCGAACCGCCGGGCGAGGTACCCGTCGACCCAGTCGGTCGAGATCGCCACGACGAAGAGCACCGCGGCGGTCCACCTCAGGGGGAGCGACTGATCCCCCAGATGCCCCGCCACGAGCAGGAGGACGAGGAAGAGGATCGCGAGCGGGATGCGCGCGACCGTGATCGCGTTGGGGAGCTGCCGGGGGATGCCCATGGTGCCAGTCTGTCAGCCGGCCGTCAGTAGCGCGGCTCGTCGCGCCCGGTGAGACTCCAGGCGTCTTCGGACTCCGACTCGTCGATCTCCTCGCGACCGGCGAACTGCGCCTCGATGGGGTCGTCGGCGTAGCGGTCGTCCGCCGACGGGTCGTCGATCCGGGGAGCCGGCGCCTCGTCGTCCGCGTCCGGCGCCGTGGGTGCGGAGCCGGCCGGCGGCTCGTCGCCGCGCAGCTTCGCGAGGACCCCGGGCAGCTGCTCGGGCGTCACGAGCACGTCGCGCGCCTTGGAGCCCTCCGAGGGACCGACGATCTCACGCGACTCGAGCAGGTCCATGAGACGCCCCGCCTTGGCGAAGCCCACGCGCAGCTTCCGCTGCAGCATCGAGGTCGACCCGAACTGGCTCGTCACGATGAGCTCCGCCGCGGCGAGGAGGAGTTCGAGGTCGTCGCCGATGTCCTCGTCGACCTCCTTCTTCTTCGGCTCCATCGCGTCGGCCACATCCGACCGGTACTCGGGACGAGCCTGCCCCGTGACGTGCGCGACGACCTTCTCGATCTCGTCCTCGGTGACCCACGCGCCCTGCACGCGCAGCGGCTTCGACGAGCCCATCGGGGAGAACAGCGCGTCGCCCTGCCCGATCAGCTTGTCGGCGCCGCCCTCGTCGAGGATGACGCGGCTGTCGGTGACGCTCGTCACCGCGAAGGCGAGCCGCGACGGCACGTTGGCCTTGATGAGACCCGTCACGACGTTGACGGACGGACGCTGCGTCGCGAGCACGAGGTGGATGCCGGCGGCGCGCGCGAGCTGCGTGATGCGCACGATCGAGTCCTCGACGTCGCGAGGGGCGACCATCATGAGGTCGGCGAGCTCGTCGACCACGACGAGCAGGTACGGGTACGGCTTGAGCACCCGCTCGCTGCCCGCGGGGAGGTCGACCTCGCCGCGCGCGAGCGCGGCATTGAAGTCGTCGACGTGACGGAACCCGAACGACGCCAGGTCGTCGTACCGCATGTCCATCTCCTTCACGACCCACTGCAGCGCTTCCGCCGCCTTCTTCGGGCTCGTGATGATGGGGGTGATGAGGTGCGGAACGCCCGCGTAGTTCGTCAGCTCCACGCGCTTCGGGTCGACGAGCACCATGCGCACCTCGCTGGGCTTCGCGCGCATGAGGATGCTCGTGATCATCGAGTTGATGAAGCTCGACTTCCCCGAACCGGTCGAGCCCGCGACGAGGAGGTGCGGCATCTTGGCGAGGTTCGCCACGACGAACCCTCCGCCGACGTCCTTGCCGACGCCCACCGTGAGCGGATGGGCCGACTTCTGCGCCGCGGCGGAGCGCAGGACGTCGCCGAGCGCGACCGTCTCGCGGTCGGTGTTCGGGATCTCGATGCCGATGGCGCTCTTGCCGGGGATGGGCGCCAGGATGCGCACGTCGTTCGACGCGACGGCGTACGAGATGTTGCTCTGCAGCTGCGTGATGCGCTCGACGCGCACGCCGGGCGCGAGCTCGATCTCGTACTGCGTGACCGTCGGACCGCGCGAGAACCCGGTCACCTTCGCGTCGACCTTGAACTCGGCGAGGACGCGCGTCAGCTGATCGACGATGCGGTCGTTCGCCTCGCTGCGTGCGACCGACGGCGGTCCGGATGACAGAGCGGCGGGCGACGGCAGCACGTACGGGATCGCCGGCGGCTGAGGGCCGCGACCGCCCGGGCCCTCCGTGCCGAAGCCCGTGAAGCCGGGCAGCTCGTCCTCGGCGTCGTCGAGGTCGTCGCCGTCGCCCACGAGGCCGGTGCGCGCCTCGTCCGCGCGGAGGCCGGCGACCACCGCGTCGCTCAGCACCTCGGTGACCGCGTCGTGGGCCGCCGGCTGCTCGGCCGTGACGATCACCTGCTCGTAGCCGCGGTCGCCCTGCTCGGTGAGGAGCTCGGTGAGGTCCTGCGGCTCCGACACGACGTCGGGATCCTCTTCGCGGCCGGACTTGTTGCGCCGCCACCACGGCAGCGACCCTGCGTCCTCGTCGCCCTCGGCGTCGCCGAGCACCTCGGTCGGGGCGGTCTCCCCCTTCGCCGCCTTGCGCTCGGCCTTCTGCTCCGGCGTCAGGCGCTCGGCGTCGAACATCCAGACGTAGAGGTCGCCGAGACGCTGGACGATGCGGTTCGGGGGCGTCTTCGTGATGATGAGCACGCTCAGCACGGCGAGCAGCGACAGGACGATGTACGCGCCGACCTCGGTGATGAGGAACGCCATCGCCTCCGCGATGAGCCAGCCGAAGAGGCCGCCCGCCTCGCTCAGCGCCGGCATCCCCTGGACGGGCTTCGGGCGTCCTCCCGCGACGTGGAGGAAGCCCGCGATCGTGACGACGAGCATCCCGAACCCGATGCCCAGGCGGCCGTTGTCGTTGACCGACGACGGATGGCGGAACAGCCAGCCCGCGAGGATGAGCAGGAGGACGGGGAACACGAACGCCGTGCGCCCGATCAGCCCGCCGAAGGTGAACGCGCTGATGTTCGCCGCGACGTCGTCGCCGATGAGGAACCACTCGACGACGGCCCCGGCCACGGCGAGGAGCACGAGCAGCAGCGGGAAGCCGTCGCGACGCTGGTCCTTCTCGAGGGCCTCCGGTCCGAACGCGCGGAACAGTCCGCCGACGGCTCGCGCCAGGCCGTTCCAGGCGCGCACGGGGAGCGCATCGCGATCGGCCTCGTCGGCGTAGCGCTTCGGGGCGGGGTCCGCCGCCTTCTTGCGCGAGCGCGGAGACACCGCGGCCTCCTCCTTGGAGGTCGCGCGGCTGCTCCGGGATCCCGGAGTCTTGGGCGCAGCGGACGTACGTGGCATTGCTCCACGGTACGTCGCCCCGCCGACATCCGCCGGGAACGACCCGGGGCCGAGGCGGATTCACCGCCCCGGCCCCGGTCACGATCCGGTCTCGAGCCGACTCGTGCGCGTCACGCCTCGATGACGAGGGGGACGATCATCGGGCGGCGGCGGAGCGACTGGTTCACCCAGCGGCCGATCGTCCGGCGCACCGTCTGCGACAGTGCATGGTTGTCGCGCACGCCCTTCTGGGCCGCCTCCTCGAGCGCCGCGACGATCTTCGGCTTGACCTTGTCGAAGACGCGGTCGTCCTCCGCGATGCCGCGCGCATGGATCTCGGGGCCCGTGATGATCTTGCCCGTCTGCGAGTCCACCACGATGATGACCGAGACGAAGCCCTCCTCGCCCAGCGTGCGGCGGTCCTTGAGGTCGGCGTCGGTGATGGCGCCCACGCTCGACCCGTCGACGTACACGAAGCCGAGGTCGAGCTGGCCGGCCACGCGCGCGACGCCGTCCTTGAGATCGACGATCGTCCCGTTCGAGCCGATGATGGTGCGCTCGGCGGGGATGCCGGTGTCCTGCGCGAGCTTGGCGCTCGCCATCAGGTGACGGTATTCGCCGTGGACCGGGAGCACGTTGCGCGGCTTGAGGATGTTGTAGCAGTAGAGCAGCTCGCCCGCCGCGGCGTGACCCGAGACGTGCACCTTGGCGTTGGCCTTGTGCACGACGTTGGCGCCGAGCTTGGTGAGGCCGTCGATGACGCGGTACACAGCGTTCTCGTTGCCGGGGATGAGACTCGAGGCGAGGATGACCGTGTCGCCGGGACCCGGCTCGATCTCGTGGTCGAGGTTGGCCATCCGGCTCAGGACGGCCATCGGCTCGCCCTGCGACCCCGTCGACATGTAGACGATCTTGCTGTCCGGGATGTCGCGCGCCTTCTTGTAGTCGACGAGCACGCCGTCCGGCACGTTGAGGTAGCCGAGGTCGGCGGCGATCGTCATGTTGCGCACCATCGAGCGTCCGAGGAGCGCCACGCGGCGGCCGTTGGCGGCGGCGGCGTCGAGCACCTGCTGCACGCGGTGCACGTGGCTCGAGAAGCTCGCCACGATGACGCGGCCCGTCGTCTTCGAGATCACCTGGTCGAGGACGGGGCCGATCTGCCGCTCCTGCGGCGTGAAGCCGGGGACGTCGGCGTTCGTCGAGTCGGGGAGGAACAGGTCGATGCCCTCCTCGCCCAGACGGGCGAAGGCCCGCAGGTCGGTGAGGCGGCCGTCGAGGGGCAGCTGGTCCATCTTGAAGTCGCCCGTGTGCAGCACGAGGCCGGCCCCCGTCCGCACGGCGACGGCGAGCGCATCGGGGATGGAGTGGTTGACCGCGACGAACTCCATCTCGAACGCGCCGGTCTCCCATATCTCCCCCTCCTGCACGACGTGCGAGACGGGCGTGATGCGGTGCTCCTTGAGCTTCGCCGCGACGAGCGCCAGCGTGAGCGCCGAGCCGAAGAGCGGGATGTCGGGCCGCAGCCTGAGGAGGTACGGCACGGCGCCGATGTGGTCCTCGTGGCCGTGCGTGAGCACGAGGCCCGCGATGTCGTCGAGTCGGCCCTTGAGCGGCTCCATGTCGGGGAGGATGAGGTCGACGCCCGGCTGGTGCTCCTCGGGGAAGAGCACGCCGCAGTCGACGATGAGGATCTCGCCGTCGTACTCGTACGTCGTCATGTTGCGCCCGACCTCGCCGAGTCCGCCCAGGGGCGTGACACGCAGGGTTCCTGGTGCGAGGTCGGCAGGTTCGGAGACCGGTGTGGACATGGTCCGCCTTCCGGGATGCCCCACGGCATCCGGTTCGTCGTATTCGGTGTTGTCGCGACGACCGGTGCCGCCGCGGAAGCGTCAGCGCGTCGTGCCGGCGATCTTCGGCAGCGCTCCGCCCGCTGCCGCGTTGCGGTCGGGGCGGAAGTTGGAGAAGTCGACGCCGTCGACGTCCTTCACGAGGGCGAGCTCGTCCTCGATGATCGCGGCCTCCCATTCCTCCGGCCCCACGAGGGGCAGGCGGACGCGGGGGCTGGAGATGCGGCCGAGGCCGTGCAGCACGTACTTGGCCGCGACGGTGCCGGGCACATGCGTCATGACGGCGCGCACGAGCGGCTCGAGCTTCCTGTGCTGCGCGGTCGCGGCGGCCAGGTCGCCGCGGTTGACGGCGTCCACGATCGTCCGGTACGGACCGGAGACGATGTTGGCCGTCACGCCGATGAGCCCCGTGGCGCCGATCGCGAGCGAGGGCAGCACGTTGGCGTCGTCGCCGGAGAAGTACAGCAGATCGGTCTGGTTGAGCACGCGGCTCACCTCGCTCAGGTCGCCCTTGGCGTCCTTCACGGCCAGGATGTTCGGGTGCTTGGCGAGCCGCAGGATCGTCTCGTACTTGAGCGGGATGCCCGTGCGGCCCGGGATGTCGTACATGATCACCGGCAGGTCGGTCGAGTCGGCGATGAGCCGGAAGTGCGTGAGCACGCCCGCCTGCGTCGGCTTGTTGTAGTACGGCGTGACGATCATGATGCCGTCGGCGCCGGCCTTCTCGCTCTTCTGGTAGAGGTCGATGGCGTGGGCGGTCTCGTTCGACCCGCCGCCCGTGATGATCTTCGCGCGACCTGCGGCGACGTCCTTGCCGACCTCGACGAGGCGGAGCTTCTCGGGGTCTGTGAGCGTCGACGTCTCGCCCGTCGTGCCGGTCACGACGATGCCGTCCGCACCCTGCTGGATGCACGCGTCGATGTGCTTCTCGACGCCGGGCCAGTCGACCTCGCCGTCGGCCGTCATCGGGGTGACGAGCGCGACGAGAACCTGTCCGAACGGGTTGCCCTGGTGCGTCATGGCATCAAGGTTATCGTCTCGCGGCGACGCTCCTCCGCAGGGCGGCCGTCAGAGAGCGCGACGGTACACGAGGAAGCGGTACCTGGTGCCCGTGCGGCTCTCCAGCCATCCGCTCCGGTCGGCGGGCTCGGAGCGCACGACCTCCCACGTCTCGTCCACATCCGGCGCGTACGCGTCGCCCTCGACATCGACGTCGACCTCGGTGACCCAGAGCTCGTCGGCGATGTCCATCGCCTGCGCGTAGATCTCGGCGCCGCCGATGATCCACACCTCGTCGTCGATCCGCTCGGCGGCGCGCACGGCGTCGTCGAGGGAGTGGACGACCTCGGCGCCGTCGGCCTGGAACGCGGCGTCCCGCGTGACGACGATGTTGGGGCGTTCGGGCAGCGGCCGGAAGCGCTCGGGGAACGACAGCCACGTCTTCCGGCCCATCACGACGGGCAGCCCCGTGGTGGCGCGCCGGAAGTAGGCCATGTCCTCGGGGAGCTGCCACAGCATGCCGCCGTCGGCGCCGATGGCCCCCGTCCGCGACTGCGCCCAGATCGAGCGGATGGTCACGGCTCAGACCGCCACGGCGGCGCGGATGGCCGGATGATGGCGGTAGTCCTCCACGACGAAGTCGTCGTACTCGTAGTCGAAGAGGCTCTCGGGCGTGCGGGCGAAGCGGAGCGCGGGGTACGGGTACGGGTCGCGCGCGAGCTGCTCCGCGACCTGCTCGCGGTGGTTGTCGTAGATGTGGCAGTCGCCTCCCGTCCAGACGAAGTCGCCGGGCTCGAGGCCCGTCTGCTGCGCGACCATGAGGGTGAGCAGGGCGTAGGAGGCGATGTTGAACGGCACCCCGAGGAAGAGGTCGGCGCTGCGCTGGTAGAGCTGGCAGCTGAGCCGCCCGTCGGCGACGTAGAACTGGAAGAGGGCGTGGCACGGCGGGAGCGCCATGTCGTCGACCTCCGCCGGGTTCCACGCCGTGACGATGTGGCGGCGGCTGTCGGGGTTGGCCTTCAGCTGCGCGACGACCTTCGCGATCTGGTCGATGCTCTCGCCCGTGGGCGTCGGCCACGAGCGCCACTGCACGCCGTACACGGGGCCGAGCTCGCCGTCGTCGTCGGCCCACTCGTCCCAGATCGAGACGCCGTGCTCCTGCAGCCAGCGCACGTTCGACGATCCGCGCAGGAACCACAGCAGCTCGTACGCGACCGACTTGAAGTGCACGCGCTTCGTCGTGATGAGAGGGAACCCCGCGCTCAGGTCGTACCGGAGCTGACGGCCGAAGACGCTCGTCGTGCCCGTCCCCGTGCGGTCGTCCTTGTGCGTGCCGTTCGCGAGCACGTCGCGCAGGAGATCTTCGTAGGGGGTCGGGATGGCGCCGCTCATGCCCACAAGGCTAGCTCGGATGGCGGGCGCAGGCTCGGGCCGTGGGCGTCGGCCATCCGACGTCCGCTCAGGCCGCCCGCTCGCGGCCGATGAGGCCGGCGCGCTGCAGGAGGAGGTAGATCTGGCAGCCGAGGCAGAACCCGAACGCGGCGTTGAGGAAGGCCGCCACGAAGGCCGCGGCCGCCGCGATTGGCAGCGCCCAGGGCACCCCCGCGAGGTGCAGCACGAGGCCGATGCCCGTGACGAGAAGGCCGACGCCCTGCGCGAAACGGGGAGGGCGCGGGTCCTCGAGCTCCGTCGGAGGTGCGAGACGGGGGCGGACGACGGTGCGGAACAGCGCACCCCACGGCGCCGTCCGCGGTGAGAGGACGCTCCAGAGGAACAGCAGCGCGACGACGAGCACCGCGACGAATCCCGCATCGGCCGCGCGCTCGGCGACGGACGCGCGCGTGAGCGCGGAAAGGTCTCCCGACGTGAACTGCGCGTTCGCGAGCGGCTGATACGCGAACCACCCGAACGACGCGCTCACGGTGCCCGTCGCGTTGCCGATGAAGGCGAGGAACGTCGCGACGAGCAGGAGCGCGCTCGTGATGGCGGCGGCGAAGCGCGGTCCGCGCGGATCGATCCCTGCGGTGGCGTCAGACATGCGTGATCCCTTCCAGGGCGTCGAGCTCGTGCGCGACGGTATGGCGAGCGGGGGCGCCCGCGATGCGGGCGCGGGGCACGCCGTGCGCGTCGAGCACGAGCGTCGTGGGGGTCTGGAGCACCCGGAACCGCTGGGCGATGTCGGGCCGGTGCGTGAGGTCCACGTCGACGTGGACGACGCCCTCCCGCTCCCGGGCGACCTCGGAGAGGAGACGGCGCACGCCCGGGCAGCGCGCGCACAGCTCCGTGCTGAACTGCACGAGCGTCGCGCGTTCGCCGAACGCGTCACCGGGGAGTGCCAGCGCCGACGGCTCGACGGCGCCCGCGTGCACGGCGCGGGCGCGGCCATCCCGTCGGCGCAGCACGATGCCCGCGATCGTCGCGGCGACGACGATCGCGGCGATGACGAGGAGGGCGGCGGTCGGGGACATCGCCTCCACGGTATTCGGGCGCGGAGCCCCGGGGGCCGAGGTGGCGGAATATGACACGTCGGGCGCGTGCGCAAGCCGTTCCCCGGCGCGGGCTGCGCGGATAGGCTGGCCGCGACCATCCGCCCCCGATCCGGAGGACCGACATGACCGTCACGAGCGAAGCCAGCACCGCGTGGAGCGGAACCCTCTTCGAGGGATCGGGGACCGTCTCGTTCTCCTCGGGGATCGGTGCGTTCCCCGTGAACTGGAAGGCCCGCAGCGAGGGCTCGGACAGCACCACGACCCCGGAGGAGCTGATCGCAGCCGCGCATTCGTCGTGCTTCAGCATGGCGCTCTCGAACGCGCTGGCCGAGAACGGCACCCCGCCCGAGCGCATCGACACGACCGCGTCGGTGACCTTCAAGCCCGGCACGGGCATCACGGGCAGCCACCTCAACGTCGACGCGGTCGTTCCCGGGCTCGACGCGGAGCGCTTCCAGGAGATCGCGGAGGGGGCCAAGGCGGGCTGTCCCGTGTCCCAGGCCCTCGCGGGCATCGAGATCTCCCTCGAAGCCACGCTCTCCTGACCGCGATGACCGCCGAGCCGCTCGCCCGGGTCGTCGTCGCGGGGTCGTCCGGGCTCATCGGCCGCGCTCTCGTCGACGCGCTCCGGGCGGACGGCACGGCCGTCACGCGGCTCGTGCGCCGTGCGCCCACCGCACCCGACGAGGTCAGATGGCTCGACGCGCCGAGCCTCGACCCGGCGGTGCTCGACGGCGCGGACGCCGTCGTCAACCTCTGCGGCGCGAGCGTCGGGCGCCTGCCGTGGACGGCGGGCTACCGCCGCGAGCTCGTCGCGTCGCGGTTGACGCCCACGCGCGTGCTCGCGCGCGCGGTGTCGCACCTCGACCGGCCGCCTCTCCTCGTGTCGGCGAGCGCGTCGGGCTACTACGGCTCCGCGCCGGGTCGCCCCCTCGACGAGGGATCCGCGCCGGGTGACGGGTTCCTCGCACGGCTCTGCGTCGACTGGGAGGAGGCGGCGCGCGAGGCCGGCGACCGAGTCGCCCTCCTCCGCACGGCGCCGCTCGTCCATCCCGCCGCCCTCCTCAAGCCGCTCGTCCCCCTCGCGAGGGCCGGCCTCGCTGGTCCACTGGGGTCGGGTCGCCAGATCTGGGCGTGGATCTCGCTCGAGGACGAGGTGCGCGCCATCCGGCACGTGCTCGCCCACCGTCTCACCGGCCCCGTGAACCTCGCCGGCCCCTCCGCCGCCAGCGCATCCGAGCTCGTCGGCGCGCTCGCGCGGCGCCTCGGGCGGCCGTTCCTCGTACCGGCTCCGGCATGGGCGCTGCGCACGCTGCTCGGGCGCGACTTCGCCGAGGCGATGCTGCTCGCCGATGCCGACGTCGCACCGAGCGCCCTGCGGGCGAGCGGGTTCTCGTTCGTGCAGGACACCGTCGAGGCCGCGATCGCCGCGGCGGTGCCCGCGCGCTGAGCCGGGTTCAGGCAGGCGGCCGGCTCAGGCGGCCTCTGCGCGTTCGCGGCGGATGGCCTCGCGCACGGCGGAGCGGGCGCGCTTCGTGTCGCCCGCTGCCGAGTAGGCCAGGCTGAGGCGGTACCACGCGCGCCAGTCGGCCTCGTCCGCCTCGACCTGCGCGCGGTACACGGGGAAGAGCGCGTCGCCGTCGGCGCGCGTCGGGCGACCGCTCGGCGACGTCTCGACGGCCTCGGTCGGCAGGCCCCCTTCGCTCTCGAGCCGGCGCGCGAGACGCTCGGCGCGCCATCCGAACCACAGCTCGCGACCGAGGGCCCAGAGCGCGATGAGCGGGAGGACGATCATGGCGGCGCCCATGACGACGAGCACGGGCTCGCCCTCGTCGAGGCCCGCGACGAGCGCGGCCACGGCGCGCTGGCCGACGACGAGGATGTAGAGGAGGAGGAGCGCGGCCATCACGGCCACGCCCACGCGGAGCCTCACGCGCCCGTCGCCCGCGCCGCCTGGCCGCCGGGTGTCGAGCCGTCGTCGACAGGCGCCGCCGCGGAGGTGCGGGGCACGCCGATGCCGATGTCGATGAAGCTCTCGAGACCCACGACGACGCCCGTCGCAGCGAGCGCGGCCGGCACCGCGATGCGGATGCCCGGCGCGTACGCCGCCGCCGGCTCGACCGTGTCGTGCACGACCGTGAGCGACTCTCCAGGGCCCGAGAGGACGACCTCCTGGCGCGCGACGACGCCGGGGCGCCGGAGCGAGTGGACGGGAACGCTCGCGACCTGCTGCCCTCGCGCCCGCTGGTCCGCGAAAGGCGCCTCGACGGGCGTGCGGCGGGAGGCGGCGATGAGCTCGGCGGTGCGGACGGCCGTTCCGCTCGGCGAGTCGATCTTCGTGTCGCGGTGCGCCTCGACGATCTCCGCGAACGGGAAGAAGGGCGCCGCCGCCGCGGCGAGCGCGGTGCCGAGCACGGAGCCGAGCGAGAAGTTCGGGATGAAGACCGCGGCCGTCCCCGCCTCAGCGACGACGGGGCGGATGAGCGCGATGCGCTCCGCCGACCATCCGCTCGTGCCGACGAGGACGTTGAGCCCGCGCGCGGCGGCCGCCCGCACGACGTCGATGCTCGCCGCCGGAGTCGAGGCGTCGATGACGAGGTCGGCGCCGTCGAGCTCGGACAGGTCGCTGCGCGAGCCGAGCACGGCCGCGACCTCGAAGCCGTCCATTCCGTCGACGACCTCGCGGATGATGCCTCCGAGCTTGCCTGTGCCGCCGACGAGGGCCACGCGTGTCGTCATGATCCCATCCTAGGCCGGGCCGGGAATCGGACCGGAGGGGCGCATGCCATCCCCTGCGGCGGACACGCCGGCACCCGCCCCAGCCATCCGAATGCCGGGACCGGGACGAGGACGGCCCCGACGGGACGGCCCCAGCAGACCCGCCGCTGGACCCGCGATTCGGGCCGGCGGTTCGGATGCCGCTCCCTGCGCTCAATACGCCTCCACCGGCCCCAGCCATCCGAATGCAGGCACAGGGACGGGACGGGACGGGGACGAGCAGGGGACGCGAGGGCATCCTCCCGTCCACAGGCACGCGACACGCGGCGTCGGCTCCCCGATCCGCCCACGCCCTCCCCCGCCGGGCGAGCCGCCGGCGACGCTGACGGGATGCAGCCCTCCGAGATCGCCGCCCGCGTCGCCGACAGCGGCGGCGTCGTCCGAACCCGGCAGCTCCGGTCGGTCGGCGCCACTCGCCGAGATCTGCGACGCGCACGCGATGCCGAGGCCGTCCGCTCCATCCGGCCCGGTGTGTTCGCGACACCCGACGTCGATGCGCAGGTCCTGACGGCCGCAGAGCACGGCGGGATGCTGTGCTGCGCCTCCGTCCTCGAGAAGCTCGGCGTATGGACACTCGACTCCTCCGTCGTGCACGTCGCGCTCGGCGCGCACGGGCGGCAGCGTGCGCACCCCGCATGCGCATGCGTCGCGCATTGGGATGACGGTCCCTCCGGATACGGACTGGTCGACATCGTGCGCGCGCTCGTGCAGCTCGCACGCTGCCAGGGCGACGAAGCGTTCTTCGCGGCGTTCGAATCCGCCTGGGCGCTGCGGCTCCTCACGCGCCGACAGCGCGCATCGGTGCGCGCGCAGCTGGACGCCCGCCAACGGCGACTGGTCGACCTCGCGCGAGGCGATGCGGGCAGCGGCCTCGAATCGATCCTGCGCCTCAGACTCCTCCGCCTCGGGATCGCCGTGCGAAGCCAGGTCGTGATCGACGGCGTCGGGCGCGTCGACTTCGTCCTCGGCAGCGGCATCATCCTCGAAGTGGATGGCCGCGGAAACCACGACGGTGCGGTCATGCGGCACAAGGATCTCGTGCGCGACGCGAATGCCGCCGCCCGCGGCTACATCACGCTGCGCTTCGACTACGCCCTCGTGCTCTACGACTGGCCGCTCGTGGAGGCCGCCATCCTCGGTGCGCGAGCATCCCTCCGTCGCGCCCGCGGATAGCGGCCGGTCGCGTCCGGCACGAGCGGCGAGAGCACCCGGGGCCGGGAATCGGACCGGCGGGGCGGATGTCATCCCCTGCGCCCGACACGCCGGCACCAGCCCCAGCCATCCGAATGCCGGGACAGGGGCGCACCGCGCGGGACGGCCGCCGCGGCTCAGACCGGAGGGGTCTCCGGGAGGCCGGTGCGGAGCTCGAACGGCAGGTGCGCGAGATCGTTGTGCGAAATGAGGTTCCAGGGCCGGCCCTGCTTCTGCGCGATGATCGTGAGCCCGCAGTTCGCCTGGTTGAGGGTCATCCACCGCCAGTCGGGGGCGCCGAGCACCTCGCGCACGAACCACGCGATGACGAAGTTGTGCGTGATGATGAGCTCGTGCACGTCGCCGTTCTTGCGGACGAGGAACTCCGTCATGGCGTCGGCCATCTGCGCGCGGCCCGCCTCGATCTCCTCCTCCGTGATGGCGCCGAAGAACGGCTCGAACACGGCCGGCGTCTCGTCGGTCATCCCCGTCGGCACGCAGTCGAACAGGAGAGCGTGCGGCTGGGGGTCCACGGCGGGCATCCGGCCGGCGACGATGCGCGCCGTCTCGGCCGCACGTGCGAGGGGCGAGTGCCACACGGCATCGAAGGGCACGCCGGAGAGCCGGTCGGCGAGCAGCGACGCCTGACGCTCGCCGCGCGGCGAGAGCGGACCATCCTCGAGCCCGTGCTCGGCATGCTGGTGCTCGCCGTGGCGGACGAGGTAGATGTAGTGCGTCATCCGACCCCCTCTTCGACCGCACCCGTGGCCCGCGTGGCGCGGGCGTCTTCCACCCTATGTCACCCCTCCGGGCTGCCCGCCGCCCGTTACGCCGAACGCGGAATCCGGCTCAGTCGACGGCCCGCGCGAGGTCGGCTCGGTGCGCGCGCCCGAGCCGCACGCCGACGCCCCGCACGAGCTCGTCGACGTGCGACGCCGTGAACGCGTTCACGATCGGCGCGACGACGCCGTGCTGCGCCAGCAGCCACGCGACGGCGACGGCGGCGTGCGGAAGCTCCAGCTCCCCCGCGACGACGTCGAGCGCCTTGAGCGCCCTCGCCCCGCGCCGGTTCATGAGCTTCGACAGCTGCTCGGCGCGCACGGAGTGCCCGATGCCGAGCCGGCTACGGTGCATCCCCGACAGGAATCCGTGCTCGAGGGCGTGCGACGGCGTCACGGCGAGTCCCTGCGCGCCCGCGACGAACCGCATGTCCCCCTCGTACTCGCCGCGGCGCATGAGGTTGTAGGGGACGTCGACCGCCTCGATGCGCGGGTATCCGGCCGAGCTCAGGATGCGCGCCTCGACGAGCTGCTCGGGGGTGAGCCCGTAGGCTCCGATCGCGCGGACCTTGCCCTTCTCGACGAGCCACTCGGCCGTCGCGAGCGCGTCTTCGAGCGAGGCGAGCGGGAAGCTCGACGCATCCAGGTAGAGCAGATCGATGCGATCGCTCGCGAGACGCTCCAGCGACGCCTCGACGGCCCGGACGAGGTTGACCGATCCGAGCCCGGGGTTGTCGGGATGGGCACCGACGCGCACGGCGAACACGATGTCGTCGCGGACGCCGCGAGACGCCGCCCACTGGCCGAGGATGAACTCGCTCCGGCCGGCGCCGAACCGGTCGGAGGTGTGGAGCGCGTTGCCGCCGAGCTCCGCGTAGCGGTCGAGCACGGCGAACGCGGCGGCCCGGTCGATGTTCCACCCGAACTCGGCACCGCCGAGCATGAGCGGGAAGACCGCGAGCTCGGAGCCCCCGACCGCGGTGCGCACTCCGGCCCCGACCCCCGGCCCCTGCGTCGGCAGCGGCGCGGACGGGTGGGCCGCGACCGTCTGGATCGCCTGGGTGGCGACGTCGAGGTGGGCGCGCGCGTCGACGGGGCCGTGCGCCCCGACCCGCTCATGCGGCGACCCAGGTTCCATGTCGCTCCTCGTGGGGTGCGACGGACCCGCCCATCCCCTCCCCCCATTGAACCGGATGGCCGCGTCCGACCCGGTCGGCACGCCATAACGCTTTCATCACACCGGATGCGCGGAGGGCCGGTCGCGCATGCGCGACCGGCCCTCCGTGCGGACGGGATCAGACCTCGGCGGGAGCCTCCGCGGGCGCCTCGGCGGAGTCCGACTCCTCGTCGACGATCTCGAGCGACAGCTTGCCGCGGTCGTCGACCTTCGAGATGCGCACGAGGATCTTCTGACCCACGCTGACGACGTCCTCGATCGCCTCGACGCGCTTGCCGCCGTTGAGCTTGCGCAGCTCGGTGACGTGCAGCAGCCCGTCCTTGCCGGGCAGCAGCGAGACGAAAACGCCGAACTTCGCGATGTTGACGGCCGTTCCGAGGAACGTGTCGCCGATCTCGGGGTTCGTCGGGTTCGCGATCGCGTTCACCTGGGCGCGGGCGGCCTCGGCCGACGGGCCGTCGGTCGCGCCGATGTAGACGGTGCCGTCCTCCTCGATGGAGATCTGCGCGCCGGTCTCATCCTGGATCGCGTTGATCGTCTTGCCCTTGGGGCCGATGAGCTCGCCGATCTTGTCGACCGGGATCTGCACGCTGATGACGCGCGGGGCCGTGGGGGCCATCTCGTCGGGGCCGTCGATGGCGGCGTTCAGCACCTCGAGGATGCGCAGACGCGCGTCCTTCGCCTGCGTGAGCGCGCCCGCGAGCACCTCCGAGGGGATGCCGTCGAGCTTCGTGTCCAGCTGGATGGCCGTGACGAACTCGCTCGTTCCGGCGACCTTGAAGTCCATGTCGCCGAGGGCGTCCTCGGCGCCGAGGATGTCGGTCAGAGCGGCGTAGCGCGTCTGGCCGTCGACCTCGTCGGACACCAGGCCCATCGCGATGCCCGCGACGGCGGCGCGAAGCGGAACGCCCGCGTTGAGGAGCGACAGGGTCGAGGCGCACACCGAGCCCATCGACGTCGAGCCGTTGGAGCCGAGGGCCTCGGACACCTGGCGGATCGCGTAGGGGAACTCCTCGCGGCTCGGGAGCACGGGCGCGAGCGCGCGCTCGGCCAGGAAGCCGTGCCCGATCTCGCGGCGCTTCGGGCTGCCCACGCGGCCGGTCTCGCCGGTCGAGTAGGGCGGGAAGTTGTAGTGGTGCATGTAGCGCTTGCTCGTCGTGGGAGACAGCGAGTCGATCTGCTGCTCCATCTTGAGCATGTTGAGCGTCGTGACGCCCATGATCTGCGTCTCGCCGCGCTGGAAGATCGCCGAGCCGTGGACGCGCGGGATGACCTGCACCTCGGCGTCGAGCGGACGGATGTCGGCGAGGCCGCGGCCGTCCATGCGGACGCCCTCCGTGAGGATGCGGCCGCGCACGATCTTCTTCGTGACGGACTTGTACGCCGCGCCGAACTCGAGCGGTGCCGCGACGGGGAGCTCGCCCGCCTCGACCTTCTCGACGAGGGCGGCCTTGACGCGGGCCTTGACCTCGTCGTCGGCCGACTGGCGCTCCTGCTTGTCGGCGATCAGGTAGACCTTCTCGAGGTCGGCCTGGGCCTGGGCGGCGACGAAGTCGTACGTCTCCTGGCTGTACGCCGGGAAGACGGGGAACTCCAGCGGGGCCTTCGACGACTTCGCGGCCATCTCGGCCTGCGCCGCGACGAGCTGCTTGATGAAGGGCTTGGAGGCCTCGAGGCCCTGCGCGACGATCTCCTCACTCGGCTTCGTGGCGCCCGACTTGATGAGGTTCCAGCTCGCCTCGGTCGCCTCGGCCTCGACCATCATGATGGCGACGTCCTCGGAGCCGTCGGCGTCCGTGACCACTCGACCGGCGACGACGAGGTCGAACACGGCCGATTCGAGCAGCTCGGCGTTGGGGAACGCGACCCACTGGTCGGCGTTGCCGGCCTGGCCCGGGATGAGCGCGAGGCGCACGCCGGCGATGGGGCCGGAGAACGGCAGACCGGAGATCTGCGTCGACGCCGACGCCGCGTTGATCGCGAGAGCGTCGTAGAACTCGCCCGGCGCGATCGAGAGCACCGTCACGACGATCTGGATCTCGTTGCGGAGGCCGTCGACGAACGACGGACGCAGCGGACGGTCGATGAGGCGGCACACGAGGATGGCCTCTGTGGAGGGGCGGCCTTCGCGGCGGAAGAACGAGCCGGGGATCTTGCCGGCGGCGTACGAGCGCTCCTCGACGTCGACCGTCAGGGGGAAGAAGTCGAAGCCCTCGCGGGGGTTCTTCGACGCGCTGGTGGCCGAGAGGAGCATCGTCTCCTCGTCGAGGTACGCGGCGACGGCGCCCTGCGCCTGCTGCGCGAGACGGCCGGTCTCGAAGCGGATGGTGCGGGTGCCGAAGCGTCCGTTGTCGAGAACGGCCTCGGCTGCGGTGATTTCAGGACCTTCCAAGAGGTCTCTCCTTCTTTGTTTACCCTCGCCCCTCCGTGTGACGGGCGAGTCATGCAGGACGCGAGAAGGCGTCCAGGGCGCGGCGCGACACCGCGGGTCCGCAGAATGCTGACCGTGCCACCCTACCAGGAGCCGCGATCGCGCCCTCCGTCGACGTCTGCGTGAACGAGCGCGGCCATCCGGTGAACATCGCGCGAACCGCTCGCGAAACCGCCGCCGGCAGCCATGCGGCGGCGTCACCCTGGAGACGTGAGAGTCGCCGTCTTCGCGGAGAGCTTCCTCCCCCACATGAACGGGGTGACGAACTCCGTCCTCCAGGTGCAGCGCCGTCTCGAGGCGCAGGGTCACGAGACCCTCGTCGTCGCCCCGCGGGCGGCCGGGCAGCGGCCGGGCCGGGTGGCCGACGGGACCGCGTTCCTCGCGTCCGTCCCGCTCCCCTCCTACCCCGATGTGCGCGTCGCGCTGGCGCCGGCCCGGCGCATCCGGCGGATCCTCGAGGAGTTCCGTCCCGACGTCGTGCATCTCGCGTCTCCCTTCGTGCTCGGATGGCAGGCGCTGGCCGCAGCCGACGCACTGCGGATCCCGACGGTCGCCGTCTACCAGACCGACGTCGTCGCATACACGGAGCGCTACGGCGTCCCCGGCGCCGCGACCGCCGCCGCCGCGCACGTCGCCCGCCTCCACCGGCGCGCCACGCTCACGCTCGCGCCGTCCTCGGCCGCCGAGCAGCAGCTCGGCGCGCTCGGCGTCGACCGGCTCGCGCGCTGGGGGCGCGGCGTCGACGCCGCACGGTTCTCGCCCTCGCGGCGCTCGGAGGAGTGGCGTCGATCGATCGCGCCCGGCGAGCGGATCGTGGGCTACATGGGTCGTCTCGCACCGGAGAAGCAGGTGGAGGATCTGCGCGTGCTGTGCGGGATCCCCGGCACGCGCCTCGTCGTCGTGGGCGACGGGCCGGAACGCGCGCGCCTCGAGCGCGCGCTGCCCGGAGCGGTCTTCACGGGATTCCTCGGCGGCGACGACCTCGCCGCGGCCCTCGCCAGCTTCGACGTGTTCGTCCATCCTGGCGAGAGCGAGACGTTCTGCCAGACCGTGCAGGAGGCCCTCGCGAGCGGCGTGCCGGTCGTCGCGACGGGGCGGGGCGGCCCCGTCGACCTCGTGCGCAGCAGCGTCGACGGATGGCTCTACCGTCCGGGAGACCTCGACGACCTGAGGGCGCGCGTCGACGATCTCCTGGGCGACGACGCCAAGCGCCGCTCCTTCGCAGAGGCCGCGCACGCGAGCGTGCAGCACCGCACGTGGGACGCCGTCACGGGGCAGCTCGTCGGGCACTACCGCGAGGCAGGCCGCCTGCGCGGCTACGACGACGCGCTGCTCGTCCGCGGCGCGACGCGCCCGCTCGCACCCCGACCCCCGGCGCAGCGGCGCCGGTGGAGCACGTTCGTCGCGCTGGGCGACTCCCTGACGGAGGGCCTGTGCGACTCCTCGCGCATGAGGGAGGGGCTCTACCGCGGCTGGGCCGACCGCCTGGCGTCGCTCCTCGCGCAGAACGCCGAGACGCCCTTCCGCTACGCCAACCTCGCCGTGCGCAGCCGCCGTGTGCGCGACCTCGTGACGACGCAGACGCCGCAGGCGATCGCCCTGCGCCCCGACCTCGTCTCGATCCTCATGGGCGCCAACGACCTCGTCGGTCACGGCGCCGATCCCGTCGCACTCGCCCGAGAGCTCGAGCGCGTCGTGCGCGACATCCGCGCGACGGGCGCGGACGTGCTCCTCGTCACGCCGTTCCTCCCCCGCCGGCGGGCTGTGATGCTGTTCGCCCGCCGGTTCGCGGCGTTCGCGCACGAGATCCGCCGCATCGCCGCCGAGACGGGATCGCTCCTGCTCGATGTGGAGGCGCTCCCCGAGCTCGGCGACCTCTCGATGTACGCCGAGGACAAGGTGCACCTGCGCTCACGCGGACACCGTCTGCTCGCCTACCGTGCCGCCGAGGTCGTCGGCATCCCCCACGCCGCCGCCCTGAGCGGGCTGGACGACGCGCTGCACGCCGACGACGACGAGCCGGGCCCCGGCTGGGTGCGCAAGCACGCGCTGCCCTGGATCTGGCGGAGGCTGCGAGGACGGACCGCGGGCGACGGGCTCGGTCCCAAGCACGACGCGCTCGTGACGGTGCCGGGGCGGGGCCTGGGCGACGGGAGCCCGCTGCCTGCGCCGCCCTTGGGCGGCTGAGCGGACGTGCTGGACGACGCGCTCGGCGCGCTCGACCACGTCGTCGGAGCGCTCGCGGGCGACCCCTGGGCCCTCGCGATCCTGTTCGGCCTCGTCTTCGCCGATGCCTTCCTCGTCGTCGTGCCGGGCGAGATCGCGGTCACGGTGCTCGGCGCGGTCGCCCTGGGTCACGAGGGGCCTCCCCTGTGGGCCGTCATCGGCGTCGCGGCGGCCGGCGCGTTCGCCGGCGACGCCGCATGCTATGCGGTCGGACGGCGCTTCCACCCCCGCCAGTGGCCGCTCATGCGCCGCCCGCGCTTCCGGCGCACGCTCGCGTGGGCGGAGCGGAGACTCGAGGGGCATGTCGCGGTCGCCGTCTTCACGGTGCGCTTCATCCCGTTCGCCCGTCTCGTCGTGAACCTCGCTGCGGGCGCTGCCCGCATCCCGGCATCGCGCTACCTGCCGGTCTCGGCGGGCGCTGCGCTCGCCTGGGCGGCGTACCAGGCTCTCGTCGGCGCAGCGGTCGGCGCGGTCGTGCCGGGTGGGCCGGTGCCCGCTGTGCTCGTGTCGATCGTCGTGGCGCTCGCGCTCGGCTGGCTGGCCGACGCCGCCGTCTCCCGCTGGGCGCCGAGCGGAGCGGCTGGGCGATGAGACGCAGGAGGCCCCGGTCTTCCCGGACCGGGGCCTCCTGCGGGACGATCCTCCCGCGGTCTCAGCGGCCGATGCCGCCCAGCAGCGTCTCGAACGAGCCGCCCTCGCCGAGGTAGCTCTCCGGCGAGAACGGATCGGCCTTCTCGCTCTCGCCGCGACCAGCCACGGCGTCGGCGAGCTCACGGGCTCCGCGGTCGATGCGCTTCTGCAGCGGCGCGACGCGGTCCGCCCCCTGGCCCCAGTCGTCGGAGGCCGCGAAGACGCCCGTCGGCACGGGCTCGGCGTGCAGGTAGGTGAACAGCGGGCGGATGGCGTAGTCGATGGCGAGCGAGTGCCGCGGCGTGCCCGCCGTGGCGCCGAGGAGCACGGGCGTCCCCTCGATCGCGTCGCGGTCGAGCACGTCGACGAACGACTTGAACAGCCCGGAGTACGACGTCGAGAAGATCGGCGTGACCGCGATGATCGCGTCGGCCGCCGCCACGGACGCCATGACCTCGGCGAGCGGCTTCGGGGCGAACCCCGTGAGCATGTTGTTCATGATGTCGTGCGCGTAGTCGCGGAGCTCGAAGACCGAGACCTCCGTCTCGACACCGCGTGCGTCGAGATCGTCGAGCACGGCTCGCGTCAGACGATCCGCGAGGAGTCGGGTCGATGAGGGATCCGAGATCCCCGCGGAGAGGACGACGAGGCGTCGGGCGGCCACGGGTCAGCGCCCCGTCGCCGCGGCGCCGAACGCCGCACCGGGCTTCGCGGCCTCGACCGCGTCGGTGTCCTGGTAGGGCGACCCGCCCGTGACGTTGTCGCCGCGGTTGGCGTTCGGGCGCGGCTGACGGGGCTCGGCGTCGCCGTACTTCGCCTTCACGCGCGCGGCGTGGGTCGGCGCATCCGGAACCGACGACGGACGGTTCTGCGCGAGCTCCCTGCGCAGGACCGGCACGACGTCCTGGCCGAGGAAGTCGATCTGCTCGAGCACGGTCTTGAGCGGAAGTCCCGCGTGGTCGGCGAGGAAGAGCTGGCGCTGGTAGTCGCCGAAGGTGTTGCGCATCGCGGCGTAGCGATCGATCACCTGCTGCGGCGAGCCGACCGTCAGCGGCGTCATCTCGGTGAAGTCCTCCATGGCGGGGCCGTTTCCGTACACGGGGGCGGCGTCGAAGTAGGGGCGGAACTGCCGCACGGCGTCCTGCGAGCTCTTCGCGATGAACACCTGGCCGCCGAGGCCCACGATCGCCTGCTCCGGCGTGCCGTGGCCGTAGTGCGCGTACCGCTGGCGGTAGAGGTTGATGAGCCGCTGGTAGTGCTCCTTGGGCCAGAAGATGTTGTTCGCGAAGAAGCCGTCGCCGTAGTAGGCGGCCTGCTCGGCGATCTCGGGCGTGCGGATGGAGCCGTGCCAGACGAACGGCTTGACGTCGTCGAGCGGCCGCGGCGTCGAGGTGAAGCCCTGCAGCGGGGTGCGGAACGCCCCCTCCCAGTCGACGACGTCCTCCGTCCACAGGCGGTGCAGCAGGTTGTAGTTCTCGATCGCGAGCTGCAGTCCCTGGCGGATGTCCTTGCCGAACCAGGGGTAGACGGGGCCCGTGTTGCCGCGCCCCATCATGAGGTCCATCCGACCGCCCGACACGTGCTGCAGCATCGCATAGTCCTCCGCGATGCGCACGGGGTCGTTGGTCGTGATGAGCGTCGTCGACGTCGAGACGACGAGACGCTCGGTCTGCGCGGCGATCGCGGCGAGGGTCGTCGTGGGCGACGACGAGAAGAAGGGCGGGTTGTGGTGCTCGCCGAGCGCGAACACGTCCAGCCCCGCCTCCTCGGCGTGCTTCGCGATCGTGATGACGTCGCGGATGCGCTCGGCCTCGCTCGGGGTGCGGCCCGTCGTGGGGTCGCGCGTGACGTCGCTGACGGACATGAGACCGAACTGCATCCCTGCCCACGGGGTCTGGTCGCTCATGGTTTCCTCCCAATCCGACGTCGGTCGCCCGCCCGTCATTTCCATGCGTTTGAATATACCCTGTGCAACGGCGTCGGCGCGAATCTATTCCGCACCGCGTCGATCATCCTCCCGAGCGGCCGGGTGCCGATAGCGTGGGATCGATGACGAGCGAGGCACGGCCGCCGGCGACGGCGTCGACGGAGACGGTCAGGGCGAAGCGGCGCGTGCCGTTCTGGGACAACGCGCGATTCGCCTGCATCGTGCTCGTCGTCCTGGGGCACGCCATCCAGCGCCTCATCTACGACTCCGACATCGCGTACGCCATGTACCTCGCGTTCTACGCGTTCCACATGCCCGCCTTCGCCATCATCTCCGGCTACTTCTCGAAGTCCGATCCGCCGTCGCGGCGGCAGATGGTGCGGCTGATGACGGATGTCCTCCTGCCGTACCTCGTCTTCGAGGGCCTCTGGTGGCTGACGAAGCTCCTCGTCGAGGGCCGCGCCGACCCCAACCTCACCGAGCCGTCCTGGACGCTGTGGTTCCTCCTCGCACTCGGGATCTTCCGCCTCGTCCTGCCGTACCTCGCGCTCCTGCGCTGGCCGCTGCTGTGGTCCGTGCTCATCTCCGTCGGCGTCGGCTACCTGCCGAACGTCGACAGCACGTTCTCGCTCTCGCGCACGCTCGGATTCCTGCCGTTCTTCGTGCTCGGATGGTGGCTGCGCGAGCACGACGTCGTCGAGCGCTTCGGCCTGCTGCGGCATCGCCCATGGTGGCTGTACGCGGCGGCCGTCGCGCTGTTCGCCGTCGACGGCTGGCTCGCCTGGAGCGGCATCGCCGTGTGGCGCGACATCGAATTGCGGTACTGGTTCTTCTACGACGACGCCTACACCGACCTGCTCTCCCACCCGGTGTGGTGGGGCGGCGCGATGCGCCTGCTCACGCTCGTGATCGGGCTCATCCTCTCCGCGGCGTTCTTCGTGCTCGTGCCGCGACGCCGGACGCCGCTCTCCCGGCTCGGGCAGTACACGATGTACGTCTACCTGCTGCACTCCTTCGTGCTGTACCCGTTCCGCGAGTCGGGCGTGCTGCGCGATCTCGAGCCGACCTGGCTGTGGCTGCCGACGGTGTGCGTGCTGTCGGTCGCCGTGACGGTCCTGCTCGCCACGCGCCCCGTGCGCTGGCTGACGGGACCGCTCGTCGAACCCCGCGCGCGCTGGCTCTTCCGCGACCCCTCGCTCCTGCCCGGCCGGAGGAACGACCCCACCGGCTCGCGGCGCCCCAAGGCGCCGTCCCGCTGAGCGCTCGGCCTCCCGCCGACGGCGAAGGCCCGCCCCACACCGTGGGACGGGCCTTCGAGAAGACGATTGAACGCCGGTGCGCTCTGCCTTATCGGCGGAGACCGAGACGCTCGATCAGCGAGCGGTAGCGCTCGATGTCGATGTCCTGGAGGTAGCCGAGCAGACGACGACGCTGACCGACGAGCAGGAACAGGCCACGACGCGAGTGGTGGTCGTGCTTGTGCTCCTTGAGGTGCTCGGTGAGGTCCTTGATGCGCTGCGTCAGCAGTGCGACCTGCACCTCGGGGGATCCGGTGTCACCGGGGTGCGTCGCGTACTCTTCGATGATCGCCTTCTTGACGTCTGCTTCCAGTGCCATAGATTCGATCCCCTCTCTGCTCATTGCGCGGTGCCCTGCGCCTTCTACGCGAGCTCTCTTCATCCGCGGCCGATCGAACGGCAACTACGCGAGTCTACCCCATCCGGCACCCGTCGGCGAGCCGATAGCCTCTCCCGGATGACCTCCCGCGTGCTCCTCGATCTGCGGCCCCTCACGCAGAGCCCGGCCTTCGCCCGCCTCTGGGTCGGGTCGACGCTCGGCGGCCTGGGCGGACAGCTCACCCTCACAGCGGTCATGCTGCACATGTACCACCTGACGGGGTCGACGTTCGCGGTGTCGATGATCGCCGTGGCGGGGCTCCTCCCGCTCATCGCCGCCGGGCTCTACGGCGGCATGCTCGCCGACTGGTTCGACCGACGTGCCGTCGCACTGGTGTCGGCGTCCGCGACGTGGCTCTCGACGGCGCTGCTGGCCGTCCTCGCCTGGACCGGCGCCGTCGACGCCGCATGGCTGTACGCGCTCTCGATCGTCAACGCCGCCGCCAACTCCATCGTGTCGGCGACGAAGATGGCCATCACCCCGCGCCTCGTCGGCGCCGCGCTCATCCCGGCGGCCGCCGCCCTGAACGGCATCACGGTGGGCCTGATGGTGATGGTGGGCCCCGCGCTCGGCGGGCTCCTCGTCGCGCTGTTCGGCTATCCCGTGACCTACACGCTCGACGTCATCCTCATGCTGTCGCTCTTCCTCGGCCTGTGGACGCTCCCCCGCCTGCGCCCGGAGGGGGCGGCCGTGCGGCCCGGGCTCTCGGCTCTCGCCGACGGATGGCGGTTCCTGCGGCGCGCCCCGAACATCCGCCTGCAGTTCGTGCTCGACATCGTCGCGATGACGTTCGGCAATCCGCTCGCGCTGTTCCCCGCGATCGGCGCGGTCGTCCTCGGCGGCGGCGAGATCACGACGGGCCTGCTCGTCGCGGCGAACGCGGTCGGCGCGTTCGCCTCGAGCCTGTTCTCCGGCCGGATCTCGTCCTATCGGCGGCACGGACGGGGCATCGAGCTCGCCATCCGCGCCTTCGGCATCGCCACGACCGCGTTCGGCCTCGTCCTCGTCGCCGCAGCGTTCCTGCCCGACGACGGCGCAGGGCCGCGCGTCGGGCTCATCGCGCTCGCGATGCTGTGCCTCGCGGCGACAGGAGCCGCGGACAACATCAGCTCGATCTACCGGCAGACGATGCTGCAGCAGGCGGTCCCCGACGCCATCCGCGGGCGGCTGCAAGGCGTGTTCATCGTCGTCGTGACGGGCGGCCCGCGACTGGGCGCCCTGTACGCGGGAGGTCTCGCGACGCTCGCCGCGGCCGCACCAGGCGGCGGGACGTGGCTCCCTCCCCTGCTCGGGGGGATGCTCGTGATCGCGATCACGACGGCGCTCGTGCGGCGGGCGCCCCGGTTCCGCGCGTACGACGCCGCCGCACCCGTCCTGTGAGACGCCGCGAGCCGGCCCCCTCGGGGACCGGCTCGCGGATCGCGCCGGGATCAGGCGGCGAGGGCGCCCTGCAGGTCGAGCGTGATCTTCACGTCCTTGCCGACGAGGACGCCGCCGGTCTCGAGCGCGGCGTTCCACGTGAGGCCGAACTCCTCGCGGTTGATGGTCGTCGTCGCCGTCGCGCCCGCCTTGTAGTTGCCCCACGGGTCGGTGCCGAAGCCGCCGAACTCGAGCTCGAACGTGACGGGCTTCGTGACGTCCTTGATCGTGAGGTCGCCGTCGACGAGGAAGTCGCCGCCCTCGTGGCGGACGCCCGTGGACTGGAACGAGATCTTGGGGAACGCCTCGACGTCGAAGAAGTCGCCGGAGCGGAGGTGCTGGTCGCGCCCCTCGTCCTTGGTGTCGAGCGAGGCGGCGTCGGCCGTCGCGGAGACCGTGGCCTCGAGCACGTTCTCGGGGAGGACGATGGTCGCCTCCTTGACGGCGAAGGCGCCGCGCACCTTCGAGATCATCATGTGCCGCACCTCGAAGCCGACCTCGCTGTGCGACGGGTCGAGGTTGTAGGTGCCGGGGCGGTAGCCGGGGATGTCGATGGTCATGAGTGCTCCTCGCGTGTCTGGGCCGCAGCGCGCGGCGTCACAGGAGAACAATACCCATTCAGGTGAATATATTCCAGTCGGGGGGATGAACGTCCGGGAAACACGGGAAGCGCCGCCCGGCGATGCCGGACGGCGCTTCTCGTACGGTCGTCAGGCGACGGCGATGAGGTCGATGATGAAGATGAGCGACTTGCCGCTCAGGAAGTGACCGGCCCCCGCGGGGCCGTAGGCGAGGTGCGGCGGGATGACGAGCTCGCGTCGTCCGCCGACCTTCATCCCCGGGATGCCGTCCTGCCAGCCCTGGATGAGGCCCCGCAGCGGGAACTGGATGCTCTCGCCGCGGTTCCACGACGAGTCGAACTCGTCGCCGGTGTCGTACTCCACGCCGGCGTAGTGGACGGTCACGGTGTCGCCGGGCTTGGCCTCGGCGCCGTCGCCCACGATGATGTCGCGGATGACGAGCTCGGAGGGAGCCGGCCCCTCCGGGGCGTCGAACTCGGGCTTGGTGCGTTCTGTCATGCCCTCCATCTTGCCCCGTCTCGCCGCCGCGCGCACGGCGACGGGTCGGACGCGGCCTCGGGGGGGGAGCCGCCTCCGACCCGTCGCGGATCGGGTGCGCCGGATCAGCGGGTGCGTGCCGCCGCGCGGGCGCGTGCGACGAGCATCCATCCTGCGAGGAGGAGACCGCCGCCGACGGCGAGGCCGAGGGGACCGAGCTCCCCGCCCGTGGGGGCGAGGGGCCGGGGCTTCGGCGTCGGAGTCGTCGGCTTGGGGGTCGGGGCCGGGTCGCGCTCGTCGTCCGCGGTCACCGTGACCTCGTTCGTCGGGGCCGGCCCCTGGTTGCGGGTCTGGAAGACCGCGACGTTGTCGAACGACGCCTCGACCCTCTCCCCGGGACGCAGCACCGGCCCATCCGGCACCACGGCGTCGAACACGATCGTGACGCTCTCACCGGGTTCGATCGCGGCGATCTCCACCCGATGCGTCGCCGTGCCCTCGTCCAGCGTCGCCACGCACGCCGCCGAGCACGACGCCTTCCCCGCGGGGACGAGGCCGTCCTGCAGCTCGTCCACGACCACGACGTCCCGACTGGGCGCATCGCCCGCGGCCTCCAGGCGGATCTGATACCGGACGGTGTCGCCGAACTCGACGATGCCGTCCGACTCCACCCAGCCGTCGTCCGATTCCTCCCACACCGACTTCTCCGCCGACAGCGACCCCGCCACGAGCGGCGTCGGCTCGCAGTCCACGTTGTTCCCGGCCAGCGCGCCCGCGGCCAGCGCGGCGGCCGCACCCGGCTCGGGGCACGTCGGCTCCTCAGGGGCCGGGTCGTCCTCCGTGGTGACGACGGCGAGGTTGACGTACTCCCCCGCCAGCGCATCCGCCTCGAACATCACCGTCAGGACGAGCTGCGTGCTCTCCCCCGCTCCCAGGAGCGCGGGGTCGACGTCGCACGTCACGACCTGCCCGTCGGCCGCGCAGCCCTCGGGGCCCGACACGTACACCATCCCGTCCGGCAGCACGTCGGTCACGGTCACGGGATCGTCCGCGTCGACATCCCGCGAGCCGATGTTCGCCACCGTGATCGTGTACGGGAACGACTGCCCGGCCTCCGCCGACGCGCCGCCGTCGTCCTTCGTGAGCGCGAGGTCGACCGGGTGATCGGCGTTCACGATGGTGCAGACGACGTCGACGATGCCCGCGAGCGTCACCACCTCGCCGTCGAGGGCGCCCCCGACGCACGACCAGGTGCCGGCCGCGTATCCCTGCGGTCCGTCCTCGGAGAGCGCATACGAGCCGGCCGGCACCTCCGCCCCCGTCACGGCCCCTTCGCCCGTCGTCCCGGAGATCGCGACGGGGCCGTCTGCCGAGAGCACGAAGTCGGAGACCTCCGCCTCGCCGCCCTCGTCGTTGTCGACGACCTTCACGAGCGTCAGCGTCGGGAACTGCAGCGGCGTCGGCTCGCAGTCGACGTTGTTCGACGCGCTCGGGCACCCCGGCTCCTCGGGGGCCGGGTCGTCCTGCGTCGTGACCCACGCGATGTTCTCGTAGTCGCCCGCCGGAGCGTCCACCTGGAACGCCACCGTGAGCACGATCTCCACCGCGTCCCCCGCTCCGAGGAGCGCGGGATCGACGTCGCACGTCACGACCCGCCCCTCGGCAGAGCACTGGTCGGGGCCCGAGACGAAGACCATCCCGTCCGGCAGCTCGTCCACGACGGTCACGGGCTCGTCGAGGTCGACGGCTCGATCGCCGACGTTCTCGATCGCGAGCGTGTAGTCGAAGCTGCCGCCGTTCGCCGCTGTGGCCCCGCCGTCGTCCTTCGTGAGGGCGAGGTCGACGGGCTGGTCGTCGTTCACGATCGTGCAGACGGCCTCGTCGCCGACGCCGAGCAGGAGCGCGGTCCCGTCGAGGGTGCCGCCGTCGCAGGCCCACGCCCCCGCCGCATAGCCGGCGCGCTGCTGCTCGGACAGGTCGTATGCGCCCGCTGTCACGGGTGCATCCGTGATCGCCTCGTCACCCGAGACTCCCGAGATCGTGTCGGGGCCGGATGCCGTGAGCGGGAAGTCGGCCGCACCGAGGTCGCCGCCGTCGTCGTTCACGACCTGCTTCACGAGCGTCAGCAGGGGCGCGATGTCGTCGTTCACGATCGTGCAGATCGCGTCCTCGCCGACCTCGAGCACGAGCATCCCGTCGTCGAGCGCGCCTCCCTGGCAGCTCCACGCCCCCGCCGCGTACCCGCTGGGGCCGGTCTCCGACAGCGTGTACGACCCGGCGAGCACCGCGGCGGCGGTCACCGACTCGTCGCCCGTCGGGCCGGCGATGTCGGCCGGACCGTCTGCGGCGAGCGTCCACGCAGTCGGCAGCGCCGTGCCGCCGTCGTCGTTCACGACCTCCTTGATCAGCGTGAGGTGCGGGGCGATGTCGTCGTTCACGATCGTGCAGGTCACATCACCGCCGTTCGGCACCGTCACGACGCCGTCGGCCGTGACCGCGCCGCCGTCGCACACCCAGACGCCCGGCGCGTAGCCGGAGGGGCCGTCCTCGCTGAGGGCGTAGTCCCCGGCGGGCACTGTCGCGTCGGTGATCGCGGGGTCGCCCGTCGCGCCGCTGATGAGGACGGGGCCGTCCGCCGTGAGGGTCCACGCCGAGGCGTCGAGCGTGCCGCCGTCATCGGTCACCACGTCCTTCACGAGGGTGAGCTCGCCCGGCAGATCGTCGTTCACGATCGTGCAGACCGCGACGTCGCCCACGGCGAGCAGCAGGTCGGCGCCGTCGAGCGAGCCGCCGTCGCAGCTCCATGTGCCGGCGGCGTACCCGGCCGGGCCCGCCTCCGACAGCGCGTACCCGCCCGCCGTCACCACGGCGCCGGTCACGGCGGGATCGTCGGTGACTCCGGACACGGGGGTCGGCCCGTCGGCCGTGAGGACCCAGTCCGTGTCGACGGCGTCTCCGCCGTCGTCGTTCACGACCTGCTTGACGAGGGTGAGCAGCGGGGCGATGTCGTCGTTCGTCAGCTCGCAGTACGCGCTCCCGCCGTTCGCGAGGGCGATCTGCATGCCGTCGACCGCGACAGCCGTCTCGCGGCTCTCGTCCGTCCAGCAGGAGACGGCGACCAGCGCGTACCCCGTGGGCGACTGCTCGCCGAGCGCGTACGCGCCCGCCGACACCTCCGCATCGGTCACCGCCGCATCGCCCTCCGCGCCCGAGACCGGCGTCGGACCATCCGCCGTCAGCGTGAAATCGGTGTCCACCGCCGTGCCGCCGTCGTCGTTCACGACATCCTTCACGAGCGTCAGCACCGCCGGCACGTCGTCGTTGACGATCGTGCATACGGCGTCCTCGCCGACGCCGAGCACGAGCTCGTCGCCCTCCAGCGCTCCGCCGTCGCAGCTCCAGACGCCGGCGGCGTACCCCGACGGCCCCGACTCCGACAGGACGTAGGTGCCGGCCAGCACGTCCACGACCGTCACCTCCTCGCTGCCCGTGGAACCCGACACCGGCGTCGGACCGTCGGCCTCGAGCGTCCAGTCGATCGCCGACGCCGCGCCGCCGTCGTCGTTCACGACCGTCTTCACGAGCGTGAGGGTGGGCGCGACATCGTCGTTCACGATCGTGCACACGGCGCTCTCGCCGATGTCGATCGTCAGCTGGTCGCCCTCCTGCGTGCCGCCGGCGCAGCTCCACGCGCCCGCCGCATAGCCGGGCTGCTCGACCTCCGAGAGCGTGTACGCCCCCGGGGCCACCGCGACGTCCGTCACCTCGGCCGCGCCCGAGACGCCCGTGACGGTCTGCGGCCCCTCGGCCGTGAGCGGGAAGTCGTCGACCGTCCGGGTGCCGCCGTCGTCGTTCACGACGACCTTGAGGAGGGTGAGCCGGGGGGCGATGTCGTCGTTCACGATCGTGCACACGGCGCTCTCGCCGATGCCGAGGGTGAGCGTGGCGCCGTCGAGCGCTCCGCCGTCGCAGCTCCAGTCGCCCGCCGCGTAGCCGTCGGGACCGCTCTCCGAGAGGTCGTAGGCGCCGGCGAACACGGCGGCGTCGGTGACCGCGGGGTCTCCCGTGGCGCCGGAGATCTCGATCCCGCCGGACGCCGTCAGGGTCCAGTCGGTCGCGACGGACGTGCCGCCGTCGTCGTTCACCACCTGCTTGACGAGGGTGAGCCGGGGCGCCACGTCGTCGTTGACGATCGTGCACGTGACATCGCCGCCGTTCGGCACCGTCACGACGCCCTCGGCGGTCACGCTGCCGCCCTCGCAGACCCAGGCGCCCGGCTGGTAGCCGCCGGGGCCGTCCTCCGTTAGCGTGTACGCGCCGGCGGGCACGGTCGCATCGGTGATCTCGGGATCGCCCGTGACGCCGCTCACCGTGACCGGGCCGTCTGCCGTGAGGGTCCACGCGGCCGGATCGACCTCGCCCCCGTCGTCGTTCGTCACGCTCTTGATGAGGGTGAGCTCGCCGGGCTCGTCGTCGTTGACGATCGTGCACTCGGCCGTGTCGCCGACGGCCAGCTCGAGCACGTCGCCCGAGAGCACGCCGCCGGCGCAGCTCCAGTCGCCCGCCGCGTAGCCCTCCTGCGTCTGCTCCGACAGCGTGTACGAGCCGGCCGTGACCGCGACATCGGTGACCGCGTCGTCGCCGGATGCGCCCGTCACGAGATCGGGCCCGTCGGCCGTGAGCGGGAAGTCGTCCGTGCCGAGCGTTCCGCCGTCGTCGTTCACGACCTGCTTGACGAGGGTGAGGCGCGGGGGGATGTCGTCGTTCGTCAGCTCGCAGTAGGCGGTGCCCGCTCCGCTGAGCGTGATCTGCCCACCCTGGACGGGGACCGCGGTGGTGCGGTCGGCGTCCGTCCAGCAGGAGAGGCCGGTGAGGTCGTAACCGTCGACGGCATCCTCGCCGATCGTGTAGACGCCGGCGTCGACGACCGCGGCGGTGATCGCCGCATCGCCTTCCGTGCCGGAGATCGACGTGGGTCCGTCCGCGCGGAGCGTGAAGTCGGTGTCGACGGCCGTGCCGCCGTCGTCGTTCACGACGGCCTTCACGAGCGTCAGCTGCGCCGGAACGTCGTCGTTCGTCAGCTCGCAGAAGGCGCTCGCGCCGAGGGCGAGCTCGATCTGCGCATCGTCGACGGCGACCTCCGTCTGCCGCGAGTCGTCCGTCCAGCACGAGATGCCGGTGAGCTGGTAGCCCGGGAGCGCCTCCTCCCCCAGCGTGTAGACGCCGGTCGAGACGGGTGCGTCGGTGATCGCCGGGTCGCCTTCTGCGCCCGACACCGGCGTGGGTCCGGTCGCGGAGAGGGTGAAGTCGGTGTCGACGGCCGTGCCGCCGTCGTCGTTCACGACGTCCTTGACGAGCGTGAGGTGCGCGGGCCGGTCGTCGTTGACGATCGTGCAGACGATGGCTCCCCCGTTCGGCACCACGACCTCGTCGCCGTCGACGGATGCGCCGGAGCAGCTCCACGCACCGGGCTCGTACCCGGCCGGCCCGCCCGACTCCGACAGCGTGTAGACCCCGGCGGAGACCTCCTCGACGGCCGTGCCGCCGGCACCGGAGATAGGCGTCGGACCGTCGGCCGACAGCACCCACGCCGCCGGATCGGCCGTGCCGCCGTCGCCGTTGTCGACCTCCTTCACGAGCTGCAGCGTCCCGGGGAGGTCGTCGTTCGCGAGCTCGCAGAACGCGCTCGCCCCATTGGCCAGGGCGATGGAGCCGTCCGTCACCGGGACGATCGTCGTTCGCGTGGAGTCCGTCCAGCACGACACTCCCGTCAGCGCGTAGCCGTCGAGCGGGACCTCGCCGATGGCGTAGGAGCCGGCCGAGACCTCGACGTCGGTCACCTCTGGCGCGCCCTCGGTGCCCGACAGCGGCGTCGGACCGTCTGCTGTCAGGGTGAAGTCGACGTCCTCCGCCGTGCCGCCGTCGTCGTTCACGACGGCCTTCACGAGCGTGAGGTGCGCGGGAGCGTCGTCGTTCACGATCGAGCAGACCACGCCGGAGCCGGCCGCGACCGTCACGACGTCGCCCTGCAGCGTGCCGCCGACGCAGCTCCATGAGCCGGCGTCGTAGCCCGGCTGGCCGACCTCGGCGATCGTGTACGCCCCCGGCGCCACCAGCGCCGAGAGCGTGCTGCCCTCGTCGGAGTCGGTGTCGACGCCGTCGATCGCCGCCGTCTGGCCCGACGTCGCCGTGAGCGGGAAGTCCTCCGACGTCGCCGAGCCGCCGTCGTCGTTGACGACCACCTTGTCGAGGGTGAGCGAGGTCACCTGGTTGGTGATGACGCACACGGGCGTCATCAGCCCCAGCGTCGTCGCCGAGAGCACGAAGTCGTCTCCCGTGTACGCGCCGTCCTGCCAGACCGTCGTCTGCACCTGCGGGCTCCCCGCGACGAAGGGGTCCTGGTAGGTGCAGACGACCGAGAGCCCCGTCACGCCGGGCGGCAGGGCGTCGACGATCTCCGCCACGCGGTAGTCGGGCTGCGCGATGACGCCGGTCCAGGTCTGCGAGGAGTCCGGTGCGATCTGCGCGGTGATCGCGGAGACGCTGCCGTCGGTGTCGGCGACGGGCCCCGTCGCCCCCGCTGCGCCGTGGACGGGCATGGCGTCTGCCTGGTCGACGACGTAGTCGAAGAGCAGGTCGGCCGGCGCGGTGCCGTTCACGACCTTCTCCACCGTGAGGCCGCCGCACGTGCCGATCGTGAGCGGATCGCCTGCGACCATGAAGTCCTGGAGCTGGCCCTGCGTGCCGGCGTTGCCGGTCTTGGTGACGATGTCGCCCGACGTGAAGGTGACGCATCCCGTCGCCGGCAGTATTCCCGATGCCGTGAGGTCGATCGCGAACTCGCCGAAGGTGTCGCCGATCGAGCCGGCGATGTCGGGGTTGGGGCCGAGGAGCGCCTGGAACGCGAAGGAGCCCGTCTGGACCCATGAGACCCCGTTCCACGCCATCCCGATGACGTTGGTCGAGCCGTTCGGGTTGACGTTGAACTGGATGAGGATGTCGCCGGCGCGCCCGGCGGCGCCGCCCGCGAAGGAGTAGTTGATCGACAGGTCGCCCGTGCCTTCCGGCGCCCGCGTCCAGTACTGGTAGAGCATGACGTGCTGCTGGCCGTCGACATCGACGATCTCGTATGCGCCGCCCGCCGAACAGAGGTCGCTCTTCTTGTTGGGGAACGGGCCGGGGCTCATCTGCCACGGGTCGTCGTTGAGGTTCTGGCTGTTCGTGCCGCTCACAGTCGGGTCCGTCAGGCTCGACCCGTCGCCCTCGCACGCCTCGACGAGCGAGTAGCTGTCGAGGATGCCGGTCGTCGGATCGCCGTCCGGCGTGAGGCCGGGCCCGTAGAAGGCGTTCCAGTCGGAGGGGCCGGCCTTGTTCCCGTCGATCGCGAAGGCGGTCGTGATGCCGCCGACCGTGGCCGCCTGTGCGGGCACGGCGACGAGCACGCCGAACGACGCGAGCACGAGGGCCGTGCCCGCCGCGAGCATGGCGCGCGCGCGTCGCCGCCATCCGTGCGACGAGCGACGCCCGCTGGTCTTCGCCATGATCGACATGAGTTCGCTCCTGCCCGGGCGCACGCCCACCTCCTGCCCGCAGGGGTGCGCCGGTCGGGTCCGGCTGAGCGGGCAGGCGGCCGGCAAGCCGACCGCTGAGGTCAACTTCCTGTCTCACCGTCTCTGCCCGGGCCCGAGCACGGGTACTTCACCCGCGACGTCACCCCGTCCCGTTCGGAGCGGCTCCCGCGGGATCACGCGGTTTCACCCCCGCCGTCACCCGAGCGGGAGCTCATATATCGGATGTCCGGGTGCAACCGGTCGAATCGGGAGCAGAATAACGCTCGTGAAGGTCGGCACGAACGCTTCCGTACCCGGGGAAGCGCACCGAGCGTCCGACGCGTCCGCACGCGTCTATCGGGCGCTCGGCGCCCGGTCCTGGGACGAGGCCCTGCGCATCGTCGAGCAGAACTGGAGCCAGCTGCTCGCCTCCGGCGCGCCCGCACTGCGCGCCGTCGTCGCGACGGTGCCGCGGGATCGGCTCGCGGCGGATCCGCGCTGGGCGCGCGCCCATGCGTACATCGGCGCGCTGCCGGCCGCCGCCCCGTCCACCGCTCCCGTCCACCCCGATGCGCTCGCGGAGGTCGTCCGTCTGACCACGGCCGCCGAACGCGAGCGGCGGACGGGGTCGTCGGCGGGGGCGCTCGCACTCACCCGACGGGCGAGGTCGGCGTACGACGCCGTCCCATCCGAGCGACGCGGCGGACTGCGGGGCGATCTGCCCCGGATGCTCCTCGCGTGGGGTCTCGCGGAGTTCCGCGCTGGCGACCTCGCCACCGCGCAGGAGGACCTCACACGGGCGTACTCGTCGGCGCGCGCCATGGGCGATCCCCAGGCCGGCTCCATCGCGGCCGCCGAGCTCGCGTGGCTGCACGCCGCGGAGGGCCGCCCGAGCGCACGCAGCGAATGGGCGGCGATCGCGCGCTCGCTCGCGCCTCGGGGAGTGCCCGGCGGTGCCGTCCCGGCCGCTCTCCTCCTCGCCGAGACCCTGGCGGCGCTCGACGCACTCGACCTCGCGGGCGCCCGCGTTCGCCTCGAAGCGGCCGCACGGGCGTTCGGAGACCACGCGTTCGACATCGAGATGGTCTCGGCGCTCGTCGACGCCAAGGATCCCGCCGCCGATCCGCGCGCCCGGTACGCCCTGCTCGAATCGGTCGCGGCCTCGTCCGACGACGTCGCCCTCCTCGCCCTCGCCGACGCGGCGCGCGCCTGCGCGCTGCTCCACACCGGCAGCAGCGAGCAGGCCAGACGGCTCCTCACGACGCTGCCCGTCCCCGCGCAGCCCGCCACGCGCGCGCTCCGCGCCGTGGCGCACCTCGTGCAGGGCGACCTCGACCACGCCCTGCGCGACGCCCAGGCCGTCCTCCACGACCTCGGCCGTCCCCGTGTCGTCGTGGAGGCGTGCACGGTGGCCGCGGCCGTGCACCTCCGTCGGCGCGACGACGAGACCGCGCCGATGTTCCGCCGGGCCGTCGCCCTCGCCGACGCGCACGGCCTGCCCTGCGCCCTCACGCAGATCCCGCAGGGCGACTTCGACGCCCTCGCGATCTTCGCTCCGGACGGCAGCCCGTCGATGGCGGTCATCGCCTCGACGCCGGTCCGCCGGCCGCCCGCTCCCCGGGTCGCCGGGGTGCGCGCCACCGAGCACGAGATCGCCGCCGTCCGGCTCCTCGCGGCCGGGCGGAGCGTCGCCCAGGCGGCCGCCGAGCTGGGAGTGAGCACGAACACCGTGAAGACGCTCACGCGGCGGATCTACGTCAAGCTCGGCGTCTCCGACCGCCGGCAGATGGTGGCGGCCGCCTCCGAGCACGGCCTCCTGTGACGACGACGCCATGGAGCACCGGGGGAAGGACACGGCGGGCGCCGTCTTCGACGCGCTCGCGGACGGGAGATGGGGCGGCGCCCTCGACCTCGTCGAGGCCGCCATGCCGGAGCTCCTCGATCGCGACCCCGCCCTGGTCCGGACGGTCGCGGATGCCGTGCCGGTCGTCGAGCTGCGGCGACGGCCGTGGTGGTTCGGCCTGCGCCAGTACGTGGTGCACCTGCTGACGGAGCCCGCGAAGCCGCCCGTCTTCCCGGATGTCGACCCGCGCGTCCCGGACCACCTCGGCGCCGTCGACCGGATCGTGATCCTCACCGGGCGCGCCGCCGCCCTGCGCACGCGCGGCCGTTTCGCCGATGCCGCGTCGCTGGCCGACGACGCGCACGACGCGCTGCATCGCCTCGACGGCGGCGAGCGCGCACGGCTCCGCCCCGTCGTGGCGATGCTCCTCACGCAGTGGGGCACGACCTTCGCCGCCGCGGCGCTCGTCGACCACGCCGTCGTCGTCCTCGAGGAGGCGCACAGCGCCGCCGAGGCGACCGGCAGCGCGCGGGCGGCCAGGGAGTCGGCCGGCGAGCTGGCGTGGATCCACGCCGTCACCGGTTCGGGGAAGGAGGCCGATCGATGGATCGAGCGCGCGGGATCGCTGCGGGCGCGGCATCCGGGGGTGCAGTTCATCCGTGGCGGCCTCGCCCTCGCACGCGCCTACCGGGCGGGCGATCGGCTCGACATCCCCGAGGCGCTCCGCCTCCTCGACCACGAGGGCGACCCCTTCGAGGAGCTCTCCTTGCTCGCGGCGTCGCTCGGCGCCGTGCTGGGCGCGCGGTCGGCGGCGGCCGATCCCCTCGCCATGCACAGCAGGATCGAGGTCGCCGTGGCGAGCACCCCCGGCCCCCGCGCGCTCTCGGGGCTCAACGCGGCGGCGCTCGCGGTCGCACGCAGCACCCTGCACGCCTTCCAGGGCCTGTACGAGGCCGCGCTCCTCGACCTCGAGCGCTGCCCGCCCCTGCCGCGGCCCGCAGGCGGCATGATCCGCTCCCGCGCCGGTGTGGCGCGGCTCGGGCTCGGCGACCCGCACGGCGCGCTCGCCGAGGTCGCCAAAGAGGCGGCGAACCCCGCGCCGAGGGTGCGGACGGAGGCGCTCATCGTGCGCGCCGCCGCGCTCCTCCGGATCGGCAACGAGCCATCCGCCGTCACCGCGTTCCGCGAGGCGCTCGCGGTGTCGTCCGAGAACCGCCTCGGCGGCGCCCTGGCGCTCGTGCCGGCGGCGGATCTCGGCGCGCTGGCCGCGGCGTGCGGCACTCCCGCCCCGATCGATCTCGCGTCGCTGCAGCGCCTCGCGACCCCGGCGGCCGCCTACGGATACGAGCGGCTGAGCCCTCAGCAGCTCGCCGTCCTGCGAGCCATCGCCGAGCGCGAGCACATCGCCGATGCGGCGGTGCTCCTGGGTCTCAGCCCCAACACCCTCAAGACGCACCTGCGCGCGGCGTACCGGCGGCTCGGAGCCGTCGACCGCTCGGGAGCTCTCGACGAGGCGCACCGCCGCGCCCTGCTCTGACCGCGCCCTGCTCTGACCGCGCCGGACAAGACTCAGCGCCCGGGCCGCGGCGATGCCTGCGAGACGTCCGGGCGCTGAGTGGATCTGACAGCAAGGATGCTCCCCCGTGAGCGGCCTGTCAAGGGCTACATCGACAGGAGCGCCTGCCGCGTGACGACGGCGCGCTGCAGCAGCGCGTGCTCGTCGGCCGCCGCCCGCGGGTCGCGGCCCGACAGCGCGCGCTGCCGCGTCGCGGCGAGCGCCGTCGCGTCCCGGATGAACGCCTTCATGAGCGGCGAGCGGTCCCCGCGCAGCGTGCGGGCCCAGGCCATCCCCGCGCGTCGCCCCGTCGGCGTCGCGAGCATGTCGACCTCCTGCGGCGTGAACCAGCCCGCTGCCGCGTACTCGCCCAGCCGTTCGCGCGTGAGCCGCTCCTCCTCGCGTCGCAGACGCACGAGCATGACGGTGAACACGATGAAGAGCGGCACCTGCAGCACGACGTAGAGGTGGAGGAACCCCTCGAGGTCGGTGAACGTCGCCGACCCGTTCCACAGGCCGTGGAGCGCCATGGCGCCGAGGAGCCCGATGAGCCACGAGGCGAGGATGCTCCCCGCTCGCGCCCCGCGGCGCACGGCGAGGCCCAGCGCGAATCCGGTCACTGCCGTGAACATGGCGTGCGCGAACGGCGACAGCAGTCCGCGCAGGACGAACGTCCAGGTGAGGGAGGCGGCCCCTCCGTCGATGACCGACACGGCGAAGTACTGGATGTTCTCCGTGAAGGCGAACCCCGCCCCCACGAGGGCGCCGTAGACGACGCCGTCGACAGGGCCGTCGAAGGCGCGTCGCCCCATGACGAGGACGAGCAGGAGACCCGCGCCCTTCGCGAGCTCCTCCACGATGGGCGCCTGCACGACCGTGCCGACGATGTCGAGCACGGGCGAGCGCGGCAGCACGAGCTGCACGCCGAGGTCGAACAGGAGCGCGAAGCCCACCGCGGCGATGGCTCCCCACGCAAGCGCGAAGACGATGAGGCTGCGGGGCTCCGGCTCCCACCGGTCGACCCACAGCATGGCCGAGACGACGACGGCGAACGGGACGAGGGCGACGACGAGGCCGACGACCGAGGCGGCGGCGCCGAGCGCGCTCGTGAAGTACGCCACCAGGCCGATGAGGAGGAGGGCGAGGACACCCCACACCCAGATCCACGTGCCGCGACCCTTGCGCGTCGGCACGGGCACGCGCGGCAGATGCGCCTCGGCGTGACCGCCGACGGGGATGGCGGCGGCGGGCGCGCGCTGCGGCTGCGCGAACGACGTGGCGAACGGCGGGGAGGAGGGCGGGGTCAACCCTGTGCCGTATGTCATGCTCCACAGCCTAGAGGGGGAGCTTTCGTGCATATCGGTCGTGATCGCCTCGCCGCTCGGCCGGATAGCCTGGACATCATGCGTTTCGCCCACGTGACCTTCCCCGGGGGCGTCGCCCCCACCCTCGCGCTCGTCGACGACGACGGCGCCCTCGACGTCGCCTCCGTGCTCGCCGAAGGACCCCGCACGGTCGAGCAGCTCATCGCGGGGGGCGACGCCGCCCTCGCCGCCGTCCGCGAGGCCGCCGCGGCGCCGGGCTCCGAGCGCACGCCGATCGCCGACATCGTGTTCGCGCCGGCGCTCCTCACGCCGCCGTCCATGCTGGCGATCGGCCTGAACTACGCGGCGCACTCCGGCGAGCTGAATCTCAAGACCGACGACACCCCCACGGTGTTCACGTTCTGGCCGAACTCGCTGCAGGCGCACGAGGGCACGACGACGTGGTCGCGACGGCTCAGCGAGGCCGTCGACTACGAGGCCGAGCTCGGCGTCGTGATCGGCCGCCCCGCCAAGGACGTGACGGAGGAGGAGGCCCTCGACTACGTCTTCGGCTACACCGTCGTCAACGACATCTCGGCGCGCAACATCCAGTACTCCGAGGCGCAGTGGTGCCGCTGCAAGTCGCTCGACGGCTTCACGCCCGTCGGCCCGTACATCGTCACGGCCGACGAGATCGCCGATCCGCAGGATCTCCACATCTGGACGCGCGTGGACGGCCACATGATGCAGGACGCGACGACGGGCCAGATGGTGCGCTCGGTCGCGAAGCTCATCGCGCACCTGTCTCAGGGCATCACGCTGCTGCCGGGAACGCTCATCTCCACGGGCAGCCCCGGCGGCTCGGGCTTCTCGCGCACGCCCCAGGTGCTGCTGCGCGACCGCTCGACCGTGACCGTCGGGATCGACGGCATCGGCGAGCTCACGACGCACTGCCGTATGACCGACTGACCGCGCCCGGATCAGGCGGTGGGGATGTCCTCGGCCGCCACGATGGGCATCACCGTCGTGATGGGCTCGAGACCCGACAGCCGCTGGGGGCTCAGCTGCTTGTCGACCTCGGCACGGTCCATGAGACCCGCCTCCACGACGAGGTCAGCCACGTTGCGGTTCGTGAGGAGGGCCGTCTTCGCGAGCGCGGCCGCCGCGGCGTAGCCGATGAACGGCGTGAGCGCCGTGATGACGCCCACGCTCGATCCCACCATCGCGCCCAGTCGCTCGCGGTTGGCGGTGATGCCGTCGACGCAGTTGACGCGCAGGGTGCGCATCGCCTGGCGCATCCAGATGATCGACTGGAAGATCGAGTGCGCGATGACGGGCTCGAAGGCGTTCAGCTGCAGCTGCCCCGCCTCGACGGCCATCGTCACGGTCACGTCAGACCCCGCCACCGCGAACGCCACCTGGTTCACGACCTCGGGGATGACGGGGTTCACCTTGCCCGGCATGATGCTCGACCCCGCCTGGCGGGCGGGGAGGTTGATCTCGCCGAGCCCCGCCTGCGGCCCCGACGACAGCAGCCGCAGGTCGTTGCAGATCTTCGACAGCTTCACGGCGTTGCGCTTGAGCGACGCCGAGAACGACATGAACGAGCCCGTGTCGCTCGTGGACTCCACGAGGTCGCTCGCCGTCTCGAGGTCGAGCCCCGTGATCTCGCGCAGGTGGCGCTCCACCGCGCGCCCGTACCCCGGGTGCGTCGTGATGCCCGTGCCGATCGCCGTCGCGCCCATGTTGATCTCGTGGAGGAGGAACGCGTTCTCGTTCAGGCGGCGGTAGTCGGCCTCCAGCGTCGTGGCGAACCCGTGGAACTCCTGGCCGAGCGTCATGGGCACCGCGTCCTGCAGCTGAGTTCGGCCGACCTTCAGCACGTCGTGGAACTCGACCGCCTTCGCGAGGAAGGAGCGGCGGAGGAGGTCGAGCTCCTCCAGGAGCGACCGCAGCGACAGCGAGAGGCCGATCTTGATGGACGTCGGGTAGACGTCGTTCGTCGACTGGCTGCGGTTCGTGTGGTCGATGGGCGACAGGTACGCGTAGTCGCCGCGCTCGCGGCCGGCGAGGCCGAGCGCGATGTTCGTGATGACCTCGTTCGCATTCATGTTCGTCGAGGTGCCGGCGCCACCCTGGATCACGCCGACGACGAACTGCTCGTGGAACCCGCCGTCGATGACGAGCTGCGCCGCGCGGTCGATGAGATCGGCGCGCTCGGCGTCGAGGACGCCGATCTCCCGGTTCGCCCGCGCCGCTGCCTGCTTCACCATCGCGAGTGCGACGACGAGCTCGGGGTAGACCGAGATCGGGCGCTTCGTGATGTCGAAGTTCTCCAGCGCCCGCGCCGTGTGGATGCCCCAGTACGCCTCGGCGGGGATGTCCATCGACCCCAGGGAGTCGGTCTCGGTGCGGATGGGCGTCGCGGCGTCGTCGGCCATGGGTGCTCCTCGTGGGTGCTCACGTCGGTGTGTGTACGGGATGCGGCCGATCCTACCCGCCGGCGCTGCCGCCTCCGCCTGACATCGCGTACATGCTCGAACCTGCGGCTGTACGCCCCGTACAGCGCCTCCCCGACCGGCCGGGACCCGACTAGCGTGGAGGGGTGACCACCGAGAGCACCGCCGTCCCCTCGCCCGCCGTCTCGCCCGCTCCCCCCGTCGCCGCTGCGCGCCCCATCGTCCGCTCGCACCACGGCGACGACGTGGAGGACCGCTACGAGTGGCTGCGCGCGAAGGACGACGCCGAGGTCGTCGCGCATCTCGAGGCGGAGAACGCCTACACCGACGCTCGTCTCGCGCACCTGGAGCCGCTCCGCGAGACGCTCTTCCAGGAGATCAAGGGGCGCGTGCGCGAGACCGACCTCACGGTGCCCGTCCGGCAGGGCGGATGGTGGTACTACGGCCGGTCGATCGAGGGCAGGCAGTACGGGCTGCAGTGCCGCGCGCCCCTCGCCGACGCGGACGACTGGACGCCCCCGCGTCTCGAGGCCGACGTCCCGGTGCCCGGCGAGCAGGTCCTGCTCGACGGCAACGTCGAGGCCGACGGCCACGAGTACTTCTCGCTCGGGGCCTTCTCCGTCACGACAGACGGGTCGCGCATGCTGTGGGGCGTGGACACCGCCGGCGACGAGCGCTACACGGTGCGGATCCGCGACATCGCGACGGGCGAGGAGCTGCCCGACGTGCTCGAGGGGGTCGGCGGCGGCGCCCGCTTCACGCCGGACGGGGCATACGTCGTGTACTCCACTGTCGATGACGCCTGGCGCCCTGACGGGGTCTGGCTGCACCGCGTCGGCGAACCCGGCCGCGACGGCGACGTCGAGATCGCCCACGAGGACGACGAGTCGTTCTGGATCGGCGCGGGCTTCACGCGCAGCCGCCGCTACCTCGCGATCGAGTCGGCGTCGAACACCACGAGCGAGATCGACCTCATCGCGGTCGCCGATCTGCCGCTCCTCATCGAGGACCCCGACGCGGTGGACTCCCTCACCGTGTGGGACCGCTCGGCAGGGGTGGAGTACTCCGTCGACCACGCCGTGATCGACGGACGCGACTGGATCTACGTCCTGCACAACCAGGGCGCCCTCGACTTCGAGCTCGTCCGGCTGCCCGCCGACGACGAGGACGCGGAGCCGGAGACGATCATCCCCCACACCCCCGGCACGCGACTCGAGAGCGTCGACTGCCTGCGCGACTTCGCGATCGTCGAGTACCGCTCCGACGGCATCCCGCGCGTCGGCATCCTCGACTACACGACGCACGAGGTGCGCGAGGTCGCCTTCGACGAGCCGCTGTACGACGCCGGCTCCGGCGGGAACCCCGAGTGGGCCCAGCCCGTCGTGCGCCTCAGCTACGGCTCGTTCACGACTCCCGGCGCCGTCTACGACTACGTCGTCGACACGGGCGAGCTGCGCGAGCTCAAGCGCGTCGAGGTGCGCGGCGGCTACGACGCCGCAGATTACGCGCAGGAGCGCCTGTGGGTGCCCGCCGCCGACGGCACGGCCATCCCGGTCTCGCTCGTGTGGAGGCGCTCGTTCGGCGAGCCGGGCGCGGAGCCGCGCCCCCTGCACCTGTACGGATACGGCTCCTACGAGCACTCCATCGACCCCGGGTTCTCGTACGCGCGGCTGTCCGAGCTCGATCGCGGCGTCGTGTTCGCCGTGGCGCACGTGCGCGGCGGAGGCGAGCTGGGCCGCGCGTGGTACGAGCACGGCAAGCTCTCGCGCAAGCGCAACTCGTTCACGGACTTCGTCGACGTCGCCCGCCACCTCGTCGCGCACGGCTTCACCACGCCGGAGCGGATGGTCGCCGAGGGCGGCTCCGCGGGCGGCCTCCTCATGGGGGCCGTCGCGAACCTCGCCCCCGAGCTCTTCGCGGGCATCCTCGCGGACGTGCCCTTCGTCGACGCGCTCACGACGATCCTCGACCCCTCGCTCCCCCTCACCGTCATCGAGTGGGAGGAGTGGGGCGATCCCCTCCACGACGCCGAGGTGTACGCGTACATGAAGTCGTACACGCCGTACGAGAACGTGCGCGACGACGTCGCGTACCCCCGCGTCCTCGCGATGACGTCGCTCAACGACACGCGCGTGTTCTACGTCGAGCCCGCGAAGTGGGTGGCGCGGCTGCGAGAGGTCGGCGCCGACGCGCTGCTGCGGTGCGAGATGGTCGCCGGTCACGGCGGCGTGAGCGGCCGCTACAACGCGTGGAGGGAGCGGGCGTTCCAGCTCGCGTGGATGCTCGACGTCATGGGCGTCGACGCCTGAGCGTCACGCCGGCTTGCGCGAGAAGCGCTCCAGCCGCTCGTGCGGCGTCAGGGCGGCCATCCGCGCGTACCACTCCGGCGTGAAGAAGTCGTTGGGGTCGGCGGCCTCCACCGGGACGACGGCGTGCGTCACGGTGTCGTCGTACACGTGCACGAGCTGGAACGTCTGCCCCGCGTCCATCCCGTTCACCGACAGCGCGGGGCGCGCGATGTCCATCGTGTAGCACGATGCGGACGCGACGCTCACGGGGATCCCCGCGAACGTGCCGCTCGTGGCGTAGTGCAGATGGCCCGCGAGGATGGCCCGCACGTCGGTGCCGCGGATCGCGTCGGCCAGCGCCGGCTGGTCCTGCAGCTCGAGGATGTCGAAGAGCGGGACGTGGCTCGGCAGCGGCGGATGGTGCAGAGCCAGGAGCGTCCCGAGCGGCGCTGGCTCCGCCAGCTCGCGGCGCAGCCAGTCCAGCTGCTCGTCGCCCAGCCGACCGTGGTGCCAGCCGGGCACCGAGGAGTCGAGGGCGATGAGGCGGAGGCCGCCGAGGTCGTGCACCGAGGTGACGGGTTCGAGGCTCGGCTCTCCTCCCAGGAGCGCCGACCGCAGCGGGGCGCGCTCGTCGTGGTTGCCTGCCACCCACACGACGGGCGCGCCGAGGCGCGCCGCCACCGGCTCGACCAGCGCCCGCAGCCGGCGGTACGCCGACTCCTCGGCGAGGTCGGTCAGATCGCCCGTGAGCACGAGCGCGTCGACCCCGCCGACGAGCCGCTCGACGCGCGCGAGCGCGCGGACGAGATTGGCCTCGGTGTCGATGCGCCCGTTCAGCGGCCCTTCGAGCAGATGGGTGTCGCTGAGGTGCACGATCGTGCGGCGGGCTGGCGGATGGCTGCCGAGCTGGTGCATGCGCCCAGCCTAGGCGGGGCGGGCGACGCCGCCCCGCCCGCGGCGGGTCAGCCGAAGAGGGCGGCCGCCTCCTCGTAGCGGCTGAGCGGCACCGTGTGCAGCTCGCCGAGGGCCTCCTCGAACGGCACGCGCACGATGTCGGTGCCCTGCATGGCGACCATCTGCCCCCAGGCGCCGTCCACGACGGCGTCGGCGGCGTGCAGGCCCAGACGCGTCGCGAGCACGCGGTCGAAGCCCGAGGGGGCGCCGCCGCGCTGGATGTGGCCGAGCACCGTCGAGCGGGTCTCGATCCCGGTCGCCTGCTCGATGAGGGGCGCGAGCACCTCGCTGATCCCGCCCAGGCGCGGCCTGTTGAACGCGTCGAGCCCCTTGTCGCTGTACGCCTCGGACTGGCCCTTCAGCGTGAAGCCCTCCGCCACGACGACGAGCGGAGCGCGACCGCGCTCGGCCGCCGCGAGCACGTGCTCGGTGATCTCCTCGAGCGACAGCGGCACCTCGGGGATGCAGATGATGTGCGCGCCCGCCGCCATCCCGGAGTGCAGGGCGATCCAGCCGACGTGACGGCCCATGACCTCGGCCACCATGCAGCGCTGGTGCGAGTCGCCCGTCGTGCGGAGCCGGTCCATGGCGTCGGTGGCGATGTTGACGGCCGTGTCGAACCCGAACGAGTAGTCCGTCGCCCGCAGGTCGTTGTCGATCGTCTTCGGCACGCCGAGCACGGGGATGCCGTCGTTGTTGAGGCGCTGAGCGGCCGCGAGGGTCCCCTCGCCGCCGATCGCGATGATGCCGTCGAGCTTGTGCCCGTAGAGCGTCTTCGCGATGTTCTCCGCCCCCCCGCGGTCGCCCTCGTAGGGGTTCGTGCGGCTCGTGCCGAGGATGGTCCCGCCGACCTTCGACAGGCCCTTCACGTCACGGCGCGTGAGCGGGAAGAAGTCCGCCTCCACGAGGCCCTTCCAGCCGTCGCGGATGCCGACGAACTCCATGTCGTACGCCTCGGTGCCCTTGAGCACCGCGCCGCGGATGACTGCATTGAGGCCGGGGCAGTCGCCACCACTCGTCAGAACGCCGATCTTCATGAGAACAACGCTAGGGCATCCCGGGCCGCCGTGTTCACGCCCCGGGAGCCGAGCGCGTCAGTCGCCGCCGAGCGCCTGGCGGAGCACGTGCATGAGCGCGGCGAGCTGCACGGAGTCGCTCGACGTCTCGTCCCAGACCTCGCCGTCGAGCGCGCGACCCGCGAGACCCTGCTTGCGGTCGATGAGCTCCGCGATCTTCGTGTCGATCGTGTGCGCGGCGATGATGCGCCAGGCGGTGACGGGCTCGTCCTGGCCGATGCGGTGCACGCGGTCGATCGCCTGCGTCTGCTCCGCGGCCGTCCAGCTGAGCTCGGCCAGCACGACGTTCGAGGCCACCTGCATGTTGACGCCGACACCGGCTGCGGTGAGCGAGCACACCGCGATGCCGACCTCCGGGTCGTTGTTGAACGCGTCGATCGCGGCCTGCCGGACGGCGCCGGACTGCTCTCCGCGCACGGAGACGGCCTTGATCCCGGCCGCGGCGAAGTGCGCCTCCGCCTGGTCCATGACATCGATGTGCTTGGCGAAGAAGACGACCTTGCCGACCGAGCGCTGCAGCTGCGCGGCGTAGTCCGCCGCGAGCAGCGCCTTGGCCTGGCCGATGCGGCGCACCATCGCGAAGACGTTGTCGCCCTCGGTGCCGGCGGCCTTCGACTCGTCGAGCTCGCCCTGCGCCACGAGGCGCACGATGTCGTCGTCGATCTCGCCCGGCGCGAGGCCCCTGTCGCCGCGCGCCTCGATGATGCGGCGGTACCGTGCGGCGAGCCGGCCGCCGAGCTCGCGCTCGGCCGCGCGGATGCCGCGCCCGAACTCGTCGTCGAGCTGCACGGGGAGGTCGGCCACGAGCTTGTCGGGGAGGTCCTTCGCGACGTCCTTCTTGCGTCGGCGGACAATGCCGAGCGAGATGACGGCGTCGCGGGCCTCGGGGTAGAAGGCCTTGTCGGCGGGCGTCAGCCCCGTCGCGTCGAGCTTCTCCATGAGCTCGGGGCCGGGCTTCTCGCCGTTCGTCCAGCCGAGGAAGCGCCAGATCGCGTCGAAGTCCTCGACGTCGTTGATGAGCGGCGTGCCCGTCAGGGCGAGCATGAGCGGCTCGCCGCCCGGGGTGGTCTCTCGGATTCCCCGCGCGAGGGCGAGGACGTTCTGCGACCGCTGCGACGTGAGGTTCTTGATGAAGTGCGCCTCGTCGACGACCATCCCCCGCAGCCCGAGCGTCGACAGCCATCCGATGTGGCGGTCGAGGATCTCGTAGTTCACGATGAACACGTCGGCGAACGCGTCGACGTCCTGCCCGTCGCCGTTGATGACCGTGGCGCGGCGCTGCGGCGTCCAGCGCTCCACCTCGCGCGCCCAGTTCATCTTCACGACGTTCGGCACGACGACCACGAGCGGATAGGCCTCCGCGACCGACGCCGCGAGCACCGATTCCGCAGTCTTGCCGAGACCCGGCTCGTCGGCGAGGAGGAACGACCGGTGCCCCTGCCGCACGGCCTCGAGGAACCGCGACTGGTGCGGCATGACCTCGAGTCCCTTGGGCGAGAGCCGGTCGAACTCGGGCACGTCGGGCAGCGGCATGGTGGCCGCGCCCCCGCCGGCGCCCAGCTCGAACGCCTTGTAGAGCGGGCCCATGAGCTCCCAGCCGTCGAGTCGACGACGCGGGGTCGGCCCGGATGGCGCGCGCGACAGATCGGGGGCGAGGAACGGATTCGCCTCGCGGCGCGTCTCGATCTGCGGCGGCGTGACAGCGCGCTCCGACACGACGGCGGGGAGGACCGCGGCCTGCACGACGGGCTTCTCGTCGGAGATGACGAGCTCCTCCGGCGGCAGATCGGCACCCGACTCGAGCAGCCAGTCGCGGCGCATGCGGCGCGCCACGGGCGAGGTCGCGTGATCGGCCTCGAGGAGCTGGATGAGCGAGGTGTCGCGCGCCGCCGTCTTGGCGAGGATGGTCGCGACGCCGTCGAGCCGCTTGAGCAGCTCGGCGCGGGCGGCGTCGGTGATGGCCGTGTCGGCCTTCACGCGGGCGCGCTCCTCGCGGACGAGGAACGCGATCACCTGGAACTTGACGCGGTTCGTGGGGCCGAGCTTGTTGCGCTGTGCCTTCGCCTCGATCTCGCGCACCTTCCGGGCGAGGATCGGGATGACGGGGGCCTCGTCGTCGCGCCGGGCGGACGAGGACTTCTTGCGCTGTCGCGCGGGTGCCGTGGTCGGCATGCTCCTCCTGAGCGTCGCTGCCCGCGGATGTCGCCGCAGGTCAGGTCGAGGTCGTGCGTGCGCCATGCGCCGCCGGAGTGCGGGCGGCGCCGTCCGGCGGGACCGGGCGACGACCGGAGCGCTCGCGAACCGGCGTCCGATGACGCGTCCCGTCCCCCCGGCGCACACGCGTCGATCGGGAGAACGGAAGCTTCACGGGCATTCTACGCCATCGGGCGACCCCGACCGCGTCTCAGCCCCAGAGCGTCGCGATGACGTCGTCGGTGTACTCGGGCTCGACGTCCGCGTTCAGCCAGTGGGTGGACACCCACCCGTTGCCGCCCAGCACGTGGACCTCGCCGCCCTCGCCCTCGGGAGCGCCGTCGAAGGTGTCCCTGAGCTCGCAGCGCGTCACGACGACGCGGTCCTCGCAGGCGAACGCCTGCTCCTGCAGCGCCGCGAGGACGGCGTCCGCCTGCGCGTCGTCGACGATCGCGACGGTCGTGGCGATCCCGACGTCGCTCGGCAGGCCCCACGTGCAGCGCAGGCTCGGCACCGTGTCGAGCACCTCGAGCGCCGGCACGACCTCGGTCGAGAGCATCGTGAGACCGGGGTCGTTCAGCGGTCCCACGTCCTCGCTCAGGATGGCGAGCGCCTCGGGCGACCACACCTGCTCGCAGCTCGCCGGCAGGGCGATGCCCTCGGAGGGCTCCGTCGTCGGCGTCGGCGCCGCGGGTGCCGTGGTCGCGGGGGTCGGCGTGACCGGAGCGCCCGTCTCCGTCGTCACGGGCACGGACGAGGTCTCGGCGGGCGCCGGGCCGAGCCCGCCGGAGGCGCACCCCGCCGCCGTGAGCACGAAGGCCGCCGGCACGACGGCGAGGGCGAGGCGGCGCATCATGCGTCCGACGGTAGCGGAGCGACCGTCCCGCCGCGCGGGGGCGCACCCCGATCGTGATGCAATCGCATCCGATGGGGCGCGCCTCAGCGAAAGCGGCGCAGCCGCAGGCTGTTCAGCACGACGAAGACGCTCGAGAACGCCATCGCCGCCGCGGCGATCATGGGGTCGAGCAGGCCGAGCGCGGCGAGCGGGATGGCCGCCACGTTGTATCCGAACGCCCACACGAGGTTGCCGCGGATGATCGACATGGTGCGCCTCGACAGCCTCACGGCATCGGCGGCGGCGTCGAGCGACGCGCGCACGAGCGTGACGTCGCTCGCGTGCAGAGCCGCGTCGGCTCCCCCGCCCATCGCGATGCCGAGGTCGGCCGCGGCGAGCGCCGCGGCGTCGTTGACGCCGTCGCCCACCATCGCCACCCGATGGCCGTCGGCCCGCAGGCGCGCGATCTCGGCGAGCTTGCCCTCGGGGTCGGTGCCGGCGACGACGCGGTCGATGCCGACGGCGTCGGCGACCCGGCGCGCGATCGGCTCGGCGTCGCCCGTGAGCAGGACGGGCTCGAGACCGAGGGCGCGCAGGCGAGCGATGGCGGCGGCGGAATCGGACCGGACGGCGTCGGCGACGAGGAGCACGGCCCTGGCCTCGAGCGGGGCGTCGGCGTCCTCCGCCCAGCCGACCACGACGACCGTCGCGACGGCGTCGTCGACCGCCTCGGCGAGCGCGTCCGGCAGGCGCGTGCTCTGATCCGCGGCGAAGGCCGGGCTGCCTGCGAACGCGCGACGGCCTCCGACGACGCCCGTCACGCCGCGACCCGCGTGGTCGCGGAAGTCCTCCACCGCATCGGGCTCGCCGCCCGCGGCCTCGACGACGGCGCGCGCGATCGGGTGGGCGGAGGCGCCCTCGAGCGCCGCCGCCGTCCGCAGGGCGTCGCGCTCGGAGACGCCGCCGGCGACGACCACGCCCTCGACGGCCATCCGCCCCTGCGTCACGGTGCCCGTCTTGTCCAGCACGACGACGTCGACGCCGCCCGCGGTCTCGATGGCCTCGGGGCCCGTCACGAGGATGCCGCGCTGCGCTCCCCGCCCCGTGCCGACGAGGATGGCGACGGGGGTCGCGAGGCCCAGCGCGCACGGGCAGGCGATGATGACGACGGCGACGGCGGCCGTGAACGCGGCGTCGACGGGCTGACCGGCGATGAGCCATCCCGCGAAGGTGGCCACGGCGAGGGCGATCACGATGGGGACGAACACCGCCGAGATGCGGTCGGCCAGACGCTGCACGCGGCTCTTGCCCGCCTGCGCGTCCTCGACGAGCCGTGCCATGTGCGCCAGCCGGGTCGCCTCTCCCACGGCCGTCGCGACGACGACGAGCCGCCCGTCCGCGGCGATCGTCCCGCCCGTGACGGAGTCGCCCTCTCCGCGCGCGACGGGGACCGACTCGCCCGTGAGCATGCTCGTGTCGACGGCCGCCGATCCGCTCTCGACGACGCCGTCCGCGGCGATCCGCTCGCCGGGCCGCACGACGAACCGGTCGCCCTCCGCGAGGGAGCCGATCGGCACGCGCGCGCCGTCTCGGCCGTCGGGGGCGGCCAGCACGACGTCCTTCGCGCCCAGCTCGAGCAGGGCGCGCAGCGCGGCTCCCGCCGTGCGCTTCGACCTCTGCTCGATGACGCGCCCGAGCAGGAGGAAGACGGTGATGACGGCCGCCGTCTCGAAGTACACGTGCCCGTCGCCGAGGACCGTCGCCCCTGCGCTCCACAGCAGCGCGGCCGCCGTCCCCAGTGTGATGAGCGTGTCCATCGTGGCGGCGCCGTGACGGGCGGCGGCGAACGCCGCCCTGTGGAACGGCCATCCGCCCCACACGACGACGACGGCCGTCGCGACGAGCGCCGCCCACTGCCATCCCGGTACCTGGAGGGGCATGATCATCGACACGAGCACGACGGGGACGGCCAGCACGGCCGACACCACGAGCCGTGTCCGCAGCGTCACGGCACCCGGCCGGTCCTCGACGTCGTGCACGTGGCCCGCCGCACCCGCGTGCTCATGGGCACTGCGCTCATGGACACCGTGCTCACGATCGCCGTGCTCATGGACACCGTGATCGTGGCGAACGGTGCGCCCCTGCGTCGCTGCGGGGCGGCGCACGACGGCGTCGTATCCCGCCGATCGGACGGCCGCGACGAGCGCGTCGTCCTCGACACCGGCGGGCGCGGTCACCCTCGCCGACTCGGTCGCGAGGTTGACGCTCGCGTCGACGCCCGGCACGCTCCGCAGGCGCTTCTCGACCCGGGCGACGCAGCTCGCGCAGGTCATGCCGTCGATGTCGAGCACGACGGGTCGCCCGCCGGCCTCCTCTGTCACCGCCATGGCGCATCCTCCTTCGCTGTCACGTCACTGAACACGATACCCCCCAGGGGTATTCCGCACCACCCACGCGGGTAGGCTGGTCGCATGCCCATCGAGCTCACCGAGGCGGCTGTCGCCGCCGCCATCGACCACGCGATCCTCAAGCCGGACTTCACGCGCGCCGACGTCGACCGGGAGCTCGACATCGCCGCGCAGTGGGGCGTGTTCAGCGTCTGCGTCCGCCCCTCCGACATCCCCTACGCCGTGCGCCGTCTCGACGGGACGGGAGTCGCGGTCGGCACCGTCATCGGGTTCCCCCACGGCACGACCTCGACGGCGGCCAAGACGGCCGAGCTGCGGCGGGCCCTCGACGACGGCGCGACGGAGTTCGACATGGTCGTGCACATCGGAGCCCTGCGCGGCGGCGAGGACGACCGCGTCGTCGCCGACATCCGCGAGGTCGTGGCCGCCGCCGGCGGCCTCGTCACCAAGGTCATCCTCGAGACGAGCCTCCTCGACGAGGAGCAGATCGAGCGCGGCAGCCGTCTCACCGAAGCCGGCGGCGCGTCCTTCGTGAAGACGTCGACGGGCTTCGCCGGGGGCGGTGCAACGGTCGAGCACGTGGCGCTCATGCGCCGCACGGTGTCGGAGACCGTGCAGGTGAAGGCGTCCGGCGGCGTCCGCGGCCTCGACGCGGCCATCGCCATGCTGGGGGCCGGCGCGACCCGGCTCGGGACGAGCGCGAGCGCGACCATCCTCGGCGAGCTGCGTGCCCGCGAGGCCGGCGGCGCGGCCTCCACGACGGAGGACGCCACCTCCTACTGAGGCGCCGTCCGCGACGCCCTCAGCCCTGGCGGAGGGCGTCGCCGACGTGCGCGACGTCGTCGGCCATCTGGTCGATGAGCCTCTCGACGCCCTCGAAGGCGACCATTCCGCGGATGCGCGCGACGAACTGCACCTCGACACGCAGCCCGTACAGGTCGAGATCGGCCTCGTCGAGCACGTAGGCCTCCACCTGGCGGCGCTCGACGTCGTCGAAGGTCGGGTTGGTGCCCACCGAGATCGCGGCCGGATAGCGCACGACCGAGCCGAGGTCGCCACGCGGCACGATGAGCCACCCGGCGTAGACGCCGTCGGCCGGTACGAAGCCCTCCGCGTCCTCGGCGAGGTTCGCGGTCGGGAACCCCAGTTCGCGGCCGCGCTTCAGACCGTGCACGATCTCGCCCCGCATGCCGTGCGGGCGGCCGAGCAGCTTCGCCGCGCGCTCCACCTCGCCCGCATCGAGCAGTTCCCTGATCCAGGTGGACGACACCCGGCGGCCGTCGCCCGCGCTCGCGATGTCGGGCATGACCTCGACCGTGAAGCCGTGGACCGCCCCCATCCGCTCGAGGAGGGCGGAGTCGCCCGCTCCGCCGCGGCCGAACCGGAAGTCGCCGCCCACGAGCACGCGCTCGGCGTGCAGGGCTCCGACGAGCACGCGCTCGACGAAGCGCTCCGGCTCCTCCCCCGCGAGCTCGTCGTCGAAGGCGAGCACCAGGGTCGCGTCGATCCCCGTGCCGTCGAGCAGGTCGATCTTCTGCGCGACGCCGATGAGTGGCCTCGGGCACTTCTCCGGCGCGATGAGCGCGAGCGGGTTGCGGTCGAACGTGACGGCCACGGTGCGCGACCCCGTCCCCGCCGCGTCCACGAGCATCCGCTCGACGATGGCGCGGTGGCCGGCGTGGAGGCCGTCGAACTTGCCGATCGCGACGACCGACGGACCGAAGCCGACGGGCACCTCGTCCGCGTTGCGGAAGAGCATCATGCTCCCGCCTCCGGTGCATGCGTGCGCAGCCACCAGATGCCGAAGAAGGGCAGGACGAGCGGAATCCAGACGTAGCCGCTGCCGTAGAGCGACCACACCGTGGGGTGCTGGAAGAGCGCGGGGAGCGCGACGCTGAGGGTTCCCACGACGAGCACGCCCGCCAGCTCGAACAGGACCGAGACCCACGCGACCCGGTACCACGCCGGGCTCTTCGCGAACAGGAGCGCGAGCGTCGCGAGGATGTAGACGACGGCCGATGCGGCCGAGAGCGCGTAGGCGAGCGGCGCCTCGTCGAACGCGCGCACGATCTGCACGAACGAGCGGCCTGTGGCGGCGAGCGCCATGACGCCGTAGACGAACACGAGGACGATGCCGACGCCGGTCATCCGGCGGGTGCGCGCGGTCTGTGTCATAACCGCTCCAGTCTAGTTCTCCCGAGGGGAGGGCGATCCGGCCTCACGCGCCCTGGATGGTCCAGATGACGTGCATGCGGTACACCATGACCGCCACGGCGAGCGCGAGCACGCCCATCACGACGACGCTCCAGCGGCTCCTGTCGACGAACGCCCACACGATGCCGGCGGCGGGCAGGAGCGCGGCCGATACGAGGTACGTCCAGAACTCCAGCAGGTCCCCCGTGGGCGGGTTCCCCGCGAGCGGCGCGACGATCGCCACGACGATCTGGGCGAGCAGGAGCAGCTCGACGAGGGCGAGCGCGCCCACCGACACGTCGCCGGGGCGGCGCCCGACGAGGCCCAGGACGACGCACAGGAGCCCTGCCGCCGCCGCGACGCCGACCTGCGCCACGGTGAACCACTCGATCACGACAGCGACTCCGGCATGTTCATGGCGCTCTTGAGCGCGGCGCCCCGCTTCTCCACCACGCCGACGAGCACGCCGTCCGGGTCGATCGCCGCGGCGCGCGCGCCCGCCAGGCGGACGGCCGCTCCCTCCAGGCGCTTGCCGTGGCGGAGGTCCCTGGCCTCGTCGGCGGTCGCGTCGAAGCGGCCGAGGACGCGCGCCGCCACCTCGGCGGCGGGGAGGAGCACCGCGTCGTCGAGCGCGTCGACGGCCGCAGCCTCCGCCACGCCGAAGGGGCCGACATGCGTGCGGCGGAGCGCCGTGAGGTGCCCGCCGATGCCGAGCGACGCCCCCAGGTCGCGCGCGAGGGCGCGGATGTACGTCCCGGACGAGCAGTCGACGACGACGTCGAGGTCGATCGCCCCGGCCGAACGGCGGATGGCCTTCACGTCGAATCGCGAGATCGTCACCTCCCGTGCCGCGAGCGAGACCTCCTCCCCGGCGCGCACGCGGTCGTACGCGCGGCGGCCGTCGACCTTGATCGCGGACACCGCGCTCGGCACCTGCGAGATCGCGCCCGTGAGCGCCGCGACGCCGTCGGCGATCGCGGCATCCGCCACGGCCGCGAGCGCGACCTCGTCGACGGGCGCGAGCGTCTCGCCCTCGGCGTCGTCCGTCGTCGTCGCCGCGCCGAGGCGGATGGTGGCCGTGTAGGTCTTGCCGAGGCCGACGAGGTACGTGAGGAGCCGGGTCGATCCTTCCACGCCGATCACGAGGAGGCCCGTCGCCATGGGGTCCAGCGTGCCGGCGTGGCCGACCTTGCGGGTGCCGAACGCGCGCCGCGTGCGGGCGACGACGTCGTGGCTCGTCAGCCCGCCCGGCTTGTCGACGAGGAGGATGCCCCCTGCCGTGGGATGAGCCTGTGCCATCCCTCCAGCCTAGGCGCTCGCGCGCGGGAGCCCCTCAGGCGCAGGCCTCGTAGGACGGCGTCTCCTGCGTCGTCACGGTCACCGATCCGGCACCGTCGCCGCCGTCGGAGTAGGTGAAGAAGAGCGCGCCGTCCTCGGCGTCGTCGTCGCGGACGCGGAGATGCGAGACGCCGTCGACGGGCGAGGCGACCTCCTCCGCGTCGGGGAAGACCGCGAGCACGTCGTCGCGCTGCGCGCCCACGCCGAGCCCCTCCTCCGTGCGCGGGCCGATGCCGGTCATATCGCTCAGCCACTCCACGGCGACGCCGACGACAGGGCCGTCCGCACCGGCGTCGGCATCGCGCTGGAAGGACACGAGGTAGGTGCCGTCGGGTGAGGACCAGTACGCCACCCAGGCGCAGCTGTCGTCGTTGATCCACTCGGCGGGGAGCCCCGCCAGCGTCTGCGCGAACGGCTCGCCCAGCTCCACCGGCCCGATCGACCCGTCCTCGATCTCCCACGTGGCAGGATCGGCGGGGTCCTCCTCGTCGCGCCCTGGCGTGGAGGGCGTGGGCGGCGGCGTGGCCGGCGTCTGCGACGGGGTCGCGCTGGACGGCGCGGATGAGTCCGTCGTGCCCGGCTCCGCGCCCCCCGGCGACGCGCAGCCGGCGAGCGCGAGCGCGAGCGCTCCCGCGAGCGCGGCGGCAGAGCGTGTGCGCGACATGATGAGACTCCTCCGTCGATCCCCCTCTCGACGCTAGCGGCGGGTTGCGGTATGTCGGTAACGGTTGGGACGCCGTCCGATAACGCTTCGGTCGCGACGGCCGTCCTAGGGTGGAGGGATGCCCGACCTCGCGCTCGCCGACGCCCTCGCGCCGTGGTTCCGCGCCCACGCGCGCGATCTCCCATGGCGCCGGCCGGGGTTCGGCGCGTGGGGCACGCTCGTCAGCGAGTTCATGCTGCAGCAGACGCCCGTGGCGCGCGTCGTCCCGCGGCTCGCCGAATGGCTCGAGCGCTGGCCCACGCCGACGGCCCTCGCCGATGACGCGCCGGCAGAGGCCGTGCGCCTCTGGGCCAACCTCGGGTACCCGCGCCGCGCGCTGTGGCTCCACCGCGCCGCGGTCGAGATCCGCGACCGCCATCACGGCGTCGTCCCTCGCGACGTCGACGATCTGCTCGCCCTCACGGGCATCGGCGACTACACGGCGCGCGCCGTCGCCGCCTTCGCCTACGGCGACAGGCATCCCGTCGTCGACACGAACACGCGGCGCGTGATCGCGCGGGCCGTGCACGGGAGGGCGCAGCCCGCCCCTCCGCATCGTCGCGACCTCGCCGAGATGACGGACCTCCTGCCGCCGGCCGCGCCGGACGCCGCCGTGATGAACGCAGCGGCCATGGAGCTCGGCCAGGTCATCTGCACGGCGCGGACGCCCCGCTGCGGCGAGTGCCCCGTCCAGCACCTGTGCGCATGGGTCGCCGCTGGTCGTCCGGAGACGCCCGACACCCGTCGGCGCCAGGCGCGGTACGAGGGCAGCGACCGGCAGGCGCGAGGCGCCGTCCTGCGGCTGCTGCGCGACCGCGATCCCTCTCCCGTCGCGGAGGACGCCGTGCTCGCAGGATGGCCCGACCGCGCACAGCGCGACCGGGCCATCCTCTCGCTCCTCGCCGACGGCCTCGTGGAGGCGGAGGGCGGAGAGCTGCGACTGCCGCGGTGAGCGTCAGTCCTCGTCGTCCACGCGGGGCTTGACGTAGGGGTCCTCGTCACCCGCGTACCGGGCGCCCGCCGCGAGACCGGCCACGGCCTGATCGCGCTCGCGCGCCTCCTGCAGCAGCGCAGCCAGGTGGTCCGCCGATTCCGGCAGCGCATCGGGGATGAACTCGAGCGTGGGGGTGAGGCGCGTGTTGAGCTTGCGACCGACCTCGCTGCGCAGCATCCCGGTCGCGGCCTTGAGAGCCGCGCCGCTGGAGGCGCGCTCCTCGTCGGAGCCGTAGACGGTGAAGAACACCGACGCGTGCTGCAGGTCGCCCGTGACGCGCACGTCGGTGATCGTCACGAACCCGAGCCGCGGATCGCGCAGCCCCTTCTCGAGCCGCTCGGCGAGGATGACGCGGATGCGGTCCGCGAGCCTGGCCTGTCGTTCGTTTCCAGCCATGTTCAGTCCTCCTCGGGAAGAGACGGCCCTGCCGGGCGGCGCGAGCCGCCCGGCAGGGCCATCGTGTCATGAAGACGCGTCAGGAACGCGGCTTCTCGACCATCTCGGTCGTCTCGATCTCGTCGCCGATCTGGATGTCGTTGTACTTGCCCAGGCCGATACCGCACTCGAAGTCCGTGCGGACCTCGGTGACGTCGTCCTTGAAGCGGCGCAGCGACTCGATGGCGAGCCCGTCCGCGATGACGACGCCGTCGCGGATGACGCGCGCCTTCGCGTTGCGGGTGATCGTCCCCGACCGCACGATGACACCGGCGATGTTGCCGAACTTGGAGGAGCGGAAGACCTCGCGGATCTCCGCGACGCCCGACTGCACCTCCTCGTACTCCGGCTTGAGCATGCCCTTGAGCGACTGCTCGACGTCGTCGATCGCGTTGTAGATGACGGAGTAGAAGCGCACGTCGACGCCCTCGCGGGCGGCCGCCTCGCGGGCCTTCGCGTCCGGCCGGACGTTGAAGCCGATCACGATCGCGTTGTCGATCGTGGCGAGGTTGACGTCGGACTCGGTGATCGCGCCCACACCGCGGTGGATGATCCGCAGCTGCACGCTGTCGTCGACCTCGATCTTGAGGAGCGACTCCTCCAGCGCCTCCACGGCACCGGCGACGTCGCCCTTGATGATGAGGTTGAGCGACTCGACCTTGCCCTCCTCGAGGGCGCGCGTGAACTCCTCGAGCGACATGCGCTTGCGGGCCTTGGCCAGCTGCGCGTTGCGCTCGACGGCCTCGCGCTTCTCGGCGATCTGGCGGGCCGTGCGGTCGTCGTCCGTGACGATGAAGGTGTCGCCGGCCCGGGGGACCGAGCTGAGACCCTGCACCTGGACGGGCCGCGACGGGGCGGCCTCGACGACCTGGTCGCCGTTCTCGTCGACCATGGCGCGCACGCGGCCGTACGCCGTGCCCGCGACGATCGGGTCGCCGACACGCAGCGTTCCCGACTGCACGAGGACCGTGGCCACGGAGCCGCGGCCCTTGTCGAGCTTCGCCTCGATCGCGATGCCGCGCGCGGCCTTGTTCGGGTTCGCGCGCAGGTCGAGACCCGCGTCGGCCGTCAGCAGCACGGCGTCCAGGAGGTCCTGGATGCCCGTGTTCTGGCGCGCCGACACGTCGACGAACATGACGTCTCCGCCGTACTCCTCGGCGACGAGCCCGTACTCGGTCAGCTGCTGGCGCACCTTCGCCGGGTTCGCCTCCGGCTTGTCGATCTTGTTCACCGCGACGACGATCGGCACGCCGGCCGCCTGCGCGTGGTTCAGGGCCTCGACCGTCTGCGGCATGATGCCGTCGTCGGCCGCGACCACGAGGATCGCGATGTCGGTCACCTCGGCACCGCGGGCGCGCATGGCCGTGAAGGCCTCGTGACCCGGGGTGTCGATGAAGGTGATCGCGCGCTCGTAGCCCTCGTGCTCCGTCCACACCTGGTAGGCGCCGATGTGCTGCGTGATGCCGCCGGCCTCGCCCGCGACGACGTTCGTCTTGCGGATGGCGTCGAGCAGTCGCGTCTTGCCGTGGTCGACGTGGCCCATGACGGTGACCACGGGAGGACGGATCTCGAGATCGTCGTCGTCCTCCTCGAGCTCCTCCTTCTCGAGGTCGAGGCCGAAGCCCTCGAGGAGCTCCTTGTCCTCGTCCTCGGGGGAGACGATCTGCACCTTGTAGCCGAGCTCGGAGCCGAGCACGTCGAAGGTCGCCTCGTCGAGGGACTCGGTGGCGGTGGCCATCTCACCGAGGTGGAAGAGCACCGTCACGAGGTTGCCGGGCTGGCAGACCATGCCGGTCGCGGCCTCGATCTTGTCGGCGAAGTCGGAGATCGACGCGCCGCGGCGCATCCGGATGACGGTGTTGCCGTCGCCGCGCGGGACCTTGACGCCGCCGACGATCGGGGCCTCCCGCATCTCGAACTCTTGACGCTTCGCCCGACGCGACTTGCGCTGCTTCGACTTGCCGCCGCCCTTGCCGAACGCGCCGGCGGTGCCGCCTCGTCCGCGTCCGCCGGGGCCGGGACGGCCGGCGAAGCCGCCGCCGGGAGCGCCGCCGCCGGGACGGAAGCCGCCGCCGGCACCGGGAGCGCCGCCGGGACGACCGGGGCCGCCGGGACGCTGCTGGAACGGGGCGCCGCCGGGACGACCGCCGCCGGGACGGCCGGGGCGCGGAGCACCAGGCCGGGGTGCGCCGGGACGCGGAGCCTGCGGCTTCGGCGGGCGCGGGATGTTGCCGGGCGTCGGGCGCTGGCCCATGCCCTGCTGCGACGCGAAGGGATTGTTGCCCGGACGGGGACCTGCGGCGGGGCGCTTGCCCATGCCCTGCTGGGTCGAGAACGGGTTGTTGCCGGGACGCGGGCCGCCGGGGCGGGGGCCGGGCGTGGGCGCACCGGACGCCGTCGGCGCCTCGTCGGCCGACGCGATCGCGGCGGCGGGCTTCGCCGCGGCGGGTGCCGCGGGTGCGGCGGCTGCCCGCTTCGCCGGGGCGGAAGGCGCGGCAGCGGCGGGCGCCGGGGCTGCCGGCTCCTCGACGGCGGGCTTCTCCGCGGGGCGCGCGGGGCCGGGCTTCGGGGCGCCGGGGCGCGCGGCCGCGGGCCCGGGGCGGCCGGGGGCGCGCGGAGCGGCGGGCTTCGCCGATCCCTCGGCCGCCGGCTTCGCGGAGCCCTCCGACTCGAGCGCGGCGCGCAGCTTGCGCGCGACGGGCGGCTCGATCGTCGACGACGGGCTCTTGACGAACTCGCCGAGCTCCTTCAGCTTCGCGAGCGCGACCTTGCTGTCGACGCCGAGCTCCGCTGCGATCTCATGTACGCGTGGTTTTGCCACAATTCTCCTGTCTGGGGCGGCCTGCCCCGGACAGGGCAGACCTCAGTGAAGTCGGACGGGACTCATTTCGAGCCGTTCACTTGGTTTCCATAGCTGACAGCCATTTCTCGAAGGTCTGCGTGTCGAGCGGGCCCGACACGCGCAGTGCCCGAACGAAGGCGCGGCGCTTCACCGCGATCCCGATGCACTCGGGGGTCGGATGGACCCACGCGCCCCTGCCCGGCATGATCGCGCGCTCGTCTGCGACGAGTTCGGAATCGATGACCACCACCCTGAGGAGGGCGGTTCGGGAGGCACGCGTGCGACAGGCGACGCACGTCCGTACGGGTTCCATCCTACACCTTGGTGTCGCGGCCGCCTCCGCGCGTGTCGCGGGGCCGGCCATCCTGCGGTTACTCCTCGAGCACGCTGTCGGGCTGGATGTCGATCTTGGCGCCCGTGAGCTTGGCGGCGAGGCGGGCGTTCTGGCCCTCCTTGCCGATGGCGAGCGAGAGTTGGTAGTCCGGCACGAGGGCGCGCACGGCCTTCGTCGAGGCGTCGAGCACGAAGGCGCTCGTGACCTTGGCGGGCGAGAGCGCGTTCGCGACGAACTTCGGCAGCTCGTCGTCGTGGTCGACGATGTCGATCTTCTCTCCGCTCAGCTCCTCCGTGACGGCGCGCACGCGCCGCCCGAGCTCGCCGATGCAGGCGCCCTTGGCGTTGATGGAGGGGTCGTTGGCGCGCACGGCGATCTTCGTGCGGTGCCCCGCCTCTCGCGCGAGCGAGGTGATCTCGACGAGGCCGTTCGCGATCTCCGGCACCTCCAGCGCGAAGAGCTTCCGGACGAGCCCGGGGTGGGTGCGCGAGACCGTGATCTGCGGGCCCTTGGTGCCCTTCGCGACGCTCGTGACGTAGACGCGGAGCCGCGATCCGTGTGCGTACTCCTCGCCCGGAACCTGCTCCTCGGGGGGGAGGATGGCCTCGACGGTGCCGAGGTCGACGTGGATCATCCGGGGGTTGGGCCCCTGCTGGACGACGCCCGCGACGATGTCGCCCTCCTTGCCGCGGAACTCGCCGAGCACGGCGTCGTCGGCGATGTCGCGCAGTCGCTGGCTGATGACCTGCTTCGCCGCATAGGCCGCGATGCGACCGAAGTCGTCGGGGGTCGTCTCCTCCTCGCCGACGACGGCGCCCTCGTCGTCCCGGACGGGGAGGAGGATGGCCACGTGGCCGCTCTTCCTGTCGAGACGGGCGCGTGCCCCCTCGGGGATCTCGCCCGACTGCGAGATGTGCTTGCCGTAGGCGGTGAGGATCGCCTGCTCGATGATGCGGACGAGTTCGTCGAAGGGGATCTCCTTCTCGCGCTCGACCGTCCGAAGCAATCCGAGATCGATGTCCACAGGGCCCTCCAGTATTCAGCTCTCACCGGCACACGTCTCGCCGATATCTCCGCAACGATACCGGATGAGCAGGGGCGGCGGCTGTGCGTCGTCGCCCCGGGCGCGCCGGTCAGCGCGCGGAGGCGAGCCCGTTCACAGCGGCGATGAGGCGGTGGAGCGACCCGACCTCGCGTCGACGCAGGTGCAGGGCGATGCGAGGGAGGTCGACGTGGTCGTCGTCGGCGACCTCGGGAGGGAGCGCCGCGACGCGCTCGATGCGCCCCTCGGCGAGGAGCGGGCCGAAGGTCGCGTCGAGCTCGGCGAGCTCGGTGTCGCTCGGCTCGTGACGGAGCCGCAGCACGAGGCGCTCGCCGACCCACCGGAGCGAGTGGTAGTTGCGCCAGAAGCCGGTGATCTCCGCGATCGCCTCCTCGGCGGAGTCCGTGAGGAGCACGCGGTCGAAGTCGCCGGGCGAGATGACGCCCGCCGGCTCCAGCTGCTCCGTCACGAAGGACTCCAGTCCGCGCCAGAAGCGGCCACCGGGGGCGTCGAGGAGGACGATCGGCATGGGCTCGGCCTTGCCGGTCTGCTGCAGAGTGAGGAGCTCGAACAGCTCGTCGAGCGTGCCGAACCCGCCCGGCAGGCAGATGAATCCGCTCGACTCCTTCACGAGCATGAGCTTGCGCGTGAAGAAGTACTTCATCTCGACCGAGCGGCTGTCGTCGGCGACGACACCCTCCGCCTTCTCCTCGAACGGGAGGCGGATCGACACGCCGAGCGCGCGCTCGTCGCCCGCGCCCTCCGCGGCCGCGCGCATGATTCCGGGGCCCGCGCCTGTCACGACCATCCAGCCGCGTTCGGCGAGCGCGGCGGCCGCATCGCGCGCCTGCCGGTAGAGGGGGTCCTCCGGCCGCGTGCGCGCCGATCCGAAGACCGTGATCTTGGGAACTCCCGCATACGGCTGGAACAGCCGGAACGCGGAGCGCATCTCGGTGACGGCGGACGCGGCGATCTTCAGATCGAGCCGGGACGTGCCGTCCTGCCCGAGCTGGAGCGCGGCGCGCAGCATCCGCTCGACGAGGGTCCGATTCGCCGTGATGCCCGCCGCGTCGAGGAGTGCGGCGAGGTCGTCGTCGACCGTCGTCATCGAGCGGCCGTGAGGCGGGCGACGGCCTCCTCGACGGGGACCACCTCGCGCTCGCCAGAGCGCCGGTCCCACAGCTCGACCTGGCGCTCGGCCGCGCCGCGGCCGACGACGACGAGGCGCGGGACGCCGATGAGCTCGGCATCGCCGAACTTCACGCCGGGCGAGACCTTCGGACGATCGTCGTAGAGCACGTCGAGCCGCGCGCCCTCCAGCGCGCCGGCGAGCTCCTCGGCGAGCGCGAACGCCTCGTCGCCCTTGCCGGTCGCGACGACGTGCACGTCGAACGGGGCGACCGCCTCTGGCCAGATGAGGCCGCGGTCGTCGTTCGAGAGCTCGGCGATGATCGCGAGGATGCGCGTGACGCCGATCCCGTAGGACCCCATCGTGACGGTCGCGAGCTTGCCGTTCTCGTCGAGCACCTTGAGGCCCAGCGTCTCCGCGAAGAAGCGCCCCAGCTGGAACACGTGGCCGATCTCCATCCCGCGCGCGAGCTCGACGGGACCGGAGCCGTCGGGCGCGGGGTCGCCCGCGCGCACGTTCGCGATCTCGACGACGCCGTCCGCGGCGAAGTCGCGGCCGGCGACGACGGAGTGCGCGTGCTTCTGGTCGATGTTCGCACCCGTGATCCACACGGTGCCCTCGCTCACGCGCGGGTCGACGAGGTAGCGGATGCCGGTGGCCGACTCGGAGCCGAGCACGGCGCCCGTCGGCGACCACGGCCCGATGTAGCCCTTCACGAGGAGGGGGTGCCGCTCGAAGTCCTCCGGCGTGGCGGTCTCGACCTCTGCGGGAGCGAAGGCCACCTCCGCGCGCTTCTCGTCGACCTCGCGGTCTCCCGGGATGCCGACGACGACGAGCTCGCGCGTGCCGTCCAGGTGCGTGAGGGCGAGCACGACGTTCTTGAGGGTGTCGGCGGCCGTGTACTCGCCGTCGAGCACGGCGTTGGAGTGCGCGACGAGCGTCTCGATCGTCGGCGTGTCCGGGGAGTCGAACACGGTCGCCTCCGGCACGGCGGAGAAGTCGACGGCGTCGGGCACGGCGGTCGTGAAGGCCTCGACGTTGGCGGCATAGCCGCCCGCCGAGCGCACGAAGGTGTCCTCGCCGACGGGCGTGGGGTGCAGGAACTCCTCGCTGCGCGCGCCGCCCATGAGCCCGTTGTCGGCGTTGACGATCACGTACTCGAGCCCGAGGCGCTGGAAGATGCGCTCGTAGGCATCGCGCTGCGCCTGGTAGCTCTCCTCGAGCCCGGCGTCGGAGACGTCGAAGGAGTACGCGTCCTTCATCGTGAACTCGCGCCCGCGGAGGAGGCCGGCACGCGGCCGCGCCTCGTCGCGGTACTTGTCCTGGATCTGGTAGATCGTGAGCGGCAGGTCCTTGTACGAGGAGTACAGGTCCTTCACGAGCAGCGTGAACATCTCCTCGTGCGTCGGCGCCAGGAGGTAGTCGGCGCCCTTCCGGTCCTGCAGGCGGAAGATGCCGTCGCCGTACGACTCCCAGCGGCCAGACTGCTCGTACGGGTCGCGCGGCAGCAGCGCCGGGAAGTGCACCTCCTGTGCGCCAGCCGCCGTCATCTCGTCGCGGATGATCGCCTCGATGCGCGCCTTCACCCGAAGGCCGAGCGGCAGCCACGTGAAGATGCCGGGTGCCGCCCGCCGGATGTAGCCGGCGCGCACGAGCAGCTTGTGGCTCGCGACCTCCGCCTCGGCGGGGTCCTCTCGGAGCGTGCGGACGAAGAGCTTCGACAGACGGGTGACCACGATCCCCCAGTCTAGGCCCGCGTCCTTCCGCGCCCCCGACACGCGAGACACGATGCAGGAGTTTTCAGCTGTGGCGGATGGTCATCCCGTGTCGTTCCGGGGGCGCCGTCGCGTCGGCCGGCCGGATCTCCTGCATCGTGTCCCTGCGGACGCCCGCCTAGGCTGGCGCCATGCCGGCCCGTCGCACCCGACTGTCCCCGTCCGCCGTCCGGACAGAGCTCGCCGACTCCCTCGCCGCGCTCCGCCGTGACCTCGAGCTGCCGGAGTCGTTCCCGCCCGAGGTGCGCGCGGAGGCGGTCGCGGTATCGGCGGGCCCCGCGGTCGACGGCTCCGATCCCGATCGCACCGATCTGCGGGACGTCGACTTCCTCACGATCGACCCCGAGGGGTCGCGCGACCTCGACCAGGCGATGCACATCGCCCGCGACGGCGACGGCTTCGTCGTGCGCTACGCCATCGCGGACCTCGCGGCGTTCGTGCGCCCGGGAGGCGCGATCGACGACGAGGCGCGGCGACGCGGGCAGACGCTGTACGCCCCCGACGGCTCGGTCCCCCTCCATCCCGAGGAGCTGTCGCACGGCGCCGCATCGCTCCTCGCGGGCGAGGACAGGCGCGCGTACGTCTGGACCTTCGTGCTCGACGCGCGCGCGGCCGTCCGCTCCCCCGCGTCGATCGAGCGCGCGTGGGTCCGCTCACGGCGGCAGTGGACCTACCGCGAGGCGCAGGCGGCGTTCGACGGCGGCAGCGCGCCCGTCACCATCGCCCTGCTCGGCGTCGTCGGGCCGCTCCTCGTCGCACAGGAGGCGGAGCGGGGTGGAGCGAGCCTCAACACGCCGGAGGAGGAGGTCGTGGACGGGCCGGCGGGGTACGAGCTGCGCCGGCGCGTGCCGCTGCCGATCGAGGAGTGGAATGCGCAGATCTCGCTGCTCACGGGGATGGCCGCCGCGGCGCGCATGCTCGCGGCGGGCAGGGGCGTCCTCCGTACCCTGTCGCCCGCCGACGAGGATGCGCTCGCGCAGTTCCGCCGCAAGGTCGAGCTGCTCGGGCGGCCGTGGGATGACTCCGTCCCTTACGGCGAGTACCTCCGGCGGCTCGACGCGGACGACCCCGTCACGGCCGCCGTGCTGCAGGCGGCCACGGCGCTCTTCCGGGGAGCCGACTACGCGGTCTTCCTCTCCGGCGCCGAGGTGCCGGAGCACGCCGCGCAGGCCGCCATCGGCGCACCGTACGCGCACGTGACGGCGCCGTTGCGGCGCCTCGTCGACCGCTTCGCGCTGCGCGCCTGCCTGGGCGACGTCGACGTCGAGGCGCTGCCCGCCCTCCCCGAGACGATGCGCCGATCCTCTGCGCTCGCGTCGCGGCTCGAGAACGGCGCCGTCGACCGTGTGGAGGCGGCCGTGCTGCACGCCGGCGATGTGCACGACGCCGTCGTGCTGTCGGAGGCGAAGGGCGGCGTGCGCGTGCAGATCGCCGAGCCGTTCGTCACGGCGACGGCGGATGGCGCGGCGCCGGCGGGCGCGCGCGTGCGGGTGCGCGTGGTCGCCACCGACATCGCCGCCGGCACGGTGTCGCTCGCCGTCGTCGGGGCCGAGCACGACGAGGACGGCGCGTAGGAACCGGCGCGCTCAGTCGCCGCGCACGAGGGCGACGAGCGCGTCGACGCCGGGAGCGGCGGCATCACGCGGGAGGTGGCCCGCCACGACGAGGTTGGCGAGACCGTGCGCGAGACCCCACACACCCGCGACGGCCGCGGCGCGCGCCGGCTCGTCGAGCCGCGGGTCGACCTCCCCCACGACGTCGGCGATCAGCTCTTCGTTGGCGCGGATCAGCGGCGCCATGGTCTCCGACGGAGCCCCGGGGACGCACACCTCGGGGTCGAAGACGAGGGCGAAGCCCTGAGGGTGGTCGGCGGCGTAGTCGACGTACGCCACCGCCATCGCGCGCAGGCGCGACGCTCCCGGCGGCGACGCGGAGGCGGCGGCGCGCTGCGCATCGAGCAGGGCGGACATGTGCCGCTCGGACAGCCGCTTCAGCAGCGCCTGACGGTCGGCGAAGTGGTGGTACGGCGCGTTGTGGCTCACGCCTGCGCGACGCGCGACCTCGCGCAGGCTCAGCGTGGCGGCGCCGCTCTCGCCGAGGAGCGCATCGGCGGCCTCGAGCAGGGCGGCGGCCAACGCGCCGTGGTGGTAGCGGTCACCCGATGTTGACATGCGCAAGATCGTAGCTATCTTGATAGTGTCCAGATATCTGGGCACTGTCCATATCAAAGGAGCTGCCATGTCCGCCCTCGTCATCGACGGACATCCGTCGCCGGAGTCGCTCACCGCGGCGCTCTCCCGCAGGTACGCCGAGGCGCACGGAGACGCCGTGCTGCTCACGCTGCGCGACCTCGCCTTCGACCCCGTGCTGCGAGAGGGGTATCGCGGCGTGCAGCAGCTCGAGCCCGACCTCGAGCGGTGCCTGTCGCTCCTGCTCACCGCCGACCATCTCGTCGTCGCCAGCCCGGTGTGGTGGGCATCGACCCCCGCACTCCTCAAGGGGTTCTTCGATCGCGTGCTGCTGCCGAAGGAGACCTACCGCTACCGCCCCAGCGGTCTGCCCGAGGGTCTGCTGCCCGCGCAGTCGGGGCGGCTGCTCCTGACAAGCGATTCGCCGCGCTGGTTCCTCGCGTGGACGGGCGAGCCGGCGGCACGGCAGGTGCGCGATCAGACGATGCGGTTCTGCGGCGTGCGCGGCGTTCGCACGACGCGGTTCACCTCAGTGCGCCGGGCGGACGCGATGCGCCGGGAGGCCTGGCTCGCATCCGTCGAGCGCCTCGCGCGCCGCGACGCCCGTCGCGCACGTGCCCTCGCGGATGTCGGCGCTCGCCGTTAGCGTCGGGGCATGGAGATCATCCTCGTCCCCGGGCTCTGGCTCGACGCCGATTCGTGGAGCGCCGTGACCCCGGCGCTCGAGGCCGCGGGGCACGCACCGCAGCCCCTCACCCTGCCCGGCGTCGGCGACCCCTCGCCCGACGGCATCGGCATCGCAGAATGGATCGACGCCGTCGTCTCGGAGATCGATTCGGCGGAGGCGCCCGTCGTGCTCGTGGGCCACTCGGGGGGCGGCAACGTCGTCTGGGGTGCCGCCGACGCACGGCCCGGCCGCGTCGCGCGCGTCGTGTTCGTCGACACCGTGCCGCCGCCGCCCGGCTCGCACATCTCGGAGTTCCCCGTCGAGGACGGCGTCGTGCCGTTCCCCGGCTGGGACTTCTTCCCGGACGAGGACGTCCACGACCTCGACGCGGCGACGCGGGCGCGCACCGAGCCGCTCACGCACAGCATTCCGGCGCGCGTGCCGACCGACGCCATCCGCCTCGTCGACCCGCGTCGGCACGAGGTGCCGGTGACGCTCCTCATGGGCGGGATGGACGAGCGGGCCCTCCGCGCCGAGATCGCGCAGTGGGGCGCCTACGCGGCCGAGTTCGACGCGATCGCCGACAGCGAGGTCGTCCGCATCGGGTCCGCGCACTGGCCCCAGTTCACGCAGCCCGACCGCGTCGCCGAGCTGATCATCGCCGCGGTGCGCTGACCCCGGCCTGCCTGCCCCGGTACACGGCGGTGCGAAGCTCGACCTCCCACACGTCCGCGGTGGGCATGTCGAGCGCCCGCGCGACGGCGACCTCCGCGTCGACGTCATAGGGCACGCGCACGAACTGGATGCCGAACGGGGCTGAGCGCGGCCCGTCGACGATTCCCTCGAGGATCACATAGCTCGGGGTCGGCTCGTCGAGAGGGTTGCCGACGCTTCCGACGTTGAAGAGCGTGCGCCCGTCGCGCGACTCGATATACGCGTCGTGGACATCGCCGTATCCGACGACATCGGGTTCGGGGCCGGCGCCCGTCATCTCGGTCATGCGGAACATCCCGTCGAACTCCGCCGGCGTGTGGTCGAAGGGGACGCGGATGTGCGGACTCCGCGCTGACGCATGGAACAGGCGGATCCGGCGCCCGCTCACGACGAGGTCGTGATGCATCGGCAGCTCCCGCAGCCAGCGGCGCTGGGCGGTCGTCAGCTCATCGCGCCACCACACCATCTCGGCGGGGCCGTCATCGGCGATGCCGTCGAGGAAGTCGTCCCAGTTGCCGCGGACGGTGACCTCGCACGTCTCCTGCACGCGTGCGACGGCGGCGCTCCCCCGCGGTCCCTTGCCCGCCACGTCGCCGAGATTGACGATGCGCGAGATCCTCCGTGCCCGGATGTCGTCGATCACGGCGTCGAGAGCCGTCAGGTTCCCGTGGACGTCGGAGATGAGCGCGATGCGGTCGAGTGCCACACCGTCATCCTGACACGCGGGGCCCGCGCCCCGTCCAGGGTCAGACGGTGACGACCTGCGCGGTGCCGGTGGCGGCGTCCGGCCCCATCTCGTCGGCGATGCGGTTCGCCTCCTCGATGAGGGTCTGCACGATCTCGGCCTCCGGGACGGTCTTGATGACCTCGCCCTTCACGAAGATCTGACCCTTGCCGTTGCCCGACGCGACGCCGAGGTCGGCCTCGCGCGCCTCGCCGGGGCCGTTCACGACGCAGCCCATGACGGCGACGCGCAGCGGCACGGTCATGTCCTTGAGCCCCTCGGTCACGTTCTCGGCGAGCGTGTAGACGTCGACCTGGGCACGGCCGCAGGAGGGGCACGACACGATCTCGAGCTTGCGTTCGCGCAGATTGAGCGACTGCAGGATCTGGTGGCCGACCTTGACCTCCTCGGCCGGCGGAGCCGACAGCGAGACGCGGATGGTGTCGCCGATGCCCTCCGACAGGAGGATGCCGAACGCCGTGGCCGACTTGATCGTGCCCTGGAACGCCGGGCCGGCCTCCGTCACACCGAGGTGGAGCGGCCAGTCGCCCCGTTCCGCGAGCTGGCGGTACGCCTTGACCATGACGATCGGGTCGTTGTGCTTCACCGAGATCTTGAAGTCGTGGAAGTCGTGCTCCTCGAAGAGGCTCGCCTCCCAGACGGCCGACTCGACGAGAGCCTCGGGCGTCGCCTTGCCGTACTTCTCGAGCAGACGACGATCGAGCGAGCCCGCGTTGACGCCGATGCGCAGCGAGACGCCGGCGGCCTTCGCCGCCTGCGCGATCGCGCCCACCTGGTCGTCGAACTTGCGGATGTTGCCGGGGTTCACGCGCACGGCGGCGCACCCCGCGTCGATCGCCTGGAAGACGTACTTCGGCTGGAAGTGGATGTCGGCGATCACGGGGATCTGGCTCTTCGCCGCGATGATGTGGAGGACGTCGGCGTCGTCCTGGCTCGGCACCGCGACACGGACGATCTCGCAGCCCGACGCCGTCAGCTCGGCGATCTGCTGCAGCGTCGCGTTGATGTCGGTCGTGGGAGTCGTGGTCATCGACTGCACGCTCACGGGTGCGTCGCCCCCGACGAGCACCTTGCCGACCTTGATCTGACGGGACTTCCGTCGCGGGGCGAGGGTCTCGGGAACGCGGGGCATACCGATGTTGACTGCGGGCACGTGCTCCAGCGTACGCGCGCACGGTGGGTGAGGGCTGGATGGCCGTGGCCGCGCCGCACGCTGTGGTAGTTTCGGCGCATGCTCGCGAACCTCTCCTGGTGGCCCGCCCGATAGGCGGACCCTCTCGCGAACCACGATTCGACCGCCCAGTTCAACCGGATGGGGCGGTCTTTTCCGTATCAGGGCGGCCCCGCCCAGAGGGAGTACCACGCATGACCGGGCCCACCGCCCTCGCCCCCGCCTCGGCCGACCTCATCGCACGGCTGGCCGCCGACCCCGCATCCTCGTTCGCGCTCATCGTGCGCGAGGGGGGCGACGCCGTCGAGGTGCTCTCGGGCGCGCTCTCCGACGTCGAGCTGCTGGGAGACATCCCCCTGCAGGACGCCGACGGCACCCCGCGCGAGGTGCTCGCGCTCGTGCCCTACCGCCAGGTGCGCGAGCGCGGCTTCGCCGCCCACGACGACGGCGCTCCGCTTCGCTGCCTGCTCGTCGACACGCACGTCGCCGTCCCGCTCGACGAGGCCGTCGCCGCCCTGCCGAGCGAGACCATCCCCCTCGCCGACGCGGGCTTCGACCTCGCCGACGCCGAGTACGCCGACATCGTGCGCCGTGTCATCGCCGACGAGATCGGCCAGGGCGAGGGTGCGAACTTCGTCATCCGCCGCGACTACGTGGCGGGCGTCGACGCCGACCCCCGGATGGCCGCGCTGACGTGGTTCCGGGCGCTCCTCGAGCACGAGCGAGGCGCGTACTGGACGTTCGCCGTCGTCACGCCCGGGCATGTCGCCGTCGGCGCGAGCCCCGAGGCGCACGTGAGCGCCAGGGACGGCGTCGTCACGATGAACCCCATCTCCGGCACGTTCCGCCATCCCGCCGGCGGCGCGACCGTGGAGACGCTCGCCGAGTTCCTCTCCTCGACCAAGGAGACCGAGGAGCTCTTCATGGTGGTCGACGAGGAGCTCAAGATGATGAGCGCCGTGTGCAGCGACGGCGGACGCATCACGGGTCCGCACCTCAAGGAGATGTCGCGCCTCACGCACACCGAGTACGTGCTCCGCGGGCGCTCGCGGCTCGACCCGCGCGACATCCTCCGCGAGACGATGTTCGCCCCCACGGTGACGGGCTCGCCCATGCAGAACGCCTGCGCCGTGATCCAGCGGCACGAGCGCACGCCGCGCGGGTACTACTCGGGTGTCGCCGCGCTCTTCACGCCGAACGCCGAGGGCGGACACGACCTCGACGCGCCCATCCTCATCCGCACCGCTTACCTCGAGGACGGGCGCCTGCGCGTGCCCGTGGGCGCGACGCTCGTGCGGCACTCCGACCCGTACGGCGAGGTGAGCGAGACGCACGGCAAGGCCGCGGGCGTGCTCGGCGCGATCGGGGCCATCCCCCGCGCGATCACGATCGTCCCCGACGACGACGAGCCGGCGCCGGCCCGCCGCCTCGCCGACGACGAGGGCGTGGCGACGCTGCTCGCCTCCCGGAACGCGCGCCTCGCGCCGTTCTGGATGCAGGAGCAGGCGGGCGCTCCAGACGCGCGGCCGTTCGCCGGCCGCCGTGCCGTCGTGGTCGACGCGGAGGACCGCTTCACGACGATGCTCGCGCACCAGCTGCGTCATCTCGGCCTCGACGTCGAGATCGTGCACTGGAGCGACGCCTCCCCCGCGGTCGTCGACGCCGCCGAGCTCATCGTGTCGGGTCCCGGCCCCGGCGACCCCCGGGATGAGGCGAGCCCGCGCATCGCCCGCATGCGCGAGGTCGTTCACGCCCGGCTCGCGGGGCACCGGCCGCTCCTGGCCGTGTGCCTCAGCCACCAGATCCTGTCCGACCGGATCGGGGTCTCCCTCGCGCCGCTCGCGAGCCCCCACCAGGGACTCCAGCTGACCGTCGACCTGTTCGGCGAGGACGCCTCGATCGGGTTCTACAACACCTTCACGTCGCGCGTGACGCCCGGCGTCACGCAGTTGACGCCGAGCGAGACGCGCTGCGGCGGCGTGGGCGCGGTGGAGATCGCCGCCGACCCCGCGACGGGCGACGTCTACGCCCTCCGCGGCGCAGGGTTCGCCTCCGTGCAGGGCCATCTGGAGTCGATCCTGTCCCGCGACGGGATGCGCACCCTCGAGCGCCTCGTGGCGCACGCGCTGGCCTGAGACGGCACTCCGCGGGGTGGAACGGACGCGGGTGCGCGCGTCGGGTTTCGCCGCGTTTCGGGGCGAACCCCCCGCCGGTCGCCGCGAAACGCGGCGACCGGCGGGGGTCGTCAGCCGCCGAGCAGCTGCACGGGGTTGAAGATGTCGGCGGCGAACAGCAGCGCGCCCATGCCGACGAGCAGCACGACGACCACGAGCGTCACCGGCACGAGCTTCGTGGCGTCGGTCGGCTTCGGCTCTGGCCTGCCGAGCAGCTTCGCGACCGCGCGGCGCAGGCCGTCCCACAGCGCGATGAGGATGTGCCCGCCGTCGAGAGGCAGCAGCGGCACGAGGTTGAACACGAAAAGCGCGATGTTGAGCGAGGCGAGCAGGCTCATCATCACGGCGATGCGATCGAGCACGGGTGCGTCGGTGGCCGCGACCTCGCCGGCGAGCCTTCCCACTCCGACGACGCTCATGGGGCCGTCGGCGTCGCGCTCGCCGCCCGTGAACAGGTCGTACGCCGTGTCGTACAGGCGCGCGGGCAGGTTCGCGACGATCTGCACGACGGCGCCCACGTTCTCGAAGGCCGTCTGCGGGCCGACCCAGATCGGCTCCTGGATGCGCGCGACGGTCGCCGTCACTCCCGCGTAGCCGACCGTCTCGACCGATGTCGTGCCGTCGTCCGCCGTGACCTCGACCTGGTTCTCGACGGGGGTGAGCGTGAGGGAGGTCTCCGAGCCGTCGCGCTCGACGACGACGGGGATGGCGTCGCCCGGGTGCGCCTGGATGATCGCGGACGCCTCGGCGAAGCTCTCGACCTCGGTGCCGTCGAGCGACACGAGCACGTCGCCCGGCAGGATCCCGGCCGCGTGCGCCGGCGCCTCGGCATCCGCCGCCGAGCACTCCGTCGCCGTCGACCCCGCGGGCAGCACGCACTCCGCGACCTGCGAGACGGTCGTCGTCGCCTGCTGCATGCCGATGCCGCTGAACAGCACGGCGAACAGCACGACCGCGAGCACGAGGTTCATCACCGGGCCGCCGAGCATGATGACGACGCGCTTCCACACGGGAAGCCGGTGGAACGTCCGCGACTCGTCGACGCCGTCGAGCGTCTCGGCGTTCGCCGCCTGCGCATCCTGCACGAGCGTCGCGTACATGCGGCGCCCTCTCGCCGCGCGCGGCGTCGAGGCGCCTGCTGCGACCTGGGCAGGCGGGTACATGCCCGCCATCGAGATGTAGCCGCCCACGGGGAGCGCCTTGATGCCGTACTCGGTCTCGCCGCGCCGTCGCGACCACAGCGTCGGCCCCATGCCGATCATGTACTGGCCGACGCGCACCCCGAAGAGCTTCGCCGGCACGAGATGCCCGATCTCGTGCAGCGCGATCGACGCACCGAGGCCGATGACCATGACGACGACGCCGACCACGAAGAGGAGCACATCCACCCCGCCACGGTAGCCCTCGTCGGCTATGAATGCGCGCAGAGGCGCGTCGCCTATCCTGGAGCCGTGAACCCGCGGCAGTTGCGCGTCCTCCGGGGCGCATCGGCATCCGCTGCCGCGACCCTGCTCGCCGCCGTGTCGCACACGTTCGGCGGCGGCGCTGCCCCCGCTCCCCTGCTCGTCGTCGGGATGGCCGCGCTGCTCGCGCTGCCGGCGGCGGCCGTCATGGGGCGGCGGCTGAGCCTTCCCCGCCTCGCCGCCACCACGATGATCACGCAGGGGGCGTTCCACGTCGTGTTCGCCGCGCTCGGCGCCCCCTCCTCGGCCGCGGCCGTGCACTCGGCTCACGATCACGATGCGCATCTCGCGGCCCTCGCGACCGAGCACGCGTCGCTCGCCGCGCAGACGGATGGCGCCATGCTCGTCGCGCACGCCGCCGCCGCGCTCGTCACGACCGCGCTGCTCTGGCGCGGGGAGCACGCGGTGCGCGCCATCGCCGGATGGGCGCGCGCCGTCATCCGGCGCGTACCCGTCGCGGTCGCCCTGCCCGTCGCCGTCGCCCCGGCAGCTGTCGCCGCCGAGCCGACGCGCCCCGCGAGCCGCCTCTTCCACGACGTCCGCCTCCAGCGCGGCCCTCCGCTCGTCCTCTCCTGAGCCCCTTCCTGCGGCCCGCGCGGCGGCTTCGCCCGTCCCGGTCGCAGTCCGCGTCCCCGACCGCCGGTTCCGGGACGCCGATCGCCACCTGGGCGACGGCCGCCGTCGCCCAGGTGGATCACGGCGCTGCCGCGCCTCTTCCCCATCTTCAGGAGCACCCATGTCCTTCACCCCCGCACACCTCAACACCGCGCCTGTCTCCCCCGCGCCCCGCATCCGCCGTCGCCGGGCGATCCGCCTCGCCGCGGGAGCCGCCGCCGCGTGCGCGCTCGTCGTGGCCGCGCCGCTCGCCGCCCAGGCGCACGTCACCGTCACGCCGGATGCCCCCGTCGCCGGCGGCTACGACGTCCTCACGTTCGCGTTCTCGCATGGCTGCGACGAGTCGCCCACAACGCAGCTCGTGATCTCGATGCCCGACGAGGGTCTCGACTCGGCGACTCCGACCATCCAGGCCGGATGGACGATCGACGTCGCGCGCGACGCGTCGACGGGTCTCGTCGACACGATCACGTACACGGCCGACGAGCCGGTGCCGAACGCCATGCGCGCGGCCGTCGAGATCTCGGTCGCCTACGCCGCCGACGCTCCCGAGACGCTCGCCTTCCCCGTGGAGCAGATCTGCGAGGACGGGTCGACGTCGTGGTCGGAGATCGCCGAGGACGGCGAGGACCCGCACGCCCTCGACGCGCCCGCCCCCGTCGTGACTCTCGCGGAGTCCGGCGACACGGCGACGACGGACGAGACGTCGCACGCCGACCACGAGACGGCGTCGGCGACGGCCTCTGCCGCGGCGGACGCCGACCCCCTGCCGGTCGCGCTCGGCGCGGGCGGCCTCGTCGCCGGGGTCGCCGCGCTCGTCGTGGCCGTGCTCGCCTACCGCCGCGGAGCGCGCCGCTGACGCGATGAGGCGGGGCGCGCGGCTCTCGAGCCGCGCGCCCCGCCCCTCGGCCGTCCGACCCGGCGCGTCGCCGCCCCGCACGGGGCACGTGCCGCCGTCCGTGAGACGATGAGGGGGATGTCTGCGACGCCCTCGAACCTGCCCCCCGTCCTGCGGCCCGAGCACCCGCCCGTCCGCGCGCTGGCCGACCTCGCCGCGCGCGTCGGCGGCGAGCTGAGGGGCGACGCGGAGGGGGTCTCGCTCACCGGCATCACCCTCGCGACCGCCGACCTGCGCGCGGGCGAGGCGTTCGTCGCCATCCGCGGTGTCAACCGCCATGGTGCGGAGTTCGCCGCAGCCGCCGCCGAGAAGGGCGCCGTCGCGATCATCACCGATGCCGAGGGCGCCGGGATCGCGGCGCCGACGGGGCTCCCCGCCGTCGTCGTGGAGAGCCCGCGCGCCGTGCTCGGCGACCTCTCCGCGTGGGTGTACGGCACGGGGCCCGACGACGAGCTGCCGCTGCTGCTCGGCACCACCGGCACCAACGGCAAGACGTCGATCACGCACCTCCTCGACGGCCTCCTCACGCAGATCGGCGTCGTGACGGGGCTCTCGTCGACGGCCGAGCGGCACATCGCGGGCGAGGTCATCGTCTCGCGTCTGACGACCCCGGAGGCGAGCGAGTTCCACGCGCTGCTGGCCCTCATGCGCGAGCGAGGCGTGGAGGCCGTGGCGGTCGAGGTCAGCGCGCAGGCGCTCACGCGCCACCGCGTCGACGGCATCGTGTTCGACGTCGCCGCGTTCACGAACCTCACGCACGACCACCTCGACGACTACGCCGACATGGACGAGTACTTCGAGGCGAAGGCGGCGTTCTTCACGCCGGAGCGCGCGCGCCGCGCCGTCATCTCGCTCGATTCCGCGCCCGGCATCGAGTACGTGCGGCGGTCGTCCATCCCCGTCGTCACGATCTCGGCTCCGTCGATCGCCGCCGACCCCGACCTCGCCGCCGGCGCCGACTGGATCGTCTCGATCGACGAGGAGCGGCAGAGCGGCACGCGCTTCACGCTCTCCGGCCCCGACGGCCGCATCCTCTCGACGACGGTCCCCGTGATCGGCCCCCACATGGCCTCGAACGCCGGAACGGCCATCGTCATGCTGCTCGAGGCAGGGTACGCGTGGGACCGCATCGTCGAGGCGCTCGAACGCGACGGCGGCATCCGCGCCTCCCTGCCCGGTCGCACCCAGCTCGTGTCGGGTCCGGACGGCCCCGCCGTCTACGTCGACTTCGGGCACACGCCCGACGCGTTCGAGAAGACGCTCGCCGCCGTGCGCCGCGTCACACCGGGCAAGGTGCTCATGCTGTTCGGCGCCGACGGCGACCGCGACAAGACGAAGCGTCACGACATGGGTCGCACCGCCGTCGAGGGCAGCGACATCGTCGTCATCACCGATCATCACCCCCGTCACGAGGATCCCGCCGCCATCCGGGCCATGCTCCTCGAGGGCGCGCGCGCGGCGGACGCCGGCCATCCGATCCACGAGTTCTCGCCGCCGGAGAGCGCCATCGTCGAGGCCGTGAAGCTCGTCGGCCCCGGCGACGCGATCCTCTGGGCGGGACCGGGCCACCAGGACTACCGCGACATCAAGGGGGTGCGCACGCCATATTCCGCGCGCGAGCTCGCCCGCCGTGCCCTGCGCGACGCCGGATGGGCCGTGCCCGACTCCGCCTGGCCCGTCCCGTACCCGGACTGACGGGCGGGCGGAACGCCGCTGACGGGCGGGCGCCGGGGCACGGTCCTCGCCCGGCACAGCGGTGCACGCCCCGCACAGCAGTGCGTGGGGCACCCGCACCGCCAGCGCGCACTGGCGCCGCCCCATCCGACGCCACCGCGCCATCCCGACCGCGAGGGCCGACGACCGCTGCCGGCCGCCTTCGTGACGGCGGCGCGCGACCTCAGCGCGCGGCGATCAGAGCGTCGGCGGTGCGGCGGGCCCAGGCCTCGGCGTCGGACAGCGCCTCGAGCGAGAGCTCGGCGGGCGCCTCGTGCCGGTCGAGCACGGCCGCGACCGTGTCGACGATTCCGGTGAACGGCAGTCGGCCGTCATGGAACGCCTCGACGGCCTGCTCGTTGGCGGCGTTGTACACGGCGGGATGGGTCGTCCCCGCCTCACCCGCCCGCCGCGCCAGGCACACGGCGGGGAACGCCTCGTCGTCGAGCGGCGCGAACTCCCAGGTCTGCGCCGCCGTCCAGTCGATCGGCACGTCGACGTCGGCCAGCCGTTCCGGCCACGACAGCCCGAGCGCGATCGGGACGAGCATGCGCGGCGGGCCGGCCTGGGCGATGGTCGACCCGTCGTGAAACTCCACCATGGAGTGGATCAGCTGCTGCGGATGCACGACGACGTCGATGCGGTCGTAGGCGATCCCGAACAGCAGGTGCGCCTCGATCACCTCGAGCCCCTTGTTGACGAGCGTCGCCGAGTTCGTCGTGATGACGCGCCCCATCGCGAAGTTCGGGTGCCTGAGGGCCTCCGCAGGCGTGACGCCCGCGAGCTCCGTCCTCGATCGGCCGCGGAACGGGCCGCCGGACGCGGTGACGACGAGCCTGCGCACCTCGCCGCGCTCCCCCGCGCGAAGCGCCTGCGCGATCGCGGAGTGCTCGGAGTCGACGGGCACGATCTGACCGGGCCGCGCCATCCGCGTGACAAGCTCGCCGCCCACGATGAGCGACTCCTTGTTCGCGAGCGCGAGCGTGCGCCCCGCTTCGAGCGCGGCGAGGGTGGGACCGAGTCCCACCGAGCCCGTGATGCCGTTCAGCACGACGTCGGCCTCGACCTCGCGGACGAGGCTCGCCGCCTCATCGGCTCCGAGCGCCGTGTGCACGACGCCGAACTCCGCCGCCTGCGCGGCGAGCACATCGGCCTTCGACCCCGTCGAGAGGCCGACGAGCTCGAAGCGGTCGCGGTTGGCGCGGATGACGTCGAGCGCCTGGGTTCCGATGGAGCCGCTCGACCCGAGGACGATGACGCGCTTCACGGCAGGATCACGCGGCGTGCTGCGTCGCGAGGATGTCGACGACGAAGATCAGCGTCTCGCCGACGAGGTCGGTGTCGTTGATCTCGCCCTCACCGTACCCCTCGGCCGGCGGGATGACGACGACGACCTGCGAGCCGACCGTCTGCCCCTCGAGCGCCTGGCGGAAGCCGTCGACGACGCCCGTCGTCTGGAACGTGGCCGGCGTGCCGGCCTCCCAGCTGGAGTCGAAGACCGTGCCGTCGGAGAGCTTCACGCCGGTGTACTGCACCATGACGGTGTCGCCCTCCGCGACGGTCGTGCCGTCACCCAGCTTGAGCGTCTCGAGCTGCGTGGTGTCCGGCGTCTCGAGCCCCTCGGGCAGCGTCACGGTGGGCGTGCCGTCCTCGGCGAGCTCGACGACGGGCATGCCCTCGACCGGCTCCTGGTCGGCGCCCCATGCGGCGGTCGGCGTGGTCCCCAGCACGTCGAAGACGTAGATCTGCCCCGCGGTCTCCGTGCCCGTCGTCGCGTCGGTCGACGCGGGGAAGGCGAGGACGAAGCGGGAGCCGGTCGTGGCGCATCCGATGTACTGGCCGAGCGACTCGGGCGCGATCTGCGAGGGGAGCAGCTCGCCCTCCTCATAGCCGAGCACGCCGAGCTCCTCGCCGGTGTCGGCATCGTAGGCCGACATGGCGTAGTTCACGTACTGCCCCGACTCGAGCGCATCGCCGTCGCCCTCCGCGATCTGCAGGCTCTGCAGCTCGGGGATCTCGACCCCGGTCTCGAAGGTCGCCGTCGACGGCTCCCCGACCTCCCCGTCGACCGTCACCGACTCGACCGCGTCTCCGGTCGGAGCGACCGATGCGCACAGGTCGGCGGGCGCCGCCGTCGCCTCCGCCTCGGTCTCGGCGTCTCCCGACGACGCGCACCCCGCGAGGGCGAGCGCCGCGACGGCGACGGTGGACAGCAGACCAAGGGAGCGCACGCGCACGAAGACCTCATTCATCGGGGTTGTCGTCCCCATCCTCCCCGATTCCGCCTTTGCGTGGGCTGGACACGCTCCGGCGCCCGCCGATTCCCGGCACGGCATACGTCGCCGGTACCCTGGAGGGATGACCGATGACGCCCAGCCGACCGCAGAGCGGGCGGCGCCCGTCCGTCCCAGCTGGGTCTACACGGCGGGCAGGATGATCCTCGCCCCCCTCGCCAGGGCCGTCTACCGCCCCCGCGTCGAGGGCCGCGAGAACATCCCGCGCGAGGGCGCGGTCATCCTCGCCAGCAACCACCTGTCGTTCATCGACTCCATCGTCATCCCGATCGCGGCCGCACCGCGCCCCGTCCACTTCCTCGCGAAGTCCGACTACTTCACCGGCTCGGGGGTCAGGGGATGGGCGTCGCGCACGTTCTTCACCGCGGTGGGCGCCATCCCCGTCGATCGCGCGGCCGGCCAGGCGGCGCTCGACGCGCTCGAACGCCAGAAGGAGATCCTCGCGACGGGTGCGGCCGTGGCGCTGCACCCCGAGGGCACCCGATCGCGCGACGGCCGGCTCTACAAGGGCCGGACGGGCGTCGCCTATCTCGCCTTGGAGAGCGGCGCCCCCGTCGTCCCGATCGGCCTGATCGGCACCGACAAGGTCATGCCGGTCGGCGCGCGGATGCCGTCCTTCCGCGAACGCGCGACGGTGCGTTTCGGCGAGCCGATCGACGTGTCCGTGCACGGCCCCGCGTCCTCCGGCAGGGCGCGGCGGGCCGCCACGGATCAGATCATGGCCGCCATCCACGAGCTCTCCGGCCAGGAGCTCGCCGGCACGTACAACGAGCTCCCGGCCGGCAACACGCTCGAGAAGATCAAGCGGGCCCTGCCGCACGAGCGCCTGTAGGCGCCCGCGGGCCTCAGCCGACGACGACCTCGGCTTCGTGGTGCACGGGGAACGCCATGGAGCTCGCGATGAAGCACCATTCGTGCGCGTCGTCGTGCGCCGCGATCGCGTCCGCCACCATCGACGCGTCGGCCACCGTCACGCGCGGGTGCAGGGTCACGCTCTCGAAGCGGCCGCCGTTGCCCTCCTGGCGCATGACACCGGCCGCGTCGTCGACGTACGAGGTCACGACGACGCCTCGGACGACGCAGGCGTGCAGGTACGACAGCAGGTGGCACTCGGAGAGCGAGGCGAGGAGCATGTCCTCGGGGTTCCAGCGCGAGCCGTCGCCGCGGAACGGCGTGTCGGCCGACGCGAGCACATCGGGCTTGCCCGCCACCGCGAGCGTCACGGCGCGATCGTAGTCGCGGTAGCCCGACGTGCCGGTCCCCCGGTTGCCGGTCCACGTGGCGGTCAGGGCGTAGCGGTGCTCTCCGGGCATGCGTCCAGTCTGCCAGGCGGTCGACGCGGGCTGGATAGGGTTGTCAGGTGAGTGCCGAGACCTTCTCCGTCCAGGATGCCGTCGAGCTCGCGGTCGTCGACCGCGGCGGGTTCGCGGAGTCGCGGCACGCGGGGGCCGCCGTCGTGCTCGACTCCGCGGGCGAGACCGTGGCATCGCTCGGCCGCGCCGAAGCGCTCGTGCTCCCGCGCTCCGCGCTGAAGCCGTTCCAGGCGATCGGCTCGGTCACGGCCGGAGCCGAGCTGAAGGGCGAGCGGCTCGCTCTCGCGACCGCGAGCCACACGGGCACGGACCGCCACGCCGCCGTCGTCCGCGACATGCTCGGCGCCGTGGGGCTCAGCGAGGACGCACTCGGCTGCCCCGCGCAGTGGCCGTCCGACAGCGCGACGCGCGACGCGCTCGTGCGCGAGCGCTTCGAGCCGGCGCGCGTGCGCATGAACTGCTCCGGCAAGCACGCCGCCATGCTGATGGCGTCGGCGGCGAACGGCTGGGACCTCGACTCGTACCTCGACCCCGCCCACCCTCTGCAGACCCACATCCGCGACGTCGTCGAGAGGTTCGCGGGCGAGCGCGTGGGAGCGACGGTCGTGGACGGCTGCGGTGCGCCCGTGCACGCGCTCACGCTCACGGGGCTCGCGCGCGCCGTGCACCGCGTCGGCGGGTCCTCCGAGCGGTCGCCGTTCGCCATGCACCGCGTGGCGGGGGCGCTCGTGCGGGCGGTCCGCGACAACCCGTGGGCCGTGGACGGACCGGGGCGTCCCGACACCGTCGCGATCGAGACGTTCGGCGTCTTCTCGAAGTACGGCGCCGAGGGGGTCCAGATCATGGTCGCCCCGGATGGCACGACGGTCGTCCTGAAGACGCTCGACGGCTCCACGCGCGTTGGCGTCCTCGTCGCCCTCACGCTGCTCGCCCGTGCCGGTGCCCTGTCGGAGCAGGCCGTCGCGGAGTTCGCGGACGGCCATCCGCTGTTCTCCGTCTCGGGCGGCGGACGCGAGGTGGGCCGCATCCGCGCCGTCGCCTGATCCGCCGACAGCACGATCGTCATGGCAGCACGATCCGCTCGGCGGCTCGGCCCTCCGCGTAGAGCCATGCACGCGACGCGCGGGTGCGGGCGTAGGGAGGAAGCTCCCGGTCGCCCGTGAGGGCGCGCACCTCGGCGGCGCACTCTGCGCCGATGACGAGCGGGCACCTCGCCCTCGCCTCCTGGAGCAGCGACCACTGCCGCTGCCACGACTCGGGATCGCCCGCGATGACGACGGGGACCGGACCGGCGAGCTGCGCGAGGGCGCCTCCCGCCGGCACCTCCTCGAGCACGACGAGGCGGACGCCCTGTCCCCAGGCGGCCTGGAGGGCGGCGCCTCGATGCGGCGCGGATCGGGCGACGAGAGCGGTGACGGGTGCCTCAGGACGCCATCGCGGCGCATCGTCGGCGGACGTCTCGGCGACCGCCGGGCCCAGGGCGAACTGCATCTCGACCCCGTCGAGGATCGCGCGCCCCGGCGGCCGCCGCGGATCGAACGCGCCGCCGTCTCCACCCGCCGCAGCGTGGTCGATCCGCGACGCGGTGGCGAGCAGCGCGCGACGAGGCAGGAGATCGCCGACGCGCGCGACGGCACCCGTCATGCGCGCCGTCGTGAGGACGATCGTCGTCCCGTGGTCGCCCGCCTCCCGGATGAGGCTCTCGATACGCGCGGAGATCGCCTGAGCGTGCTCGTGGGGGTACCGGGCGAGGAGCATGTCGACGTCGTCGATCACGAGCACGTCGGGGGCCCGGCGCTCGGCGCTCTCGATCGCGTCCCAGGCGGCCTCCGCGTCTGCGGGGACGACGACCGCATCCGGGCGCTGCGCGACGACGAGACGGGCGGCCGTCGTGCGGCCGGAGCCGGGGCCGCCGACGATGAGGATGCCGCGGTCGATCCGGGGGCGCAGGAGCACAGGCGGCTGGCGCTGCTCGGCCGGCACGTCGGCGATTCCGAGCACGATCGCCTCGTCGGGGACCGCCTCGCGGGGGATGTCGTGCAGGGCGATGCGAGAGGGGAGCGGCGGCAGCCAGGGCCCGCGCGGAGCCGCCGCCGGCCCCGGGACGTGCGCGACGTCGTCGGACGACGACAGCGCGATCCGCGTGAGGCGGGGGCTCGCATCGGATGCCCGCCGCACGTAGGCGAGCCCGCGCCCCGCGTCGTCCCCCGGCAGGAGGGCCGCGTCGTCGGTTCCGATGACCGCGCGGCTCTCGCCGCTCTCCGCGACGCGCAGCGCGATCCGCAAGGGGCAGTTGGCGACGAGGCCGTCGCGCACGACGCCGGTGGCGCGCTGCGTCCCGAGCACGAGGTGCATCCCGAGCGCCCGCCCCCGCGCCGCCACGTCGGCGAACACGGCGTGCAGGTCGGGATGGTCCTGGAGCAGAGCCGCGAACTCGTCGACGACGATGACGAGGCGCGGCAGCCCGGCGCGCCCTGAGGACACGTCCCGCTCCCCGACCGCCGCCAGCGCCTGCTCGCGGCGGCGGATCTCCGCCCGCAGGCTCTCCACGGCCCGACGGGCCGAACCGGGGTCGAGGTCGGTGACGACCCCCGTCGTGTGCGGCAGCCCGGCGAGGGCGTCGAACGCGGTTCCGCCCTTGAAGTCGGCGAGCAGGAAGACGACGCGCTCGGGCGGATACGCCCGAGCCATCGATGCGACCCACGTGACGAGCAGCTCGCTCTTGCCCGCCCCCGTCATGCCGACGACGAGCGCGTGCGGGCCGTCGGCGACGAGGTCGACCACGGCGGGCGCTCCGGCCGCCGTGCCGATGACGGCGGGCAGGGTGACGCGAGCGGCGGGAGCGGGGTCGAGCGCCGACAGCGCGACGAGCGGATCGTGCGCGTCCGCCGTGGCGAGCGGTCGCCGGGCGAGCGTCGACGCCGCGGCCGCCGCCTGCGCCGCCGCCACGGCCTCGAGCGCGATCTCGCGCGTCTCCGCCCCGCGGATGAGACGACCGCGGAGCCCGGCCCCCACCTCGATCAGGACCCCGCACGCGGCGGGCACCGGCTCGTCGGGCCCGATCGCGACCACGACGGCGTCCGTCCCGGCGGGCGTCGTCTCCCCGGCGCAGGCGAACCCGACGGTGAGAGCGCGAGGCGCTGGACGAGCGTGCGGCAGCCCCCGCGTCCATTCCTCCGACCCGCATCCCGCGACGTGCAGGGCGTCGGGAGGAAGACGCAGGCACAGCTGCAGCACGAGGGCGCGCGCGACGGCGCGCGCGACGATGTCGTCTCCGCGCACGCAGACCCCGTCTGCGACGTCGATCTCGATGGGCGAGCCCGCGAGCGTCTCGGCGTGCGCATGCAGGTCCGACACGTCCTCGTCATCCGTCCCGCCGGCGACCCGCACGCGGCTGGCGACATCGCCCCGGCCGACGACGAGCTCGCGACCGGGTACGCGCCAGGTGCGGCGGTCGTCCGCGAGCAGCGCGCCCAGGTCGACGCATCGCCGTTCGAGCTCCGCGCGCTCACGCGCGTGACGCGCATCGATGACGTCGCGGATGCGCGCCAGCTCCTCGGATCGCGCGGCCGCGTCGCGCCGGCGGACGCGTCTCGACCCGCGCCGGCGGTCGACGATCGCGGCGACCGCCATGAGGGGCCCGAGCGCCGCGAAGCAGAGCGCGATCACCGATCCCGTGAGCAGCCACATCACCACGCCGCCCACGAGCGGGACCGCCGACGCGAACAGCGGCCAGGGCGCGCTCCGGACGGGCGGCGCGGGCGCGGGGATCGTGATCGGCTCGTCGATGCGCGAGGGGCTCATCCCCTCATCTCAGCGGGCGCGGCAGCCCTGCGGCAGCGCTCCCCGCGGACTGTGGAGAGCCCTACGCGGTCGCGTCGCCTGTGGACGCGTCGACGACGGGCAGCTGCTCCGTCGTGGTGTCGGCCGGCGCTTCGCTCACGTCGACGACGACGATCGTGACGTTGTCGCGGCCGCCGTTCTCGAGCGCCGCCGTGAGCATGGCGGTCACGGCCTGCGCGGGATCGGCGTTCTCGCGGAGGAAGTGGAGGATCCCGTAGTCGGTGAGCTCCTTGGTGAGGCCGTCGGAGCAGATGACGAAGCGGTCGCCCGCGCGCAGGTCGAGCCGGACGTAGTCGGGCACGACGCTCTCGCTCGGCCCGACGGCGCGCGTGATCACGTTTCCGTAGGGATGGTTCTCCGCCTCCTCGGGGCTCAGCCGCCCCGCGGCGACCAGCTCCTGCACGAGCGAGTGGTCCACCGTCACCTGCGCGAGCGCGTCCTCGCGGTCGAGGTACACGCGGGAGTCGCCGATGTTGAGGACGACCCAGCCCGGCTCGTCCGTGTCGTCGAGGTAGATCCCGGTGACCGTCGTCCCCGTGCCCTCGTCGGTCGCATCGGGATGGTCGCCGATGTCGCCGACCGCGCCGAGCAGGGCCTCCTCGATCGTCTCGGAGCGGAGATCGCCGCGCGACACCACGTCGTCGAGTCGCGCGATCGTGCTCGCACTCGCGATCTCCCCGCCGATGTGGCCGCCCATGCCGTCGGCGACGACGAACAGGGGGAACCGCGCGAGGACCGCGTCCTGGTTGATCTCCCGCTTGCGCCCGCGGTCGGTGACCGCCGCCCACGCGACGAGCAGGTCGCCATCCGGACGGCGGACCGTCGTCGACTGCGTCGTGACGGGTGCATCGGGCACGGACATCGCCTCCGGTCGTCGGGCGCTCGGTGCGAACGCAGTCCTCCCATCCTAGTCGAGCCGTCCGACGCCCCGTTCCGACGGCGCGAGGGCCCGTGCCGAGCGGCACGGGCCCTCGCCGACGGGACGACCCGTCACTTGATCCAGGCTGGCGTCAGCATGTACTGCGGGGGCTGGCCCGCCGCGAGCTGCTTCGGGACGTTGACCGCGTGCACGATCGCGATGACGAGCGAGCCGATCGCGACGGCCGCGTACAGCAGCTGGCCGATCACGGGGATCCAGATGATGAACGCCGCGGCCACGAGCGCGATGATGCGCACGAGCTGGAAGTTGAGGTTCCCCGCGTTCGCGGCGTTCTCGGCGGGCGACACCTTGTCCTTCTCGACGAGGTAGAAGATCAGGGCGGGGATCCACGAGAAGAACACGGAGAGCCAGAGGTTGAGCGCGAGGTTGCTCGTCGTCGAACCCTGGTAGGGCACCTGACCATGGCCGGGCGCGGGGTAGCCGGCGGGAGGAGCATAGCCGCCGGGCGGCGGATAGGCACCGGGCGGGGGCGGCGTGGTCGGGCCGGACTGCGCGTCCGGCTGAGGCGTGGGCGGCGGGACCGGCGCCGCCGCGGGGGTCGCGTCCTGCGGGTCGTTCGGGTTGATGGTCATGACGGAACCTTCCGCTCCTCGCGGCCGCCTTCTGCGCCGCGACGCTCTCAGGATGGCAGAGCGACGGATGTTCCTCCTGCGGCATAGAGGCCGTATCGCCCCGTCACGCCGCCGCGACGAGCACCGCCTCGCGCGGATGCGCGCCGGCGCGGAGCGTCACTCCGGCTGCGCGCGCCCACGCGAGAAGCTCGTCGACGGAACGCGCCTGCACGCCCGTCTCGGCCATCCGCCGGACGAGCAGGCCCTTGGCCTTCTTGTTGAAGTGGTTGAGCGCGCGGACGGCGCCGTCCTCCTCGGCGACGACGTGGACGTACACGCCCGGCACATCGTCCGGCACGGGTCCGAGCTCGACGTAGGACTTCGAGCGCAGGTCGACGACGAGGCCGCCCGCCGCCGCGTCGCGCAGCGCCGCCGTCGTCGCCTCAGACCAGTGCCGGCGGAGCGGCGGCAGCCCCGGCAGGCGCCCTCCCGCAGAGAGTCGGTACGCGGGGAGCGGATCGGCCGCCCCGACGGGGCCGAACGGAGCGGTCTGGATGAGGGCATGGGCGGCGAGCCAGCCGCGCGCGCTCCCGTCGAGGGAGCCGGCGGAGAGCGCGTCGTAGAGCACGCCCGTGTAGCGATCGACGGCGGGCATCGTTGGGGCCTCGCGCAGCACCCGGTTGACCTCGACCTCGCCGCGCTGGCGGACGCTCAGCTTGAGCACGCGCACGGCCTCGTCCTCGTCCTGCGACAGCGCGACGAGCGCAGCGACGGCCTGCTCCCGCAGCTGCCCGAGCGAGGGCAGGCGCAGGCGGGAGAGGTCGAGCGGGACGGGGTCGCCATCCGGTCGCTTGGTCTCGGAGGGCGGCAGCAGGACGAGCACGGGCATCCCTTCTGCGCACGAGGCGCGAGGACGAAAAGACAGGGCGGGGGATCCCGAAGGATCCCCCGCCCTGGCGAGGAGGTGGCTGCGTCAGTCGACGAGCTGAGCGTGGCCGGCCACGATGGTGAGCACGGAGCCCTCCATCGAGACGAAGCCGTCGCGGGCGTCCGCGACGATCTTCGTGCCGTCCGCCTGGGTGATCCGGACCTGACCCTCGGAGAGGATCGACAGCACGGGCTCGTGGCCCTGCATGAAGCCGATCTCACCCTCGGTCGTCTTGGCGACGACGAGGCTCGCCTCGCCGGCCCAGACCTCGGCCTCTGCGGAGACCAGGGTGACCTCGAGCGCCATGATCAGGCGTTCTCCTTCTGGATCTTCGCCCAGGCGGCCTCGACGTCGCTGATGCCGCCGACGTTGAAGAAGGCCTGCTCGGCCACGTGGTCGAACTCGCCCTTCACGATCGCGTCGAACGACTCGATGGTCTCCTTGAGCGGGACCGTGGAGCCCTCGACACCCGTGAACTTCTTCGCCATGTAGGTGTTCTGCGAGAGGAACTGCTGGATACGGCGCGCACGCGCGACGACGATCTTGTCCTCCTCGGAGAGCTCGTCGACACCGAGGATGGCGATGATCTCCTGGAGTTCCTTGTTCTTCTGCAGGATCTGCTTCACCGACGTGGCGACGCGGTAGTGGTCCTCGCCGAGGTAGCGGGGGTCCATGATGCGGCTCGTCGAGGTGAGCGGGTCGATGGCCGGGTAGAGGCCCTTCGACGCGATCTCACGCGACAGCTCCGTCGTCGCGTCGAGGTGCGCGAACGTCGTCGCCGGAGCCGGGTCGGTGTAGTCGTCGGCCGGCACGTAGATCGCCTGCAGCGAGGTGATCGAGTGACCGCGCGTCGACGTGATGCGCTCCTGGAGCACGCCCATCTCGTCGGCGAGGTTCGGCTGGTAGCCCACAGCGGAGGGCATGCGGCCGAGCAGGGTCGACACCTCGGAGCCGGCCTGCGTGAAGCGGAAGATGTTGTCGATGAAGAGGAGCACGTCCTGCTTCTGGACATCGCGGAAGTACTCCGCCATCGTCAGCGCCGAGAGGGCGACGCGCAGACGCGTCCCCGGCGGCTCGTCCATCTGGCCGAAGACGAGGGCCGTCTTGTCGAAGACGCCCGCCTCCTCCATCTCGCCGATGAGGTCGTTGCCCTCACGGGTGCGCTCGCCGACACCGGCGAACACCGACACACCGCCGTGGTCCTGCGCGACGCGCTGGATCATCTCCTGGATGAGGACGGTCTTGCCGACGCCGGCACCGCCGAAGAGGCCGATCTTGCCGCCCTGCACGTACGGCGTGAGGAGGTCGATCGACTTGATGCCGGTCTCGAACATCGTCGTCTTCGACTCGAGCTGATCGAAGTTGGGAGCCTTGCGGTGGATGGGCCAGCGCTCCGTGACCTCGAGCGTCTCGCCCTCGCCGAGGTTGAGGACGTCGCCGATCACGTTGAAGACCTTGCCCTTGGTGACGTCTCCGACGGGCACCGAGATGGGGGCGCCCGTGTCGCGCACCTCCTGGCCGCGGACCATGCCGTCCGTGGGCTTGAGCGAGATGGCGCGGATCATGTCGTCGCCGAGGTGCTGCGCGACCTCGAGCGTGATCTCGGTCGACTCGTCGCCGATCGTGATCGTGGTCTTCAGCGCGTTGTAGACCTCGGGGATCGCGTCATGCGGGAACTCGATGTCGACGACGGGGCCCGTGACGCGTGCGACGCGCCCGACCACCGCGGTGGTCTCAGCCGTGGCGTTGGCAGTCATACTTTCGTCTCTTTCCTGATGGGTCTCTAGCTCACGACGCCAGGGCGTCGGCGCCGCCGACGATCTCGGCGATCTGCTGCGTGATCTCCGCCTGACGCGCGTTGTTGCGCAGGCGGGTGTAATCGGTGATGAGCTTGTCAGCGTTGTCGCTCGCCGACTTCATCGCCTTCTGCGTCGCTGCCTGCTTGGCGGCCGCCGACTGCAGCAGCGCGTTGAAGACGCGGCTCTGGATGTAGACGGGCAGCAGCCGGTCGAGCACCTGCTGCGGCTCCGGCTCGAACTCGTAGAGCGGGTAGACCTCGGCCGAAGCCGACTCCTCCGCCTCCACGACCTCGAGCGGCAGCAGACGCACCGACTCCGGGGTCTGCGTCATCATGCTGACGAAGCGGTTGTACACGACGTGGATCTCGTCGACGCCGCCCTCGCTCGCGTCCTTCTCGTAGGCCTCGATGAGCGCCTGCGAGATCTCCTCCGCCGACTCGAACGAGGGGGTGTCGGCGTCGCCGACCCACTCGCCCTGCGCGACGATCCGGCGGAACTGGAAGTATCCGACGGCCTTCCGCCCGAAGAGGTAGAACACGACCTCCTTGCCCTCGGAGCGCAGGAGCTCGGCGAGCTCCAGGCCCTCGCGGATGACCTGCGAGTTGAACGCCCCGGCGAGGCCGCGGTCGGCGGCGACGATGAGGATGGCCGATCGCGTGATGCTCTCGGGCTCGCGGGTGAGGGGGTGGTCGATCGACGTGTGCGTGGCGACGGCGGAGACGGCTCGCGTCACCGCGCGGGCGAAGGGCGATGACGCGCGCACGCGCGCCATCGCCTTCTGGATGCGCGAAGCCGCGATGAGCTCCATCGCCTTCGTGATCTTCTTGGTCGTCTGAGCAGAAGAGATCTTCTGCTTGTACTCCCTGAGTTGTGCGCCCATGGTGCGTCGTCTCCGAAGGCGTTACGCCTTGCGGCCCTTGACGATCTGCTCCTGGTTCACATCGTCGGCTGCAGCGGCGGCGAACTCCTCGCGACCCGCGTCGGTGAGGTGCGTGCCATCGCCCTGCTTGAACTCGAGCACGAAGCGGTCGACCTGCTTCTCGAGCTCCGCCACGACGTCGTCCTCGAGCTTGCCCGAGTCGCGGATCGAGTCGAGCACCGACGTGTTGCGCTTGAGGTGGTCGAGCAGCTCGCGCTCGAAGCGGAGGACGTCCTCCACCTCGATGGTGTCGAGCTTGCCGTTCGTGCCCGCCCAGATCGACACGACCTGGTCCTCGACCGCGTACGGCGTGTACTGCGGCTGCTTGAGGAGCTCGGTGAGACGCGCACCACGCGCCAGCTGGCGGCGCGACGCGGCGTCGAGGTCGGACGCGAACATCGCGAACGCCTCGAGCGAGCGGTACTGCGCGAGCTCGAGCTTGAGCGTGCCGGAGACCTTCTTGATGCTCTTGAGCTGGGCGTCGCCGCCGACTCGCGAGACCGAGATGCCCACGTCGACCGCCGGACGCTGGTTGGCGTTGAAGAGGTCGGACTGGAGGAAGATCTGGCCGTCGGTGATCGAGATCACGTTGGTCGGGATGTACGCCGAGACGTCGTTCGCCTTGGTCTCGATGATGGGCAGACCCGTCATCGAGCCGGCACCGAGCTCGTCCGACAGCTTCGCGCAGCGCTCGAGCAGACGCGAGTGCAGGTAGAAGACGTCGCCGGGGTACGCCTCGCGTCCCGGCGGACGGCGGAGGAGGAGCGACACGGCACGGTAGGCCTCGGCCTGCTTCGACAGGTCGTCGAAGATGATGAGGACGTGCTTGCCCTGGTACATCCAGTGCTGGCCGATTGCCGAGCCGGTGTAGGGCGCGAGGTACTTGAAACCGGCGGGGTCCGACGCGGGAGCGGCGACGATCGTCGTGTACTCCATGGCGCCGGCGTCCTCGAGGGCGCCCTTCACGGACGCGATCGTGGAGCCCTTCTGGCCGATGGCGACGTAGATGCAGCGGACCTGCTTGTTGACGTCGCCCGACTCCCAGTTGGCCTTCTGGTTGATGATCGTGTCGATCGCGATGGCCGTCTTGCCGGTCTGGCGGTCGCCGATGATGAGCTGGCGCTGGCCGCGGCCGACGGGGATCATGGCGTCGATCGCCTTGATGCCGGTCTGCATGGGCTCGTGAACCGACTTGCGGTCCATGACGCCCGCCGCCTGCAGCTCGAGCTCGCGGGTCCCCTCGATGCCGGCGATCTCGCCGAGGCCGTCGATCGGGTTGCCGAGCGGGTCGACGACGCGGCCGAGGTAGCCCTCGCCGACGGGCACAGAGAGGACCTCGCCCGTGCGGGTGACCTCCTGGCCCTCCTCGATGCCGGTGAACTCGCCGAGGACGACGACGCCGATCTCGTGCTCGTCGAGGTTCTGTGCGAGGCCGAGCGTGCCGTTCGCGAAGCGGACGAGCTCGTTCGCCATCACGCCGGGGAGTCCCTCGACGTGGGCGATGCCGTCCGCGGCGTCGACGACAGTGCCGACCTCGGTCGCCGCGGAACCGGAGGGCTCGTAAGCGGCGACGAAGTCCTTCAGCGCGTCACGGATGACGTCGGGGCTGATGGTGATGTCTGCCATTGTCTTCCTTAGTGTTGTGGGGCCGATGACGGCCCCAGAGCCGTCCGCCGGTGCGGGGAGAGCTTTCAGCCAGCGAGCCTCTGCCGGAGATCGGCGAGGCGGGAGGAGATGCTGCCGTCGATGACATCGTCGGCGACCTGGATGCGGATGCCGCCGACGACGGCGGGGTCGATCACGGGGTTGAGCGAGACGCCGCCGCCGTAGATCCGACCGAGCGAGGCCGCGAGGCGCTCGCTCTGCTCCGCCGTGAGGGGCGCCTTCGTGTAGACCGTCGCGACCGTGCGACCGCGCTCGGCGGAGACGAGCTTCATCGCGCGCGTCAGCAGGGCGCGAACGCGGCGTCCGCGCGACTGCTGGACGAGCGACGACACGATCAGGGTGGTGCCGGTGCTGGCCGTGCCCTGCAGCAGGGTCGCGATCAGCTCGCCCTTCTTCGCGTCGTCGCCGAGGCGGCTGCCGAGCGCGAGCTCGAGCTCGGGGTTCGCGGAGACGATCCGCGAGACCTGGAAGAGCTCGGCCTCGACGTCGGCGGTCTCCGCCTTCGCGGTGGCGCGGATGGCCAGCTCCTCGATGCCCGACACGAGGTCGGACGCCGAGGACCAGCGCTGAGCCGCGGCCTCCGCGAGGAGCGACTGCGCGACGGGCGACAGCGTTCCGAACACCCGTCCGACGAGCGCGCCGCGCACGTCGGCGGCGGCGGCCTGGTCGGCGAGCGCGCCGCTCAGCGCCGACGAGCCGGCGACGGCACGCGACGCCGCGAACAGCTCGCGCGCCGTGTCGAGGTCGACCCGCGCCGCCGCGAGCGCGTCCGCGCCGGCGGCGAGCGCCTGAGTGGTCGCGCTGCCCATTACTTGGCCGCCTTCTCGGACGCCTCGAGGTCGGCGAGGAAGCGGTCGACCACGGACTGCGCCTTCTGGTCGTCGGCGAGGGTCTCGCCGATGACGTTGCCTGCCAGATCGAGCGCGAGGGAGCCGACCTCGCCGCGCAGCGACACGAGCGCCGACTGGCGCTCCGCCTCGATCTGCGTGTGCGCGGTCGCCGTGATGCGCTCGGCCTCGGCCGAGGCGGTGTCCTTGGCCTCCGCGACGATCTTCTTGCCGTCCTCGCGGGCGGCCTCGCGGATCTCGCCGGCTTCCTTGCGGGCCTCGGCGAGCTGCTGCGTGTACTCCTCGAGCGCGGCCTCGGCCTGCTTCTGAGCCTCGTCGGCCTTCGCGATGTTGCCCTCGATGGCCGCAGAGCGCTCGTCGAGCATCTTCGTGAGGCGGGGGATCGCCACGAAGATCACCACGGCGAGGATGATGACGAAGCACACCGCAGACCAGACGATGTCGTAGATCGCCGGAATGAGCGGGTTGTGCTCTGCTTCCTCCGCGGCGACAGTGACAAGAGCGTTCAGCATCCTGCCTCCTTAGGTGTCGAGCGAGGGATCAGTTGTAGCCGAAGATGAAGCCGGTGGCGATGCCGATGAAGGCGAGCGCCTCGGTGAAGGCGATACCGATCCACATGAGCGTCTGCAGGCGGCCGGCGAGCTCGGGCTGGCGGGCGGTCGACTCGATCGTCTTGCCGACGACGATGCCCACGCCGATGGCCGGGCCGATGGCCGCAAGGCCGTAGCCGACCGTCGCGATCGAACCGTTGACCTCGGCCAGAATCGTGGTAGCGTCCACGGGTTTTTCCTTTCGGTAAGGCGGATGACCGTGTGGTCGTCCGTCAGTGCTCTTCCGCCACCGCGAGCTGGATGTAGACCGCGGTGAGGATCGTGAAGACGTAGGCCTGGAGGACAGCCACCAGGACCTCGAACAGGGTGAAGGCGAAGCCGAAGGCGAGGGTGCCGACGCTCAGGAGCGACCACCATCCGCCCATCGTGAGGAGGAAGAAGTGCGTCGCCGAGAAGAACAGCACGAGCATGAGGTGCCCGACGATCATGTTCATCAGGAGTCGCAGGGTCAGCGTGACCGGGCGGATGATGAACGTCGAGAGGAACTCGAGCGGCGTCACGATGATGTAGAGGAACGGCGGCACCCCGGGCGGGAAGAGCGCGTTGCGGAAGAACCCGGCGGGGCTCTTCTTGATGCCGGCGTAGATGAACGCGACGTAGGAGACGATCGCGAGGAGGAGCGGGACGGCGATGACGCTCGTGCCCGCGATGTTGATGCCCGGGATGATGCCCGTCAGGTTCATGAACAGGATCATGAAGAACATCGTCATGAGCAGCGGCAGGAACCGGTCGCCGTCCTTGCGGCCGAGGATCCCGTGCGCGAACGTGTCGCGGACGAACAGCATGCCCATCTCGACGATGCTCTGGAAGCGCCCGGGGATGACGCGCATGTTGCGCGTGCCGATGAGGAGGATCACCACGAGGACGGCCGTCGCGAGGAACTGCGCGAGGTTGATGCGCGTGATCTCGAACGGCGTGCCGACGAACAGCAGCCCCTCGGGGAAGAAGTCCGAGATCGACGGCGGGTGGAATTCCTCCCCTTCGGCGATCTTGGCGATGAGGTTCGCTGCCTGAGTCAACCTGTGGCTCCTGCTTCTCGCACGGGGACGGGCCCAGCACGGTGAATTGTCATGAGAGAGCGGGTCTGCGGGGCCTCGTCGCGTTCATCGCGTCGCACACCGGCCGCAGGTGAGTCCAGCCTATCAAAGGTCGGGCCCAGGTTTTGACACGTTGTAGAAGACGCCTCAGGAGGCGGGCTTCTCGTCGGCGTCGTCGTCGCCGGGGAGCCGGACGTCCGAGACGTGCGGGATGCGGATGGTGCGCATGACGACGACGTCGACGACGAGCGACGCCACGACGCTCGCGACGATGGCGACGAAGAAGACGACGGGCTCGAGCCACGGCTGGCCGCGCAGCACGAACAGCGCGCCGATGAACACGATGAGCTTGACGAACCATCCGCCCAGCACGATGCCGAAGAAGATCGGCACGTAGAGGGCGTCGCCGAACCAGCGGTTCGCGACGAGGACGCTGACCGACGTGAGCACGAGGAAGACCGCCGCGACGAGCGCGCCCGCGAGCGCCGACCACAGGCCGTCCGCGCCGGCCACGAGGAAGCCCGCCACTCCCCCGACGACGGCGATGAGGCCGGTCGCGGCCGCGCTCCAGAGGATGGCGGCGCGCAGGACGGGCGTGCTGGAAACGGGCGAGGGCGACATCAGGCCTCCTGAGGGGTCGGTGCGCCGGCGGACGACGGCTGGGCTTCTGGTCGGCGCCGGCGCACGGGGCGCGACGGCAGGAAGGTGACGACGAGGCACGCGACGACGCCCACGAGCCCGAAGGCCGCGCCGAGCCACCATCCGCCCGGCCAGCCGCGCTGCGTCGCGATGTACATGAGCAGCACCGCGAGCGAGCAGACGGCGGTCCACGCGTAGAAGATGAGGACGGCGGCGCGCGCGGTGTGCCCCATGTCGAGCATGCGGTGGTGGAGGTGCTTGCGGTCGGGCGAGAACGGCGACCGCCCCTTCGACATGCGGCGGATGACCGCCATCGCGAAGTCGAGGAGAGGCAGCGCGACGACGATGACGGGCATGAGGATGGGGATGAACGCACCGAGCAGCTGGGAGTCGACGTCGTCGCGGTCGAGGATCGACGGCGGCAGCTGGCCCGTGATGGCGATCGCGCTCGTCGCCATGAGCAGGCCCAGCACGAGCGCGCCGGAGTCGCCCATGAAGAGCTTGGCCGGCGTCCAGTTGAGCGGCAGGAACCCGATGCACGCGCCGATGAGGACGGCGGCGATGAAGGTCGCGAAGTTGAAGTAGACCGTCGCGCCGGTGTCGCGCACGAGCAGGTACGAGTACACGAAGAAGACGGTGTTCGAGAGCAGGCAGACGCCGCCGACGAGCCCGTCGAGCCCGTCGATGAAGTTGACGGCGTTCATGACGACGACGATCGAGAGGATCGTGATGCCGATGCTCATCCAGCTGCCCCACACCGTGACGCCGCCGAAAGGGAGGAAGTAGATCTGCAGCTGCCCGCCGACGGCGATGATGCCCGCGGCGAGGAACTGCGCGGCGAGCTTGATCATCCAGTCGAGGTCCCACAGGTCGTCGGCGACGCCGACGAGCATGATGAGCGTGGCGGCGGCGAGGACCGACAGCACGCGCTGCGGCTGGTCCCAGAACAGCCCGAAGTACGGGTTCGCGGCCGACACCGCGAACGCCGTCGCGATGCCGAAGAACATCGCCACTCCCCCGAGCCGCGGGGTGGGGGTCTTGTGCACGTCGCGCTCGCGGATGCCGGGGTACAGCTTGTACCGCATCGCGAGCTTCCACACCGTCCACGCCAGGCCGAACGTGACCACGGCGGTGAGGACGATGATGAAGACGTACTGCCTCACGCGTCGCCCGCAGCCTCAGGTTCGAGCAGGTCGCCCAGCACCTCGCGCAGCTCGACGCGCGAGATGGCACCCTCGCGCAGGACGCGCAGGAGCGGGTCGGATGCGCCGCCGACGAACGACGTGGCGTCCACGATCGTCGACGCGACGCCCGTCTTCGACGGACCGCCGTCGAGGTAGACCGACACCGACTCGCGGAGCATGCCGCGAGCGGAGTCGATCGTGACGGCGGCCGGCTGCCCGGTGAGGTTGGCGCTGGAGACCGCGAGCGGCCCCGTCTCGGCGAGGAGCTCGAGCGTGAGCCGGTCGTCGGGCATGCGCACGGCGACGGTGCCCTGCGTGTCTCCCAGGTCCCAGCTCAGCGAGGGCTGCGCGGGGAGCACGATGGTGAGCGCTCCGGGCCAGAAGCGGTCGACGAGTCTCTGCACGGGTTCCGGCACCTCCTCGACGAGGGCGCGCATCGCGGCGTCGTTCGCGACGAGCACGGGCGGCGGCTGCTGACGGCCGCGCCCCTTCGCGTCGAGAAGGCGCTGCACCGCGGCGGGGCTGAAGGCGTCGGCCGCGACGCCGTAGACGGTGTCGGTGGGCAGGACGACGAGCTCTCCGCGGGCGATCGCCTGACGCGCCTGGCGCATGCCGGGGAGGAGCTGCGTCTCATCGCGCAGATCGAAGAGGGGGGACATAGCGCGACAAGTCTACGGCGAAGGCGCCTGGGAGCCCCGATCCCCTGCCGCACGGCGCCCGCCGGGCGTCGCGGCGTCGCGTCTCAGGCGCGGACGGCCGTGGTCGCCCTGTCTCGCAGCGTGAGGTCCGGGTGCGTGGCGGCCTGGCGCCATCCGTCTGCCGTCAGGAGCTCGCGCACGGGCGCGCCCTGCCACTCCCCGTGCTCGATGACGAGGAGGCCGCCCGGGCGCAGCAGGCGGGCGGCCGTCACGCTCAGGACGCGCACGACGTCGAGGCCGTCGGGACCGCCGTAGAGCGCGGCCGCCGGATCGTGCAGCCGCACCTCCGGGTCGCGGGGGATGGCGTCGTCCGGCACGTAGGGCGGGTTCGAGACGACGACGGAGACCGTCCCGTCGAGCTCTCGGAGGGCGTCGGCGAGGTCTCCCAGGACGAGGTGCACCTCGGCGCCCGAGCGCGCGATGTTCCGCCGCGTCCACGCATGCGCGTCGGGCGACTTCTCCACGGCGTGGATCTCGGCGTGCGGCACCTCGGTCGCGAGGGCGAGCGCGATGGCCCCGCTGCCCGTGCCGAGGTCGACGCCGACGGGGCGCGGCGACGCGTCGGCGCGCAGGGCGTCGATGCCGAGCTGCGCCACCATCTCGGTCTCGGGTCGCGGCACGAAGACGCCGGGGCCGACGAGCAGCTCGAGGTGGCGGAACGGGGCGACGCCCGTGATGTGCTGCAGCGGCTCGCGCTGAGCGCGCCGGGCCACGACGGCGTCGAAGGCGTCGTGCGGGGCGGGATCTATCGCGTCGCCGCGGATCGCGGCGACCTGGACGGCGCCGCGGCTCTCGGCGAGGACGTGCGCGAGGAGGAGCTCGGCGTCGACGAGCGGATCGGGGACGCCCGCCTCGGCGAGCCGACGCGCTCCGCCCTCGAGGACGGCGCGGAGGGAGGATTCTGCGGGAGTCGTCATGGCCCATCGAGTCTACGGACGCCGGTAACTTCATTACGCAGACCATGCGGAGCCCCGGGGTTCGTGCCCTAGGGTGAAGCCGATCGCAGGATCCCCCTCAGAAAGGCCGTCATGACCGGTATCCACGCTGACGTCACCACCGCGTTCGGCAACACCCCGCTCGTCCGCCTCAACCGCGTCACGGGCGACGCGGGCGCCGAGGTCCTCGCCAAGCTCGAGTACTACAACCCCGGCTCGTCGGTGAAGGACCGCCTGGGCATCGCCATCGTCAACGCGGCAGAGGAGTCGGGCGAGCTGAAGCCCGGCGGCACCATCGTCGAGGCGACGAGCGGCAACACCGGCATCGCACTCTCGCTCGTCGGCGCGGCGCGGGGCTACAAGGTCATCCTCACGATGCCCGCATCGATGTCGAAGGAGCGCCGCGTGCTCCTCAAGGCGTTCGGCGCCGAGCTCGTGCTCACCGACCCGGCCGGCGGCATGAAGAACGCCGTCGCCGAGGCCGAGCGCATCGCCGCCGAGACGCCCGGCGCCATCCTCGCGAAGCAGTTCGCGAACGCCGCGAACCCCGCCATCCACCGCAAGACCACGGCCGAGGAGATCTGGCGCGACACCGACGGCAAGGTCGACATCTTCGTCGCCGGCGTCGGCACGGGCGGGACGATCACGGGCGTCGGCCAGGTGCTCAAGGAGCGCAACCCCGACGTCAAGGTCGTCGCCGTCGAGCCCACGGCGTCGCCGCTGCTCTCCACCGGCACGCCCGGCCCCGCGAAGATCCAGGGCATCGGCCCGAACTTCGTGCCGCCCATCCTCGACACCGACGTCTTCGACGAGGTCGTCACGGTCGAGTTCGAGGACGCCATCGCCACCTCGCGCGCGCTCGCCGCGCAGGAGGGCCTCCTCGTCGGCATCTCGTGCGGTGCGGCCACGTGGGCGGCCGTCGAGCTCGCCAAGCGCCCCGAGAACGCGGGCAAGCGCATCGTCGTCATCCTGCCGGACACGGGAGAGCGCTACCTCTCGACGGCCCTCTTCGAGGACCTCCGCGAGGACTGACGCCCGCATGTCGTTCACGAGCCGCGTCCGCGAGGATCTCGTCGCCGCGCAGCGACGGGATCCCGCGGCGCGCTCGCTCCTCGAGATCGCGCTTCTCTACCCGGGCCTGCACGCCATCTGGGCGCACCGGCTGTGGCACCGCCTGTGGCGTCGCGGCTTCCGGTTCGCCGCCCGGGCCGGGTCGCAGGCGACACGGTGGATCACGGGGATCGAGATCCATCCGGGCGCGGTCATCGGGCGCCGCTTCTTCATCGACCACGGGATGGGCGTCGTCATCGGCGAGACCGCCGAGATCGGCGACGACGTCATGCTGTACCACGGCGTCACGCTGGGAGGGCGCACGCACGACGCCGGCAAGCGCCATCCCACGCTGGGCGACGGCGTCGCCGTGGGAGCCGGCGCGAAGGTGCTGGGGCCCATCGAGATCGGCGCCCGCTCCGCCATCGGCGCGAACGCCGTCGTCACGCGCAGCTGCCCCGCCGACACCGTCCTCATCGGCATCCCCGCGAAGGCTCGCGCGAAGCAGAGCGGCGAGGACACCCGGGCCGTCCTGATGGCCCCCGACTACAGCATCTGAGCACTCCGTCGGGCCCTTCCGATCGGCCAGCGGGCGAGACGAGACGCCGCGATCCGTCCCGGGGACGGCACCGAGACCATCCGCTCTCCGAGACCGGCGCACGGCGATTCGACTCGCTGCGCTCGCGGGGCGACCGGACGCGGCTCGCTCACCGACCGGGGCGCACCGCCGGCGGCCACGGCAGCGGACCGCGCCGGCTCTCGAGCTCGGCCGCGAGCGACAGCAGGGCCGCCTCCCCGCCCGGGCGGCCGACGAGCTGCACGGCGACGGGGCGGCCCGTCGCATCGGGCGCGAGCGGCAGCACGATCGCCGGCAGCCCCGCGACGTTGACGAAGCTCGTGTGCGGCGCGTACGTGCACTGCTGTGCGAAGTTCCGCTCCGGGTCGTCGGCGTCGAACCATCCGACCGGCCTCGGCGACTGCGCGAGCGCGGGCGTCAGGACGACGTCGAACGACGCGAACGCCGCGATCGTCGCGCGCTCGAACGCCGTCGCCGCGGCGAGGGCCGCGAGCAGCCGCTCGGCCCGCAGGGCCCGTCCCTCCCGCACGAGCCAGGCCGTCAGCGGCTCGAGATCGGCGTCGAGCCTGTCGTCGGCGACGGGGACCCGCGCGGCGGAGGCCCGCCACAGCGTCGTGAAGAGCTCGGGGTACCCCTGCGGATGCCATCCGGCGTCGTCGACGTCATGGTCGGCGAGCATCCGCACGGCCGCATCGAATGCGACGCGCGCGTCGACGTCGAGCGCGGTGTCCGTCCAGCCGTCCCACGGCGTGACGGTCGTGGCCCCGATGCGCAGACGCCGCGGTGGACGGCGCGCCGCGTCGAGGAAGGGGCCGCCTCCCGGCGCCGCAGTGGCGAAGGGGTAGGGAGCCGCCGACACGAGCGCATCGAGGAGGAACGCGGCGTCGGCGACGGAGCGTGCGATCGGCCCCGCCACCGCCAGCCCCGCGAGTCCGTCCATGCCGGACCCCACCGGGAGCCTTCCTCTGGACGGCTTCAGCCCCACGACGCCGACGGTCGCCGCGGGGATCCGGATGGACCCGCCGCCGTCCGAGGCGGGCGCCGCAGGGAGGAGACCCGCGGCGACGGCGACAGCCGCCCCTCCGCTCGACCCCCCTGCTCCCGTGGCGGCGTCCCACGGGTTGCGGGCCGGCGGCGCGACGCGCGACTCGGTGTAGCCGGTCAACCCGAACTCCGGTGTGTTCGTCTTGCCGAGGCTCACGGCGCCGAGGTCGTCGAGGGCGACGGCGAGGGGGTCGGATGCCGAGGGCACGGCATCGCGGAAGGCCAGCGAGCCGTAGCGGGTCGGCACTCCGGCGCGCGCCGTGAGGTCCTTGTCGGCGAGCGGGAGGCCCCACAGCGGCCCCGAGGGCGCGCCGCCCGCGGCGGCCAGGGCGAGCGCGTCGGCCTGCGCGAGCGCGCGATCGGCCGTGACCTCGACGAAGGCGCCCAGCCCGCCGTCGAGGCGCGCGATGCGGTCGAGGAAGTGCTCGGCGGCCTCGCGGGGACCGGCCTCGCCGGCGCGCAGGGCGTCGGCGAGGCCGATCGCGCCGAGCTCGTGGATCTCCATCCGCCCATCCTCCCAGCTGCCCCGAGATCCGCATCCGATCCGGCCGCGGCGCCGGCGTCGTCGCCGCCGGCGGCTCCCTCCTCCAGGTCGCAGAAAGCGACCCGAAACGGCCTCCACAGGACGGGTACTGCGACCTGAACGGGAACACCACCCCTCCAGGTCGCAGAAAGCGGCTCGGAACGGCCTCCACAGGACGGGTACTGCGACCTGAACCGAGAGGCGGCGGAGCGTCAGGGGGTCGGAAGCGTACCGTGGAGGAGGCGGCCCTGCGCCACCACGGCGACGATGCGCGAGGGATCGAGCACGTCGAGGTCCTCCCAGGGGCGGCCCCGGACGACCAGGAGATCGGCCGAGTACCCTCGCGCGATGCGCCCGACCGAGCCGCCGAGCCCGAGGGAGGCGGCGGCGTCGGACGTGCCGGCGACGAGCGTGCGCTCCGCCGACCATCCGAGCACGTCCCGCATGCGGCGCAGCTCCGCGTGCGCTCCCGTGTACGGGACGAGTCGCCCGTTCGCGTCGGTGCCGAGGACGAACCGCACGCCGCGGCGCGCGGCCTCGGCGAACACCGCATCGCGCTGCGCCACCACGGCGCGGGTCTGCCGGCGCGCGGCGGCGAGCAGCGGGTCGTCCCCCGCCAGGATGCGCTCGTGGACCGCGAGCGTCGGCGCGACCGGCACGCCGGCGGCGGCGAGCGCGTCGATCTGCCCTGCGGCGAGTCCCGTGGCGTGCTCGACGGAGTCCGCCCCGGCGCGGATCGCGACGTCGACGCCCTCGGCGCTGAGCGCGTGCGCGGCGACGCGGCGGCCGAGCGCATGCGCCTCGTCGACGATCGCGGCCGTCTCCTCGAACGTGTGGTTGCGCCACCCCACCTCGTCGCCGAGCGACAGGATGCCGCCGGAGGTGTAGATCTTGATCCCGTCGGCGCCGGCGCGCACCCACTCGCGGACGAGCCGCCTGCAGGCGTCGACGCCGTCGGCGACGGGAGGCCGGGCAGCCGCCCCGCGTGGAGTGAAGAGATCCCCGTGCCCCGCGGTCATGCTCACGGGTCCGTACGCGAGCAGCCTCGGACCGGGGACGACGCCGCTCGCGAGTGCCCGAGCCGCGGCGAACTGCGGCTCCGTCGCGTAGAGGTCGCGCAGCGTCGTGACGCCGTTCCGCGCGAACCGCAGGGCGCCGCCCGCGACGTGCAGCGCCTTGTCGGCCTCGCCCGTCGCGAGCGCCCATCCGGAGTCGGCCGGCTGCTCCCCCACCGCGACATCGAGATGCACGTGCGTGTCGACCAGCCCCGGGACCACCGAGAGCCCGCACGCGGGCACGCCGGGGTCGACGGCGATCTCGCCGAGCACGCCGTCGGCCCACGCGACCCCTCCCGCGCCGAGCAGGCGCTCGCCGTCCCAGATCTCGACGCCCGACAGCGCACCCGCGGTCATGACCAGGGCTCCGGGAAGCGGCGGACGACGGAGTACTGCACGATGTCGGGATGGTGCCGCTCGACGGCGTGGAACACGCGGCGCCCGGAGCGGAGCATCCCCACGATGGTCAGGACCATGCACGCCGTCCCCTCGGCGAGGCCGAGATCCGAGGCGACACGCCCTGCGGCGTTCTCGACCCCGGGCGTCGCGACCTCCCAGACGATGGGCTGCGACCACGCGTCGGCGACGAGGTCGAAGGCCGACGCGGCCGCGTCGAGCTCGCACGGCTCCGGCAGCACGATCGTGTTCTCCGCGAGCATCGCAGGGCGTCCGTCGGCCGTCCAGAGCTTGCGCGCGCGCAGGATGGGCGCGTCGGCCGGCTCCGACAGCACGTCGGCGAGCTCGGCGCCCAGCTCGCCCGTCGTGCTGTCGAGCAGGCGCACCTCCGGTCGGAAGCCGAGCCGGTCGAGCAGCTCGCTGTGCTCCACCTGCTCCTCGAGGCGGACGGTCATCCGGAGGGCGACGGGGTCGACGGTCGTCGCGGCGCCCTGATGCCGGCGGACGATCCCCTGCTGCTCCAGCGCCCCCAGCACGCGCCGCACCTGAGCCCGGTTGCCGCCGAGCCGGCGCGCCAGCTCGTGCTCGCCCGGGAGCGCCGCGCCCGCGCGGACGGTCTCCCGCGCGATCGCGAGGATCCCGCGGCGCAGCGCCTCGGAGTCGCCGGTCATGCGGCTGCCTCCTCCCGCTCCTGCAGGCGCGCGAGGGCGGAGGCCCGCTCGTCGTCGGTCGCGAAGCTCGCGAGGTGCGAGTCCCGCGCGAGTCGGAGGATGCGCGCGTCGTCCCAGCCGAAGGCGGCGGCGCACAGCGCCCATTCCGCCTCGAGGCGCGTGCCGAGCGCCGCCGGATCGTCGGTGTTCACCGTCACGCGCACGCCGGCGCGCGCGAGCGCGTCGACGGGATGGTCCTCGAGCCGGCGGAACAGCCCGAGCGCGAGATTCGAGGTGGGGCACACCCCCACGGCGATCTGCTCGTCCGCGAGCCGATCGACCAGTCGCGGGTCCTCGACGGCGCGCACGCCGTGGTCGATGCGCTCGGCGCCCAGGAGGTCGATCGCGTCGCGCACGCCCTCCGGTCCGCTCGACTCCCCCGCGTGGGCGGTGCGTCGCAGACCCGCCCGTCCCGCCGCCTGGAAGGCGCCGCGGAAGCGCCCTCCCGTGCGCCCGGAGACCCTCTCGTCGCCGTCGACGGAGACGCCGACGAGTGCGCGCGGTCTGCGCGCGACGACGGCCGACACGAGGTCCTCGGCGGTGGCCGCGTCCCATGTCCGCAGGATCGACGCGCACGTCCGCACGCGGCACAGCCCGTCGGCGGCTGCGGCGTCGAAGCCCGCGCCGAGCGCGTCGAAGAGCGCAGCGGGGTCGCTGCGCCAGGACGGCCAGTGCGCGGGATTCACGATGACATCGGCGTACACGATGCCCGACGCGCTCTGACGCGCCGCGAACCGGTAGGCGAGGCGCTCGAGCTGCTCCGCCGACGAGAACAGCGCTCCCTCCCAGTCGAGGAACCGCAGGAACGCCGACAGCGGCGAGGGGTGCGGCGGATCATCGTGGCTCGCGACGTCGAACAGGGTGGCAGCCGGCCCCGGCAGCCGGACACGCGCCTCACGCGCCGCCTCCAGCAGGTCCGCGAGCTCGATCGCCCCCTCGAGGTGGACGTGGACCTCGGCCTTGGGCAGCGCCCGGATGGCGGGAACGGTCGTGAGACCGGTGGAATCAGCGCTCACCCGGTGGGTCCCTCCTGCGTCTTCTCGTCGGAGCGCCCAGCATACAGCCTGTTGACAAGTTGTCTCGCAGCCGGCATCCCACCATGTGACACGCGGCGAAAATCCTTGTAACGCGTGGAAACATCGCGGCGTCGGCGACCGATCCCCTCGTACTGTTGCGCTACCTGTTGACACGTTGCGTCGACTGATCGGATGGTCGGCGCCCCCTCTGAGAGGCCGCCATGTCCCCCATCCGCAGCACCCGAGCTGCCCGCACCCTCGGCGCTTTCGCCGTCGCCGGCGTCGTCGCCGCCGCCCTCGTCTCGTGCGCGTCATCCGACGCGACGGCAGAGGCGTTCGGCGACGCCGACTACGGCGACATCACCGTCCAGCTCTCGTGGCTCAAGAACCACGAGTTCTCCGGCTACTTCGAGGCCGACAGCCGCGGCTACTTCCAGGAGGCGGGCTTCGACGACGTCGAGCTCGTCGCGGGCGGGATCGGCGGGGTGCCCGCGGCTTCCGCGCTCACGAGCGGGAGCGCGTGGATCGGCATCGCGTCGCCCACCGATATCGCCCAGGCGAACGCGGAGGGGGCGGATCTCCGCATCGTCGCGACGACGTACCAGAAGAACCCGTTCACGCTCGTCTCGGCAGACAGCGACCCCATCGACACGCCCGCCGATCTCGTCGGACGGACCATCGCGATCGCGGACTCGAGCGCCACCAACTGGGACGCCTTCCTCGCCGCGAACGACATCGACGCGGACGACATCGACCGCGTGCCCTACGGAGACGCGCAGAACGACCTCAAGCTCGGCAACATCGACGGCTTCATGGGATACGGCGACGGAGGGGCGCCGCTGCGCGCGACGGGCTTCGGGGCGCAGGAGTTCCTCCTCGCCGACTACGGCCTCGCCTACTCCGGGGAGGCGGTCGTCGTGACGGCCGAGACTCTCGAGAACGAGGGCGACGCGGTCGAGGCCTTCCTCACGGCCTATGCACGGGGCTGGAAGGACGCGTTCGACGATGTCGACGGGACGATCGACCTCGTCATCGACGACTACGGCAAGGACCAGAACTACGTCCGCGCCGACATCGAGCTCTCCTGGGAGCAGCAGGAGAAGCTCATCCTCACCGACGAGGCGCTCGAGAACGGCATCGGCACCATCAGCGACGACGCCGTCCAGCGGAACATCGACAGCCTGGCGCTCGTCGGCTACGACCTGGCGCCCGACGACCTCTTCGACACGACGCTCATCGCAGACGTCTACGCGGAGAACCCCGACCTCGTGATCGGCGTCGGATGACGTCGCCCACGCAGGCGTCCGGCCCCGCCTCGGCGGGGCCGGACGCCGGTCTGCACATCGCCGGCCTCCGCAAGTCCTTCGCGGGGCGTCGCGGAGTCGAGGCGCTCGCGGGCGTCGACCTCGACGTGCCGCGGGGCGGCTTCGTCTCGCTCATCGGTCCGTCCGGCTGCGGGAAGTCGACGGTGCTCCGCATCCTCGCGGGACTCGAGGAGCCGAGCTCCGGGACGGTCAGCGTGCACGGGGAGGACGTCGCCGGCGGACGCCGTCGAGACGACGTCGGCGTGGCGTTCCAGGATGCCGCCCTCCTCGAATGGCGGTCCGTCCGCCGCAACATCTCCCTCCCGCTCGAGCTCGCGGGCCGATCCCCCGACCGCGGCCGCGTCGACGACCTCATCCGGCTCGTCGGGCTCTCCGGCTTCGAGCACGCCAGGCCAGCGCAGCTGTCGGGCGGGATGCGGCAGCGGGTGTCGATCGCCCGCGCCCTCGTCGTGCAGCCTGAGCTCCTCCTGCTCGACGAGCCCTTCGGCGCCCTCGACGACATGACGCGGCAGCGGCTCAACCTGGAGCTGCAGCGGATCTGGTCGGAGCGGCCGTCGACCACGCTCATGGTGACGCACGGCATCCAGGAGGCCATCCTGCTCTCCGATGCCGTCGCGGTGATGTCGCACCGGCCGGGGCGCATCGTCGAGGTCGTGCCGATCGACCTCCCCCGCCCGCGCACGATCGAGGTCATCCGCTCTCCCGAGTTCCACGCGCTCAGCGACCGCCTCGTCGAGCTCCTCTTCCGCACCGCCCGCGACGCGGACGACCATGCGGCGTAGTGCGGCGGCGCGGTACGCGCTCGGGGCCGTCGGCTTCGCGATCGTCATCGCCGCCTGGTGGATCACCGCCGACACGACCTTCGGGGAGACGGGCGTCGTCCCATCGCCGCCCGACCTCGTGCGCCAGATCGCCGCCGACGGACCCGGATACTACGCCGCGCAGATCGGGGTCACCCTGTCGAGCGCACTGCAGGGATTCGCCTGGGGCGCGGGCATCGCGCTCGCGCTCGCTGTCGTCGTCATGCTCCTGCCGTCGCTCTCGGCACCCGTGGGCCAGCTCGCGCTGTTCGTGGAGTGCGCCCCGGCAGCGGCGATCGGCCCCGTCGTCCTCGCCGTCGTGCAGGGGCGCACGCCCTCCATCTTCCTCGCGGCGATCGCCGTGCTCTTCACGACGCTCGTCGGAGCGCTCCTCGGCTCGCGAGCCACGCGCCGCATCGAATCCGACATGATCGCCGCCTACGGAGGCAGCCGCTGGGACCTCTTCGTCAAGGTGAAGCTGTTCGCGGCGCTTCCCGCGACCCTCAACGCCCTCAAGATCGGCATCCCCGCCGCGATCCTCGGCGCCATCATCGGCGAGTACCTGGGCGGAGTCGACTCCGGGGTCGGCGTCGCGCTCGCCGTCGCGCAGCGGTCGATCCAGGTCGAGCGCACCTGGATCTTCGGCTTGAGCGCCGCCCTCGCGACGAGCCTCGGCTACGCGCTCATCGGGGCCGTCGCGCGCGTCGCGCTCCCCTGGGCGCACGGCGGGAGGAGGCTCGCATGACGCGGATCGCCGCATCCGTCGGCCGTCGCGCGGCCGTCTTCGCTGGCACCGTGATCGCGCTGCTCGTCGTCTGGCAGGTCCTCCTGGCGGTCACGGGCATCAGCCCGTTCATCGCGAAGTCGCCCATCGACGTCTGGTCGTACCTCTGGGCCGTGCCCGACGCAGCGGCGAACCGCGCGCTCGTGCTCGACGGTCTCGCCGTCACGGCCCACGACGCGGGCATCGGATACGTCGCGGGACTCGGCGGAGCCGCCGTCATCTCGACGCTCTTCGCCCTCTTCCCGGCGCTCGCGACCGCGTTCATGCCCGTCGCCATGGTGCTGCGCACCTTCCCGCTGGTGGCCCTCACTCCGCTGATCGTGCTCGTGTTCGGCCGCGGCGACGCCGGTCTCGCCGCGATCGGCTTCATCGTCGTGTTCTTCTCGGCGCTCGTCACGATCTCGTTCGGGATCGCGGGCGCGTCTCCGCAGGCGCTCGACGTGGTCTCCGTCTTCGGCGGCCGACGGTGGGCGCAGATCTGGAAGGTCGGGCTCCCCTCCGCGGTGCCCGCGCTCTTCACGGCCGCCAGGCTCGCGATCCCGCAGTCGCTCTCGGCTGCCCTCATCGCGGAGTGGCTCATCACGGGCGAGGGAGCCGGATCGCAGCTGATGCGCGCGGCCGGCACATCCCAGTACGCGGCGCTGTGGGCCACGGCGACCGTCTTCATCCTCGCGACCACGGTCGTGTACACCCTCGTGACGACGCTCGAGGAGCTCGTCCTCGCCCGGTTCTCCGGACCGGGTGCGCCCTGACACGGAAGGAACCCATGACCGTCACCGATGCGCTCGTCCGCGACGACGAACGGCACCTGCGCGACCGCCTCGACGAGCTGCTCCCCGCGTTCGCCTCCGACGCGGCCGAGAACGACGAGCACGCCCGGCTGCCGGAGGCGGCGCTGCGCCGGCTCCACGCGGAGGGCTTCGACGCGGCCGCGCTCCCGCAGCACCTCGGCGGAGGGGGCGCGTCGTACTCCTTCTTCGGCGAGGTCGTGCGCGCCCTCGCGGAGGCCGACCCCGCCGTGGCCACGATCTGGACGATGCACCTCGGCGCCGCGGTGGGTCTCGCACAGCTGACGGCGGACTCGCTCGGCTCCTACTACGCCGACGCGCTGCTCGCGGGAGACCGCTTCGCGAACGCGCTCTCCGAGCCCACGAGCGGCAACCGCTTCCTCAATCCCCAGCAGGAGGCCTCCCCCGTGGAAGACGGTCACGTGCTCGACGGGGCGAAGCGGTTCGTGTCGGGAAGCGAGATCGCCGACCACCTCCTCGTCAACGTCGCGATCGACGGTGCTCCGGCGTTCTTCGGCGTGGAGCCCGACGCCACGATCACGGTCATCCCGATCTGGGACTCGCTGGGCCTGCGCGGCACGCGCAGCCAGCTGCTGTCCTTCCACGGCACACTCCTGCGCGCCGACCGCCGAGGGGCCGCGCCCGGTCCCGACCATCGGAACTACGTCGGCGCCGGCCTCGCGGGCATCTCCCTCGGCATCGCCGACGCCGCTCTCGGCGCGCTCGTCGCGCATGCCCGCTCGCGGGTCATCGCGGGCCGGCCGCTCGCCGAGCAGCAGTGGGTCGAGTACGCCGTCGCCGACCACCACAGCCGCATCGAGGCGGTGCGCGCCTACTGGCGCCAGGCGCTCAGGCAGGCCGACGCGGGCGATCCCGCGCACGCGGGGGGCTTCGACCGCGCCAAGCTCCTGGCCAACCGCGTGGCCGTGGAGACGGCTCAGCTCGCCGTGCGCGTCGGCGGTGCGAGCGGCTATCTGCGCACCTCGCCGATCCAGCGTCATCTGCGCGACGCGGAGGCGGGTCAGCTGATGGCCTACTCGACGGAGGTGCTGTCCGGAGTGATCGGCAAGCAGGTGCTCGGCACGGAGACCGCGCGATGACCCGCCGCCGTCCCCTCATCTTCAGCGCATTCAACGAGTTCGTGCTGTCGCACCACGATCACGGGTCATGGCGGCGCGCCGACTCGCGGCAGACGGAGCTCAACACGGCCGACGCGTGGGTGGATCTCGCCCGCCTGCTCGAGCGCGGCCGCTTCGACTTCCTCTTCTTCGCCGACGTCCTCGCGCCGTACGACATCTACCGGGGCAGCAGGGACGCGGCGATCGCCACGGGGATGCAGACGCCCGTGAACGACCCGGCCGTCCTCATCCCCATCCTCGCCCACGCGACGACGGACCTGTCGTTCGTGCTGACCGAGAACATCCTCCAGGAGCCCCCCTACACCTTCGCCCGCAAGATGTCGACGCTCGACCACCTCTCCGGCGGCCGCATCGCGTGGAACATCGTGACGAGCTTCCTGCCCGGGGCAGGGCGGAACCTCGGCCATGACGGCCTGCCGAGCCATGAGGAGCGCTACGGGCGCGCCGAGGACTACGTCACGGCCGTCTTCAAACTGTGGGAGGCCAGCTGGGAGGACGACGCCGTCGTCGCCGATCGCGTGCGCGGCGTCTATGCCGATCCGTCGAAGGTCCACACGATCGACCACGTCGGTCCGTACTACACCGTGCCGGGTCCTCATCTCACGGAACCGAGCCCGCAGCGGACGCCGTTCCTCTTCAACGCCGCCGCATCGGGAACGGGCATCGGATTCGCCGGAGCCAACGCGGAGGTGCTGTTCACGTCGGGGGGCCGCGAGCAGGCGCCCGCGAGCGTGCGCCAGCTGCGCGCCGCCGCCGTCGCCCAGGGGCGCGCCGCCAGCGACGTGAAGATCCTCGGCGGGCTCGGGGTCGTCGTCGGGAGCACGGAGGAGGAGGCGCGCCGCCTGGACGCCGAGCTGCGGGAGACGCAGACGCTCGAGTCGATCCTGGTCAAGTTCAGCGGCTTCTGGCAGGAGGACCTCGACCGGTATCCCGCGCATGCGACCGTGGCGGAGATCCTCGCATCGACGGATCCCGGTCCGCTGCTGCGTCAGGTGCTCGGCTCGGCGCCGGACCCCGACGCCGACTTCGCGACGTTCGCCCGGTGGGCCGCGAACCGGCACGCCGTCGGCACGCCCGAGCAGATCGCCGACGAGATCGACGCCTGGCAGGACGCGGGAGTCGACGGGCTCAACCTGCAGTACCTCGTGTCGCCCGGATCGTTCGCCGATTTCGTCGACCATGTGCGTCCGGTGCTCGTCGACCGCGGCACCATGCGAGCCGACTACGGCTCAGGCACGGCGCGCGAGCGGGTCACCGACGGCGGCCCGTTCCTGCCGGAGAGCCATCCCGCCCGGCGCCACCGCGCCGCGCTCGCGCGTCGTCGAGAGGAGGACGCGCGATGACCTCCGATGCCGACCTCAGGGCGCGCTTCGCACCGCTGTTCGCCGAGATCGCGGATGGCGCCGCCGCGCGCGAGCGGGCGCGGGACCTGCCGCGGGACGCCGTGCGGGCGCTGCGTCGCGCAGGGTTCGGGGCGCTCCGGCTCCCCGTCGACCGCGGCGGGCACGGTGCCAGCCTGCGCCAGCTCCTCCTGCTCCTGCGCGATCTCGCCGCCGCCGATTCGAACATCCCCCAGGCCCTCCGCCAGCACTTCTTCCAGGTCGAGGTGCTGCTCCGCGACGCGGACCAGGACGAGAGCCGCCGCTGGCTGGAGCGCGTCGCGGCCGGCGACCTCTTCGGAAGCGCCACGACGGAGCCGCGGGGTTCGGCGATCGGCGAGGTGCGGACCATCCTGTCCCGCACCTCGACGGGCGCGTTCCGGCTGGACGGTCGCAAGATCTACGGGACGGGCAACGCCTACGCGCAGTGGCTGCCGGTCGGCGCGGTCGACGAGGAGGGCGCGCCGGTCGTGCCCGTCATCCCCGCCGACCGCGAAGGCGTGGAGATCGTCGACGACTGGAACGGCTTCGGACAGCGCCTCACGGCGACCGGGACGACCGTGTTCCGGGACGTCCGGGTGTCAGAGGACGAGGTGCGCCGCTTCCCCGCCGGCGGACCGGCCCGCGGCGGCGCAGGGCTGCACCAGGCGGTCCTCCTCGCCACCCTGGCGGGGATCGCGGAGTCGGCGGCGCGGGAGACGGCCGGGCAGCTCCGCTCCAAGACGCGTGTGTACTTCACGGGGACGGGAGAGCTCCCCCGCCACGATGCGGTGGTGCAGGAGCACGTCGGCCGTCTCCGCGCCGCCGCCGACGCGGTCGGCTGGATCGTCGACGGCGTGGCGCGCCGCATGGAGGAGGCGTGGGACCTCTGGCTCGACCGCGACGCCGATCCGGCGGCCGTCGACGCGGAGTTCGTCGAGGTCGAGCTCGCGGTCGCCTCGGCCCAGGTCGAGATCTCGCAGCGTGTGCTCGACGTCGCGGCGCACGCGCTCGACGTGCTGGGCGCGTCGTCGCTCGACGCCGATCTCGGTCTCGACCGGCATTGGAGGAACGCCCGCGCGGTCGCGTCGCACAACCCCTACCCGTTCAAGGCGCGACTGCTCGGCGATCACGCCCTCAACGGCGCCGAGCCCGCCGCGTTCGCGGTGGGACGGGACGTGGGCGACCGGCCGGACGCCTCCGACCGCCGCGGCGACGGCCGCTGACCGACGGCGTCAGTCGCCGATCGACGCGAGCCGCTCGGCCTCGTCGGCCTCGATGCACGAGGCGACGACGGGGCCGAGGGCGCCGTCCATGACCTGGTCGAGGTTGTACGCCTTGTACCCGGTGCGGTGGTCGGCGATGCGGTTCTCCGGGAAGTTGTACGTCCGGATGCGCTCCGAGCGGTCCATCCCGCGGATCTGCGATCTGCGCGCGTCGCTCGCGGCGGCCGCGAGCTCCTCCTGCTGACGCGCGAGCAGGCGTGCGCGCAGCACGCGCATGCCCGCCTCGCGGTTCTGCAGCTGCGACTTCTCGTTCTGCATCGACACGACGATGCCGGTCGGCACGTGCGTGATGCGCACGGCGGAGTCGGTCGTGTTGACCGACTGCCCTCCGGGCCCCGACGACCGGAACACGTCGATCTTCAGGTCGTTCGGATCGATGTGGATCTCCTCGGGCTCGTCCACCTCGGGGAAGACGAGCACACCCGTCGTCGACGTGTGGATGCGCCCCTGCGACTCGGTCGCGGGCACGCGCTGCACGCGGTGCACGCCCCCCTCGTACTTCAGGTGCGCCCACACGCCCTGGGCGGGGTCGTTCGAGGAGCCCTTGATCGCCAGCTGCACGTTCTTGAAGCCGCCGAGATCCGACTCGTCGCGCTCCAGCAGCTCCGTCTTCCAGCCCTGCGACGCGGCGTACTGCGTGTACATGCGCAGCAGGTCGGCGGCGAACAGCGCGCTCTCGGCTCCGCCCTCGCCCGCCTTGATCTCCATGATGACGTCGCGTGCGTCGTCGGGGTCGCGCGGGATGAGGAGCCGGCGGAGGCGCTCCTGCGCCTCCGCCAGGCTCTCCTCGAGCGCCGGGACCTCGGCCGCGAACGCCTCGTCCTCGCGGGCGAGCTCGCGCGCGGCGTCGAGGTCCTCACCCGCCGCCGTCCATGCCTCGTGCGCCTTCACGATGCGCGAGAGCTCGGCGTAGCGCCGGTTCACGCGCTTCGCCCGCGCGGCGTCGGCGTGCACCTCGGGGTCGGAGAGCTCTCGCTCGACCGCGCGGTGCTCGTCGATCAGGGCTTGGACCGACTCGAACACGTCAGCGGATGTCGTTCTCGTGACCCGAGCCGCGACCGCCCGTCTGGGGGATCGACTTCTGCATCTGCACGAGGAACTCGACGTTCGACTGCGTCTCCTTGAGCTTGTCGAGGATGACGCCGAGCGCGTGCTGCTGGTCGAGCCCGGCGAGGGCGCGACGCAGCTTCCACGTGATCTTGACCTCGTCGGGCGAGAGCAGCATCTCCTCGCGGCGCGTGGACGACGCGTTGACGTCGACGGCGGGGAAGATGCGCTTGTCGGCGAGCTGGCGCGACAGGCGCAGCTCCATGTTGCCTGTGCCCTTGAACTCCTCGAAGATCACCTCGTCCATCTTCGACCCGGTCTCGACGAGCGCCGTGGCGAGGATCGTGAGCGAGCCGCCGTTCTCGATGTTGCGCGCCGCGCCGAAGAAGCGCTTCGGCGGGTAGAGCGCCGACGCGTCCACCCCGCCCGAGAGCACGCGGCCCGAGGTCGGCGCGGAGACGTTGTAGGCGCGGCCGAGGCGCGTGATCGAGTCGAGCAGCACGACGACGTCGCGGCCCAGCTCGACGAGGCGCTTGGCGCGCTCGATCGCGAGCTCGGCGACCGTCGTGTGGTCCTCCGCCGGGCGGTCGAAGGTCGAGGCGATGACCTCGCCCTTGACCGACCGCTGCATGTCGGTGACCTCTTCCGGCCGCTCGTCCACGAGGACGACCATGAGGTGCGCCTCGGGGTTGTTGAGCGCGATGGCGTTCGCGATCTGCTGCAGCACGATCGTCTTGCCCGCCTTGGGGGGCGCGACGATGAGCCCGCGCTGGCCCTTTCCGATGGGGGCGACGAGGTCGATGATGCGCTGCGTGAGCTTCTCCGGCGCCGTCTCGAGACGCAGGCGCTCCTGCGGGTAGAGCGGTGTGAGCTTGCCGAACTCGACGCGGGTCGCTGCGTCCTCGACGGAGAGCCCGTTGATGGAGTCGACCTTGACGAGCGCGTTGTACTTCTGACGGCCCGACTGCTCGTTCTCGCGCGGCTGCTTGATGGCGCCGACGATGGCGTCGCCCTTGCGCAGGTTGTACTTCTTCACCTGGCCGAGCGAGACGTAGACGTCCTGCTGACCGGGCAGGTAGCCGGTCGTGCGCACGAACGCGTAGTTGTCGAGGACGTCGAGGACGCCCGCGATGGGGATGAGGACGTCGTCGTCGCCGATCTCGGTGTCGAACTCGTCATCCGCACCGCCGCGGCGCTTGTTGCGCGCGCGTCCGCGGCCGTTCGCCTGATCCTGGTTCTGACCCTGGTTCTGGTTCTGGTTCTGGTTGCGGTTCTGGCCCTGGTTCTGGCGTCCGCCGCGCTCCGGACGGTCGGACTCGTCCTCCTTGGGCTCCTCCGCACGCTGCTCGTCCGAGGCGGCGTCCGACGCCGCTCCGCGGCCCCGGCCGCGGCGGTTGCGGTTGCGGCCACGACGCGCGGTGCCCTCCTCGGGCTTGGAGTCGCCCTCCGCCTTGTCGGCGTCGGACGCGTCCGACCCGCCGTCCGTCGCGGCCTCGGCGCCATCCGTCGCGGCCTCGGCGCCCTCCGCCGCGGCCTCGGCGCCATCCGTCGCGGCCTCGGCGCCCTCCGCCACGGTCTCGGCGGCCGGCTCCTCCACGGCCGCGGATGCCGCATCGGCGGACAGCGCGTCGCCCTCGGCCGCGGGAGCCTCCTCGGGCGCCTCGACGGCCGCGTCGTCGGCGTCCGTGGACGCCTCCGCCTGCGCGGCGGCTTCGGCCTGCGCCGCGGCCTCGGCGGCAGCGGCGGCCTCCGCCTCGATGACCTTCTTGGCGCGGCGCGGCGCACGCTTGCGCACGGGCTTCGCGGGCGCCTCCTCGGCAGCGGGCTCGGCGGCGGCATCCGCTGCGGCCTCGGCCGCCGCGGGCTCGGCGGCGGCATCCGCTGCGGCGTCGGCCGGCGCGGGCTCCTCCGCAGGCGCGGAGGCCGCGTCAGCGGGCGCCGTCACCTCGGCGGGCGCCGTGCCGGCCGACTTGGCGCGGCGCGGCGCACGCTTGCGCACGGGCTTCGCGGGCGCCTCCTCGGCAGCAGGCGTCTCTGCCGACGTCTCCTGCTGGGCGGTCGCCTGCGCTCCCGCGTCTTCGGCGGGGTTCGCGGCGACGACGTCGTCGTTCTGGATCTCGGAGTGGGACTCCACGAGGGCTCCTGTCGGTGTTGCGTGGCATGACCCGAACCGCACAGGCGGGATTCGCGTGACGCGCGCCACGACGCGCGTCCATCCCGGGTCCGATCGGGTCGGATCCTCGGGAGCGTGCGGGGGCTTCGCAGAATTGCGACGGTGGTTTCGAACGTGCTACCGAGCACCCACCGGGTTGGTCCTCACTGTACCACCCTTGAAATCGACCGCGAGCATGTGCGCCTCCCACGGGGTGTCCGCCACGCTCAGGACCAGCTCTGCGGCCTCAAGGCGCCGGCCGGGGCCGTCCGCGAGCACGAGCACGCTCGGCCCCGCGCCGGAGACGACGGCGGCGAACCCCGCGCCGCGCAGCGCCCGCACGAGGCGGTTGGTCTCGGGCATCGCCTCGGCCCGGTAGTCCTGGTGGAGCTTGTCCTCCGTCGCCGCGAGCAGCAGCTCGGGGCTCTGGATGAGGGCGGCGATGAGCAGCGCGGAGCGCGACACGTTGAACACGGCGTCCTCGCGCGGCACCTGCAGCGGCTGCAGGCTGCGGGCGAGCGAGGTCGACATCGTCGTCTCCGGGACGAAGACGACGGGCGCGACGCCGCGGTGCACGAGCAGCTTCTTGTGCTGCGGGCCGTGCTCGTCGGTCCACGCGATCGTGAGTCCCCCGAACAGCGCCGGCGCGACGTTGTCGGGATGGCCCTCGATCTCGACCGCGAGGCGGAGCAGGTCGTTCTCCGACAGCTCCGCCTCGCCCTCGAGGAGTCCCTTCGCGGCGAGCACGCCCGCCGTCACGGCGGCGGCCGACGATCCGAGGCCGCGGCCGTGGGGCACGCCGTTGCGCGCGACGATCCGCAGACCGGGCGCCGTGCGCCCCTGGTCGGCGAACACGTGGCGGATGACGCGCACGATGAGGTGCGACTCGTCGCGGGGGATCTCCTCCGCGCCGGATCCGGTCACCTCGATCTCGAGCTCGCCTGCAGGGAGAGCCGTGACGACGAGCTCGTCGTAGGCCGACAGCGCGAGACCCAGGGTGTCGAATCCCGGGCCCAGGTTGGCGCTCGTCGCAGGCACGCGGACCTGCACGGAGCGCCGGGCGGTCGTCACGCGGGCGCTCCCACGGGCGCGAGGCCGAGCACCTCGGCGACGTCGCCGGTCGCGGCGTCGACGACGGTCGGCGAGACCTCGGAGCCGTCCTCCTGCTTGAGGGCCCACTGCGGGTCCTTCAGGCCGTGGCCCGTGACCGTGATCGTGACGCGCGATCCCGCGGGGATGACGCCCGCCTCCGACCGCTCGAGGAGGCCAGCGACGCCGATCGCCGACGCGGGCTCGACGAAGACTCCCGCCGTGCTCGCGAGCAGCTTCTGCGCGGCGAGGATGGCGGTGTCGGAGATCGCGCCGAAGTAGCCGTCCGTGCGGTCGCGCGCCTCGAGGGCGAGCTCCCACGATGCGGGGTTGCCGATGCGGATGGCCGTCGCGATGGTCTCGGGGTTCTTCACGACCTCGCCGCGCACGATGGGGGCTGACCCCTCGGCCTGGAAGCCGAACATGCGCGGCACGCGCGTCGTCGTCCCCGCCTCGGCGTCCTCGATGTAGCCGCGCGAGTACGCCGTGTAGTTGCCCGCGTTCCCGATCGGGATGAAGTGGAAGTCGGGAGCGTCGCCGAGCTGCGACGCGATCTCGTACGCCGCGGTCTTCTGGCCCTCGATGCGGTCGGGGTTGACCGAGTTCACGAGGTGCACGGGGTAGCTCTCGGAGAGCTCGCGGGCGATCTCGAGGCAGTCGTCGAAGTTGCCGCGGATCTGGATGAGCTGCCCGCCGTGCACGACGGCCTGGCTCAGCTTGCCCATGGCGATCTTGCCCTCCGGCACGAGCACGGCGGCCGTGATGCCCGCGTGCGCGGCGTACGCGGCGGCTGACGCCGAGGTGTTGCCCGTCGACGCGCAGATCACGGCCTTCGCGCCGTGCTCGACGGCGCGCGAGAGCGCGACCGTCATGCCGCGGTCCTTGAACGAGCCCGTCGGGTTCATCCCCTCGAACTTGATCCAGACATCCGCCCCTGTGCGCTGCGACAGCGCGGGCGCGGGGATGAGCGGCGTTCCGCCCTCCCCCAGGGTCACGACGGTCGACGCGTCGGTGACGCCCAGACGGTCGGCGTACTCGCGCATCACTCCGCGCCAGACGTGGGCCATGGTCATTCTCCTTCCACGCGCAGCACGCTCGCCACACGCTCGACGACGGCACTCTCGGCGAGGCGCGCGACGGTGTCGCCGAGCGCCTGCTCACGAGCCCTGTGGGTTCCGATCACGATGCGGGCGGTGCCCTCGTCATCGACGGTCTGCTCGACGGTCGCCGCTGACACGCCGCCGTCGACGAGGATGCCCGCGATCGTCGCGAGCACGCCGGGCTCATCCGACACCTCGAGGGTGATCTGGTAGCGCGTCATGATGCGGCCGATGGGGGCGGTCGGCAGGCTCTGCCTCGGCGACTCGCCCACGCCGACGCCGCCCGCGATGTGGCGGCGCGCGGCCGAGACGACGTCGCCGAGCACGGCCGACGCCGTCTGCACGCCGCCGGCGCCGGCACCGTAGAACATGAGCGGGCCGGCCGCCTCCGCCTCCACGAAGACGGCGTTGTTGCCGCCGTGCACGCTTGCGAGGGGGTGCTCCCGGCTGATGAGGGCGGGATAGACGCGCACCGAGATCGCCTCGTCGTCGGCGCTGCCGGCGAGACGCTCGCACACGGCGAGCAGCTTGATGACGAAGCCCGCGCGGCGCGCGCCCTCGATCATGTCGGCCGTGACGTTCTCGATGCCCTCGCGGTGCACGTCGTCCATGGACACGCGGGTGTGGAAGGCCAGGCTCGCGAGGATGGCGGCCTTCTGCGCGGCGTCGTGCCCCTCGAGGTCGAGGGTCGGGTCGGCTTCGAGGTACCCGAGGTCGGTCGCGATCGCCTGCGCCTCCTCCGCAGACAGGCCCTCGCGGTCCATCTTGTCGAGGATGAAGTTCGTCGATCCGTTGACGATGCCGAAGATGCGCGCGATCCGGTCGCCCGCCAGGGAGTCCTTGAGCGGGCGGATGATCGGGATGGCGCCGGCGACGGCCGCCTCGTACGAGACGGAGGCGCCCACCTGGTCGGCGGCGTCGAAGATCTCGGCGCCGTGCGTCGCGAGGAGCGCCTTGTTGCCGGTGACGACGTCGGCGCCCGAGTTCAGCGCCGTGAGGATGTGGGTGCGGGCGGGCTCGATCCCGCCCATCAGCTCGATGACGATGTCGGCGCCGACGATGAGGCTCTCGGCGTCGGTCGTGAGCAGCTCGCGGGGCAGCTCGACGTCGCGGGGCGCGTCGGGGTCGCGCACGAGGATGCCTGCGAGCTCGAGGCTCGCGCCGCTGCGCTCGGCGAAGTCGTCGCCGTGCTCGAGCAGCAGGCGTGCCACCTGCGATCCGACGGAACCGGCGCCCAGCAGGGCGACCCTCAGCGTGCGGTGGTCGATCATCCTTCTCCCTCCCCGGCCGGTCGGCCGGTGCCGGAATCGAGGCCCGTGTCGCGGGCGAGCAGGTCCTCGATGGTCTCGCCGCGCACGATGACGCGGGCGACGCCCCGCGAGACCGCCACGACGGGCGGGCGCGGGATGTGGTTGTAGTTGCTCGCGAGCGGCGCCGTGTAGGCGCCCGTCGCGGGGACCGCGAGCAGGTCGCCCGGCGTGACGTCGCCCGGCAGGTACTCGTGGTCGACGACGATGTCGCCCGACTCGCAGTGCAGGCCCACGACGCGGGCGAGGGCGGGCGCCCCCGTGCCCTCGCGCGAGGCGAGGCGAGCGGAGTACTGGGCGCCGTACAGGGCGGGGCGCGCGTTGTCGCTCATCCCGCCGTCGACGCTCACGTAGAGGCGCTGCGCGTCTCCGCTCTCCGTCTGCACGGTCACCGGCTTGACGGTTCCGACCTCGTAGAGGGTGACCCCTGCCGGGCCGACGATGCTGCGCCCCGGCTCGAACGCGAGCACGGGGAGCGGGATGCCACGCGCCTGGCACTCCGCGGCGACGACGTCGACGATGCCGTCGGCCAGCGCGGCGATCGGCGAGGGGTCGTCGACGCGCGTGTACGCGATGCCGAAGCCGCCCCCGAGGTTCAGCAGCGGCACCTCGCCGCCTGCCCGGAGGCGCTCGTGCAGCTCGATCACACGGGAGGCCGACTCGCGGAATCCGGCGACGCCGAAGATCTGGGATCCGATGTGGCAGTGCAGGCCGGCGAAGCGCAGCCGCGGAAGCTCTCGGATGCGCGCGACGGCGCGCTCAGCCGCGTCGAGGGCGAACCCGAACTTCTGGTCCTCGTGCGCCGTCGCGAGGAAGTGGTGGGTCTCGGCGTGCACGCCGCTGTTCACGCGCACGAGCACGGACTGCTCGGCGTCGAGGCGCTCGACGATGGCGGCGAGCCTCTCGATCTCGATCTCGGAGTCGACGACGATCGTGCCGACGCCCGCCGTGACGGCGCGCTCGAGCTCCCACACCCGCTTGTTGTTGCCGTGGAAGCCGATGCGCGCGGGGTCGACGCCCGCGGCGAGGGCGACGGCGAGCTCTCCCCCCGAGCAGACGTCGACGCCGAGGCCGGCGTCGACGACCCACCGCGCGATCGCCGTGGAGAGGAACGCCTTGCCCGCGTAGTACACGCGCGCCGTGCCGCCGTGGCGGGCGGCGGCATCCGCGAACGCACGCAGCGTCTCGACGGCGCGCGCCCGCACGGCGTCCTCGTCGATCACGAGGACGGGCGTGCCGTAGTGCTGCGCGAGGTCGACGGCGGACGCGCCGGCGACGACGAGCGCCCCCTGGGCGTCGCGATGCGCCGACTCGGGCCAGACAGCTGGCGCGAGGTCGTTGGGGTCGGCGGGGGTCGTGAGCCATTCCGGCGCGAGTGCGGACGAGGACACGGGTCACCAATCAGTGGATGGGGGTCGGCCGCGGCGCGGTGTGCTCACGCTGACGCGGTGACTGAGATTCTATGGCACCGGCCGCGCCGCTCGCGGCGCGGCCGACGCGGGGCGACCGGCGGCGACCGACCCCGCTCACGCGCACCGCGCCGCGGCGAGCGCGTCGAGGTCGGCGAAGACGCCGTCCGAGAAGGTCAGGCCGATCTCGAGACGGCCGTCCGAGACGTCGGCCGCCGTCACGTCGAGGCCGTCGGGAAGGGCGTCGCCCCGGCACAGGGTGAGCGGCTGAGCGAGCGCGCCGAGGTCGATCGGAGCCTGCGCGAGGGTATCGGCGGTGAGCTCGAGCGCGCCGATCCGGATGGCGTCGGGCGTCAGCACGACGTCGCCGTCCGCGACGCCGGGCACAGCGGTGAACTCCAGCGGGAGCGACGCGCCGAAGATCGTCAGCTCGGCGGAGAACTCGGCGGCCGGACCGGGGAGCTCCACGGCGATGTCTCCCCAGCTCGTCCACGCTCCGCCTGCCGTGGAGAGGAGCGCGTCGACGTCGTCCGCGTCCATCGAGATGCGCGCGGTGCCGCCGAGGGCAGAGAGGTCGTCGCCCGAGACCGGGACGCCGTGCGCCCGCACGGCGACGTCGCCTGTCAGCCCTTCGAACGCGACGTCGTCGGCCGAGATGGCGAGGTCGTCGAGCCGCCCCGCCAGCAGCTGCGGCAGGACGAGCCCTCCGACGGCCACGTCGACCGGGTGGTCGGCCGGCAGCGCGAGCTCCGTGACGACCGCCTCGCGGACGCGGTCCTGCACGACGGCTCTGGCGATCGCGTCGCCGACGAAGAACGCCGCGACCGCCGCGACGACCACGGCCCCCGCGATGAGCAGGGTGCGGGCAGTGCGGCGGCTGGCCATCGTCACATCCGCTCTGGCGCGCTCACGCCGAGCAGGTCGAGGCCGTTGCGCAGCACCTGGCCCGTGGCGTCGTTGAGCCAGAGGCGCGTGCGGTGCACGGTCTCGAGCGGCTCGTCGCCCTTGGGCGTCACGCGGCACGTGTCGTACCAGCGGTGGTAGAGGCCGGCGAGCTCCTCGAGGTAGCGCGCGATGCGGTGGGGCTCGCGCAGCTCGGCCGCGAACGCGACGAGCCGCGGGAACTCCTGCAGCGCGCCGAGCAGGGCCGACTCGGTCTCGTGCACGAGCAGCTCGGGGGCGAACTCCGACCTGTCGACACCCGCGTCGGCCGCGTTGCGCGCGACGTTGACGGTGCGCGCGTGCGCGTACTGCACGTAGAAGACGGGGTTGTCGTTCGTGCGCTTGCGCAGCTGCTCGGGGTCGAGGGCGAGGGGCGAGTCGGCGGGATACCGCGCGAGCGAGTAGCGCAGCGCGTCCGCCCCGATCCACGAGATGAGGTCGTCCATCTCGATGATGTTCCCCGCGCGCTTCGACAGGCGCGCGCCGTTCACCGAGACGAGCTGCCCGATGAGCACCTCGATGTCCTTCTGCGGGTCGTCGCCGGCCGCGCCGGCGAGTGCCTTGAGGCGGTGGACGTAGCCGTGGTGGTCGGCGCCCAGCAGGTAGATCTTGTGCTGGTACCCGCGGTCCGACTTCGAGAGGTAGTAGGCGGCGTCGGCGGCGAAGTAGGTGTAGATCTCGCTGTCCGAGCGGCGCACGACGCGGTCCTTGTCGTCGCCGAACGTCGTCGTGCGCACCCACACCGCGCCGTCCTCGTCGAACACGTGGCCCTGGGCGCGCAGGCGCTCGACGGCGTCGTCGATGAGGCTCGTGCCCGCGCCCTCCGCCTTCGCGTGCAGCGTGCGCTCGCTGAAGAAGACGTCGAAGTGCACGTGGAAGGCCTCGAGCGACGCCTTGATCTCCTCGAGCTGCCGGGCGTAGCCGATCTCGCGGGCGAGCGCGAGCTGCTCGCCCGCGCCGAGCTGCAGCAGGTCGGGCCGCTCGGCCAGGACGTGCGCGGCGAGGTCGGCGATGTACTGCCCCGGGTACCCGCCTTCGGGCGTCGGCTCGCCCTTCGCGGCCGCGAGCACGCTCGCGCCGAACTTGTCCATCTGCGCCCCGGCGTCGTTGATGTAGTACTCGCTGACGAGGTCGGCGCCGCTGGCCTTGAGCACGCGCGCGATCGAGTCGCCGAGCGCCGCCCACCGGGTGTGGCCGATGTGGAGGGGGCCCGTGGGGTTCGCGCTCACGAACTCGAGGTTGATCGTGTTGCCGGCCTGCGTCTCGTTGCGACCGTAGGCGGTGCCCGCATCCACGATCGTCTTCGCGAGGGCGCCCGCGGCGGCCGCATCGAGGCGGATGTTGATGAACCCGGGCCCCGCGACCTCGACCGAGGCGACGCCGTCGACGGCGGCCAGCCCGTCGGCGATGTCCTGCGCGAGCTCTCGCGGGTTCGCGCCCAGCCGCTTGGCGAGCTTCATCGCGATGTTCGTCGCCCAGTCTCCGTGATCGCGGTTCTTGGGGCGGTCGAAGACGATGTCGGCCGCGGCGACGTCGAGGGGCTCGCCGGGTCGGCGCCGCTCCGCGATGGGCGTGAGCACGGCGAGCAGGGCGGCGGCGAGGGCGTCGGGAGTCATAGCGTCACAAGTTTATGACGACGCGCGCTGGGAGCCCGTCGCGTGCTTATCCTCGTTCGCATGAGCGCGGACCGCCCGATCCGCCGACTCGCCGCGCTGGTCGCCGCGATCGGCCTCGCCCTCGCGGCCGTCGCCGCGCTCGCGCTGTGGCGTCCGTGGGCGGCGCCGTCGGCCCCGCCGGCCGCCGCGGCCGAGGGCACGGTCGTGCAGCCCGCGCCGCTCGCCGTGCCGGACGACGCCACCGTCCTCGTGTTCGGCGACTCCTGGACCTACGGTTCGGCCGCCACCGCCCCCGAGGGCGGCTACGCCTACCGCCTCGGCGAGCTCGAGGGATGGGCCGAGACGATCGTCGACGGCGTGCGCGGCAGCGGTTACCTCAAGCCGGGCATCGACGGCCCCGACTTCGGCGATCGGATCGCCGCGCTCGACCCCGACCTCGACCCCGACCTCGTGATCGTGCAGGGCTCGATCAACGACCGCCGGCAGGACCTCTCCCGGTACTCCGACGCCGTCACAGCCGCGTGGGACGACCTCGCGGCCGTCTACCCCGACGCGCAGATCGTCGTCCTCGGGCCGGCCCCGCAGGTGCTCCCCGTCGAGGAGGCGACGGCCGAGATCGACCGCCGACTCGCCCAGCTCGCCGGCGCGCGCGGATGGTGGTACCTCTCCCCCGTGCAGGGGGAGTGGATCACGGCCGCCGACTACGCGTGGATCATCGACACGTCGGAGGCCGGAGCCGACCATCCCTCGGACGACGGGCATGCCTACCTCGCCGAGCGGGTCGCCGCGGCGCTCGACGCGCTCGCCCAGCCGGTCGTCGTGGAGGCGGCGGACGAGCAGCCGGAGCCTGCCCTGCCCGACGTGTACGAGGCACCCTCCGAGCGCTGATAGCCTTGATCGGCACGCCTCCGTAGCTCAGGGGATAGAGCGCCGGTTTCCGGTACCGTAGGTCGGGGGTTCGAATCCCTCCGGGGGCACCAGCGTGCGAAGGCCCTGCTCGACGAGCAGGGCCTTCTGTCGTTCCGCTGCGCGCGTGTCAGCCCTCGCGGGCGTAGTACGGCCAGGGCAGGAAGCGGCGATCGCCGCGGCGATCGGGTCCCGTCAGCGTCACCTCTCCCGTGGCCGCCCACTCGACGCCGCGCGGGAACATCCTGATGAACTCGATGCGGCGGAACGTGTCGATGTCGTGCCCGATCGTGATCGTGAACGACCTCCCGGCCCCGTACTCGTTGATCCACGCGATCGGCTGGTCGGTGTCGATGCCCGGCAGCGCCGCGATGCCCTCGGGAGGGATGTCGACCGGGTAGTGCGCCATGGGCCATACGGGCGCCTTCTCGTACGCCTCCAGGTCGTCGAACGTGGTGAGGAGGACCCGCGCGCCCTCGTACAGCTGCACCCCCGTGAGGATGTCGTCGCCCGTGACCGTCCACCGCTCGCTGATCCCCTCGGTGATCGGATGGCGCGGCTCGACCGTGTCGAGCTGGGCCTCGCCCCACGGGCGGGGGCGCAGCCCCGTCTCCCACGCGCTGAGCTTGGCCCCCCGCATGACGTTGTACTCCTCGGGATACCCCCACGAGTCCTCCTGGGCGGCGGAGCCGTGGAACCAGACGATCCCCTTGCCGTCGTCGTGCACGAACCTCAGCAGAGCAGCGTCGGTCTCGGCGCCGAAGCCGACCGCCCTGTCGAAGTAGCCGTCGCGCCCCTCGAAGACGACGATGACGACGTCGTACCGGTCGATGACATCGGCGCCCAGCCCCCGCGGGTCCTCCACGACACGCACGCGGAACCGGCCGGTGTCCTCCAGCAGCGTCGTGAGCCACTGGTTGTGCTGGCGGAAGCTGCGCGCCTCGTTGTCGTGCTCGCGGGTCATGTGCCCGGAGAGGATGAGGACGTTCAGCACGCCGGCGGAGGAGGCGGGCACGGCGCTCATGCCGCGCCTCCGACGATCGGCCGGAGCACGTTCTGGACGTACCATCCGCTCACCATCGCGCTCTCCGCGGGGTGCGGGCTCTGATCCGACTCCACGACGATCCACCCGCCGTACCCGATGTCGTGCAGCGCGTGCGCGACACCCTCGAAGTCGACCAGCCCGCCCTCGTCGGTCGGCTCGAAGAACCACCGACCGATACGCCGCTCGCCGCCCTCCGTGCGCACGAACTGCTCGGCGTGCGGGGTGAGCGCCTCGGATTCGCCGACCGTCTCGCGGGCGTCCTTCAGCTGCACGTGGCGGATGCGCGACGGGTGCCGCCGCAGGAAGGCCACCGGGTCGATCCCCGCGATCGCGAACTCGGCCGTGTCGACGGCGAAGCCGACAGGGGCGCCGTCCGTCGCCTCGACCAGCCGCTCGAGACCGTCGCCGATCCGCAGGGCGGAGAGGAAGTCGACGTGGAGCGCGAGCCCGACGCCCTCGGCCTCGACCGCGGCCCCGACGTCGGCCCACGCGGCGGCGAGCGCGGCGATCTGCCCGTCGTCGAGCGCGCCGGTCTGCCACGCGGATCCGACGGGGCGGACGACGAGCGTGTCGCCGCCGAGTCGGACGAGCGCCGCGGCGAACCACCTGGCGGTATCGACGATGCGCGGAACGCCGGCGGGGTCGAGCGGGTCGTGGCCGCGCCCCATCTCGACGTCGAACCCGATCGCGGGGTCGTAGACGTAGCTGCTCACTCCGTCGAGCGCGCAGGCGGCGAGCACGTCGCGGAACTGCTCGAGCGACCCGTACAGATCGCGGATCTGGTCGGGGGTGCCGAGCGGCTCCCAGGCGCCGAAGCTCTCGGCCGTGAGCTCGACCGCGCCGAACCCGCTGATCGAGACGGTCTTGAAGGCCCGCTCGTGCTCGCGCCGGCGCACGAACGCGTCGATGTTCGTGTCCCACTGGTTGACGGCATAGCTCCATCGCGCGCCGCTCATGCGGAGGCCTCCTGGTAGATGCGGTCGAGCACGTTCTTCGCGTACCAGCGCGAGATCGCCGTGCTCTCGGCGTAATCGCCGCCGAGCTTGTCTGCCTTGTCGTGCTCGACGGAGATCCAGCCCGAGTAGCCGTGGCCGCGCACCGAGCGCATCATCGCCTCGAAGTCGACGAGCCCCTCGTCGGTGCCCATCTCGTAGAACCACTTCTCGGTCGTCACGGCCGACACCTCGGCGTCGGGGAAGCGACGGTAGTCGTCGTTGACGTCCTTGTGCCGCGTGTCCTTGAAGTGGAATCCGCTCACGCGCTCGTGATGCGCCTCGTAGACCGCGACCGGGTCGACGTCGGCGATGCAGTGCTGCGCCGTGTCGACGAAGAACTTCACGTATCGCGGATCGGCGTACCCGTAGAAGGCGTCGATCTGACGCCTCGTGCGGATGCCTGCATAGAACTCGTGATGGCACGTCAGGTTCACGCCGTACTGCTGCGTGATCTCCCCCACGCGCCCCCAGACATCGGCGGCATGCTTGAGGCCGTCGTCGGGCACGCCGTGCTCGTCGAAGTACCGCGACCCGGGCATGACGATGATGTTGTCGAGCTGGATCCCCGACCACCGGTCCATCGTGACGCGGAAGTCCTCGATGATCGTGGCGTGGGTGGACGGCACCTCCGGCGCGTAGCGGTCGGGCGTGTAGTAGACGCCGTGGAACGTGTTCACGATCCGCTCGAGCCCCTGCTCCTGCACGAACTCCTGGTAGTTCGCCACCGACCCGTACTGCTCGAGGATCTGCCAGTAGCGGAAATCGAACGTGTCGATGGCGTCGAACCCCACGGCCGCCACCTGCCGGAGGAAGCGGGTCATCTCGAGCCGCGAATGCCATTGGTCGCGCGGTCCGGCTGGTCCGTTCTTGCGCCAGTGGTCCATGTAGCTCCACTTGACGGCGCGGGGCGCTGCGCCCTCTGCCGGCACGTCTGTCGTCACATCAACTCCTTCGTCGATCCCGCCTCCTCGCCACGCACAGGCGACGGTGGGAGGAGGTCGGAGTCCAGCCTCACAAGCACCGTCGCCATCAGGAACCTCGAATCGCTTATCGCAGCGCATCAGTGTCGTCGATACCCGCACCCCGCATGCGCGCCTCCTCCCTCCTCCGGTGCGTCCGCGTGTCACCCCGTGCAACACGCCGATCGCGGCGCGTGCGCGCCGCGTAGCCTCGCGACGTGACCGTCAGCGAGACCAGCGCCCACTGGGGCACGTACCGCGTCGAGGTGTCGGCGGACGGCCGCCGCATCCTCGCCGCGACGCCATACGACGACGATCCCGACGCGTCGCCCGCGATCGGGAACGTCGCGGACGCCCACGACGCGCCGTCGCGCGTGCGCCGTCCGGCCGTCCGCCGCAGCTGGCTCGAGAACGGCCCGGGCGCCGACGCGTCGCGAGGCCGGCCGGGAGACGCGTTCGTGGAGGTCGACTGGGACACGGCGCTCGAGCTCACGGCTCGCGAGCTCGAGCGGGTGCGCGGCGTCCACGGCGACTCCGCGGTGTTCGGCGGCTCGTACGGATGGGGCAGCGCCGGGCGCTTCCACCATGCCCAGAGCCAGCTGCACCGGTTCCTGAACCTCACGGGCGGCTACACGCGCTCGGTCAACTCGTACTCGCGCGGCGCGAGCATCGTGCTGCTGCCGCATCTCGTCGGCCGCGCGGCCGACCTCGATCTGCGCGCCCGTCCCGTGCCGTGGCACGAGATCGAGGAGCACACCGACCTCCTCGTCACCTTCGGGGGCCTGCGCCGCTCGAACACGTGGGTCGTGCCGGGCGGCCACGACCGGCACATCGCCTCCGGGAGGGCTCGGCGGATGGCCGGTTCCACGCACGTGGTGTCGCTCTCGGCGCTGCGCGACGACGCCTTCCACGACGTGGGCGCGGAGTGGATCGGCGTCATGCCGGGAACCGACACCGCCGTCCTCCTCGCCCTCATCCACGTCCTGGATGCCGAGGGGCTCGCCGACGAGGGGTTCCTCTCGCGGTTCACGACCGGCGCGGAACGCATCCGCCGGCAGGTCAGGGGCGACGACGACGGCGTCCCGAAGACGCCGGAGTGGGCGGAGTCGATCTCGCGGACGCCGGCCGCGGCCATCCGCGATCTCGCCCGGCGGATGGCCGCGGGGCGCACGCTCGTCAACGTGGCGTTCTCGCTGCAGCGCGGCGAGCACGGCGAGCACGCGGTGCACGCCGCGCTCGCCCTCGCCGCGTTCCTGGGGCAGATCGGGCTGCCGGGCGGCGGCTTCGCGCACGGCTACGGATCGATGGGCGACTACGGCGTCGGCGTCGTCGGGGCGAAGCTGCCCGTCTTCGATCAGGGCGTCAACCCCGTGGACGCCTTCATCCCGTGTGCGCGCATCTCCGACCTGCTGCTCCACCCCGGTGAGGCGTACGCGTACGACGGGCGGACGCTGCGCTATCCCTCGATCGCCCTGGCCTACTGGGCGGGCGGCAACCCTTTCCACCATCATCAGGACCTCGGCCGGCTCCGCGCCGCGATCGCCCGCCTCGAGACGTTCATCGTGCACGAGACGCACTGGACGGCGACGGCGAAGCACGCCGACATCGTCCTCCCGGCGACGAGCACGCTCGAGCGCGACGACGTCGCGGCGGGCGCGGGCGACCGCCGGCTGCGCGCGGTCCGGGCGGCGGCGACGCCCGTCGGCGAGGCGCGGGACGAGTTCCGCATCCTCTCGGGCCTCGCCGACCGGCTCGGCCGGGGAGAGGCGTTCCACGAGGGCCGCGACGCGGGCGCCTGGCTGCGCCACCTCTACGAGCGCTGGCGGGAGGCGCCGCAGAGCCCGCCGGCGCCTCCCTTCGACGAGTTCTGGGAGGAGGGTGGTGCGCCGCTCCCCCAGGACCCCTACCCGGACGCCGTCTTCTCCCGCTTCCGCGCCGACCCCGCGGCGCACCCGCTGGAGACTCCGAGCGGGCGGATCGAGCTGCACTCCGACGTGATCGCCGGTTTCGGCCTCGTCGAGGTCCCCGGCCATCCCGTGTGGACGGAGCGCACGCAGTGGTGGGGCGCGCCGGATGCCGCGACGTTCGACATCCACCTCCTCTGCAACCAGCCGAGTCACCGCCTGCACTCGCAGCACGACATGGGCGCGGCGAGCCGCTCGACGAAGGTGGCGGGCCGTGAGCCGCTTCGTCTCCATCCCGACGACGCCGCGGCCCGGGGCATCCGCGCGGGAGACGTCGTGCGCGTGCGATCGCCACGCGGCTCCCTGCTCGCGGGCGCCGTGCTCACCCACGACGTGCTGCCCGGCGCCGCGCAGATGTCCACGGGCGCGTGGTTCGACCCGTCGCGCCCCGACATCGCCGACTGCATCGCCGGCAACGTCAACGTGCTCACGCACGACGTCGGCACGACGCCCCTCTCGCAGGGCTCGAGCGGCGCGCACGTGCTCGTCGCCGTGGAACGCTGGGACGGCGAGGTGCCGCGCGTCGCGGCATACGATCCGCCGGCTTTCGCGCCGCACGCGGCCATCGCGCAGTAGCCTGGCCATCCGATCGGCGCGCCGCGCCGAATCAGGGACATGAGGCCGAGGATGCGCACACGCCGGTACCCGCTCGCCGCGATCGCCGGCGTCGTCAGCGCCGCGGTGTTCCTCGCCGCGGCCGAGCTCGTCGCGCTGCTCGCGGCGAAGGAGGCGAGCCCGCTGCTCGCGCTCGGCGGATTCGTCATCGACATCGTCCCCCAGCCCGTCAAGGAGCTCGCGATCGCCGTGTTCGGCGCGATGGACAAGGTCGCGCTGCTCGCGGGCCTCGGCGTGGCCGTCGCCGTCGCCGCCGTGCTCGCCGGCATGCTGCAGCTCCGCTTCCCTCCCTCGGGCCTCATCGTGATCGGCGCGGCCGGCGCCGCGACGCTCGCGACGACCGTGACGCGCCCGGGTGCGACAGCGCTCGCCTGGGCGCCCTCCGTCGTCGGGGTCGTCGCGGGCGGTGTCGTGCTCGTCGCCCTCATCCGTCGGCTGCGTCCTCCCTCGTCGGCGCCTGAGGAGGGCGTCGACCGCCGCGGCTTCCTGCTCATCGCGACGATCGCGGGCGCCTCCGCCCTCGTCGTCGGCCTGGGCTCGCGCGCGCTCAACGGCGTCACGACATCGATCACGGCCATCCGCGAAGCTCTGCGCCTGCCCTCTCCGCGATCGCGCGTCACGATCCCCGACGGCGCCGAGCTGGATGTCCCCGGGCTGTCGCCGCTCTTCACCCCCAACGCCGACTTCTACCGCGTCGACACGGCCCTGACGGTGCCGACGGTCGATCCGGCGGAATGGCGCCTCATCGTCGACGGGATGGTCGGGGAGCGCATCGAGCTGACGTTCGACGACCTCCTGGCGATGGGGCTCGACGAGTACGCCGTGACCCTGACGTGCGTGTCGAACGAGGTCGGCGGCGGGCTCGTCGGCAACGCGCTGTGGCAGGGCGTGCCCGTTCGCGACGTGCTCGCGCTCGCGCGCCCGCAGGAGGGCGCCGACATGGTGCTGTCGACGAGCGTCGACGGCTTCACCGCGTCGACTCCGCTGACGTCGCTCACCGACGACGCGATCGACGCCATCCTCGCCGTCGCGATGAACGGCGAGCCGCTGCCGCTCGAGCACGGGTTCCCCGTGCGGATGGTCGTGCCCGGCCTCTACGGGTACGTCTCTGCGACGAAGTGGGTCACCGAGTTGACGGTCACGACGTTCGCGCAGGACGAGGCGTACTGGACGCCGCGCGGCTACAGCGCGAAGGCCCCCATCAAGATGTCGTCGCGCATCGACACCCCTCGCTCGGGGACGCCCGTCGACGCCGGGACCGTCGCGGTCGCGGGCGTCGCATGGGCCCAGACGGTCGGCATCTCGCGCGTCGAGGTGTCGATCGACGACGGCGACTGGCAGGAGGCCGAGCTGTCGGCGCCCGTCAACGAGGACACCTGGGTGCAGTGGAAGCTCGCGTGGGAGGCCGAGGCGGGCACGCACTACATCGCCGTGCGGGCGACCGACGCCGACGGCAACCTGCAGATCCAGGAGCGCGCCCCCATCGCCCCGGACGGCGCCAGCGGATGGCAGCGCACCCTCGTCACGGTACGGGGCTGAGATGATCTCGGGGTGACGTCCCCCGCCCCGCACCGCTTCGACCTCGCCCGCATCGGCGCCGGGCTCCCGGTGTCGACGGCCGCGGCGGAGCTGCGCACCGCGGCCCGCCGCGGAGCGATGGTCGTGACGGCGCCGCCCGGCACCGGCAAGACGACGTTCGTGCCGCCGCTCCTCGCGGATCTCCTCCCGGGCTCGGTGATCGTGACGCAGCCGCGACGTGTCGCCGTGCGCGCCGCCGCCCGCCGTATCGCCGCACTCGACGGATCCGCCGTCGGCGACGCCGTCGGCTTCACGGTGCGCGGCGAGCGGATCGTCGGCCCGGCGACGCGCATCGAGATCCTGACACCGGGTGTCCTGCTGCGGCGTCTGCTCGACGACCCCGAGCTCGAGGGCGTGTCGGCGGTCGTCCTCGACGAGGTGCACGAGCGCTCGCTCGACGGCGACCTGCTGCTGGGGCTCCTCGCCGAGGTGCGCGCACTGCGAGACGACCTGATCGTCGTCGCGATGTCGGCGACGCTCGACGCGGCGGGCCTCGCCGGGCTGCTCGGCGCAGACGGCGCTCCGGCGCCCGTCGTCGATGTGCCGTCGCCTCTGCATCCCCTCGATGTCGCTTACGCACCGCACACGGGGCCGCGTGTCGACGAGCGCGGCGTCTCGCCGGCGTTCCTCGCGCACGTCGCGGACGTCGCGCGGACCGCCGGCGATGACGGCGACGCGCTCGTGTTCGTCCCGTCGGCCCGCGACGTCGACGCCGTCGTGCGCATGCTCGGGGCGGGAGACCGCGAGGTGCTGCCGTTGCACGGGCGGCTGCCGTCGCGCGAGCAGGATCGCGCCACGGGAGGGCGCACGGGCGCCCTGCCCCGCACGATCGTGACGACGGCGCTCGCGGAGAGCTCGCTCACCGTCCCCGGCGTGCGGCTCGTCGTCGACGCGGGTCTCGCGCGCGAGGTGCGCCGCGATCGTGCCCGCGACATGACGGGCCTCATCACGGTGAGCGCGTCGCGTGCCGCCGCCGAGCAGCGCGCCGGGCGCGCCGCGCGCGAGGCGCCGGGCCGCGCCATCCGCCTCTACGGCGAGACCGATCTCGCCCGCTTGGCGCCGACGGCGCCGCCCGAGATCGCCTCGGCCGACCTCGTGGACGCCGCGCTGCTCCTCGGGGCCTGGGGCACGCCGGCGGGGCGCGGGCTCGCGCTGCTCACCCCGCCGCCGGGCGACGCGATGACGCGCGCCCTGGCCGTGCTGCGCGACCTCGGTCTCGCCGACGCCGAGGGCCGCCCGACGCCGCTCGGACGCCGCATCGCGGCGCTCCCCGTCGGCGTGCGCGACGTGCGGGCGCTGCTCGACGGCGCCGTGCGCCTCGGCGATGAGCGGCGTGCCGCCGAGGTCGTCGCCGCCGTGTCCGACGACCACCGCGCCCCCGATGCGGACCTGCCGGGTCTGCTGCGCGGGCTCCGCGACGACCGGGTGCCGGGCGCCGGGCGCTGGCGACGCGAGGCGACGCGGCTCGCACGGGTCGCGGCGGGGGCGGCGGACGCGGGCGGCGCCTCAGGGCCGGGGGCATCCGTGGGCGGCGCGGGCGGCCCGCGTGCGGGCTCCGAGCCCCGCATCCCCTCGCCGCAGGCGCCGAGTCTCGCCGATGCGGCCGGAGCCATCGTCGCCCTCGCACGCCCCGAGTGGATCGCCCGCCGCACGACGGCGGGGTCGCGGAGCTACCTGCTCGCGAGCGGCACACGGGCCGCGGTTCCCGAGGGCTCGGGGCTCGTCGGATCGGAATGGATCGCGGTCGCCGAGGTGCAGCGCGCCGAGGGCCGTGCCGCCGACGGAACGGGCGCCGTCGTGAGGCTCGCCGCCCCGATCCCCGAGGACGAGGCGCTCGCGATCGGCGCGCCGCTGGCCGCCTCGGAGCGCATCGCCCGCGTCGAGGGCGGCCGCGTGCGGGTCCGCGTGGAACGGCGGCTCGGAGCCATCCCGCTGTCGTCGACCCCCGCGACGCCCCGGCCCGACGACCTCGCACCGGCGCTCACAGCGCACCTGAGCGAGGTCGGGATCGGCTCCCTCCCCTGGACGGACGCCGCGACTGCGCTCCGGGCGCGGATGGCGATGCTGCACCGTGAGCTCGGCGCCCCGTGGCCCGACGTCGGAGAGCAGGCGCTGCTCGCGACCGCCGACGACTGGCTGGCACCAGACCTCGCACGAGCTGGGGCCGCGCTCGATCGCGTCGACACGACGTCCGCCCTGCGCCGTCTGCTGCCGTGGCCGGAGGCAGCGCGGTTCGACGAGCTGGTGCCCGAGCGCCTCGCCGTGCCGTCCGGATCGCACGTCCGCATCGCCTACGGCGAGCGGCCCGTCGTGGCGGTCAAGCTGCAGGAGGTGTTCGGCCTCGATCGCACGCCGCGGCTCGTCGACGGTCGCGTTCCCGTGCTGTTCCACCTGCTGTCGCCCGGGCGGCATCCGCTCGCCGTGACCGACGACCTGGCATCGTTCTGGAACGGGCCGTACCAGGACGTGCGCCGGGAGATGCGCGGCCGTTACCCGAAGCATCCCTGGCCGGAGGACCCGTGGAGCGCCGTCGCGACGGCGAAGACGAACCGGCGCCTGCGCGAGGGCTGATCCCCGTCGGGGTCGCGCAGGAGACAGCCGGAGTCGCCGCGGCTCTCCTGCGGTGCGGAGCAGCGGACGCTGCGCAGGAGATGCATCCAGCCACGCCACCACCCGCTCGGGAATCACGCGAGCCGGCCGACGGCGCTCGCGCGGGGTTCCTGCGGTACGTCCGCTGAGCACCCGCGCAGGCCCAGGCTCAGCCGCGCAGGGCCAGGTTCAGCTGCGCAGGGCGAGGGCGAACGGCAGCACCGCCGTCGCGCCGGCGCGACGCAGCTCACGGGCCGCGAGCGCGAGCGTCCAGCGGCTGTCGGCGAGGTCGTCGACGAGCAGGATGGGACCCGCCGGCACCTCGATGCCCTCCGCGGCCATCCGCCCATGCAGATCGGCGACGCGGAAGGCGCTGTTGCCGCCGGGACGGCCGGTCGGCGCCGCGGGGTCGAGCGCGAGCGCCCCGACATAGGGCAGGCGGCCGATGCCCGCGAGCCCGCGCGCCAGGGATTCGACGAGGAGCGGGTGCGAGCGCGACGGAACGGAGACCACCGCCACGGGGCGCTCCGACCATCCCCAGTCGGCCAGGACGCGGACGCAGGCGTCCAGAAGTCGCGCGGGGACCTCCTGATCGGGCGCGCCGGCGGCGAACAGCTCGCGGAGGGCACCGCCCCATCCGAGATCGGTGAGGCGTGCGAGGGCGCGCCCCTCGTCGGCCTGCTCGTCCGCGGGGATGCGCCCCTTGAGCGGCACGCCGAGACGGTCGAGACCCGACGGCCACTGCCGGCGCGGCTCGATCGGCACGCCGACGCGGTCGAGCGCCGAAGCCGCCGACGCCGCGACGCCCTGACCGATCTCCGCGGTCAGCCAGGCGCCCGCGCAGTTGTCGCAGCGCCCGCAGGGCGACGCGGTGTCGTCGTCGAGGCGGCGCTGCAGGAACTCCATGCGGCAGCCGGTCGTCGTCTCGTACGCGAGCATGTCGTCCTGCTCGGCGCGGCGCTCGGCGGCGATGCGCCCGTAGCGTTCGGCGTCGTACGTCCACGCGTCGCCGGTCGCGGACCATCCGCCCTTCTCGCGGCGCACGGCGCCGTCGACGTCGAGCACCTTGAGGAGCAGCTCGAGGGGCGTGCGGCGGATGTCGACGATCGCCTCGAGCGCGACGGTCGACAGCGGCCGGTCGGATGCGGCGAGCGCCGACAGCACGCGCTCGGCCCGGTCCTGGTCGGGCATCGAGGCCGTCGCGAAGTAGTGCCAGATGTCGCGGTCCTCCGGGCCCGGCAGCAGGACGACGTCGGCGGAGTCGGTCGCGCGGCCCGCGCGGCCGACCTGCTGGTAGTACGCCACGGGAGACGACGGCGCGCCGAGGTGGAGCACGAACCCGAGGTCGGGCTTGTCGAACCCCATGCCGAGGGCGCTGGTGGCGACGAGCGCCTTCACCTCGTTGCGCTTGAGCATGGCCTCCGACTCGGCGCGCTCGTCGGCGTCGCTCTGCCCCGTGTACGCCCGCACGGCATGGCCGTGGTCGCGCAGCAGCCGCGCGGTGTCGTTGGCCGCGGCGACCGTGAGCGTGTAGATGATGCCGGAGCCGGGCAGCTCGTCGAGGTGGCTGAGAAGCCAGGCCAGGCGCGCCGTCGCGTCGGGGAGGCGCAGCACGCCGAGCCGGAGCGACGCGCGGGCGAGGGGGCCGCGGATCGTCGTGACGCCCTCGGCTCCGAGCTGGTCGACGACGTCGGCGACGACGCGGCTGTTCGCGGTCGCCGTCGTCGCCAGCACGGGTACGGAGTCGGGCATCTGGGCGATGAGGTCGCGCAGGCGGCGGTAGTCGGGGCGGAAGTCGTGACCCCAGTCGCTGATGCAGTGCGCCTCGTCGACGACGAGCATGCCGATGCGTCGGACGAGCGCGGGGAGCTGCTCGTCGCGGAACGACGGGTTGTTGAGCCGCTCGGGCGACACGAGCAGCACGTCGACCTCGTCGGCCTCGAGCCGGGCGAGCACGTCGGTCCACTCGTGCGCGTTCGTGGAGTTGATGGCGACCGCCCGCACCCCCGCCCGCTCGGCGGCCGCGATCTGGTCGCGCATGAGCGCGATGAGCGGCGAGACGAGCACGGTCGGCCCCGCACCCTGGTCGCGCAGCAGCCGTGTCGCGACGAAGTAGACGGCCGACTTTCCCCATCCGGTGCGCTGCACGACGAGCGCGCGGCGGCGACCGCCGACGAGCGCGTCGATCGCCTCGAACTGGCCGTCGTGGAACACCGCGTCATCGCGGCCCACCAGTCGGCGGAGGGCGGCGAGGGCGGCGTCGTGGAGGGAGGGGGTCATGCCTCCACCCTCGCACGGAGCGGGGACACCGGGTGCGGCGGCCCCACTCCTCGGGCTCCCCCTCCTCGCCGGTGGGTGGAACGCGCCGTTTTCCCCCGTGCCATCCGGCGGAAACCGCCCAGGAACGATCGCGGGTCGACGGGAATCACCCACTCGCGGCGCCGGACGGATCGGAACCGCATCACGGCACCGGCGCGGCGCGCCACGTTCGCCGTGTGCACAGGCCGCGGAATCACGCCCGCGCGCGTGGGCGGTATCCGCTGCTCTCCTGGATTCACCTGACGCCGGTGGATGGATAACGCCGCTTTCCCGCCGTCATCACGACGGAAAGCGCCCACTGGCGTGTCGTGGGCGCCCCGGAACGGCTGTGGAGAGCGCCGGCGGCGCCTCGCCCGAACCGGCGAGCATCGAGGGATGCGCACCCCGTCCCCGCTTCCCTCCGAGCTCTCCGACCGCCCGTTCGCCGTGGGAGAGGCACGGAGCGCCGGCGTGTCGGAGTCACGGCTGCGACGGTCCGACCTCGCCGCACCGTTCCGCGGAGTGCGTTGTCCGGCCGACGACCCCGCTGTCGGTGACGCCGACGCAGACGCTGCCGCCGAATCGCTCTGGGAGCGGCTCCATGCGATCGCCCTCGCCCGCATCCGCGCCTTCGCCGTGCTGGTCGACGAAGGCGTGGCCGTCAGCCATCTCAGCGCAGCGATCGTCCACGGTCTCCCCGTGCCGGCGCGGCTGCTGCACGACCCGCTCGTTCACGTCGCGGTGACGACGCAGGCGCGACGGCGCCGTCGCAACGGCGTCGTCTTCCACCTGGTCGTGCCGAAGCGCCAGCGATCGCAGATCTCCGACGGGATCCAGGTAATCAGCGCGGTCGACACGTGGTGCATGATGGCAGCCGAGCTGACGCTGACCGAGCTGGTCGTGATGGGCGACGCGCTCGTCTGCCGGAAGCACCCGCCCGCGACGATGGACGAGCTGTCACAGGCCGTGCACGGATTCGCCGGTCGTCCGGGTGCGAAGAAGCTCAGGGCGGCACTCGCACTCGTGCGTCCGCGCACCGACTCGCCCGCCGAGACCGAGCTGCGGCTCGCGATCCTCGCCGCAGGGCTGCCGGAGCCGGAGATCAACGTCTGGGTCGTCGATCGGAAGGGCCGTCGGCTGAGGCTCGGAGACCTCGTCTACGTCGCCGAGCGCATCCTCATCGAGTACGACGGACCGCACCACTTCGCCGACCCCGCTCAGCAGAGGAAGGACATCGACGCACTCGACGCGGCTGCGGCAGACGGATGGCGCGTCATCCGCGTGCACGTCGGACATCGACGCGCAGGATTCCGGCCCGCGGTGGCGAGGATCCGCGCCGCGCTCGCGTCGGCATAGCGTGCCCTCGACCGGGCGATCCTGCTCCCTCGCGTCCAGGCGAAGCGGCGGCGCGTCCACGCACCTGGGCGCTTTCGACCGCTCCGCCCGTGGGAAAGCGACGCGTTCCACCCACTGGCGCGCAGGTCGCCCGTGCCCGCGCCACCACCCGGGCGTCCGCGACCGCCTCAGCGGCGAAGCGCGAAGAAGGGGTCGGGGCGTCCGGTGCCGGTCGCGAGGGCGGCGAGGTGCTCTCCCAGCGCGGGGGCGAACTTGAAGCCGTGGCCGGCGAACCCGGCCGCCACGACGATCGGCCCCGCGGTGTCGAGGATGAAGTCCTCGCTCCTGCGCGACGTGTAGGTGCAGCTGATCGGCTCGAACCGGTCGGGGTCGGCACCGGGCATCCACTCGCGCACGTACTGCCGGAGCGCCGCGACGACGTGCGGGACGGGCTCGAACGTGCGCGTCGCGGGCGTGACCTCGGGGCCGACGGCGTGCCATCCGACCTTGAGCCCCTCGCCCGGCGACACGAGTCCGTAGATCGGCCCGAGCCACTCGAAGCCGGACGGCTCCGCACGGTGGTTGAAGCTCGGCCATCCCGAGCCGTCATCGCCCGCGGCGAGCGCGAAGTGGGCCGGGTTCTCCTCCGTCACCCGCAGCGGCGGCAGGGTGACGACACCGTCGAGCAGCTGCGACGACCACGCGCCCGCCGCGACGATCGCCCGCCGAGCACGCACCGTGAGATGCCCCGCGACGGCCTCGACCGCGTCGCCGCCGAGCACGCGCACCCGCTCGACGCGCGCGCCGTGACGGACCACGCCGCCCTCGCGCGCCGCGATCGCGTGGAACGCCTTCACGGCGCGCTCTGCCCACAGCCGTCCGCCCGCGGGGAGGAAGAGCGAGTCGCTCGCGAAGCGCATGCCCGGCCAGCGCCGCGCCGCCTCGTCGGCGGGGATGGTCTCGACGGCGAAGCCCGCCGCGGCCGCCCGCTCGCGCAGCAGGTCGGAGCCAGGGAACGGCCCGCGGTTGACGATCCCGGTCTGCTCGAGGATGGTCTCCCCCGCCTCCGCCTCGAGCTCGCGCCACAGCGGGAGTGCGCGCTCGAGCAGCCGGAGATAGGCGGGCTCCGCGTAGGACGGGTTGAAGTTGCGGGTGGAGGCGTGCGACGCGCCGGCGGCGTGCGCCGGCTCGTGCGCCTCGAGCAGCGCCACCTCGCGGCCCGCGCGCGCGAGCGCCCATGCCGCGGAGGCGCCGACGACCCCGCCCCCGATCACGACCGTCTCGACGTCGATCCGCTCCGCCATCCGCCGTCCTTCCGCCGTCCTCGATCCATCCTCCTGCATGCGCCGCCGCACGACGCCCATGCGGACACACCGCAGGAGATCCCGCCCGGATCCATCCCAGCGCCCGCGTGATTCCGGCCACGGGCCGCCCGACGGCCGCGGAACTCCTGCGATGTGTCCGCAAGCCGAGCCGAGGCCGCGCCCGGCGCAACCCGAGCCCACCGCCGCCGTCCGCCCGGCGTCACACGAGGAAGATCGGAACCGCCCCCGGGTTGTGCGCGTGGACGAGCACGAGGAAGACGACGGCATCGAACAGCAGGTGCACCGTGACGACATAGGCGAGCGACCGGGTGCGGAGGAAGATCCACCCCTGCAGCAGCGCGAACGGGATGGTCAGCACGGGCCCCCAGGCGCGGTAGCCGAGCTCCCACAGGAAGGAGACGAACACGATCGCCTGCAGCGCGTTCGCGACGGCGACCGGGAAGTGCCGCAGCAGCAGCGCGAACACCGTGCAGATGAAGAACAGCTCGTCCCAGATGCCCACCGCGCCGACGCCGACGAAGAGCCGCGAGATGAGGTCGGGGGTGTCGACGACGGGCCAGTTGCGGTAGACGCCCGACGTCACGAAGTAGAACGGCAGGATGAACCAGCCGAGCGCGAGCACGGCGGCGAGCCAGCCCCACTGCATCGCCGTCCACCGCCCGCCTCCGCGCCAGGGGAACCGGACGGCGCGATCCCGGTACGCCCACCGCGACACCGCATACGGCACCGCCACTGCCCCGCCCAGCGCCACCGTGAACCGCACCATGGCGGCGTCGTCGAGCTCGGCCGCGAGCGGGATGGCCGACACGACGAGCAGCCCGAGCGCGATGAGCGAGAGATCCCGAGCGAGGGATGGCCCCGTCCCGGCCGGCGCCGCCCCGCCCGCGACGCGCCAGGGCGCGATGCCCTGGGTCCGGTCGGCGACGACCGCGACGGCGATCCCCGCGGCCAGCAGCAGCCACCCGAGCCACGGCGCCCGCAGCACGAAGAACGCCGGCGCGGCCAGGCACACGAGGAGGGCGGCGGCGAGCATCGGGACCCGGAGCGGGCGCTGCTCCCCTCGCGCGCGGCGTCCTGCGGCCATCCGTCAGCCCCGGGCGATGCGGCGGTAGACGAGATCGCGGATGTCGCGGCCCTTGTCGATGCCCTTGCGCTCGAACGCCGTCATGACGCGTCCGTCGAAGCGATCGGCCCACTCGCCGTCGAACGCGCGCTCGAACTCGGGCGCCGCGTCGAGCACCTCCCGCATCTGCAGCGCGTAGTCCTCCCAGTCCGTCGCCAGCCGGAGCAGCCCGCCGTCGCGGAGCGCCCGGCCGGACTGAGCGCCGAAGCCGTCGCGGACCATCCGCCGCTTGTTGTGCTTCTTCTTGTGCCACGGGTCGGAGAAGAAGATCCAGACCTCGTCGACCGACGCCTCGGGGAGGAGGGTCTCGAGCACCTCGGGTGCGTTGGCCTCGACGAGCCGCAGGTTGCGCAGGCCCGCCGCGTCGGCGTCGAGCATGGTCCGGGCGAGCCCGGCGCGGAACACCTCGATGGCGAGGAAGTCGCGCTCGGGCGCGGATGACGCGGCGTGCACGATGGCGTGCCCCTGGCCGGAGCCGATCTCCACGACGAACGGCGCCTCGCGTCCGTACGCCTCGGCGGGGACGAGGCGCGCGTCGGGGTGGACCGAGGTCGACGCGATCGCGCGCGGCACGTCGATGACGTAGCGGGGGGCGAGCTCGGCCCACGCGCGCTCCTGCGCCTCCGACATCCGCCCGCTGCGGCGGACGAACGAGACGGGATGGTCGCGGAACGTGCGGTCTTCGGGCATGGTCCCAGGGTACGTTCCGCGAGGACGCGGCCTATTCCGCCGGCTCGGTGACGAAGTCGATGAGCTCCTCGACGCGGCCGAGCAGCTCCGGCTCGATGTCGCGGAACGTCGAGACGCGCGAGAGGATGCGCTGCCACGCGAGGCCGAGGTCCTCCTTCGTCTCGGCAGGCCATCCGAGCCCGCGGCAGATGCCGGTCTTCCAGTCCGTGCCGCGCGGGACGACGGGCCATCGGGCGATCCCCACGGCCTGCGGCTTGACGCACTGCCAGACGTCGACGAATGGATGGCCGACGATGCGCACGTGCCGCCCGTGGGGTCCGCGCGCGATCGCCTCGGCGATGCGCGTCTCCTTGGAGCCCGGCACGAGGTGGTCGACGAGCACGCCGTAGCGGCGGGTCCGCGACGGCGGCTCGGCGCGCAGCAGGTCGTCGAGGAGGTCGACGCCCTGCAGGAACTCGACCGTGACCCCCTCGACCCGCAGGTCGGCTCCCCAGACCTTCTCGACGAGCTCGGCGTCGTGCTTGCCCTCGACGAGGATGCGGCTGGGCAGCGCGACCCTGGCGCGCTGGTCGTCGGCGACGAACGACCCCGACGCCGTGCGGCGCCGGCCCTGCGGCTGCGTCTTCGGCACGACGAGCGCGACCGGCTCCCCGTCGATGAGGAACCCCGCGCCGAGGGGGAAGACCCGCGTGCGGCCCTTCCAGTCCTCGAGCTCGACGCTGCCGTTCTCGACGCGCGTGATCGCCCCGCAGTAGCCGTCGCCCGCCACCTCGACGACGAGGTCGATCTCGGCGGCGACCGGCCGCGACGTCTTCCTGCCGGCCTCGCGCCATCCGGCCGCGAGCACGTCGGCGCCGTACCTGTCCTCCATCACCCGTCCATCCCACCACGAGGCCCCGACGACGGCGGGCCGCATCGCCGTGACGCCCCTCCCGCAGCTCGGCGGGGCGACCGTCCACCGCGACCGCGGGCCGCCGGGCCCGGACCCCGGCGACTCCGATGAATCCGCTGTGGGCGCAACCCGCGGGTTCCCCCGCATGCCGCCCGATGCATAGGATCGGTCTCGCGGGGCCGAGACGGCCCGCGGAGGGGATGTCGCCATGCGGGCACGGTGGACCGCGGTGCTGTGCGCCGGACTCACGATCCTGATCGGCGGGACGGCGACGGCGGCGCTCGCCGAGACGCCGGTCGCCCTCGGCTCCTCCCGCGTCTACGACGGCTCCGACGTGCTCACCGACAGCGAGGAGCAGGCGGCGGACGCGCGTCTGCGTGAGCTGTCCACGGAGGAGGGCGTCGACCTGTGGGTCGTGTACGTCGACGACTTCGAGAGCCCGTCCGACCCGCTCGCATGGGCGGATGAGACGGCGAACCGCAACAGCCTCGGCGACGGCCAGTACCTCCTCGCCATCGCGACGGATGGCCGGGCGCTCGCCCTCTCGTACCCCCCTTCCGGGTCGGTCGGCGAGGCGAGGGTGAGCGAGATCGAGGCCGCCGTCGGCGCGGCGCTCGCCGACGACGACTGGGCGGCGGCCGTCGACGTCGCGGCGGACTCCTTCATCTCGCGTGGTGGCGGCGGCGCGTGGCCGTGGATCATCGGGCTCGTCGTCGTGGCGGGCGTCGTCATCGTCGTCGTGCTCCTCTCCCGCAGGCGCCGCACACCGGCCGTCGACACCGGGAGCACTCCCCCCGACGCGGTCCCCGTCGAGGAGCTGCAGCGCCGGGCCGCCTCGCTCCTCATCGCCACCGACGACGCCGTGCGGACGAGCGAGCAGGAGCTCGGATTCGCGATCGCGCAGTTCGGCGAGGGCGCGACGGGCGAGTTCCGCGAGACGCTCGCCGCGGCGAAGGCCTCGCTCGCCAGGGCCTTCGAGCGGAAGGCGCAGCTCGACGACCACGAGAAGGACGCCGAGTCGGATGTGCGCGCCTGGAACGGCGAGATCATCGCCCTGTGCGAGCAGGCGAACGCCGCCCTCGACGAGAAGGCCCAGGGCTTCGCGCAGCTGCGTCAGCTGGAGCAGAACGCGCCGGAGGCGCTCGCCCAGGTGCAGGAGAAGCGGAGCCAGGCCGACGGCGTGGTCGCGGAGGCGCGGCAGGAGCTCGCGACGCTCTCGGCGCGCTACGCGCCTGAGGCGCTCGCGTCCGTCGCCGACAACCCGGAGCAGGCGCAGGCGCGTCTCGCGTTCGCCGACGAGCAGCTCGTCGCGGCTCAGCAGGCGATCGGAGCGGGGAAGGGCGGCGAGGCGGCCGTCGCCATCCGCACCGCCGAGCAGGCGATCGCCCAGGCACGCGGTCTCGACACCGCCGTCTCGCAGCTCGGCGCGTCGCTCGCCGAGGGCGAGAAGCAGGCGGCCGCCCTCATCGCCGAGCTCGAAGGCGACGTCGCCGCGGCCAAGCAGCTCCCGGATGGCGACGGCCAGGTCGCCGGGGCGGTCGCGCGCACCGAGCAGCAGATCGCCACGGCCCGCGAGAACCTCGCGGGCGCGGGGCGCCGGCCCCTCCTCGTGCTGGAGGCGCTGCAGAAGGCCGACGACGAGATCGACCGCGTCATCGCGGGGGGCCGCGAAGCTGCCGACCGGCAGCACCGTGCGACGCAGCTGCTCTCGCAGACCATCCTGCAGGCGCGCAGCGCCATCGCCTCCGCCGAGGAGTTCATCGCGGCACGGCGCGGCGGCGTGGGAGCCGACGCGCGCACGCGGCTCGCACAGGCCGGCGCCGACCTCGCACGCGCGGAGGGCCTGCAGCAGGCCGACCCCGCCACGGCCCTGAGCCACGCGCGGAACGCGCTCCAGCTCGCGAACGACGCGATCGCGTCGGCGCAGCGCGACGTGGGCTCGTTCGAGACGCGCTACCCGACCGCCACGCGGTCGTCGGGCGGCGACGACTTCCTGGGCGGGCTCCTCGGCGGGCTCATCGGCAGCTCGATGGGCGACCGCCGCTCGGGCTCCGGATGGGGCGGCGGCGGCCTCTTCGGCGGCGGCGGCGGATGGAGCGGCGGAGGCGGAAGCCGTTCGCGCGGCGGCTCGTTCGGCGGCGGTCGCAGCAGCAGCCGCGGCGGCCGCTCGGGCGGGCGCTCCTTCGGAGGCGGCGGCCGATCCGGACGCAGCGGAGGTCGCCGATTCTGAAGACGAACGCTCCCGCACCCCGCATCCCCCCGACACCGACCCCAACCGAAAGGGAACACCGATGACCAAGCAGTCGATCTTCGGACGCATCTCGACCCTCATCAAGGCGAACGTCAACGCCCTGATCGACCAGGCCGAGGACCCGGAGAAGATGCTCGACCAGCTCGTGCGCGACTTCACGAACAACATCGCCGACGCCGAGGCCGCCATCGCCGAGACGATCGGCAACCTGCGTCTGCTCGAGCGCGACACGGCGGAGGACCGCCAGACCGCGACCGAGTGGGGCAATAAGGCGCTCGCGGCGAGCCGCAAGGCCGACGAGCTGCGCGCGACGGGCAACACCGCCGACGCCGACAAGTTCGACAACCTCGCGAAGGTCGCGCTGCAGCGCCAGCTCTCGGCCGAGAACGAGATCAAGGCCGTCGAGCCGCAGCTCGCGCAGCAGACCGAGGTCGTCAACAAGCTCAAGGACGGCCTCAACGGCATGAAGGTCAAGCTCGAGCAGCTGAAGGGCAAGCGCGCCGAGCTGCTCGCGCGCGCCAAGACCGCCGAGGCGCAGAACCGCGTGCACGACGCCGTCAAGTCGATCGACGTCATGGACCCGACGAGCGAGCTCGGCCGCTTCGAGGACAAGGTCCGCCGCCAGGAGGCGCTCGCGGCCGGCAAGGCCGAGATCGCCGCATCGAGCCTCGACGCCCAATTCGAGTCGCTCGAGGACATCGGCGAGCTCACCGAAGTCGAGGCGCGCCTGGCTGCGCTGAAGTCGGGCGGCCAGCCGCAGGGCCAGCTCGGCGCCTGACCAGCGCCCCGACGACGCCGTCCTCCTCCGGGAGGGCGGCGTCGTCGCGTCCGCGGCTGCTCTCGCCGCGCCGACCGGTCGCGCGCAGGCCCGGCCGGGAGGAGGATGGGGAGATGGCTCGCTTCCTCGTCGTCCCCCAGTGGCAGGGATCGCCCTCCGCCCGCGCGATGGCGTTCATCGACGGCGCCGAGATCATCGCCGGCGACCTCCCCCGTGCCGCGTGCACGACCATCGAGGTCCCGCTCGAGGCGGGCGATGCGATCGGCACGGGCGTCGCGCGTGCGAGCGCGCTGCATCGCATCCGCGACGCGGTCGCCGCCGATCTGCAGGCGAACGAGTCCGACGGGCACGTCGTGGTCGTGGGCGGAGACTGCGGAGTCGCCGTCCCCGCCGTAGCCCACGTCGCCGGGGATGATCTCGCCGTGGTGTGGTTCGACGCGCACGGCGACCTGCACGAGCCCGACACGTCGCCGTCCGCCGCGTTCGCGGGGATGGCCCTGCGCGCGGTCCTCGGCGGCGGCCATCCGTCGCTCTCGCTCGGCGAGCGCGCGATCGCGCCGGAGCGCGTCGTGCTGGCCGGCGCCCGTGCGCTGGAGGACGAGGAGGCCGATTACCTCGACGGGAGCGGCATCGCGCACCTCTCGGCGGCGACGTTCGAGGCCGGCGAGCTCGTGGAGGCCGTCGCGGCGACGGGGGCGGCGCGCGTGTACGTGCACGTGGACCTCGACGTGCTGGACCCCGCCCATGTCACGGGGGTCGCCGATGCGCAGCCGTTCGGGCTCGCGCCGTCCGATCTCGTCGCGGCGATCGCCGCGCTGCGCGCCGTGCTGCCCCTCGCCGGCGCGTCGGTGACGGGGTTCGCCCCCACGACTCCGGCCGCCGCGGTGGACGACATGGGGACCATCCTCCGCATCATCGGCGCCCTCGCCCGGTGACGCCGGCCGGATGCCGTCTGGCCTCCGGCGCGCCTCAGCGCTCCTCGACGAGCCGGCGCGCCACGGCGAGATCGTCGTCTCCGAGACCGCGCGCAACGAGCTCGTCGAACGCGGCGCGCAGGGCAGGCAGGAGCACCGGACGGGTGTCCGTCGCGTCGGCCACGTCGCCGGCGAAGCGGAGGTCCTTCACCATGTACTTCGCCACGCCGGACGGGCTGTAGTCGCGTTCCACGAGCTTGTCGCGGCGGCTGCGCAGCAGGTTCGACCCCGCGTATCCCCCGCCCAGCAGGTCCCAGAGCGCGGCGGGATCGATGCCGCTGCGGTCCGCCAGCACGGTCGCCTCGGCGAGCGCGAGCATGGTCGCCGACACGACGAGCTGGTTGCACGACTTCGCGACCTCGCCCGCGCCGAGCGGTCCGAGCCGCACGGGCGTCCCGCACGGGGCGAGCACGCGCGCGGCGAGCGCCGTGTCCTCCACCTCGCCTCCGAGCATGATCGACAGCCTCCCCGCGATCGCGCCGTCCTCCCCGCCCGAGACGGGGCTGTCGACGACGCGCACCCTGCCATCCGTCTCGGCGGCGAGCCGGTCGGCGAGCGCGCGGACGGCGGTGGCCGAGGACGTCGAGCCGATGAGCAGGAGCAGCGGTCCCCCGATCCCGGCGAGCAGGCCGTCGTCGCCGGCGAGCGCCTGCTCGAGCTCCGGCAGGTCGGGCAGCATCGAGAGCACGACATCCGCCTCTGCGGCGAGCGCGCGCGGCGTGTCGTGCCAGCTCGCCCCCGCCGCCTCGAGGTCGCCGTGCCGGCGAGCGCGGCCGGTGATGGCGAGGGCGCCATGGGCGGCGAGCAGATGGGCCGCCATGGGGCGCCCCATGGCGCCGAGGCCGATGACCCCGACACGGGGCCCGGTGCGAACGTCGTCGGTCATGCGCCTCAGCCTAGCCGCGTTGTTCAGGATATGGAACGACGTTCAGATCATTGGCCGGTTCGGTATGCTGGGCCGACACCGTTCCCATCGAAGAGGATGACCATGACCGAGAGCACCGGACGGCTGCGCGCCGTCGTCGCCGCAGACCTCTCCGAGGAGCTCTGCCAGGAGATCGAGCGCCTCGAGCCGCGACTCGAGGTGGTCCGCGATCACCGACTGTACCGGCCCATGCGCTGGCCGGCCGACTGGGGTGGCGACCCCGCCCACGTGCGCACCGACCAGGAGCAGTCCGCCTTCGACGCGCTCGTCGACAGCGCGGACATCCTCTTCTCCCTCCCCGACACCGACCCCGGCGCGCTCGCGCGCACCGTGCGCGCCAATCCGCGCCTGCGATGGGTGCACGTCATGGCGGCAGGCGGGGGCGCGCAGGTGAAGGCCGCCGACCTCACACGCGAGGAACTCGACCGCGTCGTCTTCACGACGAGCGCAGGCGTCCACGGATCGACGCTCGCGGAGTTCGCGGTGTTCGGCGTGCTCGCGGGGGCGAAGGACCTCCCTCGGCTGCAGCGGGCCCAGGCCGACCGCGCATGGGACGACCGCTGGACGATGCGCCACCTCGACGAGATGACGGTGCTCGTGGTCGGACTCGGCGGCATCGGCGCTGCCGTGGCGCAGCGGTTCGCGGCGTTCGGGTCGACGGTATGGGGCACGAGCCGATCGGGACGCCCCGTCGACGGCGTGGACCGGCTCGTCCCTCTCGACGAGCTGCACGCTGCCGCGGGCGCGGCCGATGCGATCGTCGTCACGCTCCCCGGCACCGATCAGACCACTCACCTCGTCGGCGAGGAGCTGCTGCAGGCCGCGAAGCCCGGCGTGATCGTCGCGAATGTCGGCAGGGGCACCGTGATCGACGAGAGGGCGCTGCTCTCGGCCCTCGACGACGGCCGCGTGTCGTTCGCGGCCCTCGACGTGTTCGAGGTGGAGCCGCTGCCGCAGGAGAGCCCGCTGTGGAGCCATCCGCGCGTGCTCGTCAGCCCGCACACGGCCGCGCTGTCGACGCAGGAGGACGCCCGCATCGCCCGGCTCTTCGCCGACAACGCGCGTCGTCTGCTGGATGGCGAACCCCTGCGTAACGTGGTGGACACCGTCGAGTTCTACTGAGCCGGCTCCGCCGGCGCGAAGGAGCGCCATGCCCATCGCCCCCGACCGGGATCCCGCCCCGGCCGTCTCGCGCGCCCTGCGCATCCTCTCCGCCCTCGAGGCGTCCGAGGGCGTCCCCATGACCCTGAGCGAACTCGCGCGCGCGGTCGGGATCGCGAAGTCGTCCGCGGCCAACCTCTGCGCGTCGCTCGAGGAGGGCGGGATGATCGAGCGCGACGCGCGGGGCTTCCGCCTCGGGCGGCGGACCGCCGAGCTCGGCGGCGCCTTCGCGATGCAGTTCAACCAGGTGCGCGAGTTCTTCGCGATCTGCTCGGCCTCGGCCGAGCTCCATCGCGAGGTCGTGCAGATCGCCATGCTGGACGGCACCGACATGCTCTACCTCGCCCGGCACGAGGGTCGGGCGCCGCATCGCCTCGGTACGCCGCTCGGATCGCGGCTTCCCGCGGCGCAGAGCGCGACGGGTCGCGCCGTGCTGTCGACGATGGACGACGCCGACGTCGCCGAGCTGCTGAGCGATGGGGCGTTCGCGAGTGTGACGGATCGGAGCGTCCCATCGCTGTCCGCCCTGCTGCCCCTCCTCGCCGAGACCCGGGAGCGCGGGTACGCGATCGACGAGAGCAGCTCGTTCGCGGGCATCACGGGCGTCGCCGTGCCGCTGCCGCCCTGGAACCCGAGCGATCCGCCGCTCGCGATGGGCGCGGCGCTGGGCGCCGACGACGCCGACGGCGAGCGCGTGGCCCGCGTCGGGGGCGCACTGCTGGCCGCGGCAGCCCTCCTCACCAACCCGCTCGCGAGCCGGTCGGCTTGAGGCGCCTGTTTCGCCGCGATTCGCGGCGAACGTGACCGGTTTCGCCGCGAATCGCGGCGAAGGCCGCTGCCGCGCGCCCACAATCGGGCCATTCGTCCAGCATGTTGCACACCGTTCGGCATGTGGTACGTTGTCGAGGTCCCGCCACCCGCGGAGATCTCATCGAAGGAGATGACGTGAGCACAGCCTCGAACCCGACGAGCTTCCAGGACGATCCGGAGTACGCCGCAAATCTGCGCAGGGCCACGCTGGCCTCGAGCGTGGGCAGCGCGCTGGAGTACTTCGACTTCGCCCTTTACGGCCTCATGACCGCCCTCGTCTTCAACCGCCTGTTCTTCGATCCGGCCGACCCCGCGATGGGCATCATCGGCGCCTTCGCCGTCTACGGCGTCGGGTTCGTCGCCCGGCCGTTCGGCGGCTTCTTCTTCGGCACGATCGGCGACCGCCTCGGGCGCAAGTGGGTCCTCGTCGTCACCATCCTGCTCATGGGCGGCGCGTCGACCGCCATCGGCCTCCTTCCCACCTACGAGGTCGTCGGCGCATGGGCGGCCGTCCTCCTCGTCGTCATGCGGCTCCTGCAGGGCTTCGGCGCCGGTGCCGAGCAGGCCGGCGCGACGGTGCTCATGGCGGAGTACGCGCCAGTCCGGCAGCGCGGCTTCTTCGCCGCGCTCCCCTTCATCGGCATCCAGGCGGGCACGCTGCTCGCCGCTCTGGTGTTCTCCGGGCTGTCGCTCATGCCGGAGGACGCGTTCCTCTCGTGGGGATGGCGCGTGCCCTTCCTCGCCTCGTTCCTCCTCATCCTCATCGCGCTGTTCATCCGGATGCGCCTGCGCGAGACGCCGACGTTCGTCGAGCTGGAGAAGCACGAGCAGGTCGCGGCACACCCGTTCCGCGACATCTTCACGACGGGCATGCCGGGCGTCATCACGGGCATCGGCCTGCGGATGGCCGAGAACGGCGGCTCGTACATCTTCCAGAACGTGTCGCTCGCGTTCGTAGCGGGCACCTTCATCGCCAACCCCGTCGACCGCGGCATCGCCACGTGGGGCGTGACGATCGGCTCGCTCATCGGCATCTTCACCGTCCCGCTCACGGGCTGGATCTCCGATCGCGTCGGCCGGCGCCCGGTCTACCGCTTCGGCGCCGTGTTCATGCTCCTGTTCGCCTTCCCCGCATGGTGGATGCTGTCGCTCGGCGACCCGTTCCTCACGGTCGCGGTCATCGCAGTGGGCATCGGCGTCGCGGTCAACTCCATGCTCGGCCCGCAGTGCGCGCTGCTGCCCGAGATGTTCGGCAACCGCCACCGCTACCTCGGCGTCGCCATGGCGCGCGAGATCTCCGCCGTGCTCGCCGGCGGCCTCGCGGGCGTCCTCGGCACGTGGCTGCTCACCCTGACCGACGGAAACTGGGTCGTCATGGGCCTCTACCTGGCGACGCTCGCCGCCATCACGACGGCCTCGACCTTCCTCATCCCGGAGACGCGCAGCCGCGATCTGCTCCGCGTCCAGGACGCCGTGCGCGTGTCGACGGACGAGAAGGACACGGGCCTCGTCTCGGTCGTCGTGGCGGACGGCCGATGAGGCTCGCGCGCATCGCCCTCCCGACGGGCGCCGCCGTGCACGCCGTGCCGGTCGACGGCGGATGGCAGCCCGTCGCAGACCCGTACGAGGTGTTCGCGCGCGGGGTCGAGCCGGAGCCCGTCGGCGCCGTCTTCGCCGACGCGCAGCTCCTCCCCGCCGCCGCCCCGACCGTCGTGGTCGGCATCGCCCAGCCCGCCGAGCCCGGCGGCGCGATCGGCGCCTGGCTGAAGAGCCCGCGCACCGTCGCCGCGAGCGGCGCGCAGGTGACCGCGCGCCGCGACGCCGGCCGCACCGTGATCGAGGGCGAGGTCGCCGTCGTCATCGGCCGATCCACGCGGGGGCTGACCGCCGCGACCGCGCGCGAGTACGTCCTCGGTGTCACCGCCGTGAACGACGTGTCGAGCCCCGACCGGCCGGACATCCGCAACTTCGAGGTCAAGGGCGGCGAGGGGTACACGCCGCTCGGGCCGTGGATCGACACGGCGGCGGACCCCGAGACGGCCGAGCTCATCGTGCGGATCGATGGGGTGGAGCGGGTGCGCACGGGAGCGCGCGAGCTCCCGGCGTCCGTCGCCGAGTGCCTCGCCTACGTCGCAGCCTGGGTCGAGCTCGGGCCCGGCGACGTCGTCATGACCGGCGCACCGCGGTCGGCGTTCCCCATCGAGCTGCCCGCGGTCGTCGAGATCACGGTGGCCGGCGTCCCGCTCGTCAACCGCTTCGTGTGATCCCCGCCCTGGCTGACCCCGGGCCGGGTCATCCCGGCCCGGGTTATCCCCGCCCGGGTTTCGCCCCGAAACGCGGCGAAACCCGCAACAGCCGCCCCGAAACGCGGCGACACCCGACCCGGATCATCGCGACATCCGCAACAGTCGCCCCAAAACGCGGCGAAGATGGACGCATGCGCATCACCTTCCCCTCAGGGCCGGTCCCGCGGCACTGGCGCGAGATCGCCGAGCTCAAGGTCGCGGAAGGACGGCGCGTCGACGCGCGGATCCCGCGCTGGCTGCTCGACTCGCCCGTGAGCCGCGTCGGCTACTGGTGGGGCACGGCGCTCGGATGGCTGTGGGGCGGGCTCTGGTCGAGGGGCCGCGTGGAGCGGCGAGGCGGCCTCCTCGTCTTCCAGGGCATGCCGCGCGGCACGTTCCCGCGCGGCGGCGTGTGCGTCGGCGGCTGCTTCCTCACGGGGCGGCGGCCATCCGACCGGGTGCTCCGCCACGAGGCCGTGCACGTGCGCCAGTGGCGCCGCTACGGCATCCTCATGCCCGTCCTCTACCTGCTCGCCGGACGCGACCCGCTCCGCAACCGCTTCGAGATCGAGGCCGGCCTGGAGGACGGCGGCTACGTCAGCGGATGAGGGCGGCGAACGCGTCGGGCACGTGGATGGCCGACGCGGGCGTCCCCACGATCTCTGTGAGGTGGTCGACGATGTCGGCGGTCCCGAGGAACCCGCCGAGCAGGGTCACGCGCGTCGCGTCGTCGCCCGTGCACATCATCTCGTCCGCCCATGCGGTGACGGCCCGCGACAGCGCCTGGCCGGGGGCGCACGCCCTCCCCGTGCCGGGGGCGCCGGAACGGCTCGAACGGTCGAGCCAGGTCACGATCATCCGCGCGGGTGCCGCGATCGGCGCGATCCACGACGCATCGGGCACCTCGATGAAGATGCGACCCGTCGAGCAGATCGGCAGCGTCGCGACGAGCAGCTCGAGGTCGACGAGCGCGTGCTCGTCGGCCGTGATGAGGTGCTGCACGCGCGCGTGGCGCGACGCACGGCAGGCCTTCGCGCCGTGCTCGGGGGTCGTCTCGATGCTCTCCATGACACCCCCATCCTACACGCTCGGAAGGGTTGCCTTACCTCAGGCGGCGGGGTTCGGATCCCTCGGCGGGACGGGGTAGCGCCCCGCGATCGCGAGCCGGTTGAAGGCGTTGATCGAGATCGCCAGCCAGCTCACCGCGACGTACTCCTGCTCGCTCAGCACGCCGCCGACACGGTCGTAGACGTCGTCGGGGATGCCGTCGCGGTGGATGAACGTGTGCGCCTCGGCGAGCTCGAACGCCGCCCGCTCGCGCTCCGTGAAGACGCCCGACTCGCGCCACACCGCGAGCTGAGTGAGCTCGTCGGCCCCGAGTCCCGCCCGCGCCGCGCGGTCCGCGTGCACGCGCACGCAGTACGCGCATCCGTTCAGCTGCGAGCAGTGCAGGAGGACGAGCTCCTTAAGACGGTCGTCGATCCCGTGCTCGCGCGCGACGCGGCCCACGGTCTTCGAGAAGGCGTCGAGAGCCTGATACGCCTCGATCGCCGACTTCGCGAGGTGCACACGCTGCTCCGCCATGATCCGACCCTACCCGCGCCGCACGGGGAGCGACCGCGGAATACCCCGCGCCCGCGCGGCATTGTTACCGGACGAGTCCGAACGCGCCGTGCCCGAGTTCCCGTGCCGCGGCGCCGCTCGGCAGAATGGACGAGGGCGCGGACGGCGTCCTCCAGACAGCCGAGGAGCACCGTGGTCAGCGTGCACGCGACATCCGACGAGTTCGCGTTCCTGCCGGAGCAGGCGGCCCTGCAGGGGCGCCCCGTCCCCGAGGTTCGCCGCCGAGCGCTCACCCTGCCCGACGGGCGCACGCTCAGCGCGCTCGCGGCGGGCGACGCGGCGGCGGGCGCGCCGCGCGTCGTCCTCCTCCACGGGGCGGGCCTCAACGCCCACACATGGGACAGCACGGTCATCGCGCTCGGCGCGCCCGTGCTCGCGGTCGACCTGGCGGGTCACGGCGACTCCTCGTGGCGCGACGACGCCGCCTACGCGCCCCGGGTGCTCGCGGACGACGTCGCGGCGGCGATCGAGGAGTGGGCGCAGGCGCCCGTCGTCCTCGTCGGCCAGTCGCTGGGCGGCCTCACGGCGGCGGCCGTCGCCGCGCGACGCCCGGATCTCGTCGCGCGCCTCGTCGTCGTCGACATCACGCCCGGGATCGACTCCTCCGCCGGGCCGGCGGCGCTGCGCCGCTTCTACGAGAGGACCGTGTTCGACTCGCACGACGCGCTCGTGGAGCACGCGCTGTCCTTCGGCCTCGGCGGATCCCCCGCGCAGGCCAGGCGGGGCGTGGTCCTCAACTCGCGGGTGCGCGACGACGGGCGCGTGGAGTGGAAGCACCACTACGCCCGCCTCATCGCCGACGGTTCCGCGGGTGCGGCGCTCTCCCCCGACGACGGATGGTCGGATCTCGCTGCCGCGACCGCGCCCATCACCCTCGTGCGGGCGACGGAGGGCTTCGTGTCGCCGGCCGACGCCGACGACTTCGCGCGCCGGACCGGCGGCGACGTCGTCGTCCTGGACGCGCCCCACAACGTGCAGGAGGTCGCGTTCGCGGACCTCGCAGCGCTCATCTCGCGCCTCGCCGACCCGGCGCAGGTCGCACAGGAGGAGGAAGCATGACCCGCACCATCCGCGCCGCCGCCGTCGCCGCGCTCGCCGTCCCCGCGCTCGTGCTGGCGAGCTGCGCGGCGTCCCCCGATGCGGAGCAGCCGGAAGCCGACGCCAGCCTGCGCGTCGGGCTCGTCCTCGAGCCGACCAACCTCGACATCCGCCGCACCTCGGGCGCGGCGCTCGAGCAGATCCTCGTCGACAACGTCTACGAGGGCCTCGTCACGCGCACGCAGGAGAACGAGGTCGTCCCCTCGCTCGCCACCGCATGGGACGTGTCCGACGACGGCCTCGTGTACACGTTCGCGCTCGCCGACGGAGTGGCCTTCCACGACGGCGAGCCGCTCGACGCGCAGGACGTGGTCTCGTCGCTGCAGCAGGTGGTCGACGACGAGAGCATCGTCGGGCACACCGAGCTCGCCGCCGTCGCGTCGATCACCGCCCCCGACGAGTCGTCCGTCGAGATCGCGCTGTCGACGCCCGACCAGAACCTCCTGTTCGCACTGACCGGGCCCGCGGGACTCGTCTTCGAGGAGGGCGACGACACCGACCTGCAGACGTCGGCCAACGGCACGGGGCCGTTCTCGCTCGCGGAGTGGAACCAGGGCGACAGCATCGTGCTCGCCCGCAACGACGACTACTGGGGCGAGCCGGCCGGCGTCGCCGAGGTCGTCGCGAGCTACATCCCCGACTTCACGGCCGGCGTCAACGCGGCACTCGACGGCTCGCTCGACGTGCTCACGGCCGTCGACCCGCAGCTCGCCCCGCAGCTCGACGGCCAGAACGGGTTCACGTTGACGACGGGAAAGACGACAGACAAGTACGTGCTCGCGTTCAACAACGCCGCCGCTCCCCTCGACGACGTCCGCGTACGCGAGGCGCTGCGCCTCGCGATCGACCACGACGCCCTCATCGAGGCCGTGGGCGCCGGCACGCCGCTGTACGGCCCGATCCCTGAGCTCGACCCCGGCTACGAGGACCTGTCCGACGTGGCGCCCCACGACCCGGAGCGCGCGCAGGAGCTGCTCGCCGAGGCGGGCGCGGAGGGCCTCGAGCTCGAGCTCACCATCCCCTCCTTCTACGGCACGACGGCGTCGACCTTCCTCGTCTCCGCGTTCAACGACATCGGCGTCGAGCTCACCGTGAACCCCGTCGAGTTCTCGGTGTGGCTGCAGGATGTGTACACCAACGGCGACTACCAGCTGAGCTTCGTCAACCACGTCGAGCCGCGCGACTTCGCCGCCTGGGCGGACCCCGACTACTACTTCCACTACGACGACGCCGAGGTGCAGGACCTGTACGCGCAGTCGGTCGCCGCGCTCGACCCCGACGACTCCGCCGACCTGCTCGCGCAGGCCGCCCGGATCGTCTCGGAGGACCACGCCGCCGACTGGCTCTACGCGGGCGAGACGATCGTGGCGGTCGGCGACGGCGTCGAGGGGTTCCCCGTCGACTCGATCAACTCCCGCCTCGACCTCGCCGGCGTCACCCTCGCGGGCTGATCCCGACGTGATCCGCTACGCGCTGACGAGGCTCGCGCTGCTCGCGCTGGGCCTCGTCGTCGCGAGCGTCCTCGTCTTCGCGACGCTTCGCGTCCTTCCCGGCGACGTCGCGCAGCTCGTCGCCGGGACGGAGGGCACCCCCGAGCAGGTGGCGGCCATCCGAGAGAGCCTGGGCCTGGAGCGCCCCCTTCTCGCGCAGTACGCCGAATGGATGGCCGGGGTCGCGACGGGCGACCTCGGGAGATCGCTGCTGACGGGCGCGTCGGTCGCCGACGAGCTGGCGCGCAAGGCCCAGATCACGGTGCCGCTCGGACTCCTCTCGCTCCTCATCGCGCTCCTCGTCGCGCTCCCCTTCGGCGTGCTCTCGGCGGTGCGGCGGGGGCGCCCCTCCGGAACGGCCATCAGCGTGGCCGCGCAGCTCCTCGCCGCGGTCCCCGTCGTGTGGGCCGGCATGATGCTCGTCGTCGTGTTCGCGATCGCCCTCGGATGGCTGCCCGCCCAGGGCTTCCCCAGGGGAGGGTGGGCCGACCCCGCCGCGGCGCTGCGCTCCCTCCTGCTGCCTGCCCTCACCATCGGCGTCGTCGAGGGTGCGCTGCTCCTGCGATTCGTGCGGAGCGCCACGCTGCAGGCGATGGGCCAGGACCACGTGCGCACGGCCGCGGCGAAGGGGCTCACCCGCACACAGGCGCTCGTACGCCACGGGCTGCCGTCGGTCGGCCTCTCGATCGTCACCGTGCTCGGCCTGCAGATCGCGGGGATCGTGGTGGGCGCCGTCGTCATCGAGCAGGTCTTCAACCTCCCCGGCGTCGGCCGCATGCTCGTCGCCGACGTCGGCGCGCGCGACCTCGTCAAGGTGCAGGGCGAGCTCCTCGCCCTCACCGGCCTCGTGCTCGTCGTCGGCTTCGTCGTCGACCTCGTGCACCGGCTCGTCGATCCCCGGCAGCGGGAGGCGGCATGAGGAGGCTGTGGGCCATCGGCACGGGCCGGTTCGGGCTCGTCGTCGCGGTCGCGATCGCGGCCACGGCGCTCGTCTCCCTCGTGTGGACGCCGTTCGATCCGCGCACGGTCGACCTCGCCATCCGCTGGACGGGGCCGGGATGGCCCCACCTGCTCGGCGGAGACGGCAACGGCCGCGACATCCTCAGCCTGCTCATGGTGGGCGCCCGGACGACCGTGCTCGTGGCGGTCGGATCGGGTGTCGTCGCCACCGCCGTCGGCGTGCTGCTGGCCGCGCTCGGCGCCCTCACGGCGCGCCCCGTGCGGGAGGCGGTCGCCGTGCTCGTCGACATCCTCATCGCCTTCCCCGTCCTGCTCATCGCCATGATGCTGTCGGGGGTGTGGGGAGGGTCGCTGTGGGTCGTCGTGTGGTCGGTCGGGATCGGCTTCGGCGTGAACATCGCGCGCGTCGCGCGCGTGGAGCTTCGCCGCGTGCAGCGCAGCGACTTCGTGCTCGCCGCGCGGGCGTCGGGGCTCACACCGGCGCAGATCCTCGTGCGGCATCTGCTCCCCAACGTCCTCCCCGTCTTCATCGTGCAGCTGTCGTGGTCGATGGCGGCCGCGGTGCTCGCGGAGGCCGGCCTGTCGTACCTCGGGTTCGGGGCGCCTGTGACGGAGCCGAGCTGGGGCCTGCTCCTCGGCGAATCGCAGCGCTACATCGCCCTCCACCCCCTCTCCGTGCTCTGGCCGGGCCTCGCGATCACCGTCACGGTGCTCGCTCTCAACCTCCTCGGCGACGCGCTGCGCGAGGCGACCGACCCCACGCTGCGCCGCGGCGACGCCAAGCCGCAGGCGCACGAGCCGACGGTGATCGCATGAGCACATCCGCGTGTCGAACGCTCATCCGTTCTCGCGCTTTCGCGTGGCCTCTCGTCCAACGGATATCCGTTGGACGAGAGCACACGCGAGTGGGGGGAATCAGGTGTGCGCCGGGCGATCGGATGGCCGTTCGAGGGGAGCGCACGGCATGACCCTCGAGGTGGACGGGCTCTCGATCGAGGTCGGGGGGCGACGCGTCGTCGACGGGGTGTCGTTCTCCGTGGCCGACGGCGCCAGGCTCGGGCTGATCGGCGAGTCGGGCTCCGGCAAGTCGCTCACGGCCCTCGCCGTCGTCGGGCTTCTCCCCGACGGCGCGACGGCGACCGGCAGCGTGCGCTGGAACGGCACGGAGATCCTCGGGATGGCCGACCGCGACCTCGCGCGCCTGCGCGGGGACGAGATCGGGATGGTGTTCCAGGAGCCGCAGACGGCGCTCAACCCCATCCGCACGGTCGGACGGCAGATCGCCGAGTCGGTCCGCATCCACCGTGGGGCGGGCCGCCGCGAGGCCGCCCGCATCGCCGCCGCCGAGGCCGCGCGCGTCGCCCTCCCCGACCCCGAGCGCCTCGTCGCGCGGTATCCGCACCAGCTGTCGGGAGGTCAGCGGCAGCGCGTCGCGCTCGCCATGGCGCTCGCCTGCCGCCCCCGCCTCCTCATCGCCGACGAGCCGACGACCGCGCTCGACGTGACCATCCAGGCGGAGGTCCTGCGGCTGCTGCTCTCGCTCGTCGCGGAGGACGGCATGTCGCTCGTCTTCATCACGCACGACCTCGCCGTGCTGTCGCAGGTCGCCACGCACGGCGTCGTCCTCGAGCACGGGCGCGTCGTGGAGGCGGCGCCCGTGGCAGACCTGCTCACCGCCCCCGCCCATCCCGTCACGCGCGCGCTGCTGCGCGACGCGACCGCGACGCTGTGGCGGCCGAAGGGAGGAGAAGCGGATGGCTGACGTCCTCCTGCGCGCCCGCGCGCTCGAGCGGAGCTATCCGTCACCGCGCCCGCATCCGTTCGCCCCGCGGCGCGACGCGGTCGCGCTGCACCCCGTCGACCTCGACATCCGCCGCGGCGAGTCGGTCGGGATCATCGGCGAGTCGGGATCGGGCAAGTCGACCCTCGTGCGCCTGCTGCTCGGGCTCGACATCCCGACCGGCGGCACGGTCGAGTACGGCGGGCGCGCGGTCGACGCGCGAGCGCGGGCGCGCTCGCTGCACTGGCTGCGCCGGGCCACCGGCATCGTGTTCCAGGACCCGTACGCGTCGCTCGATCCGCGGATGACGGTGGAGCGCATCGTCGCGGAGCCGCTGTGGGCGCTCGGCGTCGACGTCGACCGGCCGGCGCGCGTCCGCGAGCTCCTGGCGCGGGTGGGCCTCCCCGCCGACGCGGCCGGGCGCCATCCGCACGAGTTCTCGGGAGGTCAGCGGCAGCGCATCGCGCTGGCCCGCGCACTCGCCCACGGCCCCGAGACCCTCGTCGGCGACGAGCCGCTCTCTGCGCTCGACGTCACCGTGCGCGCGCAGATCCTCGCCCTCCTCGGCGAGCTCCGACGCGATGACGGGATGACGCTCGTGCTCGTGTCGCACGACATCGGCGTCGTGCAGAACCTGTGCGACGTCGTCGTCGTCATGAAGGACGGGCGCATCGTCGAGCGGGGGCCGACCGAGCGCGTCCTCGGCGATCCGCAGGACCCGTACACGCGGCGCCTCCTCTCCGCCGTGCCCGTCATCGATCCGCGCGGCTGACCGCGTCTTCACGAGGCGTTCACCCGCGCGCCATCGGAGGGACGCCCGCCGCCCATAGCGTGAGGCCGCTCAGCGCCGTGCCGCGGGGCGGGAAGGCCGGGATGAGGCAGCAGCGCGGCGCCCTGCGCACGACGACGTCCGCCGCCATCCGGGGAGAGGACGGCACGCGCACGATCGAGATGCCGATCCCGGATGCCGCCGCGGGCGAGCTGCTCGTCCGGATCGACCTCGCCACCCTCTGCGGGCGCGACCGCCGCGGTGCTCCCGGCACCGCGCACGTGCCGGGGCACGAGGGCGTGGGGCGCGTCGTCGCCGCCGGCCACGGCGCGCCGGCGCAGGTCGGCGACCGCGTCGTGTGGAGCCCGGCCGTCGGCTGCCGTCGCTGCGACCGATGCCGCGACGGGCGGCCCACGGCGTGCCGCCGACCGCGCCGCGTCGGCCGCGAGCCGTGGAGCGGCCCCTGGTCGCTCTCCGGGACGTTCGCCGCCCACCTCCTCCTCCCTGCGGGCGCCGCCGTCGCGCACGTGCCCGGCGAGCTCTGCGACGCGGTCGCGGCCCCCGCCGGATGCGCGACCGCAACGGCCATGGCCGCGCTCGACACGGCAGGCGACGTGGCCGGGCGCCGCGTGCTCGTCGTGGGCGCGGGGATGCTCGGCCTGACGCTGGCCGCGGCGTGCCGCGTGCTCGGGGCATCCGACGCGACGATCGTGGATCCGGACGCCGCGCGCCGGTCCCTCGCCACGGCGTTCGGCGCGACGGCCGTACGCGCACCCGACGACGCCCTCGACGAGGTCGACCTCGCGTTCGCATGCGCAGGCGCGGATGCCGCGCAGGCCGCGCTGCCCGCCCTCGCACATGCCGGGCGCCTCGTGCTCGTGGGCGACGCCCGCCCCGACGAGGTCCTCGCGGTGCCGACGGCGCTGCTCGCCAGGCGGCGGCTCTCGTTCGCGGGCGTGCACGACGGCGAGCCGGAGCACCTGGCCGCCGCGCTCGACTTCCTCCTCCGCACGCGCGGGCGGTTCCCCTGGGAGCGGCTCGCGGCCCCCGCATTCGGGCTCGACGCCCTCCCGATGCTCCTCGCGCAGCCGCCGATGCTCGCGCCGCGTCAGGCGATCGCACCCTAGGGCGTCAGCCGGCGGCGTCCGCCTCGTCGGCGCCGCCGAACAGGCGGGAGAGCACGCCGGGGCGCTTGCGCGGCTGCAGCTTCTTCTCCATGTAGATCGTGCCGAGCCAGCGCCCGAACTTGAACCCGACGCGGCCTCGTCGCCCCGTCTCGACGAACCCGTAGCGCTCGTGGAGCGCGATCGAGCCCTCCGCGCCCTTGTCGCTGATGACAGCCACCAGCTGACGGATGCCCTTCTCCTCGCAGGCCTCGATGAGCGCGCCCAGCAGCGCCGCCCCGAGGCCCTTCCCCGTGGCGGCGTGGCCGAGGTAGATCGAGTTCTCCACGGTGTGCCGGTACGACGTCTTTCCCGCCCACGGGGAGACGAGGGCGTAGCCGAGCACCTGCCCCGTCGGGGCGACCGCGACGAGGAACGGCAGGCCGAGCCGCTGCAGGTACAGGAACTTGTCCTTCCACTGCTTGTGCGTCCAGCGCTTCTCGTCGAACGTCACGACGGAGTTCGTGACGTAGTGGTTGTAGATCTCGCGGATGTCCTCGATGTCGGCGGCGACGGCAGCGCGGATCTCGTAGCTGAAGGGCCGTTCGGGCTCGGGCGGCCTCCGGAGGTGCCGCGGCAGCGCGCGGCGCTTCTGGTATTCCTCCTCGAGCATGACGCCCAGCCTACGCGGGGACGGTCCAGTCCACGGGGGCCGCTCCCTGTTCGGCGAGCAGGGCGTTCACGCGGGAGAAGGGCCGCGAGCCGAAGAAGCCGCGGCTCGCGGAGAGCGGAGACGGGTGGGGCGATTCGACGACGGGCGCGTCGCCGAGGAGCGGGCGCAGGTTCGCCGCATCCCGCCCCCACAGGATGGCCGCGAGCGGGCCCCCGCGTGCGGCGAGCGCGCGGATGGCCGTCTCCGTCACCCGCTCCCATCCCCAGCCGCGGTGCGACGCCGGCGCGCCCGGCGCCACCGTGAGCACGCGGTTGAGCAGCATGACGCCCTGGTCGCTCCACGCCGACAGGTCGCCGTGCGCGGCGGGCGGGATGCCGAGATCGGCCTCGAGCTCGCGGTAGATGTTCTGGAGGCTGCGCGGCAGGGGGCGCACCGATCGGTCGACGGCGAACGACAGCCCGATCGGATGGCCCGGCGTCGGGTACGGATCCTGCCCCACGATGAGGACGCGCACGTCCGCGAGCGGACGCTGGAAGGCGCGCAGCACGCGCGACCCCGCGGGGAGGTACGACCGGCCGGCCGCGGTCTCGGCGCGCAGCCGGTCGCCGAGCGCCGCGATGTCCGCGGCGACGGGTTCGAGCGCGGCGGCCCATCCGGCGTCGATGAGGCCGGCGTCGGCGAGCTCGACGAGAGACCTCCCGGCCACGTCGGTCACGCCGTGGGGGCCAGGCCGAGGTCCTCCTCGCGGACCGTGCCCTTGTACGACCACGGGAAGTCGATCCACAGATCGGTGTCCTTCCACGCGAAGTCGGGCTGGATGATCGTCGACGGCTTCGTGTAGATCGTCACGGAGCGCACGTCGGCGCCCTTGTCCTGCAGCAGCCTCACGGCGAGCGCCAGCGTGCGCCCGGAGTCGGCGACGTCGTCGACGAGGAGCACGCGCCGTCCGTCGAGGTACTCCATGTCGAGCGCGGGCGGCAGCACCTCCGGCGCGTCGAGGACCGTGCCGATCCCCGTGTAGAACTCGACGTTGATGGCGCCGCAGTTCTTGGCGCCGAGTCCGTACGCGATCGCCCCGGCGGGGAGCAGCCCGCCGCGCGCGATCGCGACCACGACCTCGGGTGCGAACCCGCTGTCGAGGATGCTGCGGGCGAGGTCGCGGGTGGCGGCGCCGAAGCCGTCCCAGGTGAGGGTCTCGCGATCGAGGGGCGCGTCGGTCATCGGTGGTCCTTCGTCAGTTCGAGCGGGTCGCGAGCGGACCGCGGTGGAGGAGGTACTGCGCCGACTGCGCCACGGGGCGCATCGTCACGAGGTCGAGGTTCACGTGCCCCGGCGCGTCCAGCGCGTAGGCGATGACGTCGGCCACGTCGTCGGCCGTGAGCGGGTTCTCCACGCCGGCGTAGACGGCGTCGGCGGCGTCCTGGTCGCCGCCCAGGCGCGTGAGCGTGAACTCCTCGGTGCGCACCATCCCCGGCGCGATCTCGATGACGCGCAGCGGCTCGCCGTTGAGTTCGAGGCGCAGCGCGTTCGCGAGCATCGACTCCCCGGCCTTGGCGGCGTTGTACCCCGCTCCTCCGGGGTACGCGAGCTGGGCCGCCGTGGAGGTGAGGAAGACGAGATCGCCGTGCCCCGCGCCGCCGTCGACGGCGGCGCGCACCTGGGGCAGCAGCGCCTTGACGACGCGCTGGGTGGCGAGCACGTTGACGTCGAACATCCACGTCCAGTCCTCCGCCCTCCCCGTCTCGACGCGATCGGTGCCGCGGGCGCCCCCGGCGATCTGGACGACGGAGTGCAGCGGACCGCCCGCGGCGACGTGGTCGGCGAGGGCGTCGACGTCCTCCTGCCGTGTGAGGTCGGCGGCGAACACGTCCGCTCCGTTCTCCTCCGCGAGGGCGGCGAGCCGGTCGGCGCGGCGCGCGACGCCGACGACGTCCCACCCGCGCGTGCGCAGCGCCCGCACGGTCGCCTCCCCGATCCCCGAGCTCGCTCCCGTCACGACCGCGCGTCTGTTCGCCATCCGTCCAGTATGCCGTCCCCGCCGTGTCGTCGTGTGACGCCCGGTGACGCCCGGGGACAGGCGATATGACGTCGCATGTCCCGTGGATTGCCCGGTCGGACGGGGTTCCGTACTGTCGCTGATGTGCCCGAAGGCGGGCGCCCCGAGACATCGCATCCGACCATCCTTCGACCCGAGGAGCTGCACCATGACCGACACCTGGCGGTTCGAGACCACACAGATCCACGCCGGCGCGCAGCCCGACCCCGTGACGGGCGCCAGGGCCACGCCGATCTACAACACGACGTCGTACGTGTTCAAGGACGCCGACCACGCGCAGAACCTGTTCGCGCTGGCCGAGTTCGGCAACATCTACACGCGCATCCAGAACCCCACCCAGGACGTCGTCGAGCAGCGCGTCGCCGCGCTCGAGGGCGGCACCGGCGCGCTCCTCGTCGCCAGCGGCCAGGCGGCCGAGACGTTCGCCGTGCTCAACATCGCCGAGGCGGGAGACCACATCGTGTCGTCGAGCTCGATCTACGGCGGCACGTACAACCTCTTCAAGTACACGCTCGGCAAGCTCGGGATCGACGTCACGTTCGTCGAGAACCAGGACGACCCCGAGCAGTGGCGCGCCGCCGTGCGCCCCAACACGAAGCTGTTCTTCGCCGAGACGATCGGGAACCCCGCCGTCAACGTGCTCGACATCCAGACGGTCGCCGACATCGCGCACGAGAGCGGTGTGCCGCTCATCGTCGACAACACGATCGCGACGCCGTACCTCATCCGGCCGTTCGAGCACGGAGCCGACATCGTCGTGCACTCGGCGACGAAGTTCCTCGGCGGGCACGGCACCGTCATCGGCGGCGTCATCGTCGACGGCGGCCGCTTCGCGTGGTCGCAGAACGTCGACCGGTTCCCGGGGCTCACCGTCCCCGACCCGTCGTACCACGGCGCCAGCTACACCGCGGCGGTGGGAGACGAGCTGGCCTACATCATCAAGGCGCGCGTGCAGCTGCTGCGCGACCTCGGCTCGTCGATCGCCCCTGCCAGCGCATGGCAGCTCATCCAGGGGATCGAGACGCTGTCGCTGCGCGTCGAGCGCCACGTGCAGAACGCGCAGGAGATCGCGGAGTGGCTCGAGTCGCACCCCGACGTCGCGACCGTGAACTACTCCGGGCTGCCCTCGTCGCCCTGGTACGCGGCAGCCAACCGCTACGCACCCCGGGGCGTCGGCGCCGTGCTGTCGTTCGAGCTGAAGGGGGGCGTCGACGCCGGCCGAACCTTCGTGAACTCGCTGACGCTGTTCAGCCACCTCGCGAACATCGGCGACGTGCGCTCGCTCGTCATCCACCCCGCGTCGACGACCCACTCGCAGCTGACGCCGGAGCAGCAGCTGACGAGCGGCGTGACGCCCGGTCTCGTGCGCCTCTCCGTGGGCCTCGAGAACGTCGAGGACCTGAAGGCCGATCTCGAGCAGGCGCTCGTCGCCGCGCGCGAGGCGTCCGCCGCCGCCCGCGCCTGATCGCCTCACCCGAGATGGCCCGGACCGCACGGTCCGGGCCATCCGCGCGTCCGGGGCGACGCTCCGCCGAGACCGGCCCCGGCGCACGACGACCCGTGTGACGCGCCCGGATGTCACAGTGGCGCGGGCAGTCCGCGCGACACGGGAGAATGGACCGATGGACTGGCAGATCTCCGAGGATACGGTGCCGTCGGCTCCCGTGACGGAGGCCGACGCCCGCTCCATGGCCGGGCGGCCGCGCGCGACGGGCGCCTGGCGCGACGGCGACCCCGCCGGCGACCGCGCCTTCGCGGCGTTCGGTCCGCTCCGGACCGAGGCGGGCGGCGTGCTGCCGGCCTTCCGCATCGCGTACGAGACCTGGGGCGAGCTCTCGCCCGCACGCGACAATGCGATCCTCATCCTGCACGCGCTCACGGGCGACAGCCACGTGCGCGGCGCCGCGGGCCGCGGCCATCCCACGGCGGGATGGTGGGAGGAGCTCGTCGGGCCGGGGCTCGCCATCGACACCGACCGATGGTTCGTCGTCGCCCCGAACGTGCTCGGCGGCTGCCAGGGGTCGACGGGCCCCGCGAGCATCCACGCGGACGGCGAGGCGTGGGGGTCGCGCTTCCCGTACCTCACGATCCGCGATCAGGTCGCCGCGCAGGTGCGCCTCGCCGACGCCCTCGGCGTCGACCGCTGGGCCGCCGTCGTCGGCGGATCGATGGGCGGGATGCACGCGCTGGAATGGGCCGTCGGGCTGCCCGATCGGGTCGCGCGCCTGGCCATCCTGTCGTCGCCGCCCATCAACACCGCCGACCAGATCGCGCTCAACTCGGTGCAGCTCGAGGCGATCCAGATGGACCCGCGGTTCGCGGGCGGCGACTACTACGACGCCGCACCGGGAGAGGGCCCGCACCGCGGTCTCGCCCTCGCGCGCCGGATGGCCCTCCTCAACTACCGCAGCCCCACCGAGCTCAACCAGCGCTTCCAGCGGTCATGGCAGTCTGGCGTGAGCCCGCTGGGCCACGGCGGCCGGTTCGCCGTGGAGTCGTACCTCGACTTCCACGGCAACAAGTTCACGCGCCGGTTCGACGCCAACAGCTACATGCTGCTCGTCGAGGCGATGGACTCGCACGACGTCGGCCGTGATCGCGGCGGCGTCGAGGAGGCGCTCGCGCGCGTCACCGCGACGACGCTCGTGCTCGGGGTCGACAGCGACCGGCTCTTCCCCGTCGACGGCCAGCACCGCATCGCGCGCAGCATCCCGCGCACGCTCGACGGGCAGGAGTCGGTCGTCCTGCACAGCGACTTCGGGCACGACGGCTTCCTCATCGAGACGGAAGCCGTCGCGCACCACCTCCGGCGCCTGCTCGACGCCTGAGACCGCCTGAGACCGCCTGAGACCGGTCTGTCAGTCGTCGACGACGCTCACGCGCACGTCGATGTTGCCGCGCGTCGCGTTGGAGTACGGGCACACCTGGTGCGCGGCGTCGGCGAGCTCCTGGGCCGCGGCCGGGTCGAGCTCGGGGATGACGACCTCGAGGTCGACGGACAGCACGAACCCGCCATCGCCGTTCGAGCCGATGCCCACGCGCGCGCCGACCGAGGTGCCAGCGAGGGAGACCTTCCTCGCGCGTGCGACGGCCTGCAGCGCGGAGTGGAAGCACGCCGCGTATCCGGCGGCGAAGAGCTGCTCCGGGTTGGCGCCGTCGCCGGAGCCTCCCATGGCCTTCGGCACGGCGAGGTCGAAGTCGAGGTCGGTGCCCGCGACGACGACGCGGCCGTCTCGGCCCGCTCCCGTCGCGAGTGCTTCCGTGGTGTAGATCGCTTCCATGCCTTCGAGGCTATGCGCCGCCGCCGGCGCCGCGGCCCGACCTGGACGGATTCTCAGGCGTCCCACTCCCCCGTCGCGAGGAACCGCTCGAGGCGGGCGCGATGGGGGGCGAGGTCGAGCCCCTGCGCCGCGATCCACGCGTCGTCGTAGTAGGTGTGCGCGTACCGGATGCCGCCGTCGCAGATGAGCGTGACGACGCTGCCGGTGCGCCCCTCGGCGCGCATGCGCGCGATGAGCTGGAACGCGCCGACGAGGTTCGTGCCCGTCGATCCGCCCGCCCAGTGCATCGTGCGCTCCCGCAGCAGGCGGATGGCCGCGAGCGACGCCGCGTCGGGGATCGGCAGCACCTCGTCGATGACGCCGGGGATGAACGACGGCTCCACCCGCGGGCGGCCGATGCCCTCGATGCGGCTGGGGAGCCCGGTGACGATGTCGTCGCGTCCGCTCAGCCATCCCTCGTGGTAGGCCGAGTTCTCGGGGTCGACGACGGCGATGCGGGTGGGATGGCGCCGGTAGCGCACGTAGCGCCCGAACGTCGCGCTCGTTCCTCCCGTGCCCGCGCCCACGACGATCCAGCTGGGAACCGGGTACCGCTCGGCGGCGAGCTGCTGGAAGACGCTCTCGGCGATGTTGTTGTTGCCGCGCCAGTCGGTCGCGCGCTCGGCGTAGGTGAACTGGTCGAGGTAGTGGCCGCCCGTCTCGGCCGCCAGCCGCGCCGCTTCGCCGTCCATGTCGCCCGGCGCGTCCACGAAGTGGCAGCGCCCTCCGTAGAACTCGATGAGGGCGATCTTCTCGGCGCTCGTCCGGCGCGGCACGACCGTCACGAAGTCGAGGCCCAGCATGCGGGCGAAGTACGCCTCCGACACGGCCGTCGATCCGCTGGAGGCCTCCACGAGAGTGGTCCCCTCCTCGATGCGGCCGTTCACGAGCCCGTACAGGATGAGCGAGCGCGCGAGCCGGTGCTTGAGCGATCCCGTGGGATGCACCGACTCGTCCTTGAGGTACAGGTCGATCCCCCACTCGGGCGGGAGCGGGAAGACGTGCAGGTGCGTGTCGGCGCTGCGGTTCGCATCCGCCTCGAGCAGGCGGATGGCGTCGCGCACCCAGGCGCATCGGTCGGTCACGCCTCGAGCCTAATTCGCCGCGCCGAGCCGGATCAGGCCGTCGGGATGGGGGAGGTCCCTGTGTCCTCGGACGAGGCGTCCTCGGACGAGAACGCCTCGTCGAACGCGCGCGCGGGCATCCGCCGCTCGACGGCGAACGCCGTCACGGCGATGGCGGCGCCGACGACGGCCAGCACGACGCCCACCCACACGGGCGCGACGTAGCCCCAGCCCGCGGCGATCACGGCGCCTCCGAGCGCCGCGCCGAGGCTGTTGCCGACGTTGAGCGCGGAGTGGTTGAGAGCCGCTCCGATCGCCTGGTGGTCGCGGGCGACGTCGAGCAGGCGCAGCTGCACCGTGGGCGTCGCGGTCGCCGACACCGTCGCGAAGACGAGGAGCGCGACGACGAGCAGCCACGGCACGTGCGAGACGACGCCGACGAGCGCGGACGCCGCGGCGAGCGCGACGAGGCCGTAGACGAGCGTCTTCTTCACGCTGAGGTCGGCGAGGTACCCGCCGAGGAAGTTGCCCACCGTCATGCCGAGCCCGATGGCGACCAGCGCGATCGGGACCATCCGCTCGTCGGCGCCCGACACCTCCGTGACGAGCGTGGCGACGTAGCTGTACACGGCGAAGAACGAGCCGAAGCCGATGGAGCCGATCGCGATCGTGAACCACACCTGCGGGATGCGGAAGACGCGCAGCTCGTTCCGGAACGTGCGGCCGGGGTCGCCCGCCTGCGCGGGCACGAAGAAGGCGATCATCAGCAGCGCCGCGAGGAAGACGGCGCCGACGACGAGATAGGCGGCGCGCCATCCGAGCAGCTGCCCGAGGAGGGTTCCTCCCGGCACGCCGACGAGGTTCGCGATCGAGAGCCCGCCCATGACGACGGCGATCGCCCGCCCGCGCTTCTCGGCGCCGAACAGATCGGCGGCGACGACGGCGGCCATCCCGAAGTAGGCGCCGTGCGGGAGCCCGGAGAGGAACCGCGACAGGCCGACGAGCTCGAAGGTCGGCATGACGACCGTGAGGGCGTTGAAGAGGAGGAGCGCGAGGGCGAGGGCGATGAGCACGCGATGCCGCGGGTACCGCGACACGACGGCCGCGATCGTCGGCGCGCCGACGACGACGCCGAGCGCGTAGAGGCTGATGAGCACGCCCGCCTGCGCGACGGCGTCCTCCGGGCTCGCCGCGTACACGGTCGGGAGCAGATCGCCGGCGATGCCGGGGAGCAGGCCCATCGACACGAACTCGGTCATGCCGATGCCGAAGGCTCCGATGGAGAGCGAGAGGAGCGCCCACATCGCCGCACCCCTCGACGTGGTGGTCGAGGTGGTCACCCGTCGAGTCTAGGGGCGATCAGGAGACCCGATCGCCGCGCTCGTCGATCGCCTTCTCGAGCCGGGCGATCTTGCCGTCGATCTCGCCCTCGTAGCCCGGGCGGATGTCGGCCTTCAGCACGAGCGAGACGCGCGATCCGAACGGCAGGACGGCCTCGGTCGCGCTCTTGACGACGGCCATCACGGTGTCCCAGTCCGGCCCCTCGATCTCCGTGAACATCGAGGTCGTGCGGTGGGCGAGACCCGATGCCCGGACGACGGCGACGGCGGCGGCGACCGCGTCGTGGACGGATCCGTCGGCGCGGCCGTCTCCCGACGGCGCGACGGAGAAGGCGACGAGCATGGCGGTTCCCTTCGTTCGGATGACCCGGGTCAGCGCCCGGAGAGGAGGACGGGGGCACGCCGTCGGACCGGGAGCCGCACGAGGCGCGCGACGACCCATCCGAGCAGCACGACGAGCATCGCGTTGCGGAGCGCGAGCACGATCACGGGGCCGGGATCCGCCGTCATCACCCCCATGTAGAGCAGCGGGTAGACGAGCTGGGTGAGGAGCGCGCATCCGAGCGCCACGAGCGCCGGCCCGCGCGCCGCCGCGCGGTCGACCACGATCCACAGCACGAGCGGCGCGATGAGCCAGTCGTGGAACTGCGGCGACCCCACCTTGTTGAAGACCATGAGGACGAGGACGAGGGAGAGCGCGAGCGGCGGCACGAGCGACCGGTACGACGCACCGGCGCGCGCCTTCCAGAACCCGACCCCCAGCACCGCGAGGACCGCGACGGCGAGCAGGGGCGTCATCGCGCCGATGACGGCGTCGACGTTCGGGCCCGTCACCTGGAAGGTGAGGATCTCGCGGTCGTAGAAGATCCACCAGTCGGGGATGCCGAGCATGGCGCCCCAGAGGTAGGCGGTGCTCACGGGCGCCTCGAGCTGCAGCCCTCGGCCCGTCTGCATCGTGACGAACCCCGCGAGGTGCGCCGCTCCCCCGCTCACGAGCACGAGCGCCACCACGACGCCCGTCGTGACGACCGCTCCCACGGCGACCGCACCGCGCCGCCCGCGGAGCGCGACGAACGCCGTCGCGACGAGCGCGGCCGGCCAGACCTTGACCCAGGCGCCGGCCGTCAGCACCGCCGACGCGACGGCGGGCCGCGTCGCGAGCACGAGCAGTCCCGTGATCGCGATGGGCACGGTGACGGCATCGAGCCGGTACATGCCGACGGGTCCGAGGAGCAGCTGGAAGGCGAGCCAGAACGCCGCGGCGCCGACGCGCGCCCGGGAGCGCCCCCGCCCGAGCAGGATCGCGAACGCGACGGCGTCGAGCGCGGTCACGAGCAGGGCCCATCCGAGGTCGTATCCCCCGATCCCCGCGAGCGCCTGGGCGAGCATCATGGGGGCGAGCGCGAGCTGCGGGTAGACCCACGACTCCGTGACGCCGACGATGCCGTCGCCGGACAGCGCGCGGATGGACCACGGGTCGTACACGAGGTTCACGTCGCCCATCGGCTGGTTCGGCATCCAGAACCCGGCGGCGGCGACCCATGCGTGCACGGCGACGAACCCGGCCCACAGGACGACGCGGTTCGGCACGCGCCCCATCCTACGGAACCCGCGCATGGGCGAACGCGTCAGGCAGCGCCTCCGCGACGTCGAGGGCCGTGATCGGACGCCCGGGTCCGCCGCCTGCCAGGGGCGCCTGCCCCGCGGCGATGCGCCCCGCCGTGCCGTGCAGCCACACCGCCGTGGCGGCGACGGGACCCAACTCCTCCACGTCGAGCTCGCGCCCCTCGACGCGCGCCGCTGCCGCCGCCCCCGCGAGCACCGCGCCGAGCGCGCCGGCGAGGACGTCGCCCGTGCCGGCCGTGGCGAGCCATGGCGTTCCGGCGCGCACCGTCGTCCACCATCCCCCGGGCGTCGCGACGATCGTGGCGGCCCCCTTCAGCACGACGACGCCGCCCAGCGCGACGGCCGTCTCGCGCACCACGAGGACGCGCTCGGCGAACGCGCCGCTCAACCGCGGCGCGAGCGGGTCGTCGTCGACGTCGTCGATCCCGAAGCCCAGCGGGATGCGCACCTCGCGCAGCTCGCCGTCGTGAGGGGTGACGACGAGGGGCACGCGCGCCTGCGCCGCGAGGTCGAGCGCTCCCGCATCGACGACGACCGGCGCGCCGCCGCGCAGCACGGCCTGCAGGCGCGTCGTGAGCGCGTCGTCGCGCGCACGCGCGTCGATGCCGGAGCCGATGACGTGGGCGTCCGCCCTCCCCGCGCCGACGACCGTCTCGGGCCTGCGGGCGAGCACGAGCCCTGCGACCTCGCGGGGGCCGTCCCACCGCACCATCCCGGATCCCGCGCGCCACGCCCCCTCCGCCGAGAGCACGGCGGCACCCGGATACGCGCGCGATCCGGTGTGCAACGCGACGATACCGCGGGAATACTTGTGGTCCGAGGCGGTTGGGACCCGGAGCACGCGCGCCGCGTCGTGCCCCGTCCACTCGTCCGAGTGCGCTGCATGTCCTCCCGGCATGCCGCCACCCTATCCGCGCCGCCGTCGCCTCGGCCCGGCGACCGCCGAAAGGATCCGCCGTGAGCCTGCTCTTCAGCCCCCTCTCGATCCGCGACACGACCATCCCCAACCGGCTGTGGGTGTCGCCCATGTGCATGTACAGCGCGGAGGACGGCGTGCCGGGAGACTGGCATCACGTCCACCTCGCGCAGTTCGCCTCCGGCGGGGCGGGCCTCGTCATGAGCGAGGCGGCCGCGGTCTCCCCCGAGGGGCGCATCTCGCCGCGCGACGCCGGCATCTGGAACGATGCCCAGCGCGACGCGTGGGCGCCCGTCGTCCGGTCGATCCGGGCGAGGGGCGCCGTCGCGGGCATCCAGCTCGCGCACGCGGGGCGCAAGGCATCGACCTGGTGGCCCTTCGCGGACGCGTCGGGGAGCGTGCCGGCGCCGGAGGGCGGCTGGACCACGGTGGCGCCGTCGCCCGTCGCCTACGAGGGCTTCGCCGAGCCGCAGGAGCTCGATGCCGACGGCATCGCGCAGGTCGTCGCCGACTTCCGCGCCGCGGCGCGCCGCGCCGTCGACGCCGGGTTCGAGGTGCTCGAGGTCCACGCCGCCCACGGCTATCTCCTGCACCAGTTCCTCTCGCCGCTGTCGAACCTCCGCGACGACGCGTGGGGCGGCTCGCTCGAGAACCGCGCGCGGCTCGTGCTCGACGTCGTGCGCGCGGTCCGCGCGGAGGTCGGCGAGGCCGTCCCGCTGTTCGTGCGCTTCTCGGCGGTCGACTCCGCCCCGGGCGGACTGGAGGTCGACGACGTCGCGACGGTCGCGGGCTGGGCCGCGGACGCCGGCGCCGACCTCTTCGACGTCTCGGCGAGCGGTCTCGTCGCGCACCAGCGCATCGAGGTGGGCCCCGGGTACCAGGTCCCCTACGCGGAGCGCGTGCGCGAGCGGACGGGCGCCCTCACGGCCGCTGTCGGCATCATCACGAACGGCCGCCAGGCGGAGGAGATCCTCGCGGCGGGCAGCGCCGACGCCGTGTTCGCCGGGCGCGAGTTCCTCCGCGACCCGCACTTCGCCCTGCGGGCAGCAGGCGAGTTGGGCGTGGAGCCCGAGCGCGTCTGGCCGCCGCAGTACATCCGCGGCTACCGCGCCGCCGCGTTCGCCTGAGCCAGCGCATCGGCCCGTGCCGTAGGATGACTCGCACGATGGACGACCCTCCCAGTTGCAGACGTTCGCCCCACAGCCCGCACTCCGAGCCCCTCGGAGGTGATGCGTGATGGATTACGTTCTCATGGGCGTGGGGCTCATCCTGACGATCGGCACCGGCCTGTTCGTCGCGAGCGAGTTCGCCCTCGTGAACCTCGACAGGGCCGACCTCGAGGCGAGGCAGGCGCGCGGGGAGACGCGGCTCGCGCTCACCATCCGAGCGCTCCGCCACACCTCGACGCACCTCTCCAGCGCGCAGCTCGGCATCACCCTGACGACGCTCCTCACGGGGTACACGCTGGAGCCCGCGTTCTCGAACGTGCTGCGCCCCCCGCTCACGTCGTGGGGGGTGCCGGAGGCGGTCGTCGCGCCGGTCTCGACGGTCGTCGCGATGGCGGTCGCGACGATCCTGTCGATGATCCTCGGCGAGCTCGTGCCCAAGAACTTCGCGCTCGCGCTCCCGCTCGCGACCGCCAAGGTCGTCGCACCGTTCCAGATCGCGTTCACGGCCGTGTTCCGCCCCGTCGTCGCGGTGCTCAACGGCAGCGCGAACGGCGTGCTGCGCGCCATGGGCGTCGAGCCCAAGGAGGAGCTGTCGGGTGCCCGCTCGGCGGAGGAGCTGTCGAGCCTCGTGCGGCGGTCGGCCCTCGCGGGTGTGCTCGAGGAGGACACCGCCACCCTGCTCGACCGCAGCCTGACGTTCGCGCGGCACAGCGCCGCCGACGTGATGACCCCGCGCCCCCGCGTGCACGCGATCGCGGCGGACGACTCCGCCGACGCCGTCGTGCAGCTCGCCCGGCAGACGGGGCACAGCCGCTTCCCCGTGTTCGGCGAGTCGATGGACGACATCGTCGGGATCGTGCACCTCAAGGCCGCCGTCGGCGTGCCCCGCACCCGCAGGGCGGACGTCCCGGCGGGTGCGCTCGCGAGCGAGCCGCTCCGCGTGCCGGAGACGGTGCGGCTGGACGCGCTCATCTCCGAGCTGCGCGCCGGCGGCTATCAGATGGCCGTCGTCGTCGACGAGTACGGCGGCACGGCCGGCGTCGTGACGCTCGAGGATCTGGTCGAGGAGATCGTCGGCGAGGTGTCGGACGAGCACGACCGCCGTCTCGCCGGCGTCGTGCGCCACCGCGACTCCCTCACGTTCCCCGGTCAGCTCCGCCCCGACGAGCTGCGCGACCGCGCCGCCGTCGAGGTGCCGGAGGACGACGCCTACGACACCGTCGGCGGATTCATCATGAGCGTGCTCGAGCGCATCCCGCAGACCGGCGACGCCGTGCCCGTCGACGGCGGCGTGCTGCGGGTCGAGCGCATGGACGGGCGCCGTGTCGACCGCGTGCGCTTCACCCCCGATCCGCTCCCCGAGGGCGCCGACGACGAGGAGGACGCCCGATGAGCGACTGGGCGGGGCTCGCGTGGCTCGTCGTGCTGCTGCTCGCGAACGCCTTCTTCGTGGGAGGGGAGTTCGCCGTCATCTCGGCGAAGCGCTCGCAGATCGAGCCCCTCGCCGAGAAGGGCTCGCGCGCCGCGAAGACGGCGCTCTACGCCATGGAGCATGCGACGCTCATGCTCGCGACGTCGCAGCTCGGCATCACGATCTGCTCGCTGCTCATCCTCAACGTCTCCGAGCCGGCGCTGCACCATCTGCTTGCGGAGCCGCTCGCCCTCACGGGGATCCCGGAGGCCGCCGTCGACACGGTCGCGTTCGTCATCGCGCTGGTGTTCGTGTCGTACCTGCACGTCGTGTTCGGCGAGATGGTCGCGAAGAACCTCGCGTTCTCTGTGCCCGACCGCGCCGTGCTGCTGCTCGCGCCGCCGCTGGTGTGGGTGTCGAAGGTGTTCCATCCCGTCATCTGGGTGCTCAACTGGATCGCGAACGCGGTGCTGCGCCTCTTCGGCGTCGAGCCGAAGAACGAGGCCGCCTCGACGTTCACGCTCGAGGAGGTCGCGACGATCGTGACGCAGTCGCGCAGGGAGGGCGTCCTCGACGACGCCGCCGGCACGGTCGCCGCCGCGGTCGAGTTCACCGACAAGAAGGCGAAGGATGTCGCGGTGCCGCTCTCGCAGATCGTGACGCTCCCCGAGCAGGTCACTCCCGACGAGGTCGAGCGCGCCGTCGCCAAGCACGGCTACTCGCGCTACGTCATCGTCGACGACGAGGACGAGCCCGTCGGCTACGTGCACCTCAAGGACATCCTGCGCGCCGCGGAGGGCGACGACGTCGAGGAGAAGGCGGCCCGCCCCATCCCGGCCAAGCGCATCCACCACATGGTGCCCGTCCAGGAGACGACGGACCTCGAGGACGCGCTCGCCATCATGCGCCGCGCCGGCCGGCACCTCGCGCGCGTGCGCGACGGGCACGGCGAGACGACGGCCGTCCTCTTCCTCGAGGACATCATCGAGGAGCTCGTCGGCGAGGTGCACGACGCGACGGAGCGCGGCCGGCGGCGGTGACGACCGGGGGCGCGTACGCCCCGGGCCCACCGGCTGACGGGGAAGGGGCCTTGCCCTCCTCGTCAGCCGGCCGCCGCCCTCGCCCGCCGGGGGTGCGCACGGGCCGGAACGACGAGGGGCGACGGCCGGCTCGAGCCGCTCGGAGCCGGGTCGGAGGCCGCGCGGATTGGGATAGGCTGGTTGCCCGAACGCACGCGCAGAGACCCGTCGCCGCGAGAACGCCTCGGGAGCCGGCGTGCCAACGATTCAGGGACGAAAGTGGGCGATCCTGCCGTGTCAAGCCAGGTGACGGGCGTCGGTGCATCGAGCGAGGGCGAGTTCGGTGCCAACGAGTGGCTCGTCGAAGAGCTCTATGAGCAGTTCAAGGTCGATCGGAACTCCGTCGACAAGGAATGGTGGCCCATCCTGGAGGCGTACGGCTCGAACGCCGGAACGAGCGCCGCTGCGCCAGCCACGACGGCGCAGGCCTCGACGGAGGCGCACCCGCCGACCGCTCCCATCCCCGTGATCGGCCAGCAGCCCGTCGCGCGGACGACGGCCCGGCCGGCCAAGCCCGCCCCGATCCCGGCCGACCAGCCGGTGGCGAAGCCGAGCGCGGCGCAGCCCGCGGAGTCCGAGGAGGACAAGGTCACCGTCCTCAAGGGCATGACCAAGACCCTCGCGAAGAACATGGACGAGTCGCTGACCGTCCCGACCGCGACGAGCGTGCGGACCATCCCCGCGAAGCTGATGATCGACAACCGCATCGTCATCAACAACCACATGGCGCGTGCGCGCGGCGGCAAGGTCAGCTTCACCCACCTCATCGGATGGGCGCTCATCCAGGCGCTCAAGGAGTTCCCCAGCCAGAACGTCTTCTACGCCGAGATCGACGGGAAGCCGTCGGTCGTCGCGCCCGCGCACATCAACCTCGGCATCGCGATCGACCTGCCCAAGCCCGACGGCACGCGCGCCCTCATGGTGCCGAGCATCAAGAAGGCCGACACCCTGACCTTCAACGAGTACCTGTCCTCGTACGAGGACCTCGTCAAGCGGGCGCGCGGCAACAAGCTCACGGCCGCCGACTTCGCCGGCACCACGATCTCGCTCACGAACCCCGGCGGCATCGGCACGGTCCACTCCGTGCCGCGGCTCATGAAGGGACAGGGCGCCATCATCGGCGCCGGCGCCCTCGAGTACCCGGCCGAGTTCCAGGGCGCGAGCCCGAAGACGCTCAACGAGCTCGCGATCGGCAAGACGATCACGCTGACGAGCACGTACGACCACCGCGTCATCCAGGGCGCGGGCTCGGGCGAGTTCCTCAAGAAGGTGCACGAGCTGCTCATCGGGCAGCGCGGCTTCTACGAGGACATCTTCGCGGCGCTGCGCATCCCGTACGCGCCCATCCGCTGGAACCCCGACGTCGCCGTCGACCTGTCCGAGCGCATCGACAAGACCGCGCGCGTGCAGGAGATCATCAACTCGTACCGCGTGCGCGGCCATCTGATGGCCGACGTCGACCCGCTCGAGTACCGACAGCGCGAGCACCACGACCTCGAGATCGAGTCGCACGGCCTCACCTTCTGGGACCTCGACCGCGAGTTCGTCACGAACGGCTTCGGCGGCAAGCGCCAGATGAAGCTGCGCGACGTGCTGGGAGTCCTGCGCGACTCCTACTGCCGCACGACCGGCATCGAGTACATGCACATCGCCGACCACGAGCAGCGCGAGTGGTTCCAGGAGCGCCTCGAGGTCAAGTACGTCAAGCCCGACCACGACGAGCAGCTGCGCATCCTCAGCAAGCTCAACGAGGCCGAGGCGTTCGAGACCTTCCTGCAGACGAAGTACGTGGGCCAGAAGCGCTTCTCGCTGGAGGGCGGCGAGTCGCTGATCCCCCTCCTCGACCGCATCCTGCAGGGCGCGGCCGACGCCGGCCTGGAGGGCGCGGCGATCGGCATGCCGCACCGCGGCCGCCTCAACGTGCTCACGAACATCGCCGGCAAGGCGTACGGCGAGGTGTTCCAGGAGTTCGAGGGCGCGCTGCCGGGCAACAAGCGCGGCTCGGGCGACGTCAAGTACCACCTCGGCACGCAGGGAACCTTCCGCTCCGACGCGGGCGCCGAGCTCGACGTCCTCCTCGCGGCGAACCCCTCGCACCTCGAGACCGTCGACGGCGTGCTCGAAGGCATCGCGCGCGCCAAGCAGGACCGCGGCCCCATCGCCTCGTTCGCGTGGCTGCCGATCCTCGTGCACGGCGACGCCGCGTTCGCCGGGCAGGGTGTCGTCGTGGAGACGCTGCAGATGTCGCAGCTGCGCGGCTACCGCACGGGCGGCACGGTGCACGTCATCGTGAACAACCAGGTGGGCTTCACCACCCTGCCGAACGACTCCCGCACGTCGATCTACGCGAGCGATCCGGCCAAGACCATCCAGGCGCCCATCCTCCATGTGAACGGCGACGACCCCGAGGCCGTCGTGCGCGCCGCGGAGTTCGCGTTCGAGTACCGCGAGCGGTTCCACCGCGACATCGTCATCGACCTCATCTGCTACCGCCGTCGCGGTCACAACGAGGGCGACGACCCCTCGATGACGCAGCCGCTCATGACCGACCTCATCGAGGCGAAGCGCTCCGTGCGCCGCCTCTACACCGAGGCGCTCGTGGGCCGCGGCGACATCACCGAGGAGGAGTACGACCAGGCCAAGGCCGACTTCCAGAACCGCCTCGAGGTCGCCTTCGCCGAGACGCACGCCGCCGAGACGGGCGCGAACCCCGTCGTGACGCCCGACGCCCCCGCCGAGCTCGTCGTCGGAGCGCCCGAGTCGACGGGCGTGCCCGTCGAGGTGGTGCAGCAGATCGGCGACGCGCACGCCAACAAGCCCGACGGCTTCACGGTGCACCAGAAGCTGCAGCAGCTGCTCGACAAGCGCGTGCAGATGAGCCGCGACGGCAAGATCGACTGGGCGTTCGGCGAGCTGCTCGCGTTCGGGTCGCTGCTCCTCGAGGGCACGAACGTGCGCCTCGCCGGGCAGGACTCGCGCCGCGGGACGTTCGTGCAGCGCCACGCAGCGTTCCACGACCGCGTCAACGGGCAGGAGTGGCTGCCGCTCGTCAACCTCTCGGAGAACCAGGGGCGCTTCTGGGTGTACGACTCGCTCCTCAGCGAGTACGCGGCCCTCGCCTTCGAATACGGCTACTCCGTCGAGGCGCCGGAGTCGCTCGTGCTGTGGGAGGCGCAGTTCGGCGACTTCGTGAACGGCGCGCAGTCGGTCATCGACGAGTACGTGTCGGCCGCCGAGCAGAAGTGGGGCCAGGAGTCGGGCGTCGTCATGCTCCTCCCCCACGGCTACGAGGGTCAGGGGCCCGACCACTCGTCGGCGCGCATCGAGCGATTCCTGCAGCTGTGCGCGCAGGACAACATGACCGTCGCGCGTCCCTCCACGCCCGCGTCGTACTTCCACCTTCTTCGCCGCCAGGCGTACGCGCGCCCGCGCAAGCCCCTCATCGTGTTCACCCCGAAGGCGATGCTGCGCCTGCGCGGCGCGACGAGCGAGGTCGCGGACTTCACGAGCGGACGGTTCGAGCCGGTCATCGACGACGGCCGCGCGATCGACAAGAACGCCGTCCGCAAGGTGCTGCTGCACTCCGGCAAGATCCACTGGGATCTGCGCGGCGAGCTCGAGAAGAAGCCCGACGACTCGATCGCCCTCGTGCGCGTGGAGCAGTTCTATCCGATGCCGGTCGCCGAGCTGAAGGCCGTGCTGTCGGAGTACCCGAACGCCGAGGTCGTGTGGGTTCAGGACGAGCCGGAGAACCAGGGCGCCTGGCCGTTCATCTCGCTCGAGATCGCGAACCGCAGCGGCAAGCGCATCTCGGTCGTGTCGCGACCCGCGGCGGCGGCGCCGTCGACGGGCTCCTCGAAGATCCACGCTGTGGAGCAGGCGGACCTCATCGCCCGAGCCCTCGCCTGACGCGCGGCTCGACGGAAGCGGCCGGCCATCCCTCGGGAGGGCCGGCCGCTTCCGTCGGTCAGTACCAGATGCCGAGCACGGGAGGCTGCGCGGGGCGCAGCGCGAGGTCGAGCGCCGCGGCGACCTCGGGCGATCCCGTCACGCGTCCGGCCGCGAGCAGACCCGTCAGCGGCACCCCGCCCAGGTACGCGGCAGACAGCTGCGCGACGTCGAGCCGCAGATCGGGTTCGACCGTCGTGCGCTCCACGTGCGCGCGGCCGTCCGCCCCGATCTCGACCCGCCATGCGCCGCTCGTGAGGTCGAGCGGATCCGTCAGGGCGATCGTCGCGGCCGCCGCGGCCGAGTAGGTGCGCGCCGTGAGCGCACGCGACACGTCGAGGATGCGCAGCCATCCGTGATCGCGGATGGTCTGGACGGCGCCGCGCTCGTCGTGCACGAGCCAGCGCACGGGATCGTCGATCGGCCGCAGCTGCGCCGTCACCTCGCCCACCAGGTCGTGCTGCACGGCGAAGCGCCAGAGCGCCGCCGTCGCATCCGCCGTGTCCGCGAAGAGCATGCGGATGGCGAGCCTGGCTCCGGCGAAATCGCCCTCGCTCTCGAAGACGCGGTACGCCATGGCGCCGCGGACACCGCCGTCGGCGTCGACGACGCGGACGCCGCGCACGTGGTCGCCGTCCTTGTCCTCGATCGTCAGACCCGCCGCCTGCTGCCAGCGGCGGCGCCATCCGGGCAGCTGCCCCGCGCGCTGCGTGCGCGCCCGCTCGTGCACCTCGCCGAGGTCGGCGGCGAGCTGCTCGCGCGATACGAACTCGATGCGCCCCGACGGCTCGTACCCGGCCCAGCCGGCACGGCGCGTGTCGATCGTCCACGAGCTCATGGGCACGGCGGAGCCGAAGCCGTACCGGCCGTAGATCGTCGTCTCGCTGACCGTCAGGCCTGCCATCGCCACGCCTGCCGCCACGGCCGACCGCAGCTCGCCCTCGAGCATGGCTCGCGCGATGCCGCGTCGACGGTGCGTCCCCGCCACCGTCACGCCGCTGATCGCCCACGTGTCGAGCTCTCCGCCGGGAACCGTGAGGGGCGTGATCCACGAGTCGACCGTCGCGACCGGCACGTCGTGCTGCGCCGAGGCCGCGTCGAAGACGCCCGTGAAGCGCCGGTGCCCGAGGGCCTCGCGCTGCTCCTCGGACGACGTCTCGGAGACCTCGGGGCCGAGGAACCCGCGGGAGACGGCCTGGATGGTGCGCCGGAACGCCGCGCTGTCGGCCGCGTCGATCGCGCGGTAGTCGAGCCCCGCGTGGGCGAGCCTGTCGTGGGAGATCCGGTCGGCGGGGATGTCGCGTGCGTCGAGGGTGCTCACCCTCTCACCCTATGCGGGCCGCACGACCACCGGCACGGGGTCGATGGCGAGCGTCACCCGCTGGTCGAACGCCAGGCGCTCGGACGCGGCGTGCTGCACGTGCAGCAGCGCCGCGCCATCCGGCGTCGGCACCCGCACGACCGAGCGGCGCACGCTGCCGAGGAACGTCGACTCGACGACGGTCCCCTGGACGGGGCCGCCCAGTCGCACGTTCTCGGGACGGATGAAGGCCTCGGCCGCGCCGTCTGCGGCCTCCCCGACGACGGGCAGGACGGTGCCGAGCACCGTCGCGAGCCCGCCCGCCACGACGGCGGGCACCACCGACGACAGGCCGACGAACGCCGCGACGTGCGCTGTCGCGGGCCGCAGGTAGAGGTCCTCGGGCGAGCCGACCTGGTCGATGCGTCCGGCGTCCATGACGGCGATGCGGTCGGAGACGGCGAGTGCCTCCTCCTGATCGTGCGTGACGAACACCGTCGTGATGCCCAGACGCAGCTGCAGCCGTCGGATCTCGTCGCGCAGCTGCACGCGCACCTTCGCGTCGAGCGCCGAGAGCGGCTCGTCGAGCAGCAGCACGCGCGGCTCCGTGACGATCGCGCGGGCGAGGGCGACGCGCTGCTGCTGCCCGCCGGAGAGCTGGTGAGGGTACCGGTCGGCGAGGTGCGCGAGGCCGACGAGCGCGAGCGCGTCGGACGCCCGGGAGGCCGCCGCCCGCTTCTCGACGCGTCGGCGCTCGAGCCCGAACGCCGTGTTCTGCCGCACGGTGAGGTGCGGGAAGAGCGAGTACGCCTGGAACACCATCCCGAGGTCGCGCTTGTTCGTCGGCACGGCCGAGACGTCGGCGCCGCCGATCCGCACGACGCCGCCTGTGGCCTGCTCGAGCCCGGCGAGGATGCGCAGCAGGGTCGTCTTGCCGCAGCCCGACGGACCGAGGAGCGAGAGGAACTCCCCCGGGCGCACGTCGAGGTCGACGCCGTGGAGGACGCGCGTCGTGCCGAACTCCTTCACGACGCCCTCGAAGGCGACGGGGACGCCCTCTCCGCGGGCGGAGAGCACGGCGTTCTCCTCGGTCTCGATGGCGTCGAGGGTCATGAGCGGGTCCTTCCGGGGCGGGCGCGGCCGGCGAGGCCGATGACGACGAGCAGGGCGAACGCGAAGACGAGCGAGAGCAGGGAGAGGATGACGGGCGCCCACGGGTCCTGCTTCCCGACGACGACGAGCGCCGTCTGCAGGTTCTGCCGCCCCAGGATGGAGGCGATCGTGTACTCCCCCAGGACGACGGCGATCGAGATGAGCGACGCGGCCAGCAGCCCCTGCCGGAGATTGGGCGCGATGACGCGGAGCATCGTGGTCGCCCATCCCGATCCGAGCGTGCGCGCGGCCTCCGACAGCGTGGGGAGGTCGACGGCGTCGACCGACGCCTGGATGGCGCGGTACGCGAAGGGCAGCACGGTGATGCCGTACGCGAAGGCGAGCGTCCACACGCCCGTGCCGACCGCGCGCCCGATGGACTGGTAGATCGGCGCGAGCCCCACCACGACCACGATCGCGGGGATCGAGATCGGCAGGAGCACGACGAACTCGAAGATCCGCCGCAGACGCGGGAACCGCAGGTTCACGAGCACGACCGTGGGCGCCACGAGCACGAGGACGATGCCGACCGTCACCGCCGCGAGCGCGGCCGAGTTCGCGAGCCCCGTCCATATCGGCCGGTACGTCGACGCCTGCGCGGGGTCGAGCAGCGCCGCCCAGTGCACGGCGGAGTACCCGTCGCCGTCGCGCAGCGAGTACTCGACCATGGAGACGAGGGGGATGGCGAAGACGGCGAGGATGGCGAGGCCGATGGTCCAGCGCACGGCGGCGCGCGGGGCGAAGGACGCCGCGCTCACCGCTGCCACCTCGCCGCTCGGCCCTGGATGGCGGAGTACCCCCACATGCAGACGGAGACGACGACGATCATCCCGAGCGCGAGCGCGCCGGCGAGGTTCTCGCGACCGAGCACCGTCTCGCTCGTGAGCGCGGCACGGATCTGCAGCGGGACGATCTGCGCCCCCTGGCTCGCGAGCGCGGCGGCGGTGGCGTACGACGAGAAGGCGTTCGCGAAGAGCAGCAGCAGGCTCGCGAGGAAGGCGGGCGCGAGCACGGGGATCCCGATCAGCCGCCAGAAGCCGAGGCGCGTTCCGCCCAGCGTGAGGTTGGCCTCCGCCCACGCGGGCTTGAGCGCCGTCATCGCCGGCATGAACGTGATGATCATGAGCGGCACCTGGAAGTATGTGTAGACCGGCACGAGCCCCGGCAGCGCGTAGAGCCAGTTGCCGCCCGCGTGGATGTCGACGCCCGTGGCATCCAGGATGAGCGAGGTCACGAGGCCCTGGGCGCCGAGCGTCGCGATGAAGGCGAACGCGAGCATGACGCCGCCGAACTGCGCGAGCACGCTCGCCGCGGCGTCGACCGCGACCCGCACCCGACCGCCCTCGGGCAGCCCGAGCATGGCGTAGCAGGCGAGGGCGCCGACGACCGACCCGACCAGGGCCGTCAGGGCGGAGAGCCACAGCGAGTTGCCGAAGGTGCGCAGGATGGTCGGCTCGGCGAGACCGGCGAGGTTGTCGAGGGTGAACGCCCCCTCGCCATCCACGAACCCCGTGCCGAGCGCGATCCCGGTCGGGACGAGCAGGAAGACGATGACATAGACGGCGAACGGCACGAGGCCGATCGCGGCGGGATCGAGGCGGCGGCGCGCACGGGCGCGAGGCGCCGGCGGGACGGCCGGAGCCTCGCGCTCGAGCAGGGCGGTCGTCACTCGACGGCCGACGCCCACGACTCGCCGAGCAGCGTGCCGGCGTCGGCCGACTGCTGCTCGGTCGGGACGACCGTCTCGGCCGGCGCCTCGGGGAGCGCCGCGTAGAGCTCCTCGTCGATCGTGCCGGCTGCGGCCATCGCGTCCGCGCGGACGGGACGCGCGCCGCCCTTCAGCCACAGGTTCTGCACCTCGTCGCTGTAGAGGAACTCCTGCCAGAGCCTGGCGGCGGCAGGATGCGGGGCGTCGGCGTTGATGGCCTGGTTGTAGTAGCCCGCGTACCCGGTGCCGTCGAGAACGACCGTCTTCCAGTCCGGGTTCTCCGCGCTGTGCGCGGCGTTGAGGTAGTCCCAGTCGAAGACGACCGGCGTCTCGCCGGACGCCACCGTGGCCGACGTCACGTCGACCTTCAGCAGGTTGCCCGCGGCGTTGAGCTCCGAGAAGAAGTCGATGCCGGGCTGGAAGTCGTCGAGCGTGCCGCCCGACTGCACGGTCGCGAGTCCGACGGCGGCGAACGCGGCGCCCGCCTGCGTCGGATCGCCGTTGATCGCGACGGACCCTGCGAAGTCGGAGCCCAGCAGGTCGTCGAGCGACGTGGGCTCGTCGAACTGCGCGGAGTCGTAGCCGATCGACATGTACCCGCCGTAGTCGCCGACGAAGAGGCCGTCGGGGTGCTTCAGCTCCTCGGGGATGTCGTCCCACGTCTCGACCTGGTACGGGGCGAACGCGTCGGTGTTCTGGAGCGCGACCGTGAGGCCGAGGTCGAACACGTCGGGCGCGGTGTCGAGCCCCGCGTTCGCCTCGGCGGCCTGGATCTCCTCGGCGCTCGAGACGTCGGGCGACTGCTCCTCGATCGCGATCTCGGGGTAGCGCTCGGCGAACAGGTCGAGGATCTCGCCGTAGTTCGCCCAGTCGCGCGGCAGGGCGATGACGTTGAGCGCACCCTCCGCCTTGGCCGCCTCCTCGAGCGCCTCGAACGACCCGAAGTCCTCCAGGCTCGTCGCGGCCGCGGCGTCGACGCCGTCCGAGGCCGCCGCGTCGGACGAGGCGGCGGAGGCGCAGCCCGCGAGGGCGAGGGATGACGCGGCCAGCAGGCCGAGCGAGGCGAACACGTGACGACGTGACATGGGAGATCCTCCGGTGCGGGTGGGACGGCGCGCTCGGGCGACGCGCACGAGCGGCGAAGCTACGCGGGCGCGGTGACGGCCAGGGCCCCGCGCGGTGTCGTGTCGCGAGCGCTCCGGTGTCCGCGGGGTGAACGCCATCCGATCGGTGCCCATCACGATCGCCGATCGTGCCGGCAATCCCGCGTCATCCTCGCGCGCGGCGGCTCGTCCACTGCTTCACTGATCGGCACCCGCCGGCTCATCGGCACCCGCCGGCTCATCGGCGCCCGCCGGCTCATCGGCACCCGCCCGCGAAAGGAGCACTCACGATGACCCTCATCGCCCCCGACCCCACGACGCACCGACACCCCGCCTGGGCCGACACGCCGCGCGACGCCGGCGGATGGATCGCCCGAGCCCGCGAGGTCGCCGCCGTCCTCGCCGACGACGCGCTCGCGCGCGACCGCGCCGGCGCGCCTCCCGCGGCCGAGGTCGCCCTGCTCAAGGAGAGCGGCCTCGTCACCCTGCTCGGGCCCGCCGCGCACGGCGGCGGCGGCCAGACCTGGGAGACCGCCTACCGCGTCATCCGCGAGATCGCGCGCGGCGACGGCTCGATCGGGCAGCTCCTCGGCTACCACTACCTGTGGGCGTGGGCCGTGCGCCTCGTCGGAACGGATGCCCAGATCGCCGCGGTCGAGCAGCTGTACACGGAGGGCCGGCTCCTGTTCGGAGGCGCCGTCAACCCTCGCGACGCCGACCTCGTCGTCACGGAGGACGGCGACGAGCTCGTCTTCTCGGGACGCAAGTCGTTCTCGACGGGCGGCGTCGTCTCCGACCTCACGGTGCTCGAGGGCGTGCTCCAGGGGACGGACACGCACATCTTCGCCATCGTGCCGACCGACCAGGAGGGCATCGTGTTCGCCCGCGACTGGGACAACCTCGGCCAGCGGCTCACGGAGTCGGGGTCGGTCGAGATCCGCGATGTCCGCGTCGACTGGAGCGGCGCGGCCGGCTTCGTCGACAGGGTGTTCCAGCCCCTCGTCTACAACACCCTGAACGTCCCGGCGATCCAGCTCGTGTTCGCGAACTTCTACCTCGGCATCGCCCAGGGCGCCCTCGACCAGGCCGCCGGCTACACCCGTGAGCACAGCAGGGCCTGGCCCTACGGCGGCGACGACAAGGAGCGCGCCGTCGACGAGTGGTACGTGCTGGAGGGCTACGGCCAGATCCAGTCGAAGCTGTGGGCCGACGAAGCGCTCGTCGACGCCGCGGGAGCCGAGATCTCCGCCGCCCTGCACGCGCCGCGGGAGGAGCTCACGCCGGAGCGTCGCGGTCGCATCGCCGCCCGCATCGCCGCCGCGAAGCTGCGCATCGCGGAGGACGGGCTGGAGGCGGCGACGAAGGTGTTCGAGCTGACGGGGGCGCGGGCGACGGCGAACGCCGTCGGGCTCGACATCCATTGGCGGAACCTGCGCACCCACACGCTGCACGACCCGATCCCGTACAAGAAGCGGGAGGTGGGCCAGTACGCCCTGCTCGGCAAGGATCCCGAGCCGACCTGGTACACCTGATCCTCCTCGGACCCGGGGCGCCGGGCGGCCATGCGGCCGCCCGGCGCCCCGGTGCGCGGGTCCAGCCCCGGTGCGCGGGTCCAGCCCCGGTGCGCGGGTCCAGCCCCGGTGCGCGGGATCAGCCCCGGTGCGCGGGATCAGCCGCCGAAGATCGCCTTGCCGAAGACGATGACGACGATGCCGGCGACCGCCGCGACGATGCACAGCGCGAAGCACGTCCAGGCGCCCGCGCGCGCCGGCGCGGGTCCGTGCTCGGGGGCCGCGGCGAGCAGCCGCATGCCGAGGGCGAAGAGGGCCGGGAGACCCGCTCCGAGGAGCAGGCCGACGACGAGCACCTGCAGGACGGACCCGAGGATGCCGGGCAGATCGATCGACACCGCGGTCACCGCCCGACCTTGACGACGCTCGTCACGTTGGCGGTGTCGAGGGTCACGGCGCCGTCGGGCCAGTCGTCGTTGACGTTGCGATGCGAGACCTCGGTCTTCTTCGAGTGCCAGTACATGTAGCCGGAGAGGGCCACGAGCAGCGCGAACACGATGAGCACGCCGACGAGGCCGGGGAACGCGCTGCCGATCCACCAGCACACGCCGCCGACGACGGCCGCCGCGGGCAGCGTGATGACCCAGGCCACGGCCATCCGGCCCGCGAGCTTCCAGCGCACCTCCGCGCCCTTGCGCCCGAGCCCCGTGCCGAGGATCGAGCCCGTCGCGACGTGCGTCGTCGACAGCGGCAGGCCCAGATGGCTCGACGTGAGGATGATGGCCGCACTCGAGGTCTCGGCGGCCATCCCCTGCGGAGCCGACAGCTCGACGAGGCCCTTTCCGAGCGTGCGGATGATGCGCCAGCCGCCGAGGTAGGTGCCGAGCGCGATCGCGAGCGCGCAGGTCAGCTTGACCCAGAACGGCACGTCGTCCTCGGGGCTCACGGCGCCGTAGGCGATGAGGGCGAGGAAGATGACGCCCATCGTCTTCTGCGCGTCGTTCGTGCCGTGGGCGAGCGAGACGAGCGATGCCGATCCGAGCTGGCCCCAGCGGAAGCCGCCCTCGGTCTTCTTCTCGGGCGCCGTCGCCGTAATCCGGTAGACGAGCCACGTGCCCACGCCCGCGATGAGGGCGGCGATGAACGGCGAGAGGATGGCGGGGATCAGCACCTTGCCGATGATCCCGCCCCACACGACGCCGTTCGCGCCGTTGACGACGCCCCATACGAGGGCGGAGCCGACGAGGCCCCCGAAGAGCGCGTGGCTCGACGACGACGGCAGGCCGAAGAGCCACGTCACGAGGTTCCAGATGATGGCGCCGACGAGGCCGCAGAACACGATGAGCATGAGCTCCTCGCCCTGCGCCTGGCTCAGGTCCACGACGTCGCCGCCGACCGTCTTCGCGACCTCGATGGAGAGGAACGCGCCGACGAGGTTCAGCACGGCCGACAGGGCGACGGCGGCCTTCGGCCTCAGAGCTCCCGTCGCGATCGACGTCGCCATGGCGTTCCCGGTGTCGTGGAACCCGTTGGTGAAGTCGAAAGCGAGTGCGGTGACGACCACCAGCAGGAGGACGAAGAGCTCTTCCACACCTTCTATTGTCCACCCGCGCGCGTCGCGCGCGTCACCCCCGGTTCAGCGTCTGTTCAGGAGACGCTGTGCGGCGTCCGGAGCTTCGCGAGGACCTCGTCGCGCAGCGTCTCCGGCGCGACCTCCTCACGGCAGGAGCGCTGGATGGCATCCGTCAGCGTGCGCTCGACGAGGACCTCGTCCTGGCAGCTCGGGCAGCCGTCGATGTGCTCGGCGATGTCGGTGTGACGCGTGTGGCAGAGCTCGATCGCTCCGCGGAGGTACGCCTCCAGATCGCGCCGGGCTTTCTCGCAGCCGCAGTCAGTCATTTCTTCACTCCTGTCTGGGCGGCCTGGATGCCTCGCTCGGCCGCGTAGTCCGCCAGCAGTCCGCGCAGGAGCCGCCGGCCTCGGTGCAGGCGGCTCATGACGGTGCCGATCGGCGTCTTCATGATGTCGGCGATCTCCTGGTAGGCGAACCCCTCGACGTCCGCGAGGTACACCGCCATCCGGAAGTCGTCGGGGATGGACTGCAGGGCGTCCTTCACGACCGATGCGGGCATGTGGTCGATCGCCTCGGCCTCGGCCGAACGGCTGCTCGTCGCCGTGGTCGACTCCGCACCGCCCAGCTGCCAGTCCTCGAGCTCGTCGATGGTGCCCTGGAACGGCTCCCGCTGCTTCTTGCGGTACGTGTTGATGTACGTGTTCGTCAGGATGCGGTACAGCCACGCCTTGAGGTTGGTGCCCTGCGTGAACGACGCCCACGACGCGAACGCCTTGACGAACGTCTCCTGGACGAGGTCGGCGGCGTCCGACGGGTTCCGCGTCATGCGCATCGCGGCGCCGTAGAGCTGGTCCATGAACGGCAGGGCCTGCTCCTCGAACTGCGCGCGCGCATCGGCGGAGGATGATGGTGCGTCGCTCATGAAGAGTGATTCTAGGCCCGCGACCTCCGCGGCCACCTCCGCATGCGCGCGATCCAGCGTGGCGATCATCCGACTCCCTCCGTACCTTTCAGTAGGGTGGAACGCGATGACTGCGCGAGGGTATTCCCCCGACGGCCGTGACGCCGTGACCAGACCTCAGGGCGCCTACGCGGCTCCCGTGTCCGACGGCGCCCTCGAGGCGACCCTGACCATCCCCGGCTCGAAGTCGCTGACGAACCGCGAGCTCGTCCTCGCCGCGATCGCCGACGGGCCGAGCACGCTGCACCGGCCGCTGCACTCGGACGACTCCGCTCGGATGGTCGAGGGCCTGCGCGCGCTCGGCGTGGGCATCGAGGAGGTCGAGGGCGACAGCCCGTTCGGCCCCGACCTGCACGTCACGCCCGCCCTGCCGCTGCGCGGCGGCAGCACGGTCGACTCGGGCCAGGCCGGCACCGTCATGCGCTTCATCGCACCGCTCGCGGGCCTCGCCGACGGCGAGGTCACCGTGACGGCTCACGAGAGCGCACTGCACCGCCCCATGGGCGCGATGATCAAGGCGCTCCGCGACCTCGGACTCGACATCGACGACGGAGGGCACTGGGCGCTCCCCTTCCGCGTGCACGGGCACGGGCACATCCGAGGCGGGGAGATCGACATCGACGCGTCGGCGTCGAGCCAGTTCGTCTCCGGGCTGCTGCTCGCCGCCCCGAGGTTCGACGTCGGGCTCCGCCTGCGTCACGTCGGCGACCGGCTTCCGAGCGTTCCGCACATCGACATGACGATCGAGTGCCTGGCGCGTCGCGGGGTGCTCGTCGAGCGCGCGGGCCACGGCGAGTGGATCGTGCCGGCGGGACCCGTCCGCGCCAAGGACATCGCCATCGAGCCCGATCTGTCGAATGCGGCGCCGTTCCTCGCGGCGGCGATGATCGCGGGCGGTCACGTCACGGTGACGGGATGGCCCCCGCACTCGACCCAGCCGGGCGCGCAGCTCACCGAGATCCTCGCGCACATGGGAGGCCGCGTCAGCCGTCGCGCCGGCGCCCTGACGGTGTCGGCGGGCAGGGCCATCCACGGCGTCGATCTCGATCTCTCGGCCGTGAGCGAGCTCACCCCGACCCTCGTGGGCCTCGCCGCCTACGCCGACGGGCCGTCGACCTTCCGCGGCGTGGCGCACATCCGCGGCCACGAGACCGACCGGCTCGCGGCGCTCGCCGAGAACATCCGCGCCGTCGGCGGCGAGGCCGAGGAGCTGCCGGACGGCATCCGGGTGTTCCCGCGCCCTCTCACGGGCGGCCCGTGGAAGGCGTTCCACGACCACCGGATGGCCACGACGGGTGCGCTCGTCGGGCTGCGCACCCCGGGCGTCGTCGTCGACGACATCGGGACGACGGCGAAGACGCTGCCGGAGTTCGTGCAGCTGTGGGGCCGACTCGTGCACGGGGGCGCTCCGGCGTGAGCTGGCTCGACGACCAGGACGACGACCTCGACGACGCGTACGACGAGTCGGACGTCCGCGTCCGGCCGAATCCGAAGGCGAACCGACCGCGCACGAAGCGGCGTCCCGCGCACGAGGACGCCCGGATCGCGCGCGTCCTCGGAGTCGACCGCGGCCGCTACACCGTGCTCGTCGACGAGGACGGGCCCGACGAGCACGAGGCGACGGCGGCGCGCGCCCGAGAGCTGAGGCGCACGCCCATCGTGACGGGGGACCTCGCACGCGTGGTCGGCGACACCTCGGGAGCCGAGGGGACGCTCGGGCGCATCGTCGGCATCCAGGAGCGCACATCGCTGCTGCGGCGCAGCGCCGACGACACCGACCAGGTCGAGCGGGTGATCGTCGCGAACGCCGACCAGATGCTGGTCGTCGTTGCCGCGGCCGATCCCGAGCCGCGCCCGCGGCTCGTCGACCGCTACCTCGTGGCGGCGCTCGACGCCGGGGTCCGGCCGCTGCTCGTCGTGACGAAGACCGATCTCGCCGACCCGTCGGCGTTCCTCGCGCACTTCGACGGCCTCGCCGATCTGCGGGTGTTCCGCAGCGCGCGCGGCGAGGCGCCCGTCGACGAGATCGGCCGGGCGCTCGTCGGTCATTCGACGGTGTTCGTCGGCCATTCGGGCGTCGGCAAGTCGACGCTCGTGAACGCGCTCGTGCCGGGGGCCGGGCGTGCGACGGGCCATGTCAACGAGGTCACGGGCCGCGGCCGGCACACGTCGTCGTCGACGGTCTCGCTCCGCTATCGCGGGGCGGATGGCGCGGGCTGGGTCATCGACACCCCCGGCGTGCGGTCGTTCGGGCTCGGGCACGTCGATCCCGACAACATCCTGCGCGCGTACCCCGATCTCGACGCGGTCGCCGAGGAGTGCCCGCGCGGCTGCACGCACCTCGCCGACGCGCCGGACTGCGCCCTCAACGACGCCGTGGCCGCGGGCACGCTGCCCGCTGCGCGCGTCGACTCCCTGCAGCGCCTGCTCGAGACGTTCGGCGGCCGCGCGGACTACTGACCGCTCGGGCCGCGGAGGCCCGGCAGCCGGAGCGGCTACTCCGCCAGGGCGAGCACAGGCGCGAGCTCCTCGCGCGTGAGGGTGATGAGCGGGCCGGCGGGGTCGATGAGCAGGCCCCCGAGCTCGGGGTGCTCGCGGAGCATCTTGGCGAGCTTGTCGACCTGGATCGGGAGCGCCTTCTCACCGCGCCCCTGCGCGACGACCTCGAGGGGGTGCGAATGCACCTGCACGAGTCGCGTGCCGTCGGCGAGGCGGGCCTCGGCGATCCCCATCTTCGAGTCGTCCGTCGCGAGCGCGCCCACCGCGACCCAGAGCGGCGGCTGCTCGGCGAGGAGCGCCGCCACCCGATGCGGGGTGTCGGCCTCTCGGGGAGCCGTGATGAGCGCCTTCAGGCGGAACTCGGGGTCCGCCTGCGTGACGGCCTGCTCCACGATGTCGCGCGGCAGCACGACGCGGTGGGGCGCGGAGCTGTTGTCGATGATGATGCCGCCGAAGTCGCCGTCGAGCAGCTGAGTGAGGAGCGAGGCGACGGGCTGCGCGACGGCCGAGGTCGCGGTGTCGCCGTCGGCCTGCACGGCGTCGCGCAGCGCCTTCCCCGAGCTGTACGCGAGCATGAAGTTCTTCTCGCCGACGCGGGCGATGCCGAACGTGACGGGCTTGCCCTCCGAGATCTGCTGGCGAGCGTCTCCCTTCACCCGCAGGAACACGTGCCCCTGCAGCAGCTGGCGCAGCACGCCCATGACCTGCGGCCCGGTCGGCTTCTCGGGCAGCGCCGCGAGCGCATCGCGCAGCAGGGCGTTGTCGCGGAGCCCCGGCACCGACTCGAGCACGGTCGGCGGAGCCGCCGGCGCCTTCGGCAGCTCGGGACGCGCGGGCGGCGACGGCTGCGGAGCGGGTGTGCGGGTCAGCGGCGGCTGCGCGGAGGGAGCGGGCACTCCGGTCGCGGCCGGCTGCGCGGATGCGCCGGGCCGCGTCGTCCCGGTTTGGGTCGTGCCGTGCCGGGTCGTGCCGGGCTGCCCGGATGGCCCCGATGCGTCGGACGCGGTCGGCTGCGACCCCGGGTCGGTCGGAGCCGCGACCTCCGGTCCGGCGGCGCCGACGCCGCGGAAGGCCGAGAACGAGATGTTGACCTGCGGGGCCGCGTCGGCGGCGGCCGCGGGCTCCGCCTGCTCCGCTGTCTCCTCCGCGGCGGGCGCGACGGCCTCATCCTGCGCGGGGTCGGTCTTCTTCTTCCTCGAGAACAGGCCCATGCGCCCAGCCTACGGTGCGGCGGACGGGCGCCCGGCCGCTTCGCACCCACTGGCCAGGTTCGCCGCCGGACATCCCTCACGTGCTGCGGACAGCGCCCCGGCACGAGAACATCCGCACGATGCGAGCGGACGCGGGCGCCCTTCACTCCGCGTGCACGTCGTCCCGCGGGATGAGCGGCAGCGACGCGAGCGGCAGCAGCGCCGTCAGCGCGAAGGCGATCGGGAAGCCGACGGCGGTGATCAGCGCGCCCATCGCGGGGCCGACGGCCGACGCCGCGAGAAATTGACCCGTGTTCTGGATACCGAGAGCCTTGCCCGACCAGCCGGGTCCCGCGGCCTCGGCGACGGAGGTGAACGCGAGGCCGTTGTCGGCGACCGTCACGGTCGAGGCGATGACGAGGACGATCGCGGCCGGGATGCTCCAGGCGACCGCCGCGACGATGGCCAGCACGGCCATCACGACGACGCCGCTCACGGCGACCCACCTCAGCACCCGCACGCGGCTCCCGAGGCGATCGCTGAGCGCCCCCACGGCGATGCGGCCGAAGGCGCCGACGAACTGCGAGACGGCGATGAGCGCGCCGGCAGCGGCCGCGTCCCACGCGAGTCCCGCGACGAGCCAGACCATCCCGAAGGTCGACAGCAGGAACTGCGGCACGACGAGCAGCACCGACACGGCGTGGATGCGCAGGAGGAACCCGCTGCCCCGATACGGATGGACGGCCGCCGGGCGCGCAGCGGCGGCCGCAGGGCGCGGCGGGTTCGCGATGCCGATCGCGCACAGCACCGCGAGCACGCCGGTCGCCGCCGCCGCGACCACGAGCGGTGCGGCCATCCCGCCGAGTTCGGCGAGCCCCGGCACGATGAGCGCAGCCGCGGCGACCCCGAGCGGCTGCGACATCTGCCGGATGCCCATGGCGGTGCCGCGGCGCTCGCGCGGGAACCAGCCCACGACGATGCGCCCGCTCGCGGAGTTCACGCTCGCCGACGCTCCCCCGGCGAACGCGAGGAGCACCCCGAAGGCGACGATGTCGGACATGGCCGACGCCGCGAGAGCGAGAACGGCCGTGAGCGCGAGGCCGCCCGCGATGACCCAGCGCTCGCCGTACCGGTCCGCGAGGTGTCCCCACGCGACGAGAGTCGCCACCATCCCGATCGTCGGCGCGGCCGCGAGGGCGCCCGCTGCCGCGAGCGGGACGCCGCGCTCCAGGTGCAGGAGCGGGATGAGGTATGCGGGAGTGCTGACGAGCATCGTCCCGGCGGCCTGCGCGAGCACGCCGAGGACGAGCATCCGCCAGGCTCTCGTCGGGGTCCGGACGAGGGTGCCGGTCATCGCGCCTCCTAGTGGTGTACCGTCTTGGTATACCACCTCGGAGGTCCCATGCCGCAATCCGACGACCGCGCTGCCTATGCGACCCTGCGCGCTGCCATCCTGTCGTTCGATCTGCTCCCGGGCGAGGCGCTCAGCGAGAGGGGCCTGGAGCCGCTCACGGGCGCGTCGCGGACGCCCGTGCGCGCGGCGCTCATGCGCCTCGAGAACGAGGGCCTCGTCCGGCGGGATGGCCGCGCCTGGCGCGTCTCGCCCATCGACGTCGCCGAGGTGCGCGCCGTGCTCGAGTTCCGGGCGACGGTCGAGGCCGGTGCCGTCGCCCTGGTCGTGGAGCGGGCCGACGGCGAAGGCATCGCGGCGCTGCGCGCGTTCGTCTCGCATCCGGACGAGGACGGGCCCGAGGCGGGCCTCCGCGACGGTGGCGACTTCCACGTCGCGCTCGCGCGGCTCTCCGGGAACCCGTTCTTCGCATCCGCCATGGACGACGCCATGACGCGCCTCAGCCGTACGCGCTGGCTCGAGGTGCGCACCGAGCAGTCGCGTGCCCAGGCCCGCGCCGAGCACCTCGCCATCGTCGACGCCGTCGCCGCACGCGACGCACCACGTGCGGTCGCGCTCGTCTCGGCCCACAGCGCGGGCACGCGCGACCGTCTCGTCGGCTTCCTCGAAGAGGAGCGGCGGCGCCTGCGCGGGCGCGGGATGGCCGTGGTCGACGACGCGTCGGCGTGACCCGCGCTACACCTTGGCGATCGGCGCGACCTTGATGAGCAGCTTCTTCGCACCCGCGGAGTCGAAGCGGACGTGCGCGATGCGCTTGGCGCCCTCGCCCGTGACGGCGTCGACCGTGCCCTCGCCGAAGTCGTCGTGGCGGATGCGGTCTCCGGCGGCGAGCTCGAGATCGCCGTTGTCGCGCACCTTGTTCGTGACGAGACCGGGGAACTTCTCCATCGCGGTCGATTTCGGCTTGAGCCCGCCACCCGCGGGCAGGGGCTTGACGCCCCAGCGGTCTCCGGCGCTCCCGCCGGGTCGGCGGGCGTTGAGCGCGCGGGACTGCAGCCCGCCACGCGAGTTGACGTCGCCGGGCGACTGCTTCCAGTCGATGAGCAGCGACGGGATCTCCTGCAGGAATCGGCTCGGCATCGCGACCGTCACCTCGCCGAACTGCGCACGCGTCATCGCGAGCGACAGGTACAGGCGCTTGCGCGCTCGCGTGATGCCCACGTAGAACAGGCGCCGCTCCTCCTGCGGGCCGCCGGGCTCGTTCGCCGAGATGCGGTGCGGGATGAGGTCCTCCTCGACGCCCGTGAGGAAGACGGCGTCGAACTCCAGTCCCTTCGCCGTGTGCAGGGTCATGAGCGAGACCGCGCCCGACTCGTCGTCGAGATCGTCGGTGTCGGCGACGAGCGCGACCTCCGTGAGGAAGTCGACGATCGTCCCCTCGGGATTGTTGCGCGCGAACTCGCGCGTGACGGCCACGAGCTCGTCGAGGTTCTCCACGCGCGCCTCATCCTGAGGGTCGCGGCTCATCCGGAGCGCATCGGCGTAGCCGCTCTTGTTGAGCAGCACCTGCAGCCCCTCGGTGACGGCCGTCGGCGGCGCGGGCTCTCCCGACGCGGGCAGCAGCACGGCTGTCGCCTCCCGCAGCACCGCGTCGAGGTGCAGGATCGACTTCTGCAGCTTGGGGCCCAGACCCATCTCCGCGGGGTGCGCGAGGGCATCGCGGAACGACATCCCGTTGTCCGCTGCGAACCGCGCGATCGCCGTCTCGGTCACGTCGCCGATGCCCCGTTTCGGCCTGTTGAGGATGCGCCGGACGGCCATCTCGTCCGCGGGGTTCGCCACGGCGACGAGGTAGGCGAGCGCGTCCTTGATCTCGGCGCGGTCGTAGAACTTCGTGCCGCCCATGATCTTGTACGGCACGGCGGCGCGGATGAAGATCTCCTCGAGCGCTCGCGACTGCGAGTTCGTGCGGTAGAAGACGGCCATCTGCTGGTAGTCGACGCCGCTGCGACGGAGGGTCTCGATCTCGTCCGCGACGAACTGCGCCTCATCGTGCTGCGAGTAGCCGGTGAACCCGACGATCTGCTCGCCGGGCCCCTGGTCGCTCCAGAGCTTCTTGTCCTTGCGGTCGAAGTTGTTCCGGATGACCGAGTTCGCGGCGTCGAGGATGTTCTGGCTCGAGCGGTAGTTCTGCTCCAGCAGCACGACCCTGGCTCCGGGGAAGTCGCGCTCGAACTCCGTGATGTTGCGGATGTCCGCCCCGCGGAAGGCGTAGATCGACTGATCCGAGTCGCCGACGACCGTGAGCGAGGCGCCGGGCGCATCCTCGAAGACCATGCCGCCGCCGGCGTCACCCTGGATCGGACGGGTCAGCTCGCGGATGAGCTGGTACTGCGCGTGGTTGGTGTCCTGGTACTCGTCGACGAGGACGTGGCGGAAGCGCTTGCGGTACACGTCCGCGACGTGCGGGAAGGCGCGGAAGAGGAAGACCGTCTGCGCGATGAGGTCGTCGAAGTCGAACGCGTTCGCCTTCTGCAGCTCGCGCTGGTAGTCGCCGAAGATCTCGACGAACTTCCGTTCGGCGGGATCGCTCATGTTCGCGTCGCGCGCGTACGACTCGGCGTCGGCGAGCTCGTTCTTGAGCTTGGAGATGCGCGACTGCACGCCAGCCGGAGTCAGGCCGAGGGAGTCGGCCTCGCGATCGCGCACGAGTCGCTTGAGCAGCGCGCGCGAGTCGCCGGAGTCGTAGATCGTGAATGCCTTCGTGAATCCGAACTGCTCGGCCTCGCGCCGCAGGATGCGGACGCACGCGGAGTGGAACGTCGAGATCCACATGCCCCGCGCGCTGTCGCCGACGATCTGCTCGACGCGCTCGCGCATCTCGCCCGCCGCCTTGTTCGTGAAGGTGATCGCGAGGATCTGGCTCGGCCACGCCTCGCGGCTGCGCAGCAGCGAGGCGATCCGGTGCGTCAGGACGCGCGTCTTCCCCGAGCCGGCGCCCGCGACGATGAGCAGGGCGGGGCCGCGGTACTCGACGGCCTCGCGCTGCGGGGGGTTGAGCCCTCGCAGCAGGTCGTCGTCCGCCGCTGTCGGGAGGGAGAAGAGCGCGTCTGTCATGGCCCCTCGAGTCTAGGCGGGCCCCCTGACACGCGGATGGGCCCGGACTCCCGCAGGGTGTCCCGGGTGACGCCGCGGGTGGTCCCCGAGCACGCGCCGGAGGAACACCGGTCTGATCTCAGGATTCCGGAGTAGTGTGCATCCGTTCGCATCGATCTGGGGAGGTTATGATGCCGAATTTCACGGGAAAGCTCGATCTGTCGCCGGCGCGTCTGGGAGACGCCGTCTACAGCCGCATCGCCGCGGCGATCGTCGAGGGCTCGCTCGCGCCCGGCGAGCGCATCCGAGACGTCGACATCGCCGAGAGCCTGGGGGTCTCGCGCATGCCGGTCCGCGAGGCGCTGCAGCGGCTCGAGCGCGAGGGGCTCATCGAGATGTCCGCGAGCCGGTTCACGCGGGTGACCGAGATCACCGACGACATGGTCGCCGCGTCGATGGAGTTCGCGCGCCACCAGACCGGGATCGCTGCGCGCATCGCGGTGGAGCGCATGTCGCCCGCCGAGCGCGAGGAGGCCGTCGAGCTGCTCGATGGCCTGCGCGCCGCTCTCCTCGACGGCGACCGCGAGGGAGTGCGCGAGCGGTACTTCGCGTGCTTCGCCTTCCTCGTCGACAAGACCGACAACCCCGTCTTCCGCACGGTGACGAGCGATGCGCGGTTCGGCCTGGAGCGCAACATCCGCACGGGTGCCTTCGCCCTGCCGCACACGCCGGGGGTAGAGGCGCTCTTCGCCGAGCTGCGCGCGGCCATCCTGAGCGGCGACGCCGAGGTGTCCGAGCGCGCCATCCTCGACATCTTCGACGCCACCACGGCGACGCCCGCTCCATGACGACGGCGTCGCGGCCGCGCTGGCCGCGACGCCCTCCCTCCGGCTACGGTGGGTCGCGGGAGGGACGCCATGGACCGCAGCACCCACGTCTTCGCGCTCGATGTTCCGCAGTCGGACGCCTTCGCCCACCTGCGCAAGGCCATCCTCACGGGCGCGATCGGTGCACGGTCGCGCATCCGCGACGCCGAGGTGGCTGCGCGGCTCGGCGTCGAGCGCTCCGACGTGCGGCGCGCCCTCGCATCGCTCGAGCGGCTCGGGATGGTCGTCCGCACGCGCACCCGATCCTTCCGCGTCGCGCTCGATGGCGACGACGAGCTCGAGGTCGCAGCCGAGTGCCTCGGCATCGAGTGCGGTGTCGCCATCCGCCTCGGCGTGCCGCGGATGCTCGACGAGGAGCGCGCGCTCGCCTCGGCGCTGTGCCTGGAGGCCGCCGCCGCGTGCCAGGCGGCGCCCCTGTCGATCGCGCTCGTGTACGAGGCGGCCTTGGCGGCTTTCGGCCACCTCGTCGGGGCCGCGGCCAATCCGTATCTGCGCAACTCGTACGAGGCCGCTTGCGCCGCTCTCCTCCAGAGCACGCGCGGCGAGCACCGGCTGCTGAACCCGCCGGCCTTCGTCGCCGCCCGGTTCCGCGAGCTGGCGGCGCACCTCGCCGCGGGGGACGCCCGTGCAGCGGAGCACGCGGCAGGACGCCTCTTCCGGGTCGAGGTCGGCGAGACCGTCAGGTGATCGGGCGGAAGACGTCGACGCCGAGGTCCGGGTGGTCGACGAAGACGCCGTCGACGCCGCTTGCGCGCAGCTCCTCCCACTCGCCCGCGTAGTCGCCGAAGGCGGCCCTCCCGCCCGCGCCGCGGTAGCGGCGATCGAGGAAGGCGTTCTCGGGCCGGCATGTCCACGTGTAGACGAGGAGCCCTTGCTCGTGCGCGTCCCGGACGAGCGCGCCCCTGTCCGCGAGGATCATCCGCTTGTCGACGCTGACACCGTCCACGACGCCGACGAGCGCCGCGAGCCCCTCGGGCGTGGCCGACGCGGCGTATCCGACGGCGGCGTCGCCGTCGCGTGCGATGAGATCCGCCGGCTTCCCCTCCGCTTCGAGCAGGTAGACGTACGTCGCGCGGACTCCCGCCTCGCGCAGCCGGGAGAGAGCGGTCGGCTCGAACGACTCCACGACGAGCGGCGGGCCGCCATCCGCCCAGCCCGTCGCGACGAGGTCGCGCGCCACGAGCGGGACGAGATCGAGGCCAGCGGCGGCGAAGTGGGTGGCGTGCTTGATCTCGAGCACGACGCCGATCTCGGGTCCGTGCTCGAGCGAGGCCTCGCGCACGAGGCCGAGCAGGTCGACGAGCCGCAGGATGGGCTCGGAGCCGTCGAAGGATGCGCTCGACGGGCGGATGTCCGGCAGCCGTTCGCGGGTGCGGAGCGTGGCGAGCTCCTCCCACGTGAAGTCCTCCGTGAACCAGCCGGTCTGCCTGCCGCCGTCGACGACGCGCGTCGTGCGGCGGCCGGCGAACTCGGGATGGTCGGCGACGTCGGTCGTGCCGGAGATCTCGTTCTCGTGCCGCACGACGAGGACACCGTCGCGCGTCGCGACGACATCGGGCTCGACGGCGTCGACCCCCATCGCGAAGGCGAGCCGGTAGGCCGACTCCGAGTGCTCGGGGCGGTAGCCGGAGGCTCCGCGGTGGCCGATGATGAGCGGTGTGCGGCGGGGCATGCACGACAGGCTAGTTCGCCCGGGGTGAACGCCTGGCGAATCACAGGCCCTCCATAGCCTGCCGTGACTAGGGTGGAGGGACCGCGCCGTCCCATCCATCAGAGGAGTGACCATCATGGCCAGCCCCGGTTTCAACAACCCCGTCTTCTCTCAGGATCCCCGCGCGGTCCAGACCTATCCCGGCGGTCCGCAGGCCGCGCAGTACGGAACGCCCACGACGCCACCGGCTGCGGGCGGCTACGCCCAGGCCGGGCAGTTCGCCCACATGGGCGTCGACGCCGCCGCGAACGCCAGCATGGAGGGCATGCTGGCCGCTCCCCCGGCGGGCGCGCGCGAGACCGGGCGCATGACGGTCGAGGACACCGTCTGGAAGACGGTCGGCCTGTTCGCCGTCATGCTCGTCGTCGCGGTGGTCGGCTACCTGTGGACGCTCGCGCCCGCGCTCGCGACCAACAACATCCAGAACGTCACGATGGTGCCGTGGATCGTCGGCGCACTCGGCGGCTTCGTCCTCGGCCTCGTCAACTCGTTCAAGAAGTCGCCGAGCGTTCCGCTCATCTTCGGCTACGCCGTGTTCGAGGGCCTCTTCGTGGGCGGCATCTCGGCGTACTTCGAGGCCGTCTGGCCCGGCATCGTCATGCAGGCGACGCTTGCGACCGTGTCCGTCGTCGGCGTCACGCTCGCGCTCTTCGCGAGCGGCAAGATCCGCGCGTCCGCGCGTGCGACGAAGATCTTCATGATCGCCATGGTCGGATACCTCGTCTTCTCGCTGCTGAACCTCGTGCTCTCGGCGACGGGCCTCATCCAGGGCTCCTTTGGCCTGTACTCGTCGACGATCATGGGCATCCCGCTCGGCCTCATCATCGGCGTGCTCGTCGTCCTCATGGCGGCGTACTCGCTCGTGCTCGACTTCGACATGGTGCAGCAGGGCGTCCGCAACGGCGCCCCCCGCATCTTCGGCTGGCAGGCCGCGTTCGGCATCATGGTCACGGTCGTGTGGCTGTACGTCGAGATCCTGCGCATCATCGCCATCCTGCGAGGCAACGACTGACGTCACCGCGCTGACGAAGGCCGCCCCGGTTCACCGGGGCGGCCTTCGTCGCTCCCGGGTGTAGTGCGCCGTGCGCCTTCGCCGCCACCGTTCGCCAGTGCGGATGTCAGCCAGCGGGTACGCCGTGGAGACTCGCCAGTGCGGATGTCGACCAGCGGGCACGCGCAGCGATTCGCCAGTGCGGATGTTGCTGAGAAAGCGCTTCCACACCGACATCCGCACTGGCGAACGGCGCCGCCACCGACATCCGCACTGGCGAACGGCGCCGGGATCGACCGCGGGATCGACGGCGGGATCAGGAACGCGTCATAGCCGCCCCATAGCGGCTCCCGCGACGCTCGATCCATGACCGATCGACGCTTCCTCACCCGCAGGGCCTTCCTCATCGGCGGGGCCACCGCCGTCGCGGGCGCCGGCGCCGCCGCCTGGTGGGCAGCCGACCGCTTCCTCATCCCCCATGTCGAGGTCGCGGACGTGTCGGAGGCCGAGGAGGCCGCCGGCACCACCGCGACCGATGCCATCGCCACGATCGACGAGGGGGAGCAGAGCGCGACGAGCGCGGCCGCCGCCGTCTCCATCGACACCGTCACGACCGGCTCCGGCAGCGACACCGTCACGTACTTCGTCGCGAGCGTGACGCTCGACGATCCGACGGCGCTGCGCACGGCCTTCGCAAACGACCAGTTCGGCGAGAACGTGACGCAGCTCGTGTCGGAGATGGCGGAGGCGAACGGTGCCGTGTTCGCCGTGAACGGCGACTACTACGGCTTCCGCGACACCGGCATCCAGGTGCGCAACGGCGTCGCGTACCGCGATGCCGGCGCGCGCGAGGGACTCGCCCTCTATCGCGACGGGCACGCGGAGATCTACGACGAGACGGCGACGACCGCTCAGGCGCTCGTCGACGCCGGGGTGTGGACGACGCTGTCATTCGGCCCTGCGCTCGTGAAGGACGGCGCGGCCGTCGACGGCGTCGACGAGGTCGAGGTCGACACGAACGTCGGCAACCACTCCATCCAAGGCCAGCAGCCGCGCACCGCCATCGGCGTCGTCGACGCGACGCACGTCGTGTTCGTGGTCGTCGACGGACGGGAGGAGGGCTACAGCCGCGGAGTCACCCTGCCCGAGCTCGCCGACATCATGGTCGGGCTGGGCGCGCAGACCGCCTACAACCTCGACGGCGGCGGATCGAGCGAGATGTGGTTCGACGGCGCGGTCGTCAACCGGCCGTCGAACGGCGGGGAGCGCGCGACGAGCGACATCCTCTACATCGGCGGCGCATCGTGACCGTCGTCGCCATCCCCGCCTACGAACCCGACCACCGTCTCGTCGACCTCGCCGATGCCATCCGCGAGCGCGACCCCGAGCTCGGCATCGTCGTCGCGGACGACGGCAGCGGGGTCGCGTCCGCTCCGGTGTTCGCGTCGCTGGAGGCCGCGGGGATCACGGTCCTGAGCCACGGCGCGAACAGGGGGAAGGGCGCGGCGCTGCACACGCTGTTCCGGTACGTCCGCACGGCTCATCCCGGCGAGGCGGTCGTCACGGCCGACGCGGACGGGCAGCACGCGCCGGACGACATCGTGCGGATCGCCCGCGAGACGGAGCAGGCGGATGACGCCATCGTCCTCGGCGTCCGCGACTTCGGCGGGCGCGACGTACCTCTGCGCAGCCGGTTCGGCAACGCCGTCTCTGCGCGTCTGTTCGCGCTCGCGATCGGCGAGCGCATCGTCGACACCCAGACGGGTCTGCGAGGGCTGCCGCCCCGCGCGCTCCCATGGGCGACGCGCCTGCCCGGCGACCGATTCGAGTACGAGGCGATCATGCTGTTGAACGCACGGCGTGCCGGCTTCCGCCTCGCGCAGTCGCCCATCGCGACGGTGTACATCGAGGAGAACCGGTCATCGCACTTCCGGCCGCTGCGCGACTCGCTGCGCGTGATGGCCCCGCTCGCCGGCTTCCTCGCGTCCTCGCTCATGGCTGCCGCGATCGACGCCCTGCTGCTGTGGCTGCTCGTCACCACGACGGGATGGCTGCAGGGCTCGATCGTCGCGGCCCGCCTCGTGAGCGCGACGATCAACTTCGCGGTCAACCGGCATTGGGTCTTCGGCCGCGACCGCGAGCGCAAGCCCCTCCGCGTCGAGCTCGCCCGCTACGCCGCGCTCGCGCTTGCGGTCCTCGCCGCCAACGTCGCGCTCATGACGATGCTCGACGCGCTCGGCGTCGGCCTCGTCGCGGCCAAGGTCTGCACCGAGGCGGCGCTGTGGGCAGCGGGCTTCGCCGTGCAACGCGCGTGGGTGTTCACCCACGCGCGCAGCTCCCGCCGCGCGCCCGCGAAACCCTACGTCCTCGCCTAACGGCGGCATAGGGACCCCATAGGGACGGCCCGTTGACTGAGGTGAACGAAAGGTGAACGACATGCCCGATCTCACGATGCTCCTCGTCGACCTGGCGGCCATCACGCTGCTGACGGTCGCCGTCTACTTCCAGCGGCACCGACGGCGCGACCTCGTGGTCGCCTTCTACGGCGTCAACATCGGCGTCTTCGCGGTGTCGTACGTGCTCGCATCGGCAGAGGTGGCCGTCGGACTCGGCCTGGGACTGTTCGGCGTGCTCTCGATCATCCGGCTGCGCTCGAGCGAGATCTCGCAGCGAGAGGTGGCGTACTACTTCGCGGCGCTCGCCATCGGCCTGCTCACGGGGCTCTCGCAGACGTTCAGCGCGATGTCGACCGTGCTCGTCGCGGTCGTCGTGCTGTCTCTCGCCGTCGTCGACCATCCGGCCCTGTTCGCGTCGTACCGGCACCGCACCGTGCAGCTCGACGAGGCCATCGGCGACGAGGACGTTCTGCGCGCCGTGCTCGAGGAGCGCCTGGGTGGCGAGGTCCGCACTCTGTCCGTCCAGCACATCGACTTCGTCAACGACACGACGCTCGTCGATGTGCGCTACCGCGTACGCCGCGGCTCGACGACGACGACCCGCGCGGCGGCCGTCCGAGAGCAGGTGGCGGCGTGAACCTCTCCGACCGCTTCGCCGGACGCTTCGAGACGGTCTCGCTCGCCGAGCTCGTGTCCGAGGCCGAGCTGCTCACGCGCGTCGACCGCAAGTACCTGCTCCGCGCCAATGACGCCGTGCGCGTGCTCGACGGCGTGGACGCGACGGCCCGCGTGCTCGAGATCGACGGCGAGCGCGCCTCGCTCTACGGCACGATGTACTTCGACACCCCCGAGCTGCTGAGCTACCGCCTCGCGGCGCTCGGCCGCCGGCGCCGGTTCAAGCTCCGCTCCCGGCACTACGTCGAGACCGACGCCGCGTTCCTCGAGATGAAGACACGGGGCGCGCGCGGCACGACCGTGAAGGAGCGCATCGAGCAGCCGTCCGACGCCGTCGACCGTCTGACCGACGAGGGCCGCGCGTACGCCGCCGAAGCGGTCGAGTCCCTCGGTCTCGGCGCCGAGGTCGCCGACGAGCTGGAACCGACGCTCCACACCGGCTACCGCCGCACCACGCTCCTCCTTCCCGAGGGCGCACGGGCGACCGTCGACACCGACCTCGAATGGCTCGACGCCTGGGGCGGGCGCATGAGCCGTCCCGATCTCGTCATCGTCGAGACCAAGTCGGCGGCGCGCGCCTCCTCGCTCGACCGACTGCTGTGGCGTGCCGGCATCCGCCCCGTCGGCATCAGCAAGTTCGCCACGGGCCTCGCCGCGATGCGGCCCGAGCTGCCCTCCAACAAGTGGAGCCGCGTGCTCCGCACCCACTTCGACGCGCAACCCGCGCTGGCCGCCTGACCTCGTACGACGGGAGACCCCCATGAACGCACCCCGCACACCCCGCACCCCCCGCCCCTCCGCGCGGGCCCGCGCCGGGCTCGGCCTCGCCTTCGCCCTCGCCGTGGCGACCGTCACCGGCTGCACCGCCGTCGCGGCATCCGAGACGGCGTCCGCCGGCTCGTCCTCCTCCGCGTCCGGAACCTCATCCGAGACGACCAGCACGACGACCGCGGAGACGCCGTCGAGCGTCACCGAGGTCGTCGAGGCGAACTCCGACCAGACCGTCGTGAACGACGACGAGTGGTCCGAGGACGACGCAGCCGACATCGTCCTCTCGGGGACCTCGGCGGAGACGACCGCGACGGGCGTGAGCGTATCGGACGGGACCGTCACGATCACGGAGGCCGGCGTCTACCGGCTGTCGGGGGACCTCGACGGCTCCGTCGTCGTCGCCGCAGCCGACGACGCGCAGGTCGTGCTCATCCTCGACGGCGTGACGATCACGGCCGACGGCGCCCCGGCCATCCAGGTCACGACGGCCGACGACGTCGCGATCTTCCTCGCCGAAGGGTCATCGAACGCGGTATCGTCCACCGGGTCGTACGCGGAGGATGCCGACGCGAACGCGGCCATCTGGGCCGACACCGACCTCACGGTGTCGGGCACGGGTTCGCTCGTCGTCGACGGCTCGGCCGAGGACGGCATCACGAGCAAGGACGACCTCGTCGTGCTCTCGGGCACGATCGACGTCACCGCGGCCGACGACGGGCTCAAGGGCAACGACTCCCTCACGTTGCGCGGCGGCACGATCACCGTCGACGCGGGAGGCGACGGCCTGGCGTCCGACCAGGACGCCGACGACACGCAGGGCTGGGTCCTTGTCGAGGGCGGCACGCTCGACATCACCGCGGGGAGCGACGGCATCGACGGCTTCACCGACGTCGTCGTCACGGGCGGCGACGTCGTCATCTCGTCGGAGGAGGGGATCGAGGCCGGCACCGTCGCGATCGGCGGCGGCACGATCGACATCACGGCGACCGATGACGGCATCAACGGATCGGCGGGCACGTCATCCGACTCGGCATCGTCGGACGACGGGCAGGATGCGTTCGGAGGCGGAGGCGGAGGCGGCGGCATGTCGGACAGCGGCGAGCTGGTGCTCATCGCAGGCGGCACAATCACGGTCGACGCCCAGGGAGACGGCCTGGATTCGAACGGCTCGATGCAGATCACGGGCGGCACCACGGTCGTCTACGGTCCGACCGGGTCGGGCAACGGCGCGCTCGACACCAACGGCGAGTTCACGATCTCGGGCGGCAGCCTCATCGCGCTCGGTTCGTCGGGGATGGCCGAGTCGCCGTCGACGTCGTCCGCGCAGGCGTGGGTGGCTGCCTCCGTCAGCGGCTCGGCGGGCGCCACGGTGGAGATCGTCGCGTCCGACGGCACCGTCCTCGCCTCGACGACGGCGGAGAAGGAGTTCGCGACCGTCGTGTTCTCGAGCGCCGACGTCGTGGCGGGCGAGACCTACACGGTGACGGTCGACGGCACGTCGGCCGTCTCCGCGACGACCGGCCAGGCCCTGTCGGGCGGCATGGGCGGCGGCGGCCGCCGCTGACCCGCCGCATGCCGGCGGCATCGGAGGGTTGGCCGGCGGCTCCGGAGGGTTGGCCGGCGGCTTCGGAGGGTTGGCCGGCGGCTTCGGAGGCGTGGCCGGCGGCTTCGCCAGTGCGGATGTAGGTCGGGAGGCCCGATCTGACCGACATCCGCACTGGCGAATGCGCCTCGGCCCGGGCGAATGCGCGCAACGCCGACATCCGCACTGGCGAATGCGCGCAACGCCGACATCCGCACTGGCGAATGCGCCTCGGCCCGGGCGACGCGCCGTACGCCTCAGCCGTGGCGACGCGCCGCACGCCTCGGCCGTGGCGACGCGCCGCACGCCTCGGTCAGCGCCGCTCGAGCATCCCCTCGGGAACGCGCGTCGGCGACGCGGCGAACCGCTTGCCGTTCGGCTTCACGAGAGCGACGCGCTTGGGCGCCGTGCGGCCGTGCGTGGCGTAGATCGTGAGGCCGACGAAGCTGAGCCCGCCGACGAGGTTGCCGAGCACGGTGGGGATCTCGTTCCAGACGAGATAGTCCCACAACGTGAAGTCCGCGCCGAGCAGCAGTCCCGACGGGAACAGGAACATGTTCACGATCGAGTGCTCGAAGCCCATGTAGAAGAACAGCATGATCGGCAGCCACATCGCGATGACCTTGCTCGCCACGCTGTCCGACATCATGGCGGCCACGACCCCGGTCGAGACCATCCAGTTGCAGAGCACACCGCGCACGAACAGCGTGAGCATGCCGGCGGCGCCGTACTCCGCGTACCCGACCGTGCGGCCGTGGCCGATCTCGGCGATCGCCTGGCCGATCGCATTCGGCTCGGCCGCGAAGCCGTACGTGAACACGATCGCCATGAGCACGGCGACCGTGAACGCGCCGAGGAAGTTCCCGACGAACACGAGCCCCCAGTTGCGCAGCACGCCGCCGCCCGAGACGCCCGGTCGCCTGTCGAGCCACGCGAGCGGGGCGAGCGTGAAGACACCCGTGAGCAGGTCGAAGCCGAGCAGGTAGAGCAGCACGAACCCGGCGGGGAACAGCAGCGCCCCGAGGAGCGGCTGACCGGTGTTCGTCGAGACCGTGACGGCGAAAGCGGCGCCGAGCGCGAGGATGGCTCCGCCCATGAACGCGCGGATGATCGTGTCGCGCGTGGACAGGAGGATCTTCGACTCGCCGGCGTCGATCATTCGCGTGACGAGGTCGGCGGGCTTCACATAGGACATGGCTGCTCCGTGGGTTCGAGGGTCGTGCTCCAGGATGGCGGGAGGCCGTTTCGCGCGGTGCGCCGCGGTGTTACGCCGGGGGACCGAATCGCTCACCGGCGCGGGAGGCGCGGTGTGAGTCCGTCTACTCTGGGATCGTGGACGGACGCGAGCTGCACGACGCGGCGACGGCCGCGGCCCAGGAGCTGCCCGGCATGGCGCTGGAGTACCCGTTCGGCCCCGACTGGGACGTGTTCAAGGTGCGCGGAAAGGTCTTCCTGCTGCAGACCGTCCTGCGGGGCTCCGAGCTCGTCACGGTGAAGGCGCATCCCGACGACGCCGTGGCGCTGCGTGCCGAGTTCCCCGAGATCTCCTCCGGCTACCACATGAACAAGCGGCACTGGATCTCGCTGCGCCCGGGGCCCTCCCTCTCGGAGCCGCTCGTCCGCGAGGTCGTCACCGAGTCGTATCTGCGCGTCGTCGAGACGCTGCCCCGCGCCATCCGCCCCGTCGACCCGGCCAGGTTCGGGCGCTGACAGGCGCATCCGCCGAGGGCGGATCCGCCTGCCGCGGATTCTGAGGCGCGACCCGGATGGCGGGCGCACGCTGGGTGCATGGCAGACGAATCGAAGGTCCCGCAGTTCACCGCCCAGGCACGGCATGAGCTGTTCCACCGGCGCGTGCTCGTGCTCGACGGCGTGCTCGACGACGACAACGGCATGCTCCTCGCCACCCAGCTGCTCGCGCTCGCCGCGGAGGACCCGCACGCCGACATCGCGCTCTGGATCCACTCCCCCGGCGGCTCCGTGCCGTCGATGCTCGCCATCCGCGACGTCATGCGGCTCGTGCCCTGCGACGTGTCGACGCTCGCGGTCGGCCTCGCGTGCAGCGCCGGGCAGTTCCTGCTCTCCGCCGGCACTCCGGGCAAGCGCCGCGCGCTGCCGCACGCGCGCATCCTCCTGCACCAGGGCTCCTCGGGGATCGGCGGCACGGCTGTCGACGTCGCGCTGCAGGCCGACGACCTGCGGCAGCTGCGCGACACGGTGCTCGGGATCATCAGCGCCGACACGGGTCAGCCGCTCGAGCGGGTGTTCGACGACTCGCTGCACGATCACTGGTTCACAGCGCATGAGGCGCTCGCCTACGGTTTCGTCGACGGCATCGTCTCGGGATTCGACGAGGTCATGCCCGCGCACCGATCGCGCATCGGGATCGGAGCGGGCGCATGAGCACGTACACGATCCCCCATGTCATCGCGCGGGATGGCCGCGGCGAGCGCGTGATGGACGTGTACTCGCACCTGCTCGCCGAGCGCGTCGTCTACCTCGGCACGCCGATCGACGCCGGCGTCGCGAACGCGCTCATCGCGCAGCTGCTGCATCTCGAGGCCGTCGCACCCGACCGCGACGTGCAGCTCTACATCAACTGCGAGGGAGGCGACCCGGCGGCGATGCTCGGCGTGTACGACACCGTGCGCCACATCCGGTCCGACGTCGCCACGACGTGCGTCGGGCAGGCGATCGGCGTCGGCGCCGTGCTGCTCGCGGCGGGCGCCGCAGGCAAGCGCGCCGTGCTCCCGCACGCCCGCGTCGTCCTGAACCAGCCCGCCGCACAGGGCCGCGGGGCCATCCCGGATCTCATCCTGCACGCCGACGAGCTCGTGCGGGTCCGCGGAGACATCGAGGGCATCCTGTCGCATCACACGGGTCGCCCCCTCGAGCTGCTGCGGCGCGACACCGACCGCGATCGCGTGCTCACGGCCCGGGCCGCCGTGGAGTACGGGCTCGCCGACACCGTGCTCGCGCCGCGGTGAGCGCGCTCAGGCCGCGAGGGCGAGCGCCTGCACGCGGGCGGGGGCCGACGGTGTCGCCGCCCGCAGGTCGTCGGCGATCCCCGCCGTCAGGTCGAGGAGCGATCCCTCCAGAGCACCGAGGACGGCCGCGACGATCTCGCTCGATGCCTCCTTGAGCCCGCGCTCCACCTCGGAGAGGTACTGCACCGAGACGCCCGCGCGGCGCGCCACGTCCGCGAGCGTCTCGCCGCGCGCGTGCCGCATTCGCCGCAGGCGATCGCCGACGAGATGCCGCCAGAGCGGGTCGGGCAAGGCGATGCGCGGACGGAGCGGAAGCAGTTCGGCCATGCCCTCACGCTAGGTCGCGCGCCGCCGCCCGTACAGGGCCTTCCGCCGAGGGCAGAACGCGACGGCCATCCCTCAGGAGCGCCGCCGACCGAGCACGCCCGACAGCGCGACGATGACGACACCCGCGATCGGCACGATGAGCAGGCTGACGCGCAGCTCGGTCGCGTCGGACACGGCGCCGATCACGAGCGGCGAGATGAGGAAGCCGAGGCGCATGAGCCACGTCACGACGGTGAGCCCCGTCCCCGGACGCAGGCCCGGCAGGTCGTCGGCCGTGTGCATGGCCGCGGGGATGAGCGTCGCCACGCCGAATCCCGCCGCCGCGAAGCCGATGAGCGTCGCCGGCACGGTAGGGAAGGCGAGCGCGACACCCATGCCGACCGCGACGAGGACGCCGCCGGCGAACGCGACGAGCCGCTGCCCGAACCGGTCCGTCAGCGCGTCTCCGACGAGACGTCCGACGAACTGGAACCCGATGAGGGCGATGTACCCCGTCGCGGCGAGAGCGGCGGGGGCGCCGAGCGAGTCGCGCATGTACAGCGTCGCCCACGACGACCCCACGTCCTCCACGATCGTCGCCGCGATCGAGATCGCGGCGAGCCCTGCCATGGCGAGCACGACGCGCGGTGCCGCCCGTCCGACGACCGACACCGCCTCCTCGACCGACGCCTCGCCGGACTCCTCGTCGGGCCCTGGCAGGCACATCCGCAGCGCGACGATCGCCGTCGCCGCGAACAGCGCTCCCGTGATCGCGAGGTGCACGCCGAGCGGCAGGCCGAGCGCGATCGCGCCCGCCGACATGAAGCCGCCCGTGACGGCCCCGAGCGACCAGATCGCATGGAAGCCGTTGATGATCGAGCGCCCATAGCGCTTCTGCACGCGCAGCCCGTGCGCGTTCTGCGCGACGTCGGTGACGGAGTCGAGGAGACCCACAGTGAACAGCGCGAGTGTGAAGACGACGGGCAGCGGCGCGAGCCCGACCCCGAGCATGGCCGCCGCGAGCAGGATGGTGCCCGTCACGGCGAGACGGCCCGAGCCCATCCGGCGGATGAGCGAGCCCGCCGCGAGGCCCGACAGCAGCGCCCCGACCGGCATGGCCGCGATCGAGATGCCGTAGAGGGTGTCGCTGAGGGCCAGCGCCTCCTTGATCTCGGGGAAGCGCGGGATGACGTTGGCGTAGATCGCGCCGTTCGTGAAGAACAGAGCCGACACGGCGACGCGCGCGCGACGCGCTTCGCGGGAGGGGACGGGGGTGCTCACAGTGCTCCTGGTTCGTCCGCGTCGCGGGAGGACACGGATGTGTACGATCGTACGCCATCGACTAGAGTCGCCCCCATGGCCCCACCCCGACGCGATGACCCCGGACGTCGCGATCGCATCATCGACGCGTGCCTCGACGTCATCGCCGAGGTCGGCGTCGCGGGCACCTCGCACCGCCGCGTCGCCGCAGCGGCGGGAGTCCCCCTCGGTTCGATGACCTACCACTTCACCGGCATGGCCGAGCTGCTGCACGAGGCGCTCTCGCGTTTCGCGCGCACGGTCAGCGACGGCTTCGAAGAACGGATGGCCGCGGCTCGCGACCGCGACGAGGCGGTCGACGCCGTCGTGGCGATCATCGCCGACGACCTCTTCGACAGCCGCCGCTCGCTCGTGCTCACGCACGAGATCTACACGCTCGCCGCGCGCGACGAGGCGTTCCGCACGCTCACCGAGGCATGGATGGCACGCAGCCGGGCCGCGCTCGAGCGGCACTTCGACCCCGCCACGACGCGCGTGCTCGACGCGCTCATCGAGGGCGTCACCATCCACCGCGCACTCGATCGCGGCCCGACGTTCGACCGCGCCGCCGTGCGCGACGCCGTGCTGCGCGTCGTCGGGCGCTGACGGCGGACACACCGCAGGAGATCCGGGCCCGGCAACAGCGGCAGCGCCGGAGTTCCCGGGGGCGGCCCCCCTCGCGCCCAGAGAACTCCTGCGTCGTGTCCGGTGCAGCGCTCGACACCCGCCCCGCCCAACCCGCAGCGTGCCCGGCCGCGGCCTGCCCGGCCGCGGCGGGTGCCCGCCGACCGGACCGCACCGGACCGCACCCGCGGACACAGCGCAGGAGATTCCGGCCGCCCGCCAGCAGCGGGCCCGGAAATCCGGGGGCCGCCGCACCCGGCAGCGGTGGAACTCCTGCACTGTGTCCGGCCAGCCGGCGGGCAGCCTCCCAGCCGGCGGGCCGGCTCTCAGCCGGCGGGCCGGCTCTCAGGCGAGCGGCCCGCCCTCCGCGACGACGCGGTCGATGAGGGCGCGCACGATCCGCGAATCCTGGCGCAGCCCGTCGTGCTCGTACTCGTTCGTCACCCACAGGTGCGTGTTCGGCACGCGGCGCACGGTCTCCTCGGCCTGGCCGAAGTCGACATACATGTCGTCGTAGTACATGGCCGCGGCGAGGGGCACCTCGTTCCGCGCGAGGCGCGCGGCGTCGTACAGCCGCGGATGGTCGGCCCGCTCGGCGAGCGCGTGCGCGGCGTCGCGGAAGGGGCGCAGCGACGCGACCTCGTCGTACATCCAGGGGAAGAACATCTCCCCCGTGAACGGCACGGGGGCCTCCGCCGCGGCGAAGCCGCCCAGCTCGGTGCGGACGCGGTGCGCGGCCCATGCCGTCGCGCCGTCGCCGTCGGCGTAGATCTCCTCCTGCAGCAGCGCGTAGAGCGGGTTGCCCCAGTACTGCGTGAGGTCGTCGACGGCGGCGAGGAAGTGGTCGCTCAGGCGCCCTGGCGCCGAGAACGCCTCGTCGAAGAGCCAGTGGACGCGCTCGAAGCCGGGCTTCATCCCGAAGTCGATGCCGATGGTCTGCAGCCGACGGGCCGTGAGGCGGTCGCCGCTCGGGAGCCGGACATCGTCGTTCTCCAGCACGTCGACGACCGCGGCGACGATCTCGGCGTCGTGCGGGTACCGCCGGTAGAACTCCGCCGTCTTCGCCGCGACGCGCGGCAGCGTGCGCCGGTAGACCTCGTCGGCGTCGGGCTCGACCGATGTCAGGCCGCCCGTGACATACGACGCCGCGAGCGCCTCGGGGTGGAACGACAGGTACGTGAGCGTCAGGAAGCCGCCGTAGCTCTGCCCGAGCGTCTGCCAGCGGATGCCGCCGAACACCGTGCGCCGCAGGTGCTCGAGGTCGGCGACGATCTGCTCGGCACGGAAGAACCGGATGTACGCGGCCGCCTCGTCCGCGCCCATCCCCGCGATCGATGCGCGCTCGACACGGGTCGACCGCCCCGTGCCCCGCTGGTCGAGCAGCAGCAGCCGATGGGTCTTCAGCGCCTCGTCGATCCAGTCGGCGCCCGGCAGGGGGCGCGGGCCCTTGCCGCCGGGCCCGCCCTGCAGGTACACGAGCACGGGGGCATCCTGCCGGTCGACGTGCGCCAGCTCGCGCGCGAACACCTCGATGGTGCGGCCGTCGTCGGGCGCTCCCCAGTCGAGAGGGACGACGACGGTGTGGTCGCGGATGACGCGGTCGCGCATGCGGTACGAGGTCATCCGTCCATTCTCTCGCGCCGCACGAGACGGCGAGGGCCGCCGCTGCGAATGCAGCGGCGGCCCTCAGCGCGGCGGGATCACTCCCACTCGATGGTCCCCGGGGGCTTCGACGTGACGTCGAGCACGACCCGGTTGACCTCGCGCACCTCGTTCGTGATGCGGTTGGAGATCTTCGACAGCACGTCGTACGGCAGACGCGTCCAGTCGGCGGTCATGGCGTCCTCGCTCGAGACGGGCCGCAGCACGATCGGATGGCCGTACGTGCGGCCGTCTCCCTGCACGCCGACCGAGCGCACGTCGGCGAGCAGCACGACGGGGCACTGCCAGATGACGCCGTCGAGACCCGCGGCGCTCAGCTCCTCGCGCGCGATGGCGTCGGCGTCACGCAGGATCTCGAGACGGTCAGCGGTGACCTCGCCCACGATGCGGATGCCGAGGCCGGGCCCCGGAAACGGCTGGCGGCCGACGATCGCCTCGGGGAGCCCCAGCTCACGGCCGATCGCGCGCACCTCGTCCTTGAACAGGGTGCGGAGCGGCTCGATGAGGGCGAAGTCGAGGTCGTCGGGCAGGCCGCCGACGTTGTGGTGGCTCTTGATGTTCGCCGTTCCGGCTCCGCCGCCCGACTCCACGACGTCGGGGTAGAGGGTGCCCTGCACGAGGAACTTGATGGGCTCGCCCTCGGCCTTGGCCTCCTCGACGAGCTCGCGCTGCACCTTCTCGAAGGCGCGGATGAACTCGCGGCCGATGATCTTGCGCTTCTGCTCGGGGTCGGTGACGCCCTCGAGATGCCCGAGGAAGGTCTCGGCGGCGTCGACCGTGATGAGGCGCACACCCGTCGACGCGACGTAGTCCTGCTCGACCTGCTCGCGCTCGCCCTTGCGGAGGAGCCCGTGGTCGACGAAGACGGCCGTCAGCTGGTCGCCGATCGCGCGGTGCACGAGGGCGGTCGAGACGGCCGAGTCGACTCCGCCCGAGAGCGCGGAGATGACGCGCGCCGAGCCGACCTGCTCGCGGATGCGGGCGACCTGCTCCTCGATGACGTTGCCGCTGTTCCAGTCGGCGGGAAGACCCGCGGCCCTGTGGAGGAAGTTCTCCAGCACCTTCTGGCCGAAGTCGGAGTGCTTCACCTCGGGGTGCCACTGCACGCCGTAGAAGCAGCGCTCGTCGCTGCCGAACGCCGCCACGGGGGTCGCGGCGGTGGCGGCGAGCACCTGGAAGCCCTCCGGCGCCTTCGAGACCTGGTCGCCGTGGCTCATCCACACGTTCTGCTCGGCGGGCTGGCCGCCGAGGAGCACGCCGCCGTCGCCGACGAGCGCGGCGTCGGTCGCCCCGTACTCGCGCAGGCCGGTGTGCGCGACCTCGCCGCCGAGCGCCTGCGCCATGACCTGGAAGCCGTAGCAGATGCCGAGGGTGGGGATGCCGAGGTCGAAGACCTTCGTGTCGAGGGAGGGCGCACCGGGCTCGTAGACCGACGACGGACCACCCGAGAGGATGATCGCGACCGGGTTCTTCTCAGCGACCTCGGCCGCCGTGATCGTGTGCGGCACGAGCTCGCTGAAGACGCCGGCCTCGCGCACGCGGCGCGCGATGAGCTGGGCGTACTGCGCGCCGAAGTCGACGACGAGGACGGGGCGCGCAGCGGTGTCTGCGCTCATCGGGGGACCTCCTGGGTGGGAGCGGGAGAGGGGTCGGATGCGGCCTTGGCTGCCTTCTTCTCGGCGGCGCTGTCCTCGCGCTGGGCGAGGTAGCGCTTCACGTCGCGGGCGACGTAGTACTCCATGAAGAACGACAGGAACGGCACGACGCCGCCGCCGGCGAGCAGGACGAAGCGCCAGAACGGCCAGCGCATGAGGCTCCACACGCGGAAGCAGGCGAAGAGGTACACGACGTAGAACCATCCGTGCACGATGAGGATGCCGAGCGAGAGGTTCACGCCGTCGCCCGTCGAGACGAGCTCTCCCGTCGGGCTCGGCACGACCTCGCGGAAGGCGAAGACCCCCCGCGAGTCGAGGAAGAACAGCTCGACGGCGAGGGGGGTGTACTTCAGCACCATCTCGGCGCACAGGAGCAGCAGCCCGACGCCCGTGATGACGGAGCAGACCTGGTAGAAGCGGAGCGCCCGGCGGATCTGGGGGAACGTGGCGATCCGCGGTTGTGGCATGCTCCCCATTCTACGGGGCCGTCGGCTGGCGGTTCGCCGGATGGCCGCAGCCGGGATCGCGGATGGCGTCGCCGCGCTCACGCCTCGCCGCGCTCACGCCTCGCCTCGCTCACGCGTCGTCGGGGTCGACGCCCTCGAGCTCCTCGAGCTCGCGCTCCCAGGCGTCCTTCGCGAGGCGGTACCAGAGGTAGAACGAGAACGCCGCGAAGATCGCCCATTCGGCCGCGTAGAACAGGTTGAGCCAGTTCACGGGGCTGCCGATCTCGGGCGCCGGCGATGTGATGGCCGAGAGGCCGGTCTCGACGAGACCCGCGACGGGATCGTCCGACGTGAGGTACTGCCGGTACACGTCGACGGGCTCGCCGTCGATCTCGGTGTCGTGCCACAGCGACAGCAGCGCGGCCGGCGACATCCGCGTCTGGGCGAACGCGTCGTCGCCGGTCGGGAGCGTCGGCCCCTCGTCCGAGATGAGGCGACCGGACAGATCAGTGGGCTCCCAGTCGGCGACGTGCCGCAGGCTCGGCGGGACGTAGCGGGCTTCCGCGGCTTCCTCGAGGGCCGCCGCCGCGGCGTCCGCCTCCTCGCGTGTTGCCGTCCATCCCAGCGCGACGGCGATCGAGCGGGCCTCGGGGTACGCCGCGACGGCGAACTGCCCCGTCACCCAGTAGCCCTCGACGCCCTCGTCGTAGCGCGACGACACGACGATGAAGTCGCCGGGGACCCACTGCCCCTCGAGCGCCACCTTCTGGCCGACGAGCGACTCGTCGAGGTACTCGCCCGGCTGCACGACGTCGTCGAGCGGTCGGACGACCTCGGTCGCCCCCGCCTCGGGCGGGTCGGTGTCGATGGCCCGCGCGAGCTGCCACTGCAGCAGCCACGAGAACACTCCGGCGACCACGAGGCACAGCACGAGCATCGCGATCCACCGGGGTCGCAGCATGACCTCGCGCAGGGTCGGCGGGAAGACCTGCTCGTCGGCGGGAGCGGCGGATGGCGCGGGATCGGCCATCAGTGGACGGGGTTCACCACGACGTCGACGCGCTGGAACTCCTTCAGGTCGGAGTAGCCCGTCGTCGCCATCGACTTGCGCAGCGCGCCGACGAGGTTCGCCGTGCCGTCCGCCACGAGCGCGGGCCCGTACAGGATCTCCTCGAGCGTGCCGACCGGCTCGACCTTCACGCGGTGTCCGCGCGGCAGCTTCGCGTGATGCGCCTCCGGCCCCCAGTGGTACCCGTTGCCGGGGGCGTCCGTCGCGCGTGCGAGCGCGACTCCGAGCATGACGGCGTCGGCGCCCATCGCGAGCGCCTTCACGATGTCGCCGGAGGTGCCGACACCGCCGTCGGCGATGACGTGCACGTAGCGTCCGCCCGACTCGTCGAGGTAGTCGCGGCGGGCGCCGGCCACATCCGCCACGGCGGTCGCCATGGGCGTCGACACCCCGAGGGTCGCGCGCGTCGTCGAGGCCGCTCCCCCGCCGAAGCCGACGAGCACGCCGGCCGCGCCCGTGCGCATGAGGTGGAGCGCCGCGGTGTACGTTCCGACCCCGCCGACGATGACGGGGACGTCGAGCTCGTAGATGAACTCCTTGAGGTTCAGCGGCTCCGCGACGCTCGAGACGTGCTCGGCCGACACCGTCGTGCCGCGGATGACGAACAGGTCGACTCCGGCGGCCACCACCGTCTCCGAGAGCTCCTGGGTGCGCTGCGGCGACAGGGCGCCGGCGACGGTCACGCCGGCCTCGCGGATCTCGGCGAGCCGCTGCGTGATGAGCGCGGGCTTGATGGGCTCGGCGTACAGCGCCTGCATGCGCGCCGTCGCCGACCGGTCCGGCAGCGAGGCGATCTCGGCGAGGAGCGGCTCGGGGTTCTCGTAGCGCGTCCAGAGGCCCTCGAGATCGAGCACCCCGAGCCCGCCGAGGCGGCCGAGCGCGATGGCGGTCTGCGGGCTGACGACGGAGTCCATGGGAGCCCCCACGACCGGCACGTCGAACGCGTAGGCGTCGATCGCCCACGAGGTCGAGACGTCCTCGGGGTTGCGCGTGCGCCGCGAGGGCACGACGGCTATGTCGTCGAACGTGTAGGCGGGTCGGCCCCGCTTGCCGCGGCCCAGCTCGATGTCACTGCTCACCCGATCAGCCTACCCTCACGGGCCGACGGGCCAGGGGTCAGGCGGCGCTGTAGCGCCCCGAGCGGATGGCCCTCGCCCGCGCCTTCTCGGCCTCCTCCTCGCGGTTCTTGGGAGGAGCGGAGGTCGTCAGAGCATCGAGGAGATGCTGCGTGGCGTGCGCGATCGCGTGCACGGCCTCGTAGAAGGCCTCCTCGTTCGCCCTCGACGGCTTCGTCGTGCCGGCGATCTTGCGGACGTACTGGAGGGCGGCCGCGTGCACCTCGTCGGAGGTCGCCGCCGGCTCGAAGTTGTGGAGCGTGTGGATGTTCCGGCACATGCCCCGCACGATACGCCGCTCGCCGGACAGCGGGAAGGGCCTCCGGGACCGTGTCCCGGAGGCCCTTCCCGGGCCTCTCAGCGCTTGTAGTTCGGCGCCTCGACGACGATCTGCACGTCGTGCGGGTGCGACTCCTTGAGCCCGGCCGAGGTGATCCGCACGAACTTGCCGCGCGCCTTCAGCTCCTCGATCGTGCGGGCGCCGACGTAGAACATCGACTGGCGCAGGCCGCCCGTCAGCTGGTAGACGACCGCCGAGAGCGGACCCCGGTAGGGCACCTGCCCCTCGATGCCCTCGGGGATGAGCTTGTCGTCGCTCGGCACGTCCGCCTGGAAGTAGCGGTCCTTCGAGTACGACGTCTGCTTGCCGCGCGTCTGCATGGCGCCCAGCGAGCCCATCCCGCGGTACTGCTTGAACTGCTTGCCGGCCTGGAAGACGATCTCGCCCGGCGACTCCTCGGTGCCGGCGAGGAGGGAGCCGAGCATCACGGTGTCGGCGCCGGCGACGAGGGCCTTCGCGATGTCCCCCGAGTACTGCAGCCCGCCGTCCGCGATGACGGGCACGTCGGCCGCGCGTGCGGCGAGCGACGCCTCGTAGATGGCGGTGACCTGGGGCACGCCGACGCCCGCCACGACGCGGGTGGTGCAGATCGATCCGGGCCCGACGCCGACCTTGACGGCATCGACGCCCGCGTCGATGAGCGCCTGGGCGCCCTCTCGCGTGGCGATGTTGCCGCCTACGACGTCGATGTGGGCGAACGACGGGTCGGCCTTCAGCCGGCGCACGATGTCGATGACGCCCTGCGACTGGCCGTTCGCCGTGTCGACGACGAGCACGTCGACACCGGCGTCGCGCAGCGCCTCGGCGCGCTCCCACGCGTCGCCGAAGAAGCCGATCGCGGCGCCCACGCGGAGGCGGCCCTGCTCGTCCTTCGTCGCGAGGGGGTACTTCTCGCTCTTGTCGAAGTCCTTGATCGTGATGAGGCCGCCGAGGCGCCCGTCCTCGTCGATGAGGGGGAGCTTCTCGACGCGGTGCTCCGCGAACAGGGCGATGACCTGCTCCGCCGCGATGCCCACGGGGCCCGTGACGAGCCCGTCCTTGGTCATGACGTCGGCCACCCGCGTGACGGGTCGCTGGATCTCGGACACGAAGCGCATGTCGCGGTTCGTGATGATGCCGACGAGACGGTCGTCCTCGTCGACCACCGGGAGGCCGGAGATGCGGTACTTCGCGCAGAGCGCGTCGACCTCGGCGACAGTCGCGTCGGGCGTCGTCGTGATGGGGTCGGTGATCATGCCCGACTCGCTGCGCTTCACGCGGTCGACGGCGGTCGCCTGATCGGCGATCGACAGGTTGCGGTGCAGGATGCCGATGCCGCCCTGGCGCGCGAGGGCGATGGCCATACGCGCCTCGGTGACGGTGTCCATGGCGCTCGACAGGAGCGGGATAGCGACCCGGATGCGGCGGGTGAGGCGCGACGACGTGTCCGCCTCGCTGGGGATGACGTCGGTGTGCCCCGGGAGGAGCAGGACGTCGTCGTAGGTCAGTCCTACGAAGCCGAACGGGTCGTGATCTGTCATCTGGGGTGTCTCCTGCCGACGCGATGAGGGCTGCTCCGGGTACGGGAGAGGGTCGCCATCCCGTGAAGAGATTCTATCGGCGCGCCGCAGGCCCGGCGTCGTGTCCCTCACATGGCACACACAGGAAACGGCGGCGACACATTAGGGTCTTAGCGTCGGACACCGATGTCCGGCGAACCGACCGACGGCATCGGTGCCGACCCGGAGGACCCATGAAGCACAACTTCGTCCGACGGAGGCGGGCTCGTCTCGGCGCACTCACCGCGCTGGCAGCCATCGCCTCCGGCCTCTTCCTCGCTCTGACGGCACCATCCGCCGTCCACGCGGCGGAAGGCGACCCCTACACGATCAGCGGGAACGTCCAGCTCGACGGAGAGCCGCTGGAAGGCGTCGTCCTCGTGGTCGACGGCGCCGGCGGCGAGCAGGAGGTGGAGACCGACGCCGACGGCCGCTGGCAGGTGAAGGTGCCGGAGAAGGGCGTCGACTACACCGTCACGCTCGACGAGGAGACCCTCCCCGAGGGCATCGCGGTCGTGGAGGACACCGACGGCGACGGCGAGCCGAACGTCACCACGTCGGAGATGGGGCAGGGCGGACGCCTCACGTTCAACTTCTTCATCGGAGAGGGAGAGCGCAACGTCACGGGCTTCTTCGACCAGTTCGTCCAGCGCCTCGTGCAGGGCCTGAACTTCGGCCTCATGCTCGGGCTCGCGTCGGTCGGCGTCTCGCTCGTGTACGGCACGACGCGCCTGTCGAACTTCGCGCACGCCGAGATGGTCACCTTCGGCTCGATCGCCGCGCTCGTGCTCGTCGGACCCGCCTCCCTCGCCCTTCCGGTGTGGGCCGGCATCCCGCTCGCCGTCATCCTGAGCGGCGTGCTGGGCTTCGTGCTCGACTGGATCATCTGGCGCCCGCTGCGGCGCCGCGGCGTGGGCACGGTGCAGCTCATGATCCTGTCGATCGGGCTGTCGCTCGCGCTGCGGTACGTCTTCCAGTTCTTCATCGGCGGCGGCACGCAGCAGCTGCCGCCCATGGCGGCCACCGACCGCATCCCGCTCTTCGGCGCCGTCGGGCTCAGCGTCACAGAGATGGTGTCGATGGCGATCGCGGTCGTCGTCATCGTCGCCTTCGCGGTGTGGCTCACCTACAGCCGCATCGGCAAGGCGACGAGGGCGATCTCGGACAACCCGTCGCTCGCCGCGGCCTCGGGCATCGACGTCGATCACGTCGTGCGCATCGTCTGGATCGTCTCCGGGGCGCTCGCGGGCCTCGCCGGCGTCCTCTACGCGTACTACCGGCCGGGCATCCGCTGGGACATGGGCGCGCAGGTGCTGCTGCTCGTCTTCGCGGCCGTCACCCTGGGCGGGCTCGGCACGGCGTACGGCGCCCTCGTCGGCTCGATCATCATCGGGCTCCTCGTGGAGGTGTCGAGCCTGTGGATCCCGGCCGACCTCCGCTTCGTCGGCGCGCTCGTCGTGCTCATCCTCATCCTCCTCGTCCGGCCGCAGGGAATCCTGGGCCGGCGAGAGCGAATCGGCTAAGGGGGCTGTCGTGAACTGGTTGCAGATCCTCGACAACACACTGTCGTCCATCATCAGCCCCGCGACCCTGGGCTACGCCCTCGCGGCGCTGGGCCTCGCCATCCACTTCGGGTACGCGGGCCTCATCAACATGGGCATCGCCGGATTCATGGCACTCGGCGCCTACGGATACGCGATCTCCGTGCTCACCTTCGGCCTGCCGTGGTGGGTCGCCGCGCTCATCGGCCTCGGGGCCGCTGCGCTGTTCGCCCTCATCCTCGGCATCCCGACGCTGCGCCTGCGAGGCGACTACCTCGCGATCGCGACGATCGCGGCCGCCGAGGTCGTGCGCCTCCTCTTCCTCACCACCGCCTTCGAGGACGTCACGGGCTCGGCCGACGGCCTGAGCGGGTACCACGGCAGCTTCCGGTCGTCGAACCCGCTGCCCGATGGCACCTACGGCTTCGGCCCGTGGACCTACAACGAGACCGGATGGTGGGTCCGCATCATGGGCATCGTGACGCTCGGCATCGCCGCGCTCGCGGTGTGGATGCTCACGCGCAGCCCGTGGGGACGCGTCATGAAGGGCATCCGGGAGGACGAGGACGCCATCCGCGCCCTCGGCAAGAACGTCTTCTCGTACAAGATGCAGTCGCTCGTGCTGGGCGGCGTGCTCGCCGCGGCCGGAGGCGTCGTCTACGCGCTCCCGTCGGCCGTCAACCCCGGCGTCTACGTCACGTCGCTCACGTTCTTCGTCTGGACGGCGCTCCTCCTCGGCGGCGCCGCCACGGTCTTCGGGCCGCTGCTGGGATCCCTCATCTTCTGGGTGATCCAGACGTTCCTGTCGAACGTGCTCCCGGCGCTCGTCGACGCCGGGCTCCTGCCGTTCATGTCGTCCGTCCAGGCCGGCACGCTGCGGTTCATCCTCGTGGGCGTCGCGCTCATGCTGCTCGTCGTGTTCATGCCGCAGGGCATCCTCGGCAACAAGAAGGAGCTGACCTTTGTCCGATAACGCTCCCGCCACCGCCCCGGTCGCGCGGCCGAAGACCACCGGCCTGCACACGGGCGACGCCGCGCCCGGCTGCGCCAAGGTCGACCCGATCATCGTCGCGGACGGCGTCACCCGCTCGTTCGGGGGCATCACGGCCGTCGACGTCGACCATCTCGAGATCCCGCGCGGCGCGATCACGGCCCTCATCGGGCCCAACGGCGCCGGCAAGACGACGCTCTTCAACCTGCTGACCGGGTTCGACAAGCCCAACGAGGGCACCTGGTCGTTCGACGGCCGGTCGCTCTCGGGCGTGCCGGCCCATCGCGTCGCGCGGATGGGGCTCGTGCGCACCTTCCAGCTCACGAAGGCGCTCGGACTCCTCACCGTCATGGACAACATGAAGCTCGGCCAGAAGGGGCAGGTCGGCGAGCGCTTCTGGTCGAGCCTCATCCCCGCGCTCTGGCGTGCTCAGGACACCGGCATCGAGGATCGCGCGCTCGAGCTGCTGCGCAAGTTCAAGCTCGATGCGAAGAAGGACGACTTCGCCGCATCGTTGTCGGGCGGGCAGCGCAAGCTCCTCGAGATGGCGCGGGCGCTCATGACGGAGCCGACGCTCGTCATGCTCGACGAGCCCATGGCGGGCGTGAACCCGGCGCTCACGCAGTCGCTCCTCGAGCACATCCTCGACCTCAAGGACGAGGGCATGACGGTGCTCTTCGTCGAGCACGACATGCACATGGTGCGCCACATCGCCGACTGGGTCGTGGTGATGGCCGAGGGACGGGTGGTGGCGGAGGGCGCGCCCGACGACGTCATGCGCGATCCCGCCGTCGTCGACGCCTACCTCGGCGCGCACCAGGAGCTCGACCTCGGGGTCGTGACGGGGCGCATCCCCGTCGTCGACGCCGACCCCACGACCGACGCCGCGGCATCCGCGGCCGTCGCGGAGACCGACCTGACCGCAGAGGGCCTCGCCGAGGCCGACGAGGAGGACCGCGCATGACCGGGAACGAGGCCGACCTCGTCGTCTCCGTCGAGGACGTGCACGCCGGCTACCTGCCCGGCGTGAACATCCTGAACGGATGCTCGCTGCAGGCCTACCAGGGCGAGCTCATCGGCATCATCGGCCCCAACGGCGCGGGCAAGTCGACGCTGCTGAAGGCGATCTTCGGACAGGTGAACGTGCGCTCGGGGGCCATCCGCCTCGCCGGCGACGAGATCACGAACCTCAAGGCCGACCGGCTCGTCGCACGCGGCGTGGGGTTCATCCCCCAGACGAACAACGTGTTCCCGTCGCTCACGATCGCCGAGAACCTGCAGATGGGGGCCTACCAGAAGCCGAAGATGTACGCCGAGCGCGTCGACTTCGTCACGTCGGTGTTCCCCGACCTCGCCAAGCGCCTCGGCCAGCGCGCCGGCGGCCTGTCGGGCGGCGAGCGGCAGATGGTCGCGATGGGGCGCGCTCTCATGATGGACCCCAAGGTGCTGCTCCTCGACGAGCCGTCGGCTGGTCTGTCGCCCGTCCGCCAGGACGAGGCGTTCATCCGCGTCTCGGAGATCAACCGCGCCGGAGTGACCTGCATCATGGTCGAGCAGAACGCCCGCCGCTGCCTGCAGATCTGCGACCGCGGCTACGTGCTCGACCAGGGGCGCGACGCGTACACGGGCACGGGCCGGGAGCTGCTCAGCGACCCCAAGGTCACGCAGCTCTACCTCGGCACCCTCGGCGTCTGAGCGGATGGCCGGGGCCGCACCCCGGCCATCCGCCCCTCCGGTCCGATCCCGTCACGCGCGTGCGCGCCTGCGGAAGATCCGCTGCCCGATCACTCCGTGGGCGGGGGCGAACAGGTAGACGAGCGTGAACAGCACCCCCTGGACGAGGATCACGAGCGCACCCGAGGCCGCATCGAGCCAGTAGCTCAGATATATGCCGATCACGGAACATGCCGCGGACAGCGTCGGCGCGATGACGAGCATCCGCCCGAAGCGGTCGGTCAGCAGGTGCGCGGTCGCCCCCGGGATGATGAGCATCGCGACGACGAGGATGACCCCGACCACCTGCAGCGCCACGACCGCCGTGAGTGCCAGCACGCCGAGCAGGACGGCACCCAGCAGGCGCGGAGACAGGCCGATCGCGAAGGCGTGCGTCGGGTCGAAGGCGTACAGCGTGAGGTCGCGGCGCTTCACGAGCAGCACGGCGAGCGCGACGGCGGCGAGCACCCCGATCTGCAGCAGGTCGCCGTCGGACACCCCGAGGATGTTGCCGAAGATGATGTGGTTCAGATCGGTCTGGCTCGGGGTGACCGAGATGAGAGCGAGGCCGAGCGCGAACAGCGTGGTGAACACGATGCCGATCGCGGCATCCTCCTTCACCCGGCTGGTGTCGCGCAGCAGGCCGATGAGTGCGACCGCGAGCAGCCCGAACACGAGGGCGCCGAGCGCGAACGGCGCGCCGACGATGTAGGCGATGACGACGCCCGGGAGCACGGCGTGCGACACCGCGTCGCCCATGAGCGACCATCCCACGAGCACGAGCCAGCACGACAGCAGCGCGCACACGACGGCGGCGACGGCGGTGGCGACGAGCGCCCGGACCATGAAGTCGTACTGCAGCGGCTCCAGCAGCAGATCGAGGATGGTCATGCCACGTCCTCCAGACCGAAGGCGCGCGCGAGGTTCGCCGGCTCGAGCGCCTCCGCGACCGTTCCATGGAACAGCGGACGGCGCAGCAGCAGCACGGCGTCGTCCGCGAGCTGCGGCAGCGCATGCAGGTCGTGCGTGGACACGAGCACGGTGCATCCGTCCGCCGCGAGCTCGCGGAGCAGGCGAACGATCGTCGCCTCCGAGCGCTTGTCGACGCCCGCGAACGGCTCGTCGAGCAGCAGGATCCGCGCTCCGGCGCTCTGCCCCGCGAACTGGGCGATGCCGCGGGCGACGAACGCGCGCTTGCGCTGGCCGCCGGACAGCTGCCCGATCTGGCGGTGGGCGAGATCGACGAGGTCGACGCGCCCGAGCGCCTCCTCGACGGCTGACCGGTCGCTCGCACGCGGCCGGCGCGTGAGCCCCTGGCGGCCGTAGCGCCCCATCATGACGACGTCCCGCACCGAGACGGGGAACGCCCAGTCGACGTCCTCGCTCTGCGGGACGTACCCCACGACGCCGGATCTGCGCGCCGCCGCGGGCGCTGCCCCGTCGATGCGCACGGTGCCCGCGTCCGGCCGGACGAGCCCGAGGACGCTCTTGAACAGGGTCGACTTCCCCGATCCGTTCATCCCGATGAGCGCCGTGACGCGCCCCGCCTCGACCGTGAGGGACGCGTCGTCGAGGGCGAGGACGTCGCGATAGCGGACGGTCACGCCGTCGACCTCGATCGCCGGCCTCACGAGGTCAGCCCTGCCGCGATGGTCTCCGCGTCGTAGCGGAGGAGGTCGAGGTACGTCGGCACGGGGCCATCCGCCTCCGAGAGCGAGTCGACGTAGAGCACACCGCCGTAGGCCGCCCCCGTCGCGTCGACGACCTGCTGCATCGGCTTGTCGGAGACCGTCGACTCGCAGAACACCGCCGGCACGGAGGCGGTGTCGACGAACTCGATCGCGGCGGCGATCTGCTGCGGCGTCGCCTGCTGCTCCGCGTTGACGGGCCAGATGTACGCCTCCTCGAGACCCGCGTCGCGGGCGAGGTAGGAGAACGCGCCCTCGCAGGTCACGAGCGCGCGCTGGGTCGCGGGGAGCGCCTCGAGCTCCCCCACGAGCTCGTCGTGCACGGCCTGCAGCTCGGCGGCGTACGCGTCGCCGTTCGCCGCGTAGTCGTCGGCGTGGTCGGGATCGAGCTCGGAGAACGCGTCGACCATGTTCTCGACGTAGACGAGGGCGTTGAGCGGGCTCATCCACGCGTGCGGGTTCGGAGTGCCTGCGTACGCGTCGCCCGCGATGTCGATGGGGTCGACCCCGTCGGACACGACGACGTGGGGGACGTCGACGGACTCGACGAACTGCGCGAACCACGCCTCGAGGTTCAGGCCGTTGTCGAGGATGAGGTCGGCGTCGGCGGCCCGGCGGATATCGCCCGGGGTCGGCTCGTAGCCGTGGATCTCCGCGCCGGCCTTCGTGATCGACTCGACGCGCAGATGCTCCCCCGCGACGTTCTCGGCCATGTCGGCGAGGACGGTGAAGGTCGTGAGCACGACGGGACGCCCGTCGTCGCCGTCGTCCGCCGCGCTGCACCCCGACAGCGCGACCATGGCCGCGGCGAGGGCGGCAGCACCCTTCGCGAGATTTTTCGGCATGCCGAAAACGTAGCTTTTCGGGTCGCCGAAAACAACTCGGGTCAGCAGGCCCGGGCACGGCCGAGGCCCCGCCTCCCGGGACGGGAGACGGGGCCTCGGAGCGGGTGATCAGCCCTCGAACGGGACGTACGTGTTGTCGTCCTGGTACTGGTAGATGTTGATCATTCCCTCGGTCGGGTCGCCCACGTCGTCGAACGTGACGGGGCTCGAGACGCCGTCGTAGTCGGCGGTGCCGCCGTCGAGGATGATGTCGGCGCAGTCGGCGAACGTCTCGCACTTCTCGCCGTCTCCCGAACCGCCCGAGACCTCCTGCAGCTTCGCCGCGATGTCCGCCGGGTCGGTCGACCCTGCGGCGAGCGCGGCGAGCGCGATGAGGTTCGTCGCGTCGTACGACTCGGGCGCGTAGGTGTAGTCGCTCAGCGCCTCGGTGCCCGACTCCTCCACGAACGCGTCGAGGCCGTCGACGAAGTCCTGCACCTGCGCCGGGGTCGGGCCGGGGTAGGTGCCAAGCGCGCCCGTGAGCGTGCCGGGCTCGAAGTCCTCGGAGTAGTTCGCGAGGTTGCCGTCGACGAAGAAGAGATCCTCGGCAGGGTAGCCCGCGTCCACGAGGTTCGGCACGATAACCTTCGCCTCGTCGAACGTGATGAGCGCGATGGCGTCGGGGTCCTCGGCCGTCACCTCGGCGATCTGCGAGTCGAACGTCGTGTCGCCCGGGTTGAAGGTCGAGCTCGCGACCACCTCGCCGCCGGCCGCCTCGAACGCCTCGGTGACGTACCCGGCGAGGCCCGTGCCGTACGAGTCGTTGAGCACGATGAGGCCGAGCGTCTGATGCCCCTGCTCGGCGATGAAGTTGCCGAGCACGTCGCCCTGCAGCACGTCGGAGGGCGCCGTGCGGAAGTAGAGCCCGTCATCCTCGTACGTCGTGAACGCGTCGGACGTGTTCGCGGGCGAGAACTGGATCACGCCGGCGCCGACGACCTGGTCGATGAACTGGAGCGAGACGCCGGAGGAGGCCGCGCCGATGATGGCCGACACGTTCTCGCTCAGCAGGCGGGGGATCTCGGTCTCGTACGCCTTGTTGTCGAGGTCGCCGGAGTCGCCGTGCACGACCTCCAGGTCGAGGCCGCTCGTCTCGGTGTACTCGTTGATGAGCGACTGGGCGTAGTTCACGCCCGCGATCTCGGGCGGGCCGAGGAACGCGAGCGAGCCCGTCACCGGCAGAGCCGTTCCGATCTTGAGCGCGAGGTCTCCTCCGACGTCGGCGCTCGAATCCGTCGTCTCCTCGGGTTCCTCCGACGCGGTGGTGTCGCCACCGCCGGAGGCGCAGCCGGCGAGCACGAGCGCCGACGCCCCTGCCAACGCGGCGAAGCCCGTGAGAGCCTTCCTGGATCGAACCATGGGATGGGTCCTTTCTCGGTGATCCGGAGATCGGGTGGTAGCGGTGGGTGCCCCGCGACTGTGCGCGGCACGCTACCGATGCATTGCTACGAGGGTGTTTCGGTTTCCGCTCACAGGCGATACCCAGTGAGGCATCGCGACGCAATCGTTACCTGAGCGTCCCTCCGTCGGCACTGCTCATCCGCCGAGCCGGACGTCGTCCGCGTCAGGCGATGGGCTCCGCGACGGCGCGACGACTGCGGCGCGCGTGGCGCACCATGTCGACCGTGAGCACGACGAGCGCGACCCACACGATCGCGAAGCCGATCCAGCGCTCGACCGGCATGGGCTCGTGCAGGACGACGACGCCGCACAGGAACTGCAGGATCGGCGCGATGAACTGCAGCAGCCCGACGGTCGTGAGCGAGACCCGGCGCGCTCCGGCCGCGAAGAGCAGCAGCGGGATGGCGGTCGCCACGCCCGCGAGCGACAGCAGGATCGTGTGCCCGACGCTGACCTGCCCGTACGTGAGCCCCGTCGTCGCGGCCACGACGACGAGCTGCACGACCGCGATGGGCGCGAGCCACATCGTCTCGAGCGCGAGGCCGCTCACGGCGTCGACCGCGCCGCCGATGCGGTTCTTCACGAGGCCGTAGACGCCGAACGACGCCGTCAGGATGAGCGAGATCCACGGCACGGATCCGTACGCGACGACGATGACGATCACCGCGACGGCGGCGATGCCGATCGCCGCCCACTGCGCGGGGCGGACGCGCTCGTGCAGCACGAGCACCGCGAGGAGCACGGTCGTGATCGGGTTGATGAAGTAGCCGAGGCTCGACTCGACGACGTGACCCGTCTGCGTCGCGATGAGGAACGCCTGCCAGTTGACGTAGATGAGGAGCCCCGCGACGGCCGTCCAGAGCGCGAGCCGCGGATTCCGCAGCACGGCGACCATCCGCCCCCAGCCCCGCATGACCGTGAGGAGGAGCGCGCAGAAGACGAGCGAGAGGAGCACGCGCAGCGCGACGACCTCCCACGGGCCCGTGGGCTTCAGCCAGACGAAGTAGAGCGGCAGCACTCCCCAGAGCAGGTACGCGCTGAAGCCGTATCCCGTGCCCAGGGCCCGTTCGCGATCCGACGGGACGAGGGAGGGGGAGCTGCTCACCCGATCAGGCTATCCCCGCGCGGCGGGCCGTCGGCCGCGGGCGGCGGACGGGTGCCGCCGGAATCCTGCCAACCGCGGCGCGGCGTCGTCCTGCCGCGGCGCGGCATCGCCCTGCGGCGGACGGCGTCGTCCTGCCGCGGACGGCGGAAGGGCCCGACGCCGAAGCGCCGGGCCCTTCCAGAGAGGCTGTCGTCAGCGGACGACGACCGCGAGGACGTCGCGGGCCGAGAGCACGAGGTACTCGTCGGCGCCGAACTTGACCTCGGTCCCGCCGTACTTGCTGTACAGGACGCGGTCGCCGACGGCGACGTCGAGCGGAACGCGGTTGCCGTTGTCGTCGATGCGGCCGGGGCCCACGGCCACGACCTCGCCCTCCTGGGGCTTCTCCTTGGCGGTGTCGGGGATGACCAGACCGCTCGCGGTGGTCTGCTCGGCCTCGACCTGCTGGATGACGATGCGGTCCTCGAGCGGCTTGATGGAAACCGACACGGTTCACCTCTTCTTTCGTGTGCTTCGACGGAAGACTGAGTGTTCGCACTCTCATGGTGAGAGTGCTAACGCCAGTGTATGCCCGCCCCTGGCACTCTCGCAACGCGAGTGCCAATCCGTCGACACGGAGCGACACGGGAGAATGGTCACCATGGAACAGGGAGAACTCGACGCGCTGCTCACCTCAGAGGGGCTCGCGCTGCTCGACGCCCTCGACCCCGTCGAGACGACGGCCGACGTCGCGCGCGCCGTCTCCCGCCTCCGTGCCGCCGGGCACTCCCCCGACCTCGTATCGGCCGTGGTCGGGCAGGTGCGCCTGCGCTCGCGCGCCGCGGCGAAGTTCGGCCCGTTCGCCTCGCGCATGCTCTTCACACGCGCGGGCGTCGAGCAGGCCACGCGGATGGCCGTGGCCGCGCACCATGCCGCGCGCATGCGGCGGGCGGGGATGGCCCGGGTCGCCGATCTCGGCTGCGGCATCGGCGGCGACGCCCTCGCGTTCGCGGGCGTCGGGCTCGACGTGCTCGCCGTGGACGCCGACCCCGTCACGGCCGCCCTCGCCGCCTACAACCTGCGCCCCTTCGGCGATGCCGTCGAGGTGCGCTCGGCACGCGCGGAGGTCGTCGACGTCGCCGGCTGGGACGCCGTCTGGCTCGACCCCGCCCGCCGCACGGCCGGCCACTCCGAGACCCGTCGCGTCGCGGCATCCGACTACTCCCCCTCGCTCGACTGGGCGCATGCGCTCGGCGAGAGGATGCCCGTGGGCATGAAGCTGGGCCCGGCGCACGATCGCGAGTCGATCCCCGACGACGTCGAGGCGCAGTGGGTGAGCGTCGACGGGTCCACCGTCGAGGTCGTGCTGTGGTCCGGCGCGCTCGCCCGCGACGGCGTACGGCGCGCCGCGCTCGTGCTGCGCGGCGACGAGTCGCACGAGCTCACGGCGCCGGCCGACGTCGAGGACGAGCCGGTGCACACGCTCGGCGCCTTCCTGCACGAGCCTGAGGGCGCCGTCATCCGCGCGCGCCTCGTGGGCGACGTCGCGCGATCGCTGCAGGCCGGTCCGGTCGCGTCCGGCATCGCCTACCTCACGGGCGACGCGCCGCTCACGACGCCGTTCGTCACGTCGTTCCGCGTCCGCGAGACCCTGCCGGCCGACACGAAGGCGCTCGCGAAGGCCCTCCGTGCCCGCGGCATCGGCACGCTCGAGATCAAGAAGCGCGGCGTCGACCTCGATCCCGCCGAGCTCCGCAAGAAGCTCAACCTGCGGGGTGAGGAGTCGGCCACCCTCATCGTCACGCGGATCGACGGGCGCCGGACGGCCATCCTCGCCGACCGCGTCTGACCCGGGGCTCGCCCCGAACCCGGCGCGCCCCGAGAGTGGGTGGATCCCGCCGCTCACCGCCCGGGAGAGCGGCCGAGATCACCCACTCGCGTCCCCGTGCTACGGCACGGGCAGCTCGATCGCGGGAACCTCGCCGAGCTGATCGAGGATCCAGATCGCCCAGATCGCGCAGAAGGCGAGCGCGACGAGGCCGAACCCCAGCCCCCACCAGGCGAGGGGACGATCCGACTGGCGTCGCAGGAGCGCGACGAGCGCGAGGACGACGGCGACGACCCCCAGCGGCGCGACCCACGGCGTGAACCACGCCATGGTGAGCGAGAACATCCCGAGCGTCATCGACGGGCTCGAGACGGAGACGCGGCGACGGGCGCGCCGCCGCGGCGGAGGCACCGTGTTGAGCAGCTCGTCGTCGGCGAGCTGCGCGGCGTCCTCCGGCTCGGTCGTCATGACCGCCTGGCGACCTGGATGTCGGTGACCGGAAGCGTCGAGTCGGCGCCGAACTCGAGGCTCGACGGCGCATGGCCCGACTGGATGAGCTCGGACGCGAGCGTGGCGATCATGGCGCCGTTGTCGGTGCACAGGCTGAGCGGAGGGATGCGCACGGTGACGCCCGCGGCGGCGCCGCGCTCGAGCGCGACGTCGCGCAGGCGCCGGTTCGCGATGACGCCGCCGCCGAGCAGGAGCCGCGGCACGCCGAACTCGGCGCACGCGTCGAGCGCCTTCGTCACGAGCACGTCGACGACGGCCTCGCGGAAGCTCGCCGCGACATCCGCCATCGGGATGTCGTCGCCCGCCGCCTCGCGCTCCTCGATCCACCGGGCCACGGCGGTCTTCAGGCCCGAGAACGAGAAGTCCCAGCGGTGCTTCTCGCGATCGCTCGCGCGCGACAGCCCGCGTGGGAAGCGGATGGCCGTGGGATCGCCGCCGGCCGCCGCGCGGTCGATCTCCGGGCCGCCGGGGTACGGCAGGCCGAGGATGCGCGCGACCTTGTCGAACGCCTCGCCCGCGGCGTCGTCGACGGTCTCGCCGAGCAGCACGACGTCGCTCGTGAGGTCGCGGACGAGGAGCAGCGACGTGTGCCCGCCCGACACGAGGAGCGCCACCGTGGGGTACTCGAGCGGCGCGGCATCCGGCGTGAGGATGTCGGCGGCGATGTGCCCGACGAGATGGTTCACGGCGTAGAGCGGCTTGTCGAGCGAGACGGCGAGGGCCTTCGCGGCGCCGACACCGACCATGAGCGCGCCCGCGAGGCCCGGCCCGCTCGTCACGGCGACGGCGTCGACGTCGGCGAGCGCGACGCCCGCCTCGGCGACGGCCTTCTCGATCGCGGGCTGCAGCGCCTCAAGGTGCGCGCGGGCGGCGACCTCCGGCACGACCCCGCCGTAGCGGGCGTGCTCGTCCATGCTGCTCGCGATGGTGTTGCTCAGCAGCGTGCGACCGCGCACGATGCCGATGCCGGTCTCGTCGCAGCTCGTCTCGATGCCGAGCACGAGGGGTTCGGCGACGTTCATCAGCAGGCTCCTGCGGTGTCGGGATGGCGGCCCGCGCGCCAGGCGGGGACGTCGAGCTTCATGATGATCGCGTCGACGTCGTCGGGCTGGTAGTAGTGCGGTCGCCGGGCGATCTCGGCGAAGCCCTCGGAGACGTACAGCGCCTGCGCGACGGGGTTGTCGGCGCGCACCTCGAGGAACACCTCGCGCACGCCCCGTCGATCCGCCTCCGCGACGAGCGCGCGAAGGAGGGCGCGGCCCTGCCCGCGGCCACGGGCATCCGGTGCGACGGCGATGGTCTGCACGTCGCCGTCCGCCGCCTTCGGCAGGCTGCGGAATCCCGCGTACCCCGCGAACGCCGGCCCCTGCTCGAGCACGAGGTAGTGCCCGAACGGCGACGCGAGCTCCTCGCGCATCATCGTCTCGCTCCACGCGTCGGAGGGGAACGAGGCGCGCTCAAGCGCCATGATGTCGGCGAGGTCGGCGGGCGTCGCAGGGCGGATGGTCACGAGCCGACCTTCTTGCGCGGGGCGGGGGCCTTCACATCGGGCGAGCGCAGGTAGAGCGGCTCGTCGACGTCGGGCGTCTCGCCGCGGGCGATGCGGATGGCCGCCACGCGTCCCAGCACGCCGATCGGGATGCGCGTCGCGAGGACGAGGCGGTCGCCGAGTGCCGGGTCGACGGCTCCGACCCGGGCGAGGGCGTCGCGAGCTCCCGCGGGATCGGGCGCAGCGACATCCGCACCGGCGAATGACGCGGCAGCGGCGACATCCGCACCGGCGAGTGCGGCGAGCAGGGGGTCTGCCGACAGATCGGCGTCACGGGGGCGCAGCTCGGGGCCGGCGACGCGCACCGGAAGGCCCTTCGACGGACCGCCGTAGACCGAGATCGCGTTCTCCTTGCGCCGCGCGTCGGTGGCGACCGCGAAGCCCCCGGCGGGGAAGACGACGCCGAGCTCGTGCGCGACGGCGTCGTGGCTGACGACGCCGAAGACGGGGATGCCGCGCCCCAGCGCGAAGGCGCGCGCGGCGGCGATCCCGATGCGGAGCCCCGTGAACGGGCCGGGCCCCATGCCGGCCGCGACGTGCGTGACGGCGTCGGACCGGATGCCCGCGTCGGCGAGCGCGCGCTCGAGGAGCGTGCCGATGACCTCGGCGTGCCCGAGGGCGTTCTCGCTCACGGCCTCGGAGCGGATCTCGCCATCGGGCGCGACGACGGCGACGCCCGTGCCGATGGAGGTGTCGACGGCCAGGATCATGCCATCCAGCGTAGTTTCCCGCGGGTCACGGAACGCCGAGAGCCCGCGGCGGTGCGGTGTGCGCGCGCGGCGACCCCCGCCATCCCTCCGGAGCCGGCGCTACTCCGCGGCGAGCGCGGCGCGGTAGGCGGCGTCGTCGAGCGCTCCGACGCGCGAGTGCCGGCGGCCGTAGGCGGCGTAGACGAGCGCGCCCACGGCCATCCAGCAGGCGAACGCGACCCACGTCGCGGCCGACAGCTGCGTCATGAGCGCGACGCACGTGAGCGCGCCGAGCGCGGGGACGACGGGGAACAGCGGCACGCGGTACGTGCGGGGCAGGTCGGGTCGGCGCACGCGCAGCACGATGACGGCGATGTTCACGACAGTGAACGCCGCGAACGTGCCGATGCTCGTCGCGTTGGCGAGCTCGCCGAGCGGCACGATGCCGGCGGCGACCGCGATGACGCTGCCCGTGATGAGCGTGCCGGCCACGGGCGTGCGGGTGGTCCGGGAGATGCGGCCGAACACGCGCGGCACGAGCCCGTCGCGCGACATCGTCAGCAGGATGCGCGTCTGCCCGTAGAGCACCGTGAGGACGATGCTCGCGAAGGCGATGAGGGCGCCCACGGAGAACACGACGCCGAACCACGGCTCGCCGGTCACCTCGGCGAGCACCGTGACGAGCCCGTTGTCGGCGAACCACGACGCCTCCCGCGCGCCGACGGCCGCGACCGCGACGAGCACGTAGATGACCGTCACGAGGCCCATCCCCAGCAGGATGGCACGGGGCAGGTCGCGCGCGGGCTCGCGCGCCTCCTCCCCCGCCGTCGACGCCGCGTCGAAGCCGATGTACGAGAAGAAGAGCACGGCCGCCGCGCCCGTGATCCCGGGGACGAACGCGTCGAACATCCCCGCGAAGTGGTCGACGCGGAACGCGGTGAACGCGACGGCGGCGAAGAACAGCAGCACGGCGATCTTGAGGACGACGAGCACGGTGTTCACCCACGCCGCCTCCCGCACGCCCCGCACGAGGAACACCATCGCGAGCACGACGAGCACGAACGCGCTGAGGTTGAACACGCCGCCCTCCGCCGACGGATCCGACGCGATCGCGGCCGGGAGCGACAGCCCGAAGATCCGCAGCGTCTCGTCGACGTACTGTCCCGCGCCCGAGGCGACGGCGGCCACCGAGACGCCGTACTCGAGCACGAGGCACCACCCGACGACCCACGCGACGCCCTCGCCGAGCGTCACGTACGCGTACGAGTAGCTCGATCCCGACACCGGCACGGCGCCCGCCATCTCGGCGTACGACAGGGCCGAGAGCAGTGCGGGGATCGCGGCGAGGAGGACGCTCATCCAGATGCCGGGACCCGCGTGCGGGATCTGCTCGGCCAGCAGCGCGAGGATGCCCGTTCCGAGCGTCGCCCCGACGGAGATCATGGCGAGCTGGATCATGGAGAGGTGCCGGCCCAGGGTCGCGTCGCCCTGCGTGCCCTGCCCCGCCTCCGCGACGAGCATGCCGATGGGCCGGCGCCGTCCGAGCTGGGCGCCGAGGGACGGGCGGGTCATGCCGTGCGCTTCTCGATCACGACGACGCGAGGGGCATCGTCGTCGAGCGCGGCCGTCGACCGGCCCAGATCGCCGCACATGGTGTCGGCGCCGCGCCCTCCGACGGGACGGGTGATCTCGACATCCCACCAGGTGTCGCGCAGGCCGTCGACCTTGTCGCGCCCCCACTCCATGACGACGACCGAGCCGTCGACGTCGATGTCGAGATCGTCGAGCTCGAGCGCCGACGAGAGCCGGTAGGCGTCGGCGTGCACGAGTGGCGCGCCGCCGACGAGCGACGGATGCGTGCGGGCGATGACGAAGGTGGGGCTCTGGATGGGCCCGCGCACGCCGAGCGATTCCGCGAGCCCGCGCGTGAGGGTCGTCTTCCCGGCGCCGAGCGGGCCGGTGAGGACGACGAGGTCGCCCGCGGCGAGCGTCGCTCCGAGCCGGCGCCCGAGCTCCTCCATGTCGGATGCCGTTGGCACGTCGTGCGCGCCCAGCAGGTCGTCGGGGATCATCCCTCCACCCTCCGCGTCACGCGCGGTCCGATGCGCGTGACGATCTCGTAGTTGATGGTGTCGGCCGCGGCGGCCCATTCCTCGACGGGAGGCGCGCCATCCGCCGGGTCGCCGAACAGCAGCACCGTGTCGCCGACCGCGACGGGATGGTCGCCGACGTCGACGACGAACTGGTCCATCGCGATGCGCCCCGACACGCGGAAGCGCTCCGCGCCGATCCGGACGGGGGCGCGTCCCGACGCCTGGCGCGGGATGCCGTCGGCGTATCCGAGCGGCACGAGGGCGAGCGTCGTCTCGCGAGCGGTGCGGTGCGCGTATCCGTAGGACACGCCCTGCCCCTCCGGGACGCGGCGCACGGCGGCGACGCGTCCGCGCACGGTCATCGCAGGACGCAGGCCGAGGTCGGCCGACGAGGCGTCGTCGAACGGCGACAGGCCGTAGATGCCGATCCCGACGCGGACCGCGTCGAAGCGCGCGGCGGGCAGGCGGATGGCCGCGGCCGTGGCGGCGAGATGGCGGATGACCGGGCGGAGCCCCGCGGCGGAGGCCAGCGCGAGACCCTGTTCGAACGCGGCGACCTGCGCGAGGTCGTCGGCGTCGCTCGTCCCGGAGAGGTGGCTGAAGACGCCCTCGACGACGATGCGGCCCTCGGCCTCGAGCCGTGCCGCCTCGGCGAAGGCCTCCGGCCACTCCGCGGGGGCGAGCCCGTTGCGGCCGAGCCCGGTCTCGAGCTTGAGGTGCACGCGGGGGGCGCCGCCCCCCGCCGTCCGGGTCGCAGTTCGCGTCCCGGAATCGCCCCCTGAGGACGCGAACTGCGACCCCGGCGAGGAAGCGGCGGCGGCGGGCGCGGCGGCGACGGCGGAGCCGGAAGCCGCGATCGCGGCGAGCTGGGGGATGCGCGAGACGCCGAGCTCGATGCCCGCGGCCACGGCGGACGCGAAGTCGTCGACGGGGTCGTGCAGCCAGGCGATGATGGGAGCCTCGATGCCCGCGGCGCGCAGCGCGAGCGCCTCGGGGATCTCGGCGACGCCGAGCCGCGTCGCGCCGCCCTCGATCGCGGCGAGCGCGGCCGTCAGCGCTCCGTGCCCATAGCCGTCGGCCTTCACGACGGCGATGAACTCCCGTGTGCCGGCGACCTCGCGCAGCCGACGCACGTTGTGGGCGATCGCGGCGCGGTCGATGACGGCCTCGCGCATGGTCCGCTCCTCGGTCATCCTCGTCCTCCCCGGGTCGCGCCCGTGTCATCCAACTCGGCAGGACCATCCGACTCGGCCGGGTCATCCGACTCAGCCGCGCGATCCGCCCCCGCAGGACCATCGCCATCCGACTCGGCCACGACGTATGCGATGGCCAAGCCTGCGTCGTGCGAGAGCGACAGGTGCAGGCGCGCGATGCCGCGTGCGGCGACGACGCGCGCGGTGGCGCCCGTCAGCTCGAACCGGGGCGCTTCGCGCTCGCCCAGCCGCGCGATCTCGATCTCCGTCCAGGTGACGCCGTCGGAGCCGCCGAGCGCCTTGATGAGGGCCTCCTTCGCGGCGTAGCGCGCCGCGAGCGACCGCAGCGGCAGCCCGGCCTCATGGGGCGTGAACAGCCGCTCGGCGAGGCGCGGCGTGCGCGCGAGTGTGCGTTCGAACCGCGGCACGTCGACGAGGTCGACGCCGATCCCGATGATCATGCGTTCATCTCCTCCTCGTCCTCGGGTTGCTCGCCCCGCGATCCCCTCGTCCAACGGATATCCCATTGCCCCGACCACATCCGATTTCACGTCATCCCGTGTGCTCTCGTCCAACGGATATCCGTTGGACGAGAGCAAGGAAAGGGGCAGGCGGAGAGAAGGGCGGGGGCGGGCGGGACGCCCGGGGCTACTCGACCGTGACCGACTTCGCGAGGTTGCGGGGCTGGTCGACGTCGAGACCCTTCGCCGTCGCGAGCCCCATCGCGAAGACGTGCAGCGGCACGACGGCGAGGATCGGCTCGAACAGCGGCGAGGCCAGCGGCACGCGCAGCACCTCGTCGGCGAACGGCAGCACGGCGGCGTCGCCCTCCTCCGCGACCGCGATCACGCGGGCGCCGCGCGCGCGGATCTCCTCGATGTTCGAGATGACCTTGGCGTGCAGCGTGGCGGCGCCGCGCGGCGACGGCACCATGACGAACACGGGCTGCCCCGGCTCGATGAGCGCGATGGGGCCGTGCTTCAGCTCGCCGGCCGCGAACCCCTCGGCGTGGATGTACGACAGCTCCTTGAGCTTGAGCGCACCCTCGAGCGCGATCGGGTATCCGACGTGACGGCCGAGGAAGAGTACCGACCGCGTGTCCGACATCCAGCGCGAGAGCTGCTCGATGCGCTCCTGCTCGTTCTCGAGGATCCACTGGATCTTCTCCGGCAGCGCCTCGAGCTCGCGGATGCTCGCGGCCGCGACCGCGGGCGACAGCGCACCGCGCACGCGGCCGACGTGGAGGGCGAGCAGGTAGAGCGCCGTGATCTGCGCGACGAACGCCTTCGTCGACGCGACCGCGACCTCGGGGCCGGCGTGCGTGTAGACGATGGCGTCCGACTCGCGCGGGATGGTCGCCCCCTGCGTGTTGCAGATCGACAGCGTGCGCGCGCCGAGGCGCGCGGCCTCCTTGACCGCCATGAGCGTGTCCATCGTCTCGCCCGACTGGCTGATCGAGACGACCAGCGTGTCGGGCCCCACGATGGGGTCGCGGTAGCGGAACTCGTGCGCGAGCTCGACGTCGACCGGGATGCGCGCCCACTGCTCGATGGCGTACTTGCCGACCAGGCCCGCGTAGTAGGCCGTGCCGCACGCGAGGACGATGACGCGGCTCACCCCCTGGAAGAGGTCGTCGAGGCCGTCGAGCTCGGGGATGACGATCTCGCCGTCCTTGACGCGGCCGCGGATGGTGTTGGCGACGGCCTCCGGCTCCTCCGAGACCTCCTTCGCCATGAAGCTCGACCATCCGCCCTTGTCGGCGGCGGAGGCGTCCCACGAGACCTCGAAGGGCTCCACCGCCACCTCGCCGCCGTCGAAGTCGGTGACCTCCACGCCCGCCGGGGTGATGGCGACGATCTGGTCCTGTCCGATCGCGAGAGCGCGGCGGGTGTGCTCGACGAACGCGGCGACGTCCGAGCCGAGGAAGTTCTCCCCTTCGCCGAGCCCGATGACGAGCGGCGAGTTGCGTCGCGCGGCGACGACGAGGCCCGGGTGGTCCTCGTGCATCGCGAGCAGCGTGAACGCGCCCTCGAAGCGGCGGACCGCGGCGCGGAACGCGGCGGCGAGATCTCCGCCGGACGCCCGGTACTCGCGGCCGAGCAGGACGGCGGCGACCTCGGTGTCGGTCTGGCTGCGGAACACGTGCCCCTCGGCGACGAGCTCGGCCTTGAGATCCGCGAAGTTCTCGATGATGCCGTTGTGGATGACGGCGAGCCTGTCGTCGTCGGCCAGGTGCGGGTGCGCGTTGAGGTCGGTCGGGCCGCCGTGCGTGGCCCAGCGGGTGTGGCCGATGCCCGTCGTGCCCGCGGCGATCGGGCTCTCCGCGAGGGTCTCGCGCAGGCGGGCGAGCTTCCCCGCCTTCTTCCGCATGCCGAGGGCGCCGTCGCGGTCGATGACGGCGATGCCCGCGGAGTCGTAGCCCCGGTACTCGAGGCGGGCGAGGCCCGCGAGGAGGATGTCCTGGCTCTCACGAGGTCCGACGTATCCGACGATTCCGCACATGCGCTCAATCCTAGGATCGGCATCCTGTGAAGGGCACCAGGCGCCGCCGAGGGCCTCCACGCGGCCTCCGGGCGGGCGGGGAAGGAGCGCGGCGAGAGGCGCCGCACGACGACCCGACGCGGATGGCCGTGCCCCCTCCCGAGACACGCCACCGCGCTTCGGCTCGCTCCGCGCGTGAAGTGGCCGGAAAGGCCGCGGGGGTGCGGAGCACACCACGCCGTCGCCATCCCGGTCGTCGAGCAAGCGAGGAACGAGCGCGCCGAAACACCGCAAGACGAACCCGATCCGGGGCCGCGCCCCCTCCCGCGCGCTACGGGCGCGCGACGAGCACGGGCGCCTCGGAGCCGAGCACGACGCGCATCGCGGGCGTCGCGAGGACGAACCGCGCGGCACCCTCGCGCTGCCGCAGCCCGACGACGACGAGCGACGCGTCGCGGATGGCGGCGGAGATCGCCCCCGGCTCGTCCGGGTCGACGACGCGATCGGCGGCGGCGGTCGGGACGATGGCGGCCTGCACGACGACGAGGGGCATGCCGCGCTCGTCGGCGGCCGCGCGGCCGGCGGCGAGGGCGGCCCGTCCCTCCGCGCCTCCTGTGTCGACGACGACCACGGGCCCGGCCGCGGGGGTCACGGGCGCAGGGCCGGATCGCGCCGGCGCCGCAGCGCCGACTGGATGAGCGGCAGGACGACGACCACCACCGCGACGACGATGAGCACCCCTGAGATGGGCCGCGTGAGGAAGCCGGTCGGGTCGCCGTCGAAGAGCAGGAGCGCACGGCGGATGCTCGACTCCAGCAGCGACCCGAGCACGAACGCGAGCACGAGCGGCCCCGGCTCGAACCCGTACTTCTTCATGAGGTAGCCGATCGCGCCGAAGGCCACGACGAGGCCGACGTCGAAGATCGAGTTGTTGATCGTGTACGCGCCGACGAGGGTGATGAGCGCCGTGATCGGCGCGAGGATGGCCGCGCGCACGCGCAGGATGCGCACGAACAGCCCCACGAGCGGCAGCGACATGATGAGCAGCAGCACGTTGCCGATGTACATCGAGTTGACGACGCCCCAGAACAGGTCGGGATGCTGGTCGACGAGCTGCGGCCCTGGCGTGACCCCCTGGATGAGCAGGGCGCCGAACATGAGCGCCATGGTCGCGTTCGCGGGGATGCCGAGGGTGAGCAGCGGGATGAACGAGCTCGTCGCGGCCGCGTTGTTGGCGGTCTCGGGGCCCGCGATGCCCTCGACGGCCCCGTGTCCGAAGCGCGAGGGGTCCTTGGCGCGCTTCTTCTCGACGGCGTAGCCCGCCATGGAGGCGATCGTCGCGCCGCCGCCGGGGAGCAGTCCGAGCAGGAACCCCACGACCGACCCGCGGGCGAACGCGCCGGACGACTGACGCAGATCCGACCTGCTCGGCCACACGTTCGCGACGCGCGCGGGCGTCATCGTCTCGGCGCGGTGGCGCTCCTCGAGGCTGTAAAGGATCTCGCCGAGGCCGAACAGGCCCATCGCGATCGGCACGAAGTCGATGCCGTCGGCGAGCTGCAGGCTCTCGAAGGTGAAGCGCTCGGCGCCCGTGAACGGGTCGCGCCCCACGGTGGCGAGGAGGAGGCCGATGCCCGCCGCGATCACGGCCTTCAGCTTGGATCCGCTCGAGATCGTCGCGACGAGCAGGATGCCGAGCAGCGCGAGCGCGGCGTACTCGGCCGGGCCGAAGCTCAGCGCCCAGCCCGCGACGACGGGCGCGAACAGCGTCAGCCCCAGGATGGCGACGGTGCCGCCGATGAACGATCCGATCGCGGCGATGCCGAGGGCGGTGCCGGCGCGCCCGCGCTTGGCGAGCGCGTAGCCGTCGAACACGGTGACGACGGAGCTCGCCTCGCCGGGCAGCCGCAGCAGGACGGAGGTGATGGTGCCGCCGTACTGGGCGCCGTAGAAGATGCCGGCGAGCATGATGATCGCCGTGACGGGCTCGATCCCGTAGGTGAGCGGCAGCAGGATGGCGATGGTCGCCGCGGGGCCGAGCCCCGGCAGCACGCCCACGAGCATGCCGACGACGACGCCGATGAGGCAGTACAGCAGGTTGAGGGGCTCGAAGACGGTGGCGAAGCCGTCGAGCACGGGCTGGAGGTCCATGGTGTCGTCTGCCTCAGATCAGGTGCGGGATGGCGGTTCCGAGCGCGCCGACGAAGACGAGGTAGAACCCCGCGACGACGGCGACGGACGTGACGAGGGTGGTGAGCCAGCGCTCGTGCCCGAGCACGCGCAGCCAGAGCACGCAGAGGAGCAGCGACGGGATCTCGAAGCCGACGTGCGGCATCAGGGCGACGAGCGCGACGAGGCTCGCGAACCCCCACAGGGCCATCCACGATGCCCGGGTGAACGTCTCGCCGTCCCCGCCGCGGCGGCCGACGACGAGCTGCGCGGCCGACAGGACGAGCACGACGACGCCGACGGCGAGCGGCCACAGGCCCGGCCCCGGCTGCGCGGGGGTTCCCGTGCCGAGGACGATCGACAGCGCGATGGCGGCGGCGCCGACGGCGGCCGTCACGAGCGACGAGGCGAGGTTGGCGACGGGCCCGGCGGGAGGCGGGGTGTCGTCGATGGGGACGGGGGTGGTGTCCGTGGGCAGCGCTGCCTGCGGTTTCGTGATCGGCTGGTCTGCCATGAGACTGCCTCCTCGGGTTCGGATGAGCGGAAGCGGGCGACGCGGGGTCAGCCCGTGAGCGAGATGCCGTGCTCGTCGACGAGCGCCCGGTAGGTCTCGGCGAGCTCCGTCCACTCCTCGACGACCTCGGAGCCGGAGATCTCGCGCGGTGTGAGCAGGCTCGTCTCGTTGAACGAGGTGTAGGCGCCGGTCGCGAGCGCGTCGTCGATCGCCGCGACGAGGGCGGCCTGGACGTCGTCGGGCATGTCGGCGGGGCCGGCGATGGCGCGGTACTGCGCGACGGGCACGGTGTATCCGAGCTCGGCGGCCGTGGGGACGTCGGGCAGGAAGGCGTTTCGCTCCTGGGAGAACACGACGAGGGGCGTCACGGTGCCGGCGTCGATCTGCGGCTTCGCCTCGCCGAGCTGGATGGTCGACACCTGCACCTGGTCGCCCATGACCGCCGTGAGCGCCGGGGAGCCGGAATCGAACGGCACGGCCTCGCCCGTCACCCCGGCCTCCGCGAAGAGGATGGCCTGGGCGAGCTGCGAGCCCGTGCCGACGCCCGTCGTGCCGTAGTCGAGGTCGTCGGCCGCGATCAGGTCGTCGAGGCTCTCGAAGCCCGACGCCGTGCTGGCGACGAGCACGTAGTCGTCCTGCGACAGGCCCTTCAGCACCGTGAGGTCGTCGAGGTCGACGGCCTCGGCGGGGCTCACCGCGAGCGGCGTGATGGTGATGAGCGAGGCGTTGAGCAGCACGAGCTCGTAGCCGTCCGGCGAGGAGGCCGCGACCTCCTCCGTCGCGAGGGCGCCGTTGGCGCCCTCCTTGTTGAGCACGGGGACGGCGACGCCGAGCGACTCGGCCATCCCCTCGGCGACCGCGCGGGCCACGAGGTCGCTCGATCCGCCGGGAGCCTGCCCCACCGTGATCGTGACGGGACCGGTCGGGAAATCGCTGCTCCCCTCCATCCAGTGGAGGTTGCCGCCGCACGCCGTGAGGGCGAGGGCGGAGGCCGCGAGCGCGGCGACGCCGGCGAGGCGGGTGGCTTTCATGTCGGCTCTTCCTTCCGGGCAGGGCGACGTCGCGCTGCTCCTGTCCGTCGCACGGCCGTGTGGACGGGAGTTCAGACTAGGAACGACGATCCATGCACGTCCAAGCCCGAATCCGCATGGCGCGATACCCTGAGGGCATCATGTTCACGCTCGACCAGGTCCGCTGCTTCGTCACCGTGGCGGAGGAGCTCCACTTCGGACGCGCCGCCGAGCGCCTGCGGATGACGCAGCCTCCGCTGAGCCGGCAGATCCAGCGGCTCGAGGCGCTTCTCGGCGTCGTCCTGCTCGATCGCGACAACCGGAGGGTCGTGCTCACCGAGGCCGGACACGCGTTCCTCCGGGAGGCGAGAGAGATCCTCGCCGCCGTCGAGCGCGCCCCGGCGACCGCACGCGAGGTCGCGGCGGGACGCAGCGGCGTCGTGCGCATCGGCTTCACGGCCGCCTCGGGCTACAGCGTGCTCGGCCCCCTGCTCGCCGCCGTCTCGGAGGCGCTTCCGCACGTGCGCATCGAACTCGACGAGCTCGTCACCGGGCAGCAGAAGGACGCGCTGTCCGACGGCTCCCTCGACCTGGGGCTCGCGCGTCCGCCGTTCGATCCGGACCTGTTGGACTCCCGGCTCGTGCTCGCCGAGGACCTCGTGCTCGCGGTTCCCGCTGCCCACCCGCTCGCAGCGTCGGAGGCGCCGCCGATGCCGGAGGCGCTGCGCGCGGAGCCCCTCATCATGCACTCGGCGACGAAGGCCCGCTACTTCCACGATCTCGCCGTGCGCATGCTGCCCGTCGACCACGCCGGCGCCGTGCACGTCGTCAGCCAGATCGCCACGATGGTCGCGCTCGTCGCGGCCGGTCGCGGCATCGCGTTCGTCCCGGAGTCGGCACGGCTGCTCGGCATCGACGGCGTCGCATACCTCGACCTCGGGCCCTCCGCGCACGACGTCGTGCAACTGCACGCCATCTGGAACCGATCCAGCACGAACCCCGCCCTGCAGCGCTTCGTCGCCCTGCTGTCTTGATACCCACAGGGCATCGAATCATCCAGAAGTCGTCTTGGACAGGTATGGAGCACGCGTCCTAGCGTGGCGTTCAGACCCGTTCGATCCGACGTTGGAGAACTCGTGGCACGTTTCACCCCCGCCGAGCTGGCGGCGCACCTGAAGGACGGGCTGCTGTCCTTCCCCGTCACGGCATTCACCGCCGATCTCGCGTTCGACGAGGCGGCGTACCGGGCGCACGTCGAGTGGCAGTCGAGCTACGACGTCGCCGGCCTGTTCGCCGCCGGCGGCACGGGCGAGGGCTTCTCGCTCACCCCGGCCGAGTCGGCCGCCGTGGTGCGCGCCGCTGTGGAGTCCTCGCGCCCCGAGGTGCCCGTGCTCGCGTCGGCGGGCGGCGCGACCTGGCAGGCCGTGGCGAACGCGGAGGCCGCCGAGGCCGCGGGCGCCGAGGGACTGCTCGTGCTGCCGCCCTACCTCACCGAATGCGACCAGGAGGGCCTGGAGGCGCACGTCGACGCCATCGCCTCGGCGACCTCGCTGGCGATCATCGTCTACAACCGGGGGAACGCGATCTACTCGGCGGAGACGGTGGCGCGCCTCGCCGACCGGCACGAGAACTTCATCGGCTTCAAGGACGCGATCGGCGACATCGAGCACCTCGCGAAGGTGTATGCGCGCAACGGCGACCGCCTCTTCTACCTCGGCGGCCTGCCGACGGCCGAGACGTTCGCCCTGCCGCTGTTGCAGATGGGCATGAGCACGTACTCATCGGCGCTGTTCAACTTCGTCCCCGAGTTCGCGCTCGACTTCTACCGCGACGTGCGCGCGCAGGATCGCGCCGCCGTCACCGAGAAGCTCACCCGCTTCGTGCTGCCGTACCTCGAGATCCGCGACCGCGGGCGCGGCTACGGCGTCTCGATCGTGAAGGCGGGTCTGCGCGCCGTCGGGCGCGATGCCGGCCCCGTCCGCCCGCCGCTGCACGATCTGCGCAAGACCGAGTTCGCCGACCTGTCCGCCCTCATCGAGACCGCGGGCGTCGCCCCCGAGAGGATCGCCGCATGACCACGCTCACCGGACACTCCTTCATCGCCGGCGCACGCGTGCCGGGCACCGCCGGCACGACGCATGGCGTCTCACCCGCGACGGGCGAGCCGCTCGAGCCCCCCTACTCGCTGCTCGACGTCGCCCAGGTGGGCGCGGCGACGGCCGCGGCCGCCGAGGCCTTCCCCTCGTTCTCGGCGCTCGACCCCGAGACCCACGCGGCGTTCCTCGAGGGAGTGGCGGACCGTATCGACGCGCTCGGCGACGACCTCATCGAGCGCGCCGGGCTCGAGACGGGGCTGCCTGCGGCGCGACTGACGGGCGAGCGCGCCCGCACGACGAACCAGCTGCGCCTGTTCGCACAGGTCGTGCGCCAGGGCGACCACCGCGGCGTGCGCATCGACCCCGCCCTCCCCGACCGCGCTCCGCTGCCGCGCGTCGACATCCGCCAGCGCAAGGTGCCGCTCGGGCCCGTCGCCGTGTTCGGCGCCTCGAACTTCCCGCTCGCCTTCTCCACGGCGGGAGGGGACACCGCCTCGGCGCTCGCGGCGGGCTGCCCCGTCGTCTTCAAGGCGCACAACGCGCATCCCGGCACGAGCGAGCTCGTCGCGACGGCCATCGCCGACGCCATCGCCGAGCACGGTCTGCACCCCGGCGTGTTCTCGCTCGTCTACGGCCCCGGCGCAGCGGTCGGGCAGGCGCTCGTCGCCGATCCCGCCATCCAGGCGGTGGGCTTCACGGGCTCGCGCGGCGGCGGCCTCTCGATCGTGCGCACGGCGCAGGAGCGCCCCGTGCCGATCCCCGTCTACGCCGAGATGAGCTCGGTGAACCCGGTCTTCATCCTGCCGGGGGCGCTGGACGGCGACATCGACGCGCTCGCGTCGGCCTACGTCGCGAGCGTGACGGGGTCGAGCGGCCAGCTGTGCACGCAGCCGGGCGTCGTGTTCGTGCCGCGCGGCGAGGAGGGCGACCGCTTCCTCGCGGCGACGACGCGCATCGTCGACGACGCGAGCGGCCAGGTCATGCTGACCCCCGGCATCGCGCGCTCCTGGCGCGAGGGCGTCTCGACGCGGTCGGAGCGCGCCGACGTGCTCGCCCGAGGCGCGGAGGGCCCCGGCGCGAACGCGCCGGCCCCCGTCATCCACGGGGTGTCGTCCGAGGCGTTCCTCTCCGACGAGGTGCTGCAGGAGGAGATCTTCGGCGCGGCGTCGCTCGTCGTGCGCTACGGCTCGGCCGACGAGCTCGCCGCGGCGGCCGAGCGCCTGGAGGGGCAGCTGACCGCGACCATCCAGCTCGCCGATCGCGACCATCCGCTCGCGGCGGCCCTGCTGCCCGTGCTCGAGCGAAAGGCCGGGCGCATCCTCGCGAACGGATGGCCGACGGGCGTCGAGGTGGGGCACGCGATGGTGCACGGCGGGCCGTTCCCCGCCACGAGCGACTCGCGCACGACGAGCGTCGGCACGCTCGCGATCGACCGTTTCCTGCGCCCCGTCGCGTATCAGAACCTGCCCGACGCGCTGCTGCCCGCGGCGCTCCGCGACGCCAACCCGTGGCACCTCACGCGCCGCGTCGACGGCGTGCTCCAGCCGGGGAGCGCGGGATGACCGCGACCGTCGCCCGCGTCGAGGTCGTCCCGGTAGCCGGACACGACTCGATGCTGCTCAACCTGTCGGGGGCGCACGGTCCGTTCTTCACGCGGAACATCGCCATCCTCACCGACTCCGAGGGCCGCGAGGGGCTCGGCGAGGTGCCGGGCGGCGAGGCCATCCGCGCCACGATCGAGGAGGCGGGCGCGCTGCTCGTCGGAGCGCCGGTGGCGCGGTTCCGGTCGCTGCTGCGCGACATCGCCCGCCGGTTCGCCGGACGCGACGCCGGAGGGAGGGGACTGCAGACGTTCGACCTCCGCACGACCGTGCACGCCGTCACGGCTCTCGAGTCCGCCCTCCTCGATCTGCACGGCCAGGAGCTGGGCGTGCCCGTCGCGGAGCTCCTCGGCTCCGGCCAGCAGCGCGACGCCGTCCCCATGCTCGGCTACCTGTTCTTCGTCGGCGACCCCGACCGCACCGACCTGCCGTATCTGCGCGAGACGGCAGGAGCGGACGCCTGGGAGCGCGTGCGCCGGGAGGAGGCGATGACCGCCGACGCCGTCGTGCGGCTGGCGGAGGCGGCGCAGGAGCGCTACGGCTTCGCCGACTTCAAGCTCAAGGGCGGCGTGCTCGAGGGCGACGCGGAGGTCGACGTCGTCACGGCTCTCGCGGCGCGCTTCCCCGATGCGCGCATCACGCTCGACCCGAACGGCGGATGGCTGCTGGAGGACGCCGTGCGCCTCGGCGAGCGCCTGCGGGGCGTCGTCGCGTACGCGGAGGACCCGTGCGGCGCCGAGGGCCGCTTCTCCGGACGGGAGGTCATGGCGGAGTTCCGGCGGCGCACAGGGCTGCGCACGGCGACGAACATGATCGCGACCGACTGGCGCGAGATGGCGCACGCCGTGCGCGAGAACGCCGTCGACATCCCGCTCGCCGACCCGCACTTCTGGACCATGGCGGGGTCGGTGCGGGTCGCCGAGCTGTGCGCCGACTTCGACCTGACCTGGGGCTCGCACTCGAACAACCACTTCGACGTGTCGCTCGCGATGTTCACGCACGTCGGCGCGGCGGCTCCGGGCGAGATCACGGCGCTCGACACGCACTGGATCTGGCAGGACGGCCAGGAGCTCACGAGCGCTCCCCCGGCCATCCGGGATGGCGCGGTGCGCGTGCCCGACGCGGCCGGCCTCGGTGTCGCGATCGACCGCGACCGCCTCGCGGCTGCTCACGAGCTCTACCTCGAGCACGGCCTCGGGGCGCGCGACGACGCCGTCTCGATGCAGTACCTGGTCGAGGACTGGGCCTTCGATCCGAAGCGCCCGTGCCTCGTGCGCTGAGCATCCTCGTCGACGGGCGCCCCTCTCCGGAGGGGCGCCCGCTTGGTTGTTATACAGCTTTCTAATCTGTACGATGGATCTGCCCGACCACTCGACGAGGAGCCCCCGTGACCTACGTGCCCGACGCCATCCGCGCCATCCGCCTCTCGACCCTGCGCCTGCCGCTCTCCGTCCCGATCTCGGACGCCAAGGTGTTCACGGGCCGCCAGAAGCCCATGACGGAGGTCGTCTTCCTCCTGGCCGAGATCGAGACGGCCCAGGGCTTCGCGGGCCATGGCTTCAGCTACTCCAAGCGCGCGGGCGGCCCCGCCCAGTACGCGCACGCGCGGGAGGTCGCGGGCGTCGCGATCGGCGAGGACCCCAACGACATCCAGAAGCTGTACACGAAGCTGCTCTGGGCCGGCGCGTCGGTCGGCCGCTCGGGCGTCGCGACGCAGGCGCTCGCGGCCATCGACATCGCGCTGTACGACCTCAAGGCCAAGCGCGCGGGACTCCCGCTGTCGAAGCTGCTCGGTGCGCATCGCGACTCGGTGCGCACCTACAACACTTCCGGCGGCTTCCTGAACGCCTCGATCGACGAGGTGGGCGAGCGCGCGTCGCAGTCGATCGAGGAGGGCATCGGCGGCATCAAGATCAAGGTGGGGCTGCCCGACACCGCGGAGGACCTTCGCCGCGTGCGCGCCGTCCGCGACCACATCGGCGACGTCGTGCCGCTCATGGTCGACGCGAACCAGCAGTGGGATCGCGCCACGGCGCTGCGGATGGGCCGCCGCCTCGAGGAGTTCGACCTCGTCTGGATCGAGGAGCCCCTCGACGCGTACGACGCGGAGGGGCACGCCGACCTGGCCCGCGCTCTCGAAACCCCGATCGCCACGGGCGAGATGCTCGCCTCCGTCGCCGAGCACGAGCGCCTCATCGCGGCGCGGTCGTGCGACATCATCCAGCCCGACGCCCCGCGCGTGGGCGGCATCACGCCGTTCCTGCGGCTCATGACGTTCGCCGACCAGGCGGGCCTCGACCTCGCACCGCACTTCGCGATGGAGATCCACCTGCACCTGGCGGCGTGCTACCCGCGGGAGCCGTGGGTCGAGCACTTCGACTGGCTCGACCCGCTCTTCGAGGAGCGTCTCGAGACCCTCGACGGCCGCATGATCGTGCCGGACCGCCCTGGCCTGGGCTTCACGTTCAGCGACCAGGCGCGGGCCTGGACGACCGACTCGGTCACGATCGGGGCATGAGCCCGTCGGGGCGTGAACGCCTCGGGGCGTGAGCGCGTCGGGGCGTGAACGCCTCGGGGATGGGACGATGAGCGGATGACGACATCACGCGGCGAGGAGATCGCCCGTCTCATCGGAGAGCGCATCGTCGAGGGGGCCATCGCCGCGGGCGAGCGGCTGCCGAGCGAGAGCCGTCTGATGGACGAGTTCGGCGTCAGCCGCACGGTCGTCCGCGAGGCGCTGCAGCGCCTGCAGTCGCGCGGGCTCGTGCGCACCCGCGTAGGTTCGGGCAGCTACGCGCTGACCCCGCCCGCACCCCCGGCGGGCGGGGACGACTGGCTCGCCGCGCGGGACGCGGCGGAGCGCGCCGAGCTCCACGCCCTCCGCATCGCGATCGAGGCCGAGGCCGCCGCGCTCGCGGCGCGCGCGCCATCCGCCGCCGGCATCGCGATGATCGACGCGGCGCTCGCCGATCTCGCCGCGGCGACGCTGCCCTCCGCGACGGTCGAGGCCGACTTCGCGTTCCACCGCGCCGTCGCAGCCGCCTCGGGCAACCGCTACCTGCTGGCCGTGCTCGACCGCATCGGCGCTCGCGCGATCGTGCTGCCGTCCGCGCGGATCGCCGACGGCGAGCGCGACGCCGCTGATGCCGCGGCGGTGCTCGCCGAGCATGCGGCCGTGGCGACGGCCATCCGCCACGCCGACCCGCTGGCGGCGGCCGCCGCCATGCGCGCGCACCTCACGGCGTCGGCTGCGCGCCGCGCGAGCGGCTGAGCGCATCCCGAGCGCCATCCGCACCTCGCGGCGATCGGATGGCCCTGCCTACAGCTTGCGCAGCAGCACGCTCTCGACGGAGTGCGAGGCGCCCTTGTTGAGCACGAGCGTCGCGCGGTGCTTCGTGGGCGCGACGTTCTCGAGCAGGTTCGGCAGGTTGATGTCGCCCCAGATGCCGCGGGCCGTGCCGATGGCCTCCTCGTCGCTGAGGTGCTGGAAGACGTTGAAGTACGAAGACGGGTTCGAGAACGCGCCCTCGCGCAGTGCGAGGAACCTGTTCACGAACCACTGCTCGATGTGCGCGGCGTCGGCGTCGACGTAGATCGAGAAGTCGAACAGGTCGCTCACCGCGACGTCGTTGGGGGTGGGCGGCGGCTGAAGAACGTTGAGGCCCTCGATGATGAGCACGTCGGGCCGTCGCACGACGACCTGCGCATCCGGCATGATGTCGTACTTCATGTGCGAGTAGAAGGGCGCGCGCACCTCGGCCGCGCCGCTCTTCACCTTCGTGACGAAGTCGACGAGCGCGCGGCGGTCGTACGACTCCGGGAACCCCTTGCGCCCCATGATGCCGCGCCGTTCGAGCTCGGCGTTGGGATAGAGGAACCCGTCGGTGGTGACGAGCTCCACACGGGGGGTGTCGGGCCAGCGGCTGATGAGCTCGCGCAGGAGCCGCGCGACCGTCGACTTGCCCACCGCGACCGAGCCCGCGACGCCGATGACGAACGGCGTGGTGGGGTCGTCCTCCTGGAGGAACGCCGACACCTCCGCGCCGATGCGGCGCACGCCAGACGCCCAGATGCTGAGCGTGCGGCTGAGAGGCAGGTAGACGTCGCGCACCTCGGCGATGTCGAGGCGGTCGCCGAGACCCCGCAGCTGCACGACCTCGGTCTCGGTGAGGGGCTGGTCCACGCCCGCCGCCATGCGCGCCCAGTCCGAACGGGAGATCTCCCGGTACAGCGAGAGCGAAGCGGGGGCCGCGGTCGACGTCACCGTGACATCGTACCGGCGCAGACGGCGCGGGCTCGGATCGCGGGCGACCCGCCATCGCAGCAGGAGGTTCCTCTAGGGTGGAGGCGCTGCGACCCCCGAGGAGTACCGATGTCCGCCACCGCCACGCCCACCGTGCTCTTCGTCTGCGTGCACAACGCCGGCCGCTCGCAGATGGCCGCAGGATGGCTGCGGCACCTCGCGGGAGACCGGGTCGAGGTGCTCTCGGCGGGCTCCGCGCCCAAGGACGAGATCAACCCCGTCGCGGTCGAGGCGATGGCCGAGGTCGGCATCGACATCGCGGCGAACACGCCCAAGGTGCTGACGACGGAGGCGGTGAAGGCGTCCGACGCCGTCATCACGATGGGGTGCGGCGACGCCTGCCCCGTCTTCCCCGGGAAGCGCTACGAGGACTGGCAGCTCGACGACCCCGCGGGGCAGGGCATCGAAGCCGTGCGGCCGATCCGCGACGAGATCCGCGCCCGCGTGGAGGCCCTCCTGAAGGAGCTGCTCCCCACCGAGGGGTGACCTCTTCCCTCCGCTCACCGACGCATTCCCCTCCCTTCTCGCCCAGGTCGCAGTTCTCGGCCCGAAACGGCCGTTTCAGGACGGGAGCTGCGACCCGGGCGAGGCCGGATGCCGTTCAGGTCGCGGTTCGCGGCCCCGAACGGCGATTTCAGGGCGGTAACTGCGACCTGGGCAAGGGCGGATCTCCTCCAGGTCGCAGTTCTCGGCCCGAAACGGCCGCTTCAGGGCGGGAGCTGCGACCCGGGCGAGGCCGGATGCCGTTCAGGTCGCGGTTCGCGGCCGATAGCCTGTGTCCGTGCGCCTGGGAGTCCTCGACATCGGTTCGAATACCGTCCATCTGCTCGTCGCCGACGCACATCCGGGTGGACGCCCGCTCGCGACGACGAGCGAGAAGTCGGTGCTGCGGCTCATGCGCTATCTCGAAGACGACGGACGCATCTCCGACGAGGGTGTCGCGGCCATCGTCGACGCCGTCACGCGGGCGCGTGCCGTCGCCGAGCAGGAGGGCGTCGACGAGCTGCTCGCGACCGCGACCTCCGCCGTGCGGGAGGCGAAGAACGGGCCCGACGTCATCCTTCAGATCGAGGCGGCACTCGGGCAGCCGCTGCAGGTTCTCGGCGGCGAGCAGGAGGCGCGGTTCACCTTCCTCGCCGTGCGCCGCTGGTTCGGATGGTCGGCGGGTCAGATCCTGCTCTTCGACATCGGCGGCGGATCGCTCGAGATCGCCGGGGGAAGCGAGGAGCTGCCCGATCACGCCGAGTCGGTGCAGCTGGGCGCGGGGCGGATGACCATCGGCTTCCTGCCCGACGACCCGCCGGGCGACCACCAGGTCGACCGGCTCCGTGCGCATGCCGCGTCCGTCCTCGCACCCGTCGCGGAGCGGTTCAGCGCGCTCCCCCGCCCCGAGCACGTCGTCGGGTCGTCGAAGACCATCCGCTCCCTCGCGAAGCTCGCCGGCCATCCGCTGCCGGGATGGTCGGGCATCGAGCGGATGGTCCTCCGCCGCGAGTCGCTCGGCTCCTGGATTCCTGTGCTCGCGCGCATCCCCGCCAAGGCGCGACGCGAGCTCCCCGGGATCACCGCCGACCGCACGTTCCAGATCACGGCGGGAGCCGTCGTCCTGCACGAGGCGATGGCCGCGCTCGACGTCGAGGAGCTCGAGGTGTCGCCGTGGGCGCTGCGCGAGGGCGTGCTGCTGCGCTACATCGAGGATCTCGGCTGGTAGCCCCACCCGCCCGGCCGGGATTCCCCGCCGCGTCGCGGGCTACCGTGAGGGGGTGACCCGCTTCCCGAGCCGCGTGTACAGAGAAGGCGACGAGCCCGACCCGCGCTTCAGCCTCGCGAACGAGCGCACCTTCCTCGCGTGGCTGCGGACGGCCCTCGCGATGTACGCGGCCGCATTCGCGCTCGAGGCGCTCTCGATCCCGACGGCGACCGGATGGCGCGTGGCCGCCGCCGGCGTGTTCCTCGCGCTCGGCACGCTCTCGGCCCTGCAGGCCTGGTTCGGCTGGGCGCGCACGGAGACGTCGCTGCGCCTCGGGCGGCCGTTGCCGGGGCTCGCCGTGGGCGGGATGATCGTCGTCGGCGTGATCGCCGCGGTCGCCCTCGTCGCGATCGGGATGTTCGTGTGACGCAGGAGGTCTTCGACGCGGGGCTGCAGCCCGAGCGCACGCTGCTCGCCTGGCGCCGCACGTGCCTGTCATTCGGTCTCGCCAGCGTCGTCGCCATGCGCTTCACCGTCGAGGTCGTCGGCGCCGTCGCCGTGCTCGTCGGCGTGGTCGGCGCCGGTATCGCGGTCGCCGCCTACCTCGCCGCGGCGGCGGGGTACCGGCGCGCCCACCGCGATCTCCACGCCACGGGTGGGCTGCGCCGCAGCGGACGGCCGATGGCGCTCGCCACGCTCGCCGCGCTCCTGCTCGGCGCGGCGTGCGCTGCATACCTCCTGCTCAAGGCTCTGGAGGGCTGAGCGGGTGGGCGTCCGAGGCGCTCGGCTGCCCCTTGCACGCCTCGCCCTCGCGCCCCGCGCCCTTGCGGATGTCGCCAGTGCGCCCCTCGCCAGTGCGCCCTCCGCCACTCGCCAGTGCGGATGTCGACGTGCGCGCACCTCGCCAGTGCGGATGTCGACGTGGGGGGCTGTTCCCGCCAACATCCGCACTGGCGAAGCTACGCCGCGGCGCCAGCACGGCTGTCGCCCTCCACGCTCCTCGCCAGCGCGGATGTAGGGATGCGCGCTCCTCGCCAGTGCGGATGTGCACGTCAGAGGTCGTTCAGATCTACATCCGCACTGGCGAACGCCGCAAGGATCTACATCCGCACTGGCGAACGCGGGTGCTGGCGAACCCGGGTGCTGGCGAACCCGGGTGCTGGCGAACCCGGGTGAACGCGAACCCGGCTGAACGGGGAATCCGCCCCGCCTAAACCGCGCTCTCGATCCCGGGCAGAAGCTTCCCGAGAAGATGCGTCAGGGTCTCGCGCTCGTCATCCGAGAGCCGTTCCAGCACGAGCGCGCGGATCTGGGCGACGTGCGCCGGCGCGGCCCGCCGCACCATGTCGCGGCCGGCCTCGGTCAGAACGGCGGAGCCGGTGCGCTTGTCCGTCGAGCACGATGTGCGCTCGACCCATCCGCGCCGCGCCAGGGCATCCAGCGCGTGGCTCAGCCGCGACCGGCTGAGCCCGGCGATCCGGGCGATCTCGCCGAGCGTCGGCGGCGCCTCGGCGTCCTGGGCGAGAGTCACGAGGATGGCGTAGTGCGCATGGTTGATGCCGCCCTCCTCCCGCAAGGTGCGGTCGAGCGCTTGCGGGAGGAGCTGGACGAGGCGGATGAGCGGCAGCCAGCTCGCCATCTCGTCGTCCGAGAGGCGACGGTCGGTGCCCGATCGGGTCACGCCGCTGGCAGGTCGAGCGTGTGCGCCGTGTGATCGCGCTTGGCGCGCAGGTACCGCGCGTTCGCCGACGAGAGGTGCACGGCGGTCGGCACCCGCTCGACCACGGCGACGCCGAGGCGCTCGAGCTGAGCGGCCTTGTCGGGGTTGTTGCTGAGCAGGCGGATGGTGTCGGCTCCCACGGCGCGCAGCATCTGGGCGGCAGGGGTGTAGTCGCGCTCGTCCTCGCCGCGCCCGAGCGCGACGTTCGCCTCGTACGTGTCGAGGCCGGCGTCCTGCAGCGCGTACGCGTCGAGCTTGGCGTAGAGTCCGATGCCACGCCCCTCCTGACGCAGGTAGAGGAGGAAGCCGCCGTCCTCCGCGATGCGCTCCACCGCCTCGCGGAGCTGAGGGCCGCAGTCGCAGCGCTCCGACCCGAAGACGTCACCCGTCAGGCACTCGCTGTGGGGGCGGACGAGCGGGGCGTCGCCGCGCTCGAGCGCGCCGCGCCAGTCACCGAGGCCGAGCAGCAGGTGCTCCTTGCCGTCGACGAGGCCGTCGAACGTGAAGACGTCGGCGGTCGTCGTGTATCCGTCTGCGAAACGCAGCGGCACGACCACGCGCACGCGCTCCACGGCCTCGGTGTGGGCTGCGATAAGTGAAGTCTCAATCACATCGTCGTTCAACGTCGACGGGTGAGACGTATTCCCTGGGTCGTTCCGCACTCCGTCATCGTCCGTCACCGGCCGTGCGCATTTCGCGGGTTGACACCGGATGGCCGATGTGCGTTCAGCTGGATGGGATGCGCGCGATCACTCCTCTGCCGGCGTCTCCTCGGGGGTCGGCGTCTCGACCGGCGTCGTCTCCTCCGGCGCGGGGGTCTCGACGGGAGCGGTCTCCTCGGGAGCCGGGGTCTCCGACGGCGCCGGAGTCTCCGACGGCGCCTGCGTCTCGGAAGGCGCCGGCGTCTCTGACGGGGCCGGTGTCTCTGACGGGGCCGGCGTCTCCGACGGAGCCGGTGTCTCCACCGGCGCGGGCTGCTGCTCGTCCTCCTCCGCGCGCTGCTCGTCGTACGCGATCGCGAACCGCAGCTGATCGGCACGGAGGGCGGCCACGGCCGCGGTGTAGTCCGCGAGCGACGCCGCGAAGGCGGCCGGCTCGGCGGCGTCGGCGACCGTCTGGGCGGCATCCGACACCGCCGTGCGGAAGGCGACCGCGGCGTCGGGGTTCTCGGCGCCGACGGCCGCGGCGTGCGCGGTCATGGCGCCGCGGAGGGGGTCGAGCGCCGCGGCGAATGCCGACACCGTGTCATCCGCCGTTCCGGAGACCTGCGCGAGCTCCGCCATCCGGTCGTCGATCCCGGCCGTCGCCTCGTCCAGCGCGGCGAGGGCGTCGCTCAGCTCGTCGGATGACGCCGGCTCGACGACGGCGGGCACCAGGTCGTCTGCCGACGCGGGGATGGCCAGTTCCGTGAGCGCCGCGCGCGCCGATCCGCCCGCGTCGAGCGCCGCAGTCCGCAGCGCGTCGTCGAGGGCGCCGGCCGCGCCGTCGAGCGCCGCGACCGCATCGTCGACGACCGCGATATCGCTCGCGAGCGCATCAGCGGTCTCGTTCCGCGTCGCGTCATATGAGGCGGCGGCCTCCTCGACCCCCGTGCGCACCTCCGAGTACTCCGCCGTGTCGACCGCGGCGACGGCGGGCGGGGCGTCGTCGGCCCCCGACAGCGCGACGGCTGCGGTCACCCCGCCGACGAGCGCCACGGCGAGACCGGCCCCGGCCCACGCCATCCACGGCCGGATGCGCCGACGTCGCGTGCGCACCCGCAGCGCGGGAGCATCCGCGGCGCGGCCGCGCCGGTAGTGCCTCTCGAGATCCTCGGTGCCCATGGTCCTCCCCCTCGGCATCGCGGCTCCTACTGCCCCAGGCGCTCCTCGACGACGGCCGCGAGGGCGTCGGCATGGCGCTGGGCGGTCTCGGCGTCGGCCGCCTCGACCATGACGCGGACGAGCTGCTCGGTTCCCGAGGCGCGCAGCAGCACGCGTCCGGAGTCGCCGAGCTCCGTCTCGACGCGGCGGACCGTCTCCTGCACGACCTCGTCCGAGACGCGGTCCTTGTCGACGTCGCGCACGTTGACGAGCACCTGCGGGTAGACCGTCATGATCGACGCGAGCTCGGCGAGGCTCTTGCCCTGCCGCGCCATCTCCGACACGAGGTGCAGGCCCGTGAGCACTCCGTCGCCCGTCGTCGCATGCGCGCTCATGATGACGTGCCCCGACTGCTCGCCGCCGAGCGAGTAGCCGTGCGCGTTCATCTCCTCGAGCACGTAGCGGTCGCCCACCGACGTGGTCTTGACGGCGATGCCGTGCTCGCGCATGGCGACGTGCAGGCCGAGGTTGCTCATGACGGTCGCGACGAGGGTGTCGTCCGCGAGCAGCCCGCGCTCCTGCATCGACACGGCGAGGATGGCCATGATCTGGTCGCCGTCGATCGGCGTCCCGTCGGCCGTCACGGCGAGGCACCGGTCGGCGTCGCCGTCGTGGGCGATCCCGACGTCCGCGCCGTGCGCCAGCACGGCCTCCGCGAGCTTGTCGATGTGCGTGGAGCCGACGCCGTCGTTGATGTTGAGCCCGTCGGGGTCTGCGCCGATGACGGTGACGCGCGCACCGGCATCCTTGAACACCTCGGGCGAGACGCCGGAGGCCGCTCCGTGCGCGCAGTCGAGCACGACGTGGATGCCGTCGAGCCGAGCGGGCAGCGAGCCGAGCAGGTGCAGGACGTAGCGGTCCTCGGCGTCGGAGAAGCGGCGGATGCGCCCCACGTCGCCGCCCGTGGGCAGCAGCTTGTCGCGGGTCATGTACCGCTCGATGCGCTCCTCGACGACATCGGGCAGCTTGACGCCGCCGCGCGCGAAGATCTTGATGCCGTTGTCTGCGGCGGGGTTGTGCGACGCCGACACCATCACGCCGAAGTCGGCGTCGCGGTCGGCGATGAGGAAGGCGAGCGCGGGGGTCGGGATGACGCCCGCGTCGTACACGTCGACGCCCGACGCGGCGAGCCCGGCGGCGACAGCGGCGCTCAGGAACTCGCCCGAGATGCGCGGATCACGGGCGATCACCGCGGAGGTGCGCCGGCCTGCGGCCCGTCGCGCCTCCGCGGAACGCCCCTGGCCCAGGACGACGGCGGTCGCCTGGGCCAGGGAGAGTGCGAGGTCGGCGGTGAGGGCTCCGTTCGCGAGCCCCCGCACGCCGTCCGTGCCGAAAAGCGGCATGGAGTGGATCTCGCCTTAGCGCTTCGAGAACTGCGAAGCCTTGCGGGCCTTCTTGAGACCGGCCTTCTTGCGCTCGATGACGCGGGCGTCGCGCGTGAGGAAGCCGGCCTTCTTGAGGGTCGGGCGGTTGTTCTCGCGGTCGACCTCGTTGAGCGCACGCGCGATGGCGAGACGCAGAGCGCCGGCCTGGCCCGAGGGGCCGCCGCCGCTGATGCGCGCGATCACGTCGTACGCGCCACCCAGGTTGAGAATGGTGAACGGGTCGGTGATGAGCTGCTGGTGCAGCTTGTTCGGGAAGTAGTCCTCGAGCGTGCGGCCGTTGACCGTGAACGAGCCGGCGCCGGGGATGATGCGCACGCGGGCGATGGCCTGCTTGCGACGGCCCACTGCCGCGCCGGGGACGCTCACAACGGGACGCTCGGCCACGACGACGTCGCTGGCCGGGGTCTCGGTCGAGAAGTTCTGGAAGTCTTCGGTTTCGATTTCGTTCGCCACGATGAAGTCCTTACGGGAGCCGCTTACTGGGCGACCTGGTCGAGGGTGTACGTCTTGGGCTGCTGAGCGGCGTGCGGGTGCTCGGCACCGGTGTACACCTTCAGCTTCGCGAGCTGCTCACGACCAAGCGAGTTCTTGGGGAGCATGCCGCGGATGGCCTTCTCGACAGCGCGGACCGGGTTCTTCTCGAGGAGCTCGGCGTACGTGACGGCCTTGAGCCCGCCCGGGTAGCCCGAGTGGCGGTAGGCCTTCTTCTGCTGGAGCTTCTGACCGGTGAGCGCGACCTTGTCGGCGTTCACGATGATGACGAAGTCGCCCATGTCCATGTGGGGGGCGAACGTCGCCTTGTGCTTGCCGCGGAGGAGCGCGGCGGCGTGCGAGGCGAGGCGGCCGAGGACGACGTCGGTGGCGTCGATCACGAGCCACTCGCGCTGGGCTTCACCGGCCTTCGGGCTGTAAGTGCGCGTCACAGTAGTGCTGCTTTCTGTTCGAACGGAGACGTTCGTGAATCCCGCTCCAGACGGTTTGGACGGTCGATGCCGGCCAGCACACGCGGTGGAGGGCTCACGTTCGCGGCACCCGGTACGGGCACCAAGGGTCAAGCTTAGACGATCCCGCCCCGGATGGCGAATGCGGGCGCCATCGTACCGGTCGCCCATGCGGATGCCCGCGCGACCGTGCCCCTTCGCCAGTGCGGATGAAGGCGAAACGCCGGCTTCATCCCGACATCCGCACTGGCGACTGGTGACCAGGCCGACATCCGCACTGGCGAAGGCGAGGTCTCAGCCCTTCCAGGTGTCGTAGAAGTACGGGCGCCCCACCGCGTTGGTCGTGAGCCCGTGCACCTGCTCGCCTGTGACGTAGACCTGGTAGTTGTCGACGAGCGGCACCGTGTACGCCTCCGACACCGTCGTCTCCTGCAGGATGCGCAGGGCCTCGTCGCGCTCCGCCGTCGACGCCGTCGTCTGCGCGACGTCCGCGAGCAGGGGCTCGAGCACGTCGCTCGTCAGCTTGAACTGGTTGGTCGCGTCGACACCCCAGTACTGGCGCAGCGTCGCGGGGTCGAGGAACGTGTTCGCCGTCGGGATGAGCGGCGTCTCGGCGCTCGCGAAGATCTCGCCGTACGTGCTCGCGTCGGTCTGCGTGATCTCGAGGTCGACGCCGATCTCCCGCAGCTGCTGCGCGATGAGCTCGAGCAGCTGCGGCGTCGTGTTGAGGTTGGGCGAGGTGTAGCCGGGCAGCACGAGCCGCTCGCCGTCCTTCTCGCGGATGCCGTCGGCGCCTTCCTCCCAGCCGGCGTCCTCGAGCAGGTGCGCCGCGCCATCCGGGTCGTAGGCGAGCTGCTCGCTCAGATCGACCCACCCCGGCGATGCCTGCTGGATGGACGACGTCGCGGGCTTCCACGCCGCGTTGTAGACGGTGTCGACGAGCTCCTGCCGGTCGATGCCGATCTGCAGGGCCTGGCGGACGCGCTCATCCGAGAGGATGGCCGTCTCCGGCCGCAGCACGAAGTTGATCGGGGTGCCGAAGTACGGCGCGTGCACGACGTTCCAGCCGTCGGCCTCGAGCCGCTCCTCCTCGCTCGGCTGCACGTAGTGGAGCGAGTCGATCTGGTTCGATTCGAGCGCACCGAGACGCGCGCCGTCCTCGGAGAGCACCGTGAAGGTGATGCCGTCGAGATACGCCGCCCCCTCGTGCTCGAACGCGTCGCTCGCCCAGTCGTAGTCGTCGCGGCGGACGAGGTCGATGCTCCGCTCGGCCTCCTCCGATTCGAAGACGAAGGGACCCGTGCCCACGACGTTGGCGATATCGGACTGTCCTTCGAGCGGGAGGTCGAGCGTCGCGTCGCCGAGGATGCCCGCGGCGAAGAACCCGAGGCTCGGCAGGAACCCGCCGTTGGGGCTCGAGAGCGTCACCTCGACGGTGAGGGCGTCGACCGCTTCGGCGGCGACGTACTCCAGCGGGATCATGGGCGACCGGGCGATGCCCTGATCGACGTCGCCGAGCCCGAGCACGTCGAGGTTGCGGGCGACGGTCTCGGCGGTGAGCGCCGTGCCGTCCGAGAACGTCACGTCGTCGCGCAGATGGAAGGTGTAGACGAGGCCGTCGTCGCTCTGCTCCCATGACTCGGCGAGCCACGGGTGCACCGTGCCGTCGGCGTCGACGTAGACGAGGGTCTCGACGAGCTGCGCCCACACCTGGCTCTTGTACCAGTTGTTGGCGGCCTGCTGCTGCCATCCGGCATCGAGCGCCGGCAGGGCGTGCACGAGGGTGCCGCCCGACACGGGCTCGGTCGACGAGCCTTCGGCGGGGGCGGCCGACGCAGCGCAGCCGCTGAGGAGCAGGGCGCCCGCGGCGAGCGCGGCCGCGAACGTGCGGGAACGTGTGAGGGTCATGGGGTCCGTCCTGGTGGGGGATGGCGCGGGAGGGTGCTGTGTGCGCCCCGCGATGCTCCCGGATGGGCGGGGCGGGCAGGACGGGGTCGGTAACGTCGCGCAATGCACCGTCACGCGGCGTCGCGCGGCGTGCATGGAAGACTCGGATGCACGGCGCCGGCTCCACGCGGCGCCGCGGAAGGATCCCCATGCCCGAGCCGAAGAAGCTCATCGTCAACCTGTTCGAGATGAACACGCCGGGTCACATCAGCCACGGGCTGTGGCGTCTGCCCGAGAACAACCGGGAGCGGTTCAACGACCTCGACTACTGGGTGGAGCTGGCGCAGCTGCTCGAGCACGGCGGCTTCGACGGGATCTTCCTCGCCGATGTCGTCGGGGCCTACGACGTGTTCCGCGGGGGCATCGAGACGGCGCTGCGCGAGGGCGTGCAGATTCCGGGCAACGACCCTCTGCTCGTCGTCCCCGCGATGGCGGCCGTGACGAAGCGGCTCGGCTTCGGCGTCACGTTCTCGACGACGTACGAGCCGCCCTTCGCGTTCGCGCGGCGGATGTCGACGCTCGACCACCTGACGAAGGGCCGCGTCGGCTGGAACATCGTCACGTCGTATCTGCCGAACGCGGCGCAGAACTTCGGCTTGGACGGGGAGATCCCGAAGGACCGCCGCTACGCCATGGCCGACGAGTACCTCGATGTGCTGTACAAGCTGTGGGAGGGGTCGTGGGACGACGACGCGGTCGTCGTCGATCGCGAGCGCGGCGTCTACACCGATCCGTCGAAGGTGCGCTACATCGACCACGTCGGCGAGACGTTCCGCGTGAAGGGGCCGCACCTGTCGCAGCCGTCGCCGCAGCGCACGCCCGTGCTCTACCAGGCGACGGGGTCGCCTGCGGGGATGGCCATGGCCGGCAAGCACGCCGAGGTCGTCTTCACGGGCGGCCGCACCCTGGAGGACTTCCAGCGGAACGCGCGCGCGATGCAGGACGCGGCCGTGCAGCAGGGCCGCGCCGCCGACGACCTGAAGTTCATCGTGCAGGCCGGCGTCATCGTCGGCCGGACCGAGGACGAGGCAGCCGACAAGCTGCGTGCGACGAGGGAGCTGCGGAGCGTCGAGGGGATCCTCGCGCATCTCAGCGTGCCGGTCGACCTGCTCGCCTACCCGCGCGAGACGCCCATGGCCGACGTGACCGCCGAGACCGGCTTCACGCTGCCGTTCGCGGCCCCCACCGTGGGCGAGACGGTCGACCGCATCGTGGAGTCGCGGGAGGACCGGTTCTTCGTCGCGGGCACGCCGTCGGTCGTCGCCGACGAGATCGAGACGTGGCTCGACGTCGCGGGCATCGACGGCATCAACCTGCGCCAGTACCACTCGTTCGGGACCGCGCGCGATTTCGCCGAGCTCGTGATGCCGGAGCTGCGTCGCCGCGGTCGCCTGCGTGAGGACGGGGAGCCGACGACGCTGCGGGAGCGCCTGTTCGGCCGGGGCGACCGCCTTCCGGACGGCCATTGGGGCGCAAGGTACCGCGGGGGTGCGCACCTCGGCTGAGCGCGTTCGCGTCGACGCGGGCGTCGCCGAAGATGTGATCTTCGTTTCGCCGGATGTCACAGAACGGAAATTCCGATACGGCAGTATCCGGGTACCCGGTATTACTCCGATATTCTGACCGGGTGCTGCGCGCCGACCGGCGATCCCGACGACGCACATCACCCCGACGACGCATTGCTCCGACCATCCTCCGGCGCGATGCGATCGTCTGCTTCACCCTCCGCTCTTCCGTCTCTCCCCCAAGGCGGCCCCATGCCCGTGGAGCAGTTCCTCCCTTCGACCTCCCCCGCGACAGCCCTGGCCTCCTCCGGCGACCTGTCGGCCGTGCGCGTCGCCACCGCCCCCGTGGCGACGGTCGCGAAGAAGATCCCGGCACGCCGGTCGTGGCAGCGCGCCTATGCGAGGCGCCTCCTCGTCACGGATGCGCTCGTCATCGTGATCACGACCGTCGCGGTGCAGCTGCTCTCGCCGTACGGACCGACGCTCGACGACGTCAGCCGCCTCATCCCCGGCGTCGACGGGCTCTTCACGACCTTCACCCTCGGTCTGACGCTGCTGTGGCTCTCAGCCCTCGCGTTCAGCGACTCGCGCAGCCCCCGCATCGTCGGACAGGGGCTCGAGGAGTATCGCAGGCTCACGAGCGCGAGCGTCTCGCTCTTCGGCCTGCTCGCGATCGCGTGCCTGCCGCTCGGCCTCGACCTGCAGGGCGGCTATCTGCTGCTGTCGCTGCCGATCGGCGTCGCCGCGCTGATCGCCGAGCGGTTCGCGTGGCGGAAGTGGCTGCGCACTCAGCGGCGGCGAGGCGGCTATGTGTCGCGTGCGCTGCTCGTCGGGTCCGCCGCGTCGGTCGCGCAGGTGGCGGCGACGCTGCGCAGCAGTCCGTCGTCGGGGTACCGCGTCGTCGGCGCGTGCATCCCCACGGGCCGCATCGCCGACGTCGTCGCGGGTACCGACATCCCCGTCATGGGTTCGGTCGACTCCGTCGAACGCGCCCTCGCCTCCGTCCAGGCCGACACGGTCGTGGTGACGAGCACCGACGAGCTGCCCGCGGACAAGGTCAAGCGCATCTCGTGGGCGCTCGAGGCGGGGCGTCAGCACCTCGTCCTCGCGCCGAGCATCACCGACATCGCGGGGCCCCGCATCCACACCCGGCCCGTTGCGGGGCTGCCGCTCATCCATGTCGAGACGCCGCGCTTCTCGGCGGGTCAGCGCGTCGCGAAGCGGGCTCTCGACCTGTTCGGCAGCACGGTCGCCGTCCTGATCTTCAGCCCGGTGATGCTCTTCGTCGCCGCGAGCGTGCGGCTCACCTCTCCCGGCCCGGTTCTCTTCCGTCAGACGCGTGTGGGGCGCGGCGGGCGCACCTTCGAGATGCTCAAGTTCCGCTCGATGGTGGTCGACGCCGAGGCGCGGCTGGAGACGCTGCGCACCCAGCAGGACCACGGCAACGCGGTGATGTTCAAGATGAAGGACGATCCGCGCGTCACCCCGGTCGGACGCTTCATGCGGCGTTTCAGCATCGACGAGCTCCCTCAGCTGTTCAATGTGATCGGCGGGAGCATGTCGCTCGTGGGGCCGCGTCCTCCGCTCCCGCGTGAGGTGGAGCAGTATGCGACGCACGTGCATCGCCGATTCCTCGTGAAGCCCGGCATCACGGGGCTGTGGCAGGTGTCGGGTCGGTCGACGCTGTCGTGGGAGGACACGGTGCGTCTCGATCTCTCCTATGTCGAGAACTGGAATCTCGTCGGCGACCTCATCATCATCGCGAAGACGGCGCGGGCTGCGCTCGCTCCCGGCGACACGGCGTCCTGAGGCGCCCGGGATGTCGTCGGCGAGACGGATGGCGCGGCTCGCGTCATCGACGTCAGTCGCGCCGTCTCGACATCCGTCGGATCTTGCTCGTCGTCTCGGCCGGCCCAACGCGCCGTTCCTTCCCCGGCTGCAGAGCGACCCGCTCCCCCTCCGGTTGTTGAGCCATCCGCTCTCTCCCCAGCCGCAGAGCCACCCGTTCCCCCTCCGGTCGTTGAGCCATCCGCTCTCTCCCCAGCCGCAGAGCCACCCGCTCCCCCTCCGGTCGTTGAGCGAGCGAAGCGAGACGAAACGCGCCGCCCCGCCTCTCCCGGCCAACCGGACGACCGTCCCCCAGCGACGTCACCCGGGCCTCGTTCCTGCGAGCGGCGCCTCACCCCGACCATCCGACGACCCGCTCCCCCTCCACTCGCAGAGCCACCCGCTCCCCCTCCACTCGCAGAGCCACCCGCTCCCCCTCCGACCGTTGAGCGAGCGAAGCGAGCTGAGACGCCCCACGCCGCCGTCACCGCACGCCATCCAGCCGCTCGGCATCGCGAGTCACACCGATGTCCCGCGCGCCGACATCCCGCGCGCCGGCGTCCCGCGCTCTCGCAGGCCTCGCCTCATCGCCCTGCCGCGGGGGCTGGCGCAGCTCTCAGCCGAGCAGCGTGCCGGCGAGCGAGAGCACCACCCAGCTGCCGTTGAACACGACGTGCACGAGCACCGCGCCCCAGATGCGACCGGTCGACATGACGACGACACCGCAGGCGATTCCGACGAGGGCGAGCACGAAGGGCTCGTCCCATCGGGCCATGCCGCTGACGGCATGGAGGGCGACGAACACCGCGGTGGAGGCGATGACGGCGAGCACCGCTCCTTCGAGACCGCGGCGCGCGATGCGGTAGACGGCGACCAGGATCACGCCGCGGAAGAGCACCTCTTCGACGAGGGGCGCGACGGCGACCGGCAGGACGATGGCCGTCAGCCACCACAGCGCGGGCAGCTGCCCATCCAGCGTCGGATAGCCGGGCAGCGCCCCGCTGTCACCGGCGGCGACCGCGAGCCAGCCCTGCACCGTGCGCAGGAGGAGGCCGAGGGCGACACCCCAGAGGATGTCCGTGGCTCGGAACGCGAACAGCCCGGTCGGGCGCCCGCGTCGGATGGCGATGACGATGGGCACGACCATCCCCGCCCAGAGGGCGAGCGGGCCCACGATCGACGCCGTGGCCGCAGGCAGGAGAAGGCTTGCGCTGAGGGAGGCGAGCACGCCGACGCCCAGCGACACCGCCGTCCAGGCGATCAGGTCCGTGTTCCAGCGGCGCGTGGTGCGGCTGCTCTCGAGCCAGGATCGCGCGTCACGGCGTTCGCGGGAGCGGCGCGGTGTCAGGTGCGCGACCGACGTCTCGTCGAGGAGGGCGGAATGCTCGTCCGACTCCCCGGGCAGGTTCGTGTCGAAGCGGGCATCCAGGGGCACGCGGACAGAGTATCGGGAGTGTGGACGAGATGTTGAGGATTCTGACGGTGTGCACGGGCAACATCTGCCGGTCGCCGCTGGCGGAGGTGCTGCTGCGGACGCGCCTGTCGGACATCCGTCTGCAGGTGGAGAGCGTGGGGGTGCGGGCGATGACGGGGCGCCCGATGACGGCGGAGACGGTGCGCCTCGCGCAGGGGCTCGGCATCGCCGATGACATCGTTGCGGGCCATCGTGCGCGCCAGATCACCGAGCCGGTCGTGAAGGACGCAGATCTGGTGCTGGCGATGTCGCGCGAGCATCGCAGCTCCATCGTCGAGGCGGTGCCGTCGGCCCTGCGGTCGACATTCACCCTGCGTGAGTTCGCGCGGCTGGCTCGCGAGGCGAGTGATGCGGAGCTGCTCGAGGCGATGGGCGAGACGCGCGGTTCGCGTCAGCGGGTGAAGCTGGCTGCGGCGTTTGTCGCGGGGTTGCGGGGCGAGGTGGGGCCGCCGCGCAACCCGTTCGACGACGACATCCCCGACCCGTACGGGCGCGGTTGGGACGCATATGAGAAGTCTGCTTCGGTGCTGGTTCCCGCCGTCGAGGAGGCGGCGCGCGTGATCCGGATGGCGACGGGGCGCACGTGATCGGGCTGGGCTGACGGCGCACACCCGATGCGGTCCGCTCCGGGGCCGAGCCCGCCACGCGCCTCTCCGGGGGCGAATCCGACGACGTTCCTTCCGGCTCACGTCCGGTGATCTCCGCGTCCGAAGTACGCCCTCCGGGGCGCGCCTGGTGCACCCGGATCCGGAGAGAGCGCCGCGCGGACTCCACCCGAGCCGCAAGCGCGACGCAGTCCGCCCAGGCGCGAGCCCGGCGCCCTCGCGTCCGGAGAGAGCGCCCGACGCACTCCGCTCCGCGGTCACGCCCGGCACACTCCGCTCCGCGGTCAAGCCCGGCACACTCCGCGACAAACCCGAGCCCGACGCACTCCGCTCCGCAGTCAAGCCCGACGGCCTCCGCCCGGGCGCAAGCCCGGCCGAGGCACAAGCCCGACGCACTCCGCCCCAGGCGCGTGCCCTGAGCATTCGCATCCGGGGGGGGGACAACCCCCGACGACCTCCGCCCCAGGCGCAAGCCCGACCGCCTCCGCCCCCAGCGCAAGCCCGGCGCGCTCGCCTCCGGAGACAGCCCGACGTCTTCCCGAAGCGCGCCGGCGCGCTCGCCCCGCACCTCACCTCGCCGCGATGTGCATCCGGGGCCGACCCCGCGCCGTCCGCTCCGCGCAAGCTCGGGTTCGACGCGCACTCGGTGCGTGCCATCCCGCATCCATCCCGGCACGCGCGGCTCCGGCGCCCACCGCCCCAGGCTCACGCCGCGGGGCGGAAACGACGGGGCGGCGGGTCGACACCCCAGAGGTAGCGGGTGGCGAGCGGCGGATGCAGCACGCCCGGAGGGCCCCCGCCGGGCGGATGGAGCAGGAAGTCGCCGAGCCCCTCGCGGGTGACGGTCCATCCGCCGTTGTGCAGCGTCATGTGGTGGAACCGGCACAGGAGGATGCCCCGATCGATGTCGGTGCGGCCGCCCGACGCGTACTCATCGATGTGATGCGCCTCGCAGTACGAGGCCGGCCTTCCGCACCCGGTCCACCGGCATCCCGCGTCGCGCACAGCGAGCGCCACACGCTGCTTCGGGGTGAAGAGACGGTGCTCGCGTCCGACGTCGAGCGGATTGCCGTGTCCGTCGACCGTGCACTCGCGCGCACCGGCGTGGCAGCGGGCTGCGGCCGCGATCCACGGTGGCACGGGCACGCCGTCTTCCTCCGCATGCGGGAAGAGACCCGCCGACGCGCCGTCGCGGTCGACGACGTGCACGATTCGAACTCCGGGCTGTCGCGCGCCGAAGACGTCCGCGGCCTCGGCGAGGGCCCCTGCCCGCAGCAGGTCCATCACGAGGTCGTATGCGAGCTGGTCGTTGGTTCGCGGGTCGTCGGTCAACGACCGCGCCGCAGCCCGCTCCGCGGAATCGACGAACCGGGGGCCGCCGCGACGCGGACGGAGTGCCGCGTCGCTGATCGCCCGCATCCACAGGGCGCCGTCGTCGTCGAAGGCCATGTGCGCGTGCTGCACGCCGTCGGCGTCGGTCCACATACGGAACGACCGCGCCTCGTGCCGCGCGCGGAACCGGGCCAGCGCGCCGTCTTGATCGAGCCGGTCGCGGATGGTCCGCGCCGACTTCGCGAGCTCCTCCAGCGGCAGAGAGGCGGCTTCTGCGGCGAGTACGCTCGCCGCGAGCTCCCACGCCTCTTCGGCACCGTCTGGCGGCTCGCCGAGCCCGCGCCGGATGGCGTCGTGCTGCGCGGCGGTGAGGCGGCCATCCATCAGCGCCCGCGAGAGCGCCGCATGCCATGGCGGGGGCGCCGACTTCGGCTCGCCGGGGCCGGCGTCTGAGGAGTCGGCATCGACGTCCGGGGAGTCGGCGTCATCGACATTGGAACCGTCGATCCCCGCTTCGGGCTCATCCGACGACCCGAGTGTGTCGAGCAGGTCTTCGCCGACGCGGATCTGCTTCGCGGCCTCCGCTCGCGTGCCGCCCGTCACGCTCTGCACGTAGGCGGCTCCGTTGCGGTGCCCGCGCGACTGCGCGATGCCGCCGTGCCCCGCGTCGCGGTCCGATCGACGCGAGACGATCGCGGAAGCCACGGTCGTGATCCGCTCGATCGCACGAGCCGCCGCTGTCGCCTCGTTCAGGAGGGCGACGACGTCGGCGTCGTCGAGCGCGCCGATCTCACGAGGGATGTCCACCGCCTCGACGACAGCCCCGAGCAGCCCGCGCATGGCGCAGATCCGCTCGTCGACGTCGGCGAAGAAGCTCATGACCTCAGCATCCTCCCGACCACCGACACTGCCCGCGGACCGCGGCAGCGCCGACCGCGTATGCGCAGAGCCGCGCGGCGCACTCGGCGCACTCGTCGACATCGGCGAAGAAGCTCATGACCTCAGCATCCTCCCGACCACCGACACTGCTCCGCGCCCGCCCGCGCAGCACGACACGAGCCGCGACGCGACCCGCGCCCACCCGTCGACACCGGCGAAGAACTCATGTCCTCAGCATCCTCCCGACCACCGACACTGCCCCCGCCCTCGCGTGCCGCACCGTCCACGTACCAGGTGCATCGCCCTCTCGCCGCCCCGGCCGCGACGCTCATGCCCTCAACGTTCTCCCGACCACCGGCCCTTCGACCGTGCGAGCGCGTGGAGAGCGGTTCAGCCGAGTCGGATCCGGTCGGATTCGTCGGCGAGACTCAGCTCCCCCCGCGGCGCGATGAGCCAGACTCGTCGCGATCAATGGGGCGCTTGCGTCTTCCTGCTGAGATCCCTGGACAGTTCTCACTGACCATCGCCCGATGGCTCACCATCGTCTACGACGCCGACACCCGGTCAGACGCTCCGCCGCCACGGGGACGTCGCGCTCGTCGACGCGACATGAGACGGTGGATGGCCCCAGCCATCGAAGCGAGGCACCCCGCGCCGCCCCACCCCGCGCCGCCCCGCCATCCCGCGCCTCACTCCACGGTCAGCATCGTGATCCCTCCCTCGTCGGAGACGGTGACGTCCCACACGGCGTGGCCGTCGGCCATCCGCCGTTCGAGTTCGATGAGGCGGGGTGCCGGCCATTCCTCACCCGAGCGCTGCGCCGCGTCGTACGCGGATACGCCGCTCTCGGCCATCTCCGCCTCGGTGAGCGTCACGTGCCGCTGCACGACGAGCTCGAGGGTCGCCGCGTCGACGAGCGCCTCGCGCCCGCGATCGGGTTCGGTCACCGCTTCATCGAAGACGTCACGCCCGGGGTCGTGGCTGCGGATACGCCAGAACCACACGTCGTCGACGTACTCGAGTCGCATCCCGACAATCTCGCCGCCGACTGCATCCGACTCGCTCGTGAAGCCCTCCAGCCAATCGGATGGCCATGCGACGTCAGAGGGGACGCCTCCCGCCGGGTAGGCGACCTCGTCGGGCAGGGCGGGGAACGGCGCGCACCCGGCCAGGGCGGCGAGCAGCGCGGCTGCGGGAAGCAGGGCGGCAACGGCCATCCGCCGCCGGCGCAGCGGTGTCACGGCCGGAAGGGCCGCCCGGTCGGGAAGTACTTGCGCACGATCATCCCGACGCCGTCCTCGTCGTTGGTCAGGGTGCGCTCGACGTGCGGCGCGGCGTCGACGACCGCGTTGCCCATGAGCACTCCCCTGCCGGCTGCTTCGAGCATCCCGACGTCGGCGGACGTGTCGCCGAACGCGAGGACGTCCGCCATGGCGATGCCGAAGTGGGCGCTGAGGGTCTCGAGGGCGGGCAGCTTCACGGCGCTCGCCGACACGATCTCGAGCACGCGTCCGGCGAAGTGGGCGTAGGCACGGTCGGCGAACGGCGCGAGCGCGTCGGCGAGGATGGCCAGGTCGGCCGGCTCGCCGCGGAACATGATCTTGTACACGGGGCCGATCGCGTCGACGAGCGTCGCGTCGATCGGGGCGACCTCGGGCCACACCGCGGTGTTGCGCGCTTCGCGCAGCCCCCAGTAGTCGAGCGCGCTGACGTACCAGGTCTCGTGCGTGTAGATGCCCTTGTGGACGGGGGCGTCCGCTGCGGCGGCGAGGATGCCGCGCACGATGTCATCGTCGAGCGACGTCTCGCTGAGCGTCTCGAAGGCGCCATCGGATGTCCGTGCCCATACGAGCGAGCCGCCGAACGTCGCGTACGAGCCGGCGACCCCGAGGTGCTCCTCGATGACGGCCGTCGACTGCGGTCCGCGCGCCGTGACGAAGAAGACGCGCGCGCCGTACTCGTCAACCGCCCGCTGGATCTCGGAGCGCGTGAACGCCGGGATGCGCTTGTCCGAGCCGATGAGGGTTCCGTCGATGTCGAGCGCGATCGCCGCGGGAGTGTTCGTCACGTTCCTATCGAACACCACGGTGGATGGCCGCGGCCTCGTCCCTCTCCGGCCGCCCGGCCCGCGCCATCCGCCGCTTGTTTGAAGCTCTCGTTACGTCTCGTCGCATGGGCAGGGTGCCCGGGGTGCGCTGTGGGAGGATGAATTCCAGAATCCGAAGGGAAGCCGTGGAACTCAGCGACTACCTGCGCATCCTGCGCAAGAACTGGCTCGTCATCACCGTGATCCTGCTGGTCGGGGTGGGCGCTGCCGCGGCGTACTCCTTCACGCGCACCCCTCTCTACGAGTCGACGAGCGAGGTGTTTGTCTCGTCGCAGGCGGGCACGACGATCGCCGAGCAGCAGCAGGGCAACACGTACACGCTCGCGCGCGTGGCGTCGTATGTGCAGCTCGCGACGTCGCCGCGCGTGCTCGATCCCGTCATCGAGCAGCTCGGGCTCACGCGGACGGCCGCGTCCCTCGCCGGTGAGGTGAATGTGGCGAGCACGCTCAACACCACGGTGGTGCGCGTCACGGTGACGGATGCCGATCCCGTCCTCGCCGCCGACATCTCCAATGCGGTCTCGGCGAGCCTCACGGAGGCGATCTACGACGTCGAGACGCTGCCCGGCACGGATGGCGCGCCCGTCCAGGTGACGACGATCACGCCCGCGATCGCGTCGGATGATCCCGTCAGCCCGAACATCCCGCTGAACCTTGCGCTCGGCGGCCTGATCGGCCTCGCTCTCGGCGTCGGGTTCGCCGTGATGCGCACCGTGCTCGACACGCGCATCCGGTCGTCGAGAGACGTCGAGGGGATCACGGATCGCCCCATCATCGGCACCATTCCGCTGGATCCGAAGGCGAAGGAGCGGCCGATCATCCTGCAGGCCGACCCGCGCAATCCTCGCAGCGAGGCGTTCCGGATGCTGCGCACGAACCTCCAGTTCGTGGATGTGGAGGGCGGCGCGCACAGCTTCGTGATCACGTCGAGCGTTCCGAGCGAGGGCAAGTCGACGACGGCGGCGAACCTCGCCATCGCGCTCGCCGATGCCGGCCAGCGGGTCGTGCTGATCGATGCGGATCTCCGCAAGCCGAAGGTCGCCGAGTACCTGAGCATCGAGGGCGGAGTCGGGCTCACCGATGTCCTGATCGGCCGTGCCGAGCTCGCAGACGTGGTCCAGCGGTGGGGCCGTCGTTCGCTGTACGTGCTGCCGGCCGGCAAGATCCCGCCGAACCCGAGCGAACTGCTCGGCTCGAAGAAGATGGCTCAGCTGCTGCGCGACCTCGGCATGGATGCCGACATCATGATCCTCGACGCCCCGCCCCTGCTGCCCGTGACCGACGCCGCTGTCGTCGCGAAGCACACGAGCGGCGCACTCCTCGTCGTCGCAGCCGGCAAGACGCATCGCCGTCAGCTGGATGCCGCGGTGGACGCCCTCGAGACCGTCGACGCCCGCATCGCGGGGATGGTCGTGACGATGGTCCCGACCCGCGGCCCGGACGCATACGACTACGGGTACGGGTATGGATACGGGTACGGGGATGAGGAAGAGGAGGAACGGTCCTCACGACGCCCGAAGGCCGGGCCCCGACGGACTTCGACCGCGCGCGCCGCATAGGCTCTGGACGCAGCAATCGACCGCGACCCCGGGTGCAGACGTGCTGCGAGACCGACACGGCGCACGTGAGTGCCCTCAGCTTCTTGTGTGGGCCCGGCGAGACTGCCGTCGCCTGGGCAGAAGCTGAGCCAGAATGCAACAGACGGCGACGATGACGAACAACCGAGCAGACGCTTGGAGCAACGGTCCGCGAAGGATGATGAACAGGTAGCCGGAGAAGACGGCGGCGCCGACGACTGTCACCGCGCCGCTAACACCGCCTTGTGCGCGCGCACGATCATATGCTCGATCGACGGCCGCACAGACGACACCGAGCGTGGCGAGCAGGACGGCAGTGCCGATAAAACCGAAGTCGACCCAGCCCTCCGCCCAGAGCGGCGAGGAGAGGTTCGTGTTCCGCATACCCATCCACTCACCTACCATCACACCCGTATCAACGGGCTTCGTGTTCCATATCGACCGGGGGACCCAGAAGAAGAGCACACCCAGAATTTGCGAACCGTGCGCGAACCCCTCATCGCGTGTGTAGTCCAGGATGTTGGAGATCATCACGAACTGGTCGAAATCCTTCGTGGCGATCGTCGACCAGAAGTCGGCTGACGGGGAGGCACTCGCTCCGCTGGCGTATCTCGTCACGTCCGAAATGGGGAAGACGACGAGTGCGAGGAATACCCCACCGAGCACTCCGAGATCGTGCACACGCTTCGCTCGAAACATGGTGAAGAAGACCCCGAGAGCGACAGCGAGGACCCAGTATCTAGGGTTCGAGATCGGGTTGTTGACCACGATGTTCACAGCGATGAGGACGGCGAGAAGCGCGACATTCGTCGCGGTGTAGCGGACGTGACCGAGCTGGAGTAGCGCGATCATGACGAGCATCATGATGAGAGGGAAGACGGTACCCAGAGCGCCGACCGTCGCGCGCACAGACTCGCCACTATCTGCGTCGGTGAGAGCAGACGCGGTCGCGACTCCAAGATCCTGACGGGACGAGAAGAACACGGGCACGCCCCCAGCGCTGAGCACGTAATAGCCCGCGGCGAGAATGCTCAACATCGCTGCGGCGACGAGGAGGTTGGAGTTGACACCAACGAGATCATCCCGAGCAAGCTGGCGCGACCCCTGACGTTCCGAAGCGATCGGCGAACGCGTCCATCGCTGGGCAGCAACATACGCGGCGTCGAACGCGAGGAGGCCTGCCAGCACGATGAGCGCTGCCATCGTCGGATCCGTCCCGAACGCGTAGTACTGCCGCACGCCGGTGAGTTCCTGCACCAGCGGGACGATTCCGAGCGTGATGTACGAGAACATCCAGAACACAGCGCCTGACGGCACATATGCAGATGCGCCGATAAACGAGCTCAGCCGGACACCGGTGTAGAGCAGGACCAGCAGTCGGAGGACGAGCGTCTCCGGCTCCACATCCGCCCCGAGAGCCAAGACGATCCCGGCAGGCAGCGCAATGCTGAGGCCGAGAACCGCGAATGCCCTTCGTGCAATCGACGGCCGTCTGCTCGACGACGAGATGTCGACGTGACGCCGTCTGTCGGCGACCGGGTTACGAACCATGCTCTGAACGATCCCACAGCAGTTTGACGATGTGCGTCGCCCATCGGATCAGCGCACCGATGAAGAGGCCGATAGCGGCTCCTACGCTCTGCCCCAGCACTGCCCCGATTGCCACAGAGGCCAAGAGGAGGACCGTAGAGAGCACGCCTACGGCGACGACGTAACTCTCCTCGCCTCTTCCCTGCAGAACTCCTGCAACCGCGCTCGACATGCCGATGAGGACGATCGCGAGGAGGCTCCAGGCGAGGACATCGACACTCGACGCATACTCCTCCCCCAGCAGCCCGGTGATCATCCATGCGGGGATGAGGAAGGCTGGGAGGACGACGACGATGCCGCCGACCGTACCCCACAGGAGGCGCACGCCGGCCTTCCTCGCGAACACGCTGTCTCGCGTGGCCGAGTAGGGCAGCAGGACAGAGCCGATCGCACCGGGGATCAGCAAAGCCGGTTGGCCGAGCCGAGCGCCCGCCCCGTAGGCCGCGGAGACCGCTGGCCCTGCGAGCGCGCCGACGATCGCGACATCCATCAGCCGCAGTTGTCCGGCGACGTACGGGATCATGTACTTCACGCCTTGGCGGAGGACGATCTTCCGATCGGCATGGGGACCGTCGCTCGCCGTATGGCGGGCGATATACATGCGTCCAGCGACCACCGCGAAGAGCGCACCGCCGACATATCCAGCGGCGTACGCCATCACGCCATCGATGCCGAGCCCGTTCGCGATGAACATCAGTGCCAGCGCGACGATCCGGCGCCCCGTCACCGAAATGGTCGTCGCGGTCCTTGCGCCGTCCGCGATGGGGACGCCGAGCAATGTGTCCGCGTACTTCTCGCCGAAGAGCGCCAGGGCGAGGATGGCAATGGGAATTCTCATGCTGTCGTCGAGAACGATCAGGACGACCGCTGCAGTCAGCAGGTACCCCGCCATCGCTGTGACCTGATTGATGGCCAACGCGGCGCGGACGGCGGGGTGGTCGCCGAGCGCGCGTGCCTTCGAGATGTACCCTGCCATTCCCAGGTCGCACACGGCGCAGACGACGACGATCGCGCCCGTCGCCGCCGCTGTCACGGCGAACTGCTCCACCGAACTCCATCGAGCGAGCAGCACGAGCGCGAGAGCCTGGGCCACGCCCGAGATCCCCCTCGACAGGATGAGATTCAGAACCTGAGTCAGCATCTGCTGTCCTTCGCCTGGCGAGCGACGACCGACAGCGATACGACCGTCACGATGACGTGCCGTCGAGAACAGCGATCCAACGGCCGGCGACGGCTCCCCAGGAGAACTGCTCCTCGGCTTGGCTCCGGACCGACGCGCGGGTGGTGGAAGCGTAGGCCGAGATGACGCGCTCGACAGCCGCTGCGATGGTCGATGGGCGAAGGTCTTCCAGCATCTCGACGGCATCGCCGCGAAGGAGCTTCGCCGCAGCGACGTTCACCGACGCGATCGTCGGGAGCCCGTGGGCGGCTGCTTCGGCGACGCCGATACCGAAGTTCTCGTCCTCGCTCGGCAGGATGAAGATGTCCGCGTCGAGCAGTGCATCGGTCTTTTTGGGGCCCGCGAGGAGCCCTGCGAAGTGGACGCGGTCCTCCAGATCGAGACGGGCGACGAGGTCGCGTAGACCATCGACGTATTCTGTCTGCCCCGCACCAGCGACATTCAAGCGGACATCGATCCCGGATGCAGCAAGGACGGCGACCGCTTCGATGGCGAGATCGACTCGCTTCTTCGGCGCGAGCCGTGACAGTGTGAGGAGTCGCACGGGCGCCGACGGCGTTCTCGAGCCGATGACGATGTCCGCCAGTCGGGTTCCCACGCCCGCGTACGCCACTCTCGCGAACCGCCCCGAGCTGACGATCTCTTCGGCCTCGATCACCGATCCGGCAACGACCGCCGACACGCCTTTCCGTACGACCCAGCCCGCGGTCGCCTCGAACAGCCGCTTCTTGGTGGCGTTCCGCGCGCGATCGTATGCGGTCAGCGAACCGTGAGGCATCAGGAAGACAGGAACGTTCGCCGAGCGCGCGAACATCACCGCAAGCGGTATCCACCAGAGGAAATACCCATGCAGAATGACTGCGTCGGCCGCACGAATCGTCCGGATCGCATTTCGAAGCCCGGAAGACGCGTGCTCCGTCCGCGATGACCGGATCCGTCTCGGAGCGCTGTCGGGAAGGACACCGCCCTCATCGACATAAGACTGGACGACACTCCCCGCGTCGTCTCCGCGCAGCCAGAACAGCTGCGCCTGCACGTCCTCGACGGCGTTGAGGGCGAGATTCAGTTCGAACGAGTTCCTCGCTGGCCCCCCGTCTTCGTGGGCGAGGGTGTTCGCGATCTGTACGATCTTCACCGTCCGTCGGCCCCTGCGCGAGCGAGTTCGCGAGTCTTGACCTCGATCTGCCAGTAGTACATCGACAGCGCGAGCGCGTAGTCGATGCCGGCACGCCCATCGAGGAATCCTGCCCGCGCGACGACGGAGTACAGGAAGAACAGAACCGGTTTGAAAGGCACGGCGTCGAAGATGCGGCCCTTCGTGGTTCGCTTGCTCGCGATCTCCTTGCGCGCCGCATCGTGGAGTCGAAGGTGCGCCTCCCAATCCGAGTACCGGTTGTGCCGCGCGAACCAGCTCGACACCGGATCGCGGTCGTCATGCATGAGCCGCGCCTTCAGCGAGCCGATCGAGCCGTCGGCGACGGGCTGATAGTGGCCCTCGACCTCGCGGATTCCGGGGGCGCCGAGATCGTCGACCACGGGGAATCGGGCGCTCGTCGTGTCGAGCAGCGAGCGCTTGGTCACCCGATGACCGTGCATCAGGAACTTGCCCGCGAAACGGTAGGAGAGGTGGATGTCGTACGCGGAGTGAGTCCGTGCCTGCAGTTCCGCCTCGAGACCGCGGATCTCGTCGACGAGTTGCGAAGACGGATACTCGTCCGCGTCGAGGAGCAGCACCCAGTCGTTCTTCGCGCCCGCGTTCTCGAGGCCCCACTGCTTCTTCTTGGGGTACGAGCCATCCCATGTGAAGTTCACCACGCGGGCGCCGTGCGCCTCCACGATCGAGACGGTGGCATCATCGCTGTTCGAATCGATGACGATCACATCGTCGAAATCCTTGAGATGATCGAGCGTATTGCCGATCGTCGCCTCCTCGTTCTTGGCGAGGATCACGACCGAGACGTGGCTGATGGTCATGCGGATGCCCTTTCGAATCGTTCGCCGACTTCCCCGGCGGCATCCCACACGGCGTTCGCCGCGACGTCGGCGTCGACCCGAGTCATCGGCTTCACCAGCGCCGACCGCCCGACCGTCACGCCACCGAGCACCATGCAGCGGCTCGTGATCCAGGCGCCGTCCTCGATGCGGATGGGACGGGTGACGAGCGCCATGTCGCGTCGATGCGCGTGGCTGCCGGTCGTGAGCATCGTCTCCTGCGAGATGACGACGTCGCTGCCGACGTGGATGTGGTCCTGGTTGTGGAACCAGACGCCCTCGCCGATCCACGAGCGATCGCCGATGTGCAGCTTCCACGGGAACTTCACCCGCGTGCGCGGCCGGAAGATGACACCGCGGCCGATCTCCGCGCCGAAGGCGCGCAGAACGCGCACCCGCAGGCTCGAGCTGATCTGCCAGGCGTTCGTGACGAGCAGCAGCTCGCACACCGCCCAGAGGTAGACGACCCACCTCGGTCGATCCCACGCCGCGCGCTCTCCGGGTGCACGCGACAGGTCGATCACAGGAATGTTTTCCAACGGACCTCTATCCGAAATATTGGGTTATCTGGATCAGGGTATCCTGCCCACATGACCAGCCCGCTCCCCCCGGTAGTTGTGCTCGGGTTGAACTACCCACCCGAGCCCACCGGCATCTCGCCTTACACAGGCGCCCTCGCTGCTGGCCTCGCCGCGCGAGGCCACGAGACGCGGGCCCTGACGACGCATCCCCACTATCCCGACTGGCGCATCCGGGCAGGTTACGGGCAGTGGTCGCGGAACGAAAATATCGATCACGTGGCCGTCGAGCGGCTGCTTCATTACGTTCCGCGTCAGCCGCGTCGGATATCTCGACTCCTGTCGGAAGTCTCCTTCGGCCTGCGTCTCGCGCTCCGCTCATGGGGCCGACCGGGCGCGGTCGTCGCGGTGTCCCCCGCCCTCTTCTCGAGCGCGATCGCGTACGCCAGTGCGCGCCTGCGCTACCGCAGCGTCCCGTTCATCGTCTGGGTGCAGGATCTCTACTCCCAGGGGCTCGCCGAGTTCGACGGACGCGAGAGCGCCGGCGTGCGCCTCGCTCGCGTCGTGGAGCGCTGGCTCCTCGGGCGCGCCGACCGCGTCGTCGTCATCCACGATCGCTTCGTGCCCCGCGTCCGCGACGATCTCGGCGTCAGCGCGGATCGCATCTCGGTCATCCGCAACTGGACGCATCTGCCTCCCATCCCCGAGGTCGACGTCGCCGCCGCCCGCGCCGGATTCGGATGGTCCGAGGGCGAGAAGGTCGTCCTCCACTGCGGCAACATGGGCGTCAAGCAGGGCCTCGAGAACGTCATCGAGGCGGCGCGGCTCGCGGCGCAGCGGGGCGAGCACGTGCGCTTCGTGCTCGTCGGAGACGGCAGCGAGCGCGCCCGGCTCCAGAAGCTCGGCGCCGGCATCCCGACCCTGCAGTTCCTCCCGCCCCTCGACAGCCAGGACTTCCCGGCCGCCCTGCGCGCCGCCGACGTCCTGCTCGTCAACGAGCGCCCCGGCGTCTCCGAGATGGCCGTGCCGAGCAAGCTGACGTCGTACTTCTCCGCCGGCCGGCCCGTGCTCGCCGCGACCGACCCGCTCGGCATCACTGCGGAGGAGGTCCGCGCCGCCGGTGCCGGCGTCGCCGTGCAGAGCGGCGCTCCCGACGTGCTGCTCGACGCCGCGATCGCCCTGGTCGCCGACCCCGAGCGGGCCGCCGCCTACGGCGAGAGCGCCCAGCGCTATCGCGAGACCGTGCTCGACGCCGACTTCGCGATCGACCGCTTCGCGACGCTCGTCTCGACGCTCGCAAGCGCCGCGCCCGCCGCGGCGGCCGTCGGCCCCGCGACCCAGGAGCCCCCGATGCCCGCCCTTCCCGCCTGATCCGCACGCGTGCCACGACGCGAACGGAAATACCGGTACGACGACGACACGACCTCCGTCTACTCTCTCCCCTGTCGCCGCTCGCGGCGACACTCCACCCGCTGTTCCTCCCCTGCCCATCCGTCGCCTCCCAGGCGCACCTCCTCCCCCAGGAGAACACCGTGACCAAGCGCGCACTCATCACCGGCATCACCGGCCAGGACGGCTCGTACCTCGCCGAGCTGCTCCTCGCCAAGGGCTACGAGGTCCACGGCCTCATCCGCCGCGCATCGACGTTCAACACGTCGCGCATCGATCACCTCTACGTCGATCCCCACGACCCGTCCGCCCGCATCTTCCTCCACTACGGCGACCTCAGCGACGGTGCGCGCCTCGTCACGCTCCTCTCCGAGATCCGCCCCGATGAGGTCTACAACCTCGCCGCGCAGTCGCACGTGCGCGTCTCCTTCGACGAGCCGGAGCACACGGCCGACACGACCGGCACCGGCACCATCCGCCTCCTCGAGGCCGTGCGCCTGGCCGGCATCGAGACGCGCTTCTACCAGGCGTCGTCGTCGGAGCTCTACGGCGCCACCCCGCCGCCGCAGAACGAGGAGACCCCGTTCTACCCGCGCTCGCCCTACGCGGCCGCGAAGCTCTACAGCTACTGGATCACGAAGAACTACCGCGAGGCCTACGACCTCTTCGCCGTCAACGGCATCCTCTTCAACCACGAGTCGCCCCGACGCGGCGAGACCTTCGTCACCCGCAAGATCACGCGAGCCGTCGCGCGCATCAAGGCGGGCGTGCAGAAGGACCTCTATCTCGGGAACCTCGACTCCATCCGCGACTGGGGCTATGCGGCGGAGTACGTCGAGGGCATGTGGCGCATGCTGCAGGCGGATGAGCCCGAGGACTTCGTGCTCGCGACGAACGTCGGCTACACGATCCGCGAGTTCCTCGACGCCTCGTTCGGCCACGTCGGCCTCGAGTGGCAGGAGTTCGTCAAGTTCGATGAGCGCTACCTGCGCCCGACCGAGGTCGACGCCCTCATCGGCGACGCGACCAAGGCGCGTGAGAAGCTGGGATGGACCCCGACGGTCGACGGCGCCGCCCTCGCCAAGATCATGGTTGACGCCGACATCGCCTCCCTCGAGCACGAGGGCAGGCAGTGGATCGACACCGTCGACCTCGAGTCGTGGAGGAACCCGGCTCCACTGCCCTCCCAGGTCGTGTCCGTCAGCTGACGGCGCGACGCCCCTACCCGAAAGCAGAAGACCATGACCGCCGTTGACGGAGTCGAGTACTCCCCCGCCGAGCTCGATCGCGACGCGACGTTCTACGTCGCGGGGCACCGAGGCCTGGTGGGGTCGGCGATCTGGCGAAGGCTCGAGGCCGGCGGCTTCGAGAACCTCGTCGGCCAGACCTCGTCGGAGCTGGACCTCCGCGAACGCGACGCGGTCTTCGACTTCTTCCGCGCGACGCAGCCGCGCTACGTCGCCCTCGCCGCGGCGAAGGTCGGCGGCATCCTCGCCAACAGCACGTTCCCCGTCGACTTCCTGAGCGACAACATCCGCATCCAGACCAACGTCATGGATGCCGCTCGGGAGGTCGGCGTGGAGCGGCTGCTCTTCCTCGGCTCGTCGTGCATCTACCCGAAGTACGCACCGCAGCCCATCCGCGAGGACTCCCTCCTCACGGGCCACCTCGAGCCCACGAACGACGCCTACGCGATCGCCAAGATCGCCGGCATCCTGCACGTGCAGTCGGTGCGCCGGCAGTACGGCCTGCCGTGGATCTCGGCGATGCCGACGAACCTCTACGGCCCGAACGACAACTACTCGCCCACGGGATCGCACGTGCTCCCCGCGCTCATCCGCCGCTACGACGAGGCCGCGAGCGCCGGCGACGCCCGCGTCACCAACTGGGGCACGGGAACGCCGCGCCGCGAGTTCCTGCACGCCGACGACATGGCCGACGCGAGCCTGCACCTCCTCGAGCACTACGACGGCCCCGCGCAGGTCAACGTCGGCACCGGCAGCGACATCACGATCCGCGAGATCGCGGAGACGATCGCCGGCGTCGTCGGCTTCGAGGGCGAGACCGACTGGGACACGACCAAGCCCGACGGCACACCGCAGAAGCTGCTCGACGTCTCGGCCCTCGCCGCGGCCGGATGGACGTCGAAGATCTCCCTCGAGGAGGGGATCGAGCGCACGGTGGCGTGGTACCGCGCGCACGTCGGCGCACTGCGCGGATGACGACGGACACCCTCGTCGACACGGCGGCGCCCGCCGTCTCCCGGAGCGGGCGCCGCCGTCGTCGTGCGCGGACCCCGCGCGAGCGCGCGGGGCGCATCACGGCCGTCGTGGCGCTCGCGCTGCTCGGGCTCCTCGTCCTCGGTGCGATCTGGATCGGGGCACGCGGCGCGCTCGCGGCCTGGCACCTCGACCAGGCGCAGCAGAAGGCCGGGGGGCTCCAGGCGACCCTCGTCGAGAACCCCGCGGCGGCGTCCGCGACCATCGCGGAACTGCGCGACGACGCCCGCGCCGCTCGCGAGCTCACCTCGGATCCCCTCTGGTCGCTCGCACAGGGCCTGCCCTGGATCGGGCCCCAGCTGACGGCCGTCGCCACCGTCGCCGCGGCCCTCGACGACGTCGCCTCCGACGTCGCCGCGCCGCTCGCCGACGCGGCGCCCGCTCTGCTCGCGGCGCTCTCACCCGCCGACGGCCGCATCGACCTCGCCGCGCTCGAGGCCGCCCAGCCGGTCGCGGTGCGCGCCGCCGGCGTCGCGCACGATGCCTCGCTGAACGTCGCCGCCTTGCCGGTCCCCGCCCTCGTGGGGCCGCTGCGGAGCGCCGTGGAGCAGGGTTCGGGCGTGCTCGAGCAGCTCGACTCCGCGACCGACGCGCTCGCGCGCGCGCTCGTGCTCCTGCCGCCGATGCTCGGCGCGGATGGGCCGCGCACCGTCCTCGCCATCGTCGAGAACAATGCGGAGTGGCGCTCTCTCGGGGGCCTCGCCGGCTCCCTCGTCGAGCTGCGCACCGACGACGGCGCCGTCGCGCTCGGCGAGCAGGCGTCGGCGACCTCGTTGACGCAGTACGCCGCGCCGCTCGACGTGCTGCCCGCGGAGCTCGACCCCATCTACGACGGCAAGCCGGGCCGGTTCGCCCACAACGTGACGCAGATCCCCGACTTCGCGATCGCCGCGCAGCTCGCGCAGCGGTTCTGGCAGAACGACCACGACGTCGCCGCCGACGCGGTCGTCGCCCTCGATGCGGTCGCGCTCTCGTACCTGCTGGCGGCGACGGGCGATGTGACGCTCTCGACGGGCGACACCGTCGGCTCGGGCAACGCCGTCTCGTTCCTGCTGAGCGAGGTCTACGAGCGCTACGACGATCCGGCTGCGCAGGACGCCGTCTTCGAGGAGACGACCTCGCTCGTGTTCGCCGCCCTGTTCGACGGCCGCGCCGACGCCGCCGAGCTGCTGAACGCGTTCGTCCGTGCGGGAGCCGAGGGCCGCTTCCTCGTCTGGAACGACGACCCGGCGCTGCAGAGCGTGCTGGACAGCACGACGCTGCAGGGGGCTCTGCCCGCGAGCGACGCCGGCACGACGGCGTTCGGCGTCTACCTCAACGACGGCACCGGCTCGAAGCTCGACTACCACCTCGCAGCGGGTGCCTCGGCGGCCTGGTGCACGCGCGTGGACGGCGGGCTCGCGACCGCCGCGCTGCGCGTGGATCTGCGGTCAGACGTGCCCGCCGACGTGGGATCCCTCGCCCCGTACGTGACGGGCGCGGGCGACGACGGGCTCACGGTCGGCGGCACCGTCGCCGGCGACGCGCGCACGGTCGCCTACGTCTACCTGCCGACCGACGCCAACGTGCAGCGGGTGCGCGTCTCGGCCGGCACAGCGACCCCGGTCGGCTTCCACGACGGCCACGCCGTCGTGCAGTGGGACGTCGTCCTCGGCCCCGGCGAGGCCGCGCACCTGGAGCTGGTCGCATCGGGCACCGCGATGGGTGAGGACCTCGATATCGCGATGACGCCGACACTTCATGAAACGGAAACCTCATCGGTTGGCGCCGCGTGCGCGACTATGCCATAGTTCCTGTATATCGGCCATGTACCCGGGGAGTGCCCATCCCCGCGACCGGGCCTGACGTACCTCCTGCGCCACCCCGTTCTCCTCTCCCCTGGAGTCATGACCATGAAGAAGCCCGCTGCTCTCCTCGCCACGCTCGGCGTCGCGGGCGCGCTCGCCCTGAGCGCTCCCCTCACGGCGTCGGCCTACACCCCCTCCGCTCCCGAGGGAACCACCGCCGTCGCCCCCGGCGGCACCGCGACCCTCGGCTTCGGCGGCTTCGCCCCGGGCGAGACCATCACGTTCTCGCTCACGGGCTGGAACGCCTCCGGCGCGTCGCTCGCGACGATCGTCCGCACGGCCGTCGAGACGGCCTCGATCACCAAGCCCGCGGCGGCCGACGGGTCGACCACGGTCGACGTCACGCTCCCCGCTGACGCCGCCGGCGCCTACACGGTGACGGCGACGGGCGGCACGAGCGGCGCATCGGCGTCGGCCGCGCTCGACACCGGCATCCCCGTCCCGGCCGAGGCCGGAGGCGGCTCGGGAGACGGTTCCGGCTCCGACTCGCTCTCCCCCACCGGCGGCGACCTGACGTCGGTCGGCCTGTGGGTCGGCGGCGGTGCCCTGCTGCTCGGCGGCGCCGCTGTCGTGACGGCGACGGCCATCCGCCGTCAGCGCAGCGACAGCTGACACCCTGCATCACGCGAACGGCCGGCGAGCGAGAGCTCGCCGGCCGTTCCGCGTGTGCGGGGGTGAGAATCCGGGGGGGTGCGCAGCGAAGCGGCGAATAGACTGTCCCCGCCAGCTGGGGGACAGGTGGCGGGGACAGCCGTTCTTCACGGACGCGGATCCCAGAGACGGTCGACCGCGGCGTCGGCAACGGGGTCGGCCGTCTTTCCACATCGACGTGAAGCGAGCGAGCTGGCGCACGACGGTCGATCTGTCGGGTACGGTCGCCGGGTCATCCCTCGATCGAGAGGTGCGTGCGGCTGATCCCGTCGGGTGCGGATCCGCCGCCTCGATCGGAGAGGCGCTCTGCACTCGATGCTAGCGGATACCCGGGCAGCAGCGATATACCGATCATCGGTAGCTCGCGCTCACGAGGATCGGAAGGTGGTCGCTGCGCCCCTGCGGCAGCGTCGTGATGTCGTCGATCGAGAGCCCCGCCGAGGTCGCGAAGTCGTAGTGGCCCTTGAAGAAGCGGTACCGCGTGTACGTCCGCGCATCGCTCAGGGTGAGGTCGTAGCCGCTGCCCTTGATCCGCTCGTGCAGGCGCTCCTTGAAGACGGGGTAGTTGTAGTCCCCCACCATGAGCGTCGGGAGTCCCGGCCCCAGCCGCCCGAGCGCCCCCAGCGCCGAGCGGATCTGGTGCCGGCGCAGCGAGTTGAGCGCCGTGAGCGGAGCGGCGTGGAACGACGCGAACACGACCTCGCGCCCCGCGTCGATGTCGAACATCCGCGCACCCAGCAGCCGCTCGTGGGCGGGCTTCAGCACGATGTCGTGCAGCGAGCGCTTGAGCGACAGCACGACGACGTCCTCGAGCCGGAACATGTTCTCGCGGTAGTACAGCGCCAGCCCCAGCCGGTTCCGCTCGGTGGCCTGCGCGAGCGTGAGACCCGCGACCTGCCGGGGCAGGGCCGTCGTGTCGGCCTCCTGCAGGCACAGGACGTTCGCCTCCCACCGCTCCACGAGGTGCTCGAGCTCGGCCGCGGCGGCGTGCTTCCTCAGGTTGTAGGAGATGACCCTCATCTTCGTCAGGCTATGCCCGCGCGATGCGGACCGGCTATGGCTTGCATGCGCGTGTCCTGCATGGCAGGGGTGGGCGCCGGCGGCTGCCCGGGGCCCCGGCGCCACTAGGCTCTGCTCATGGGAGCGCACGGCGACGACGTCACGTCGTTCGGCGATCCCCGCTCCCGATCCGTCTGGCTGTGGCAGCTCGTGCTCGCCTTCGGCACGGTCGCCATCGCCGCCGTCGTCGCGCTGCTCGAGCCGTCGCTCTTCACGGGCGCCTCCTTCATCGGGGGCCTCACGCTCGTCATCGCCGTGACCGTGGCGACCGCGGCCATCCCCTGGCGCCGGCTCGGCAAGACGGCGATCTTCGCGGTGCCCGCCGCAGACATCGTCGCGATCGGCATCCTCGCGGCGGCGAGCGACGTGCGGCTCGGCTTCCTGTGGGTGTTCCCGATCGCGTGGATCGCGACCTACTACACCGTCCCCTGGCTCATCGCCGCCCTGTGCGGCGTCGGCGTCGTCATCCTCGTCACGGGCTTCACGACCGCCTTCACGACGACGCACGCGCTCCGCCTCTTCATCGTGCTCATCGCGCTCGCTTTCATGGGCACGACCATCCTCATCGGGACGAACCGCACGCGCGCATCCGCGCGTCTCCTGCGACGCCGATCGCGCCAGCTGCAGGAGGCGCTCGCGCGGGCGCAGCAGGAGGAGCAGCGCCGCGCCGCCCTGCTCGACACGCTGCAGACGGGCGTCGCGCAGGTCGACCCCGACGGGACCATCCGCACGACGAACGCCGCGTTCCGGCGGATGTACGGCATCGAGGCGCTCGCGCAGCTGCACCCCACGCGCGCCGTGGAGTACCGCGAGCGGCGAGGCGAGCCCGTGCCCGTCGACGAGACGACGATCGCCCGCGCCGCCCGCGGCGAGACCTTCTCGGGCCGACGGGTCTGGCTCTTCGACGCGGATGGCCGCTGGCGCGTCCTCGAGGTCGCCGCGCGCTACCGCCTCGACGGGATGATCGTCGTCGCGGAGGACGTCACGGCGCAGTCGGAGGCGGCGCGCGAGCGCACCTCGATCGCCCGCGTCGTCTCGCACGAGCTGCGGAGCCCCCTCACAGCCGTCCTCGGCCACACCGACCTGCTGCTCGAACGCGACGACCTGCCGGAGGCCGCCCGCGAGCAGCTGCGGGTCGTCGAGAGCGCCGCCGAGCGCATGGAGCGGCTCATCGCGGGCATCCTGCAGGATCCCGGCCGCGACCCCGCCGACTGCGACACCGTGCTCGACCTCGCCGCGGTCGTCGCGTCGTCCGTCGACGCGTTCTCCCCCGCCGCGGCGGCGGGCGGCGTCGCGCTCGAGCGCCGCGGAGCCGAGAGCATCCCCATCATGGGCGACGCGTTCCGGCTGCGTCAGGTCATCGACAACGTCGTCGGCAACGCCGTCAAGTACACCCCGCGCGGCGGCCGCGTGTCCGTGGAGGCGGAGCTGGCCGACGCCGGCGCGCGCGTCGTCGTGGCCGACACCGGCATCGGCATCGCCGACGACGACCTGCCGAACGTGTTCGACGCGTACTTCCGCTCCGCGTCCGCGCGCGACTCCGGCCTGCCCGGCACGGGCCTCGGCATGGGCATCAGCCGCGACATCGTCGCTCAGCACGGCGGACGGCTCGAGGTGCGCAGCGAGCTCGGCAGCGGCACGGCCGTCACGATCCACCTCCCCCGCACCGCCGCCGACGACATCGAGGAGCCCGCATGACCCCCTCCGCCACCGGCGTGCCGTTCATCGCCATCATGACGCTCGCCTGCGTCGCGATGATCGGCCTGGGGTTCCTCTCCCGCCCCTCCCGCGCGACGGCCATGTGGTCGTTCGCGTTCGTCCTCGGCATGCTCGCCTCCTACGCCATGCTGGCCGCCGCGATCGTCGACGACGAGGCGCTCCGCGCGCTCGGCGCGGGCATCTTCCTCCCGGCGAACGGCTTCATCTGGCTCGGCCTGCGGCACGCGTCGGGCTCGGGTCGGGGCGGATGGCCGTGGGCCGCCGGATACCTCGTCGCCTCGCCCGTCGCGCTGCTCGCGACGGCCCGCACCGACGCGTACTCGATCGCGTTCCGCATCGACTTCGTCGTCGCCGCCGTGTTCGCCGTGCTCATCATCGTCGAGCTCGTGCGCCTCTTCCCCGTGTTCCGGGAGGAGCTGCTGCCGCTCGGCTTCGGCGCCGCCATCTTCCCCGTGTTCGCCGTGTACACCCTCCTCGACGGCGTCGTGCGCGCGCTGGGCGCCCCCGCCGACGACGACCTCGCCACCGTCCGGGGCGTCAACGGCGTCGGGACGGGCGTGTACGTCGTCTGCGCGCTCATCACGCTGCTCCTCGTCGCACGACGACCGCGCGCCGCGGTCGGCGAGGGCGAGAGCGCCGCCTTCGAGGCCGTCGCCCGCGGTCGGCTCGCGCGGGCCGCGGCCGCCGACGACGCCTGGTGGTCGCTCGTCGACATCCGCCTCGACGACCCCGCCGACCTGCGCACCGCATTCGGGGGCACGGCGTTCGAGCGCACCGCCGAGCGCTTCCGCGCCGACGTGCTCGCCGTCCTCCCCGCCGACGCCGACATCGAGCGCCACGACACGCGTCTGGTGGCCCTCGTCCCCCGCTCGCAGGAGGCCGTGCGCCGTCTCCTCGTGACGCTCCTCGCGCGCGTGTCCGCCGCCGACCATCCGAACGGCATTCGGGTGTCGGCGAGCATCGGATGGGCGCCCGTCGCACCGGTCGGCTACGACCTCGAGGCGCTGCGGACGGCCGCCGCAGAGGCGCATGCCATGGCGTTCGAGAAGGGCGGCGACCGCTGGGAGCGCGCCGTCGAGCCGTGCGCGACGGACGCGGGCGGGCGGTGAGCCCGTCGTTCCGGTCCCCGCGCGTGCTCGTGCCGCTCGCGCTCGCGGCCCTCGTCGCCGTCGTCGCGGTGATCGTGGTCGTGGGCGTCGTCGTCGGCCGCTGGGTGCATGAGATCACGGCGCGACCGCCCGCCGTGGGCACGACGTTCATCGCGCCCGACATCTCCGAAGCGGCCCGCGCCGCCTCCGACGACGATGCGACGGATGCCGAGCGTGCGGCCGCAGCATTCCTCGCGTCCCAGCCGACGGCGTACTGGCTGACGCCCGAGCGCCATCCGGCGGGCGAGGTGGGCGAGACCGTGGGCGCCCTCGCCGCCCAGGCGCGCGACGAGCGGGCCGCCTTCGCGGTCGTCGTCTACGGCCTGCCGGGGCGCGACTGCGGCGGGCACTCCACGGGAGGGCTCGACCCCGACGCGTACGCCGACTGGGTCGGCGAGATCGGCGCCGCCCTCGACACGGCGCGCGACGTGCAGAAGGTCGTCGTGCTCGAGCCGGACGGGCTCGCCCTCGCGCCCGAGTGCGGCCTCGTCGAGGAGCGCACGGCCCTGCTGCGCGACGCCGTGGGCGCGCTGCAGTCCCCCGGCACGTGGATCTACCTCGACGGAGGTCACAGCGACTGGCTCGGGCCCGAGCGGATGGCCGAGCTCATCTCTGCCGTCGACGTCGCGGGCCAGGTGCGCGGCTTCGCGACCAACGTGTCGAACTACCAGGCCATCGCCGACGAGTTCGCGTACGCGCACGAGCTGTCGGACCTGCTCGACGGCATGCACGCCGTCGTCGACACCTCGCGCAGCGGCGCCGGCACCGCCCCGGCCGACTGGTGCAACCCGCCGGGTCAGCGGGTCGGAGAGGTGTCGGGGGAGTACGGCGACGACGTCGTCGACGCCAATCTGTGGCTGAAGCCGCCCGGAGAGAGCGATGGCCCCTGCCACGGCGGCCCCGAGGCCGGCGCCTGGTGGGCGGACGCAGCGGTCGCCCTGACGGAGGGCGCTCGCTGACCCGCGAAGACGCCGCACGCACTCCGGGTAGGGTGTCCGGAGCGGTATTCCGCGCGAGAGGAGACGAGGATGAGCGACCCCGGGGCCCCGCTGAAGACAGCGGTGATCGTCGAAGACGACCCCGACATCCGCCACCTCCTCGTCGACGTGCTCGAGGCGGCCGGGTTCTCGACGGTCTCGGCGGGCAACGGCATCGACGGCGTGCGCGCCGTGCTGCAGTACCAGCCGCTCATCACGACGCTCGACGTGAACATGCCGGGCATCGATGGCTTCGAGGCCGCCCGCCGCATCCGCGCCGGCAGCGACACGTACATCATCATGCTCACTGCCCTCGAGGACGAGGCCGACGTCGTGCTCGGCCTCACCTCGGGAGCCGACGAGTACCTGGGCAAGCCGTTCCGTCCCCGCGAGCTCCGTGCGCGCATCGAAGCGCTCCTGCGTCGACCGCGCTCTGCCGCGGCGCAGGCGCCGCGGCAGGACGCGTCCGGCCCGTCGTTCCCCGGAACGCGGCCGACGACCTCGGCCATCCCGACGACGCGCGAGCCCGCGGCGAGCGCCGGATGGCCGCAGGCGGCACCGCAGGGATGGCCGCAGCCTGCGGGCGCGGCCCCCGTCCCGCCGTCTGCGTCCGATGCGCCCGACGGCTCCGCGCCATCCGGCCCGCCGCCCCACGCGCCAGGGCAGGGCATCGGGTCCTCTCCCGGTCAGGGGCGCCCCATCGTCGTCGGACCCGACGCCGGTCCGCAGGAGGGCGCCGTCGCGCGTCGCACGGCGGGCCTCGGCCCCCATACGCTCGTGCACCGCGACCTCTTCGTCGACCCCGAGAGCCGCATCGCGCGCATCGACGACGCCGACCTCGATCTGACCCGCACCGAGTTCGACCTGCTCGCCGCGCTCATGGAGTCGAAGCGCCGCGTGCGCAGCAAGGCCGACCTCACGCTCGTGCTGCGAGGAGAGTCGTACGTCACGAGCTACTTCGTCGGCGAGGCCGACAAGCGCGCGATCGAGGCGCACATGACGAACCTGCGCCGCAAGCTCGGCGACAGCCCCGTGTCGCCCCGGTACATCGAGACCGTGCGCGGCGTCGGCTACCGCCTCACGTCGGACCTCTCGCAGGCGTACTGATTCGTCAGACCCGGTAGCCCTGGTGGCGGCGGAGCAGCGTGAAGAGCATCGAGACCGTCTGCACCACGGTCACGACGCCCAGCACGGGCCATCCGACCCAGAGGATCGACGACTGCACGACGGGACCGAGCATCGACCACACGACGGCCGTCGCGACGAGCACGACCGCGAACAGGGCGAACGGCAGCCAGTAGGTGCTGCGGCCTCCCGTCTCCGCCCTCGCCTGCATGGCCCAGTTGTCGACCTTCTTGCGCGACAGGAAGCGGCTCCACGACCGCAGGAAGTGGCTGAGACGCACCCACATGAACAGCTCCGCCGGGACGATGAGCCCCGCGAACAGGTAGTCGCGTCGCGACCTCGATGCCATGGTGTGCGCGATGCGCAGGTTGAGGGCGGTGGCGACGGCCGGCGGGATGAGCCACCATGCCGAGAAGACGAAGGCGTTGATGGAGAGCGATCCGGCGAGGAGCAGGAGGAACGCGACGCGCACGAAGAGGTTCGTGAGCATGCTGCCGTTCTCGAGCCACCGCAGGCGGAGGTTGGGGTGGAACGGCTGCCCCTTGGTGTCTCCGCGCTGACCCGGCCACATGAGCTCGATGGCGCCGTAGGTCCACTTCACCTGCTGCGCGTCGTAGGCGCGCAGCGTCGTCATGCCGCCCACGTCGGCGCGCGCGAACGGGCTGATCTTCGTGAGGTAGCCGGCGCTCTTGATCTGCAGCGACAGCAGCGAGTCCTCCACCTCGCTGTCCTTCACCCACGGCGTCGACTGGTGGTTGGCGGCCATGACGTCGCGCAGGGCCGCGGTGGCGAAGATCGAGAACTGGCCGCCGAGCACGGCCATGTTGCGGCCGCGCAGGAGGTTCTGCATGTTGAAGGCCGCGAACTGCGTGCGCTGCCCGGCGATGAGGAACTTCGCGATGCCGCCCGCGATCGGCCGGTCGTCGATCGAGTAGATGGCCGAGATGCCGCCGATGCGGGTGTCCGAGACGGCCTCGGTCTCGAGGTACTCGACCGCCCGAGGGTCGGCGACGGTGTCGCCGTCGACGCCGAGCAGGTAGTCGTACCCCTCCACGAGCGAGTAGCCGTAGTTGAGCGCCCCGACCTTCTTGTCGGGGTTCTTGCCGATGTCGTGGACGAAGACCTCGGTGAACTGGTCGCCCAGCTCCGTCGACAGCTCGTGCGCGCCGGCGTACTGCGACGCGACGCGCACCGTGCCATCCGAGGAGTTGTTGACCACGACGTGGATGACGTCGGGCACGCGCGTCTGTCCGAGGAGCGCCTCGACGACGGCGCCGATCGACTCCTCCTCGTTGTACGCGGGGATGACGCAGCCGATCGTGGATCGGTGTCCCGGCACGTCCTCGAGCACCGACGCGAAGTCGTCGGCGAAGCCGATGGGCTCGATCGCGCTCGAGGCGGTGATCGGAACGAGGTCCTGCGGCTCCACGTCGGCTCCTGTCGTGTCGGGTGCGATTCCAGTCTGGATGATCGACCTCGGGCGCCGCGCAGGGCCACCTCAAGATCGGCGCAAGGTGCCGGCGCCGGGATCAGCCGGCGAAGATCTCGATCGGGAGGGTGAGGTGCACGGTCTGCTCGAGGAACGAGGCGTCGTCGTTCGCCGCGCCCTCGGCCGAGAGGGTGAGCGCGAAGTCGAGGGTGAGGCCGGTCGTCCCCTCCGGCAGCTGGCCGATCACGGTCTCGGGCACGAGCAGCCCGCCCTGGAAGCTGTTGAGGAGCAGGCCGCGGTCGGAGCGCAGCGTGTCGGTCGGCACGAGCGTGCGCGGGTCGGCCGTGAACTGGAACGGGGCCGGCGTCTGCGATGGGCTGAGCGTGGAGGAGATCGAGACCTGCGACAGGTACACGCGCCGCTTCTGCTCGAGCACGGCCTTCTCGGGGACACGGTAGTCCGAGACGTTGACGGCGAACCCGAACGTCTTGTCGGAGGCCGTCGTCCACTCCTGCGTGCGCTTGGGGTCGGCCGCCCAGACGTCGACACGGACCTCGAGGTCGTCGGCGACGTCGACCGCGAGCGACACCGAGCCGTCCTGTGTGAACGCCGAATCGAACGCGGGCGCCGTCGCGTCGACGGCTGCCGCGTCGGGCGTGCGCTCGACGACGGGTGCCCCGATCGCCGCGACGATCTGGCTGCAGCCGGTGGCGGCGAGCGCGGCGGCGAGGAGCGCGGTGGCGGCGAGGATCCGGCGGTTCATGTCGGACGGCCCTTCGGAGGTCGGGGCCCGTGCGCGCCCGCAGGGGGATCGGGGCGCGCACGGGCACGGGATCTGCCCCCGCGCGCCAGGGGGGTTGGGCGCGGGGGCAGGGCATGCGCATTCGGGTTACGCATCGTTCGCCGCCCCTCCCCAGAAGGGCGACGAGACGATGCAATCACGTCGGACGTCCGGGATCGAGCGTCTCGCGCCTTCCCTCGGGCAGTCTTGCGCTCGTCTTGAGGTTCGGGCGTTCCCGACGAGGGTCAGCCCGCGATCGCGACGGTGAGCGTGTCGGTGGCCGTCTGCTTCGCGTACTCGTCGGATGTCGGGGTCGTCTGCACGAGCAGCTCGTACCTCATCTGCACGGTCACGGCGGTCGCCCCCTCGGGCACCCCGCCGATCGAGAACGTCTGCGAGTAGCTGTACGGCGAGCCGACGAGGTAGCCGTGCGGTTCGGTCGACGCGTCCTCCTGCACGGCGAGCGCGTCGCCCGTGTCGGGGACGACGGTCATGCTCGCCCGCTGGAGGTAGACGCTCTGTCCGTCGTCGGGCGTGATCGTCGTCGACAGCGAGAGGCTGATCGGCTTGACCGCCGTCGCCGTCCACTCGTCCATGGCGAGGTCCGACCAATAGGTCACATCGACGGAGACGGCGCCGGCCGTCAGCTGGCGCGTCGTGCTGCCGGTCGCGAGGTCGTTGGGCACGGGCGAGGGTGCCGCCGAGGGCGTCGCCGCCGTCGTCTGGTCGCCGAAGGTGCGGGTCGGCGTCGGGGTCGGAGTCGCCGCGCTCGGCGCGGTCGTCTCGGCCGCCGAGGTCTCGAGCCAGGGCGCGGAGCCGCATCCCGCGAGCGCCGCGGCGAGTACGACGATGCCGATGCCCGTTCCGAGCCTGCGCATGACGCGTCCTTCCCTCCCCCGCGCAGTATTCTACGGGCGCGGGTGGCGCCCCTCGCCGCGCGAGTTGGCGCCCATCGCCGCGCGAGTGGGGGCTTTCGGCCGCTCCCCAGCCCGGAAAGCGGCCGTTTCCACCCACGGGCGGGCGGCGCCGGGCGGGCGGCGCCGTCCGCGCTCAGCCGCCGATCTCGTCCGCGTCGCGCCGGTTGCGGGTCTGCTCGGCGCGCGCGCCCAGCTGATCGGCGTCGGGGTAGCCGACCTCGGCGAGCGTGAGGCCCCGCGCCGCGAGGACCTTGAACTCGTTGGTGCGGACGAGGGCGTCGCGGATGACCGGAAGGTGCTCCGGGGCGAGCCTCCCCTCCCCGACCGCGACGCACGCCCCCACGAGGGCGCGCACCATTGAGTGGCAGAAGGCGTCGGCGCGCACGTTCGCGACGAGGACGCCGCGCTCGTCGCGCCGCCAGTCGAACTCGAGCAGCGTGCGGATGGTCGTGGCCTCGGGCCGCGGCTTGCAGTAGGCGGCGAAGTCCCACAGGCCCACGAGCCCGCGCGCTGCGGCGTCCATGGCGGCGACGTCGAGGTCGGCGCGCACCGTCGTCGTGCGCAGCCGCTCGAGCGGGTCGTATCCGACGAGCTGATCCGCGATGCGGTACTCGTATCGGCGCCAGGTCGCCGAGAAGCGCGCATCGAAGCCGTCGAGGGCCGTGGACGTGCGCGTCACGGCGACGTCGGAGTACTGCCCCAGCACGCCGGAGAGCCGTTTCGCCACGGGGGCGATCTCGTCGTCGACGGGCGGGGCGTTGCGGCGTCGCTGCGTGAGGCGCTCCCACTGCTGGTCGTCGACATCGGCATGGGCGACCTGCCCGCTGGCGTGCACGCCGGCGTCGGTGCGTCCGGCGACGACGAGCTGCACGGCCGATCCCGCGATGCGCGAGAGGGCGGCCTCGAGCGTGCCCTGCACGGTGCGGAGCGCCGGCTGCCTCGCCCAGCCTCGGAAGTTCGTGCCGTCGTAGGCGATGTCGAGCCGGATCCGCCGCATCGGATCAGGATATCCGGGCCCGCGTGTTCGACTCGTGTGCGACCGGTCCGGATCCGTTGACCATCCGCCGCGCACCCCAGAAGGATGGTCGTCGACGAGGAGGTGCGCACCCCTCGTCCGGGCGCTCCGCCCGATCACCGACCCCGTCCGGAGCCGTCGTGCTCGTCGTCGATGACGCGCGCCCGCCTGCGGGGCCATCATCCGCTCGAAGGAGAGAACGATGGGAACGAGACCCGAATTCGACAGGCGCTCGGTGCTGGGCTTCGGCGTCGCCGGTGCCCTCGCGGCCGCGGCCGGCGTCATCGGCGCCGCCCCGGCGCATGCGACGGGCCAGGGCGCCGCGACGGGCCAGGGCGCCGCGGCGACGGCGGGAGCCACCGCGAAGCCGTCGCGCACGGTGCGCGCCGTGTTCGGACACGACGCGGTCCGCGTGCTGCGCAACCCGCTGAACGGCTGGGTGCTGTACAGCACCGCGACGCCCGCGCCGGACTACTGGGAGCACTACGACGCCATGACGGTGCCCGGCATCGACGGCCCGGTGAAGGTGTCGGACTACGCCCCGACGCTGTACATGCGCCTCGCCTGGTCGGTGCTGAATCCCGAGGAGGGCGTCTACGGCTGGGATGTCGACGAGCAGCTCAAGGGGATGATCGCCGAGGCGCGGGCGCGCGACATGCGCCTCGCGTTCCGCGTCGTCGTCGACAGCCGCGACAAGCCGCGCGGCTTCTCGCCCGACTACGTTCGCGCGGCGGGTGCGCAGGGCTACGAGTCGACGAGCGGCTCGCAGACGCTGTGGTCTCCGTATCCGGACGACCCCGTGTTCCAGGAGAAGTACGCGGCGTTCCTCGAGGCGTTCGCCGCCCGCTTCGGCGACCCTGCCGAGATGGACTTCGTCGACGGGTACGGCCTCGGCAAGTGGGGTGAGGGCCACTCGATGCTCTACCTCGATCCGGCCAACCGCGAGGCGGTGTGGAACTGGAACATCGACCTCTACACGCGTCTCTTCCCCCGCGTCCCGCTCGCCGTCAACTACCACCGGCTCATCGGCGCCGTGGGCAGCGGATGGGGCGCCGCCGATCCCGAGAGCCGGCGCATGCTCGACAGCGCGTACGAGAAGGGGTGGGTGCCGCGTCACGACGCGTTCGGCATGACGACCTACTACGGCCAGTGGGAGCGCGAGGTGGCCGGTGCCTGGCTCTATCGCCGCCCCATCATCATGGAGGGCGGCTGGGTCACGGGCAGCCACAGCTACTCCGACGACCCCCGCGGGTACGAGACGCCGGCCGACGTGCGGCAGGGGGAGTACGACGACTCGGCGCAGGCGCACGTCAACTCGATGGACTTCCGCGTGGGCGAGACCGACTCGTGGTTCGAGGAGCGCTTCGACCTCGTGCAGGCGTTCAACGCGCGGGGCGGCTACCGTCTGCACCCGGCCGCGGTCGAGGCGCCCGCCGCGCTCGCCCCCGGCGCGCAGGCCGTCATCTCCCACTCGTGGGTCAACGAGGGGTGGGGCTTCCTGCCCAACGACCTGCCGGCGTGGGCGCACAAGTACCGCATCGCGTTCGCGCTGCTCGACGGCGCCGGCGACCCCGTCGAGGTGCTCGTCGACGGTGCCGTGGAACCTGCCGAGTGGCGCGCCCACCGCGACAACGCGTACTCCTTCACGGGGCGGATCGGCCAGGTCCCCCGCGGCCGCTACCGGTGGGGCGTCGCGGTCGTCGACACCACCCGCGGCGACGAGCCCGGCATCGAGCTCGCCTCCGACGGCGAGACGACGGCGAGCGGATGGCTCGTCGTCGGCGGCTGCACGGTCTCCTGATCGGTCTCGGCGGACGGGCGAGGCGCGGAGGATCCGCCCCTCGCCCGTCTCATCGTGCGAGGACGCCGTCCCAGGGCACGAACGACGCGACGTCGACGACGTGGACGACGCCGTCGTCCCACCGCGCGGTGACGACCGTGCCGTCCACGTCGAGGGCGACGCGTCCGCGCGGATCGCGCGGCCGACGCGAGAGCGCGTGCAGGCTCGCGAAGACGGAGGGGTTCCGGTCGGTCTCCCCGCGGAGCACAGGCACCGCGGAGAACCGGGCGAACGCATCGCAGCCGTCGTGCTCGACGACCTCGGTGCGCGCCCAGCCGTGCAGACCGACGATCGCGCTCGAGAGGCCCGCCGTGTTGGTCACGGAGGCACGCCGCCCATCGGAGCGCCCGGCGACCGCCCGGTCGTCGGCGACAGCCCAGCCGCCCTCCCTCACGGATCGCGGGCCATCCGACAGCACGAGGTGGACGCGCAGCTCGTCGTCGCCGTGGACGATCGTCACGGACGTCACAGCGCAGCCGGGCAGGGGCCGGCCATCCCGCTGCGGGATGTGCACGGAGCCCGCGATCGCGCCGTCCGCGCGCATGGCGCGGATGACGCCGCGGCGGCTCGCACGCCCGTCATCGGCGATGAGGGCGAGGTGGCCGTCGACGCCGTCCTCCCACGCCCGCCCCGTCCCCGGCGCGGTGTGGCTCGAGTACCCGAGCTTGGCGTAGTGCGGGTCGTCCGGGTCGGGCCGTGTCGGCTCCACGGGGATCTCGCAGTGGTCGCTGCCGTGGTTCGCGAGGCGCACGATGCCGTCGCTCTGGCGCACGACGATCCACCCCGCCGCCGCGATCGCACGCGCGCCGGGGGCGCCGTCAGCCGGCTGCGCGCGCTCCGGCTCGGTCCACACCGGGGCGTCGGCGGGCAGCGCGAGCCCGAGGAAGCCGATGCCCGCGAGGTACGACGACCCGAAGCCGCTGTACGTCTGCGCGATCGGCTCGTGCGGGCGCAGCCATCCGAGGCCGAGGGGTTCGTCGATGCCGGCTCCCGCGTCGACGAACCGGCGCAGCACTCCCGAGGCGAGCCGCCTCGTCGTGCCGTGGGAGAGCGCGTTCGCGCCCGACATCTCCGCGCACCAGAGCGCGGCGAGCACCGCCGTCCGGTAGGTGAGCGAGCGCCCGATGTGCACGGGCGAGCCGTCGGCGGCGACGAGGTCGGCGAACGACTCCGTGAAGGCGCGCAGCCGCTCGAGATGGCGCGTGGCGGCCGATCCCGTCATGCGGTGCCAGGCCCAGAGGTACGGGTGGATCGCCCAGGCGTTGTAGTAGTCGACGGCGTGCTCCGGTCCGTCCGTGTACCACCCCTGTTCGAGGTACCACGACTCCACGCGGGCGACGTTGCGTGCGCCGATGGCGCCGGACGCGTCCTCCCCGACCGACCTCAGGAACCCCTCCGCCATGGCGGGGAACAGCTGCCAGTTGTTGTGCCACACCTCGAGTCGCGCATGGTGGCGCAGCCACGCCGCGATGCGCCGCTGCTCCGGCCGGGTGAGTCCACCCCACAGACGATCGCCCGCGATGTGCAGGCCGAAGGCGATGTTCGCGGCCTCGACGATCGAGTTGGTCACGCCCGTCACAGGAGCGCGGCACTGCACGCCGAGGGGCCATGCCTCCGCGCCATCCGGATCGGTCCCTGCGAGCAGGGCGCGGGCGTACCGCTCCCGGATGCGATCGGCCGCGTCCGTGTCCGCCCCCGCGATGACGGGGGCGGCGAGGAGGAACGAGCGGCCGATCGCCTCCATGCTCTCCCGGCGCTCGCCGTCGGCCGTCACGCGCCCCGGCAGCCGCGGCGCCGCCCCGCCCGGGCTCGCGAACCTCTCGACCTGGTCGAGCCAGCGCAGGGCGACGGCCTCCCAGTGCGCGCGCGTCCATCCCGTGAACGGCGAGAGCTCACGGTCTTCGGGCGGCGGGGCGAAGGCGGGCAGCGGCGCGCTCACGGGGTCCTCGTCTCGACGGGGCGGACGGCGATCCGCAGCGCGCCGGCGTGGGCCGGCTCCCGCGGGGTGAGAAGGACGCGGAAGACGGCGTCTCCCCAGGCTTCGGACAGGCGCTCGTCGTCGACGGGGACCCGTTCCACGACGACATCGAGGCCGTCCGCGGGGAACACCAGACGCGCGGGTCCGACGACGAGCCCGTGCTCGTCGTCGACGGGCTCGACGGCCGTCATGAGGACGAGCGTCATGCGCCGCGCGTCGGCGAACTCCCACGCGTCGTCGACGACGACCTCCCGCGCGGTGCGATCGAGCGAGACGGCGCGCGTGCAGCGGAGGAGGCCGCTCTCCGCGGGGTAGGCCGGCGCGAGGTCCATCGACAGCGCGGCGCGCACTCCGTCGTCGGAGAAGACGACATCGGCAGCGCGGAATCCGGCGCCCTCGCGCTGCTCGACGCCGTCGGGAAGCGGCACACCGTGCCATCCGGAGCGCATGGTCCAGATCGTGTAGCGGGTGGCCGGCTCGAACGTCGCGCGCCGGTAGGCGCCCACGCCGACGTCGATGAGCACGGGACGCCCGTCGAGCGACACGATCACCCCGCCTGCGTCGTTGTGGTTGTGGCTGACGTCGTTGTGCCCGCCCTTGGCGGCGATCGCGAACCCCGAGACGTCGTGCCCGCGTTCGCGCGCGACCGCGATCTCCGTGCTGGGCGCGAACCACGATGCGGGCATGCCCGGCTCCGCAGGTCCCGCCTGCTCCCAGCCCGGATCGCGCAGCGCCGCGAGCGTGCGGAGGAAGAGCGGCGCCAGCTGCCCGCCGAAGCCGAGCGGATGGGCGCGCCCCATCCAGCGCGCATGGCGCACGACGGCATCGTCGTCGATTCGCGCCCCGAACCGCGCGAGCAGGTGCCAGACCGCGTTCTCGGGGTGCACGGCCGAGCCGTCGGAGAAGTTCACCTGCCGCTCGGCGTCGATCTGCATGCGCAGCGGGAAGCGGCACATCTCCGCGACCGGCGGCACGCCGTATCCCTGGAACACGCCGCCGGTGAGGTGCTCGACGGCCTCGAGCGCCTCGAACAGCGTCGCGCCGGCCCACCACCAGTACGTCGCGCCCTCGTCGCACGACCCGTCCGGCGCGTACCCGTCTCGGAAGCGGTCGAGGATCGCCAGTGCGCGCTCGACGGCGCGCTCGAGTCGGTCGCGGTCGTCCTCGACGGCGGCTGCGCAGGCGAGCACGTTCGACACGATCCACGGCGCCCAGTTGTTCGGGGGCGCATCGACTCCGTGCCAGAAGTACGTCTCGCGCTCCCACGGGTCGAGCACACGTCGCCGGATCTCGTGGCGGACGCGGTCGCGGATGCCGGGGAACCGGCGGTCGAGCGCAGCGCCGGCGATGGCGTCGACGGCCGCGAGCATGCCGCCCGTCGCGGCGCACGCGAGATCGAGGATGTCGCGGCCGGGCTGCGGCAGCAGGGGGCGCTCGCCGGTCTCGGGCAGCGCGTAGTGGTTCGGCAGGCACCAGGCGCTGAGCTCGCAGAGCCGCCAGACCGCGTCGGCGAGACGCGGGCCCCACCCGTCGTCTCCCGTCGCCGCCCAGGCGAGCGCCGACGACGCCGTCTCGCCGAGCAGCGCCTGGTGGGCCCGCTCGTACGGCAGGCGCTCCCCCGTCTCCCCGTAATGGACCCAGAGCGCGAGGCTCGGTGCGGCGGCCGCCGCCTGGTCGCGTCGGCGGTCGGCCTCCGCGCAGAGCGAGGCGACGACGGAGGGCGGCAGGTGCGCCCACGCATCGCGGTCGTCGATCGGAGGCGCAGGGCGCCATGCGTCCGGGCGGACGGCCGCTCTCGCCATGGGGTCGAACCGACCGAGGAAGCTGTCGCGCGTCACGCGATCACCTCGAGCCGGTCGGCCGTGATCGTCTCGGCGAACGCCCCCGTCGTGCCGAAGCGCACGACCTCGTCGACGATGTGGGTCGCGAGGCGTCGCAGCTCGTTGCCCTGCGACCCGGCGATGTGCGGCGTGAGGAACGTGTGCGGCGTCGACCTCAGCCGGGAATCCGCCGGCAGCGGCTCCACGGCCGTGACGTCGAGCACGGCGGCGATGTCGCCGCGCTCAAGCCGGTCGGCGAGCGCCTCCTCGTCGACGAGATCGCCGCGTGCCGTGTTCACGAGCGTCGTGCCCGGGCGCATGAGGGCGATCGCGCGTCGGTCGATCATGTGGTGCGTCGTCGGCAGGGAGGGCGCGTGCAGGGTGACGACGTCGCTCGTGGCGATCAGCTCGTCGAGGGGCACGCACGGGACGCCGAGCAGCGCGCGCCCGGCGTCGTCGAGCGTCGGGTCCGTCACGACCACCTCCATGTCGAGCGAGGAGAGATGCCGCAGCAGGAGCCGGCCGATGTGCGATGCGCCGACGACGCCGACCCGCACGCCGTGCGCTCCGACCGTGGGCCATGCCGACTCCGCGTGACCGGGCCGGCCGGCGCGGAGCTCGTCCGCGGCCCAGAAGGCGCGCTTCGCGGCGAGGATGATCGCCGCGAGCGCGTACTCGGCGACGGGGACGGCGTTCGCGCTCGCGCTCGATGCGACGACGACGCCGCGCGCGAGCAGCGCATCCGAGACGACGGGACGGATGGTGCCGGCCGAGTGGGCGACGGCCCGCACAGCCGGCAGCGCCGCGAGCACGTCGCCCTCGATGACGGGCGTGCCCCATCCTGTGACGACGATCTCCGCGTCGGCGAGGAGCGCGCGGTGCGCGGGCTTCTCGGGGTCGAGAGGGTACGGGGCGAGCAGGCGCAGCGCCGGCTCGGCGTGCAGCCGCGCCGTGTCGGCGGCGTCGAACACCCGTCGGAACGTCTCGTCTGGCATGAGGAAGGCGACCCGTCGTCGCCCGTCGTCCTCGGTGGTGTGCGGCATCGTCGACCCCTCCATCGCATCGCGTCGGCGCCGACCATCTGAATACGGCGCTCACGGAGGCGTCAAGGTCCCGCGTTCAAACGATCATGAGTCGAACATCATCGAGGGGCACCGGTGGAGCGGCGGAGCACGAGGTTGGGCCTCAGGGTGACGTGCCGCGATGCCAGGGCACGCTGGGGCGTCGCCGAGACCCGGTCGAAGAGCATGTCCGCGGCGAGCCACCCGATGTCGCGCTTGGGCGGGCCGACGGCCGTCAGCGGCACCGCGGCGAGCGCGGCCACCTCGTCGTCGTAGGCCACGACCGACAGATCGCCCGGCACCGCGACGCCGAGCGCGATCGCGGCCTCCACGAACTCGACGGCGTATCGATCCGAGTGGACGAAGACCGCCGTCGTGCCGTCGGCGAGACAGCGCTGGATGAACGCCGCGCTCTGCTCGCGGATGCCCGAGCGGTGGTCGACCACGACCGTCTGCGCCGCCACCCCGAACGATGCGGCCGCCCTGTCGAAGCCGACGCGCAGGTGCGGCATCGTGGGCGTCTCGAACGTCACCATGCCGACACGGCGATGCCCGAGCTCGGCGAACAGCCTCACCGCCATGGTCGCGCCGGCGGCGTGATCCGAGCGGACGAGGTCGAGGGCGCTCGCCGTGGGGGCGTCGTCGAGCGAGCGCTCCACGACGACCGCAGGGACGGGCGAGTCGAGGAGCTGCTCGAACGTCGGCACGGCGTCGTTGACGCTGGAGGTGACGAGCAGCCCGTCGACGCCGGCCTCGATGAGCCGCCCGATCTGGAAGCGCTCGCGCTCGGCCTCGTAGTCGGAGATGCCCAGGACGAGTCGCCCGCCGAGCGTCTGCACGCGCTCGACGGCGCCGTCGACGATCGAGGGGAAGTAGTAGCTGGGGTCGGGCACGACGAAGCCGAAGGTGAAGAGCGGCTCGTCGTAGTCGGGCACCGGCCCGCCGGATGAGCGCGGGGCGGGGCGGTGCGCGCCCGCGGCTGGAGGGCCGCTCTCCATCGCCACCGCGCCGCCGTGCACGCGGCGGAGCAGGCTCTGCTCCGCGAGCTCGCGGAGGTCGCGACGGACCGTCATGGCCGAGATGCCCATGCGCTCGGCGAAGTCGGTCGCCGAGAGGCTGCCGTGCAGGCGAAGCTCCGAGAGGATGCGCTCCTGCCGCTGCGAGAGATCCATGTCCGCTCCATGTTCGATTTCTGATCGAGTGAATACGCTGCCTTGACTTTAGCGGCACGCGATTTCCAGGATGAGGATCGTTCCGGATGGCCCGCGCGCCCCGGACCCACGTAGCAACGGAGGTACGTCCATGCGCCCACCCGCGCCCTTCTCCCGCCGGGCCTTCCTCGGCGGAGCCCTGGCGGCGGGGCTGTCCGCCCTGACGCTGACGGGCTGCTCCACGAACGCCTTCAGCGGCAAGTCCCGCACCATCACCGTCATGACCGTCGCGAACGAGGTCACGGACGAGCTCCTCGCGTCGTGGGAGGCCGCCTACCCCGACATCGGGCTGTCGTTCATCACCTTCGACCAGATCCGGCTGAACTCGATGATCGCCGCAGGCAACCCGCCCGACGTCGTGCGGGCGACAGGGGCGTCGCAGTCGGCGTACTACGCCGCGCGCGGCATCTCGCATCCGCTCGACGACTACCTCCGCGCGAGCAGCGTCCTGCGCCTCGACGATCTCGCCGCCGTCAACGACGTCTGGCGGTGGGACGGCACGACCCAGGGCGCCGGCGCCTACTACGGGATCACGAAGGACTGGTCGCAGGACCTCATGTACTGGGTCAACACCCGCATGCTCGAGGAGGCGGGCCTGCCGCTGCCGACGGACGACGCCCCTCTGTCGCACGCCGACCTGCTCGAGTACGGCAAGGAGATGACCTTCCGCTCGGGCGGCAAGGTCACGCAGTACGGGCTGTTCCAGACCACGCCGCGGATCGCCGGGATCTCCACCATGGTGGCGTCGGCGGGCGGCAGCGTCTACAACGACGACCTGACGGAGATCGACCTCACCTCCCCCGAGGCTCGCCAGGCCCTGCAGTGGTACGTCGACGTCGCCGCGGCGCGCATCGGCTACACCCTCGTCGACGTCAGCCCGGAAGGCTGGGACTGGCCCGGCTTCTCGGCGCAGCGGCTCGCGATGGACGGCGCGGGCTACTGGATGACGGGCCAGATCACGCCCGACCAGGAGGTCGAGCCGTACGCCCGGCTCTGCGCCGCGCCCATGATGGGCAGGACGCGCGTGAGCCCGACGACGGCCGCGACGGGCTTCTGGATCTCGGCGAAGTCGTCCATGAAGGACGAGGCGTTCGCCTTCGTGGAATGGTTCTGCGGCGGCGAGCCCGCCGCGCAGCGGGCGACGACCGGATGGGGCATCCCCACGGTCGACAGCCTCGTCGAGCGTCTTCCGCAGGAGACCGAGCTGCAGAAGGCGGCCTACGCCACGCAGGTCAACGAGCAGAAGTACCTCTCCGTCGTGCCGGCCTCGCCGTTCATCGACGCCACGGCGATCGACGCCTCGCTCGCCGACGCCTTCGCCCGCGCCGTGCGCGGCGACATCTCCGTCGGCCAATGGGCCGACTCCGCCACCGACTCGGTGAACGCGCTGCTCCGCACGGGCGCGTCGCTCGTGGGGAAGTGATCGCATGGCCATCCTGACCACCGCTCCGGCCGCCGCACCGGCGCCCGACGCCCCCGCGCCCTCCCGCCCGCGCCGCCGGCCATCCGCGCGTCGTCGGATGGAGGGCCGCGCGTTCTACGCCTTCATCTCGCCGTGGCTCGCCGGCACCGTCCTGCTCACGCTCTTCCCGCTCGTGTACGCGTTCGTCATCAGCATGACGAACTGGGACGGCATCTCGCCGTCCTTCTCGTGGGTCGGGCTCGGCAACTACGGCGACGTGCTCGTCGACCCCGGCACGTGGGCCAGCCTCGGCCGCACGGGCGTGCTCGCGGCGATCGTCGTCCCGATCACGATCGTCGGAAGCCTGCTCCTCGCTGTGCTCCTCAACCAGCGCGTGCGAGGACGCACCTGGTTCCGGTCGTTCATCTACCTCCCGGCGATCGTGCCGCCCGTCGCCGCGACCCTCACATGGAAGCTCATCTTCGACCGCGACACCGGCGCCCTCAACGGCCTCCTCGCCCAGCTGGGCCTCGACGCCGTGGACTGGTTCAACGGCGACGCCGTCTTCGGCGTCCTCATCGTCGTCATGCTGTGGGGCATCGGCGGCGGGGTCATCATCAACCTGGCCGCCCTGCAGGACGTCTCCGCCGAGCTGACCGAGGCGGCGGTCCTCGACGGCGCGAACGCCGCCCAGCGCTTCTGGCACGTCACGCTGCCCGCCATCTCGCCGGTCATCCTCTTCCAGACCATCACGACGACGATCGGCGCCCTGCAGACGTTCGTGCCCGCGCTGCTCCTCTCCCCCGCGTCGGGTGCCGCGGCCATCACCGCCGTGCCGGAGGCGAACCAGATCTTCATGATCGACGTCTACGCCAAGTACTTCGCCTACTCGCAGTACGGCCCCGCCTCGGCCATGCTCTGGCTGTTCTTCCTCGCCATCCTGCTCGTCACCGTGCTGACCTTCAAGATCGGCGGGAGAACGGTGTTCTACGCGGTCGACCCGTCCGAGAAGGGACGCTGACATGTCCACCACCACCCGCGTCATCACGACCGCCGGCGCACCGCGCCGCGTCCGCGAGCGGCTGCGCGCCCGCCCCGTGCTGTTCGCCGTGCTCGCGATCATCTCGATCGCGCTCCTGCTGCCGTTCGCGCTGCTGCTCATCACGGCGCTCAAGACGCCGGAGCAGCTCTCCAGCGGCGACTTCGTGTGGTTCCCCGTGCCTCCGGCCCTGGGCAACTTCGCACAGGCCGTGACCGAGCAGCCGTTCTTCGTCTACGCCGCGAACTCGTTCTTCCTCGCCTCGCTCTCCGGCCTGCTGTCGACGTTCTTCTCCGCCCTCGTGGGCTACGGCTTCGCGCGCCTGAAGGGGCCGGGGAAGGGCTTCCTCTTCGGCGTCCTCATCTCGATGATGCTCGTGCCCGGCATCGTGACGCTGATCCCGACGTACCTGCTGTTCGCGCGGATCGGCCTGGTCGGCACGTACTGGCCGTGGGTGCTGTGGGGCATCGCCGGATCGCCGTACCTGATCTTCCTCTACCGCCAGTTCTTCGCGGGCCTGCCGCGCGAGCTCGAGGAGGCGGCCACGCTCGACGGGTGCTCGCGGTTCGGCACCTTCCTGCGCATCTTCATCCCCATGTCGAAGCCGATCATCGTGACGGTGTTCGTGCTGTCGTTCACGGGCGTGTGGGGCGACTTCATCACTCCCAACCTGCTGCTCAACTACGACAACACGACGCTCGCCGTCGCGCTCACGACGGGCTACGTCAACGACCAGGGGTTCCCGCTCAACAACCTCATCGCCGCCGCGTCGATCCTCTACGTCGTGCCGATGATCATCGTGTTCCTGTTCGCGCAGCGCAGCTACGTGGCCGGCTTCGCCACCTCGGGCATCAAGTAGGCGCCCTCGGGGGGGATCGCGCTACAGCCGCGCGATCCCCGCCAGCACGACGCGCGCCGACAGCTCGGCTGCGCCGTCGAGGTGCGTGCGGAACTCGGTGCCGTCGGGGGCGCACAGGTCGCTGATGGCGCGCACCGACACGAACGGCACGCCGTGGTTGTGGGCGATCTGCGCGACGGCGGCCGTCTCCATGTCGACGACGAGGATTCCCGGGAAGGTTGCGCGCAGCCCGCGCGCGATGTCGACCGTCACGAACTTCTCGCCCGAGCCGATGCTGCCGCGGCGCACCGTGACGCCCTGCGGCGCCGCCACGACGAACGCGGCGGAGGCCGCGCCATCCGCCTCGTACGACGCCGGCATGCCGGGAACCTGCCCCGCCTCGTAGCCGAAGGCACGGGCATCCGCCTCGACGTTGACGTACCGGTCGCCGACGAAGACGTCGCCGACCTCGACGCCCGCCGCGAGCCCGCCCGCCGAGCCGGCGGAGACGAGCAGCACGTCGTCGCCGTAGCGGTGGAGGGCTCCGACCGCGGCGTCTGCCGCGTTCACCATCCCGACGCCCGACTGGACGAGGACGACCGTGCGCCCGCCGACGACGATGCCGTGGTGCACGGCGCGCGCGATGCGGACGGGCTCGCTCACCTCGGAGGCCGCGTCGAGGAACGGCTGCGCCTCCTCCTCCATCGCGACCTGGACGACGAGGGTCGTCATGCCGCGAACACCGTCGTCCAGGCGTCGCGCTCCGCGAGGAACGCGCGCGCCGCCCGCTGCGCGCCGTCGAGCGTGTGGTTCGCACCCCATCCGCACTGCACCTCGTTCGCGGCGGGCACCTCGTCGGCCGCGAGGATGTCCTCGAGGGTCGCCTGCACGAGCGCCGCCACCTCGTCGACCGAGTGCTCGCCCTGCAGGATGAGGTAGAAGCCCGTCTGGCACCCCATCGGCGAGAAGTCGATGACACGATCGGAGTGGTTGCGGCTCTTCTCCGCGAAGAGGTGCTCGAGCGAGTGCACGGTCGGCATCTCGAGGTGCGCGACGTTCGGCTGCGCGAAGCGCACGTCGTACTTCACGATGACGTCGCCTGCCGGCAGCTGCTTGCGGTCGGCGAGGCGCAGATAAGGCGCGGCGACGATGCGGTGGTCGAGGTTGAACGACTCGACGTTCATGCGGGGCGTTTCGGTCACCCTCCGAGCCTACGCGGATGGCCGCGGCGCGGCGCGTGCATCCGGACACAGTGCAGGAGATCCACCCCGCAGACGGACCGGATGCCCCCGATCCGGGCGCGCCCGCCCTCGGATCTCCTGCGTCGTGTCCGGGCGACTCGCCTACTCGCCCCCGAGCGTCCCGCTCAGCCGCCCGTGGAAGCGCCGCGACGGGGCGTTCAGCCCGACGATCTCCACGGCGATGCCGCGGCGGGCGTACTTCGTCTCGATCGCGTCGAGCGCCGCGACCGACGACGCGTCCCACACGTGCGAACGCGACATGTCGATGACGACGTCCGGCGGGTCCTCCGCGTACGCGAACTGGTTCGTGAGGTCGTTCGACGACGCGAAGAACAGCTCGCCGTCGACCTCGTAGCGGGCCACGCCATCAGCCACGGTGCGGCGCACGGTCGTGAAGTGCGCGACGCGGCGCGCGAACAGCACCATGGCGAGGAGCACCCCGCCGCCCACGCCGATGGCGAGGTTGTGCGTCGCGACCGTGGCGACGACCGTGACGAGCATGACCGCCGTCTCGCTCCGGGGCATCCGACGCAGGGTCGACGGCCGCAGGCTGTGCCAGTCGAACGCCGCGACCGAGACCATGATCATGACGGCGACGAGCGCCGCCATGGGGATCACGGCGACGACGTCGCCGAGCAGCACGACGAGCACGAGCAGGAAGACGCCCGCCAGGAACGTCGAGATGCGGGTGCGGGCGCCCGACACGCGCACGTTCATCATGGTCTGCCCGACGACGGCGCAGCCGCCCATCCCGCCGAAGAGCGCGGACGAGAACTGCGCGACGCCCTGGCCCCATGCCTCGCGCGTCTTCGACGACCGCGTGTCGGTGATCTCGTCGACGAGCTTCGCGGTCATGAGCGACTCGAGCAGGCCGACGAGGGCGACCCCCACCGCGTACGGCGCGATGATGCGCAGCGTATCGAGCGTGAGCGGCACATCCGGTAGGAACAGCGACGGCAGGCTCTCCGGCAGCGCGCCCTCGTCGCCGACCGTGGGGATGTCGATGCGGAAGACGACGGCGACGACCGTGAGCACGATGATCGCGACGAGGGGTGCCGGGATGGCGGTCGTGAGCTTCGGGAAGGCCACGATGATCGCGACGCCCGCGACGACGAGCGGGTAGACGAGCCATGGGACGCCGACGACGTGCGGGATCTGCGAGATGAGCACGAGGATGGCCAGGGCGTTGACGAAGCCCGTCATGACGCTGCGCGGGATGAAACGGAGGAGCTTCGCGACGCCGAGCATCGCGAGGAGGACCTGGATGACGCCCGCGAGCATGATCGTCGCGATGAGGTAGTCGAGACCGTAGGTCGGCGCGACGGGGGCGACGACGAGGGCCACGGCTCCGGTCGCCGCCGAGATCATGGCCGGACGCCCGCCGACGAACGCGATCACGACGCCCATGATGAACGACGAGAAGAGCCCGACGCGCGGGTCGACGCCCGCGATGATCGAGAACGCGATCGCCTCGGGGATGAGCGCGAGTGCGACGACGAGTCCCGCGAGCACCTCGCGGGTGAGCAGTCGCGGAGACCGGAGCGTGCGGAGGACGGCGGACACGGGGCTCCTCGGGACGTGCGGGATGCGGGCGGACGACCCCTCCCCACCCTACGGCCCCTGGCGGCGCCTCCTCTCCGAAGTGGCCGGCCGGCGCCGTCGTCGCCCGTGCTCCCCGCAGGCGTGTCGACGAGCCGGGCTCCACACGACGGCACCCGCACGCAGAAGCGCCCCGCACCTGACGGTGCGGGGCGCTTCGAGAGCGGGAGGCTTACTTGGCCTCGGTCTCCTCGGCAGGGGCCTCGGTCTCCTCGGCAGGGGCCTCGGCGGCCTCGTCGGCGGCCGGAGCCTCGTCGGCGGCGGGGGCGTCCTCGGCCGGAGCCTCGACGACCTCGGCCTCAGCCACCTCGGCCTCAGCGGCCTCCTCGACCGGAGCCTCGTCCTCGACCGGCGCAGCAGCGGCGGTCTCGGCCTTCGGGGCGGCCTTCTTCGTCTTCGGCGACACGGGCTCGAGCACGAGCTCGATCACGGCCATGGGGGCGTTGTCGCCCTTGCGGTTGCCGACCTTCGTGATGCGCGTGTAGCCGCCCTCACGGTCCGCGACGAGCGGAGCGATCTCGTTGAACAGGACGTGCACGACTTCCTTGTCACCGATCACGGAGAGGACCGTGCGACGGGCGTGCAGGTCGCCGCGCTTGGCCTTCGTGATGAGGCGCTCAGCCAGGGGACGGAGGCGCTTGGCCTTCGTCTCCGTGGTCTTGATCGACTTGTGGGTGAACAGAGCCGCGGCGAGGTTCGCGAGAAGCAGACGCTCGTGGGCGGGGCCGCCGCCGAGGCGGGCACCCTTCGTGGGCTTGGGCATTTCTTGTTACTCCAGAATCGGGGCGGGAAGTCGGATCAGAGGGACTCTTCGTCGTAGCCGCTGTAGAAGCCGGTGCCGTCGAAACCGGGCACCGAGTCCTTCAGCGACAGACCGAGCGAGACGAGCTTGTCGCGCACCTCGTCGACCGACTTCTGACCGAAGTTGCGGATGTTCATGAGCTGCGTCTCCGAGAGGGCGACGAGCTCGCTGACCGTGTTGATTCCCTCGCGCTTGAGGCAGTTGTACGAGCGGACCGACAGGTCGAGGTCCTCGATCGGCATCGACAGCTCGTTCGAGAGGACGGTCTCCACCGGCGCGGGGCCGATCTCGATGCCCTCCGCCTCGACGTTCAGCTCGCGCGCGAGGCCGAACAGCTCGACGAGCGTGCGGCCTGCCGACGCGACGGCGTCGCGGGGCGCGATGGATGCCTTCGTCTCGACGTCCAGGATGAGCTTGTCGAAGTCGGTGCGCTCACCGGCACGGGTCGCGTCGACGCGGTAGCTCACCTTGAAGACCGGAGAGTAGATCGAGTCGACGGGGATCTGACCGGCCTCGGCGTACTCGTTGCGGTTCTGCGTCGCCGAGACGTAGCCGCGACCGCGCTCGATCGTGAGCTCGAGCTCGAACTTCGCGTCCGAGTTGAGCGTCGCGATGACGAGCTCGGGGTTGTGCACCTCGACGCCCGCGGGGGCAGAGATGTCGGCGGCCGTGACCTCGCCGGCGCCCGTCTTGCGCAGGTACGCCGTGATGGGCTCGTCGCGCTCGCTCGACACGACGAGCTGCTTGATGTTGAGGATGATCTCGGTGACATCCTCCTTCACGCCGGGGATCGTGCTGAACTCGTGCAGCACGCCGTCGATGCGGATGCTCGTGACAGCCGCGCCGGGGATCGACGAGAGGAGGCTGCGGCGGAGCGCGTTGCCGATCGTGTAGCCGAAGCCGGGCTCGAGCGGCTCGATGACGAACCGGCTGCGGAACTCCGAGATCTTCTCCTCGGTGAGGGTCGGACGCTGTGCGATGAGCACTATGTGTTCCTTTCGATCAAGTGCCCGCTATATGACACTTGCGTGGATGAGGTCTTGAGTTGTACTCGGGACCCAGCGCGAGCCGGGCCGGAACGGCGAATGCGCCGGGGTGCTCTCGCGAGCACCCCGGCGAAGACGGTTCTCAGACGCGGCGGCGCTTCGGCGGACGGCAGCCGTTGTGCGCCTGCGGCGTGACATCCGAGATCGAGCCGACCTCGAGGCCCGCGGCCTGCAGCGAGCGGATCGCGGTCTCGCGACCCGAGCCGGGGCCCTTGACGAAGACGTCGACCTTCTTGACGCCGTGCTCCTGCGCCTGGCGCGCAGCGGACTCCGCGGCGAGACCGGCGGCGAACGGCGTCGACTTGCGCGAGCCCTTGAAGCCCACGCCACCCGACGACGCCCAGCTGATGACAGCGCCGGACGGGTCGGTGATCGACACGATCGTGTTGTTGAACGTCGACTTGATGTGGGCCTGGCCCAGCGCGATGTTCTTCTTCTCCTTGCGGCGCGGCTTGCGCGCAGCAGTCTTGGGTGCAGCCATGTTCTTCTCCTGAACCTATCCGCGCGCCTTAGCGGGCCTTCTTCTTACCGGCAACGGTGCGCTTGGGACCCTTGCGCGTACGCGCGTTGGTCTTCGTGCGCTGACCGCGGACCGGGAGGCCACGGCGGTGACGGAGGCCCTCGTAGGAGCCGATCTCGACCTTGCGGCGGATGTCGGCCGCCACCTCGCGGCGGAGGTCGCCCTCCACCTTGTAGTTGCCCTCGATGTAGTCGCGCAGCGCGACGAGCTGGTCGTCCGAGAGGTCCTTGACGCGGATGTTCTCGTCGATGCCCGTGGCGGCGAGGATCTCGTTCGAGCGGGTACGGCCAACGCCGTAGATGTACGTGAGTGCGATCACCACGCGCTTGTCGCGCGGGATGTCGACGCCGGCAAGACGTGCCATGCGGTTCTCCTGTTGTCGATGGAGGTGTGGAGCAGGATCGGTGCCCGGGCCTCCGCCCCGAGGTGTCCCCCGCCGTGCGGGTTCTGATCCTGCCGAGATTCAGTTGTCGATGTCTGCGCTGAGCGCCTCGCGAGGCCCCGTATGAGGATCCTCTTGCGAGGCTCGGCTCAACCCTGGCGCTGCTTGTGGCGCGGGTTGCTCTTGCAGATCACCATGACGCGGCCGTGGCGGCGGATCACCTTGCAGTGGTCGCAGATCGGCTTGACGCTGGGGTTGACCTTCATGTTGCTTCCTGTTCGCTGTCTTCGTACCGGCGTGCGGGCACGCCGGTCGTTACTTCTCGGCCGATCAGCGGTAGCGGTAGACGATACGACCGCGCGTGAGGTCGTACGGGCTCAGCTCGACGACGACGCGGTCCTCGGGGATGATGCGGATGTAGTTCTGGCGCATCTTGCCCGAGATCGTCGCGAGCACCTTGTGCCCAGCGGGCTTGTCGAGCTCGACACGGAACATCGCGTTCGGCAGCGCCTCCACGATGGTCCCCTCGGACTCGATGACTCCGTCTTTCTTCGCCATAGCCTCGCTCGCGTAGCTGCAGACCGGCCGGTCTGCGGTGGGTGGGATGGTGGTGCCGGCTCGTCTCGACGACACGCCGCGATGAGGCGCAAGGCACCAAAGATCTATGTTAGGTCACGTCGGGCGTGTCGGCAACCTCGGCGTGTCGCCGCGTCGCGCCGGCGGTCACTGCGTGAGGAGAGGCGCGAGATCGGTCTCCGGGCCGGAGAACGTGAGGCTCACCATCTCGCCGTTGACGACGATCGTCGGCGTGGAGATGCCCGTGGCGCCCTCCGCGATCGGGGTGTCCTGCGTCTTCTCGGTGACGTAGTCCATGTACTCGCCGTCGGCGATGCACGACGCGGCATCGCCTGCACCGACCTGCGAGGCGTAGTCGGCGAGCTGGTCGTCCGTGAGGCCCTCCGTCGACTCGGCGGGCTGGTTCGCGAACAGCTTGTCGACGTAGGGGTAGAAGGCCTCGGGGTTCGACTCCGCGACGCAGTACGCAGCGCTCGCGGCGCGGGTCGAGTACTGGGTTCCCATCGACGCGTTGTCGAGGATCGAGATGGGGTGGATGACGAGGGTCGCGTCCCCCGACGACACCTTCTCGCTCACGTACTCGCTGTACCCGTCCCAGTACTGCCCGCAGTACGGGCACATGAAGTCGACGTACTCCTCGATGACGTCGGCGCCCTCGCCCAGGCTGATTCCGCCCGTGTCCTCGTTGACGACGCCGTCGGCCGGCGCCGCGGCGGGCGCCGAGGCGGCGTTGTTCATCGTCACGACGAGCGCGCCGACACCCACCACCGCGACCACGACGACGATCGAGATGATGATCGCGAACCAGTTCGTCTTCTTGCCAGGGCTTGCCATCATCACTGCAGTCTTCTCCGGTCGGTCAGGCGAGGGGCTCGGGGACGACGCCGAACGCGGCGAGAGCGGACGCTCCCCCGTCGGGCGCGGTGAGAACCCAGATGCCGCCATCATGCACGGCGACGCTGTGCTCCCAGTGAGAGCCGTCGGAGCCGTCGACGGTCGAGACGGTCCACTCATCGTCCTCGACGAACACCTCGTCCGATCCCGCCGTCATCATCGGCTCGATGCACACGGTGAGACCGGGGCGCACATCCGCGCCGCGCTCGGGGGTGCGGTAGTTGAAGATCGACGGGGCCTCGTGCATCTTCCGCCCGATGCCGTGGCCGACGTAGTCGCGGAGGATGCCGGCCGGCGCGCCCGTCGACAGCGGGTTCGCCTCGATGAAGTCCTGGATGGCGGCGCCCACCTCGCCGAGGTGGGATGCGCGGGCGAGCGCGGCGATGCCGGCCCACATGGACCCCTCCGTCACGCGCGAGAGCTCCTCGCGACGCGCGGCCACCACGGGGTCTCCCCCTGGCACCACGACAGTGATCGCCGAGTCGCCGTTCCAGCCGTCGGGCGTCTCGGCTCCCGAGTCGATCGACACGATGTCGCCCGCCTCGATGACGCGTCCGCCGGGGATGCCGTGCACCACCTGGTCGTTGACGGAGATGCACGTCGTGTGGCGGTACCCGCGCACGAGCTGGAAGTTCGAGCGCGCACCGCGTGCGACGATCACGTCGTGCGCCGCCGCATCGAGCTCGCCCGTCGTGATGCCGGGGCGGATGATCCGCCGCACCTCGTCGAGCGACGCCGCCGTGACGAGGCCGGGTGCGACCATCCCCCGCAGCTGCGCGGCGTTCTTGTAGGGCGAGCGCCGGAACACGCTACGCGGCCACGCGCGCGAGACCGCGCGCCCCGAGCGCGGCGAAGATGCGCTCGGTGATCTCGTCGAGCGAGCCGACGCCGTCGATCCGGTCGACGATGCCGCGCGCGCCGTAGACGTCGAGGATGGGCGCCGTCTCGGACTCGTAGATGTCGAGCCGCTTCGCGATCGCCTCGGCCGTGTCGTCGGTGCGCCCCTGCTCCTCGGCGCGCTTGGCGATGCGCGCGATCGACTCGTCGCGCGGCACGTCGAGGAGGATCACGGCGTCGAGGCTCTCGCCCCGGCCGCCGAGGAACGCATCGAGGTGCTCCACCTGCGCCGCGTTGCGGGGGTACCCGTCGAGCAGGAATCCGCCCTGCGCGTCGTCCTGCGACAGCCGGTCGCGCACGATCTCGCTCGTCACCTCGTCGGGCACGAGGTTGCCCGCATCGGTGATCGCCTTGACGGTGCGGCCGAGCTCGGTGCCCTGCTGGATGTTCGCGCGGAAGATGTCGCCCGTCGAGACGACGGGGATGCCGAAGGCCTCGGCGACGAGCACGCCCTGCGTGCCCTTGCCGGAGCCCTGCGGTCCGACGATCAGGAGGCGGGTCGCGGTCATCGGAGGAGCCCTTCGTAGTGGCGCTGCTGCAGCTGCGCGTCGATCTGCTTCACGGTCTCGAGGCCGACGCCGACGATGATGAGGATCGAGGCGCCGCCGAACGGGAAGTTCTGGTTGGCGCCGACCGTCGCGAGGGCGATGAGCGGGATGAGCGCGATGAGGCCCAGGTACAGAGAGCCGGGGAGCGTGATGCGCGTCAGCACGTAGTCGAGGTACTCGGCCGTCGGGCGGCCGGCGCGGATGCCGGGGATGAAGCCGCCGTACTTCTTCATGTTGTCGGCGACGTCGACCGGGTTGAACGTGATGGCCACGTAGAAGTACGTGAAGCCGATGATGAGGAGGAAGTAGACCGCCATGTACGCCGGGTGGTCGCCCGTCGTCAGGTAGTTGTTGATCCACGTGACCCAGCCGGGCAGATTGCCCTCGGAGTCGGGCGTGGAGTTGAACTGCGCGATGAGCGACGGGATGTACAGCAGCGACGACGCGAAGATCACGGGGACGACGCCCGCCATGTTCACCTTGATCGGGATGTACGTGTTCGTCCCGCCGTAGGTGCGGCGTCCGACCATCCGCTTGGCGTACTGCACGGGGATGCGGCGCTGCGACTGCTCGACGAAGACGACGGCCGCGACGACGACGACGCCGACCGCGAGCACGAGCAGGAAGATCTCGAAGCCGCGCGCCTGCCAGATCGACCACATGGCGGCGGGGAACGTCGCGGCGATCGACGTGAAGATGAGCAGCGACATGCCGTTGCCGATGCCGCGCTCGGTGACGAGCTCGGCGAACCACATGATGAGCCCCGTGCCGGCCGTCATCGTGATGATGAGGAGCAGCTGCGCCCACCACACGTCGTTCGTGAGCAGCTCGGTGCACTCCGGGATCCCCGTCACGCCGAACAGCTGACCGCTGCGCGCGACGGTGATGAGCGTCGTCGACTGCAGCAGCGCGAGCGCGATCGTGAGGTAGCGCGTGTACTGCGTGAGCTTCGCCTGGCCCTGCTGGCCCTCCTTGTAGAGGGTCTCGAAGTGCGGGATGACCACGCGCAGCAGCTGGGTGATGATCGTCGCCGTGATGTACGGCATGACGCCGAGGGCGAAGATCGACAGCTGCAGCAGTGCGCCGCCCGAGAACAGGTTCACGAGCGAGAGGAGGCCCTGCGCGCCGGACGTCTGGTCGATACAGCTCTGCACGTTCGGGAAGTTGACGAACGGTGCGGGGACGTGCGCGCCGAAACGGTACACGGCGATGATCCCGAGCGTGAAGCCGATCTTCCGACGCAGGTCGGGCGTGCGGAAGATCCGCGCGATGGCGCTGAACAAGGAAGGGCCTCCCAGTGGAATGGAGCGATGCGCGACCGTTATCAGGCGCACCACGCTCCAGAGTAACGGAAAGGGCCGGAGGCGCTCGCCTCCGGCCCTTTCACGGGGTCTTACTTGATGCTGCCGCCGGCGGCGACGATCTTCTGCTCAGCCGAGCCGGAGACCTTGTCGACGTCCACGGTCAGGGCGACGGCGATCTCGCCGCCTCCCAGGACCTTGACCTTCTCGTTCTTGCGAACGGCGCCCTTGGCGACGAGGTCGGCGACGGTCACGTCGCCGCCCTGGGGGTAGAGCTCCGCGAGCTTGTCCAGGTTCACGACCTGGTACTCGACGCGGAACGGGTTCTTGAAGCCGCGGAGCTTCGGGGTGCGCATGTGCAGCGGCATCTGCCCACCCTCGAAGCCCACGCGCACGGTGTTGCGGGCCTTCGTGCCCTTCGTGCCGCGACCGGCCGTCTTGCCCTTCGAGCCCTCACCGCGACCCTTGCGGGTCTTCGCGGTGTTGGCGCCGGGGACGGGACGGAGGTGGTGGGCCTTCAGCACGCCGGGGCGCTGCTCGTTGCTCTCAGCCATCAGTCGATCTCCTCAACCTTCACGAGGTGAGCGACCGTGCGCACGTAGCCGCGCGTCTGCTGGTCGTCGGGACGGACGACCGAGTCGCCGATCCGCTTGAGACCGAGGCTGCGCAGCGTGTCACGCTGGTTCTGCTTCTCGCTCACCTTGGACTTGATCTGCGTCACCTTCAGACGCGAAGCCATCAGGCACCTGCCTTTGCACTCGCGGCGGCCTCGGCCTCCGCACGCACGAGACGAGCCGGGGCGACCTGGTCGAAGTCGAGACCGCGGCGCGCGGCGACCGCACGGGGCTCCTCGAGCTGCTTCAGGGCCTCGACGGTCGCGTGCACGATGTTGATCGTGTTCGACGAGCCGAGCGACTTCGAGAGCACGTCGTGGATGCCGGCGCACTCGAGGACGGCGCGGACGGGGCCGCCCGCGATGACACCGGTACCGGCGGCAGCCGGACGGAGCAGGACGACACCCGCGGCCGCCTCACCCTGCACGGGGTGCGGGATGGTGCTGCCGACGCGGGGGACGCGGAAGAAGTTGCGCTTCGCGTCCTCGACGCCCTTGGAGATGGCCAGGGGCACCTCGCGGGCCTTGCCGTAGCCGACGCCCACGACGCCGTTGCCGTCGCCCACGACGACGAGCGCCGTGAAGCTGAAGCGGCGACCGCCCTTGACGACCTTCGACACGCGGTTGATCGTGACGACGCGCTCCAGGAACTGGCTGTCGGCGCCACGGCCGTTGCGGTCGTTCCCGCGGCTGTTGCGATCGCGACCGCCGCGGCGAGGCTCACGCTCGCGGCGCTCCTCGGTCTGCTCGGGCGCTGCCTGAGCGGCTTCGGTGGTCACTTCGGTCTCCTTGATCTCACTCACAGGTTCAGGCCTCCCTCGCGGGCGCCGTCGGCGATCGCGGCGACGCGGCCGGCGTAGCGGTTGCCTCCGCGGTCGAACACGACGGCCTCGATGCCGGCGGCCTTCGCACGCTCGGCGACGAGCTCGCCGACCTTGCGGGCCTTGGCGGTCTTGTCGCCCTCGAACGAGCGCAGGTCGGTCTCGAGCGTCGACGCGCTGGCGAGGGTGTGGCCCTTGCTGTCGTCGACGACCTGGACGAAGACGTGGCGCGCGGAGCGCGTGACGACGAGGCGCGGACGCAGCTCGCTGCCCACGACCTTCTTGCGAAGGCGGGTGTGACGACGCGACCGGGCGGCGGACTTCGACTTCACAGCCATGATTACTTACCAGCCTTTCCGGCCTTGCGACGCACGACCTCGCCGGCGTAGCGCACGCCCTTGCCCTTGTAGGGCTCGGGCTTGCGGATCTTGCGGATGTTGGCAGCCACCTCGCCGACGGCCTGCTTGTCGATGCCGCTGACGGTGAGCTTGTTGTTGCCCTCGACCGTGAACGTGATGCCGGTCGGCGGCTCGACGGTGACCGGGTGCGAGAAGCCCAGGGCGAACTCGACGGACGAGCCCTTCTGCGCGACGCGGTAACCCGTGCCGACGACCTCGAGGCCCTTGGTGTAGCCCTGGGTCACGCCGATGATGTTGTTGGAGATGAGGGTGCGGGTGAGGCCGTGCAGGGCACGCGACTCACGCTCGTCGTCGGGGCGGGTGACGAGAACCTGGTTCTCCTCGACCTTGACCTCGATCGGCTTCGCGACCTCGAGGGCGAGCTCGCCCTTGGGGCCCTTGACCGCAACCGTGGACCCGTCGACCGTCACAGAGACGCCGGCGGGGATGTCGATGGGAAGACGTCCGATACGCGACATGGTTCGATCACCACACGTAGGCGAGAACTTCTCCGCCCACGCCCTTCTGCTCGGCCTGGCGGTCCGTGAGGAGCCCGCTGGAGGTGGACAGGATGGCGACGCCGAGTCCGCCGAGGACGCGAGGGAGCTCCGTGGACTTCGCGTACACGCGGAGGCCGGGCTTCGACACGCGCTTGATGCCGGCGATCGACCGCTCGCGGTTGGGGCCGTACTTCAGCGTCAGCGTGAGGGTCTTGCCCACGCGGGCGTCAGACTCCTCCCACGACGCGATGTAGCCCTCCTGCTTGAGGATGTCGGCGATGTGCGTCTTGAGCTTGCTCGACGGCAGCGACACGGAGTCGTGGTGCGCCGAGTTCGCGTTGCGCAGACGGGTCAGCAGATCTGCGACCGGGTCTGTCATTGTCATATGACTTGTCCTTCGTTCATGAGGTTTCGGCTGCCGTTACACGACAGACGACCTTCGATGACTGGCTGTGTTCAGTTGTGGGATGCCATGCGTGTGGCCCCCGCGGCACACGACCGCGGGGGCCACACGCATGAAGCAAACGCCCTAGTGTATCAGGCCTCGTCGTTCTTGCCCACGAAGGGGAAGCCGAGGTGGCGCAGGAACGCGCGTCCCTCGTCGTCCGACTTCGCGGAGGTGACGATCGTGATGTCGAAGCCGCGGACGCGGTCGATCTTGTCCTGGTCGATCTCGTGGAAGATCGACTGCTCCGTCACACCGAAGGTGTAGTTGCCGTTGCCGTCGAACTGCTTCGGCGACAGGCCGCGGAAGTCGCGGATACGGGGCAGGGCGAGCGAGATGAGGCGGTCCAGGAACTCCCACGCGCGGTCACCGCGGAGGGTGACGTGCGCGCCGATGGCCTGACCCTCGCGCAGCTTGAACTGCGCGATCGACTTCTTGGCCTTCGTCACGACGGGCTTCTGGCCGGTGATGGCGGTGAGGTCTGCGACCGCGCCCTCGATGACCTTGCTGTCGCGAGCGGCCTCGCCGACACCCGTGTTCACGACGACCTTGACGAGGCCGGGAATCTGCATCGGGTTGGCGTAGCCGAACTCGTCCTGCAGCTTCTGGCGGATCTCGTCGCGGTAGACCTGCTTCTTGCGCGGCTGGATTTTGCCAGTCTGCGCTGCGGTGTCCGTGCTCATTGTCAGATGTCCTTACCCGACTTCTTCGCGTAGCGCACGCGAACCGTCTTCTTGACGCCGTCCTTGACCTGCTCCTCCACGCGGAAGCCGACGCGGGTCGGCTTCTTCGTCTCGGGGTCGACGAGCGCGACGTTCGACACGTGGATCGGGGCCTCGAAGGTCTCGATGCCACCCGTCTTGGTGCCGCGCTGCGTCTGGCCGACGCGGTTGTGCTTGGTGATGTAGTTGACGCCCTCGACGACGACGCGGTTGCCGCCGTCGACGATCTCGAGCACCTTGCCCTGCTTGCCGCGGTCTCCGCCGCGCTCGGGCTTGGCGCCGGTGATCACCTGGACGAGGTCGCCCTTCTTGATGTTCGCCATGAGTTACAGCACCTCCGGGGCGAGCGAGACGATCTTCATGAACTTGCGGTCGCGCAGCTCACGGCCGACCGGGCCGAAGATGCGGGTGCCGCGGGGCTCCCCGTCGTTCTTCAGGATCACGGCGGCGTTCTCGTCGAACTTGATGTAGGAGCCGTCGGCGCGACGAGTCTCCTTGACGGTGCGGACGACGACCGCCTTGACGACGTCGCCCTTCTTCACGTTGCCGCCGGGGATCGCGTCCTTGACGGTGGCGACGATCGTGTCACCGAGGCCCGCGTAGCGGCGGTTCGAACCGCCGAGCACGCGGATGGTGAGCAGCTCCTTGGCGCCGGTGTTGTCGGCGACCTTGAGTCGGGATTCGTTCTGAATCACTTGGCCTTCTCCACGATCTCGACCAGGCGGAAGCGCTTGGTCGCGCTGAGCGGACGCGTCTCGTTGATCACGACGAGGTCGCCGATGCCGGCGCTGTTCTGCTCGTCATGAGCCTTGAGCTTCTTGGTGCGACGGATGACCTTGCCGTAGAGGGGGTGCTTCACGCGGTCCTCGACCTCGACGACGATCGTCTTGTCCATCTTGTCGCTCACGACGTAGCCGCGGAACGACTTGCGGTAACCGCGCTCGACGGTCTCCTCGGTCTTGTTCTCGGTGGCCATCACTCAGCCTCTCCCTCGGCGGCAGCCGGCTCTGCAGCCTTCTTCGCCTTGCTCTTCTTGGCCTTGGTCTCCACCGGCGCGGGCGTCGCGCGGATCCCGAGCTCGCGCTCGCGGATCACCGTGTAGAGACGGGCGATGTCGCGCTTGACGGCGCGGATGCGGCCATGGCTCTCCAGCTGGCCGGTGGCCGACTGGAAACGGAGGTTGAACAGCTCCTCCTTGGCCTTGCGCAGCTCCTCGGCGAGGCGCTGGTCTTCGAACGTGTCGAGCTCCTTGGGGGCGAGCTCCTTGGTGCCGATCGCCATTACGCGTCGCCCTCCTCGCGCTTGATGATGCGTGCCTTGAGCGGCAGCTTGTGGATTGCCCGGGTGAGTGCCTCGCGAGCGAGCTGCTCGTTGACACCCGCGACCTCGAAGAGGACGCGGCCCGGCTTGACGTTGGCGACCCACCACTCGGGCGAGCCCTTGCCGGAGCCCATTCGGGTCTCGGCCGGCTTCTTGGTGAGCGGACGGTCGGGGTAGATGTTGATCCACACCTTTCCACCACGCTTGATGTGACGCGTCATGGCGATACGAGCCGCCTCGATCTGACGGTTCGTCACGTAGGCCGGCGTGAGCGCCTGGATGCCGTACTCGCCGAAGGAGACCTTCGTGCCGCCGGTCGCCGCGCCATCCCGCTTGGGGTGGTGCTGCTTCCGGTACTTGACCTTGCGGGGGATGAGCATTACGCCGACGCTCCTTCCGCGACCGGAGCGGCCTCGTCGTTGCGACGGGGCCCGCGGCGGCCGCCACGGTCGCGCGAAGCGGGCTTGCGCGAAGCCTCTTCACGCGCGAGTTCCTTGTTGGTGAGGTCGCCCTTGTAGATCCAGACCTTCACGCCGATGCGGCCGAAGGTGGTCTTCGCCTCGTAGAAGCCGTAGTCGATGTTCGCGCGCAGCGTGTGCAGCGGCACACGACCCTCGCGGTAGAACTCCGAACGGCTCATCTCGGCGCCGCCGAGACGGCCCGAGACCTGGATCCGGACGCCCTTGGCGCCGGCGCGCTGGGCGCCCTGCAGGCCCTTGCGCATCGCGCGGCGGAAGGCCACGCGGGCGCTGAGCTGCTCGGCGACGCCCTGGGCGACGAGCTGAGCGTCGGCCTCGGGGTTCTTCACCTCGAGGATGTTCAGCTGGATCTGCTTGCCCGTGAGCTTCTCGAGCTCGCTGCGGATGCGCTCGGCCTCCGCACCGCGACGGCCGATGACGATACCGGGGCGCGCGGTGTGGATGTCGACGCGCACGCGGTCGCGGGTGCGCTCGATCTCGATGCTCGAGACGCCGGCGCGGTCGAGCGTCGTCGTCAGGAGCTTGCGGATCTTGATGTCCTCGGCCACGTAGTCGGCGTAACGCTGACCCGGCTTGGTCGAGTCAGAGAACCAGCGCGAGACGTGGTCCGTGGTGATGCCGAGACGGAAGCCGTACGGGTTGACCTTCTGTCCCATTACTTGCTCGCCTTCTTCTGCTCCGCCGGGGCCGCCTCGGCGGCGTCCGGCGTGGAGAGCACGACCGTGATGTGGCTCGTGCGCTTCTTGATCTGGAACGCGCGGCCCTGGGCACGAGGCTGGAAGCGCTTGAGCGTCGTCCCCTCGTCCACGAAGGCGTTCTTCACGTACAGGTCCTGCTCGTTCAGGTACTCGCCGGCATTGCCGGCCTTGACCTGCGCGTTGGCGATCGCCGACTCGACGAGCTTGTAGATCGGGTCCGAGGCGGACTGCTGCGCGAACTTGAGGATCGCGAGCGCCTCCTGGGCCTGCTTGCCCTTGATGAGGGCAACGACACGGCGAGCCTTCTGAGGGGTCACGCGGATGTGTCGCACACGTGCGATGGACTCCACCATTTCTCTCTCCTCTCAGGTCGCCTTAGCGGCGACGGCCCTTCTTGTCGTCCTTCACGTGACCGCGGAAGGTGCGGGTGGGCGCGAACTCGCCCAGCTTGTGGCCGACCATGGTCTCGGTCACGAACACGGGGATGTGCTTGCGACCGTCGTGCACGGCGATGGTGTGTCCCAGCATGGCGGGGATGATCATCGAACGGCGCGACCAGGTCTTGATGACGTTCTTGGAACCCGCCTCGTTCTGCGAGACAACCTTGCGAAGCAGGTGCTCGTCGACGAAGGGGCCCTTCTTCAGACTGCGTGGCATCTTCTTGACTCCTACTTGCGCTTCTTGCCGGCGTTACGACGACGAACGATGAGCTTGTCGCTTTCCTTGTTCGCGTGACGGGTGCGGCCCTCAGGCTGACCCCACGGCGTGACGGGGTTGCGACCACCGGAGGTCTTGCCCTCACCACCACCGTGCGGGTGGTCGACCGGGTTCATCGCGACACCGCGGACGGTCGGGCGCACGCCCTTCCAGCGCTTGCGGCCGGCCTTGCCCCAGTTGATGTTCGACTGCTCGGCGTTGCCGACCTCGCCGATCGTGGCGCGGCAGCGCACGTCGACGTTGCGGACCTCGCCCGAGGGCAGGCGCAGCTGGGCGTAGGGGCCGTCCTTCGCGACGAGACGCACCGAGGCGCCCGCCGAACGAGCCAGCTTCGCACCGCCGCCGGGACGGAGCTCGATCGCGTGGATCACCGTACCGGTCGGGATGTTGCGCAGCGGCAGGTTGTTGCCGGGCTTGATGTCGGCGCCGGCACCCGACTCGACGACATCGCCCTGGCGCAGCTTCTCGGGCGCGAGGATGTAGCGCTTCTCGCCGTCGAAGTAGTGCAGGAGCGCGATGCGCGCGGTGCGGTTGGGGTCGTACTCGATGTGAGCGACCTTGGCGTTGATGCCGTCCTTGTCGTTGCGACGGAAGTCGATGACGCGGTACTGGCGCTTGTGCCCGCCGCCGATGTGGCGGGTGGTGATGCGGCCCTGGTTGTTGCGGCCGCCCGTCTTGGCGAGCGGGCGCAGCAGCGACTTCTCGGGGGTCGATCGCGTGATCTCGGCGAAGTCAGCCACCGACGAGCCGCGGCGACCCGGGGTCGTGGGCTTGTAATTGCGAATAGCCATTGTTCTCTCCTCCTCCGCGGGTCAGGCGACGGCCGTGAAGATGTCGATGGTGCCCGACTTCAGAGTCACGATGGCGCGCTTGGTGTCCTTGCGCTTGCCGGTGCCGAAGCGGGTGCGGCGGGACTTGCCGACGCGGTTGATCGTGTTCACCGAGGCGACCTTCACATCGAAGATCTTCTCGATCGCGAGCTTGATCTCCGTCTTGTTCGAGCGGGGGTCCACGATGAACGTGTACTTGCCCTCGTCGATCAGGCCGTAGCTCTTCTCGGAGACGACGGGCGACAGGATGATGTCGCGCGGGTCCTTGTTGAGCGCGGTCATGCCGAGACCTCCTGGGTGGCGCCGGACTTCAGCGCGATGAACGCGTCGATCGCGGCCTTCGTGAACACGACGTCGTCGGACGTGACCACGTCGTAGGCGTTGAGCTGGTCGGCCGACAGGACGTGCACGTTCGCGAGGTTGCGAACGCTCAGCCAGCCGAAGTCGTCGGTGCGGTCGAGCACGACGAGGACCTTCTTCGAGGTCGTGACCTGTGCGAGGAAGGACGCAGCGGCCTTCGTCGAGGGCTTCTCGGCGCCGAACGCGTCGACGACGTGCAGGCGGCCGCCGCGGAGACGGTCGCTGAGCACGCCCGCGAGGGCGGCGGCGATCATCTTCTTGGGGGTGCGCTGCGAGTAGTCGCGCGGCTTCGGGCCGTGGACGATGCCACCGCCGGTCATGTGCGGCGCGCGGATCGAGCCCTGACGGGCGTTGCCCGTGCCCTTCTGCTTGAAGGGCTTGCGGCCGGCGCCGGAGACCTCGCCGCGACGCTTGGTCGAGTGCGTGCCCTGGCGAGCCGCCGCGAGCTGCGCGACGACGACCTGGTGGATCAGCGGGATGTTCGTCTTGACGTCGAACACCGAGGCGGGAAGCTCGACCGTGCCGGTCTTCTTGCCGTCGGTTCCGAGAACGTCGAGGGCGAGCGTGGAGTCAGCCATCTAACTCAGGCTCCCTTCACAGCGTTGCGGACGAAGACGATCCGACCGCGCGCACCGGGGACGGCGCCCTTGACGAGCAGCAGACCCTTCTCGGCGTCGACGGCGTGGACCGTGAGGTTGAGGACGGTCACGCGCTCGCCGCCCATACGGCCGGCCATGCGCATGCCCTTGAAGACGCGGCTCGGGGTCGACGATGCGCCGATCGAACCGGGCTTGCGGTGGTTGCGGTGCGCACCGTGCGAAGCCGAGACGCCCTTGAAGTTGTGGCGCTTCATGACACCCGCGGTGCCCTTGCCCTTGCTCGTGCCGACGACGTCGACGAGCTGGCCGGCCTCGAACGTGCCGTCCACCGTGAGCTCCTGGCCCAGGGTGTAGTCGGCGGCGTCCGCGGTGCGGATCTCGGTGAGGTGACGACGGGGCGTCACGCCCGCGGCCTCGAAGTGGGCCGTGAGGGGCTTGTTCACCTTGCGGGGGTCGATCTGGCCGTAGCCGATCTGCACGGCGTTGTAGCCGTCCTTCTCGACCGAGCGCAGCTGCGTGACCACATTGGGGGCGAGCTCGATCACCGTGACGGGGATGAGCTTGCCGTTCTCGTTCCAGACCTGGGTCATCCCGAGCTTCGTGCCCAGGAGGCCCTTCGAAACCTTGTTGTTGATGTCAGCCATGTCGGACCTCAGAGCTTGATCTCGATGTTGACGTCAGCAGGGAGGTCCAGGCGCATGAGCGAGTCGACCGCCTTGGGGGTCGGGTCGACGATGTCGATGAGGCGCTTGTGGGTGCGCATCTCGAAGTGCTCGCGGCTGTCCTTGTACTTGTGGGGCGAACGGATGACCGCCACGACGTTCTTCTCCGTCGGGAGCGGCACCGGGCCGACGACCTGAGCGCCGGCACGGGTCACCGTGTCGACGATCTTGCGCGCCGACGAGTCGATGACCTCGTGGTCATACGACTTCAGGCGAATGCGGATCTTCTGTCCCGCCATTGTCTGTCTCTCTTTCCGCGTCGTACCTCGGGGGCATTGGACGCACAGGCGCATGTTCGATGCCGCCCGGAGGCGGCTGATGCTGCACCGCTGTTCATCTGTCAGTCCGCACTCCTCCCCCGGAGGGGTGGAGGGGGGTGATGTCGTTCTGCTGCCCGCGGCCTAGATCCCTGCGCGTTGCCGCGCCGTCTATGCACTGCCCTGGCAGTGATCCGCACGCGCCGAAGCGCACGCCGGAATGTGGAACCTGTCTATTCTGCCATCCCGCCGATGTCGGCGCAACCCGGGCGTGTCGCGTCGCGATGCCAGTCGTCCGTAGGAGACGACGACGGGGGCGCATCCCTCGGATACGCCCCCGTCGTGAGCCAGGCTGGTCAGTACCAGCCGACGGATTCGGAGTGGCTCCACGCCCCGCACGGCGTGCCGTACGTTCCGGCGATGTAGCCGAGCCCCCACGCGATCTGGGTGGCGGCGTTCGTCTGCCAGTCGGCGGCGACGGAGCCCATCTTGCTTCCGGGGAGCGCCTGCGGGATGCCGTACGCGCCGCTCGACGCGTTGTACGCGCTGGCGTTCCAGCCCGACTCCTTGTTCCACAGGGCGACGAGGCAGGAGAACTCGTCCTCGCCCCATCCGTACTGCGACGACGCCATCTCGCGCGCGATCTCCTGCGCCTCTGCGGCCGAGGCCGTCGCGGCAGCGGGAGCGGGCACCTCGACGGCCTGCTCCTCGACGGGCGCCTCCTGCGCGGCCTGCTCCGCCGCCTCCTGCGCGGCCTGCTCTGCCGCGGCCTGCTCCGCCGCGGCCTGCTCCGCCGCGGCCTGCTCCGCCGCCGCCTGCTCGGCGGCGGCCTGCTCCGCCGCGGCTTTCTCCGCTGCGGCCTTCTCGGCCGCCGCCCGTTCGGCGTCCGCCTTCTCGGCGGCGTCCGTCGCGGCGACGACCTCCGCCGTCTCCGCCTCCGTCTCGTCGACCGCCGCCTGCACCGACGCGACGGGGAGCTTGTCGTACGCGCCCGCGGTGCGGATGTCCGCGGCCAGCGCCGTCGTGTCGACCGAGGCGTGCGCGCCCTCGACGGCCTGCTCCGCCGCCGCGATGGCGTCGTCGGCCGACGCGACCGTGCCCGCGTCCTCCGCCGCGACCGCGAGCGCCTCGGCATCGCGCGGCACGGGTGCGAGCTCGGCGGCGGCCGCCGCGACCGTGCCGCTCGCGACGGTCAGGCCGACGGCGAGTGCGGCCCCGATCGTCCAGCGGCGACGGCGACGGCGCTCCTTCTCCCGGCGGAGCAGGGCGAGGTGGTTCGGCCGCGGGAACGGCGTCAGCAGCGGCTCCATGTCAGTACCAGCCCGTCGACTGCGAGTGACTCCATGCGCCGCACGGCGTCCCGTAGACCGAGGAGATGTACGACAGCCCCCATGCGATCTGCGTCGCCGCGTTCGTCTGCCAGTCGTCGCCCGCGGTCGCCATCTTGCTGCCGGGCAGCGACTGCGGGATGCCGTACGCGCCGCTGGAGGCGTTCTGCGCCGTGTACGACCAGCCCGACTCCTTGTTCCAGAGCGAGACGAGGCACGAGAACTGGTCGTCGCCCCATCCGTACTGCTCGGAGGCCATCGTGCGGGCCGTCTCCTGCGCGCCTTCCACGGTGTTCGCGGCGGCGAGCGCCTCGGCGGCGGCGGCTTCCGCAGCCGCCTGCTCCTCGGCGGCCTTCTGGGCGGCGGCCGCGGCCTCGGCCTGCACCTGCGCCGTCTCCGCCACGACGGCGTCCGTCTCCTGCTCGGCCTCGTCGACCACGCCCTGCACGGTCACGACGGGCAGCTTGTCGTAGCCCGCGAGGGTGTGCACGTAGGCGCTGAGCTTCGAGGTGTCGACGGAGGCCTCGGCTGCGGCGATGGCGGTCTGCGCCTCGTCGATGGCCGCGGTCGCGGCCTCGACGGTGTCGGAGTCTGCGCTGGCAGCCGTCACGGCGTCGACCGCGCGGGGGCCGGGCTCCGCCGCGGCGGCGGCGACGGTTCCGCCTGCTGCGCTCACGCAGAGCGCGAGCGCCGCGCCGATCGCCCAGCGGCGGCGGGAGCGGCGCTCCTTCTCCTTGCGGAGCAGCGAGAGGTGGTTCGGGCGTGGGAACGGGGTGAGAAGGGGCTCACCCGCTTCGAGATCACGGGGCAATGCAACGTCCTGTCATGGGGCTCGACAGAGCCGGGGGCAGACCGGTGTCGGGGTGCACCGGCCGCGGCGGCGTTCGGGCGCCGGCCACAAGACGAAGACCCTGGGCGCCGAATCTGGGCGGTTCCTGCGTGGGAGCCCGGAACGGGGTGCGCGGCGCCCGCGCGGCACCGACCTCCAGGTAACGGAAAGGTAACGGCAGATCCGCGTCCTGACGCGGATCGCGCGGTCGTGCACACCGGCGCGCGGAGACCGACCTCCGAGTCCCCTGGAAATCCGCTGTGCCGCTCGGTTTCCGGCGCCTTCGCGGGGACTAAAGCAGGCGCTCCGCCTCCAGGATGGCGCCGACGGCGTCGATCTCGGACGGGAGGAGCGCGCCGAGCGGCTCGGACGTGCGCGGCGAGTCGATCGCTCCGCGCAGCCACATCGCGGCCTTGAACGACCCGAGCGCCGCCGCCGTGGCGCCGATGCGGCCGCGGTCGGCGACCTCGACGATGCGGAACAGCCGGATGAGCCGCTCCTGCTCCGCGCGGGCGGCGGGCAGGTCGCCGCGCGCGACGGCGTCCGACAGCCGCACGTAGCCCTGGGGATCGACGTTGCCGAGCCCGGGGACGATGCCGGCGGCGCCGAGCTCGAGCGCGAGGTCGGCGAACAGCTCCGATCCCGTGAGCGCCGGCACGTCGCCCAGCGCCCCGAGCGCCCGACGGAAGCCCGCGATGTCGCCGCTCGAGTCCTTGAAGCCCGCGATCGCCCCGTCCCCGGCGAGCTCGCGGAGGACGGATGCGGAGAGCGGCACATGCGTCGCCGACGGGATGTCGTATGCCACCACGGGGATGGACACCGCCGCCGCCACCACGCGGAAGTGCCGCGCGATCTCCGCGGGGTGCGGGGCGATGTAGAACGGCGGCGTCGCGACGACCGCATCGGCGCCGGCCTCCTCGGCGCGCTCGGCCTGCCGGACGACGCGCGCCGTGCCCGTGTCGACGACGCCGGCGAGCACGGGGACACGGCCGTCCGCCGCGGAGACCGCGACCTGCAGCGCGCGGACGCGGACCTCGTCGGAGAGCAGAGCGACCTCGCCCGTGGAACCCGCGACGAAGACGCCGGACGCTCCGGCGGCGACCTGCTCGTCGACGACCCCGGCGAGGCTCGCCTCGTCGAGCGCGCCCTGCGCGGTGAGGGGAGTGACGACGGGGGGCACGACGCCGTGGATCATGCGTCGCACCCTAGCGGATGGCCGCGAACACGAGGGGTGCCCGCCCCGACGCAGACGGCACGGGGCCCCCGCTTTCGCGGGGGCCCCGTGACGTCAGCTCAGCGCTCGTTGCCGACAGCGCCGTCGAGGTTGTCGCGCACCTCGTCGATCTTGCCGTCCACCGAGTCGGGGAGCACCTTCTTCGCGAAGTCGGCGACGCCGCCGAGCACCTTGTCGCTGATGTCCTCGGCCTGGTCGCTCTTCAGCGCCTCGTCGACCTTGTCCTTGTTCTGCTCGTACAGGTCCTTGCCCTTGTTCACGAGGTCGTCGAGACCCATGTCACCCTCCTCCACGGCACCGGCCATCGGCACCGCGCTCATTCTGGCATCACGCCGTGGACGAGCGGAAGAGGGCGCGGAGGGCGGGATCCCCGGGGAGCGTCAGGACGCCGTCTCGCCCGGGAACAGGGCCGCCTTGCCGGTCTTGAGCAGGATGACGATGTCGCCCATCACGCTCCAGTTCTCGACGTAAGACAGGTCGAGGCGCACGCTGTCGTCCCACGAGAGCGTGGATCGTCCGGACACCTGCCAGAGGCCCGTGATGCCGGGCTTGACGAGGAAGCGCCGGTACACGTGCTCCGCGTACTGGTCGACCTCGCGCTGGATGGGCGGGCGCGGGCCCACGAGCGACATCGAGCCGCCCAGCACGTTGAAGAGCTGCGGCAGCTCGTCGAGGCTGAACTTCCGCATCACCCGGCCGACCTTCGTCACGCGCGGGTCGTCCTTCATCTTGAACTGGACCTCGTTGCCGTGGTCCTGCTGCGCGATGAGCTCCTCGAGCAGGTGCTCGGCGCCCACGACCATCGAGCGGAACTTCAGCATCTGGAACTCGCGCCCGTGCCGCCCGATGCGCGTCTGCTTGTAGATGACGGGACCGGGCGACGACACCTTGACGACGAGCGCGAGCACGAGGAAGACGGGGCTCAGCAGCGTCACGATGACGAGCGATCCGAAAAGGTCCATCATCCGCTTCACGAAGCGCTGGCCGGGCGAGAACCGAGGCGTCTCCACGTGCATGAGCGGAAGGCCGGCGACAGGGCGCATGTGGATCCGGGGGCCGGCGATGTCGGTGATGCTCGGCGCGAGCACGAGGTGCTGACGCCCCGCCTCGAGCGCCCAGGACACCTGCTTGACCCGCTGCGGACCGAGCTCGTCGGTGCTCGTGATGACGATCGTGTCGGCTCCCGTGACCTCGATGGCGCGTTCGACCGAGCCCACGGATCCCATCACGGGGATGTCGGTGTCGGTGAGCTGGCCGGCGACGCGGCCGGTCGGGATGCACGCGCCGACGATCCGGTAGCCCGCGCCCTTCGAGCGCTTCAGCTCACGGGCGATGTGCGCGACGGATCCCTCGGAGCCGACGAGCAGGACGCGTGCCGAGTACTCCCCCGTCGCGCGGCGGCGCGCCAGCCACCTGCGCCAGAGGAAGCGCTCGAAGAAGAGCGCGAGCACGCCCGTCGGGAGCGCGATGAGCAGGTAGCCGCGGGCGATCTCGACCTTGAGGAGGAACGCGGCGATGGCGATGACGCCGAACAGCATGAAGCTCGCGTCGAAGATGCGCTTGTACTCCGCCGTGCCCACGCCGATGACGCGGTCGGATCGCGTGTCGTTGAGCGCGAGCACCATCATCCACAGCAGGACGACGACGCCGGAGAGCAGCGTGTACGACGTGAGGCCCGGCCACGTCGGGATGGGCATGGCGATCACGGTGTGCATGCCGAGCCAGCTCAGCTGCGTGCCGAACACGACGATCGTGAGGACGATGAAGTCGGTGAGGCGGAGGAATCCCGCGTAACGGCGCCGCCAGCTGTAGGCGGGAGGGGCGCTGGCCGCGACGACGGGCACCTTGCCGCTCGCGGTGCGCAGCACGGCGGGGAAGTCCGTCGGTCCGGTCAGCGCGCTGTGGACGGCCGCCGCGGCGGACGAGTCCGCCGGGCCGGCCCCGGATGCGCGCGTGATCTCGGTCGTCAAACGTCTGCCCCCGGTCGATCGTCGTACGGATTGACTGACCGAGTGTACCGCGCGGAATATCTCCCGCCGGTATCACCGCGCTCACGCAGGGCAGGACTCCCCGTCAGCCGCAGGGCGTGACGGTGCCCGTCGTCGTCTGCACCATGGGCGTCGTCCGCAGCGCGAGGGGGCCGAAGTCGCCCTCCCCCGAGAACGTCGCCGTGACGGTCGCGAGCTCCGACGGGTTGAGGTACGTCTCGAACCAGGCGACCGGCCGGTCGAGGTCGACGACGTCGTCGCGCTTGAGCGCGACCTCGTCGCCCTCCACCGACACCGACTCGACCGTCGTGCCGGGAGGGCCGTAGACGTACACCTGGGTGCGGAACGTGGTCGGCCCCCAGTCGAGGTTGCCGCTCTTCACGTAGTCCGGCAGCGCGTCGGCCGCCTCCTGCGTGATGTCGAGGTGGAGGGTCGTCGTGACCTGCACGGTGGAGCCCTCCGCGGTACACGTCTGCGTCGCGTCGACGTTCGACTTCATGTAGTAGTCGATCTTCGACGCCGACTCGTCGCGGAAGAAGACGCCCACAGTCGTCTGGTCGACGTTGTCCTTCGGGAGGATGCCGGCGACGCGCTCGCCCGCGATCTGCGTCTGGACCTCGTCGTGCGAGGAGTGGAAGAGGATGTTCCCGCCCTCGATGCCGTGGTTGATCGCCCACAGCATGGACTGGATGTCGAAGTCGCCCGTGGAGACCTTCGCGAACACCTGCTCCGCGACGCTCGCGAAGAAGTCGTCGACGACGGCCGGGTCCTCGTAGCTGTTCCATCGGCTGTAGACGTCGCTGAGGAGCAGCTGCGCGGCGTTGCCGCTGTCCATGACGTCGCCCGTCGTGAGCGTGATGGGACCGGTCGCCTCGAGGATGTACCCCAGTGCGATGGGATCGATCGAGGCGACGCCGTCGATCGTGTCGTCGGCGATGTCGCGCTGCCAGAACCTCGTGACGATGTCGGCCATCGTCGGGAAATCGGGTCGCGACGACGACGTGTTGATGTGGTGCACGAGGTAGTCGCTGTAGAGGTCGATGGCGCTCTGGTCGACGTCGGCGTCGACCGGCACGAACTCCTGGTAGTCGGCGCTCGACGCCTGGTTCGCGATCGCGAGGTTGCCGGAGTCGGCGGTCATGAGCGTCTGCGAGGCGGCGGAGCCGCCGAGGCCCACCGACTCGGCGTTGTTCTGGAAGACGAGCAGGTAGTTGCGTGCCCCGTTGGCGCCGAGGAGCTCGGGGCCGTACTCGAACGCGGGGGCGGCGACCTGCATGACGGAGTCGACGAGGTTGACGCCCGTCTGCACCTGCGGGATGAGCGCGCCGGAGTCCTTGACGGCGGCGATGCCGTCCGCGATGCGCACGACGTCGTCGGTGGAGTCCTCGAGGAGCGGCAGCACGCGGGCGATGATCGACTCGTCGGTGTCCTTCGCCATCTCCTCGAGCGCGGGCGTGCCGATCTTGTTCGTCACGACGTCGAGCGCCTCGGCGGCCAGGCGGACCCCCCGCAGGTTCTCCCCCGCCCACGGGACGAACTCGGCGAGCCGCCACACGGGGTCGACCGACACGGCGGCCGCGGCCGCGGCGTGCTCGCCGAGGATCGGGACCGACACCGGCAGCGTGCCGCCGTCCTGGATGTGGTTGACGACGCGCTGCGCCGCCTCGAGCTCGCTCTTCACGATGAGGGCGCGGGCGCCCAGCCAGACCACGGCGAGCAGCAGCACCGACACGGCGATCAGGATGCCGTTGCGGATGCGGCGCCGACGGCGGCCTCGGTCGGCGCCGTCGGCGGAGGGCGGCACAGGGGGCTCGGCGGGCGGGCGGGTCATGTCGAGGCGCTCCGTCGGGGTCTCGTGGGCCGCGGGCAGGATGGTCGTGGCCGGCTCTGCGGCGCCGGACTCCGCGGGCGCACCGGACACCGCGGGCGCACCGGACGCGGCGGGTGCCGACGCGGTGGCGCGGCCGTCGTCGGGCCCCGTCACGGCCGCGCGGTCGAGGATGCCCCCGCGCGGCTTCCCGAGCTCGAGGCGCGCGGTGGCCGCGGCGTCGATGCCGGTCGCGTAGAAGCCGGCGACCTGCGTGGGGTCGGCTGCGCGCGCGGCCTCTGCGGCCTCGCGCGCGCGGCGCTGCTCGCGCCGGCTCTGGGGCGCTCCGGAGGCGCCGTCCTGCGTGTGGGGCATCCCCTAACCCTACGGAACGTTCTGGGAGAAAACCGCGATCACTCCTCCGGACGCGCGGACGTCTCGGAGGGCGACGGCGTCGCGGACGGCGTGCCCGTCGGCTCCGGCTCGTCGGCCGTCGAGAAGTCGCCGGCGAGGAACACCGCCTCGCCCGTGAGCGGCACCGTCACCTGGCCGTCCTCCGGCTGCAGCGTCGTGACGGCGCCCGACGCGTCGGTCATCTCGATGGGCCCCGACGCGGTGTAGGTCGCCGTCGCCTCGCCGTTCAGCGTCCACGCGACGCGCACGCCATCCGCCTCGTCGCCGAACAGGAACGAGAAGCTGCCGTCTCCGATGTCGTCCGCGCCCGCCGCAGGTCGCCCGCCCAGCTGGTCGATGAGCAGCGCCTGCGTGAACGCCGCGGGCTTCGGGGCGGCCGTCGCGACCGACTGCGCCTCCTGGTAGAACATGCCGAAGTTGCCCTCGTGGTTGTTCGCGTCGGTGCTGTCGTCGACGAGGTCATACCAGTAGTACTTCTCGACGCCGTTGGCGAGGCTCACGACCTGCGCGGCCACGACGTTCTGCGCCTGCACGTCGAGCGAGCGGGCCTGCCCGAGCTCGTTGCCCGTCGTCCATCCGAACTCGGTGATCCAGATCGGGATGGTCGACCCCGCGCCCGCGTTCATGTTGTTGTTCGCGTCGGAGATGGCGGCCGCGACGTTCTCCGGCTGCTGGTAGTAGCTCGGGTTGTAGGGGTGGAAGCTCATCGCGTCGGAGTGCGCGAGCGCGTCGGTCTGCGACCACAGCTGCGCGAACCACGGGCTGTCGTAGTTGGCCGTCGACCCCGATACGACCGGCACCGACTCGTCGACGTTTGCCTCCACGGCCGAGATGAGCGGTGCGTAGCACGAGGGCGCCGTGCCGCATCCGCCCGTGTTGAAGCGCTCGTGGTTGAACTCGTTGAACACCTCGAGCCCGACGACGTCGAACCGGTCGGCGATGGCGCCGGCGTACCGCCCGTAGGCGTCGAGCGCGGTCTGCGAGGACGGCGGGTTGCCGCCGTCGTAGAGCGGATTGCCGTAGTTGACGATGCCGAGGAGGCCGATGCCGTGGGCGTGCATCTTGTCGAACTCGGTCGTGTAGTGCTCGCTGAAGCTGTACACGCCGGGCGAGGTCTCGTTCTGCTCCCAGAGCACGTCGTTGCGGGCCGAGCCGAAGCCGACGGAGGAGAGGATGTCGGCGGCGTCGGCGTACCAGTACTGGTCGACGTGCGTGATGGCTCCGATGCGCTCGTCGGGGGCGATGCGGGAGCCCTCGTAGTCGACGACGGCGACCGGGGTCGACACGCTCGCCCCCGACGCGTCGGCGACCGAGACGGTGTAGTAGCCCTGCGTGACGCCCTCGAGCGGAACCGACGAGACGCCGTCGCGGAGCGCGGCCGTGCCCTCGGCGGCGACCGAGCCGTCCTGGCGCGTGACGGTCCAGCTCGCGTCGCCCGCGCCCATCCGCACGCCGAGCGCCGCGCTGTCCTGGCGCAGCACGAGGCTGTTGTTGAGGATGCCCCAGTCGGCCGTGACCGACTCGAACGAGGGGTTCGGGACGACGTTCTCGCCGCCGTCGGCGGAGAGGATGACGTCGTCGACCCCGAGGCCCGTGACGGGCCCGTCGATCTGGATGGCGACGGTCGTCTCGGTCGCGCCGGCGGGCGCCGTGTACTCCCCCGTCACCTCGGTCCACGTCGCGTCGAGCTCGGGCAGCTCGATGCGCGTCTCGCCGACGAGGATGGCGGCGGAGACCGGCTCGGGGAGCGTCGCGAGCTGCCGCACCTGGGCGGAGAACGCGTACGTCGTGCCCTCCTGGACGGGGGCGGTGGTCGTGAGGGCCGCGACGGGCGCGTCGACGACGGGCGCGTCGACGTACGCCGCCGTCTCGCCGCTCGCGGCATCGCCCGTCTGCGCGCCGACGTCGGCGATCTGCGCCGGCGAGGCGCCCGTCCATCCGTCGACGGCGCCCTCCACGGGCGTCGACACGGGGAGCTCGACGGGCTCGGGGGTCGGCGTCGGGGTGGGCGTGGGCGACGGCGAGGCCGTCTCCGTCGGCGTGGGCGTCGCGGCCTCCGTCTCGACCGGAGCGGGCTGCTGCGTGAGCGAGAGGGCGAGCGCGGCACCGCCTCCCAGCACCGCGACGGCGCCGACGGCGCTCGCGGTGATGATGGCGATCTTCTTGCGGTTCCGGCGCGGTGACATCGGCCTGTCCTTCCCCCGAGGGCTGTCGATGCGTCCATCCTCGCATCCGCGCGCGTCGCGGCGAGCCACCGGCGCCGGGGCGTCGGGTCCGAGGCGCCGGGGCCTCTCAGCAGTAGACGTCGACGACGCGCACGGGCGTCTCGCGGATCATCGGGGTCGACGTGACGTCGAGCTCGGGGGCGTCGACCCCTTCCGCGCGGAAGCGCACCGACACCTCGTCGGATGCCCCTGCCGCGAGAGCCACCCCGATCGTGACGACCGTGCGCCCGTCGTAGCGGCCGATCTCGAGGTCGTCGATCGCGATCCGCGCCGCGCCCTGGCGCACGCCGTCGACCGCGAACCCGGGCGGGGCGACGACGTCGACGCGCGTGACGGTCGTGCCCTCGGGCAGCTCGGCGTGCTGCAGCGCCTCGGGGAGGCCCTCGGCAGGCACGGACGACACGAGCGACGCCGTCACGGTGATGGCCGTCTCGTCGGCCTGGCAGCGGTCGGCGGCGACCTCGACCGTCGCATCCAGCCGCGCGTCGAGCTTGAGACCCGTGAGGTCGTTGAACGCGACGGCCACGTCGCTCTCGCGCACCTCGTTCTCGAGCTCGCCGGCCAGCCCCGTCCTCTCCACGAGCCGCTGCTCGGCGTCGTCGGCCGACCAGATCGAGAAGCGGCCCTGCTGCGCCGATTCCGCGAGGGCGGCGACGAGGGGCGGGAGCGGTGCCTGGCCGTTGACGACGGCGAGGAAGATCGACGAGCTCGCCCCCGCGTAGAAGGCGTCGTGCTCGAACGGGTCCGGATAGCGCTCGTAGACGTCCCACAGCAGCGTCTCGGCCGCGTTCTCGGACGTGAGCTCCGTGCCATCCGACAGGGTCACGGGGCCCGTCGCCGCGAGCAGGTTCCCGAGGGCGACGGGGTCGAACGACAGCACGCCGTCGACGGCGTCGCCCGTGACCTGCTGCCAGCGGGTCGCGACGACCTGCGCCGTGGTCGCGAAGTCGAAGGCCATCGCGGCGTGGTCGACGCTCGTCGCGGCCCCCTGCCCGAAGAGCGCGACGGTCTCGCCGTCGACGGCCTCGATCTCGTCATCGGCGGGCTCCCGCAGCTCGGCGGCGTCGACCGCCGGCGCGATCTCGATGCGGCCGCCGTCCACCGTGAGCTCCGCGAACGCCGTGAGGGCGCCGCCGTGCGTGCGCAGCTCGGCGTTGTTGGGGAAGACGAGCACGTAGCGCCGCTCCCCCTCCGCGCCGAGCGCGGCCGGCAGCACGTCGGCCGCCGTCGCGAGCCCGTCGACGATGTCGCCCACGCGGGCGAGCTGGTCGCGCAGCTGGGTGACGGGAGCGGCCACGGGACCGATGAGAGCCGAGGTGTCGATGCCGTCGAGCACCTCGCGCGCGGCGTCGATCGTCGCGTCAGCGCCGCGCACGGAGGGGGCTGTCGCCGCGAGCGCCGCGAGGTCGATCCGCCCGTCGACGGGGCGGAACGCCTCGATGTCGATGCCCGCGGCCTCCGCGACCGCTCCCTCCGCCACGGCGACCGCCAGATCGGCGGTCGCCGAGACGGCGCGGAGATTGGGCCCGGCGAGCGGGATGCGCTCGGCGGCGCGCCACAGGTCGTTGTCGACCGAGTCGGCGGCATCGCGCGTGTGCCGGAGGAAGGCGTCGAGGTCGTCGTCGAGCGCCTCCCGGTCGTCGGAGACGATGTCGGCCTGGATGTCGGCGACGAGCGGCATGGCGCGCTGCAGCGCCGCCCGCGCGATCGAGGGGCGACGAGGGCGTTCACGACGTCGACGCGGGGTCGCCGTCGCGCGCGGACGCGTTGCCGGCCACGGCGGGCTCCGCGGCGGCCGGCGCCGCGGGGGCCGGCTCCGCGGCAGGGGTCGGCGCGGCGGGTGTCGCGCCAGGGGGCCGTCGCCTCGCCTGGTCGGCGCGGCGGATGCGCGACGCCCACGCCTGGGCGGGCCGCTCCACCGCCCAGTACGTCGCCGACGCGGCCGCGACCGTCAGCAGCGCGACGACGACGACGTTCTGCGCCGCGCCGAGCGGGGTCTCGCCCGCGAACCAGCCGAGACGGGTGACGATGATGAGCACGGGATAGTGCCAGAGGTACGCGCTCAGCGAGATGACGCCGAGGTAGTGCAGGGGCTGCACGTCGAAGGCGCGCGCGAGTCGGGAGACCCCGCCGGCGTGCGTCGGCAGGAGCAGGAACAGCACGAGCGCCGCAGAGAAGAGCCCGAACGCCGCGCTGATGAACCGCGGCGCCGTGGCCATGCACACCGCCGTCAGCGCGAGGCCGGCGAGGCCGACGAAGACGCACAGCAGACGCAGCGGCAGGCGTCCGACGCGGATGTCGACCCCCGATTTGACGGCGAGGAAGAGGACCACGGCGATCATGCCGAGCCCGAAGTTGTCGCTCCAGACGAGCAGGCTGCGGCTGAAGACCCCGAGCGGGTTGTCGCCCCACTCCGCCTCGAGGATGCCCATGCCGGATGCCTTCTCGATCACGAGGCCGACGACGCGGGCGACGACGCCGATCGCGAGGAGCGCGATCGCGGGCAGGAGCGCGGCTGTGAAGCGGCCGACGCCGCGCCGCACGACGAGCCAGGCGGCGCCCGCCGCCAGAAGCGGCAGCAGCGCGTAGAACGTGAGCTCGACGGTGAGCGTCCACGAGGGGTTGAGCCCCGTCTGCAGCTCGCTCGGCAGGTAGTTCTGCAGCACGGTCATGTGCAGGAGCACCCGCAGCGGGTCGTGGATGCCGCCCGTGCCGGCGTCGGAGTAGTGCTCGAGCGACAGCGTCGCGTTGCTCACGTAGACCGCCGACAGCAGGACGGCGGACAGGAGGAAGATCGCGAGGTAGCCCGGGTACACGCGCAGCAGGCGCGAGGTGACGTACACCTTCAGCGACGGCTGAGGGCGGTCGCGCAGCAGCGCCGCGGCGAAGGGCCAGTAGATGAGGAACCCCGACATGACGAAGAAGACGACGATCGCCTGCCCGAAGATGTCGAAGCGCACCGTCGAGAGCACGACGGGGTTGAGGGCTCCCATGACGTGCACCGTGATGACGCACAGCAGGAGGATGCCGCGGAGGCCGTCGAGGCCGACGAGGCGGTCGGTGTTCCGGGCAGCGGTGGCGCTCATGTCGGCTGCTCCTCTCGGATGGCGGGGGTGGTGATCGGGGCGGGGATCGCGGCGCGCGCGGGGAGCGTCGCGACGACGTCCTGCGCACGCTGGACGAACACGAGGAAGAAGGCGAAGGCGGCCGTCACGGGCGGGATGGTGATGACCGGGAAGTCGAGCTGCAGCGCGACGGCGGTGAAGCCGATGAATCCGGCGCCGACGAAGCCGGCCTGCGGGTCGTGGCTGCGGAGCTGCCGGACCGACGCCACCAGGCCGTAGACCAGCACGGCGCAGAAGGCGAGGCCGACGAGCAGGCCGCCGCGGTACACGGCGAGGAGCGGGGCGTTGGCGACGTGGTTCACGCTGATGCCGACCGCTCCGTCGCGGAACTCGATGCGTCCCCAGCCGAGCCCGAAGAGCCACGCCCCCTCCATGTGCTTGGGGAAGTCGCGCAGCGCGTCGGAACGCGCCGACGAGCCGACGTCGCCCGCGCCGAAGGAGTCGAAGATGCGGTCCTGCACGCTCGGAACGGCGAGGAGCACGGCGGCGCCCGCGGCCGCGAGCATCACGAGCCCCGCTTTGGGCCCGAACCTGTCGCGCTGGAAGAGGATGTACACGGCGAAGGCGACGACGACCGCGCCCAGCGCCGCCCGGCTGAGCGTGAGGACGAGAGCCGCGACGAGGACGCCGGCGACCAGGATGCGCGCGGCGCCCGTGTACAGCGCGAGCGCGAGGATGAACGCGACGAAGAGGAAGATGCCGCCCGCGTTCGGATCGACGTAGGTGCCGGTCATGCGCACCGTCATTGTGCCCCCGTCGACGACGTAGCGGAGGTTGTCCTCGCCGCTCGTGCCGTATCCGAGGAACGAGAGCATCGCGAGGCTGGACCCGCTGCGGTCGAAGAGGAGGAGGGCGAGGCCGTACGCGCCCGCGAGCACCGAGCCCACGACGTAGGCGCGCCCCATCGTGCGCAGGGCATCCGGCTGCAGACGCAGGGCCGAGACGGTCGTCGACGTCGCGATGAGCCACTTCGCGAACTCCGTCACGTCGTACTGCGTCGACAGCGTGATGACGAGCGACAGCGCGGAGAAGACGACGAGGCCGAGCACGAGCCAGTCCATGGGCAGCAGCCGCGCGGAGCGGCCGGCGGGCAGCTGCACGACGGCGGTCACGCCGATGAGCAGCCCCATCATCAGCACGAGCGGCAGCGGCGATGACGGCAGCACGCCGAACGGCACGGCCGCGAGCAGGAACGCATACGCCGTCATGATCCACAGCGGACGGCGCAGCGCGACCCAGATGCCGAGCGGAAGGCCCGTCAGGAGCAGCGCCGCGAGCCGCACGAGCTCGTTCGCGTCGCTCGCGAGCGCCGCGCCGAGCACGGGGGCGAGGAGCGCCAGCAGCAGGATGACGGCCCTCATGAGGCGAGCCACTCCTCGATGCGCCGGTGGGGCACGCGCTCCTCCCAGCGCGAGCGGTTGACCTCGTAGAGGCGGTCGCTCTCGCGCACGGCCGCGTCGCGGTCGAGCAGGAACCGCCGGCAGCTCTGCACGAACTGCTCCCGGTCGTCGGCGACGGGGATGCCGAAGATGTCGGTGTGCGATCCGAGCGCGGCGGCGGTGCCGACGACGGGGAGCCCGCGGCTCGCCGACTCGAGCAGCTTGACGCGCACGCCGCCGCCCGTGAGCACGGGTGCGACGAGCGCTCGCGCCGACTCGAGCACGGCGTCGAGGTCGTCGGCGAAGCCGATGTCGGTCATGCCCTCGGGAAGGGCCCGGGGGCCGTCGCCCGCGCGGCGCCTGCCCACGACGACGAGCTCGGCGCCGGGGATGCCCCGTGCGATGTCGGGCCACCACTGCGCGATGAGCTCGAACGCCTCGTGGTTCGGCGGCCACGTGCGGTCGCCCAGGAACACGAGCCGCGTGCCGGTCGCCGCGACGGGCGCCTGCGCCGCGGGCGGCAGCGTCAGGTCGAGCCACGAGACCCGCGGGACCCCTCGCGACCGGTACATCTCGGCCTCGTCGCTGTCGTACACGCCCACCGAGACGGCAGCGCGCGCCGTGCGCACCTCGTCGGCGAGGATGCGCACGGCCTCGAGGCGCCCCGGCAGGCCGCGGATCTCGCGGAAGATGAGCGACTCGGAGTTGACGGTGTTGAGGTAGAGCGGGGTGCGCCCGCGGTGCGACGAGCGCAGGAACGACTCCGTCATGTAGTTGTGCTCGGCGACGAAGAGGTCGGGGTCGCGCCGCTCGATCTCGGCGCGCAGGGCAGGCACGTCGAATCGCTCGTGCACGGTGCTGCGGCGGTTCAGCAGGCTGCGCGCGACGAGCCGCGACGCCGAGACGGGGGGCTTGGAGATCCGGGTGACGTCGGCGTCGGGCGAGGGCTCCGGCCGCCGTGAGAGCGCGATCGAGTCGACCGACATCGACTCGCGCGCGATCCGCATGACGAGCCGCGACAGCGCGATGTCTCCGCCGTGGTCGACTGTGGGGTCCTTCGCGAGCAGGAAGGTGGCGCGTCTCACTGCGGGGTCCTCTCGGAGGGCGGGGCGGGGGCGTCCGCTGGAGGGTCGAGGTCGAGGTCGGCGGGGATGGGCGGGGTGCCGGCGACGACGGGCTCGACGGGAGGGGCGAAGACGACCGGTTCCGCATCGGGCGCAGCAGCGCGCGCCGGCGTCCACGCTCGGACGACGCGCAGGTACCAGACGACGAGGACGATCTCGGCGACGACGCAGGCGACGGCCGCGCCGATCGCCCCCGCCTCCGCGAGCAGGGCGACGAGCCCGAGCTTCACGGCCGCGGCCGTCCAGCCCGCGGCGACGCGATGGCCGTCCCGGTGCTGCACGTACAGGATCGTGGTGAGGATGAGCGCGAGCGCGTGCAGGGCGACGAACAGTCCCATGATGATCAGCACGACGCCGAGACCCGCCCACGGGTTCGGGACGACGACGAGCACGAGCCCGAGGAGGCTCGTGCCGCCCCCGAGGCCGAGGGCGACGATCGCGATCACCCGGGCGCTGGGCCCCGCCTTCGGGTCCCCTCCCGCCTCGCGCAGGCGCTCGTGGTAGGTCTGCACGAACATCTGCGCCACCGTCGTCGCCGCGAGGGCGAGGACGGAGGCGAGGGAGAAGACGCCGGCGATCTCCTCTGTCGTGAGGAGGCCCAGGAGCAGGATGTCGCCCTGCAGGTACACGGCGAGCGCCCCGGCGTCGAGCCACAGCAGTCCCATCTCGCGCGCGCGTCCGGGCACGGCGGGCCGGGCGCCCCGCGCGGTCCACAGGGCGAGGGCGCACACGACGAGGTAGGGGGTCGCGTAGAGGAGCATCGCGAGCGCCAGGGAGGCGCCGGGGACGAGCACGAGGTAGCCGCCCGCCACGAGGATCGACGCCGCCTGCCGGGCGGCGTCGCGCCGCATGACGACATGGGGATGCCCCTCGCGGAGGCTGCGGCTCTTGAGGGCGTTGAAGGAGATCTCTCCGCCCGCGATGAAGAGCGCGAACCCGGCGGACGGCGACAGCGCGAAGACGGCGGCGCCCGCGGCGAAGAGGCCTCCGCCGACGAGGGCGCGCGTGATCCGCTCGGCGCGGAACCGCCCGTCGTCGACGCGCAGCGCCCGGACGAGGAAGATGTTGTCGACGGGCGCGGCGATGATCGCCGAGACGGCGTAGGCCATCGCGTAGACGCCGTAGTCGCCGATGCCGAGCTGCGCGATGAGCAGCAGCGTCCACAGCAGCCCGATGACGCGGCCGAAGACGACCCACCCCGATGCAAGGCCGGCGCGTAGCAGGTGCGGGTTCCGCAGCAGGGCGAGGAGCTTCACGAGCTCCTCCAGTGCGCGAGGTAGCCGTCGACCACCCGCTCGGCGGATCGCGACGTGCGCAGCGCGCAGGCGCCGGCCGCGAGCGCCGCGAGCCGCTCGTCGTCGTCGACGAGGTCGTTCGCCGCTCGCGCGAGGTCGGCGCCGTCTCCGTCGACGACGACGGCGCAGCCATCCGCCTCGAGCTCGCGGAGCGAGCCCTGCGCCCGCGCGATGACGGGCGTGCCGTAGGCGATGGCGCGCGACACCGTGCTGGCGGCCGGCATCGCCTCGACGCCGTAGATGCGTCGCGCGACGTACGGCACGACGAGCGCGCGGATCGAGGTGAAGAACGCGTCCTCGTCTGCGCCGTTCACCTCGCCCAGCACCTCGACGCCGTCGATGGCCGGCAGCTGCTCGGTGCCGCGCCCCGCGACCCGGATCGCGATGGAGGGGTCGAGATGCGCGCGCAGCTCCGCGAGGCTGTCGAAGCCCTTGCCGCGGTACACGTAGCCGAACAGCCCCACGGCGCGGGGCCGCTCCGCGACGGGCGTCGCCTCGTCGCGCTCGGGCACGAACAGCGACGAGGCCCGCACCTCCGAGCGCGTCATGAGACCGCGCAGGTGATCGGCGCCCGTGCGGCTCAGGGCAAACAGGGTGCGTCCCGCGTTGACGCGGCGCTCGAGCCGCGCCGTGAGCCCCTTGATCGGATAGTGGATGCCGTGGCTCAGCAGCCGTCGCGACGCCACGAACCGCGTGCGGAACGGCCACCACACGGCGAGGGGAGGATCGTGCACGGTCGAGGTGACGGTGACGCCGTCGAGCCCGTACGGACCCCAGAACGGCAGCATCTCGCCGCCGGACTGCTCGGTGTGCACGATGACGGGCCCCGCGGCCTCCGCGACGATGCCGCGCACCTGGCGGCGGCCCGCACGCAGGCCGCGCACGGTGTCGGTGCCGGGACCGTCCGTGCGGATCTCGACCACGCGGCCGACATGCGGGCGGACGACGTCGATGAACTCGTCGGCGTAGTCGCCCACGCCGCTGCGACCCGAGCGGGGGGCGATGTAGACGAGCGTCGCGGAGGAGAGGTCCATCAGAAGAACGGCGGGCGGTAGCTGGGGCTGTACGCGAGCTTCGACTCGCGCTGCGCGCGGACCTTCGCGGGCACGCCCGCGGCGATCTCCATCTCCCCGATGTCGGACGTCACGAGCGACTGCGCGCCCACGACGGCGCCGCGGCCGATCGTCACGTCGGGAAGCACCGTCACGCGGCTCGCGATCCAGGCGTGGTCGCCGATGACGATGGGCTTGAGGGAGTAGTCGAAGGTGTCGGAGTGCGGGTCGTGGCTCCCGGTGATGAAGTGCACGTCGCTCGCGATGACGACGGAGTCTCCGATCGTGAGCCCGCCGCGCGCGTCGAGCAGGCAGCGGAAGGCGATCACGACGTCGTCGCCGATGTCGATGCGGTCGATGCCGAGCACGGTGGTTCCGCGGAAGATCCCGGAGCGCTTTCCGATCTTCGCGCCGAACAGGCGCAGCGTTCCGAGGCGCAGGGCGTGGCCGGGCAGATGCGTGATGAAGAAGTTGAAGAAGACGACGCCGAGCCTGTCCCAGATGCGGCGGGCCGTGGACGGCGCGTACTGCGGGTCGATCTCTTGCACGGGCTGATCCGTTCTCGCGGGGGCGGTCAGAAGAACTTGGGGCGGTAGACGGGGCGGTACGAAAGGTTCGACCGCCGGTCGGCGATGTGCTTCGCGGGGATGCCGGCGGCGATCGTGCGCTCCGGCACGTCCTTTCGCACGAGGGAGCACGCGCCGATGACGGCGCCGCGGCCGATGTCCACGTTGGCGAGCACCATCGAGCGGCTCGCGATCCAGGCGTGATCGCCCACCGTGATGGGCGCGAGGATGTACGAGAAGTCGTCCGAGTTCGGAAGGTGGTGCCCGGCGATGAAGTGGACGTCGCTGGCGATCACGACGGAGTCGCCGATCGTCAGCCCGCCGCGGGCGTCGAGCAGGCAGCGGAAGCCGATCACGCTCGCGTCGCCGATGTCGATCCCCGTGATCCCCAGCACGGTGGTCCCCCGGAAGATCGCGCTGTCCTTCCCGATGCGCGCTCCCCACAGGCGCAGCATCGCCTGTCGGAACCGGTGCGAGGGGACGTGCGTGAAGACGAAGTTGTAGAGCACCTCGCCGAAGTGCACCCACACGGCGTGCAGCTTGGTCCGCACCTTGTTCATGCCTTCTCCCTGATCGGTTCGATGGGCGTGGGGGTCGACGCGAGCCCGGCGTCGCGGGTCGCGACGCCGACGACGGCGACGCCGCGCAGCGTGCCGGCCGGCGCGAGTGCGCGGACGGCGGCCTCGAGCGCACCTCGCGTCGTGCGCCCGACGCGCGCGACGAGCACGACGTCGGAGACGTGACGGGCGAGCTCGCGCGTCGATGCGCGGTCGAGGACGGCTCCGCCGTCCACGACGACCTCGTCGTGATCGAGCGCCGCCTGCTCCAGGACGGCGGCCAGCACCTCGGCGTCGAGGAACGCGGCGGCGCCGGCGGGGAGCCGGCCCGTCGTGAGGGTGCGGACGGCGGAGCTCTCCCGCCAGGGGCGGACGGCGGTCTCGAGGGGCTGCTCCCCCGTGACGACCTCGACGAGCCCGCCAGACCCAGGATCGCCCGCCTCCGGCGTGGAGCGCCGGAGATCGGCGTCGACGAGGAGCGACGAGGCCCCCGCACGCGCGGCGGCCAGCACGAGGCCGGCCGCGACGGTCGACGCGCCCTGCCCCCGCTCGACACCGAGCACGAGCGTGACGCGACGGGCGGGCCCGGGGGCGGCGTAGCGCGCGGCCCAGCGCAGCGCGTCGACGCCGCCCGCGACGGGGTCGTCTCCATCGCCAGCGGCGTCGACGGGATCGCGGCGGCGGACGGCGGGGAGGATGCCCAGCACGGGCGCTCCGGAGGCCCGGCGGACGTCGGCGACCGAGCGGATGCGCCCGTCGAAGCTCTCGAGGAGCAGCAGCGCGCCGAGACCCAGCAGGCCGCCCGCGAGGGCTCCCTGGCCGAGCGAGGGCCACAGCAGCGGATAGGCCGCCGCCGACGGCACCGTCGGCTCGCGGATGACGACGACGGAGAGGGCGCTGCCCTCGCCCGTCATGGCGGACTCGAGCTGCAGCTCGATGACGTCGGCGAGCTGCTGCGCGACGGCGCCGGCGATCTCGGGAGCCTCGGTGTTGAAGGGGCTCGACGCCGTGATCTCGATCATCATCGCGTCGACGAGCGGGGTCGCGACGACGCGCTCCGCGAGCTCGTCGGGAGTCGTGTCGAGGTCGAGCTCGTTGACGACGGCCTGCAGCACCACGGGGGTCGACACGATCTCCGCGTAGCTGAGCAGCCGCTGCTGCGCGTAGATCGACACCGCCAGCTCTCCGAGCGGCGTCTCCGCGCCCTGGACCGTGAAGGCGACGGTCGCGTGCGCGTCGAAGCGCGGCGTCGAGAGCGCTGCGGTCGCGAAGCCGCCGAGCGTTCCGAGCAGGAGGAAGACGGGCAGCACCCAGGCGCGTCGGCGCACGGCACCGAGGGCGTGCAGGATGCGCGCCATCATGTCGCCGTCACCTCCGCCACGACGCGCCGCAGCTCGTCGGCGAAGCGCGCCTCCGAGAAGCGCTCGCCCGTGGCGAGGATGGCCCTCTCGTCCCAGTCGCGCTCCTCCAGCTCGTCGATCGCCCGTGCGATGAGGCCGGGCTGCGGCTCATCGAAGTAGACCCCGGTCTCGCCCTCGCACACGGTGTCGAGGAACCCGCCCCAGCGCAGCACGGCGCTCGGCCGTCCGAAGGCGGCGGCCTCGATGGGCGTCAGTCCGAAGTCCTCGTAGCTCGCCGCGACGACGCCGCGGCTGACGGCGTAGAGCCAGCGCAGCTGCGCGTCGGAGAGGTCCTTGACCATCCGGACGTTCGCGGGCGCCAGGGCGCGCAGGCGTGCTTCCTCCGGGCCGCGGCCGACGACGACCAGCCGCCGGTCGGGCATGCGGGCGAACGCCTCGATGACGCGGTCGACGTTCTTGTACGGCAGCAGCCGCGACACGCACAGGTACGCGCCCGGTTCGATGCCGTCCACCGGCTCGAGCGCTCCCGCCGCGTCGGTGGAGTGGGGGGCGGGGACGATCCGCGCGTCGCGCGCATAGGCGTCGCGGATGCGGCCCTGCACGACGGTCGAGATCGCGAGATAGCGGTCGGCGGTCGCGGCGGCGCGGCGATCCCATGTGCGCAGGGCGCCGCCGGCCAGCGAGAGGACGGCGCGCTTGAGCCTCCCCGAGTCGCCCAGATACGCGTCGGTCTGGTACAGCCAGCGCGCCGGCGAATAGCAGTAGACGATCTTCCGCCCCGTCGTCGGGAAGCCGTGAGCCCATCCGCTGCTGCTCGCGAGCACGACGTCGGCAGGGACGCGCAGCCGGCTCGCCGCGAACGGCAGCGCCAGCAGGGCGCTGCGGTGGTCGCGGCGGAGCCTGCCGATGCGGTTGAGCGGCGAGACGCGCACGTCGAGCTCGCGGAACTCGGGAAAGGTCCCCGCGGGGTCGTAGAGCGTCGTGTAGATGGGCGCCCCGGGGAACGCCCTCGCCATCGACAGCACGACCCGCTCGGCGCCGCCGCGCTGGGTGAGGTAGTCGTGGGCGATCGCGATTCGCGGCTCCGCGGGCATGTCGTCGCTCAGCTCTCGCGGGAGCTCGCGCCCTCGTACGCGTACCCGTACGACCCGTAGGCGTCGGGGCCGCGCGTGGCGAGCATGTTAACGACGATGCCGAAGATGTGCGCCCGGATGCTCTCGAGGTTGTGGAGCGCGTGCGTCAGCTGCGTCGTGCGCGTGCGGCCGACGGCGCACACGACGAGCGCGCCGTCGGCGACCTTGCTGAGCACGGCGGCGTCGGTGACGGGCAGGAGCGGGGGCGCGTCGATGACGATCTGGTCGAACTCGCCGCGCAGCTCGGTCAGGAGATCCTCGAGAGCCTTCGAGCTCAGCAGCTCGCTCGGGTTGGGAGGCCGCGTGCCGGCCGCGAGCACCGCGAGCGAGTCGGACTCGCCCCACGGCTGCAGCACGTCGGCGAGCTCGGCCGAGCCGACGAGAACGTCGCTGAGGCCCACGCCGCCCTCGATCCCGAGGTAGTCGGCGGTCTTGGGGCGGCGCAGATCGGCGTCGACGAGCAGCGTCAGCTTGCCGGCCTCGGCGAGCGCGATCGCGAGGTTCGCCGCCGTGGTCGTCTTCCCCTCGCCCGGGAGGGCGGAGGTCACGACGACGACGCGGTTGTCGGCGCCCAGGCTCGCGAACTGGAGGTTCGTGCGCAGGGAGCGGAAGGCCTCCGCGCGCGGGGCGAAGGCGTCGGCGTGCACGATGAGGGGCTGCTTGGCGGCCTCGGTGTCGAAGGTCATCCCGGCGAGGATGGGCACGTCGGTGTGGCTCGTGACGTCGCGCTCGCTGTGGATGCGCGTGTCGAGCGTCTGACGGGCGAAGCCCACGGCGAGACCCGCCACGAGGCCGATCACGCCGCCGACGACGAGGTAGAGCGGGATGGAAGGCGCCGACGGCGACTCCGGCGCGACGGCGCGTTTGACGAGCGCGAGGTTGACGAGGCTGTCCTCGTCGCCGACCTGGCTCTCGAGCTCGTCGACGACGACCGTGCGGAGGTTGTCGGCGACGGCGTTGGCGAGCTCCGCCGCGCGCTCGGGCGAGGCGTCCTCCGCCGTGATCTCGATGAGCACGGTGTCCGGCAGCACCCGGGCGGAGATCGCTCCCGCGAGCTCCTCGGCCGTCGTGTCGAGCTCGAGCTGCTCGATCACGGGGTCGAGCACGACGGGATCCGTCGCCACCGTGACGTACGACTGCATCCGCGCCTGGGTGTAGCTCGATCCCTGGAACGCCTCGACCGCCGACCCCACGGTCTGGGTCGCGACGAACAGCCGGGACGAGGCCTGGTACTGCGGCGTCGCCACGAGGGCGAGCCCCAGCGCGGCGGCGAGACCGAGGAGGACGGCGATCGTGATCGTGATCCACCGCCGTCGCAGGGTGTCGACGAATTCGCGCAGCTCCATCGGGTCAGGCCACCTCTTCCGAGAGTCGTCAGATCCGAGGGCGCACACGCGCGGGCTGGGTGCCCGGGCACATGCGGTGGACCCTCGAGAACGACCACGGGGGAGACGGTCGCGGCTCGAACACTACCGCACGGTTCGACCGGTATTTCGACCGCGGAGTTTCACGAAGGTTTCGGCGAGCAGGGCGACCTCCCCGTCGATGCGATCCGCGGCGTCCCGGTACCCGGGCCGTTCCCCGCCGAACGGGTCGGCGATCTCTATCGCGGCGGCATCCGGCGAGGGGGCGACCGCGCCCCGGCGCCGGGCGGCGGCTTCCGTCATACGACGCAACACCTCGGCGTCGCCGCCGCCCGGATGCCACTGCGCCGGCGGCCGCTCCGCGAGCGACGCCACCAGGTGCGCGTACTCGGGAAGCGTGAAGGCGCGGCGCACGAGCCGCGGTGCGCGGCGCACCGCGGCCGTTCGCTGGCCGCGCGTCATCGTCAGCACGAGGTCGACCTGCGCGAGCACGACGTCGTCGAGCCCGCGGGGCGGGGCGTCGTCGATCGCTCCGCCGAGCCGTTCGATCTCCTCGCGTACCGCGCCCGGTTGCGACACGCCCGAGGCGGGTCTCGTGCCGGCGCTCTCGACGATCAGCGAGCCGGCGTCGACGACGGCGCCCAGGCGGTGTGCGAGCAGGCTCTCCGCGATGCGCGATCGGCACAGATTGCCGGTGCAGAGGAGCAGAACGCGGAAGGGGCCGGCCGGGCCCTCCGCCTGCGAGCGGCGCAGCCGTTCGACGATCGAGGAGAGGGGCACCGGCTGATATTACGGTATCGTCCGGCGGGGGCGCTTCTCGCGCCCGCTTCCCCGATGCCGTCGCCGTCATCACGCCCCGACTCCCCGAAGGGACCGCCATGACCTCTGCTCGACGTGCCCGCATCGCCGTCACCGGCGCCGGAGGGTTCGTCGGCCGGCACGTGGTCGAGGTGGCGAGGGCGCAGGGTCACGAGGCGGTCGCGATCGTGCGCTCCGAACGGTCCGGCTCCGCTCTCGACGGCGTCGCGGACGAGGTCGTGATCGCCGACCTGGCCGCGGGATGGCCCGACGTCGGCGCCGATGCGATCATCCACCTCGCGGGGCACGCGGCCGTCGGGGAGTCGTTCGACCATCCGCAGCGGTACATCGCCGACACCAGCGCGATGATGACGGCTCTGAGCGAATCGCTGCTCGCCACCCCGGAGACGCAGCGGCCGCGCTGCGTCATCGTCTCGACGGGCGCCGTCTACGCATCGCCCGTCGACGACACCCCCCTCGACGAGGAGGCGCCGATCGCGCCGTCGTCGCCGTACGTCGTGAGCAAGATGCTCCTCGAGTTCCAGGCCGAGCACTATCGCCGCCGCGGACTCGACATGGTGGTGGCCCGCCCGTTCAACCACATCGGCCCCCGTCAGCGCAGCGGATTCCTCGTCCCCGATCTCATCGCCTCCCTGCAGGCACTGGCCGAGGGGCAGCAGCTGCGGGTGGGCAACCTCGACACGCGTCGCGACTACTCCGACGTGAGGGATGTCGCGGCCGCGTACCTCATGCTCGCGCTCGCGCCGCGCCTCTCGCGCGCCGTCTACAACGTCTGCTCGGGCGTCTCGCGCTCGGGGCGGGAGATCCTCGCGCTCGTGTGCGCCGCGCTCGACCGCCCCGTGCCGCCGTTGCGGCTCGACTCCACCCGCATCCGCGCCACGGATCCGGCCGTGATCCGCGGCTCGGCCGACGCCATCCGCGATGAGCTCGGCTGGACACCGCGCGTTCCGCTCACGCAGACCCTCTCCGACCTCGTCGAGGCGTGGGAGACGGAGGCAGGGCCCGGCCGCTAGGCTCGTGCCGACCGGCCGACGACGCCCCGCTCCCCCGTCCAGAAGGAGCCCGATGCGCCGACTCACCCGCCTCACCGCCGCCGGCGCCCTGCTCGCCCTGCTCACCGCGTCGGGATGCGCCGCCGAACGGCCATCCGCCCTCCAGCTGCTCGACGGGGTCGCGGTGTACGACGCCGACGCGGCGCAGGTGCGCGTCGCGACGCCGACCGACGGTGTGACCTACTCGCTGTCGGACGCGGAAGGCGGCACGGCGGCGTCGGGTGAGGCCCCCGCCCACGACGGCGTCGCGGTCATCGACCTCTCCGAGGCGGGGCCGGGCTACTTCACTCTCACCGCGGAGGACGGCACAGGCTCCCTCACCTCGAGCCTCGGCATCGTCGCGGACCTCGACGCCGCTCCGTCGCCCCGCTTCGGGACCACCGCGCACCCCTCGCTGCACGAGGGGGTCGACCAGACGGCCGCCGCCGTCGCGGTCGGGGCCGCCACGGTGCGCGTCGACTGGCGGTGGGAGGACGCGATCGAGGCGGAGGGGCGCCTGACGCCGGGCGACGATGTGGAGGCCGAGATCGCCCGCCTGCAGGCGCGGGGCATCACGCCGAACCTCGTGTTCGCCTACTACGGCGAGTGCGACGACGGCCGCACGCCGTCCACGCCGGAGTGCATCCAGGAGTACGTCGACTTCGTCGTGGAGGCGGCGCGCCACTACGGCACGGGTGTCGAGTACGGCGTGTACAACGAGTTCAACGCGACGACGACCACGAGCGCCTGCGGGACGACGGCGGCGTGCTACCTCGAGATCCTCGAGCCCACGGCCGCCGCGGTCCGCGCGGCGGTCCCCGGCGCCGTCGTGACGGGCCCCGCGCTCGGGGCGACCGACGGATGGTGGGACGTGGGAGGGGCCGCCCGGGTGTGGTTCCAGGAGTTCGCGGACCTCGGGGGTCTCGCGCTCGTCGACCGGGTCACCGTGCACGCGTACTCGCTGACGACTCCGCCCGAGGGCAAGCAGGAGGCGGTCGTGCAGGCCGTGCGCGAGATCATGGCCGCCGCGGGCGTCGAGCGGCCGGTGGTGATGGAGGAGACGGGGTACACGACGACGGCGTCCGGCCTGCCGGAGGACGCTCAGGCGGCGTTCCTCGTCCGGGACGCACTGCTCGTGCTCGCGGCGGGCGCGGAGCGCTACATGTACTACAACCTCGTCGACAACTGGGATCGACCGGAGGGCGGGGAGGCGAACTTCGGGATGTTCCGTCATGAGGACATCGCCCAGGGGACCCTCACGCCGAAGCCGGCCGGCATCGCGCACGCGGTGCTCGCGCGCCTCGTCGGCGCCGACTCCCTCGTCGCCGTCGAGACGACGGCGGACCCCGATCTGCACGTCGTGCGCATCGACCAGCCCGACGGCTCGCAGGATCGGGTCGTGTGGTCGGTCGAGCGCGGGCACGTGGTCTCGGCAGCGGCGTCGACCGCGCTCGACATGTTCGGCAGCCCCCTGTCGGCCGACCTCGACGCCGTCGAGGTGGGCGGCACCCCGGTGATCCTGCAGGATTGCGGACCCGTCTCGCTCGCCGGGTAGCGATATATTCCTCAACTCGCATAGCAAAGCCACAGGCTTCTCCGACGAAACATTCCCGACCTCGGATACTGGTATCTTCTGGCCAGAGTCGTCGCCCCCGAGACGACCTGACCCGGACCCCCGTCCGAGATCGGACCCCCCGATGTCCCGACCATCCCCCCTGCGCCGGATGCCCGTCCTCGCCCTCGCGGCCGCACTCATCGCCGCCGTGCTCGTGCCGTTCTCGGCGGCGCCCGCCGATGCGGCGAGCGCGCCGCGGATCACCGACCCGGTGACGATGTACGACGCGTCCTGGGTCGTGGTGACGTTCGCGTCGGCGTCCACCACCGTGACGTACTCGGCGGAGGACGAGAACGGCGTCGTCGCCGGCTCGGGGAGCGGCTGGGCGTACGGCGGGAAGGGCACGCTCGATCTCACGGCGCTCGGACCGGGGTACTACGACCTCACGATCACGGATGCCGCGGGCTCGACGACCACGAGCATCGGGATCGTCTCGCAGCTGAAGGCATCGACCGACACCTCGCGCTTCGGCATCACGGCGCATCCCGACATCCACGCGGCTTCGGTCGACCAGACGGCCGCCGCCGACGCCGTGGGGGTCGCGACCGTGCGCGTCGACTGGCGCTGGGAGACCGCGACGGTCACCCGCTCGGGCGTCACGCAGGACGCGAAGGTGACGAGCGAGGTCGACCGCCTGCTCGCCGCAGGCATCCGCCCCGTGCTCGTGCTCGCGTACTACGGATCGTGCGACGGCGGGAAGACGCCGTCGTCGCGTGCATGCATCGCCGCGTACGCCGACTTCGCCGCCAAGACCGCGCGGCTCTACGGCACGCGCGTCGACTACGCCGTCTACAACGAGCCGAACGCCGAGACGAACACGAGCACGTGCGGGAAGACGCCCGCCTGCTACATCGCGCTCCTGAAGCCCGCCTCCCAGGCCATCAAGGCCGCCGTGCCCCGTGCGACCGTGACGGGGCCCGCGGTGGGCGCCGCCGACGGATGGTGGGACGAGGGCGGCCAGGCGCGCACGTGGTTCGCGGAGTTCGCGGCGCTCGGCGGCCTCGCCTACGTCGACCAGGTCACCATCCACGCGTACACGCTCGCATCGACGCCCGAGGGCAAGGGCGAGAACGCCGTCCGCGTGGCGAAGGAGATCATGGCGAAGGCGGGCCGCGATCTCCCGCTCGTCGTCGAGGAGGCCGGCTACACCACGGCGGCCGGTGGGCTGCCGGAGCACGCTGCCGGCGCCTTCCTCGTCCGCGACGCCGCCCTCGTCCTGGCCGCGGGAGCGACGCGGTACATGCCGTACAACCTCATCGACGCGTGGAACGCGCCCGACAACGCCGCGGCGAACTTCGGCCTCTTCCATCACGAGGACGTCGCCTCGGGGTCGGTGTCGCCCAAGCACGCCGCCGTCACGATGGCCGTGCTGTCGCGGTTCGTGCAGAACGGCGTGCTCACGGTCGAGGAGACGGGGAACGACGACGTGCACTCCGTGAAGGTGACGTGGCCCGACGGCCGCGTCGGCCGCATCGTATGGGCGGTCGCGCAGGCGCACGCGATCGCCGTCGCCGACGGCGGCACCGTCACGGTGAAGGACGTCTACGGAGACGAGGCGTCGGCGACCGCCGTCGCGAACCTCACCGTGCTCGCGGTCGGCGGCCATCCCGTGTATCTCACGGGCACCGCGGCCGGCACCCTCCAGGTGCTGCAGTGACCCGATCGTAGGATGGGGGCATGCCTTCCCTCGACGTCGTCGTGCCCGTCTACGGCGGCTGGGAGCACGTCGAGCCCTGCCTCCGCGCGCTCGCGGCGCAGACCGTCGACGTCACCGTCATCGTCGTCGACGACCACTCCCCCGACGACACCGCCGATCGCATCGCGGCGGCCTTCCCCGAGCTGACGCTGCTGCGCAACACGCGCAACCGCGGCTTCGCGCACACCGCGAACCGCGGCATGGCGCATGGCGACGCGCCGTTCGTGATGCTCGTGAACAGCGACGTCGTCGCCGAGCCGACGCTCGCGGCGCAGGTGCTCGCGGCGTTCGACGAGGGAGGGGACGGGGTCGGGAGCGTCGCGCCGCTGCTCCTGCGTCCGGACGGCCGCATCGACTCCCTCGGGATCACGGCCGACGCGACGGCGGCGGGCTTCGTGCGCTACCACGGGGCGTCGCGCGCCTACCCGGAGACCCCGCCGCTTCTGGGACCCTACGGCGCGGCGGCCGCGTACCGGCGGCGCGCGCTCGGCGAGGTGGGTCTGCTCGACGAGGGCATCTTCATGTACGGCGAGGAGCTCGACCTCGCGTTCCGCCTCCGCGCGGCCGGATGGCGGGCGGTCGGCCTCGACGAGCCGGGCGGCGTGCACATCGGCGGCGCGTCGGCAGGCGAGGGCTCTCCGCGGCAGCGCTACCTGGCCGGGTTCGGGCGCGGCTACCTGCTGCGGGCGTGGGGCGTCCTGCGCACGCGCCGCGCCGCCCGCGCCCTGCTCGTGGAGGCGATCGTGTGCCTGCGCCGTCTCCTCCTCCACCGCGACGTGAAGTCGCTCACGGGGCGCATCGCCGGATGGCGCGCCGCGCGCCGCGAGGTGCGACCCGACTTCCCGCTCGATGCGGTCGATCCGTCGATCGGCCTCATGCTGTCGCTCCGGATGCGCGCGGAGTCGTACTGGGAGCGAGGCTGATGCGCCCCGCGCGGGCGCTGCGCGACTCGCCAGTGCGGATGTACCCGGCGGGGCGCCGTGGCGGCGGCGCTCGCCCGCGCGGCGCCGCTCGCCCGTGCGGCGGCGCTCGCCAGTGCGGCGGCGCTCGCCAGTGCGGCGGCGCTCGCCCGTGCGGATGTCCCGATGTGCGCGCTCACACTCACTCCCCAGTGCGGATGTACCCGGCGGGACGACACCCCCACGCCACTCGCCAGTGCGGATGTCGCGATGTGCGCGCTCACATCCACTCGCCAGTGCGGATGTCCCGGGCGGGACGACGCTGATGTCGCTCGCCCGAAGGCTGCTGAGCTTCTCGACGATCCCGGCGGTGTCGGCGCTCGTCCCCTTCCTCATCCTCCCGATCGTCGCCAGGGTCGGCGACGACGCCTGGGTGGGAGTCGCCGTCGGGCAGTCGGTGGGCGGGTTCTGCGCCCTCGTCGTCGGGCTCGGCCTCAACATCGTCGGGCCGACCCTCGTCGCGTCCGCGCCCGCATCCGAACGCGCCGACCTGTTCGCGACGGGCACGCGGGCGCGACTCCTCGCCAGCGCGCCGGCCGCCGCGATCGCCGCGGTCGCCGCCGCATTGCTCGCCCCCGCGACGCAGACGGCGACGGCGGCCGTCATGGCCGTCGCGATCGCGCTCGGCGGGCTCTCCGCGAGCTGGTACCTCGTCGGCGTCGGGCGCCCGCTGCCGCTCATCGCGTACGAGCTCGCGCCGCGCGCCCTCGCGACCGCAGCGGGAGGCGTCGTCATCCTGCTGGGCGGCGAGGTGCTGTGGTACCCCGCGCTGCTTCTCGCGGCGATCCTGGGTGGTCTGGGAGCGTTCGCCGTCTCCGTGGTCCGCCCCGGCCGGCTGCTGGGCGGCGGATGGCGCGGCTCGCTCGCGTTCGCCCGCGTCCACCTTCCCGCGGCGGCGACGGAGACCGTGAGCGGCGCCTACACATCGCTCGCCGTCACGCTCGTGACCGCGGGGACGACGACGGCCCAAGCCGCGGGATACGTCTCCGGCGACAAGCTGTTCCGGATGGGGCAGACCGTCATCGGCGCGCAGGGCAACGCCTTGCAGGGGTGGGTCGTGGAAGACGGGATGGCCCTTCTCGGAGGGCGGGCGCGGCGCGCGCTCGTCATGCATGCCGTCCTCGGCATACTCGGCTTCGCCGCGTTCGCACTGCTCGGCCCCTGGCTCACGTCCGTGCTCTTCGCCGACCAGGCGATGGATGAGGCCACCGCCATCCTGTTCGGCGTCGCCGTGCTGTGCATCTCGCTCACGACCTCGCTCGGCCGCCACGCTCTCGTTCCGCTCGGCCGCACCAAGGCCGTATTCGCGAGCGTCGTCGCGGGCGCTGTCGTGGGCGTGCCCACGACGCTCGTGCTCTCGGCGCTGTGGGGGTCGGTCGGCGGTGCGGCGGGGCTCGCATCCGCCGAGCTCGTCGTCCTCCTCGTGCAGATCGCGCTGCTGGTCGGCGCCCGGAAGAAGGCGGCGTGATGCGCATCCTCGTCGTGGTCCTCAACTGGAACGGCATCGCCGACACGGAGGAGTGCCTCGACGCGCTCTCGCGGCAGACGCAGCCGCACGACGTGCTCGTCGTCGACAACGGCTCGGGCCCCGACGACGTGCGGCGGCTGCGGGCGCGCGAGGGCGCGATGCGGCTGCGGCTCGAGCCGGAGAACCTCGGCTTCGCGGGCGGCGTGAACGTCGGCATCCGCCTCGCGCAGCACGAGGGCTACGACGCCGTCGCGCTCCTCAACAACGACGCGCTGCCAGAGCCCGGATGGCTCGCCGCGCTCGCGGCCACGCTGGAGGACGAGGATGCGTCGATCGCGACGGGCCTCCTCGTGCGTCGCTCCGACGACGCAGCTGTCGCCGGCACGATCGACACCGCGGGTGACGGGCTGAGCGTGTGGGGCATGCCTTACCCACAGCACCGCGGTGAGCCGCGCGAGGCTGCGCCGACGGCCGGCGAGGTCTTCTCCGCGAGCGGCGGGGCTTCGCTGTACCGCGTCGAGGTGTTCGACGCGATCGGGCTCTTCGACGAGATGTTCTTCGCGTACTTCGAGGACATCGACGTCGGATTCCGCGCACGCCTGGCGGGGTACCGCATCGTCTACACGCCGGACGCCGTCGCTCACCACCGCATCGGGGCGACGAGCGGGCGCATCCCGGGGTTCACCGTGCATCAGTCGTTCCAGAACCTGCCGCTGCTGCTCGTGAAGAACGTGCCGGCGGGTCTCCGCCGCGTCGTGTGGCCGCGGTTCGCCCTGCTGTTCACCCTGATGCTCGGGAAGGCCGTCGCGACGGGATCGGGAGTGCACGCCATCCGTGGGGTGGCCGACGCCGTCCGTCGGCTGCCGCACGCGGTGCGCGAGCGGCGCCGCATCCAGGCCACGGTCGTCGCCGACGTCGCGCCGCTGCTCCTGCGCGATCTGCCGCCCGAGCAGCACGGCATGCGACGGCTCCTGCGCGTTTTCCGTCGCTGACAGCGTGAGGGTGCGCCGACGGCGCGGCCGGCTTGACGGTGCCCGTCGCCCCGCGGGCCGGCGTTCGCCCCGCCGCCGTGCGTTCCCCCGTCGGCGTTCGCCCCGTCCCGTCGGCGTTCGCCCCTTCGCCGTCCGCGTTCACCAGTGCGGATGTCGACGGCGCCGCCACTCGCCAGTGCGGATGTCAGGCAAAACACCCCTTCACACCGACATCCGCACTGACGAACGACGCGACGATCCCCGACACGACAATCGCCCGGACACGGGACGTCCTCCCGTCCACACGGCGACGATCCCGGCGTGTGGCGGATGGTGCCTGTGCAAAACGACTCGCGGAGGAGCCGACCTCCCGCATCGTGGGGCCATGCGCGAACTACCTCCGATACCCGCCGCACTCGGCGACGCCTTCTCCGTCGCGGACGCGATCGCCGCGGGGGTGCCGCGCCAGCGGCTGCTCGCCGGCGACCTCGAACGCCCGTTCAGAGGCGCCCGCGTCCGCGAGGGCGCCATCCTCATCGGAGCGCCCGAACCGGTCGCCGGCCGCGCGCCATCCGATGCACAGCTCGAGGTGGTCGACGCGCTGAGGCGCATGCACTCCCTCGCGCCAGTGATGCCAGAGCGGGCCTTCTTCCTCGGCCCCTCCGCCGCCCTGGGGTGGAACACGCCGCTGCCCGCCGCTCTGCATGGCGTGCTCTACGTCGGCACGCTCCACCCCGGAACGCCGATGCGACGGGACGGACTCCGCAGCGTGCAGATCATGCCCCACCTCGTCGACGTCACCGAGCACGACGGATTCCGGCTCACCACGCCGGCCTCGACGTGGGCAACGCTCGCGCCGTTCCTCAGCGTCCGCGACCTCGTCGTCGTCGGCGACCACATGGTGCGGCTCGAACGCATCCCCGGGACGAGTCGGCTCCGGCGCCCGCCGCTCGCGAGCATCGATGAGCTCGCGGCAGCGGCGGCGGCTGGTCGACGCGTCGGCGTCGGCAAGCTCCTCGATGCCCTCCCTCACGTGAGAACCGGCTCCGCGTCGCGACCCGAGACCGTCACGAGGCTCATCCTCCTCGACGCAGGGCTACCCGAACCCGAGCTGAACGCCGACATCTTCGATGAGGATGGCGAGCTCGTCGCGTGCGGCGACCTCGTCTACCGGCGCGCCCGGGTGGTCGTCGAGTTCGAGGGAGACGGCCACCGCGAGCGCGCGCAGTTCCTCCGCGACATCGATCGGTATCAACGGCTGACGGAGATCGGTTGGGACCGAGTGCGACTCACCGGCCATCACGTCTTCAGGCAGCCCGCCGAGGTCGTGCGCAGGGTGAGCGACGCACTGCTCCGCGCGGGCATGCACTTCTGACCGAACCTCGGCGTTCGCCAGTGCGGATGTGGGCACCCCCGCGACTCGCCAGTGCGGATGTAGGCGAAAAGCCGCCTTCAGGCCCACATCCGCACTGGCGAAGCGCGAAGAGACCCACATCCGCACTGGCGAAGCGCCCCAAGCGCCCCAAGCGCCCCAAGCGTCGCAACCGTCGCACCCGCTGAAAGCCCCTACAACCCCGCGACGCCGTCGCGGCCGAGCTCGCGACGCACGAACGCGGCGGCCACCTCGCGGTCGAAGCGCTCGCGCTCGCCCGCGACGCGGGCGCGGTACGGCTCCTGGGCGGCGAGCGCCGCCGCAGGGTCCGAGAGCACGGCGTCGAGCACGCCGATCGCCGCGTCGACGACGTCGGGGAGCACATCGACCTTGTGCGCCCACGGGAGCGGCACGTCGACATCGTTCGCGCCGGCGCCGCGGCGGGCGACGAGCACGATCGCCCCCATCGCAGCGGCTTCGCGCGGCATGCGGTCCTTGCCGGGGTGCGTGCCGAGATCGAGGTACACGAGGGAGGTGCGCAGCGCCTCCGCGACCTCGTCGCCCGTCATCCCCCGCAGCGGCAGCAGCTCGAGGTCGGGGCGTCGACGCGCGAGCTCGCGCATGATGACCGCCGACTTCGCCGGGTTGTACGCGATCCGCGGCGCCCGGCCCTCGACCGACGCGGCGACCGGCGCGAGCGGCGTGTAGTCGGAGAGGATGGTCCCGACGCGGCCGAGGTGCGCGTGCACATGGTTCCAGGCGTAATGCGACTGAACGAGGTGCCCCGCCCTGGCGAGGATCGCGTCCTCCCCCGTCCGCCATCCGCGCAGGGCGCGCTTGAGGTGACGCAGCCACAGCAGCGGCGGCCGCGACATCCGCGTGCGCTCGATCGGCAGGGTCGAACGGCCCGCGCGCTCGATGACGAACCGCGGCGCGTAGTCGATCGACAGCCACCACACGAACGCGCGCGCGTGCTCGAGGTCGCGCAGCAGCAGCGCCTGCGTCTCGGGCACGACGACGTCGTTGCCCTCGGCGTCGACGACGGATGGCGCCTCCGGGGCGTCGTAGTGAGCGTAGCGCTCGGCGCGCGGCGCGCCCTCCGTGCCCGGCACCGGCACGAGGAACGCCTCCCTGCCCTGCCGGCGGAGGGAGTCGACGAGCTGGTGGAGCGCCTCGGGCCCGCCCGTGGCGAGCCCGCGCGGGTAGTAGACGTAGGTGGTCATGCGGCCTGACTGACGGTGGGCGACGGGACGGGTCCATCCTGCCGCCTCCCGAGGCGCGCCGAGAACGCGACGGCGACGATCGCCCCGAAGAACGGCAGCACGTGGTTGTCGCCGAGGAACGTGGTCGTGTCGAGCATGCCGTGCGCGATGACCCACGTCACGCCGACGAACACGACGAGCAACTCGGCCGACGAGCGCGAGAGCAGCTTCTCGCCGCGGTTCGCGGCGATCCGCCGCACGGTCGCGATCACGGGCCAGAACGACAGCGCCAGGGTGAGGAGCAGCGCGATGAGGCCGGCATCGGCCCATGCCTGGGCGAACAGGTTGTGCGGCGGGAAGAGCTGCAGCCCGCGGCCGGGGAACGCGATGCGCCACTGCTCGACGATGGTGAGCCGCCAGTTGCCGAACCCGAGCCCCGTGAACCAGTGCTCGGGCACCTCTCGCAGCACGACGCCCCACAGGCGCCCGCGCTCGTTGAGCGTGCGGATGGTCTCGAACAGCAGACCAGGACGCGCCGCCGCCACGGCCGCGATGCCGGCGGCGCCGACGACCGCACCCGCCACGGCGACGAGCACGGCGAGGAGGGGCCTGCGCACCGCGACGAGCAGCAGCACGCCGAGCACGGGCAGCGCCGCGATCGCGACGATGGGGGTCTTCGACCCGGTGCCGAGCGACGCGTCGAGCGCGATCGCGCCGATCGCGGCGAAGAGCCAGACCGTGAGACGTCCGGGGCGCTGCAGCGCCCCCCACAGGTAGAGGCAGGCGACGACGGCGAGGAAGAGCGACGCGGTGTTGGCGTTGAGGAAGGTTCCGCCGGCCTTCACGACGTCGTTGACGTTCTCCGTGCTGCCGAGCGCGATGAACTCGACGCCCGGCTCCGTGAACAGGCGCGCGATGGGCGACGTCAGGTACGCGCGCTCCAGGTCGGGGAAGAAGCGGAAGAGCGTCACGAGCCACGACTGCAGGAGCACGGCCGGAGCGCCGATCCTCAGCGCCGAGACGAGCCCGTCGGGCGAGACGCGGATGGTCTCCCTCGCCAGCAGGAACGTCGCGGCCAGCGCGACCGAGAGCAGCACGCCGTATGCGGCCGAGCCGACCTTGTCCGCCCACAGCACGGAGATCGTCTGCCAGACGGCGAGCGCGAGCAGGATCCAGAGCCATCCGTGCCCGCCCGTGCGCCGGAAGCGCCACAGTGCGCCCGGCAGCAGCGCGGCCGTCGCGACGAGTCCGAGGGATGTGAACCCGAACGGCCCGAAGAGCTGCAGCACGCCGAGGACGAACGCTCCCCCGAGGAGGACGCGCGCCGGCAGGCGGAAGGAGAGGAAGACGATGACGGCGGCGCCGACGGCCGCGGCCGCGAGCACGAGCAGGATCTCGATCGGGGTCCGCGAATCGAGGAACGACGGTTCCGCGACGACGATCATCGGCACCCCCAGTCCCGATCGGCTCCCTCCAGGCTAACCCGCGAGCGCTCGCGCGCCGGAATCGGCGTACCCGGGTTACACGGCGGGGGCGCGCGTGGAGCCGCGCACGCGGAGCGCGGCGGGGCTCACGGCGTGCACGGGCTGGTCACGCCCGGCGATGCGCTCGAGCAGCAGGCGCACCGCGGTGCGCCCCATCCCGACGCCGTCCTGGTCGATCGTCGTGAGGTCGATGCCGGGATGGCCGGCGATGTCGACGTCGTCGTACCCCGCGACCGACACGTCGCGCGCCCCTGCGTCGGCGAGCGCGCGCTGCGCCTCGAGGGCGAGCGTGTCGTTCCCGGCGAAGATCGCGGTGGGCGGCTGGTCGGCCGCGAGCAGCCGGCGCGCGGCGTCGTACGCGTCGTCGGCCCCCTGTCCCGACCGCGCGACGAGCGGAGTCGTGCCGAGCTCGGCGGCGATCCGCTCGTACACGCCGAGGCGTCGCCCGTGCGGAGACGTGTCGCCCGGCCGGGCCGTCGCGATCGTGATGTGGCCGATGCGCCGGTGGCCCAGGTCGATCAGGTGCCGGAGCAGCAGCTCGGCCCCGCCCTCGTCGTCCCCCGTGACGGTGTCGTACAGCGGCGAGTCGTCGTGGCGGCCGATCATGACGATGGGCGTCGCGGGCGCGAGCCGCTCGAGCCACTCCTGCTCCACCTCGGGCGAGATCGCGACGAGCCCGTCGACCTGCCGGTCGAGGAGGGCGTCGATGGGGCGGCGCTCCGACTTGCCGGGCGGCGTCGGCGCGACGATGAGCTGGTAGGCGGTGTCCTCGACGACCTCCGTGGCGCCCGTGAGGATCTTCGCGAAGAACGGGTTCGTCAGTGCGGGCAGCTCGAAGCCGATCGTGTGGGTGGCGCCGCGGAGGGCGCGTGCCCCGACACGCGGCCGGTAGCCCAGCTGCTCGATCGCGGCGTTCACACGCTCGCGCATCGCGGGGCTCACGCCGTAGGCGTCGCGGATGACCTTCGACACCGCGGCGCGCGAGACGCCAGCCAGGGCTGCAACGTCCTGGATGGTCGCCTGAGCGGCGGCGGTGCGCGTCACCGCCTCAGGATAACAGCGCGGCAACGATTCGTAGATCAATCTACGTAGATCGATTGACAAACGTTTCAACGCCTCCCTACAGTCGGGGATTGCCGCGCGAGGACGCGTGGCCGAGACGATGACGTTCCCCCTCAGGAGGCCCTCCGATGTCCCTTCGCTCCCCTCGCCGGCTGCTCGTCGGCGCGACCCTCGCGGGCGCCTCGGCGCTCGTCCTCGCCGGGTGCTCCGGCGGCAGCTCCTCGGACGACGGCTCCGAGATCTCGATCCTCATCGACAACGCCGAGACCACGGTCGCGACCATGGAGGCGCTCGTCGCCGCCTTCGAGGAGGCGCACCCCGACATCCACGTCGACATCGAGACGCGCCCGCAGGGCACCGAGGGCGACAACATCGTGAAGACGCGCCTCTCGACGGGCGAGATGACCGACCTGTTCGCCTACAACACCGGGTCGCTGCTGCAGGCGCTCAACCCCGACCAGATGCTCGTCGACCTCGGCGACGAGGAGTGGGTCTCGACGCTGCAGGACAGCTTCACCCCCGTGGTGTCGACCGACGAGGGCTTCTACGGCGCCCCGCTCGGCCAGACGTCCTCCGGCGCGATCTTCTACAACAAGACGGTCTACGCCGAGCTGGGCCTCGAGGTCCCGACGACGTGGGACGAGTTCGTCGCGAACGCCGAGGCGGTGAAGGCGCAGGCGCCCGACGTGGCACCGATCATCCAGTCGTACGGCGAGACCTGGACGTCGCAGGTCCTCGTGCTGGGTGACTTCGCGAACGTCATGGCAGCCGACCCCGACTGGGCCGACGCGTACACGGCGAACGAGGCGAAGTACGTCGACGACCCCGCGTTCGCGGGCTTCCGGCACCTCGAGGAGCTGAACGCCGCCGGCCTCTTCAACGAGGACTACGCGTCGACCACCTACGACGAGGCGCTCGCGATGCTCGCCGACGGCGAGGGCGCGCACTATCCGATCCTCTCGTGGGCCATCCAGAACATCGCCGCGAACAACCCCGACGCCGTCGACGACATCGGCCTGTTCGCCATCCCCGGCGAGTCGGCCGCCGACAACGCGCTCACCGTCTGGCAGCCCGGGGCCGTGTACGTGCCGACGTCGACCGAGGGGGCGCGCCTGGAGTCGGCGAAGACGTTCCTCGCCTGGCTCACGACGCCCGAGAGCTGCGCCGTGCAGGTCGAGGCGACGGGCGTGCCCTACGGTCCGTTCGTGATCGACGGCTGCGAGCTCGGCGACGACGTGCCGTCCGTCGTGACCGACGAGGTCGCGTACTTCGACGCCGGCACGGTGCAGAACGCGCTCGAGTTCCTCTCGCCCATCAAGGGCCCGTCGCTCGAGCAGATCACGGTCGCCGTGGGATCGGGCATCACACCCGCCGCCGAGGGCGCGCAGCAGTACGACGACGACGTGACGAAGCAGGCCCAGCAGCTGGGAATCGAAGGCTGGTGACCATGGCACGCCCCCGTCGCCGGAGCATGTACCCGTCGTGGTTCTTCCTTCCGGCCGGCGTCTTCTACGTCGTCCTGTTCCTCATCCCGACGGGGGCGTCCCTCTACTTCGCCCTCACGCGGTGGACGCTGTTCGACTCCGAGTTCATCGGCTTCGACAACTTCGTCGCGTTCTTCCAGGACCCCGCTCTCTCGACCGGGTTCGTCAACACCTTCGTGTTCGCCGCGGTCACGAGCGCACTCAAGGTCGTGCTCGGGATGGCCCTGGGCCTGCTCCTGAGCGCCCAGATCATCGGCCGCGGGTTCCTGCGGAGCGTCGTGTTCTTCCCCGTGCTCGTCTCCACGATCGGGGTCGGCATCACGTTCAAGGTGCTGCTCGACCCGTTCGACGGGCTCGTCAACCGCGTCATCGAGTTCTTCGGCGCCACGGGGCCGGGATGGCTGACCGACCCGGCGCTCGCACTGCTCTCGGTCGCGTTCGTGGATGTCTGGAAGGGCGTGGGACTCGCCGCGCTCATCTACATCGCCGGCATCGTCGCCATCCCGCAGGAGTACTCGGAGGCGGCGCGCGTCGACGGCGCGAGCGCCTGGCACCACTTCCGCCACATCACGCTGCCGCTGCTTCGGCCGGCGACCGTCACGGTCGTGCTGCTGTCGCTCATCGGCGGCCTGCGGTCGTTCGACCTCATCTGGGCGATGACGAAGGGCGGGCCGGGCTTCACGAGCGACGTCATCGCCTCGGTGATCTACAAGCAGTACCAGGCCGGCTTCTTCGGGCTCTCGACGGCCGGCAACGTCATCCTCTTCCTCGTGGTCGCGGCGATCATCTTCCCGCTGTCGGCCTGGCTCAACCGCAAGGAGACCGAGCTGTGAGCACCCGCGTCTGGCGTGTCGGCGGCGGGCTCGCCGCCATCGTCCTCTCCGTCGTCGTCTTCATCGTGCCGTTCGCGTTCATCGTGCTGACGGCGTCGAAGACGCAGCAGGAGGCCTCGCAGCTCGGCTTCACGTGGCCGACCGAGTGGGCGTTCGTCGAGAACCTCGTCGCCGTCATCGAGAACCGCGACTTCCTGCTTCTGCGCGCCTTCGTCAACAGCATCGTGCTGACGGTGGCGTCGGTGGCGATCATGGTCGTCCTGGCGGCGATGGTCGGCTACGTCCTGCAGCGGAGGTCGTCGCGGTGGAACCGCGTCGTGAACGCCCTCGTCCTGTCGGGGCTCATCATCCCTCCCGCCGTCGTCCCGACGATCTGGGTGCTGCAGTCGCTGGGCCTGTTCAAGACGCTGCCGGGGCTCGTGTTCGTGCACGTCGCGTTCGGGCTGTCGTTCTGCGTGCTCCTGTTCCGCGCGTTCGTGGCGACCATCCCGCGCGAGCTCGACGAGGCGGCGACGATCGACGGGGCGGGGCCGCTGCGGCTGTTCTTCACGGTCGTCCTGCCGCTCCTGAAGCCCGTCGTCATGACGGTCGTCGTCGTGCAGTCGGTGTTCGTCTTCAACGACTTCACCTACGCGCTGTACTTCCTCCCGGGAGACGAGAACGCGACCGTGCAGCTGACGCTCTTCACGTTCTCGTCGCAGGCGGTGAGCAACTGGAACCTCCTGTTCATGGACGTGCTCCTCATCACGATCCCGCCGCTCATCATGTACATCTTCTTCAACCGGCAGATCGTCGCGGGCATGACCTCTGGCGCGGTGAAGGGATGAGGGGGGACGAGATCCTCGCGCTGTCGCGCGCGGCGAGTCCCGATCCGTTCCCGCTGCGCATGGCCGCGGCCGGCGACCGCGACTGGCTGTACGCGCCGGGAGGGTTCGCCCGCGGGATGCTCGACACGGTCGTCGACGACGGCTATGCGGGCGCCGTCGACGTCGGCTACGACCGCAACCAGCGGCCACCCGCGGCGCGCGTGCGGTTCCGCGCCGCCGACGGCGCGATGGTGGAGGCCGTCTCGGATGACGGCGGTCCCGCGTGCCTCGTCGACGACGGACGCGGCTGGCTCGTCGAGCACGAGGGCGCCTGGGTCGAGCCCGACAGGCGGCGCGGGGGCGGCCGTCCGCCCCACCGCGACGACGAGCCGGTCGCCGTGCTGCGACCGGCCCCGCTCGGCGACGGCCTCTTCGACGCGGGGGCGACCGTGCTCGCGCGGCCGGTCATCCGCGCGGCGGCACCGCCCCGCGTGCGGGTGGGCGAGTCGATCGCGGAGGCACGGGCCGAGAGCGGGCACGAGGCGCGGGTCGAGGTCGTCCGGCGCGACGACGGCACCTGGACGACGCGAGCGCGCGTGGGCCTGCGGTACCTCGTCGTGGAGGGCGCCGACGAGGTCGTGCTGGAGGCCAATGCGCGCAGCGTGGAGCGCCCGGGCGCGTTCGCCTGCTCCGACGACGCGCTCACCCGCGTGTGGGCGGTCGCCGCGTACACGACGCGCGTGTGCGCGCAGCGCCTCGACGTCGACGGCCTCAAGCGCGACCGCATGCCGTGGGGCGGCGACCTCGCGCTCAACCTCCTGTCGCACGCCTACGCCCTGGGCGACGGCGAGGCGACCCGCGACACCCTCGACGCGCTCGGCCGACCCGACGGCTACGTCAACGGGATCGTCGACTACTCGCTGTGGTGGGTGGTGTCGCACGCCGCGCACCGCCTGCAGTTCGGCGACACCGTGCCCCTCGCGCGGCGGGCCGCCGACGTCGCCGAGCTGCTCGACGGGCTCTCGTCCGATGTCGACGACGACGGCGTGCTGCGTCCGCGGCGGCCCACCGGGTTCCCCGGCGGACCCGTTCTCATCGACTGGGGCGTCGAGTGGACGCCCGACCGCGACCTGTGTGCGCTGCAGATGCTGTTCGCGTGGGCGGCGCGGGCGGGAGCCGGGCTGCTCGCGCTCGCCGGCCATCCGCGCGCCGCGCACTGGTCGGGGGTCGCCGAGCGGGCGGGCGCCGTGCTGCGGACGCGCGGGTGGGATGCGGGGCGGGGGGTGTGGCGCGAGCACCTCGAGCCCGGGAGCGGCCCTTCGCCGTATCCGAACCTGCTCGCGGTGCTGGCCGGCGTGCACGACGACATCCCGGCGAGCGTGGCCGACGCGATCGCGTCGCGGCTCGACGACGTGCGGACGCCGTTCATGACGGGGTTCGCGCTCACCGCGCTCATCACGGCGGGGCGGCCGGGGGCCGCCGTCGCGCGCATCCGCGAGAAGTGGCTGCCGATGCTCGATCTCGGCGCGACGACGTTCTGGGAGGAGTTCCCGGAGGAGGGCCGCTCACCCTACGAGATGTACGGGCGGCCGTTCGGCAAGAGCCTCTGCCACGCGTGGGGTGCGGCGCCGGCTGCGCTGCTCCCCCGCGCCGTGCTCGGCATCGAGCCGCTCGAGCCGGGGTGGAGCGCGGCGCGGGTGGCTCCGGCACTCGGCGACCTCGTGTGGGGGGCTGCCGTCGTCCCCACGCCGCTCGGCGACCTCGTCGTGCACGCTGAACGTGACATCGTGACGGTGGACGTGCCCGCGGGCATGCGCGTCACAGGGCTGGGCGACGACGTCGTCGGCCCGACCCGCGTCGAGAGGCGCTTCGCCATGGAGGAAGGAACCGCATGACCGTGCACGTGACCCCCGTCCGCTTCGAGCACCTCGACGACGCGCTCGGCGTCGGAACGCCGACGCCCCGCCTCTCCTGGCGAACGACCGCCGACCCCGGATGGGCGCAGGCGGGCTACGAGGTGGAGGTCGTCCGCGGCGGAGCGGGCCGCGTGTTCGCGGTGCCGGGCGACGAGTCGGTGCTCGTGCCGTGGCCGGATGGCCCGCTCACCTCGCGCGAGGAGGCGGTCGTGCGCGTGCGCGTCGTCGGCGCCGACGGATCGGCATCGGGGTGGTCGGAGCCGTCGGCCGTGGAGGCGGGGCTCCTCGATCCGCTCGACTGGGAGGGCGCGGCCATTCAGCCCCCGTGGGACGATGCCGGCGACGACCGCCGGCCGCCGCTGTTCCGCCGGGCCTTCGTGCTGCCGGCGCCGGTGCGACGGGCGCGCCTGTACGCCACGGCGCACGGCGTGTACGAGCTCGAGGTCAACGGCCGTCGGGTCGGGGAGGACGTGCTCAACCCCGGGTGGACGGTGTACTCCGATCGGCTGCGGTACCACGCGTACGACGTGACGGAGCTGCTCGGCGAGGGCGACAACGTCGTGGGGGCCTGGATGGGCGACGGCTGGTGGCGGGGGCGCCTCGGGTTCGGCGGCGGCCAGGCGGACCTGTACGGCGCCGACATCGCGCTGCTCGCTCAGCTCGAGGTCGACCTCGCCGACGGGTCGCGCGTGGTGCTCTCGACCGACGGAGGGTGGACGGCCGCGCCGTCGCCCATCCTGCGCAGCAGCCTGTACCTCGGCGAGACGTTCGACGCGGGTGCCGTGCCCGCCGGCTGGAGCTCCCCCGGCTTCGACGACGCCGGATGGCAGCCGGCGCGTGCCGCGCACATCGCGCACGGCACGCTCGTCGCGCCCGAGGGCCCTGCGGTGCGGTGCACGCAGGAGCTCGCTCCGGTGTCGACGGATCGGCGGCCCGACGGGCGCATCCTCGTCGACTTCGGCCAGAACTTCGCGGGGCGCGTCCGGGTGCGGGCGGCGGGCGGCGTCTCGGGCGACCTGCTCATCCGGCATGCGGAGGTGCTGCAGGAGGGCGAGCTCTACACGCGGACCCTGCGCGACGCGATCTCGGAGGACCGCCACCTCGGCTCAGACGGCTCGATCGACTGGGAGCCGCGGTTCACGATCCACGGGTTCCGGTACGCGGAGGTGTCGGGCTACGACGGCCCGCTCGACGGCATCGAGATCACGGGGCGCGTGTACCACTCCGACATGCGCCGCACGGGATGGCTCGAGACCTCGGACGCGCGTCTCGACCGCCTGCACGACAACGTGCTGTGGAGCATGCGGTCGAACTTCGTCGACGTGCCGACCGACTGCCCTCAGCGTGACGAGCGCCTCGGGTGGACGGGCGACATCCAGGTGTTCGCCGCGACGGCGACGTTCCTGTACGACTGCGCGGGATTCCTCTCCAGCTGGCTGCGCGACCTGGCGGCGGAGCAGCGGCGAGTGGGCACGGTGCCCGTGTACGTGCCGTTCATCCCCGGCGGCTTCTGGTGGACGCCGGGGAGGCCGATCGCGGCGTGGGGCGATGCGGCGGCTCTCACGCCGTGGGATCTCTGGCGCCGCTACGCCGACCGCGAGCTGCTCGCCCGCCAGTTCGCGAGCGCGCGGGCGTGGGTCGACCAGGTGGCGGGGCGCGCGGGGGCGTCACGGCTGTGGGATGGCGACCGGCAGCTGGGCGACTGGCTCGACCCGACGGCGCCGCCGGAGGATCCGGCCGCCGCGCAGACCGATCCCGCCCTCGTGGCGACGGCGTTCCTCGCACAGTCGGCACGGCGCACGGGGCAGATGGCCGAGGTGCTCGGCGACGCGTCGGCGACGGCATACGCGGCGCTCGCCGACGAGGTCGCCGCGGCGTTCCGCGCGCGGTGGTTCGGCGCCGACGGGCGGCTCGTCGACCCGACGCAGACCGGGTATGCGCTCGCGATCGTCTTCGGGCTGCTCGACGAGCGGATGTCCGCGGTCGCCGGTGCGGAGCTGGCGAGCCTCGTCCGCGGCAACGGGTTCCGGGTCGGCGCCGGCTTCGCGGGCGTCAACCTCGTCGCCGACGCGCTCACGTCGACGGGCCATCCCGACGAGGCGTTCGCGATGCTCCTCGAGGACTCCACGCCGTCATGGCTGTCGATGGTCGACAAGGGCGCGACCACGATCTGGGAGCGGTGGGACAGCCTGCTCGACGACGGCACGGTGAACCCGGGCGAGATGACCTCGTTCAACCACTACGCGCTGGGATCGATCGCCGACTGGATGCACCGCGAGATCGGGGGCATCGCGCCGTCCTCTCCCGGCAGCCGCACGGTGCGCATCGCCCCGCGACCGGGCGGCGGGCTGACGTCGGCGCGGGCGCGGCACGCATCCCCGTACGGCGACATCGCGGTGTCGTGGACGCTGTCGGACGGCGTCTTCGTGCTCGAGGTGCAGGTTCCCGTGGGCGTGACCGCCGAGGTGGTGCTGCCGTCGGGCGAGACGTCGACGGTGTCGCACGGGAGTCACAGGTTCTCGACGCCGATGCACTGAGCGGATCTCCGCGGGGCACCGCCCCTCAGCGGCCGCCCGCGGCCGCCGTCTCCGCGAGGGTCGCGTCGATGATGCGCGCCGTGGCGTCCCAGTCGTAGCCCGTCGTCGGCGGCGCGACGCGGGCGGGCGACGCGAGCGACGAGCGGATCGCCGCGGCCCACGCCTCGACGTCGCGTGCGTCGTCGAGGGCGGTTCCGCGGCCATCCGCCGTCTCGGCCACGGCCGCGCATCCGCGCCAGTACAGCACCGGGGTGCCGGTCATGACGCTCTCGAGGGCGGGGAGTCCGAACCCCTCGAGGGTCGACGGCATGACCGTGGCCGCGGCGCCGCGGTACTCCCGGGCGAGCGCCTCGTCGTCGAGCCGCGGCAGCAGGTCGACGCGCTCCGCGATGCCGCGCTCGGCGAAGAGCCGTCGCGCGTCGTCGTGCTCGCCCCCGGGGAGCAGCGCGCGCAGGCGGGCGTCGGGCACGCGGGCGAGGGCGTCGAGCACCGTGACGAGGTTCTTGTGGAAGCGCAGGTTGCCGACGTAGATGACGTACGGGTCGGGGGCCTCGGCGGGCGCGATGTCGGCGCGGAAGGCCTCGGAGCATCCGATGCCGGCGTTGACGACGCGAACCGAGTCATCCCCGAGCCACTCCTCGACAGCGCGCTTCGAGGTCTCCGAGACGGTCAGCACGATGCCCGTGCGGCGGACGACGGGGCGCACGACGAACCGGTAGTAGGCGAGGAACTTGGCGCGGGCGGGCCAGGCGCTCTCGAGCTGGATGAGGTCGTGCAGCGTGAGTAGCTGCCGCTTCGCGCGGATGAACGCGTTGTAGCCGGGCGAGTAGACGAGGTCGACGTCGGGCACGCCGCGCAGGGTGTCGAGCGGGGCGAGGTGGTCGCCGTCGAACCCGAGCGAGACCCACGGGGTGCGCAGCCGCGGGAGGACCTCGCGGGAGTATCGCTGGATGCCGGCGATGCCGTCCCAGCGGGTGTCGATGGCGATGCGGGTCATGGGGTCCATTCTCCCGCCGCGAGGATCCGCCGACGCAGGGGGCGAGGGAGCTCGAACACGACGCGGGCGGGGGTGCGCGAGACGACCGCGTGCACGCCGATGCACACGAGGGCGATGGCGAGCGCGACGACGAGCGGCGCGATGCTGCGGACGACGGGACGGTCGATGAGGAGGCCCCAGTGCGGCACCCCGAGCGCGAGCGCTTCGAGGGCGATCCCGTGGAGGACGTAGATCGGCAGCGTGCGACGGCCGACCCAGGCGAGGGCGGAGCCGATCGGGCGGACGCGGCAGACCCCTGCCATCAAGGCGAGCAGCAGGATGGCCGCGGCCGTGTCGCGGGGGACGGAGAGCACGGCGGCGACGTCGGCGTCGCCTCCCGCCGCGATGATGCCGCCCGCGCCGAGGTAGGTCGCGAGGGCGGCCACGATGAGCGGGAGGTGGTGGCGGCCGATGCGGTCGCGCAGCCAGGCGGAGCCGTAGACGCCGATCGCGAAGAAGACGGCGTAGCGGAGGACGTTGCGGTACTGGTCGCTGTCGTCGGTGACGGGGACGTAGTGGCTGCAGATCGACAGCGCGGCGAGCATGGTGAGGATGAGGGCCGGGTCGACGCGGTGGAGCGTCGTGAGGACGGCGGTCCACACGGCGAGGGCGAAGACGTACCAGAGGAGGGTGCGCGGGAGGACGAGCTGGTTGAGGAAGGCGCCCCAGGCGATGCCCTCCCCCATGCCGATGGGGCCGGTCCAGACGAAGGAGCCGATGAGCCCCGCGAACAGGGCGAAGACGAGGAGCCAGACGGCGTACAGCCAAAACGATGAGGCGACGGAGGCGCGGACGCCGCGGTCGGACCATCCGGCCCGGATGCGGCGGGCGAGGAGGACGCCGCTGAGGAGGGCGAGACCGGGCATGCGGAAAGGGGTCATCGCGTCGATGAACCACGCCCAGAAGGCGGTCGAGTCTCCCGGCTGCAGGTAGCCGATGTAGGCGGACAGGGTCGTGTGCATGAGCACCACCGCGAGCACGCAGACCCCTCGAGACGCGTCGATCCACCCGATGCGGTCGTTCGCAGCCATGGGTTCGATCCTATGCACGGGCGGCGGCGCGGATGGCCGCGCCCCTCAGCGCCCCGGCTCCCGCGGCGCCCCGGCACCCGCGGCGGCTCAGCGCGGCGCGGCCGTGTCCATCCCGAGCCGCCCGCGCAGGGCGAGCGGTCCCGACGCGCCCCAGGCCATCCCGCGCTCGACGAGGCGCGGGGCGACCTCGTCGAAGAGCACGCGCATGGCCGTCCAGCTGGCGGGCAGCGCGATGAACCCGTCGATCGCGCCGGCATCGGCGAAGCGCGCGATGCCGTCGGCGATGGCGGCGCCGTCGCCCGCGAGCGTCCAGTGGGCGCCGCCCGCGCCTCCGACCGACAGCCCGGGGAGGAACCGGACCGCGTCGGGGTCGCGCCCCGCGCGCTCCGCGGCATCACGGAGCGCCGACCGCTGGGCGAGCGCCGCGTCGAGATCGCCCGCCATGCCGAACACGGCGTCGGCGGCTGATCCCGCGAACGCGACGCCGGCGGGCGATCCTCCGGCCTGGAACAGCGGCGGATGGCCCGAAGCGTGCGCCTCGACGGGCAAAGGGCCGGCGACGCCATGCGCATCCACGCGGCCGACCCCGTGCGCGAACCGACCCGATGCCCGGTCGGCGACGATCGCCCCGGCGGGATAGCTCTCCCACAGCGCGTGCACCGTCTCGACGAACCGCCGCGCCCGGTCGTAGCGCTCCTCCGAGGCCGGCGGTGTCGCGATGCCGTGGTTCTCGTGGCCTCCGAGGCTCGTGACGGCGTTCCATCCCGCTCGACCGCCGCTGATGCGGTGCAGCGACATGATGCGCCGCGCCGTGTCGTAGGGCGACGCGAACGTGGTCTGCACGGTCGGCACGAGGCCGATCCGCTGCGTCACCGCGGCGAGCGCCGACACGAGGGTGTGGGAGTCGAGCGTGCTGAACCCCGGCGAGCGATCGAGCACGTCGGGGTCGAGGTGACCGGCATCGGGTGCGAACAGGACGTCGAAGCCGGCGGCCTCCGCGTCGCGCGCGAGGTCGGAGAACGGGGCGAGCTCGAACAGCTCCTCGACACGGCTGTCCGCGCTGCGCCAGCGCTCCGCCCGCAGCCAGGTGGGCGATATCGAGATCCCGAGGGCGAGGCGTCGCGTCATCCCCTCACGCTAGAACAGCCCCGAGCCGGATACCGCGCGCACGCCGTCCTCACCGTGCAGCTGGTGTGGAACGGTGCGGCGTACGAGCTGCGTCAGCTGGGCGAGAAGCCCGCCCTGCCCGCGACGGAGCTCGGGCAGTGACCCGCCGATTGAGGACCCTGCCGAGGAATTGCTCGCCGTGCGTGTCGCGAGCGAGGAGGTCGCGGTCTGGCGCTGTGCGAATGGGATAGTGCCCGCAGAACTCAACCGACTCATCTATGTGGACGATTCCGGGCACCCTCAGTCGGGCCTGGTCGTTTACGGGTGGGTGGAGTTCGCTCCTCATCGATGGGCGGGGGTGCTGCGCGAGTGGCTCGAGATGCGGAAGCGCCTATGGCGTGAGGCTGGCGTACCTGTGACACAGGAGTTGCACACGACGGACTACGTCAACGGTCGCGGCAGAATCTCGCGCAGAGTTCCAGATCGCCATGTTCACGACGGAGTGGACTTCTGGAAGGACTTCGGTCGAGAGATCGCCGTCGAGTGCTTGGAGACCCTGCGATGCGCGGAAGGCCTTCGGGTAGGCGCTGTCTACCGTCGGCGTGGACCACAGGATCTAGCCCGAACCAAGCAGCAGACATACGCGGACCTCGTCGCACGGTTTGAACAGGAGCTCGCAGAAACAGACTCGCTCGCGATGATCTTCATGGACGGTGATGGGAGCGATACGTCCTATCGCTCCACTCACCGTTCCCTCAAGCTTCACCAGAGGCGCGTGATCGAGGACGCTCTGCACCTCGACTCCAAGCACTCCCAACTGGAGCAGATGGCAGATCTTGTCGCTTGGTCCGCCAACGCCTCACTCGACCGGCATCCCAGCAATGAGTTCGCGTGGGAGTGGTACTCGTCGTATCTCGCCGAACGGGATCCGCAGAGAGAGCCCCGACCCATCTGAGCGCAGACACAGCTAGACCCCCTTGATCCACGTGTGCGGAGGGGGTCTGCCCCTCCAGCATACCTCGCATAGGCACCCATAGGCACCCATAGGCACCCATAGACCCACATTCTCTCCGCCATCGCTTCGACGGTCTCGAGCGTCGCGGAGGTGACGGGACCCTGCTCAGCTTGCTCGATGACGGGCATCCGCGAGCAACCCACGACGGCCGCCATGACGGATCTGCAGAGACTGTGCGAGCGGACGTTCGACTGGCGACGTCAGCAGGCTTGGCCGCCGCTCCCCTTGCGCCCGATGGACGGGTGGGGACTCGCGCACGCCGACGCACGAGCGGAGACGGAGATCGACGGGAGCACTGCCGTGCTGCCGAACATTGAAGAGGCGCGCTCCTGGCTTGAGCAGACCATCGGCGTGATCACCTCGGCGCCTCGCGCTCATCCTGCGGGGCGCGACGCCTTCCAGTACCCCATGAGGGCCAGCTGCGAGCGTGGCACGGCGTGGCGGTCGACGAGGTGGCGCCGCAGCGTCGTGACGATCGCGCTCTCCCCCGCGATCCAGAAGTAGCGGTCACCGGCGGGGCCGCCGTCGTCATCGAGGGTCTGACCCGTCCGCGAGTAGATCCGCGTCTCCCACGCGGTCTCGTCGCCGTCGATGTCGACGATGTCGAGGGCGACCGGATGGTCGCCGAGGTGCGCGAGCACGGCGTCCATGAGCGCTCGTCCGTGCGGTGCCCCGTCGCGAGGGAGCCAGCGCACGTCGACCCCGGCGGGGTGCGCGATGGATAGCACGTCGTCGGCGCTCGGCACCTCGATGAGAGCGACGCCGCGGACGGTCGCGGGCGCGTCTTCGAGGATGCGCGCGATGGCGGGCGCGGCGGTCTCGTCGCCGGCGAGCACGACCGCGTCGTGCGGGCCGGGGGCGAACTCGATGCCTGCGCGACGATCGTCGCGGCGCGGCCCCGCGAGGAGGATGCGGTCGCCCGGCCGTGCGGCGCTCGCCCACCGGGTGGCGGGGCCCGTGCGGTCCGGCTCGAGATGCAGCACGAAGTCGACGTCGATCCGGGTGCCTGCGGCGTCCGCGCGCAGCGCGCGGATGGAGTACGTGCGCATGGGGCCGCGCTCGGGGTCGGGCAGAGCCCGGTAGTCGGCCATCCACGTCGCGCCGGCGAGCTGCGGCAGACGGCCGGATGACGATGGGAAGATCAGCCGGATGCGCGCGTCGAAGACGTGCCCAGGTGTCCCGATGCGATCGAGCCCGTCTCCCCCGAACGTGATGCGCACGAACGTCGGCGAAAGCCGCACGACGCCCACGACCTCGGCCGTCGCGATCTCCGGTTGGGGCGGCGCGGGCACGCTAGGCACCTGGTGCGTCCTCTGTCGTCGACACGCGGAGCTCCCTGGTCGTCGAGCACGCGAAGCGCGTCGAGACGCCGCGCCCGCTCCCGATCGTGGCGCCGAGAAGCGGAGGCAAGAACTCGATGACGGACGACGCCACCCGCGCTCCCGTTCAGGTGTGGCGGGCGACGAAGCCCTTGATCTCACGGTCGAAGACGTCGGCGCCGAAATCCTTCGCACGCTGGCGGCAGGCGTCCGCCGACGACGCCAGGGCGCGTTCGACGGCTGCGCGCAGCTCGCTCGGCGACTCCCAGTCGTGCACGTGGGCGCCCGTGACGCCGTCGATGACCGACTCGACCGCGCCGCCGATGGCGTTCGCGAGCACGGGGGTGCCGGCGGCCATCGCCTCGACGGGGATGATGCCGAAGTCCTCGATGGGGGCGAACACGAGCGCCGAGGCGCGCTGGAGGACGGCCGTGAGCAGCGGAGTCGACGGATGGTGCACGAACGTCACGCGGCCGGGGTAGGTCTCGTCGGCGATCGCGCGCAGGCGCTCCTCGTCGGGTCCGGAGCCGGCGAGCACGACGGGCAGGTCGGCGGCGCGGCCCGTGGCGATGGCGGCTTCGAGACGCTTGTAGGAGACGAAGCGCGAGAAGCCGAGGATGAACGCGTCGGGCAGGGAGTCGAGCACGTCGGTCTCCTGCGCGGTGAGCCGCGGCTCGGACATGAACTCGGCGACGGCGACGGGCGGGTAGATCACCTCGGCCTCGCGCTCCCAGGTGTCGGCGATGCGCTGCGCGATGAAGCGGCTGTTGGCCGCGACGGCGACGGCCTCCTGTGCGCGGCGGCGGTCGAGGGGCTTGAGGATGGCCGAGGCGGCACGGGCGGGCAGGCTGTCTCCGCGGCCGTCGAGTTCAGGCGTCCAGATGTAGCGCGCGGGCGTGTGCGCGTAGACGAGCTTGGGGGCCTGGCGCGCGGGGCCGCCGAAGCGCGCGTGGTGGGCGAACAGGTGCGAGCTCGCCAGCACCCAGTCGGGATCGCGCGGAGGCAGGTTGTGCCAGACGGAGGGCATGAACGGCAGCGCGAGCGCCTTGCGACCACGCAACGGCGTGTGGGCGATGATCGTCTCGTTGACGGGCTGGAAGCGGTCGCCCGCGTCGTTCCAGAGGCACCATCGCTCGGCGTACGGGAACGCCTTCGCGATCGCCTCGAACACGTTCTCGGACCCGCCCGCGGGCGAGAGCCACTCGTGCACGATGATGCCGTTCAACGCCGTCTCCCCTTGTGGTGCTGTGGAGTCGATCCTATGCGGGGGAGGCTGTGGGGAGTGTGCGGGCAGCGCGGCGCGTCAGCCGCATCCCGGCGTCGATGTCTCGATCGGCACCGAATCGATCAGAGGTGTGTGGACGATGCCGAGGGGCCCGTACTCTTCATCCTCGCCGCCCGTGAACGTCACCGACACGACGTGCGACGTCGCGGGGTCGTTCTCGATCCGGATGCGGACAGCAGGCCGGCTGAGGTCATTCGTGCCGACATCGGGCTGGATCTCGACCCCGTCGACAGTTGCCGACGTGTATGTCGACCCGACGGGTCCGTAGAAGACCAGGTCGGTCGCCTTGACGCCCTTGGGGTAGTAGCGCCCGGTGGAGATCATGTACGGCAGGCCGGCCGCCTCGCCGGGCTGAAGCGTGTAGTTGTAGGTCGCCTCGGCGGTGAATGTCGGAGCGCCGTCGGCGGTGCACACGTCGCTCGAGGCCGCGACGCTCATGTTCGCGTAGTAGTCGAGCTTGCCCTCTGTCGTGTCGTTGACGAAGACGCCGAGCGCCGTCTCGTCGCTGTTGTCGGTCGGCAGCGGGTTCGTGAATGTCGTGTCCTGCACGACCGACGCCTCGAGCGGGTCGCTGGAGGCGTAGAGGAGACGCCCCTCACCCGACGCCTTGGCGAGGGCCTGGACGAGCGAGACGATGTTCGCCGACCCGCTCGTGAGCTTCTCGAAGACGCCGCCGGCTGCCGCGGCGAAGTACGCGTCCTGCGCCTCGAGGTCTGCGATCGTCTGGTCGGGGTACTTCACGTAGATGTCGTGGAGCAGCGTGTCGACGGCGTTGTCGGCCGTGAGCTTCGCGCCGCCCGGGAGGTCGACCGGCCCCGTCGCCTTGAGCAGATAGCTCAGCGCGACAGGGTCGAACGACAGCACGCCGACACCGGGGTCGCCCAGCGACTCCGACCAGAATGCCCGCACGAGGTGCGCCGTCTGCGTGAAGTCGACGGGCATCGTCGTGTCTTGGATGTAGCGGCCGACCCTATCGGTGTAGAGCGCCTCGGTCGCCTCGTTCAGGTTCGTGATGGGCGTGTCGCGGCCGTTGGAGAAGTTCAGCGACGACGCCTGCTGCGTGATCGTGAGGCGCCCCTGGTCGGCGGTGAGCATGAGCAGCGACGCCGGATTGCCGCCCGTCGAGCGTGCCTCGGCGTTGTTCTGCACGATCACGATGTAGTTGCGCGGGCCGTCCGCGCCGAGCATGGTCGGCAGGTGGGGCATGAGCTCGTCGAGCTTGTTGAGCGTCGGCCAGAGTCCGGCGACGGCCTCCGTCAGCTGGCTCACCGCCGACTCGACGGGACCGAGCAGGGTGGACGTGTCGATCGCCGTCAGGTCGATCTGCACGGTCTCGGTCGCCACCGCCGCCTGCGACATCGGCTCCGCCAGCGCCCGGACGGCATCGAGGTCGATGGCACCGTCCTTCGGGCCGATCGCGGTGACGTCGACCGTCGCGAACGGCGCGAGCGCGTCGCGGACGAGGTCGTCGGCGGCCGCCGCCGCGAGGCGCACGGCCTGGAGGTCGTCGCCGACGACGGGCAGCCACTCGACGCCGCGCCAGAAGAGGTGATCCGTGCTCGCTCGCGCCGCGCCGGTCTTGTCGGCGACGTCGTCAACGAGCGTCTGCATCGCAGCGGAATCGCCCGATCCGATGCTCTCCTGCGCGTTGCTCGCGAGCGGGATGACCTCCTCCAGCGCCGACTTCGCGATGAGCGCGCTCACGGCGAGGACGACCCCGTACACCAGCACGAAGACGACGAGCCCCCAGGGCAGCCATCGGGTGAGGATGCGGCGCCGGAGCGGCTTCTTCACCTTCGGAGCGCCATCGGTGTCGGGCTCGTTCCTACGTGCGCTCATGCTGCTGCGGGACTCCTGCGGTCGGCGAGGGCGTCGACCTTCCGTGAGGCCGTCCGCCCAGCATAGTTCGCGGTCCGCGCGTTAGCTGGATCGGAGCCGGACGGCGGCGAACGGATCACCCTTCGGCAGATCGCCGCGGTAGATCGCGAGCGAGTCGACGCCGATCGGGTCGTCGGTGAAGCTCTCGCGCACGCGCTGCACGGCGGCGATCCCCATCGTCCGGCGGAGGTCTGGCGACTCAATCAGCTCGCGCGTCGCCTCGATGAGCGCGGCGTCGCTGCCGCGGACGTATCCGGTCACCCCGTCGAGCACGGTGTCGCGGTTGCCGACGACGTCCGTCGTGACGGCGGGGATGCCCCTGCCCTGGGCTTGGATGAGCGAGAGCGCCATCCCCTCCCACAGCGTCGGGAACAGGAAGATGTCGGCTTCCGCGAAGATCTTCTCGAGCTCCTCCGGCGTGACCCAGTCCTTCAGTTCGACAGGCGCGTCGCCGATCCACGCCTCGATGTCGGCGTCGGCGCCTCCGCCCACCCAGACGAAGCGTGCGCGGCCTTCCAGCGCCTTCGCGATGGCAGCGAACCGCCACGGCGCCTTCTGGTAGGTGATGCGGGCGGTGGTGACGACGACCACGGGGCCGTCGTGCTCGCGGGGTCCGACGGTCTCGGGAACCGTCGAGATCGGAACTCCGGACTGGAGGTAGCGCACCTCTCGCGCATGCAGGCTCTCCTCGGCCAGGTCGATCTCTCCCGCAGACGTCACCACGAGCGTGCCCTTCCTCGCGCAGACGCGCTCGAGCGCGCGATAGGCAGCCCGCACGATCGACGGCGAACTCTCGCGGAGGAATGCGAAGCCATGAGGCGAGTAGAAGACGGGCGTGCGGACGCCCGTGAGTGCAAGACGGCCCGCGACTCCGGCGATCGAGGAGTGGAGATGGATGGCGTCGTACGCACCAGCCCGCGCTATCCTCCGCAGCTTCGTCATGAGCGCAAGGGTGTTCTTCGCCGTTCCCCCCGCATCGATCGGCGTGAGCAGACGAACCGAGGGGTGGAAGCGCTCCTCCATCGTCTCGCGCGAGGGGGTATCGGGGCGGACCGTGTAGAGGACGCCGACGTCGGCCCCCGCCTCGACCTGGCGTCGCGAGATGCTGTCGACGAAGGTCACGATCCCGCCGCCCATGGCCTCGGTCACGTGCAGAACGCGCGGCGCGCGAGAAGTGCTCACTATTCCCCCTTGACCGCGAGCCAGGTGCGGCGCACCCCTTCGTCGAGATCGACGAGCGGTGCGACCGCACCGAAGTCGCGGTCGAAACGATCGGTGCTCAGCGCGATGTGCTCGACGAAGGTCGATGGCGCCGGTCGGTGCTCGATGCGCGGTTCCACACCGGTCACACGACGGATCGAGTCGATGATCTCATCGAGCGTGTGGGAATGTCCTGATCCGACGTTGTACACGTGGTGCTCGCCGCCGCCGACGAGCTGCGGGGTCGTCAGGAGACGTGCCGCGTCCTCGACGTAGATGTAGTCCCGTTCCATCCCGCCGTCGCCGTAGACGGTGAGCGGCATCCCGAGGGAGACGTTGCGCAGGAAGATCGGGATGACCCCCTGCTTCCGCGTCGGGCTCTGCCGCGGGCCGTAGGGGTTCGAGAGCCGCAGGACGGTCGACCTCAGCCCGTGGACACGCTCGAAGTAGGCGAGGTAGTTCTCGATCGCCAGCTTGCCGATCGCGTACGGCGAGATCGGCTGAGGCAGAGCCGTCTCATCGACGATGACGTCGTCCTGCTCGCCGTAGATCGCGCCGCCCGTCGAGACGAAGTAGAGATGCTGCACGCTTGTCTCCGCGGCGATGCGGAAGAGCTCAATGCTGCCGGTCACGTTGGTGCGGATGTCGAGAAGCGGGTCGCGCTCCGCCGACGCCGGGGTCGTGGTCGAGAGCAGGTGATAGACGATCTCTTGCCCAGAGACCGCGGCTTCGAGGTCGCCGACGTTGAGGAAGTCTCCCGCGATGACACGATGGGGGCGTTCGGCGAAACGCTGCGCACCGGAGAACCTGTCGAAGACCGTCACCTCATGGCCGGCTCGAACGAGTTCGTCGACGACGTACGAGCCGACGAATCCGTTGCCGCCGATGACCAGAACCCTGCTCATCGCATCTCCCCCGCGATCCCCATCGCGTCGCTCACGCGCCGATCTCGCGCTGGAGCGCCTCGATCGCGCCCGCGAGCTGCGGTGCGGCAGAGGTCCAGCGGCACTTCGGCGAGAACGCCCGAGCCTTGCCGACGATCTCGGAGCGGAGCGCCTCATCCGTCGCGAGGCGCGCCACAGCCCGTGCGAGGTCGGTCGGCTCTTCGGCGTCAACCAGCAGGCCGTACCCGCCTTCGTCGAGCATGTCGACCTGCGCGGGGATGTCTGTCGCGATGACGGGAACACCCGCCGCAGCGGACTCGAGCATCTTGAAGGGCGTCGTCACCTTCGCCATCGATCCCGTGTTCGACTTGGGGCAGAGGGTGACGAGGGCACCGGCGACGTAGGTGGCGAGTTCGGCGGGCTTCTTCGGCCCGAGCCAACTCAGTGTCGCGTTCTCCGCGGCCTTGACCGCCTCGCTCTTGACACCGTCGCCGATGACGAGGAGCTTGAGACCCTCCGGCCATTCCGGCGAGCGATGCGCCTCGAGCATGTAGTCGATGCCCTGCCACGGCGCGAGCCCGCCGAAGAAGAGCGCATAGGGCTCGCCGATGTCGCGGGGCTGCGCATCGAAGAAGAGATCGCTCACGCCGCTCGGCATGACATCGACGGGGCCGGGCACGCCAACGCGCTGCTCGCGCACCCACTCGGCGAGACCGCGATTGACGCACAGGACCGACGATCCGTCGCGGAGACTCCTCGTCATGAGCGCTCGGATGCCTGGAATCTTGCGCAGCCACGGATTGGTCTCGTACGTCGAGTCGTCGTTGCCCTGGACGAGGAGGAGGATGCGGCCGCCCTTGCGCCTCCACGCGGGAGCGACGAACGCGAGGAACGGGTGCCAGCGTGTGATGAGGACGCCGCGGTTCGCCGCCTTCCGACCTGCGCGGACCAAGGCGAGCAGTCGGCGCAACTTCGCGATGACGCCTTCGGCGATCGCCTCGGAGTAGATCTGATGGCGTACGGGGATACCTGCCGCGTCGAGCCTTGCGCGCGAGCCATCCATATGCGTCCTCGCAGCCGAGCCAACCCTCGTCGACTCGATCCACAGCATGGTGACACTGCTCACTTCAGATCTCGCTTCGCTATGCATCGGGTTCCAATCGTAGATGTTGCAAGGGCGCCGGCCCGGGAAGCGAAGGCGCTCCCGATGGGCAGAACGCCCCACCTCTCATCGCTCCGTGGCACTCGCATCCTGGTCGACCCCCTCCACGGACCCACCACCCCAACTCCAGGGCAGCGCCTTGCCGACGCGCGGTGTTCCAGAACGCATCGACTGCATGACGACGATCGCGAGCGGCATGAGCGGTGTGAAATGCCGAAGCGCAGAGCCGTAATCAGGCTCGAATACTGCCTGCACCACACCAAATGCCAACATTAGCGCAAGCGATCTCCGCACGAGCACCCCGTCGAGCGTTGCGCCCGATGGCCATCTGATTGCCGAGCGCAACGACACAAGCGGCAGTACTTTCACAAACACGTATCCGATCAGAATCACGACGTATGGAATACCTGCAGTGAACGGCAGCATCAGTGGCACGTAGAGAAGCCAATAGTTGACAAAGATGTCAACTAGCCCACCGATGGGTTGATTGACCAGCTCAATGGGCATGATGATGGTGTTGGCGTCGAGATGGTCCTGCACGGCAGTGCGGAAGTGGTTCGGATCATGACCCAAAACGATAAAAAATGCGAGTCCAACGATCACTGCGCACAGCGCCCCCGAGACGAGCAGATATCTCAGTCGAACCTGCCAGATGGTTACGACTCGGAAGCCGACGTACGCGACCGCCACGATCGCCCAGTAGTCGCGGAAGAAGTAGGCGTAGACGAGCATGCCCGCCACGGCGGTAATCTCCCACCAGATCCGCTTCGGCAGGAGAAGAAGCAACAGGACAAGAGGGATGACAAATACATCCTTCGAGTATTGACCGAGGTAGACGCCGGCAAGGAGGAATGCACTCGATATGTACACAGCGGTGAGAACTCCCGCCGTGCGGCGTCCCGACCGCGCTATGCCGACGATGATCGCCACTGATGCGAGGACGTAGCCGAGCACGGCAGCGACGTCGGGAGCCGCCCCAAGGCCGAGAAGCCGGTAGACGATCGCAACCGGCGTGTATGACCCGTCGGCGAAGTCCGCCTGACCACTCGCTATGAGATAGATGCGGTTCGCGTCTCGCCCGAACTGCTCCGGCAACACGAGGGAGCGAGAAACCGTCAGGATCAAGCCACCGAGAAACCCCACGAGGACCGCCCAGACCAGCAATCGTCGCTGCCATCGGCTTGTCGTGCTCGCGTGTTCCCTCCTCGAACGTCGGGTTCGGAGCGAATGACCCTCGCGATTCATGCAGTCCCCTCTGCACGCGCGGAACTGGACCTGCATGCACTACAACGCCCCCGATCATAAGCGCAACAGCCCGGGAGACACCGGTGGGGCTCACTGCCTAAGGATCGCCGAGCATCTCCGCACTATGCTGAACAAGCCCGCGTTCGCGCTGCTCCCACGCTCGGCGATGCCCGCGAACCCGCAACTGAAGGGGAGTAAATGTCGTTCCGCGACGTCCTACGCAACGCAGCAATCGACTTGGAAGGAGTCCTCGAACGCTTCACCGCCAGAAGCGCGGCCAAGCAGGCTGACAAAGGGGCTCGGAAGGGCCACATCCTCATCGCCGGTCCCGGCGAGGGCAGCATCGGCGATGAGGCGATGTACGAGGCGTTCGTCAAGACCTGTCCCGGGCCGCTGACTGTCATCGCTCGACGCCCCGAGGATCTCCTGTGGACCTCGGACCGCGAGGACGTCGAGTATGTATATCTGCCCTCCTTGCTCTACGGCCAGGGCGGTCGCCGTGCAGCCCTGAAGACCGTCCTCACCCTTGCTCAGTCGGCCGAGAGTGTATCCCTCGTCGGTGCCGACATCATGGACGGCGTGTACAGCGAGTTCGCTTCAGTGCGCCGATTCCGCACCGTCGCAGCGTCCGCGACCTGCGGTGCCGATGCGCGCGTTCTCGGGTTCAGCTGGAACAACGCGCCAGCGCCACGCGCTCGCCGCGCGATGCAGGAGACGAGTGCGATAGCCCAGCTCAGCGCACGAGACGAGCGCTCGGCAGAGCGCCTCCGGGCCGACGGCGGACAACGAGTTGTAACGGTGTCCGACCTGGCGTTTCTCACCGAGCCGAACGTTGCATTAGAGGATCGAGTACTCGCGGACTGGGTCACGCAACAGCGAGCCGAGGGAAGGCAGATCGTCTTGGTCAACGCCAACCCGCGCCAGGAGAAGCGGTTTCCGGGGCTACGCGATGCCTATGTGCGATTGATTCGCACGCTCCTCGACGACGGCATTAGCTGCATCCTCGTGCCGCACGACTCCCGTGGCGGCGAGCGCAGCGAGGAAGCCTATCTGGCGGGCATCGCCTCAGAATTCGCGACAGAAACCGCGCTCTTCCACGTGGAAAACGCGCCGATGCCGGCTCAGGTCGTCGCGATCGCCCGGGAGGTCGACCTCGTCGTCTCCGGCCGGATGCACCTCGTCGTCCTGGCGAGCGTCGCACGCCGAGCGACCGTCGCGTTCGACTATCAGGACAAATTCGAAGGGCTTTACCGTCTCCTCGGGTACGACGGACGTATAGCCGGCCCGGAGGGCGCCGATCGACTGGTTGAACGCGTTCGTGTCGCCCTCACTGAACGTGAGAGCTCGGAAGACGCGCTGAGGGCCTCATGGCCGGAGGTGATCCGACGTTCGACGCTCAATTTGCCCTTCGACCCGCGTACTTCCTCGGGAGCGAACTGACACGACGTCGGTCGATGTACGGCGAAGGGGAGGCGCATCCAAATGGATGAGCCTCCCCTTCGCCGTACATCTCTGTTATCGACGACCGAAGAGTTTTGCCGTGGAAACCGCCTCGGCATAATCCTTTCGCACGATAGGAACCAGGATGGCTGTGAGCACGTACACGAACAAGAAGACAGCGACGCCGGAGAGCATCTGCAGAACGGTACCGTCCACGGCGGCAGACGCGAACCATGCAAGGACCGCAGCGGGCACGGTGGCGAAGAAGACTCGGGCGGCACCGAGGAAAAGGTCGCGCGCAGGAGCCTCTGCCGCCCGCCCGTACCAGATGAGCGAGACGATCCATGTCACGAGAGTCGCCGCAGTGAAACCGCCCGCGATTCCCACAACACCCCAACTGGAGCCGATCAGGATGCAGATCAGGAAGGCGGGTGCGGAGACCAGGTTGACATAGAGACTCAGCTTCGTGACCCCCTTCGAAAGTGCGATCCAATACGTCGCGTACGCGGCGAGTCGGATGGCACCCGCCACGCACAGGAACTGAAAGATCGGGGTGACCGCACTCCAGCGCTCACCCAGCGCGACGACGATCAGCGGGTCTGCGACGGCGATGGCACACGCGAGGACCGGTGCAACGACAACGAGCATGATCTTCTGACCGCGCAGGAGGAAGAGGTTGTAGCGCGCCGTGTCATCTTGAAGTTTCGACAGCACGGGAGTGGCAACACGAGTCGAGGGCGCGTTCAGCTGATTTAGCGGGTTGATCACGAGCTCGAATGCTCGCGAGTACTGGCCGGTCGCCACCGCTCCAAAACGCACACCGGTAACGATCGTGTCGATATTGCGGCTCGCATAGGCGATGGTCTGCGCTCCGAGGAGATGCAACCCATAGGTGATAAGCGGGCGCATCCCGCTCGTTCGCCGGGGCAGTCGCGGCATCCATCGCGCGAAACACCACGCGAGCACGGTCGCAATCGCGACCTGCGCGATCTGCTGCGCGATCAGAACCCAATAGTTGTCGTAGACGGACGCGAGCATGATTGCGACGACTCCACCGATGATCGGTGGCAGGGTCTCAACAATCGCGAGAGCTCGGAAGCGAAGCCCGCGGGCGAGGGAAGCTTTGTGTTGAGCCGAGATACCACTCAGCAAGAAGGTGGATGACAAAGCGATCGTAATCCCGACCAGAAGCGGTTCACCGTATACTGCGGCGATAAGAGGGGCGCCGGCTATTGCGGCCCCCGCCACGACGAGTCCGATCGAAGCCGAGATCCAGAAGAGATTGCTCCGCTGCTGAGTCGAGAGATCCTTCGATTGAATGGCAGCGTTCGAAAGGCCGAGATCGCCGATCAGCTCACCGATGCCCACAATCGCAGTCACCATGGCGACGAGCCCGAAGTCAGCGGCGTCAAGCATTCGCGCGAGAACGACCAGCGTGACCAGGCGCGCAAGGAGTCGAACAAGCTGACCTGCCATCGTGATGCTGGCGCCTCGCGCCGCCGTTCCTCCAAGGCTAGTCATCGGAGCCGCACTCTCGTGCCGGCTCTACCGCCGTGCGCTGACTCATCGTGCGATGGTCTCGTCAATGCGAGCTCGGACTTGTGCGAGTTGGCCACGCGCTTGCTCCAGATCGTCGAGGGTCGTCGACCGGCTGCGCAGCGCGTCAAGCCAGATGCGCTGCCCCTCGCCCGGCCGCGCGAAGAAGGGCGTCGACACAACCGTGCTCAAGGACCGCGTGACCTTCTCGGGGGAACCCGTGCTAAAGCCCAAGGGAACTGCTCCCTCGGTCAGGCCGACGATCAACGCGTGAATACGATCGGAGATGACAGCGACACTCGATCGATAGAGCTCTCGCACTCTCGCTTCCTGAACGCTGTGATCGTCAGACACGGGCCAGTCCATGATGTCGGCATCAAATAGGGCCGCGAGTTCGCGTGCGCGCTCCGCATCTCGTCGTACCTGGACAACGACCACCGGACGGGCCTGCGTCGCCGATATCACTTCGCGCACATCGGACACCCACGCGTCTCCCGGCAAGGGGCGATCGCCACGCATAGCGATCGCCAGGACGTCGCGATCCGACCCATCGTCATCAGCCGCGCCTCCGAGCGCGAACGCCCAGTCCGGTTGCACTTCTCCGACTCCGAATGCGTCTCGCGTCCATGTGTCACGCCAGGTGGCGAAGGCAGCCCTTCTACTTAGTGTCCTCAACGACGTCTGATCGATCGAGGAACCCGGGCGCACGCTGACTCCGGCGAGCAGCGTCCGACCGCCGCGAATCTTGAGCAGCAATGACAGCGGCTCTTGCCAACGACCTTTCCGGTACTCCACATCCGTACCGACGACCTCGCCTGTGTTTGCGGCGAATACCGTGCCTCGGTGCCTCAGTCCGGAGAGGAAGGCCATCAACAACCATGCCGCAGGCGATTCGTATGAGTGATCGGTGTCCCGCAAGCCGAGTCCAGAGTTGTAACCGCTGTCAGGCCCCGTATATGCATGGATATCACCACACCCCCGCAAAGCGTCGAGGTACGCCCGTCTCAGCAATGAATCGCCGATGTTATCGCGCTGTCCTCCGACATTAACAAAGATCTGCACTCGAGCCTTACGGCCGGTCGCCAGCGCTTCTGCGCGGAACACCTCTGCATACCCTGCAGCCACCGTGCGCCAGTCACGCGCATTGAGATCCGGCACCGCTCGATTGGTCTGGCGCAGCTCACTCAATGCGCGGCTGAGCGCGGCAGAGTCGAAGTCACCGTCGTAGGAGACTACCCAGCCAGGGCCGACCTCTCGAGCAATCGCATCATTGGCCGCGGAACGTGGTGCGATGACTGGTCGACCAAGCGACAATGCGACGAGCAACACTCCGGAGTTGTGCATCTCGCGATACGGCAGGACGATGGCCTCCGCAGAGGTCATCTCCGCCACCATCTCTGCATCCGAAATGTGCTCGAGGCGCGTCGTCACCGATGCGTCTGCACGACCCCAGCGTTCCACGCGGCTCTCGATTTGCTGACGGGTGCTCTCTGTCGGCTTCCCGACGACGCGCAGCTCACTTCCAGGTTCAGCTGAGATCTCGAATGCCTCAATTAGCTCGGGCACGGACTTATACGGCTCAATACGCCCGAAGAACAAGAGGCGGCCAGGCACGGATTCGCTCTTCTGAATCTCGCTGAACTGCTCGCGATAATCGCCGTGGAGCACCACTCGATCACGCGATGACAACTTTCCCGTGTCGGCGCCGTTAATGAGGACGCGCGCAGTGGTGAGCGTGTCGAGCTTTGCGAGGAGCCGTACCTCGACTTCATCTCCCCGCTCATGAGGCTCGAGATTGTGGAGCGTCCGCACAACGGGCGTGCGAGCAAGGCGAAGGCGGAGGAGCAGCGCACGGAAGAGAATCCGCTGAACACGTCGCGCCCACGGCGTGCGAGAGCGCATGAGGAACTCGGGCCAATGGATGTGGAGGACGTCATATCTCCCGAGCAATGCCCGCCACCAGCTGAAGTAGAGAAACTTGATATCAGCGGGAGCGTGGCGAACCACCTGATCGATGTACTTGATCGTCGGGCCTGGAGCCGCGACCGATTCGAGCACGCGAACAGTCGTATCGGTCATCGGTGTCCCCCGTGTGTCCGTTGCAAGCTTGCCCGCTATTGCCATGCGGCTTGCGCATGCAAGTAGCCGTCCGTCGCCGAGCGGGCTGAGCATCCATCCTATCGACGCGTCGGGCATACGCCGACGCGCTAGGTATGTGCCCGGAGCCGGTGCGGAGTCCCAGATGCGCCCGCACCGTCGACTGTGTACTGGCTGAGCGCCGTCGAGCTGATCCAGCTCGCATACTGGAGGCAGTACGCGAGCGACGCGAGGTCCTGGTGCTGGAGCCCGCGGTACATGAGCGAAACGAGAGGCAGAAGTCTTCAGATGAAGTTGAGTGTGATCGGGTGCGGGTATCTGGGTGCGGTGCACGCGGCGGCGATGGCGTCGCTGGGGCACGAGGTCGTGGGCATCGATGTGGACCCGGGGAAGATCGGCAAGCTGTCCGCGGGTGAGGCGCCGTTCTTCGAGCCCGGCCTGCCCGAGATCCTCGCCGACGCCCTCGCGTCCGGACGGCTGTCGTTCACGACCGACATCGCCGCGGCCGCCGACGCCGAGGTCCACTTCATCGCCGTCGGCACCCCGCAGCGCAAGGACGGCACCGGCGCTGACCTGACCTACGTGGACTCCTCCGTGCACAACCTCCTCCCCCACCTGCGCCCCGGCGCGCTCGTCGTGGGGAAGTCGACCGTCCCGGTCGGCACCGCCGGCCGCCTCGCCGCCCTCGTCGCCCCCACCGGCGCGCACCTGGCGTGGAACCCCGAGTTCCTCCGGGAAGGGTTCGCCGTGAAAGACACCGTCGAACCCGACC